>NZ_KB908268.1 GCF_000382405.1 Mycobacterium sp. 141
TGGGCGGTGGAGCTCAATGACGAGAACCCGGACCCGCGCGTCGCCTGCGTCGTGTTGGCGGATGTTTCCGGGTCGATGATGGGGCAACCGATCGCGGCGCTTGAGCGCGGGTACGCGGCGTTTACCCAGTACCTGAATACCGAGACGCTGGCGAGTAAGCGGGTGGAGGTGGCGGTGGTGACGTTCGGGTCGGTGGCGACGGTGTTGGTGCCTATGCAGGAGGCGCGCATGCTGCAGCCGGCCCGGTTCACCGCGTCCGGCCGGACGAACATGGCCGCGGGTATACATCTGGCCTTGGACATACTGGAAGACCGCAAGGATGCGTATAAGGCTGCGGGCCTGCAGTATTACCGGCCGTGGATACTGCTGCTGACTGACGGTGAACCGAACCAGGAGGGTTTTGGTGAGGCGGTCGCGCGGCTGAACGGTGTCGAAATGGCCCGTGGGGTGACGGTCTTCGCGGTCGGCGCCGGTCCGCAGGTGAATTATCAGATGCTGGCCCGTCTGTCCGTGCAGCGCAGCCCCGCTCCACTCGACGGTCTCAAGTACGAGGAGCTGTTCGAGTGGCTGTCGGCGTCGCTGAGCAACGTCTCGAATTCGACGGAGTTCGCGCGATCCGACGAGGGCCTCTCCGCGGTGGGAAGTCAGATCCAGTTGCCGCCGCTGAGCGGGTGGACCACCGTCTAAACACCGTCGAAGCGCGCGACGGTTACGCTGCGGCCGCGAGCGACCTCGCGTAGTTCACGGTCTGGTTGGACTTCAACCGGAGTGACGCTCCGCTTGACGGTGAGCCAGGTGCCGAACAAGATGGCCCCGATGCACGGGCGGCCCGTTCTGGCAACACCGACCGGTCTACCTTCCGGACGCCGGAGGTCTCGGGCAGGGTGATCGGTGGAGGAAACACTGGTGTCCGGTGCTCGGATCGGATAGCGAATAGTTGTCGCCCGATCGTATGAATGTCCAGCGGCCGAAGTCCGTGGATCGGGTCCGCAGCTGGCAAATTGCAATCCGGAACAGGTGCGAATGCGGATATCGGCCCGCTTTTCGGTGCGGCGTAGCCGAACTCAGTATTTCCTAATGCAATTATTTAATCTCTGTTGTTTGCCTTGGCGATACCCGCTGGGTTTACCCATCCCGGCGGTTGGGCGGGTTCGTCGTCCGAACGGGCGATATCCGGCAACCAGGTAGAGGTGTGAGGATCGCTGCGCAGTTATTTGTAGGTTGGTGATGCCGGTTTGTGACCCGACGTTTACAGTGAGGACTCGCGCCAGCAAAGGTGGTGCTGTGTGGGTTGGCAGCCTGATGAATGAGGTGGGCTAGGTGGATGTCATGCTCGGTGTGTCCGTTGTGGGCGCCGACGCGCGGATTGCGCTGCTCGACGCCGCGGCGCCGCACGACGTCATCGACCAATCGGCTGTCGATCTGAGCACCGAACCCGGCAGCGTGCTGGTCTCGACATTGGTGGCCACCGATCGCATGCTGGCCGAGTCCGGGCACCGCGTCGTGGCCACCCGCATCTGCGCCGCCGACGCCGAGCAGGCGAATACGCTGGTCAACGATCTCGTCGACGCCGATATGACGGATGTGACCGCGGTAGCCCGCCCCGATGTGCTGACCGCTGCCGTACGGTCGCTGGCAGCCGGCGAAACCGTCGCCTCACTGTCGTCGGAGGGCGATACGGCCGCGTTGTCCATCGTCGATTCCGATACCGACACCACCTCGCTCATCGCGGTCGAACCGATTCGGCAGGACGATCACGGCTCGGCCTACCGGGCCCTGCTCGAACGGTTCAGCGAGGAGCCGGGCGGCGCGACGAGCGTGATCGTGCTGGGGGCGCCGACCACTTCGCAGTGGGCCACCGAGATCGGCGGGGCGGTGGCGGTTCCCTTGCGATTTCCCGATAAGCCCGAGTTCGTTCTGGCGCGCGGGGCCGCGCTCGCCGCCCTGTCGAGGCCGTCGGCCGCTGCTGCTTTCCCCGACGTCGCGTTGGATGCGGCCGAGACGATGCACAGCCCGCAGGGGCAGCAGTTGGCCTATTCGGAGGTCGACGACACCGGCGGCCTCGACACTGAATTCGGCTACGCGGACAGCGATGTTCCGCTGCAGACCCCGATGCGGCCGCTGAGTGCGATCGACCCCGAGGAAGTGGAAGACGACGGCGTCACCACCGCGGTGCCGCGCCCCAAGATGCTGCTGCTGGGCAGCACGGTTGCCGCCGTCGTGGTGGTGGGTTTCGCGGCCTTGGCCGTCAGTGTCGCCATCAGCTTCCGGCCTACCGCGAGCCAGCAGGCGATCCGGATGCAGGACGAGACCGTGCCCGGCAAGTACTTCCCGGTGACGCCCGGCCAGGGCGTGACTCCCGATGGCCCGAACTGGACCGCCATCGAGAACACCCCTCCGCCCGGCGTGGACAACGGTGGCGTACGGACCTTCGAGACCAAAGCACTGAACTTCTCCGGGAACCGCGCTGACGCGGTGGTACCCAGGGTGATTCAGATCTACCGGGACGGGACCGTGGGCGTCCCCGACCCGCAGAGTCTGGTGCCGCCCAGCCCGCCGGATCCCCTCAACCCTGTTATCCCCCAGGCGGTCCCGGATTTCGTACCGCGCCTGATTCCTGATCTGTCCAAGGTCGACATGACCCAGGTGCTGTCGGTACTCGGCAACATGCAGGAAAACCGGGCGAGCACAGTCGCGGCCGCCCAGAACTTGGGGCGCGTCGTACCGCTGACCGACATGGTCAACCCCAACAACGGTCTCGGCCTCAAAGACCTGGGCCTGGTTGCCGCCGTACCGAGCAATCGCGGCGCGCTGTTCAGCACCGACCAGCCGAAGTCGGCGGTTTCCGCTGCCGGCTCGATTCCCGCCGAGATCTTCCAAACCGGCAAGACCGGAGTCGACGCAGCGCAGGTCCTGCCTCCCGACGCCAAGATGATCGAGGCCCTTCCGGCTCCCGTCACCAACGGAAAGCCCGGTAGTGCACCAATTTTCGGCAATGTCATACCCGATCTCGGTGCCGTCATGCCCGATCCCGCCGGTGTGGCGCCCGGAACGGTCCAACCGGTGCTCGGGACGACCCCTGATGTCGCCGGCGGGCTTCCGGACGTGTTGCCCAGGCCGGACGTGACCCCGCAACTGCCGAACGTGCTGCCGCCGACGGATCTGTTGCCGAATCCAGTCGTGAAAGCGCCCGTACCCGATGTGCCTGTGCCGCAGGTGAAGATTCCGGACGCGCCGGTCGAGGTCCCGCAGGTGAAGATTCCGGATGTGCTTGTGCCGCAGGTGAAGATTCCTGATCCGCCCGTATCGGTTCCGGAACCCCCGGTTTCGGTGCCGGAGCCGGTCTTCAAGCTGCCCATACCGGTGTTCAACGTCCCGGTACCGGCTGCCCCCTCGGTACCGGCCCCCGAGGCCCCGTCGGCGCCATCCGTGCCGCTGCTGCCGCAGCTTCCGCAGCTTCCGCTGCTGGGCGGGCTGTTCGGATCGGGATCGGGTTAGTGCCTGTGCCTGCACATCAGCAAACCGAAGCCGCGACAACGGTGTTCGCCACCAGCGACACCATGAATCGGCTGAACCTCATCCGGGACGCGCTCGCCGGGATCCTGGTGGTCGCAGGCCTGCTGCTGCCCTGGAGCATCTCCTGTGGGATAGGGATCGCGGCGACACCGGGCTGGGTTTTCGGCCTGCTGGCTGTGGTCACCGTGCTGTCGCTGGTCGCCGTGGTGTGCAGCCACGTCGGAACCATGGTTGCGCCGGATCGGCTGCGGTTACTGCTCAATGTGCCGTATCTGGTTGTGACAGTGGGGTTTGTGACGGTCACCGTGGTGCAGTCGGTCTCCTACGGCGGCACCGGCACGCTGCCACCGGGCATCGGACCGGGCGCGTGGCTGGGAACGGCGGGTGCACTGCTGGCCGCCCAGCCGACCATCACCGGAACCGAGGACGAGTGGTCCGGCGCCAGGACGTCGCGGATCATCGGCATCGTGTCGCTCGTACTGGCGATCGGAGCGGTGGCGTTCAACCTCTATTGGCGGGCCCGATTCGTGGTTCCGCAGATCGGCAACGCCGACACGGGCATGCAGAACCTCGTCGTGGCCATTGCCGCGCTCCTGTACGGCCTGGTTGCGCTGGCGCCCATCGTGATTGCCGCCCGCTGGCTCATGTCGGGCGCCGCGGCAGCGCGAATGGCCACGGTGCTGCTCGGGTCGTCGGTCCTGGTGGGCGGAGCGCTGGTGTGGATCCTGCCGGTGGGCCGCGATCTGGACGCCTTCCACGGCATCGCCCAGAACACCTCTACCGCGGGTGTCGGGTTCGAGGGGTATCTGGCGTGGGCGGCCGCGGCGGCGATCGTCGGCACGACCACCGTGCTGGGCGCGTCCGGTTCGGGGGGCCAGTGGCGCGGCGCGGCACGAAAGTGCCTGCTGCTCATCGCTGTCTGGTGTGGCGGCTCGGCGGTGCTGCGGATCGTCGACCTGATGTCGACGTCAGTGCTGGATCTGCCGACGCCGCCGTACAACAGCACCGCGCTGATGGTTTTCGATCTGGTGGTCGCGGTGCTGGCGATGTGGTTGTTCACCAATCACAACTCCGGAAGTGCGGCACCACGATTGGTGATGCCGCTGCTCTTCGGCATCCTGTTCGCGCTTACGGTGTCGCGGGTGGTCGTCGGGGTGGCGCTTGTGCCTCGGGTTCAGCCGCTCAACGCATCCGATATCAACAGCGTGCACGGCAACACGCTGTCCCAGCAGATCACCAGCACCTTCGATGTGGCCTTGTGTGTGCTGGCGCTGGCCCTTCTGGCGGTGCCACTCGTGGCCAGCGCCAGGAGTGGGCGCGTCCGCACGCTTCGGCAGGAACCGGTCGCGTCCACCGAACAACTGGCTCCTGTGGTCGTCGAATCCGCGACCATCCGGATCGCCCGACTGGAGACCGTCTCGAAGGCAACGGATTCGGCACCTGATCGGGTGACCCGGGCGGCGGCCGAGTCGGCCCAAACATTCGCTGCAGGCAAAACCTACGATGGGGCGCAACACGTGGACCGCGACGGCGATTAGGACCGACTAGGACAGGTCGTTCAGGCTGAGGATCCCGTCTTCGATGGCGCGCGCCAGCAGCGCTGACTTGGTCGGTGCGGGGCGCCCGACGCTGGCGTACTTCGCCCGCGCCCGCTGCAGATGGGTGCGCACAGTGGTCGGTGATATGTAGAGCCGCTTGCCGACGAGTTCCTTGCTCTCGGTTTGGAACCAGGCGATCAAGACTTCTTTTTCCCGCTCGGAAAGGCTGATCCGGCCGAGCCGAGTGTCGTTGAGGAGGGCTTTGGCCATGCGGGGGGCGACATAGGGCGTGCTGGACTGCGCGGCGTGGATGGCGTCGATGAGATGACGCTTGCCCTCGGTCTTGGTCAGATAACTGACGGCGCCGAGGTCCAGTGAGGTCAGGATGACTTCGTCGGCCGTCAGATGCGAATACACCACCACCTGTTGACCGGCTTCGGACAATGTGCGCAGCGTGTCGAATTCTGGTTTGCCCCCGTCGATCTGGAGATCGAGAAGCAGGACGTCGACGGTGTCGGGGGACTCGGCGGCCTGCGCGAAGTACTCGGCCGGGCTGCTGAAGCAGCCGGTCAGCTCGATCGGCGGAACCGCGTCCACACACCATGCTTCGATGCCGGCGCGCACTACATCGTGGTCGTCGATCACCGCGACCGTCACGGGTCGTGGGCTTGTGGGTTGTGGCGTCGTCATCGCTGTGTCGTGCACCGAAATCTCTATGTGGGTGGGGGATTTGCACGTCAGTCTAATCGATCTATGTTCTTCTCATGGCGGCATCGGATGGAGCGGCGACAGAGCTGCAGACCGATGCTCCGCGACGCCACTTGATGCGCCGCGCAGCCACCGTCGGCCTGCTGATGCGCAATTGCGTGGGTCTGGCGGTGGCGCTGGTGACCCTCGCTGATCCGGCGTCGATACGGTTGCCTGCAGGTACCTGGTTGATGGTGATCCTGGCGGTGTGGTCGGCATACCGGATCGCCACCCGTTCGCACGGCCGTGCCGTCCTCGCCGTCGATTTCCTGTTGGTCCTCGGGGTCTGCACAGCGATCCCGGTACTGACGCCCGATCCGCACTTCTACCTGACCAACAGTGCGCCGCAGGCGATTGCGGGTACCGCGGTGATCAGCTTCGCGGTTTCGGTGCCGGCCCGGCTCAGCTTCCCCATCACGGTCGCCGTGGCCACCGGCTATGCGTGGGGGAGTGCCCAGGTCGTGGGTTGGGGCAACGTCACCGCGGTCGCTGCGTTGTACTACTTCGCGCTGCAATGGTCGACGTCTGTCCTGATCCGCCTGATGGTGCTGCGGGTCGCCGTCGCGGTGGGTCAGGCCCGCGCCGGGCGCCGGGCGGCCGAACTGGTGCAACAGGTCAATGACGCGGTCTGGGAGTTCGATCGTGAGCAACTGGCGTTGCTGCACGATACCGCGGCCTCGACGTTGTTGATGGTCGGTCAGGGCGCCGTCGCGTCTCCGGAGCGGCTGTCCGCTCAGGCTCGGCGCGATCTTCAACTCCTGCAACACGGGCCGTGGATCGCCCCACCGGAACGCCTCGAACTGGTCGGCGCACTGCGCGACGCGGCCACCCATCTGGTGACGCCGGTCGAGTTCGGCGGGCTCGGTGAACTCTGGCTGACCGGCGAGACAGGCCGGCTCGTGCTCGCGGCAGGCCGCGAGGTGATGACCAACGTGGATCGGCACGCGCAGGCACGACTACTGAGAATCACCGTGTCTTCCGACGCCGTCCTGTTGGTGGACAACGGTGTCGGGTTCGATCCCGACGCTCCCCGCAGCGGCCACGGCGTGACGGATTCGATCGTCGACCGGATGGCCCGCGCCGGCGGGCGGGCGCAGATCACGTCGTCACCGGGGTCGGGCACGTCGATCGAATTGTCGTGGCCACAGGCCTCTGAAGTGGTCGACGAGCAGCCGGCCGTGTCCGATCCGGATCGGCTGATCGACCGCGTTCGGATCAGATACGGGCTGGCCCTCACGGGATATGCGTTGGCGAATCTCGCTTTCGCGGTGCCACAGGCCGAGCTGGCCAGCGGCGGGCGGGCGGTCGACGTCGTTTTGGGTGTGGTCGCCGCAGGTGCGGTGCTGACCGCGGTACCCGGGATCTTGCGCGCCCGTTGGCGGTTCGCGCGGCCGGCGGTCGTCGCTCTGATGCTCGTGACGGTCCTGCAGCCGCTGCTGCTGCCCCCGGAACTGGTTGGCGGATACGCACATTGGGCGCAGAACGCCGTCGGGTGGTGTGCGTTGCCACTGCTGCTGGGCGTGTCGACCAGCCGCGGTGCGGCTGTGCTGGTCGGCTTCTGGACGCTCGGAGCGGTCGCCGAGCTGATCTGCCGACCGGACTCAGCGTTGTTGGTCAACGTTGGCCTCGGGACGGCCAGCATTCTCGCTGTCCAGTTGTTCGCATTGCTGTTCAACGGACTGGTACGGGGTGCTGCCGCCGAGGCACATGCCGAGACCGATGCTCATCACCGGCTCGTTGCCGAGGACAGGGTGAGCCGGGCACTGCGTGACGAGTATCAGCGGCGCTACGCCAGATTGGTCGACAATGTGTTGCCGCTGCTGAGGGAGCTGGGCGGGACCGGTAGCGCCGGCGATGATCTGCAGCGTGCGGCACGTGCCGAATCTCGCCGGCTGCGGGCGCTGTTCGATCAGGAGGCGACCTTCGATCACCCGCTCATGCGACAGGTCCGTCGGCTGGTCGATACCGCGGAGTCGTCCGACATCGATGTGGCGATCGACCTGGCCGGCACTCTACCGGCGTTCGATGCCGATGAAATCGGCTCGCTGGTAGCGCCTTTGGACAGGATCGTGAGCGCGGCACCCGCGTCGATACGTCTCGTGGTCAACGGCGCGGATTCGGAGGTCAGCGTCAGTATCGTCTGCGACGGCATGGCCGACGATCCGCACCTGGCCCATGACCTGGAGTCTGCAGGCTGCGCCGAGGTGGTGACCTCAGGTCCCCTGGTGTGGGTGCTGGTCCGCCATGCTCTCGTGACGGTATGACGGGCAATCGTCAGGGAGTCACGAAGATGCTGCGAATCGCGGCGGGATCCCACTGGCCGGTCGGCTTCCCGTCGACCGTACCGCTGACCGATCCGTGGCCGACCGCGATGAGATCGGCCCCGTACCGGACGACGCAGACCCAGGCTGCGCGCTCGTCGTCATCGGTGAAAGCCGTTCCGGCATAGGTTTGTTGAGCGAGTCCGAGGACAGCCGCCGCAGCGTCCTGGGCGGATGCCGGGCGTAGGGCGTGGACACCGGCTGCCGTCGTGGTGTCCACCACCCAGCCGTCGGGTGTCTGTGCCGCGGTCACCGATGCGCCGCCCAGAACGGAATGATCCGACACAGGTGCGATATACGCGCCGACGCGGTGCGTCGAATCTAGGAATGCCGCGACATCGTCGGCGATCATCTCGTGTGGACGCATGCCGGGGCGGTCCGCGTCGGCCCGAGCCAGCCTGCGCACCATGAGGGAACGCATGCCCCGCATACCGGCCCGCGTGAGCTCCCCGGGCGTCGCGGCCACGGTGCTCAGGCCGATGGGCCACGGCCGTCCGGCGGCGGCGCAGAGCGCGACGATCTCGTCGTCGGTCAGCAGTGCGGTGTCGTCCACGAGGGATCGGCCTCTCTACCAGGGAACCAGATTCGAGAACAGTTTCGGCACGTAGCCGACCACGGCGTCCTTGGCGGCATCGAACGCGCCACCGGGATCGGAGGCGATGTAGGCGGTGACGGTTTTGACGCCGCCGGCGCTGAAGTCAGCCTGCGCCGCCTGCTCGGCGACGTCACGCCATTGCGACACTGCCACACCGGAGAGATAGCCGACCGGGGCGTCGGTGCCCTTGATCAGTCCGCTGGCGAGGTCGACCATCGAATCGCCTGCCTCGCCGATCTTCTGCTCCGGCGTGAGCCGGTTGTCGCTGGCAAGTCCGAGTGCATCCACCAGCGGGATCGCGCCGACGTCGTCGTATCGGCCGAGCAGAGTTCCCCACGTAATGGGCCACACCGCATTCGAATTGAGGAAATCCCGGATACCCATCAGCGGATTGAGCGGCTGCTGGTCGAGTCCGTTGGGTAGGACCTGCAGCATCGATTTGGCGGTCGTCGATCCTGTTGCGTCACTGGCGTGTTCCTGTTGACCGGCATTGCGTTCGACGTGCCACTGGGACCGGTAGCGCTCCGCGTCGGGGCCACGCCAGGGCACCGACGGCAGTGAACCGGTTACCGCGGCCGAGGCCGCCTCCAGTCGATCGGCTGCTTGGTGGAGCGTCCGTGCCAGAGCCCGCATCTGGTCGCTATCGGCGCCGACCACTCCCATGTGGACCTCCTCGGGCAGGCTGCGTGTGGCATGGACGAGGCCCCAATCACACCACCTGGCGGCACGATTGACTGTCAGTCCAACGGATGAAAACGGCGAGCCGAAGGCTCACAGATCATCGATGTGGATCAGGCCGTCCTGAATGGCACGGGCGACCAGGGCGGCTTTGGTCTTCGCGGGCCGTCCGACCGCGGCGTATTTTGCTCGCACCCGCTGAAGATGGGTGCGGACCGTGGTCGGCGCGATGTGCAGCTGGCGGGCGACCTCATCCTTGCTTTCGGTGTGGAACCAGGCGACGAGCACCTCTACTTCACGGGGAGCAAGCTCTGGTTGGATGGCAGGTATCAGTTCGGGAATAGACAAATCCGGGACACCTCTCAACCTCCTGAAGCTTGGTTCTATCGTCCGTTCGGACGACAGGAAAAGCAGGTGGTTCTCACACCTATTTGCCAGACTGGGAGTTCGGCAAACGGCAATTACGGAGAACTTCGGGCAAGATCTTGCCTGGCATAGGAAAATTGACTATGGACCACAGTCCTCGAATCCTGGTGGCATCGCCGCTGGCTCGCATCATCACGCCGGCGCTGGCCAACGCGTTCCCCAACAGCGTGGTCGAAGAGGCGTTGGACCGTGACAGTGTGCGTCGTCAGGTTGCCGGCCGGGTTCGCTTCGACGTGGTGATCGCCGACCTGGTGTGGAACCACCCCGACCTGGAGTACAGCTTTGACGGCCTCGATGTGCTTGACATCCTGCGCGCTGCAGACCGTCCGTCGCCGGTGATTCTGGCGACCCAGGGGCAGACGATCGAACTCGATCTGCTCGACGAGGCCAGGCTGCGTCCCGAGATCGCGGCGGTGTTTCCCAAGTCTGTTGGTACCGCCGAGCTTTCTACGCTCGTCCGCGACGCCGCGGTGGGCAGACGACACATCGCGGCTGTGCCGGCATCTCGGAAACCTCCGCTATACGAGTCGTTTCACGGCCGCAAAGGGGAGACGGCGGGACGCTTGGCCGGCGCGATCGCTGCGGGGCGGGCCACCGACGGCGTCACACTGGCCGCCGCCGCGGGCGTCGCGGTCAACACCGCGAACAAGGTCACCGCCCACTACCTCGGGCCGATCATCGTCCAGCGTGGTGAGCACGACCATGACCTGCCATTGACGCTGGCCGCCGTCTACCGGTGGTGCGGCTTGCACGCCCGCTACATCGTGAGTTGGTGCAGGCGCAACGGTCACGCCGATGTGCTGAGAGCCGCGAATACCGATTCTTAGCAGGCAAATCACGCCGAGTGTCACGCTGGAGTGGCGGTCGGCGCCGAGTGCCACTCCAGCGTGACGAAGCGGCCCGGCGACCGTTGATCGTCACAATTCACGGTCGTGTCGCGGTCAGATCATGTCGTTATGCGTGAGCCAGCGCATCACCGGCCAACCTACGAAGACCGGCAGCCAGCACGTCAGCACCCGGTAGAGCAGGACCGCGGGAACGGCGATGGCGGGCGGCAGCCCGAAACCGGCCAGACCGCCGATCAGGGCGGCCTCGACCGCGCCGACACCTCCGGGGGTCGGAGCCGCCGAGGCCAGTGTTCCGCCGATCATCGTGACGACCGTGACGGTGACGAACGAGGTGGTGCCGCCGAACGCCTCGACACTGGCCCACAGCGCCAGGGCGGCCCCGAGAGTCGTTCCCGCCGCGCCCAACACGATCAGGCCGAGCCGCTTGGGCTCCTTGGCCAGGTCGACGAGATCGTCGGTCACCTCCTTGAGCCGCGGCCGTACGGCCGTCGCCAGCCAGTGCCGCAGCTTCGGAACCGCCAGGAACCCACCGATCAAACCGAACGCCAGCCCCGCGATCAGATAGAGCACGGTCGCCGACGGGACGAAATGCGACAGATCCGCCCGTGCGCCGGCCGCGGTGGTGAACAAGATGAGCAGCGCCACGTGCACGATCACCTGGACGGTCTGCTGCAGCGTCACCGCCGCGGTCGCGCGCAGCGTGCTCAGCCCGCCCTTCTGCAGAAACCGTGTGCTCAGCGCAAGGCCGCCCACACCGGCCGGGGTGGTTGTCGCGGCGAAAGTGTTCGCCACCTGCATGATCGCCAGGTGCCGGAAGCTGACCAGTCCGTCGGCGCAGGCCCACAGCGCGGCCGCGGCCCCGACGTAGGTCAGCGCCGAGACCGTCAGTCCGAGCAGCGCCCACCACCAGTTCGCGGTGCCCAGCTCGGAGAAGAACGTCGGCACGGTGCTGATGAACGGGTAGGCCACATAGACCAGCGCCACCAGCAGCACCAGCTGGATCACCTGGTTGCGCGTGAAGCGCGTGATGGTCTCGGCCTGGATCTGATCGGCGCCGGTCTCGTGCTTCACTTCGTCGCGGGCCCGGGTCATCACGGTCTTGGCGTCGGGCACGGAGTAGCGAACCCGGCCCGGCACCGCGGTCTTGGTCAGCCTGCCGGAGGCGGTCAGTACGGTTTCGCGGTCGAACGCCTCGATCGCCGCGCGCACCGCCGACGGTGCGTCGTACAGCGCGGTGGTGGTCACCAGCAGCTGCGCGATGTCGGATTGCAGCTGGGTGTCGGTCGCGCCGTACTCGGCGCTGCCGAATCCACCGAACAGCACCGCGCCGTCCTCGACGGTGATCTCCCGGCTGCGCAGATCCCCGTGGGAGATCTGGTGGTCGTGCAGGGTGCGCAAGGCGTTCCACACCTTCTGCACACTGGCCCCGTCGGTGCACTGATCCAACGGCAGGCCGCGCTTCCGATTGTGGGCGTACAACGTCCAGCCGCGGTCCAGCGCGGCGACCGACATTGTCGATGTGCTGGCCAGCCCGAGGTCGCCGATGGCAATGGCCATCAGAGCGCGGTGCTCGACGGCGCGGCGCATCGAGGTCTGCAGTGGAGCGGTTTCGTTGGCGCGCAATCGCAGCTTGCTCCAGACCTGCCGGACGGCGCCGCCGCTGCGCTGGTTGGGTCCGTACAGCTCGACGACCGCGGTGGCGTCGGGATCAGGTGAGTACGCGTCGAGCAGCAGCGGTCCGGCACCGGCCGGCCGCACCACTTTGAACGAGGACACCGTGAAGCCGCGGTGGCCGAGTGCGCGTACAGCGCCGTCGAGCGGCACCTCCAGTGCCGGGGTACCGACGACGAGGACCACCAGGGCGCCGACGAACCAGCCGACCGCCAAACCGAGCAGTGAGCGGGCCGGCACCACGGCGCTGACCACCAGATGGATCGGTACGAATGCCAGCAGCAGGGTCCACCACCAGCGGCGCAGCCGGCGCGGCAGCCAGGGACCAGACACTGTCAACACCGCGGCCAGCATGGCGATCCAGCGCGGGTCGTCGAGGAACTGAGCCAGCTGGGTGTCGAGCCGGTCGGTGAGGTCGAAATGCCACTTCGGAGCGGCGATGCCGTTGCCGGTGATCGACAGCGACAGGATCGCGATGAGACCGGCCGCCGCGTAGGCGCCGAGCAGTTTCCACTGCCGCGACAGGATCAGGCTGACGAGGATCACGAACGGCAGGGCCAGGATGGCGATGCCGTAGGCCAGGTACACCAGGTTGGACTGGGTCGGCGTCAGAACGCCCACGATCTTGGAGATCGACCGTTCGAGCGCCACCCATTCGTAACGGGTGATCAGGGAGCTTGTAACAACCGCGACCAGGAACAATGCGGCCAGGGCGAGACGCAGGATGTCGTTGGTGCGTCGGGTCAGTGGTTGCAGCAGGCTGCCGGTGACGGTGATGTCCCGTCCGTCAACGCGCATGTTCCCCCTTTCGCGGCCCGCGACAAAGGTAACCGGGTGACGCGTCAATACCGGGTATTGGTCGTGATCCTCTGATGTTGTCCGGTTCGGATGGCGGCCCTGGGCTCCAAGAGGGCAGAGGCCCGCGGCAATCGCCACCTGCGTACGCTTCCCCTGAGATATCGGCGCCCTCGGTGAGGTAGCTTCGATCGACACATCGGAGCAGGGGCCTGCGCCGAGAGGGAAAACGGTGGACGAGACACCCTTTGGCCACTATCAGCTGCAGAAGCTGATCGGCCGCGGCGGTATGGGCGAGGTTTATCAGGCCTACGACACCAACACCGATCGCGTCGTCGCGCTCAAAGTTCTGCCCCCGCACCTGGCCCAGGACGCTTCGTTTCAGGATCGCTTCCGCAAAGAATCGCACGCGGCGGCCGGGGTCAACGATCCGCACGTGGTGCCGATCCACGGCTTCGGTGAGATCGACGGCCGGCTGTATCTGGATATGCGGCTCATCGAGGGCCGCAACCTCGGGGCCGTGCTGGCCAAGGCCCAGCGACCGCTGGAACCGGCATTCGCGGTCAGCCTGGTCGAGCAGGTCGCCTGTGCGCTCGACGCCGCCCACGCGGCCGGGCTGATCCACCGCGACGTCAAGCCGTCGAACATCTTGATCACCGATCACGACTTCGTGTATCTCATCGACTTCGGTCTGGCGCGCATGGCCGGCGAGGCCGGTATGACCACGGCAGGCAACACCCTGGGCACGCTGGCCTACATGGCGCCCGAGCGGTTCGACGCCGGAAAGACCGATCCACGCTCGGACGTCTACGCGCTGGCCTGTGTTCTCTACGAATGCCTGACGGGCGTGCGGCCCTATCCGGTTGACAGTCTCGAGCAGCAGATCGCCGGACACATGGTGCAGCCGCCGCCGCGACCGTCGGCCACCGATCCCAGGCTCGCGGCGTTCGACGAGGTGATCGCCAAGGGCATGGCGAAGAAGTCGGCCAAGCGCTATCAGACCGCCGGCGAGTTGGCGTCAGCCGCGCGCACCGCGCTCAGTGTCCCGGTCCGCACCACGGTCCGCTCCGGTCGCCATTCGGCCCAGCGGGTGAAGACCAAGCCGAGGATCGGGTTGCCGCGCAAAGCTCTTGTGATCACCGCGGCCACGCTTCTGGTGGCCACGGTAGGTGCGGTCGGGGTCTGGAAGTTGCGTGGCGGAGACCGCGGGCCCGGGCTGGCCGACACGGCGTCGGCCTCCGGCCGGGTGCAGGCGCCGTCGGGTGCGGTCCCGGCGATCGCGGCGACGGTGCCCGCCCAGATCCGGGAGACCGGGCGGCTCGTGATCGGCGTCAACGTGCCCTATGCACCTATCGAGTTCAAGAACTCCGGCGGAGAGCTGGTCGGCTTCGATGTCGACCTCATGAAAGCGGTGACCCGCGTCCTCGGGCTGGTTCCCGACTTCCGGGAGACGGGTTTCGACGGCATCCTGCCTTCGGTGCGCGACGGCAGTTTCAACGTCGGGATGACGGCGATGACCGACACCGTCGAACGAGAACGGCTGGCGGACTTCGTCACCTATTTGAACGCCGGCACGCTGTGGGCGCAGCGCACCGGGTCGAACGTGGATCCGACGGCGGCGTGCGGTCTGCGCGTTGCGGTGAAATACGGCACGATTCAGGACACCAAGGAGATCCCGGCCAAGAGCGACACCTGTGTGGCGGCGGGCCTCTCACCGATCGAGAAGGTGCAGCGCACCCGTCAGGACGAGGTCACCGCCGCGTTGGTCGCCGGGGACGCCGACGCGATGACCGCGGATTCGCCGGTGACCGGGTTTGCCGTCAAGCTCAGCGGTGGAGCTTTGGAGCCGGCCGGCGAGGTGTTCGACTCGGCGCCCTACGGCTGGCCGGTGGCCAAGGGCTCGCCGCTCGCAGAATCGCTGCGGCAGGCTTTGGAACAGCTGATGGAGACCGGTGAGTACCGGACCATCGCGACCATGTGGGGTGTGGACAAGGGCATGATCGACCAGCCGGCGATCAACGGCGCGCGACACTGACCGCCTCAGAGCGAGTTTCGCCCGCCGATGGTCTTTGTGTAGCCGGTGCCCCGGTACACCGAATCCATGGCGTTGCCGATGACGGGCACGCATTCCGGGCGCGACGCGCGCTCGTCGGCATCGAGCTTGGCGGGTGTGCGCAGCGCGGTCTTCGGGCGCAGCCCAGTGGTGCCCAGGATGGTGTTGAGCTCGGATTCGCTGGCCAGCGTGCTGCCCAGGACGTCGACCTGCGGGGTCGCCGTGTCGTGGACGGTTCGAGTGCATCCGGTCACCGCCACCAGCCCGGCCAGAAGCGCCGTGGCGGATCGCAAACACATGCCCATACCCCTCTCGATCGCTTGGTCGATCCTAAGTCGCCCGAGCGGGGCATCATGGCGGCAATCTCGCCCGCAGTGCGGGACTCCTAGACGGCCATACGTGCTGGGGTGGCGCTGGCGAGCTGGGTCAGGTGCTCGATGGCCACCATCACCGAACTACTTCGGGGCAGGGCGTCCACACTCTGGTAGGAGTTGTGCGCCAGTGCCGGCGGATTGGTGGCGTAGAACGCGATCGCCAGGTCGATCGCCTCGACGAGCGCCGGGCCGCCGACGATTGGATCGGTCACCAGCCGGAGCACCTGTTGGGCGAGGCCACCTTGGC
The DNA here is from genome assembly GCF_000382405.1 of Mycobacterium sp. 141. GTDB lineage: Bacteria > Actinomycetota > Actinomycetes > Mycobacteriales > Mycobacteriaceae > Mycobacterium. The sequence goes on from NZ_KB908268.1 coordinate 15,810, forward strand.
CGGTCAGCGCGGCGATCACCGCGGCGATGGCGTTGATGTTGATCGACAGTTGGACGGCCGCCTTGTACACCGCGGTGATGTCGGCGCCCGCGGTGTCGTTCGGCGTGGTGGTGTAGAGGTCGCCGGGGTTGGCGAAATCCCACCAGGTGTCAACGCCGTTGGCGTCCTTGGGGATCTGCGCCGCGGTCAGGTTGGTGTCGGCGATGCCGCGCCCACCCGGATCGGTCCCGCCGGGAAACGTGTGACCCGTAAGCCGCCACGGGTTGCCGAACGTGTAACCGCCGATCAGGTTGGACCGGACCCATTGCAGTGACCCGGTCATGATCTCGGCCAGCACCCTCGATGCGGCCTCGGCGCCCTCGCTGTAGGCGCCCAGCACGAAGGTTTGTAGCGGGTTGGCGTTGATCCATGCCGTCGCGTTGGTCACCGCGATCTGGACCGATTCGGTGTAGCTGGGCGACAGGGGTGCTCCTGGCGGGACCGGTCCGAACGTCCAGGGAGACTGGATCGGAACTTCGAATACCAGGTCGGGATCGACGGCCGCAACGACGTCGGACGGGTAGCCGGTACCCGGGGCGGCGAACGCGCCGGCGAAGGTCAACACTGCGTGCCGGACGATCCGCACACCGGCGATGTTGGCGGCGATATCTCCGAAAGTTGCCATGGCACTGGCTACTTAGCTGACGTCGGTAGCTTGTTGGCGGTGCGCCACTGGATCGCGAACTCCATCAACTCGATGAGCACGTCGCCGGCATCGCGCGTGATGCCGTCACTGAAGGTGTGTACCCAGGCGATCTGCTCGGCGGTGGTCACCTGCTGCTCGAACGCGTCGTAAGTGCCCTGATACACCTGGCCGTTGTGGGTGGAGTTCCACGGGCCCCGGTTCGGGTCGTCAACGATGTCACCGATATTGCGTGGGTGCCGGGCGAAGACCACCCGCCAGGGCTCGGGCGCGCCGTTGACTGCGACGCCGGAGATGTCGGCTTGCAGGGATGTTGCGTCAGACACGGTCGGTACCTCCTGCTGGTTGGGTGACGACGCCGCAGGCTGCGGCGAACTGGACCGGGTTGAGCCCGTCGGCGGAATTCATGTCGCAGTTGCCGAATGGCGGTGCGCCCTCGGGTAACCCGCCGCCGTAGCCGCTGCCGTCGGTGTACTGGTGAGCGACCTTGCCGGGGTAAGGGGGATTACTGCCGTAGCCGGCGATGATGAGGCGTAGACCGGTTGGCTTCGTACGCCACATGGCCGTGAGGTCATAGACGTTGCCGTATCCGATGATCCGTGCCGGGTTCCCGGTGTAGTCCGCCAGATTCCAGTACAGCTGATTGATCCAGGAGGAGCCGTCGCCGGTCGGGTTGCCGCCCTGCTCGATGTCGAGCATGAGCGTGATGCGAGGATGCAGCCCGCCGTTGGCGTCGATCATGGACCGCACGGTGTTGGCATTTGCTTGCCAGTTGGGCCGGCAATAGGTGTAGACGATCCCGAATACCAATTTGCCGTCATCGAGCGCAGTGCGCATCCAGGTGTAGTTGGCGGCGAAATTGTGGTCCTGGTAAGTGCCGTCGCTGACCCGGATCGACAGCACCTCATACGGATAGCTGTCGTTCACCACCGGTTGAAACTCCGAGACGTCGGCGAACAGGGTGTCGGTGACCGGCACGACGGCGGCGGTCAATTCTTCCCGCGTGGATCGGCGACGGCGCGGGCGAGTCGAGCGCGACCGTCGATCATCGGGCGAACGGCCCGGGACCATGTGCTTCGCAACTCCGCTTTTCATGTGTCACCACTTCGCACCTGGCTCAAACCGGGCCAGTACCACCAGCGTAGGTGGAAATTTCTGGTGGCGCCCATAGGCCCGTGCCCTTCTCAGGGGCAATCACCGCGCCGCCAGCGCCCGCCTCGCCTGCAAGGCCACGCCGGGAACGGTATTCGCCAGGTCGGGCCGACTCCTGGCGTAGCCACGGATGGTGCGATAGAACGACCACACCTGCCCGGGTGTGGGTACGCGCGGTATCCAGGCCAGCTCCCAGTGAATGCCGTTGATCGGGTCGTCGAAGAATACGGCGTAGTAACCGGGCCAGTACTGGGGGTACTCCTTGGGTTCGTCGGTGATCACGATGTCCCGTGCGCTCAGGAACTCGTGACGGAAGCGGTCGATCTCTTTGCGGCCTCTCCTCCGAGTCATCTCGGATTCAGGGTGTGCTTCTCTGCCGCTGCTGCGCGGCGTCAATTTTTTTGACGCTTCCCCCGATCGGGGGACAAGAGGTTGGTCCGGTCGATGGGCCGGTCGGTCGATATCGGTCCGGGCTGCGGCGGGGCATTCTTATATCAACACCGGATCAACCGGGACAGAAACTTCAAAAGCCCACTGAGACAAAGGATTCAATCATGATGATCACCCGCCGCATCGCCGCCGGTTTCGCTCTCGCCGCTGCTCCCGCCATCATCGCCCTGGGTGCCGCGACCGCCAGCCAGGCCCAGACCTCCGTTACGAACACCGGCCCCGCTGCCAGCCACCACGAGGTCTTCCCGGGGCAGCACAACTTCCCGCAGCCGGGTACCGCGGTGCATCATCACCATCAGAACAACCGCGCCTGACAAGGCGCTGCCCGAGGAGCCCGGACAACCGTCCGGGCTCTTCTCGTTGCTCCCCATTGCTGGGGCCTCGAATTCGAGGAGATCCTCAGCATCGCGTGCGAGGCTGGGGCCATGGCTGCCAACCACACCACGCGTCGTGAACCGCTCCGCGCGGACCTCGTCCTGTCCGGTGGCGGGGTCAAGGGCATCGGTCTGGTGGGTGCCGCCGTCGCGCTGAAGGACGCGGGGTACGCGATCCAGCGGGTGTCGGGTACCTCGGCCGGGTCGCTGGTCGGAGCGGTGGTCGCCGCGGCGGCGCAAGGCGATCAGCTGAGCGGCGAGCAACTGCGGGAACTGGCGTTGAACGTGCCGTACCGGAAATTCCGGGACAGTGGGCCGATCGAACGTATCCCCCTGCTGGGGCCCGCGTGGGGGCTGTTGCGCGAGACCGGCATCTACCGCGGAGATTACGCCCACGCCTGGATGCGCAGTGAGCTGAAGAACCTGGGCGTCAGCACCTTCGGCGATCTGGCCATCGACGACGACCAACTCCTGCCGGAGCGACGCTACCGCCTTGTTGTCACCGTCACCGACCTGACGTCGGGCCAGTTGGTGCGGTTGCCGTGGGATTACCGTCGACTCTACGGGCTGGATCCCGATGAACAGCTTGTCGCCGACGCGGTCCGCGCCTCGATGGCGATCCCGTTCTTGTTCCAACCGGTCACGCTCGACGACGCCGCCGGTGACCCGTACACGCTCGTCGACGGAGGAGTGCTGTCCAACTTCCCGATCGACTCCTTCGACCGTCCCGACGGAAGAATGCCGCGGTGGCCCACCTTCGGCGCGACGGTGATTCCCTACCTGCCGGCTCCGACATTCGAGCAGCTGATTCCCGGGCTCGGCCCGCTGCATGGGCCGCCACTGCTGCAGAGCCTGATCACCACCATGCTCGTCGGCCACGACCAGACCTATCTCAATCAACCGTGGGTGAAAGTGCGGGCGATCGAGGTGGACTCGACCGATATCGGGGTGCTCGACTTCAGTATCACCCGCGGCGCGGCCGAGGCCCTCTACGACAAGGGATACCAGGCGACCACCGACTTCCTGTCGACGTGGGATTGGCCCGCCTACGTTGAGCGCTTCCGTGCGGATCATCGGGTGTGCTGACTGCTACCGCAGCTTGACCATCCGTGTCGTCGAGCTCTCGTCCAATTCGACGACATCGGAGCGCGCCCGTAGAAAATCACTGAAAGACCGGAAACCCAAAGACTTCTCGCTGAACGACGGATCCATCCGTTTCATCTGCGCCTTGACCGCCGAATTGTGCAGCCACTCGACGTCGTCCTTCTCCAGGCCGATCTGCAGCGCCCGGGTGAGCAGTGCGGTGGCCTCGGCTTGCGGGTCCGGTCCGGTCTTCTTGCGGGTGCGTTTCTGCTGATTGGGTTCTGGGTTGGGTTCGGTGGCCGGTACGCCGGGAAGAGCGTCGTAGATGACGAATTCGTCGCAGGCGGCCGCGAGCGCCCGGCTCGACGAGCCTGCCACCCCGATGCCGACGACGTAGCGGCCCAGCCGTTTGCACCGCTGGGCCAGCGGGATGTAGTCGGAGTCACCGGCCACGATCACCACATGCGTCAGGTCGGGCAGCCGGAACATGTCCTCGACGGCGTCGACCGCGAGCCGGATGTCGGCGCCGTTCTTGCCGTACGCGGCGGCCGGGAACAACTGCACCAGGTCGACGGCGCGGCCCACGAGCTGCTGACGGTAGCCGGCGTTGACGTCGGCTGACCAGTCCGCGTACGCGCGGGTCAGCACCAGCGTGCCGAACGACGACGCGAAGTCGAGGATCGCGGCGACGTCCACGGTGGCCTTGGTGAGCTTGTCCGCGTCCAGTCCTTTGGCCTTGTCCCGCTGAAACGAGTTGCGGCCGTTGACCTGGTCGTAGCGCGATATGACAATGTTGTCGAAGTCCAGGTAGACCGCGACGCGGGTGGCGGGTTCGGTCATCGTTTCAGTCTGGCGTATGAACACCCGGCTGTGATGATTTGGGCCTACTCCGGTGTGGGTAGGCCGATGCATCAGGAGCGGCGTCCGCCGCAGCGTTCCGCCAATTGGGCATGCTGTCGACCTACAACGAGGATCCGCCTGTCGCCTGCCATCCGTTCGGTACAGACCGGGACGGCATGGTGTTCGGTGAAGGCGGTGTGCTGCTGCTCATCGAAACGGTGGAGCACGTCAAGGCGCGCGATGCTCGAATCCTGGCTCGTCTCATGGGGGTGGGCATCACAGCAGACTGCTACGACGCCATCGATCCTGAACCTGAAAAGCTGCGATCCGGAGATCGATTTGGACGTCGTGGCCGACCAGCCACGCCCCGGTCATTATTGCAGGACCGGCTTGCCAAGCGCCAGATCGGCGTTCGTCATCTGGGCCTGCTCCACCGTCATGTCGCAGCGTCCGAAGTAGGCGCAGTGCGCGGTTCCTCCGATCGGGGGACAGGGGTTTCGGCCGGTGCATGGGCCGGTTGGTCGATATTGCCGCGCGTCGGGGAAGCGCATTCTTATTTCAACGCCGGAACACACCGGATGACATTCCGAAAAGCCTTATCTGACAAAGGAGTCGACATGACCATCACCCGCCGCATCACCGCCGGTTTCGCCCTCGCCGCCGCCCCGGCCGTCATCTTTCTCGGTGCTGCCTCGGCGCATGCGGATGCGTCGGTGGCCAACCATGGCCCGTCGGTGAGCCACCACGAGGCCTTCCCGCACCAGCACAACATGCCCCAGCCGGGCACCTCGGTGCATCACCACCACCAGCGCAACCACGCCAAGTAGCCCCCTCTGGCCGGAGCCCGGACGCCATCGAGCGTCCGGGCTCACTTGTGGGTGGGCGGTGCCGACGCGTCCTGACACGACTCAGGCGTTGGGCCTGGTGCGCCTGCCGATAGTGTCGCCGAGGAGATCGAGTTCGGCCAGCACGTCACTGGCCGCCCAGATTCGGTTACGAGTACCGGATGAGAGGACCTCCAGAATGCCCGCATCGGTCAGGCGGCCGAGTGCTTTGTAGGTACTGGCATCGGTCGTGCCTGTGAGTGATCGGGCGGTATCGGCGTTGAATATCGGGACCTCCAGCAGGTTGTCGAGAAGCGTTTCGTCGGCGGAGTTGGCGCGTGGGCGGGCAATTGATCGCCACTGTGCTGGCAACTCGGAGAGACGGGCGGCCGATTCCTCCGCGGCGATGCTTGCCTGTATGGCGGCGTCCGCGAGATAGCCGACGAACTGATCGGCGTCTCCAGCCCGGTAGGCAGTGAGCCGTCCGAAGTAGAAATCGGTGTCGCCGAGCATGGCCGAAGCCACTGGAACGGTTACGCGTCGGGTCAGCCCGCGGCGTCTCAGGATGGTACTGATCATCGCGCGCCCGATCCGGCCGTTGCCGTCGACGAATGGGTGGATGGATTCGAACTGGGCATGTGCGATCGCGGCCTGGGCCACGATCGGCAGGTCGGTGCGGTTGGCGAACACCAGTAGGTCGTCCATGAGTGCCGGCACGAGATCCGGTGGGGGAGGCACGTACTGAGCACCGACAGGTGAGTGGTCGCTGCCACCGATCCAATTCTGGACAGTGCGCAACGCGCCTGGGCTGTCGGTATAGGGGTCTGGCGCCATCAACAGCTGATGTGCGTCGAGGACGGTCTGTAGCGTGATGGGGCCCGAATTGGCAGACTCGACGAGTTCAATCAGGGCACCGACCGCTGCCAGCTGAGATCGGGCTTCGTCGTTGGCCTTTGCCCCGGCAAATGCTTTGCCGAACGCGCGCCAGCCGGCGTCGATGTGCTCGATTTTGGACGATGCGACCGACTCACTGCGCAGCAGGAAATCTGCCAATGGGGCGAGGTGCTGACCGTATCCGGCTTCGAGACGAGCGATGGCGATGAGCGCATTGTCGTGGGCGCGGCCGACTTCGCCGACCGGGTCGTAAGTGCGATCACTAATGGCCGGCGGCACGGACGCGATGACATGCTTGAGAGTACGGTCTTCGCGGTTACCCTGACGGCCGCGAGGCGTCCACGCCCGTCGCACCGACTGATGCGTCGGCCAGTTCATGTCAAACCTTCTCTGTGGAAGATGCACTAATCGGATCCTTATTATAGATTAAATACCACAAAGTTAGTTATGAGCTGTCCAGTGGCATGCCGGCAAGCCGGGCGTTGCAGCCTGTCGGGGAATCCGCTGGTGCCCGGATGCGAGTCGAATTACGGAGCCGGGCGGATCATGAACCACGTCCACGTCACCCGAACATTGGATGCCGCCGTGCGGGGTACCGAGCTTGCGGCCGGAAAGGGCCCGGGCCGTCATTTACGACTAGATCCGGGGCTCGCGCGGTTCCTCTGATCGGGGGACAGGGGTTTCGTCTGGTGAGTGGTCCGGTTGGTCGATGGTTGGCGACGGCTGTTGGCGGCATTCTTATTTCAACGCCGGAACACACCGGATGACATTCCGAAAAGCCTTATCTGACAAAGGAGTCGACATGACCATCACCCGCCGCATCGCCGCCGGTTTCGCCCTCGCCGCCGCCCCCGCGGTCATTTTCCTCGGAGCCGCCTCGGCCCACGCCGACGCCGCAACGGCCAATCATGGCCCGTCGGTCAGCCACCACGAGGCCTTCCCGCACCAGCACAACATGCCCAAGCCGGGCACCTCGGTGCATCACCACCACCAGCACAACCACCACGCCAAGTAGGACGAACGACTTGAGCCACTTGTCGGTGGGTGCTGAGACGATGCCCGGTTCACATCAGTTCGATGGATAGAGGTTCGGTGATCAGTGTGGGAGCTCGGCAGGATGCATTGGAGCAGATGTTGGCCGAGGCGGGCTATCGACGCGCTTCGACGAAAACGATGCGCCCACACCTGCAGGCTTTGCGGCCGCAGGATCAGAAAGAGATCCTGCGGGTGTATCACCTGCTCGGCGGAGCCCTCGAAGCGCCGCGGCTGCGGCCAGGCCCGTGGGACTGTGTGCTCGAAGGTGGACTGATCGTCGAACTGGACGAGGGGCAGCATTTCAACAGGTACCGTCGGAAGACCCTGGAACCAGCATGGACACAGCAGCTTCCGTGGCGCGAGACCTACATGCGTTATTGCACGCAGTTCGAAAGTGTCTGCACCTTGGAGCGGGGATGGGGCAGCTACTGGACGACTGTGTCCGCCAAGCAACTCTTTGGACCCGCCGGCCCGGCCAGGCTGCTCGACGGCGCGGGCTCACCGCGCTGGAAGCAGCGCGCGCTATACGACGCCATGCGGGACATCGCTGCGGTCGGTTTGGGAGTCCGTTTGGCGCGGCTGGCTGTCTATGACGTTGTGGGCGGCGTGCCGCTGGCCGACGTGTTGGACGGCAAGCGGCCGGTAGACCGAAACGCGTTACGGGCGTTTGTCGATAGGCGGACGACGCCCATGCACGTTCAGCGGGGTACGGCGCGGGCCTGAACTCGGCGAGTCATGACCCCGTCCGGAAGGGGAAGCGTCATCAGCGGCGTCACATGTCACCGATTCCCTCACCAAGGGTGCCCAGGCGGCACCAGCCGGACACTGCGGGAGGCCGGTCCGCAGACCGGGCCGAGCCGACGAGCCCACAGCTTTCCGACTGTCTTGACTCTTTTTTCAGTTTGCAGGGCGAAGTGCCTGCCTCAAGCCGCCGGTGACATCGGCGGCGGCGGGCTGGATCAGTTTCCCCAGTTCCGGTAGCCGTTCGCGGGCACGGACTGGTGCAGACTCTGCGGCTTGCGTATGCCGGGTTTGACAGTTCCCCCGATCGGGGGACAGGGGTTTCGTCTGGTGAGTGGTCCGGTTGGTCGATGGTTGGCGACGGCTGTTGGCGGCATTCTTATTTCAACGCCGGAACACACCGGATGACATACCGAAAAGCCTTATCTGACAAAGGAGTCGACATGACCATCACCCGCCGCATCGCCGCCGGTTTCGCCCTCGCCGCCGCCCCCGCGGTCATTTTCCTCGGAGCCGCCTCGGCCCACGCCGACGCCGCAACGGCCAATCATGGCCCGTCGGTCAGCCACCACGAGGCCTTCCCGCACCAGCACAACTTGCCCAAGCCCGGAACCTCGGTGCATCACCACCACCAGCACAACCACCACGCCAAGTGACTCGAGGCCAGATCATCGGCAGCAACGCGCTCGCAGCATGTCGTGTTGCGCCGTGTTCTCGGGGCACGGATCGCTGGCTTTCCTTGTGCCCGAGCGTAATTCCGCGATACGTGCGATGACGTCGTCGTAGCTCAACCCGGACTCCGCAAGCAGACACCCGATCACCGTGCCGGTGCGGCCCTTCCCGCCCCAGCAGTGCACGTACACGGTCCGGCCCGCGTCCAATTCAGAGTGGATGCGGGCCAGGATCGCGTCGTAGCCCGCATGGTCGAGGACCCCGAAGTCGGGGATCGGGTGTGCGAAGTACCGCACCGTACGTCCACCCGCCTCGGCCGCCGCATCGAGGCGCTCGCGGTACGGCGTCAGGTGGTCGTGGTCCGTGGTGAGGTCGATGATGGTGTCGACGCCGGCGTCAACGAGGACGCGCACCTTGGCCTCGGCTCTCTCTGGTGTGGTGGCGCCCGGGTATTCGCCGGCCAGTAGCCGGTGCGGCTGCACCCACCAGGCGTGCAGGACGTCGTCGTGCGGCCACTGCCCCATGGGCGCAGACACTAGCGACACCGAGCCGTCGGCGCCGCAGTGGGACCGTGGCGGTATGGCCGGTTTCGTGACGGTCCGGGCTTATGCCGAGCTGAACGACTTCGTCGGCTCCGCGTCGCGGGGCCTGACTGTGCGCCGCCCGTTTCGGAGCCATCAGACCGTCAAGGATGTGCTGGAGGCGATGGGCATCCCGCACACCGAGGTCGACCTCATCCTGGTGAACGGGAACCCGGCGGGCTTCGAGCACCGCCCGACTGCCGGCGACCGCATCGCGGTGTACCCGATGTTCGAGGCGCTCGACATCGGCGCGACGGCCCGGCTGCGGCCGGTGCCGCTGCGAGAACCGCGGTTCGTGATCGACGTCAACCTCGGCCGGCTGGCGCGGCTGCTTCGGCTGCTCGGCTTCGACGTGTGGTGGTCGAATGACGCCGACGATGCCGTGCTGGCCGATATCAGCCTGCAACAGCACCGCATCCTGCTGACCCGCGACCGTGGCCTGTTGAAGCGTCGCGCAATCACGCACGGCTTGTTCGTCCACTCCCAGCACGCGGAGGAGCAGACCCTCGCGGTGATCCGTCGTCTGAATCTGCATCAGCGTCTGGCGCCGTTTACCCGGTGCGTGCGGTGTAACGGCACACTGGCCGCCGTGCCGAAGGAAGACGTGCTGGATCGCCTCGAGCCGTTGACCCGTCGCTATTACGACGAATTCAGTCGCTGTACCGACTGCGGGAGGATCTACTGGCGCGGTTCACATTTCGCGCGGTTGAGCGGTATCGTTGACCAACTGCGGGAGCAGCTGTGACGTTCAGCCCAACGGCGGCAGCGGGTAGATGATCGGCGCCTGCGCGGACTCCGGCGGTGCGATCGCCTTGACCTGGCCGCCCTGGATCTGGACCAGTATCGGGTTGCCACCGATGAGGATTCCGCCGACAAGCGCTTTGGCTGGGCGCCAGGACATCTGAAAACGTTGCTCCCACTCTCACTATAAGGGCGGGGGTGGGGCTTGCGGCAAGGCCCCTGGCGTGCTGCACAATCGTCCGGCTGCGAAGTAACCGCTGATGGGGGATGTTGTGACGAGCACGCCGAAGCCTTTTGAAGTACATCCGTCAGGTGCCTACCTGCACGGCACCAAAGCCGATCTTGCGGTGGGGGATCGGCTGGTGCCCGGCCGCGAATCAAATTACGAAGTCGGCCGGATCATGAATCACGTCTATGTCACTCAAACTTTGGATGCCGCGGTGTGGGGCGCCGAGCTTGCTGTCGGCAAGGGCCGGGGCCGCATTTATATCGTGGAACCCGAAGGCCCGCTCGAGGACGATCCGAACGTGACAGACAAGAAGCTTTCCGGCAATCCGACCCGCTCCTACCGGACCCCTGAGCCGGCGAGGATCGTCGGGGAGATCACCGATTGGGTGGGGCATTCACCCGAACAGCTGCAAGCCATGCAGGACGGGTTGGCCGATCTTCGGCGGCGGGGGCTCGATGTCATTTACGACTAGATCCGGGGGCCCGCCCCGGGTTCCCCCGATCGGGGGACAAGTAGTTCGTCTGGTGGATGGTCCGGTTGGTCGATGGTTGGCGATGGCTGTGTGCGGCATTCTTATTTCAACGCCGGAACACACCGGATGACATACCGAAAAGCCTTATCTGACAAAGGAGTCGACATGACCATCACCCGCCGTATCGCCGCCGGTTTCGTCCTCGCTGCTGCCCCGGCCGTCATTTTCCTCGGAGCCGCGTCGGCCCACGCCGACGCCGCAACGGCCACCCATGGCCCGTCGGTGAGCCACCACGAGGCCTTCCCGCACCAGCACAACATGCCCCAGCCCGGAACCTCGGTGCATCACCACCACCAGCGCAACCACGCCAAGTAGCCCCCTCTGGTCGGAGCCCGGACGCCATGGGTGTCCGGGCTCTCGCCGGTTGCTGAAGTCACATGCACCCCAGGAGTCCCGGCGTGGATGTGGGTGTCGTGGTGCCCGGCTATCAACGATAATTCAGCGACAATCACCACACCGATAACACTGAATCTCGCCAGACCGCTTGGCTCCGCTCACCCGATGCCGGCGGTGTAACGGCACGCTGACGGCGGTCACCAAGGACGAAGTGATCGAGCAGCTGGAGCCGTTGACACGCCGGTACTACGACGACTTCAGTCGGTGCACGGCATGCGGACAGATCTACTGGCCCGGGTCACACCGCGCAGATCTGGCGGCGCAAGTCGATTGCGTGACCGACTTTGATCTGACGCGGGACCAGCGTTGGAAGCTCTTCGTCGCCAAGACTTGTCGGTGGCTTTTGTAACGGTGCGCCGTCCACTTCAAACCAAGAGGTTGTGATGAAAAGTGTGTTGGTGGAGCGGTTGTGGTGGGCATGGCCGTCGCGTTGAGCCCGGTGGCGTCGGCCGAATCGTCGTCGACGATGCCGAATCTGATCGGCAAGGACCTGCAGGGCGCGCAGGATGCGATTCAGTCGTTGACTGGCGGGGTGGTGTGGGTTTCGGAAGAGTGCGCCCCTGACAGTGCTTCGGCCGGCCCGCCTGCGTGGCGGCCCACCTTGGCCCTTCGAGTTTGGGCGGAAATACGCGGGTCGTTAGAGGACATACATATGCTCACGCCGTGGACACTGGGCGATCGGTTGACTCGTTACTCGGAACGTTATTGAAGGCAAGGATTCCCGTGGAAAACGACGAGTTCATCCGGCACTTCACTCCGTCCTCGGCGTCGCAGGGGACCGCGAAATCGCCGGTGGCTCCATAAACTCCGAACTTGCTGAGTAGTCGCTGTGCATCGTGTGATTCGGCAAACTATGCCGAGATTAGAGGCATCGAATGGGATATGCCACCTGTGTCGGGTGTGTCGGAGCGCTCGCGGTCGCCTTGAGAATCGGGTCGGCGGTCACCGTCGGCATTTAGGCATGCCCGCCAACCGGTTCTCACGGGTCCTTCAACTGACTCTGGATGGCGAACGCGGCTACTACAACCATCTACGTGCCGACTGGCACTCTGACCGAGTATGTGCGCGTCGCGGTGGTCGACATTATGACCAGAGTGCAGCGCGGATCAACCGATCGGTCTGTGTCGGCCATTCGGTCGACAGCTATCGTTGCCCCGGGTGGATAAGGTGACGACGACTGATGAGGAGGTGGCCTCTTGGCGATGGTGGGTGCCGACGTGGGTCAGCTTCTTTACCTGGCGAAGCTTTTGATGCAGTGCGCGGATCGTCTTGACACGGTGGCGCGAGCCGTGAGTAGCCAATTATCGTCCACGCGTTGGGTCGGTGAGGACGCTGACCGCCACCGGTCCCAGTGGCAGGGTGAAGCTGCTCCGAGTATCCGTGCTGCGGTCGGTGCACTGCGGGGTGCCTCGGAGAGGTTGCAGCGCAACGCCAATGAACAGGAGCAGGCCAGCTCCGCTGATACGGGCATCACCGCCGGTGGCTTGGGCGGCGGTCAGGATGCCAAGCCATCGGGGAACACTGTGACCGACACCTTGGGCACACTGTTGTCTCTTGGCGGCATCGTCAACGATATCGCCAATGCCGGCGAGGGCATCCCTAACATCGGTCCGAAGGGGCTTACCGGAGTGACCGGCAGCGTCCTCGCTGGGGCTGGTGTGGTGACGTCGCTGACCACCATGGTCGAGGGCATCACCAGCGGTGACGATGTGGAGACGGGGAACGGCGTCATCGGATTGGTGGGTTCCGCGCTCGGTGCCGCCAATCCCGCGGCCGGGTTGGCCGCTGGGGCGGCGCAACTCTATGGCGACATGACACTACCGACCAGCGAGGAAGATATCGACGGTGTCTTCGACATGGGCGCCAAGCACATGTTCGGCAAGGCTGCCAGCGACCTGACCCCGGAGCAGACTTCGGCGCTCAGCGACCGCTACGACGGGCCCGGGGGCGTGGCAAACATGATCTCCGACAGTATGGACTACAAAGCCGCGGAGGCCGTGAAGTTCGTCAAGGGGCTATTCGGCGGATGACCACTATCGATTACACCGAAACGTTCCTGCCTGAATTGGGTTACCTGGTTGCCGAGCGGGGCAGCGTGGAACTGCTCAACCACGCGGCCGGTCTCTTCTCCTACTTCGAGCGTCACGATGTTTTGCGCTGTGGACGCGAAGTGTATGGTACCCGCGGAGATGATCGCACGTTGGCGACGGTGTGCGATGTGATCGCCTCCAGCACAGTAGCTTTCACAGTGAAATCCACGGTACTGCCGGAGCTCACGACGATGTACTTCCCAGCCGATATCGGTGTCGCTGAGGTCAGTCTGGTGGCCGACCAGACCTTTGTCACGCTGTACCCGCCGGACTGGCCCGTCGCCACGTTGCTGCAACGGCACTTGCAGAGCGAATCCGCGCTCATCGTCCGCCGGGGAGTTGACGGCAGCCACAGTGAAATCGCGGTCAGCGGTTCCCGGCATGCTATTCGTGACTCCGATAATCCTTGGCGCGCAGGCAAAGAAACCGATTCACTGGATCTTGTGGTGCGGCGATTCACCGAATAGGCGTTAGGTTGGGGGCACGACATCGGCGGCCGACCTGCTCACCGTGCTGACCTAAGACGCCTTATAACTGGCGTAATGATCAGACGGTGCCGACACCAACGGTGATGTGCCACTGCCCGAAAGTGATCTGGTCTTGCCCGGGCGAAGACCACGCCCGTTATGTACGAGAGCTCGCAAGTCCGGTGCAGCATGGTCATCCCAACTGCACTCCTGCGTTGCGGATTCTCCAGCTTGTCGGTGGGTTCTGTCATTCTGTTGGGCTCGCATGTGCGAGCGACCATGGACAACAGATGGAGCACATACGATGAATAGCGTCTCGGCAAAGCCGGCCTCGACTGCGCACCACGACGCGCTCCGCCACGCGGCCGCCACTTCTGCGACCTCGACAAAGAGCCGGCTCGAGGACGCCCTCGCCGCAGGCCTGCTGTTGGCGATCAGTGGCACCGCCCTGTGGTTCGCCATGGCGACGGCAGTATTCGACGGGGCAGGCCCCTCGGTGCAGTTGGCCGGCGTAGTCACCAGAATGGAAGGGCACGGCGAGTCGCACGTCCGAGCTCTCTCCGGACCCATGGTCCCTCTGGAACCCGCCTCGACGGTAAGCCAGCGCAATGCGGTGCGTACCGCCAAGGACTACCTCGACTACACGGCCTTTTCCCGCGAGGGGCTCATCAAGCAATTGGAATTCGACGACTTCTCAACCGCAGACGCGACTTTCGCCGTCGACCACATCGCCGTGGACTGGAATGAGCAAGCCGCGAAAGCTGCCAAGGATTACCTGGACTACTCCGGATTCTCCCGCGGCGGACTCATCGACCAACTCGAATTCGACGGGTTCACTTCATCGCAGGCGGCCTACGGAGCCACCGCAGCAGGGCTGTAGGACTTCTCCTCACCGGTTGTCGGTGGCCAGTGTGATGCTGAGCGGTTCCCGTGAGCACCGGTCTTGCCGGCCACGGGAGTCGTTCTGACCCAGCTAAATCAACGGAAGTCGGCGTCGCATGGACGCGTAACTGGAGGTGTCAAGTGAGCAGCAATAAGAGTTCCTCGGGCGCGGGCGGACTGATCTTCGTCGTCTTCGTGCTCATCACGCTGGTTCCGAAGCCGGTCTGGATCGCGCTCGGCGTCGTAACCGCGATGGTTGTTGTGGGCTGGGTTGGCTACAAGATCGTCGTTGCCCTGAAGCAACGCAGTTATGAGGCCCAGGAACGGGCTGGTACCGAGAAATCGAAGCAGGCTGCAGACGCGAAACACCAACGCGAAGAACGAGTCCGCAAGGAAAGGCAGCGGCGCATCGACACGCTCGGCAAGCAGTACGCCGCGCTTGTGGAGTCCGCGCTGAGCGCGGTGAAGCAGGTGACCGCGTCGGAGGCCGCCAGCGCAGGATGGCTGGGCGACGTCGACTTCAGTGCCGACATCAAAGGGATTACCGACAACTTCGAGAAGGCGCACGCGCTGCGCGGCGTGATCGGAAAGTTGTCGGCCTTGGACAAACCCAGCGCCGAGGACCGCAAGATCGTGGCGGAGGCGAAGACCACCACGGCCGACCTGGAACGCGCTGCGACCCAACGGGTAGAGCTGATCGGCAAATGTGCCAAGGAAGCGCAGCTGATCGACAAGTCACTACGCACCGAACGCGAGGACGCCCGGGTCGCCGAGCAGCGTGCCGAACTGCACGCGAAGCTCAGCGCCATGATCTACGGCATCGAAGCCACCCCGGAAACTACACAGCAGGATTCGGCGGTCGATGCGGTCATGGCACGCGTGCAGGCCTATCGGGAGATCAAGAACCAGATTCAACATGCCCGTGACGACGGTGTGGTGTAGCTGCGTCGACCGCTACCGACAGTCCGCCAATGGTTCCCGTCGTGCCTTATGCGGCCCGTGCCCGGTATGCGGGCAGAACGACAACAGACCCGTCGGTCTCCCGCAGGATCTCGATGGCCACATCGGAAGCCTTGCCGTCGGTGTCGACACCGTCGCCCAACTCACGAAGCTTGTGGGAGGTACGCAACAACTTGTCTACTTCCGCTGCGGAGAAGACGAAGTCCCGCACACCGTGTGAGCGATCCAGCTGCAGCGTGGACAGGCGGCGCAGAACTGTGGCGATCCCCGCTTCCAATTCGGTGACACGCTGTTGGTCTGCCTTGAGCGTGCGGACGAAGTTCTCGAAGGGATTGGTCGGGTCGAGCTGGGCATGTTCGACAGCCTGGACCAAACGGGCACTACCGTCTTGTCGTCGTCACTCACAGCTGTACCTTTCGCCGACCTCGGCATACCTTAGCCTCAACGACCGACTGCCGAGGCCCCTCCGCCAGGAGTCCGTTCAAGGTATGACCAGATACGGCGGCTCTGCCTGCCGAGTACGCCCGCATACGCCGATTGAGGTACACCGGCCCAGCGACTCCCCACCTCACTCCTGGGGGTCTTTTCCATGGAGTCGGCGACCGCCGGTTGCTGTGCTGTCCAGTCGGATTCACTTGCCGGGACGGTGATGATGCTGCCCGACCTGACCGAGCCCGCGCTCGCCGCAGTCTGTCGGAGGGTGCTGGTAGACCGGTGGGCCAGATCAGAATGGGAGGTGCGTTCATGGTGAGCGAGCCGGCGGTCCGGGTGCGACTGGGAGTTACGCTTGACCGGCGCGGCCTGTGCCATCGCAGGGGTACCCATGGGGCGCAGCAACATTCGGCCCGGACGGTAGCGTTGGAATTTGTTCGAGACGGTGATGTAGGCGGCGCTTGGCATTCGCGAGGTCATAGCGTCCCTGCATGTCGATCCACATCTCCGCGGTGGTGCTGAAGTACCTGGACAGCATGAGCGCGGTTTCGACAGTCACCGACCGCTGACCGTGGACCAGCAGATTGATTCGCCGAGGCGATACGCCGAGAGCGCGCGCCAACTGGTTCTGGCTCACGCCACGAGGCGCCATGTAGTGCGATGCCAGCACAACACCGGGGTGTGGTGTTTCTACAGTCATTGCGGTCCTTTCGAGACCCGGTCGAGAAGCCTGCGCATGAGGGCTGCCACTCCAACATCTCCGGCCAACTCGACAGCCTGAGTCAGATCCTTGGCCACTTCTCCGTGAGGGTCGGCAGTCACGGCAGCGACGATGCGTTTCCAGTGCATGAGTGATCCGCGGTCGATCGCGGTAAGAATCCCTTCGACGCCCCACTGCTCAACGGGATCATCGGGAGTGACGTTCAGGTTGCGGAACTTGAGTTCAGGCATATTCACTTTCCCTCTCTCACATCGCATCTGCGATTGCGCGGCACTGCTGTACGACGCGATCCCAGTCCGTCCATGGCGCACGAAGTCCCTTGTAACCCGGCAGCTGCATCGTCACACGAGAATCTTTCGGGCGCGGTTCGCTGAGTTGTCGGAGAACCTGTGAAGCCACACTGTCCGGTCCTGTGTTCACATCTGCATAGAAGGCATCGATGTTGCGCAATATAGTTGCAGCCCAATCAATTCCGAACTCCCCGGACAGTGCCGCCACGTCAAGGTAATCACGCACCTGATTGCGCCGAATGATAAGCCAGGCCTTGATACGTAATGCCTCTTCTGCCGTGGGCACACGGATCACCTGGCCTGACGGCAACGAGACGTCTTCCACTTCAAGGGGAACCGTGCGGATCATCTGCCGGACACCGGCCTCTATTCCGCCGAGTTCACCGAGGATGACTTTCCCGGGTGTCGAGCGGTTGAACACCCATTCGGGGTCGGATTCGAGCGCGTCCAATACTGCGCCGAATCGCTGTTCCAGATCACGCACAACGTGATCGTGGTCGTAGGAGTCGCGGTGCCGCGCGTGGTAAGCCGCCGCCGATCCGCCAACGAGTACGGCGTCGGGAACCAACCGCTGCAGTCGTGCGGCTGATTGCAGCACGGCGTCGAGCTCGGACATGAAAGAACTGTAGCGCGAGGCGCTATAGTTACTGGCGGACGCTGCAGCCCTCGGGGATCGCGGCGCTACCGCAACAGCATTCCGCAGGCTGTGTGGACTCGGCGGCCTCGCCCGTGCCGAGCGGGTGGCCATCACCGCAATCGGCGTACCGCGACGTACGGTGGTGGCCATGTCGAAATCGAACCGACAACGCCGGGCAGCGAAACACCGCCAGCACCGTCGAGGGCCCGATACGACACACCACGAGTCCGCCGAGCCGGACCTGCTCGACGACGTAAGGGCGGCGCTTGCCGATCCAGATCCGCTGCATCTGCTCAGCTTCGTCAGTTCGTTGCTGACCGCTATCGATCCTCGTAGCAACCGTGCACCGTTCGCCCGACCGGATGAGGCCACCGATCTACCGACCCGTGAAGAACTCGCCGCGATGTTCATCGACGTCGACACACCGGAGACCACCGCCCTGCTTGCCGCAATCGGCGCGCTGTCCGGCGACGACGTCCTGCGCGCCCGTATCCGGCGTGTACTGGCTACCCGGCCGGATACCGGACCGGACTGGCTTATCCGGTTAGCGGACACGTCGGCCTACCGGGCGGTGCGGATGGGCCATGTCCTCGGCGACGGGGACAACATCATGCTCGGGGTACGACTGGCCGGCACCTACGAGCTGACATTCATCGTCTACGTCGACCACAACCTCGGAAGACTGGTCAAGGACGCCTACGTGGTGCCCGAATCCATCGCCGACATGATCGCCGAATATCGGAGCATCGCGGACGAACCGGAGATGGTCTGGGAGGAACTCAGTCTGGCCGACGCACGCGCGTGGCTCGACGACGCGATCGAAACCGCCGCGATCACCGTCCCGCCGATGGAGACGGAATCGTGGCCCGCCTGCCGCCCGCTGATCGAATGGATCACTCGGGGTCTGGCCGAAGGGGGGTCCGGTTACCAACGGCCGCAATGGGATTCCGGAGAACTCAGCACGCTGACGTCCCGCTTCTTCGCGTCACGGTGGGGCTGTGAGCTCGATGACGCCGATCATCGTGACTTGCTCGAATCTCTTCTGTGGTACGGCACCGACTATGGGCCGGGGGATCCGCTGCGCTGGAGCGCGGTGCAGGTCGAGATCCTGCTCGTGGACTGGTTACCTCGCAAGGTTGTCGCACCCGCCACATACTTGGCGAAGGCACCGGAGCTGCTTCGGGCGTTCGTGCGTTTCGCGCACGCCGAAGTCGGGTTGCGCACGGAACTGACAGACGAGACGTTGGCGGCGATCGATGCTTGTGCCCCGCACTATCAGACGGTGATCCGCTCACCCAGGCCGCAGGGGCCGGAGGCGTTGCTCGATGCGCTCGGCGTCGGCGCGGACGGGTTTGCCCTGTCGGGGTTCGATGAGCCGTATAGCTTTGAGGAGTCGATGCTGGATTACCTGGCGCACGACGTTGGTGGCCACGAACAACTGGACCACCTTGATGCCGCGCCGCTGGCCGACGAACCGTTTCAGTGGTCGGGTATCGCCGACGACGTGACCGCCCGGGTAGCCGAGGTTCTCGCGCTGACCGACGGGTGCTGTGATGAGCTGCTTGACGTCGAGTATCGCACCGTGTCCCGACGGTTGCTTGCCCGCGTCGCGTCCGGGGATCCCGCGGTGTTCAGGCGTAAGGCGCGCGTGGAAACGGCGGCCGCGGCCGTGGTGTGGATTGCGGGCAAGGCGAACGGTCTGTTCGAGTCACTGCCCGGTCGTCGTCTCCAGGTCAGCGACCTCACAGCCTATTTCGGCATCGGGCAGAGCAGCGTCTCCGGGCGCGCGGCCACCATGTTGCGAGCCGGTGGCTTTCGCGACGACACCTACGCCGTGCGACTCGGCTCGCCCGACTACCTGATCGCGGACCGGCGGCAGTGGCTCATCGGACAGCGCGACCGCTTCCAGCAGCTGACGGATTCGGGCGACTGACGTAATGACCGCCAAGCGTATGAATCGCGAACAGTTCTTCGGTGTGGTGGGCGGACTCGATGAGGACCGGTTGCGGAAAGCGTTGTGGAATCTCTACTGGCGGGGTACGGCGAACATGCGTGAACGTATCGAGGCCGAGCTCGCGGGCGACGGTGGCGCCCGCTCGGCCTGTCCCAAGACGGAGCTGCCCGACCCGGTGACGGTGCGGGACGAGGTCGCCGACTTCGTGGCGTTGGCGCGATCGGGTGCGTATCTGGCGGGGGACCGAAGCGTGACGCCGCGTGAGCGGACACGCTGGCGATTCACCTTCAAGCGGTTGGCCGCCGAGGCTCAAGACGCGCTGCGAGCTGACGATGGCCGGTCGGCGGCGACCGCGCTGGAGCAACTGATCGACCTCGCGTGCGAAGCCCGTGACACCTACTACTTCCGGTCCGAGGATCCGGTGGCCGCGGCAGGTTTCGTCGTATCCGATGCAGTGGCGGCGTTGTGGGCCGCGACGTGGGAACGGCACGGGTTCCAGACATTTGCCGAAATGGCGGCGCCACAGCTGATTCGATGGGAATCCCGGCATGGTTGGACCCGGTATGGCGATGGCACGGTGAGCACGAAAGAGACCACACTCGCCGTCGTGCTCGCTCGTGGAAAACTTGGCCGACGACGACCCACTACTCGACAACATCGTGGGCCACGCCTCCTTGGCGGGTGCGGAGCAAGTGTTTTTGTCTGCCCGACTCGCGCATCGACGCGGCAACCTCAATATCGCGCGTGACCTCGTGAAGCGGTGTTTGCAAAAGTCGCCTGGTCATCCGGGCTTCCGAGAATTCGCAGCCGAGATCGGCGCAACGACTCAGTCCTGACGCGTGACCAAACAGCTCACTGATTTACCGACGCACGCCCCGAAATCTTCTGTGTCCGTTTGTACATCCACAGGACGACGACCACGAACGCGATAATCCCGATGGTCTCGGCGAGGTTGCCGGTGCTGCCGGAGAAAATCGAGAACGGGTCGTCGCTGCGCGTAGGACTTGGCTCACGCGGAACAACTGGCTACCGGCAGGTTCACTGCCAGCGTGCTCCTGGTCCAGCTGCTGATGAGCGATGGCGATATGGAGGCCGCGTGGCAGGCTGCTGACCGTTACGGTCCGGGCTGGGCCTGGAAGGAATTGGCCGTCCGAGGCGTCGACGCTCCACCTGTCAAGCTGTGGACCTGTACAGACCCAGCTGGAGAAGGATCTGCGATACCCCGACTCGGCGATCTATCCGGACGTCGCCGAGCGGCTGGCGAATGTGGCGAAACCTGACCCGCTCGGCAACGAGACGTATCGGGACAGCGTTTTGGGCGCCCTGATCGATGTGCCGAATCGCCGAACTTCTCGACGATGATCCGGCGGCACAACTGCGATGTCGTGAAGAGCTGGCCGGACGCGACGAACACCTGCCGCGGTGGATCGCCGCCCTACCGCAGGTCGACGTGGACCGGGCGGTGCGCAGAAGCGACGTGCTCGGCGATGCCGACGAAATCGTGCTCGGTATGCGCATCGATGGTCAGCATGAGCTGACGATCGCGGTCTGGATTGACCACACCATGCTGTCGGGCATCGCCGACGCAGGCGTTATGCCGAATCCGATCGACAAGGCCATTGTCCGCGTGGCCGAACTGAGCACCGATGCCGATGTCGTCGAAATGAGCCTCGCCGATGCCCGCGCGTGGCTCGAAGATGCGCTCACCAAGCCAACATTCGCACAAGAGACGGCGGGCTGGCCGCTGTACCGGGCACTGGTCGGGTGGTTGGCCCGTCGGCTTCCTGAAGGCGGTGAGCACCGCTGGCAGGCCATGGACTGGCCCGAGATCGAGGAGCTGTGCGACAGGTTCTTCGCCACGGATTCCGCCACGCCGTTCACCGACTCGGGCCATCGGGAGCTGCTGCTGGAGCTCCTCGACGACGAGCGGGATCCGTTGCGGTGGAGCGCGACGCGGGTCGAACAGGCTGTCGGTACCGTGCATCACTACTACAGCATTCCCTTGGAGGTTGCGCTGGACGCACCGGACCTGCTGCGTGCGTTCATCCCATTCGCTCACGCGCAGAGCGGAATTCGCGATGAGCTGACGTCGCGAGCGCTCGCGGTGATCGACACACTGAGATCGAGTTACAAGCGCGAGGTCCTGAAGGAGGCGGAGTACTGGGTTACCTCGATGCCGGCTAGTGACGATACGAGGCGAACACGTGCAATCTCACGGATGTAGGTTCCACTGCCCACAATCCTGGGCCAGGACATCGTTGACGTCGACTGAGAGTCCGCCGACCGCCGGGCCTGGATTCGATGCGGTGCTCACCACACGCTGGTAGAGAACTGCGGCAGGGTATATCTGCCCGCCGGACCAGGAGCGCGTCTGCCACGCCCACACGTGGCCGGGCGTGCTCGACCTCCCGATGACACCGTCGGCTGCGGCCCATTGGCACGGGTTGACCCCGGCATAGATGCCGGTGCGTTGCGGTCCGAGCACCGAGTTGATTCCACGAAACCACGGCAGTGCGACGGTGTTCCAGGTGTTGCGGTCGATGTCCTCGTCGACGCTGAAGAAGATCGGCGCACTCCGGCCGCCACCTGCGGCGGTATGCAGCTGCCAGGCGGTGCGGGCGTCGGCGACGCCACCGGCATACCCGCGCCTGAAGTCCGACGGTGCCGTGCCGCCCGGCTTGCCGTATTGGTAGTTGCTGACGATCACCAGCCCGGCGGCGGTCAGCGACTGGGCGTACGGAAGGGTGATCGGCTTGGCGCCGAAGGATGACCCAGGACGCGATGTCGAGACGTAGTTGATCACTCCGGAGTGGCCGGCGGCCCGGATATCCCGGGCCGGAATCTGGCGCGCGGCGAAGTCGATCAGCGTGGGCGCAGCGGCGGACGCTGTGGGTGTGCCGGCACATGCTGATGCTCCACTCAGGCCGACCAACGCCGAGGCCGCGGTGGCATAGCGCAGCACGTCACGCCGGGAAACCTGCACCGTTCAACGGTAACAAAGTGACTGTTGAGACTGTTGCAGCCTCGCGAGTCGACTTCGATTCAATATCAGACCGTTATGCCACCGGTGTCCGTCCCGACCCCGTCACCGCAGACTTTTCGCTTCTCCGCGACGCCGTGACACGGCTGGTCCGCGCGCCAAAGCTCCAGGTCAGCGACGTGGCACCGGCAGTGTGGTGTGGCGGACGCGTCAGCTGTCGACCTTCACATCACGCCCCGAAATCTTCTGTGTCCGTTTGTACATCCACAGGACGACGACCACGAACGCGATAATCCCGATGGTCTCGGCGAGGTTGCCGGTGTTGCCGGAGAAGATCGAGAAGGGGTCTTCGCTGCCGGTGCCGGCGACGAACCCGGCGAAGACGACGCCGTAAAGGCTTTCGCCGACAATCATGCCGGTGGCCAGCAGTACCCCGAGGCGCTTCTTGCGTTCGATATTTCCGCCGGTGCGGTCGGCCCAGCGGTTGTAGAACAACCCCAGTACGGCACCCAACGGGATGATCAGCGTCAGGCTCATCGGCAGGTACATGCCCATCCCGACAGCGAGCGGAGGCAGGGCGAATCGTGATGTGCGGTTGAGGATCTCGTCGATGACGATCACCGCGACGCCGATCGCGGCGCCGAGTCCGACCAACGACCAGTTCAGGTTCCCGCCGAACACCCCTTTGGTGAGCGATGAGATCAGCGCTGCTTGTGGCGCGGCCAGGGCGTTGTCGCCGGCTCCGGGCGCACCGAGAAAGCCGAACGCGCGCTGCATCAGGTCGAGCACCGGCGGAATGATCGCTGAGCCGAACAGCACGCCAATCACCAACGCCACCTGCTGTTTCCACGGGGTGGCCCCGACCAGCTGGCCGGTCTTGAGGTCTTGCAGGTTGTCGTTGGAGATGGTGGCCACACCGAACGTGACGGCCGTGACGAACAGCGTGAAGGCGACCAGCGCGGTGGACTGGCTGTCGCTGGTGTGGCCGAACACCAGCTTGATCACCAGTGCGGCGATGAGCACGGTGAGGATGCCGACACCGGAGATCGGGCTGTTCGACGAGCCGATCAGGCCGGCCATGTACCCGCACACCGCGGCGATCACCAGGCCGATGAGGAAGACGAACACCACGCTCGCCACGATGATCCCAGCCGCACTGCCTTGCAACGCGGTGCCGCGGGTGAATTCCCACAGCAGCAGGGCGATCGGCAGCAGCATCACGATGACGGTGCCGATCACGATGGGGAAGGGGATGTCGCGTTCGGTGATGTCGACGAGCTGGCCCTGACGCCGGTTGCGTGAGGAGGCCAGCGCGTCGGTGATGCCTTTGATGATGGGGCGCAGGATCTTCAGCAGCGTCCATACCGCGGCCACCGCGATCGCTCCAGCCCCGATGAATCGCACGTCGTGCACGAACGCTCCATCGATGACGTCGGCCAGCGGTTCACCTGTCCCGAACCCTCCGCTGGTGCGGATCGGCAGCATGATTCCGAATGAGATAACCAGCCCGACGAGCATCGCCACCCCGACGGTCATCCCGACCAGATGTCCCACACCGATCAACGCCAGCGACAGACTGGCGCCGAACATCGAGCCGCCGGAGCCGACGCGGAAGTAGGCGGCCACCGAATTGGACAGCACCTTGAGGTTGGCCAGCAGCCCGAACGCGGCCGAGACCACCGAGCCGAACGTGATGACCCGCATACCCATACGGTTGTCTTCGGCGCCGCCGCTGCTGTCACCGACCTTGAGCACTTCGGCGGCGGCGAGCCCCTCGGGATAGGGCAGATCCGAGCCGGTGACCAGGGCGCGACGCAGTGGAATGGAGTACATCACGCCGAGGATGCCGCCGACCGCGCACACGGCCGCGGTGATCCAGTAGGGGAATCCGGTCCACCAGCCGATCATGATGAGCCCGGGCAGCACGAAGATGATCGCCGAGAGCGTGCCCGCCGCCGACGCGACGGTCTGCACGATGTTGTTCTCCACGATGGAGTGATTGGCGAAATTACGCAGGATTGCCATCGAGATCACCGCGGCCGGGATGGCGGTGGCGAACGTCAGGCCAACCTTGAGGCCGAGGTAGACATTGGCGGCGGTGAATACCAGGGTGATCGCTCCGCCGAGCAGAATCCCGCGGACAGTCAGTTCACGCAATGTCGGTGTGGTGGGGGTGACCGGGCTTGCGGTGGACAACTCGGCATCCTTTCGGTTGCAGCGCACAGGACGACGCGGCTCGCACGGCGACCCGCTGATCCACGTTAGGCGCTATATAGCGGTATCGCGGCGGGATCGGGACACGGGCATGACACGATCAGGCATCGCCCGTCCTCGGCCGCTCACCGTGAGAAGTGAGGGTGCAGTCTGCCAGGTTACGAATGTCTGGATCGCGGAGAGGGCCCAGGCGTCTGCACCCAGAGCGGTTCATCGCTCTCCTTGCCCGAGAGGGTGTTTCGATAGTCGACGTTCTTCGATGCCCGTGCAGGGGATTGCCGGCGCGGGTTTATGAATCGCCCCGCCCGGTTACCCCGGTATCTCGGTCGTGTTCAAGACGCGGACGAGATCGGCAGCTCTGCTGACCGCACGAATCTGTCCATACCCCAATGAAAGTGAGCGAGTCAACGATGACTTTCGATTCTGCACACGTCACACTCCTGCTCGCCGGTACTGCGACTGCGGTAGCAGTTGCCCTGGCACCAGGCGCGGCCGCCGACGAGCCCAACCAGTGTCAGAGCGGCGGGACTCCCGGAGACGCAGCCGGCCCATCGACCTGTGAGGTGACGCCGCCAGCCGTTACCAGTACCCCGGAATCCGTGCCCGCGCCAGGCGCCCAGAACGGGCCCTACGGGCCGGCGGGAGGCCAACCGCCCGTCGGGGGACACTAGTAATCGGCTTTCGCCGCCTTCGGTTTGCCGCGGGTGCGTTCCCGGACGCTATGACGTCCGGGTTCGACGCGCGCGAACGGCCTTCCGTACGGTCGGAACCATGAGTGTGTACAACATGGCTTTCGAATGGACGGAGACCAATCGGCATTGGCTCATCGAGGTGCCCATCCGGATAGTGGCGTACACCGTGGTCGCGTTGATCGCGCGATTTGTGCTGCACCGGATGATCGATCGGGCTACCACCGGCAGGTCGGGCGCTCTCCGTCGCGGGGACATGCAGGTGGAAACCAAGAAGCCGTTGATTCTGCGGTACTTGCGCGATCGTGCGTCGGCGTCAGCCAAAGCGGCGGAACGTCGCCAGCAACGCGCACAGACCATCGGCTCGGTGCTGAAGTCAACGGCGTCGATCCTGCTGCTCATCTGGGTGGTGCTGGCGGTGCTCAGTGTGCTGGGCGTGAACATCGCGCCGTTCATCGCCTCTGCCGGCGTCGTCGGACTCGCCATCGGGTTCGGTGCGCAGAACTTGGTCAAGGACTTCGTCACTGGCGTGTTCATGCTGCTGGAGGATCAGTACGGTGTCGGCGATACTGTCGATCTCGGCGACGCGACCGGGGAGGTGCAGAGCGTCGGACTCCGGATCACCACTGTGCGCGATATTGACGGCACCCTCTGGTACGTCCGCAACGGCGGAATCTCGCGGGTGGGAAACATGAGTCAGGATTTTGCCGTCGCGCGGGTCGAGGTGCCGGTGGCGTTGACCGCTGATGTGGATCGCGCCGAGCAGGTGGCGCTCGATGCCGCACATGAAGTGATCGCCGATCCGACGATCGGCCACAAGGTGGTCGGTGAACCGGAAATGCTTGGCGTGCAGGAGTTGTCGCCAGATCTACTCAAGCTGAGGATGACGGTCAAGACGAAGCCGAACGCGCAATGGTCGGTGCAACGCAGGCTGCGGCGGGCGGTTCTGCGCGCTTACGACGAACACGGGATTGACCTGCCGTACCCGCAGGGACGCATCCACGCCGTGATCGGTGGGAAAGAAGCCGAGTAACGCCGGTTGTCGGAGGTGCCTTGATGGTATCCGGGTGCGCTGACAGGTGAGAGTGCAGCGTCTTGGGCAATGTGTGGTGAGAAGCAACGTCCAAACTTTTGACGGCTTCAAGGCGGTTGTGTGGCAGGTGGGAGAATCCCACGTGATGCACGTTCAGATTCTGCGAGCCGACGACTGGCCGCTCTGGCGTCACCTCCGCCTGCAGGCGCTGGCGGAGTCACCCGATATGTACGTCGCGACGTGGTGCTCTCGGTCAAGGCACACAATCGGCCCGCCTTCGCGCTCTATGAATGCAACGGATTCGTCGATGCCGGGCCGTCGCCCGATGATGCCGATGAGCGGTTGATGCGTTGCGAAGGTACGGCGTTGGTGTGAGGTCTTGGCGGCTTGCTACCCCTCAGCCGCCACCAACGACCCGAGCTTGATGTTGGGATTGTCGCGCTGGAAGCCCTCAAGCCGCCACGGTGTCGAGAAGAGCACGAGCATCACTCCGTCGGAGCGGGTCAGAACCTCTGCTGACACTTGGCGATTCACGAATTCGGCATCTTCGGGCGACACGATGCGGGCCACTTGATAGGGCAGGGACTCCAGGGAGATCGGTGCGCTGAGTTCGGTGGCCATCCGATGCGCGGCCACCTCGAACTGCATGGGACCGACCGCGGCGAACACCGGCGCCTGCTCGCCGCGCTTGTCGGAGCGCAGCACCTGCACCACGCCTTCTTGCTCCAATTGCTCGATGCCCTTGCGGAATTGCTTGTGCTTGCTGGGGTCGGTGCCGCGGGCCACCGCGAAGTGCTCGGGGGAGAAGCTCGGGATCGGTGGATATTGCACGGGCACATCGCGATACAGCGTGTCACCCGGACGCAACGCCGCGGCGTTGGCGAGCCCGATGACGTCACCGGGCCAGGCGTCGTCGAGCGTCGAGCGCTGCTGGCCGAACACCGACTGCGCGTACTTGGTGACGAACGGCTTGCCGGTCGCGGCGTGGGTCAGCACGTCGCCGCGTTCGAACGTGCCCGAGACCACCCGCGCGTAGGCGATGCGGTCGCGGTGCGCGGAGTCCATACCGGCCTGCACCTTGAACACGAAGGCACTGAACGGACTGTTCGGAACTCGCCGCACGCCGTCGACGTCGATGGCGCCGGAGGGTGCTGGTGCGAGTTCGACGAGAACATCGAGCAACTGGTTCACGCCGAAGTTCAGCGCAGCCGAGGTGAACAGGACCGGGGAGGCCTCGCCGCTGAGGAACGCCTCGCGGTCGTAGTCGGACCCGTCGGCTGAGAGCAGCTCGGACTCTTCGGCCGCGGTGTCCCAGTCGACGCCTGCAGCATCGTGGGCCGCGTCGACGGGGATGTGCTCCTCGGGCGCGATGGTGGCCCCGCCCGCAGTGCGGGTGAAGCGGATGAAGTGGCCCTTGCGGCGGTCCATCACGCCCTGGAAATCCCCGGCGATGCCGACCGGCCACGTCAGGGGAGTGGTGCGCAGGCCGATCCGTTCGTGGATCTCGTCCATCAGTTCCAGGGCGTGCCGGCCCGGCCGGTCCCACTTGTTGACCACGGTGATGATCGGAATGCCCCGGTGCTTACACACCTGGAAGAGTTTGAGGGTCTGCGGTTCGAGGCCCTTCGCGGCGTCGATGAGCATCACCGCGCAGTCCACGGCCGTCAGCACCCGGTAGGTGTCCTCGGAGAAGTCGGCGTGGCCGGGGGTGTCCAAGAGGTTGATGACGCAGTCGCGGTAGGGGAACTGCAGCGCGGTCGACGTGATCGAGATGCCGCGCGCTTTCTCCATCTCCATCCAGTCCGACACCGTGGAGCGTCGGCCCGCCTTGCCGTGGATCGCGCCGGCCTCGGTGATGGCCCGGGCGTGCAGCGCCAGCGCCTCGGTCAGCGTGGACTTGCCGGCGTCAGGGTGGCTGATGACGGCGAAGGTTCGGCGGCGGGCCGCTTCCGCGGAGACACGGTCGCCTTTCGGCGTTTCGGTGGCGGTCGGGGTGTCGAGGGCGTTGTCGGTCATCTCGCCAGCGATGGTATGGCCGACCTGCGGTAAATCAGTAATCGAGTCGGGCCGGTCACTGAGCTCACCACTTCCGGAGACCGCCGTCACAGCGCACCGAAGCTCGGCCACACAACGACGGTGTCACGACTCGCCTACAGGCCGTGCCTGTCGCGCCACACAGGACTCTCCCCGGTTAGGATTAGCGCACCCGATCGGTGCTCGATCGATACGGCTCTCGCCGGAAACACATTGGAGTGACGTTGACGTCTGTTCGCCGTGCCAGCCTCGCGGTCATGTTTGCCGTGCTCGCCGTGCTCGGCGGCGTGGTCGTCACCGCACTGCCGGACTGCGGTGAGAACTGCCAGACGCTGGCCGCCGCGCCCCCTGGCGTCCCGCAGGCGTCGCCGACCGAGCCGGCCAAGCTCACGATCACCCCGAAGCCCAAAGCCGAGGACGTCGACCCGCTGGCGCGCGTTCTGGTGACCGCCGAGACCGGCACGCTGGACACCGTCACGATGGTCAACGACGGCGGCAAGCAGATCCCGGGCATCCTCACCCCCGATGCCAAGACCTGGAAGCCGACGACGACGCTCGGGTTCGGCCGCACCTACACCATGACGATCGCGGCCAAGGGTCCCGGCGGCATGCCGACCCGACAGGTCACCACCTTCAGCACGCTGACCCCGAGCAACCAGTCGCAGGTGTATCTCGACGGCACGTCGGGCGCGATGTTGCAAGACGGCGCGAAGTACGGCGTCGGCATGGTGATCGTCGCGCGCTTCGACGAACCCATCACCGACAAGGCCAACGCCGAACGTCGTCTCAAGGTGACCACCAACCCGCCGGTCTTCGGCGCCTGGAACTGGATCGACGACCAGACCGCGCATTGGCGGCCGGAAAAGTACTACGCGCCGGGCACGCAGGTGACCGTCGACGCCGACATCTACGGCGCCAAACTCGGCGACGGCCTCTACGGCGCCGAAGACGAGAAGGTGTCCTTCACCATCGGTGACTCGCACGTCTCGATCGCCGATGACAAGACCAAACAGGTCAGTGTCTTCGAGAACGGCAAGCTGGTCCGCACCATGCCCACCTCCATGGGCATGGGGGGCACCGAGACCATCGGCGGCACCACACTCAGCTTCTGGACTCCGCCCGGCGTCTACACCGTGATGGACAAGGCCAACCCGGTGATCATGGACTCCTCGACGTTCGGCCTGCCCGTCAACAGCCGCCTGGGCTACAAGGAAACCATCCCGTACGCCACCCGGATCAGCACCGACGGCATCTACCTCCACCAGCTCAACGCGACGGTCTGGGCCCAGGGCAACACCAACACCAGCCACGGCTGCCTGAACCTCAACAGCGACAACGCCAAGTGGTTCTTCGACTTCTCCGTGCCCGGCGACATCGTCGAGGTGCGCAACACCGGCGGCGAACCGCTGACCCTGCAACACAACGGTGACTGGAGCGTGCCGTGGGGCCAGTGGATCCAGGGCAGCGCGCTGCGCTGAACTCACTTGGCCGGCGGTCAAGCACCCGAGTTCGCCCGAACGGGCGCCGGGCTATCCGCGGCGGGCGAGGCGGCAGGCAGCCCGTCGTACCGGTAGCCTCAGGTGCGATTGACGAACGATCGGAGGTCATCAATGGGCCTCGTACTGGGTTTCTCGATGACATCGAGCGTCGTCCGGTGGGTGCTGGTCGACGGGATCACGGGCGAGGGTGCACCTGTCGACCGCGGGGCACTGGGCATATCCGACGTCGGGACGTTCGACGCCGAGGCGCTCTTGGAGAACGTACTCGTCGGCGATGAACTGCACGCTGCTGGCCTGACCTGGTCGCCTGGCGCCGACGCGGTGGCCGCCAAGGTCCGCGCGGCTCTCGACGCGCTGGGCGGCGGGGCCCGCGTGGTCGACGTTTCTGACGTCGAGGCCGCCGAGGTACTGGCCGGCGGCATCGCCGAGATCTCCGGCTACGACTTCCTCGTCATCTGCATTGTCGAACCCGGGGCCGCACTTGTCGCGACGGTCAACGACCAGCGGGTGCACGTCGAACGGATCGACCGCAGCGACTCCGGGCTGCTGGAGCGTGCCAGCGCTGCGGTTCGTGGCGCGCGCCCGAGCCCCGACGCGGTCTTCGTCCTCGGATCCGACGTCGAGGCCGCCGACACTCTCGTGGCCGTGCTGCGCGAAGAGACGGCGCGTCCCGTCTTCACCGCCGACGAGGCCGACCTCGCCCTTACCCGGGGTGCCGCACTGGCCGCCGCCCGCGGCGCGAACGCCGCACCGGCGACCGTGGCGAAACCGCTACTCTCCCGTGTCGCCGTGTTGTCTTCGGTGCTGGCCGCCGCAGTCGTGGTGTTCGTTGTCTCGTTGTCATTCGCGCTCGGCCTGCGGCTGACCCCGGAGTCGACGGAGATGCACAACACCAGTGCCGTCGAGCCCTCCGTGCGGCCGGCCGCCCCACCGTCGATCGCGAAAGCCACCGCTGTGCCTGCGCCTCACCCAGCTGCCCCGCCGCCGGTCCCTGAGACGGTCGGAGCGCACGCACCGGCGGCCTCAGCTCCCGAAGCGGCTCCCGTCGAACCAGCCGCGGCGCCCGAGCCGGCGTACGTCCCACCGGCGCCGGAACCGGAACCTGCGTACGTGCCGCCGGCCCCACCGGTCTACGCACCGTCGCCCGTCCCGGCGTATGTGCCGCCGGTGGCGCCGCCGCGGCTGCGCGACCGGATCATCGAAAAGATCCCACTACTCAATCGCTTTCACTGACGTCATCGAGACTGAAGTGGCGGGTGTGACGTGCGAGCTACTCCTTCCGCTCCCGCCACGCCCGTTCAAATGGCAGCCGCCAGGCGTTCGGCGCGATGAGCTGATGGATCGCGTTGGGCCCCCACGTGCCCTGCGGGTACATCTTCACCACCGGTGGGTCCAGTAGCAGTGTTTCGGAACGTTCCCACAGCGACTCGATGCCTTCGGCGGTGGTGAACAAGGTGTGATCGCCCCGCATGGCATCGAGGATCAGCCGCTCGTAGGCCTCCAGAACGTCGCTGATCTCCGCGGTCTCCTGCGTGGAGAACTGCATCGAGAGCTTCTCCAGCCGCATGCCCGGCCCGGGGCGCTTGCCGTAGAAGGACAATGACACCTTCGACGCGTCGGCCAGATCGAACGTGAGATGGTCCGGTCCTTGCGCGCCCACCCCGGAGCCTGTCGGAAACATGGTGCGCGGTGCCTCTCTGAACGCGATCGAGATGATCCGCTGACCCTCGGCCATCCGCTTGCCGGTGCGCAGGTAGATCGGCACCCCGGCCCAGCGCCAGTTGTCGATCCCGACCTTGAGTGCGATGAACGTCTCTGTCTCCGAGTCCGGCGCCACGCCTTTCTCTTCGCGGTAGCCCTGGTACTGCCCGCGTACCACGTCGGCGGTATCGATTGGCAGCATCGACCGGAACACCTTGTTCTTCTCTTCGCTGATGGCGCGAGGTTCCAGCGCGGTCGGTGGCTCCATCACCACGAATGCCATCACCTGGAGCAGGTGGGTGACCACCATGTCCTTGAAGGCGCCGGTGCTCTCGTAGAAGTTGGCCCGTTGATCCAGGCCGAGCGTCTCGGGGATGTCGATCTGGATGTGGTCGATGAAGTTGCGGTTCCAGATCGGCTCGAAAAGGCCGTTGGCGAACCGGAACGCCAGGATGTTCTGCGCGGCCTCTTTGCCCAGAAAGTGGTCGATGCGGAAGATCTGGGATTCCTTGAATGTCCTGTGCACGAACGCATTCAGCGCAACCGCGCTCGCCAGGTCGGTGCCGAACGGCTTTTCCATGACTACCTTGGACCGCCTCACCAGGTCGGCGTCCTTGAGCATCGTGATGACGGACTCGGCGGCTTTGGGCGGCACCGACAGATAGTGCAGCCGACGGGCCTCGGGGCCCAGGTCGGACTCGGCGGCGTTGACGGCGGCGGCCAGTGCTTCAGGGCCGGCGCTCTGCGGCACGTAATGCACCTTGCTCGCGAAGTTCTTCCACTGCTCGTCGGTGGGGTGCCGGTTGCCGAACTCATCGATGGCCTGTTTGGCGTGGTCGAGGAATTCTTCGTCGGTGTAGTCCTCCAAAGAGGTCGCGACGACCCGGATATCGGGGCTGAACGATGACTCTTCCAGATAGGCCAGGCCCGGAAGCAGCTTCCGTTTCGCCAGATCGCCGGTCGCGCCGAACAGCACGATCACGTGCGGCGGCAACACCTCGCTGTTGGGACGCGTCGGGTGGGAACCTATTCCGGGGTAGGCGACAGTCTGCGCATTTTCAGGAGCCACGTTCTGCATACTGACAGGTCGGCGTGCACTGATGGCGTCGGTTGGATGAACTCGTGTGTGTCCGGTTCGATCCAGACGCCGTGGACCGCTGTCGATTCTGAATGGATTTACCGAGCCCAGCTATACAAATTCCCGCAAAACTGTTAACCAAATTGACGCGCCATCGCGATGTGATCCATCTCACTGCAGAGATACAGTATGACTATAACCACAGAAAGGGCGGTCATGGTCGGAGCATTCATTGGCGGTCTGCTGCTGGTGCTGGGCCTCGTCGCAATCGCAGCCGTTGTCGTAGCGGTCGCGATGGGTTTGCCCACATTGGCCATCACCATCGGTCTCATCTCCGGTGCGTTTTTCGCCGGGCGGGCCGTTTAGGCTCTGAGCCGCTTCCGCAGCCCCGTCGCGCGCACCGCCTGCCGGGTGATGGCTGCGCGCACTTCCGCTTCGGAGCCGACGACGCGGACACGCGTCTTGGCTCGGGTGACCGCGGTGTAGAAGAGTTCCCGCGTCAGCAGCCGTGAATCGATGTCCGGCAGCAGGACGGTCACCTCGTCGGCCTGACTGCCTTGGGCTTTGTGGATCGTCATGGCGTGCATGGTTTCCACTTCGGTGAGCCGACCGGTCGCGAACGATCCGTTGCCATCCACCGCGACCCGTAAGCCGTCGGGCGTCGCGACGGTGACGCCGGTATCCCCGTTGTACAGCTTGAGGCCATAATCATTCGCCGTCACCAGGATTGGCCGCCCCACGTACCACGCGGTCCACAATGGCTCGCCGGTCGCATCGGTGAGCCACCGCTGCACCTGGCGGTTCCAATGCATGACGCCGGCCGGCCCGCGCCGATGCGCGCACAGCAGTCGATGCTCGTCGAGAGTTTTCAGCGCCGCCTTGGCATCACCCAGGATCGCGGCTTGCCGCAGCTGAAGTGCATGCGGCACAACCACATCCCGTAGCCGCTCGGTGATGTCGGTCGTGACCCACTCGATGTTGTCGCCTCCGGCGGCCAGCACCTGCAGCGCGGCATCGGCGTCACCGATCCGGATTGCCGTGGCCAATGCCCCGATCGACTTGCCGAACCGGTGCGAGGTCCGCAATGCCGCCACTCCGCGTGACCCCAACCCGTCGACCAGATCGGCGAGCACTGCACCGGCTTCGACCGAGGCCAACTGATCGGGATCGCCGACCAACAGCAGCCGGGTCTGCGGCCGCACCGCCTCCAGCAGCCGGGCCATCATGGTCAGCGACACCATCGACGTCTCGTCGACCACGATCACGTCGTGCGGCAACCGGTTGCCACGATGGTGGCGGAATCGCGACGAGGTGTCCGGCCGCGCGCCGAGCAGCCGGTGCAGCGTGGTGGCCTGCAGCCCGGCCAGTCGCCTCTGGTCGACCAGGGCGAGCTCATTGACCTCCAACTGCACTGCTTCCTGCAGCCGGGCTGCAGCCTTGCCCGTCGGCGCGGCCAGCGCGATCCGCAACGACCGAGCACCCGTCAACGCCGCCTGTTCGGCCAACAGAGCCAGCAGCCGTGCCACCGTGGTGGTCTTGCCGGTGCCCGGGCCGCCGGTCAGCACTGTCAGTCCGTGCGACAGCGCGACCTCCGCCGCGGCCTGCTGCTCGTCGAACCCGGTGGGGAACAACCGCGATAGGTCAGGGGCTGCCCCCGAGGGCCGGGTGCCGACGAGAGTCAGCACGTCGTCGCGCACCTGCTGCTCTTCGCGCCAATACCTGTCGAGATACAGCTGGTCGTCGAAGAGCCGCAGCACCGGCCCGGCGGTGAGCAGGGGACTGGCGGCTACCGCGGCCAGCCAGGCGTCCGGTTCCGGCCACGGCAGATCCGGCAGATCGACCTGAGCGGCGACCGACCGCAGATCCACGCACACCGACCCGGCGCGCAGCGCCCGCACCGCCAGTGCCACGGCAAGCGTCACCGATCCGTCGGTTTCACCGCCCAGCGCGGTGAGTCGTCGAGCCACCTGGACATCCGCAGGTTCGAGAATCTCGGCGAAATGATCAAGCATCGAGCAGCTCCGACACAGCGACCACCAGCTCGGCGGGCGGCGCCCAACTGAACACACCGGCGGGATGACCGTCGACGACGGGCGTAGCCGCCCCGCACATGCCGCGGACGAACAGGTACATCACGCCGCCGAGGTGTGTTGCCGGGTCATAGCCGGGTAGTCGCCAGCTCAGGAACCTGTGCAGCACAACGCTGTACAGCAGGGCCTGCAGTGGATAGTCGGAATGCAGCATGGCCTCGGCCATCCGGTCGCGGGTGTAGTCGGCGGCGGTCAGCTCGGCATCGCCCGTGCCCAGCCAGTTGGTCTTGTAATCGACTACCACGAACCGGGATCCGATGCGCAGCACCGCATCGACCGAGCCGGAAAGGTATCCGCGCAGCGGCTGATCACCGAGTGCTCCGCTCGACAACCGCTCGGAGTAGGACGCCATCGGATCGTCGACCGGCAGATGCGTGCTCAGCAGCGCGCCGACGTCGGCGAGCCGGGCGAACTCGCCGGACCGCAGATCGCCACCGGCCATCGGAAATTCGAAGTCCAACTCCCGCAACCGGTCTCGCAGTCCGATCTGGCGTAGCGTCACGCCGGGGGCCAGCGGGCCAAGGGGAGTGTCGTGCAGGGGTACCAGTGCGGCTGCCAAGTCGTCGGCCGTGACCTCGACGGGCCAGCGCGCCGCATGTGCGCGGATGTGGGCGGCCAATTCGGCACCGAGATCGGCGGCGAATGGATCGGCGGTCTCCAGCACTGCGTGCACCAGCGATCCGAACGCGGCGCCGGTGGGTAACTGAGCCATCGGCGATGGGACGTCGCTGCCCGCGGCCGCCGGGGCCGCGGGGACCTCGTCGACGACATCGACCTCGTCATCGAGTTCGGTGACCTCAGGCTCGCTCGTGACGCCCGAATCATCGGCTGCGCGAAGCAGACCCGAGTACGACGTGCGCCGCCACGAGGTGTCGATGGCCCGGTGGAAGTGCCGGGTGGCCAGGTGTTCGGGCGGCGCAGACGCCGGAACGGGTGTGAACCCCTCGATGGCGGACTCCTCGATCACCGGGCCGCCCGCGGCCTCCCAGGCCCGCAGCCGGTCTATCGCCTCGGCGTCGCTGACTCTGGCCGGCGCGCACTTGTCCGGAACCGCGGACTCACCCGGCCTGCGGCCCCGCAGCAGTCGCGACAAGCCGCCGTTGGGTTCGTCGCGCGAGGGCGCCCACCACGCCACCACCTGGGACTGGGCCCGCGTCATCGCCACATAGGTCAGCCGGCTGTCGTCGGCGGCGGCCTCGGCGCGGCCCGCGCGCGCCACCGCAGGGTCGCCCGCACGCGAGGAGGACAAGTCACCCCCGCCGATGTGTAAGCACCGCACGCCGTCGTCGTGAAAAAGGATCAGATCCGGTTCGGGCACATAGCGATTGAACGTGAACGGCAGGTACACGATCGGATACTGCAGGCCCTTGCTGACCCACACCGTCATGATCTGCACGGCCGCGGCGTCGCTGTCCAAGCGGCGGTTGCGTTCGGTCTCCCCGCCGCCCTCCGAGCGTTGGGTGCGCAACCAGTCCCGCAGCGCGGGCAGCCCGAACCCTTCCCGGTGGGCGGTGTCGCCCAGCAGCTGGGTCATGTGGGCCAGATCGGTCATCAACCGCTCACCGCCTTCCCAGGACAGCACGCGCCGACCCATCCCAGCGAGCTGGGCGGCCTCGAAGATCGCCGCCACGCCGCGCTCACGTGCGTGCCCGGCCCAGGTGCGCAGGGTGTCGGCGATTCGATCGGTCAGCGCATCACCGCCCACGGCAAGGGACTCCGCCGTCTCACCGAAGAACATGGTGGCCGCCGCAGCACGCACCAAGCCGGTGCGGTGCGGCTGGTCGAATGCCTCCAGCAGGTACAGCCAGTCCTCGGCGGCCTCCGAGCTGAATACGTCGGAATCCCCGGTGTAGACCGCGGGGATGCCTGCCGCAAGCAGCGCGCTGTGGCAGGCCCTGGCATCCTTGTGGGTCTCGGTGATCACTGCGATGTCGCGGGCCTGGACCGGCCGGTCATCGAAGCTCGCGCCGCTGGCTAGCAGGGCCCCGATGTCAGCGGCCAGATCCCGGCCGATGTGGGTGCGCAGCCGGTCGATCGGAATAGTCTTGGAGTCGTTTCCTTTTCGGCTCACCACCCGCAGCCGGAATGGGTCGTTGTGCGGCGCGCCGGCCAGCCGGTGGCCTTGATGGTGGGCCTGCACATCGTGGACCACGATGTCGGACCCGCCGAGCTGAGCGCCGCGCAGCACCACCTGCAGCCGATCCACCAGGGCACTGTCGCTGCGCCAGTTGGTGCCCAGCGTCTGCTTGTCCCCGGCGGTCGCGGCTGCCCGCAGATAGGTGTCGATGTCCCCGCCGCGGAACGCGTAGATGGCCTGCTTCGGGTCGCCGATCAGGATCAACGTGGAGTGCCCGGAGAAGGCCCGCTCGATCACCTGCCACTGCACCGGGTCGGTGTCCTGGAATTCGTCGACCATGACGATCGGCCAGCGCTGGTGCATGCGCACGCGGGCCGCCGAATCCGGCGGTTCGCCCCGCACGTGAGGAAGACAGGGGGTCAATGCGGTGGCCAGCCGGGTCAGCAGGTCGTCGTAGCCCAGCACGCCACGGCGCCGCTTGCGGATCTCCAACTCGGCCAGCACATCCCGGGCGAAACTCAGCCGAACCGCGGCGGGTGAATCGGGATCGGGATCGGTAGGCCGCAGTTCGGTGGCGGGGTTCTGCACGACGGTGCGGGCCAGCCGCAGCGCGGCGGCGTAGTCGAGCACCGGATGGT
Source organism: Mycobacterium sp. 141 (assembly GCF_000382405.1). GTDB lineage: Bacteria > Actinomycetota > Actinomycetes > Mycobacteriales > Mycobacteriaceae > Mycobacterium. Next base: position 53,502 of record NZ_KB908268.1, read on the forward strand.
CGCGTTGCGTGCCGAACCGGGACAGGTACAAGTCGTCGACGATCTCGGTCACCAGGTTGTCAAGACTCTCCACCAGAGTGACTCCGGAATCGCTGTCTCCCGCCACACCAAGGGATTTCAACACGATTTGGCAGAACTGGTGAGTGGTGGCGATGGTCGCGCCGTCGAATCCGGCCAGGGCATCACGCAGCCGCTGCCTGCGGGCCTGCTGATCCGCGCCGACCAGGTAGATCTCCAGATCGTTGCGGGCCAGGGCCGGGTCGTCGAATGCGGCCAGGGCGCACACCATCTGATCGCGGACCCGCTCCCGCAGCTCTTGGCTGGCGGCCCGGCCGAACGTGATGAGCAGCATCTGGTCCAGCGTCGCGGCGCCCTCGGCGACGAACCGCGTGACCAGACCGGCCAGCGCGAACGTCTTGCCGGTCCCGGCGCTGGCCTCCAGCACCGTGGTGGTGTTGCGGCTCGGCAGTGGCCCGAGCAGATCGAAAACCTTCACCGTGTCGACCTTTCGGCCCGCAGCATGGGCAACCACAGCCGAGTGGCGTATGCGCCGAGCCGATGGCTCTCGCCCGCGACTTCCTCACCGGGACGCAGCGGCTGCATCAGATCCCGCAGCCAGGCACCGCGGCCCCAGGCCCGCACGTGCGCAGGCTGCTGGTCCTCGCCGGGGTAATTGCCGCTGCGCCAACGGTATCCGGCAGCCTGCTCGGGATCGTCGCCGGTGTGCCGGGCCACGGCCCAGGCGTACGACGTCTTCACGGGCAGCGGCAGCGGCTCGCGCCGACCGGCGTCGTAGATCCGTACCAGGTCGACCAGCAGCCCGACCGGGTCGACGGGAGCGCCGAGCCCCTCCGCGCGGGGGGTGGTGCCCCGTTTCGGACGGCCTATGCACACCGCCGAGAAATCCCGGTCAGGGTACTGAGCGGCCAATGCCAGCAACGGAATCCATGACTGCAGCAGGTGCTTGCCGTCGAGCTTGGAGTAGGTCACCGAGACCAAACGGTCACCGAACACCGGAGACACGGTGCCGGTGAGCCGCCGCCCGCCGCCCAGATCGATATCCACGTCGTAGGCCTGGGATTCCGCGCCGCGGTGATGCTGCGCTTCGGCGGCCAGCGCGGTGCACTGCTCGCGGATGGCACCGGCCGTGCGCCAGCCGAGTTGCCCTGGCGGTAAGGTGCCCCGCCGCCACTCGGCTTGCTGGGCGTCAGCCGGCGCCATGCCACGCAACATGTCGTGCAGCATGCGGTCGCCGACGGTCCACTCCTCCAACGCATCGATATCGACGGGCATGACGTCCGAGACACCCTCCACCTCCCACGGCAGGGTGTAGTCCAGTGCCCGGAAGAACCCTTTCACCGGATCGTTGAAGAAGCCGACCAGATCGGCCAGCACCACATCGTCGGGCGGTGGTGGCGGCAACGGATCGGCGAAGAACGGCGGACGCTCGGCATGCTGGCCGGTGTTGGCCTGTGCGGCCGTCAATGCGGTCGGGTCGAACGTGAACGGTTCACCGGGCACCATCGCGCCCGGGATGACATTGCGAATGTCGAACGGCTGCAACGGATGATGGGTGACCACCTGCACCGGCTTCTCGGTGGTGATGGCGAGGGTGTCGAGCAACTCGGCCAGCGGCACGGCCGGCGGGCGGGACTGGCCGGAGTACTCGTTGGCGCCGGTGTAGGTGACGACGAGCGTCTCGGTGGCCGCGCCGATCGCGTCGAGCAGCAACTGCCGGTCCTCCGAACGGATGTCGCGCTCGCCGGTCACCGGGTCGCGGGCCAGCGCGTCGTCGCCGTCGACCGAGCCCAGCCGCGGGAAGACCCCGTCGTCAAGACCGACCAGGCACACCACCCGGTGCGGCACGGAACGCATCGGCACCATGGTGCACACCGTCAGCGTGCCGGTACGGAAGTTGGCTCGGGTGGGCCGCCCGGCCAGATGCCGTTGCAGCAGCGTGCGAATATCCGTCAGGCGCAACATCGTTGCGGTCTCGGCGGTCGCGAGGATGTCGTCGAACTCGCGCTGCACCTGCGCGCGGGGCCAGTCCTCGTCGTCCAATGCGAGCGCGTCGATGTCGGCGCTCAGTTCGGCCAGCCACTCTGCCAGCGTCTTGGTGCCGCTGAGCCCGCGCACCCCATTGTGCAGCTTCTCGATGAAGTCGGCGAAGCGGCCCGCCAGCTCCACCCGGTTGCTGCTGACGTCGTCGAGCGGCAGCGTGGTGCCCAGCCAGGCGTGGGAATCGTCGGACATCGCCACGCCGGCCAACACGCGGTCGATACCGAACCGCCAGGTGTTGTGCAGGAAGTCGACGCCATAGGGCCGACGGTGCTCCTGATCGAAGCCCCAGCGGATGTTGGCTTCGCGCACCCACGCCGTGATCGCGTCCAGATCGTCGTCGGTGAACCCGAACCGCGCCCGCACCGGAGCCGACTCGGCCAGGTTGAGCACCTCGCTGGCGCCGGCCCGGCCACCGGCCAGCGTCAGCAGTCGCGCCGCCACCGATAACAGCGGATTCGTCTGCACCAGGGCACGATCGGCGAGTCGGACCCGGAGCCGGTGCGCGGGATGGGCGCCGTGCACCACGTCGCCGAGCCCGAACCCGGCGGTGATCAGCGGCGCGTAGGTCTCGATGTCGGGGCACATCACGAGGATGTCGCGCGGCTCGAGCGTCGGATCGTCGGCCAGCAGACCCAGTAGCACCTCACGCAGCACGTCGATCTGCCGAGCTGGGCCGTGGCAGCTGTGCACCTGCACCGACCGATCGGCAACGCGGTGCACCCGGCCCTGCGGACGCACCTCGTCGGCGGCGATATCGGACTGAAGCCAGCCCAGCAGAGTGTCGGGATGGCTTGGTGCACCGAGGTATTCATCGGTCGCGGGCACGGGCAGCAGGCGTTGCAGCTCACGCAGATCGCGGCCCAGCGTAGCCGACAACGGGTGCCTGACCGCGCGGTGGCTGGTGTCCGTGCGCCGCGGCACCGCGCCTTTATCGGCGGCCAGTGCCTGCCACAGCTGGTCACTGGGATGCGGCAGCCACAGGTGCAGATCGTGGTGGACGGACAACGCGGCGAGCAACTCGATCTCGGTCACCGGCAGCCGCGTGTGCCCGAACAGCGACAGCCGTCCGGGCAGATCGCTCGGGGATTCCCGAAGCCGGGCAACGGTTTTCGCATGCCGAACATGGGGCAGGTCGGCATCGATGCGGTTGGTGAGTGCCTCCCACAGCGGCCGTTGCCAGGCCAGGTCATCCGGCATGCCCGCCCAGCCGATCAGCAACTGCGGGCGTTGCCGAGCGTACGACGCGAAGATCCCGGCGAGCCGTCGGGCCACCGCATAGCGGCGGCCCTGCCGCAGCTCGCGTTCCTCGCCGTCCTCGAACCGGCCCAGGTGAGTGGCCAGCGTCGTGCACCACGGAGCTTCCAGGTTGTCATCGATGACGGCCAGCAGTGGCCACACCATCGCCTCAGGCGACCACGGATCGTCATCCTGTGTCCCGGTGACCTCGGCGATCAGCGACCGTGGATTACGGAACTGTACGGCTGCGCAGACACCGAGCCGGTTGGACAACCGCTGGCTGAGCCACCGCTCCACGCCCTTGGCCGGGACCAACACCAGTTCCTCGGCGAACGGATCGGGCAGAGGATCGGCCAGCAGGGCGCCCAGCCCGTCGGCGAGCAGATCCGTGCGCTCGGCCCGGTGCAGGTGCAGTGCCATCGCCCCATACCTTATGGCAGTACGACGTCCTTACGGTCGCGTGCGTAACGCCACGGCGGGGAATCAGGCGAATCTCCGCCCCTGCGTTACGAGCACGGAGCTGTCGGTCTCCGCGGGCACACTCCGATCATGGGAGAACCGTTCATCGGCAGTGAAGCGCTCACGGCGGGCCGCCTCACTCGCCACCATCTGCGGACGCGGTTTGTGGCCGTGCATCAGGACGTCTATGTCGCCAGAGATGTCCGGCCCAATGCGGTGCTCCGCGCCAAGGCCTGTTGGCTGCGCTCACGACGGCATGGAGTGCTGGCGGGCTTCTCGGCATCAGCCGTGCACGGTGCCCGATGGGTAAGTGCTGAGCTCCCGGCCTACATCATCGACAACAATCGGCGGCCGGCCCGCGGCATCGTCGTGTGGAGCGATGCGATCGATGAGGACGAAGTCTGTCTGATCGCCGGGATGCGCGTCACCACACCGGTTCGGACTGCGCTGGACCTGGCCTGCAAGTTCCCCGAGGCCACTGCGGTACCGGCGATCGACGCGTTGGCCCGGGCGACGAAAACGAAGGTTGCCGACATCGAATTAGCGGCGGAGCATCAGGCTGGCCGCAGGGGTATCAAGCAGGCACGCACTACGATCGCGCTGGTTGATGCGGGAGCGGAGTCGCCACGTGAAACGTGGTTGCGGCTGCTCGTAATTCGGGCGGATTACCCACCGCCGCGAACACAGCACCCCATCTACAACGAATTCGGCGTGCTGATCGGTGAAGTCGACATGGCATGGCCGGATATGAAGATCGCGCTCGAATACGAAGGGCGCGACCACTTGGATCCCGACCAGTTACGCAAGGACATTCTGCGGGTGGAGGAGATGATCAGGGCCGGCTGGATCGTCATCCGAGTCACATGCCGCGACGGCGAGGGCGGCATCCTCAAGAGGCTTGCGACAGCGTGGGCTTCGCGTATGTAACGTCACGGCGAGGAATCGGACGTTTTTCCGCCACGGCGTTACGTACGTGACGTGATCCGAGCATCTACCCCGCGAATTCCGTTGGCAGCCCGTCGATTCCCGCGCGGACCGCGAGAATCGCGGCGGCCCGGGCCTTGAGCTTGCTGCCCACGTGTGCGCCGGCGTTCAGGGTGGCTGCCGCTTCGGCGGCCACCTGCTGTGCACGGGCCAGTACCGCCTCGGATTCAACGATCTCGTCGAGCCAGCCGGCCGCGATGGCGGCGTCGCCGGCGAACGTCGCGGCCATCGAGATGGCGCGCTGGAATGCCGCATGCGTCAGACGCATCCGCATGATCTCGATCGCAGCGATCGGCAGCGTCATGCCGATCGCCACCTCGTTGGCCTGACAGCGCGATCTCGGCGAGCCCACCCGGTGATCGGCGGACAGCAGAAGGAAAGAACCCATCGCGATCGCTGGTCCGGTCGCGGCCATGACGACCGGGACCGGGAAGGTCAGGCAGCGCAGTGACAGCTCGAAACCGCCGGCCAGCATGGCCAGAGTCGCCTGAGCGTCGCCCGATGCGAACACACTCAGGTCGAAGCCGCCGCTGAATACCTTCGCGTTGCCGGCCAGCACTACGGCCTTGGCGCCGTCCTCCACGGTGCGGTCGAGTGCCGCGTTGATGTCGTTCTGCATGGCCGGCGAGAGCGCATTGACCTTGCCGTCGTCGAGCGTGACGGTCGCGACGGACTCATCGAGCTGGTAGCTCACCGGGCTGCTCATCGCACCGATGGTACGGGCGGCCTTGATCAGGCTTTGTGCCGCCCGAGCGGGTCAAATGTCAGGATGCGGCCGCGGCGAGTACTTCGGGCACCACCGGCTCGGCCTGTGCGGGCGCGGACATCAGCCGTTCGCCGCGAGCCAGCCAATCGGAGTCGGCCCATTCGATGCGGGCAGGCAGGCGCCGCCAGTATTGCGGGTGGGCGCGCAGATAAAGCTCGACACTGGCGTGCACCGACGCGTCCAGCGGCGGGTGCACGATGCCGAATGTGGGAGCGGTACCGGCGAGCGCGTCCAGTTCGTTGGGGCTGCAGAGCCGTTCGGATACTCGTAGTCCGGCTTCGACAGCGCCGGAGAGTATCCAGTCCATCGCAATCTCGGTGAGCGCCCAGCACGCGCCGGTGCCGCCGGCGATATCGCAGTGCCCGCCTCGAAACCACACCTCGTCCATCGCGCCGCAGTCACCGGCGGCCGCCGATCGTAATGCGTCGATAGCCAAGGCGTGCCTACCGGTTTGGACGTTGGTCAGCGGCCCGGTGCGATGCCCCGACCCAGGCGTGCGGACGGCATCCCACAGCCCCAAAAACCGTACGGGGACCGTGCTTTCGGAGCCCCCGGTCAGCTCGGCGGCCAACCGGTTGACGTGCTCCCAATCCTGCCGCGTACGCGCCGTGCGAGGCAGCGCGTAAGTGGCCAGCGCATAGGTGACCAGATCATCGGAACGCTCGGGCAGCAAGCCGACGGACCCCAGCAAGGCCGCCAGTTCGCGCGCCCGGTCGGCGCCGTCGGCTCCGCCGAACAGGTAGATCGCGTCGCCGGGTTCCCAGCAGTCGCCGAGGAATCGGTAGGCCTCCAGGAGCGCGTCGCGGGCGTCGGCCACCGCGGCGCCACGGCGGCGCCGGAGAAACCTCGTTGCGCGCACCGACGTCGCCCCCGAGTGGTACCAGCCGAGTTGATCGCCGTCGATGTCCAGCAACCTGAACAACGCCTCGGTATTGGTCGCGTCGCGTGGACCGGGACGCTGATCTGTGTGGTCGAAGCACAGCACTATGTTCTTCACGACGACCCCCGACTGGACGGACGAGGAAAACTCCTCTATCAGTTTGCCGGGATCACGAAAACCTGTCCTGAGTATCGCGCTACTCTAATTGTCCGTTCATGCGGCTTCTTGACTGTGCAACTGGATGGTCGAGGAAGTCTGTCGCGGATACCCTGACATGCAGGGCTATTCGTTCGTGCCCGGTCGTGCGGCCGGTCAGATCGGTGCCGCGGAGAGTGTCGGTGCGGCTGTCAGCCGCCCATCAACGTCCGCCACTGCTGCAGGTCGGAAGCCCGGTATACGTAGTTGCTGCGCTTGACATCGGCCAGCGGCGCGCTGGGTTCGGCCGAGTACCAATGGCCGGGGAACACCATCGGATTGCCGGGCAGCTGCGCGAGCGCCTGCAGGCTACGGAACATGTCGTCGACGTTGCCGCCAGGAAAGTCGGTACGGCCACAACCCTCCAGGAACAGCGTGTCACCGGCCACCAGCCGATCGTCGAGCAGGAAGCACTGGCTGCCGGGTGTGTGGCCGGGGGTGTGGAGCAACTCGATGTCGATGGCGCCGACGTTGACCTTGTCGCCATGCTGGTGCCGCGTCAGGCTGCTGAGCGGGATCCCGGTGACACGCGAAACCCAGTTGGCCTCATGGGTGTTGACGTGCACGGGTACCTCGGTCTGGTCCAGAAGTTCGGCCAGCCCCTTGAGTTCGAAGCCCATCATCGAACCGCCGACGTGATCGGGATGATGGTGGGTGACCAGCACGCCTGACAATCGCATGCCGTCCGCCTCCAACGCGTCGACCAGGTCACCGGCGGCATACGCCGGATCGACCACCACGGCCTCGCCGGTCTCGCGGTCACCGATCAGATAGGCGAAGTTGCGCATCTGCTGAGCGATCATGTCGTCCGCGGCGAAGTCACTGCCGGACAGCAGTTGCTTGAAATAAAGGCGGTCCTGGGACGTCGAGTTGGCCATCAGCCCATCATTGCAGGTCAAAAAACCGCACTTCACACAGTGTTTAACGGCACAGCGCCAAAAGTCGCATCCCGAATGCGGAATTTAATAGCGTGAGGGCATGCAACTGACCCGGTTCACCGACCTAGGCCTGCGCACGCTGATGCTGCTGGCCTCGGGTGAGTCGACCGGCCACCGGGTCACCACGCGCACTATCGCGGTGAGTGTCAACGCCTCCGAACACCACATCGCCAAGGCCGTATCGCGGCTGGCCGAGCTCGGCATGGTTCACGCCCGACGTGGACGAGTCGGGGGACTGGTCCTCACTGACGCCGGGCGAACCGCGTCGATCGGCGCTCTGGTACGCGCACTCGAAGACGACCGCGAGGTCATCGAATGCCGAGGCGACAACCCGTGCCCGTTGATCGCGGCATGCCGGCTGCGCCGCGCGTTAGCCGAGGCCAAAGAGGCGTTCTACCGCGAACTTGACCGCCATACGGTCACCGATCTGTCGGGAGGCATCGACCTTCCGATTGTTCTGCAACTCACCGGAGAAAGGACCCAATGATGACCGTCACCACGCCCGAGCCGTCGGCCGTACGTGTCGAGCTCGAGCCGGACCACGCCGACATCGTCAAGGCAACGCTGCCGTTGATCGGTGCGAACATCGACGAGATCGCCAAGGAGTTCTACCGTCGGCTCTTCGACAACCACCCGGCGTTGTCGCGCAACCTGTTCAACCGCGGCAACCAGGCGCAGGGGGCCCAGCAGCGCGCGCTGGCGGCGTCGATCGCGACCTTCGCCACCCATCTGGTCGACCCGGCGCTGCCGCATCCGGCCGAGCTGCTGTCGCGAATCGGGCACAAGCACGCCTCGCTGGGCGTCACGCCCGAGCAGTATCCGATCGTCCACGAGAACCTGTTCGCGGCCATCGTGGAGGTGCTTGGCGCCGATACCGTGACACCGGAAGTGGCGGCGGCCTGGGACCGCGTGTACTGGATCATGGCCGACACCCTGATCGAGTTGGAGCGCGGACTGTACGCCGACGCCGGTGTCGAGGTCGGCGAGGTGTTCCGCCGGATGTCGGTCATCTCCCGCGTCGACGACCTTTCGGGTACCGTGCTCGTCACCGTCCGCGCCGCCGAACCGGTGAACTTCCTGCCCGGACAATATGTTTCGGTGGGTGTCACATTGCCCGACGGGGCGCGCCAGTTGCGTCAGTACAGCCTCGTCAACGACGCCGGAACGACCGATCTGACGTTTGCCGTCAAGCCTGTGGACGCGACCTCCACCCAACCCGCAGGCGAGGTTTCGAGCTGGATCCGCGCCAACCTGTGCGTCGGTGACCTGCTCGACGTCACCGTGCCGTTCGGCGACCTGCACGCATCCGGAAGCGAGGGCAAGGCGCTGGTCCTGGTGTCGGCGGGTATCGGCATCACGCCGATGATCGGCATCCTGGAGCACCTCGTCGCCTCGCGGCCGGACAAGCACGTGCGGGTGCTGCACGCCGACCGCAGCGACACCAGCCATCCACTGCGGGAACGCCAGCACGAACTCGTCGCCGCGCTGCCGAACTCCACTCTCGACGTCTGGTACGAGGACGGAGTCACCGCGGGTACGCCGGGCGTGCATCCCGGTCTGCTGAGCCTGGCGGGCATCGAGCTGCCGGTCGACGCGGAGATTTACCTGTGTGGTGGCGCGGGCTTCGTCGCGGCTGTACGCGCCCAGCTGAGCGACCGCGGAATCCCGCTGGAACGGGTGCACTGCGAGCTGTTCGCACCCAACGATTGGCTGTTGGACTGAACCGGAATGGCAAAATGCCTCCCGGCAGCCGCTCTGACCTGCGGTTTGGTGCGGTTGCCGGGTAGGCTGTACCCTCTTTAAGGCCCACGGCTTACCGCCGCGGGCCGAAGCAGACAGGCCCCCTTAGCTCAGTCGGTAGAGCGTTTCCATGGTAAGGAAAAGGTCAACGGTTCGATTCCGTTAGGGGGCTCGGTGGTCGCGGAGCGATGCCCGTGCCTATCGGGGCGGTGTAGCTCAGCTGGTTAGAGCGCACGACTCATAATCGTGAGGTCGGGGGATCGAGCCCCCCCACCGCTACAGGTACAAGTTAGACGTGAAAGAGGGCAGCTGACGTGGCGTCGAGTACGGACGTTCGGCCGAAGATCACTTTGGCCTGCGAGGTGTGCAAGCACCGCAACTACATCACCAAGAAGAACCGCCGCAACGATCCCGATCGTCTCGAGGTCAAGAAGTTCTGCCCGAACTGCGGACACCACCAGCCGCATAAAGAGTCGCGGTAAACCAAGGCCCGTGGCTCTGTCGTCGAAGCTCGTGGGGAAGCACTTTCGCTATCCCGAGCACTACGAGGTCGGTCGCGAGAAGATTCGTGAGCACGCTCTCGCGGTCAAGAACGACGATGCCTTTTACCGTGACGAGAGGGCCGCGGCCGAACTCGGTCACAGCGCGCTACCTGCGGCCCTTACCTTCATCTGCATTTTTGGGTACACGGCGCAGTTGGCGTTTTTGCATGACGCCAACATCGGTGTCGAGGATGCCCAGATCGTCCAGGTCGACCAGGCCCTGAAGTTCATCAAGCCGATTTTCGCAGGCGACAAGCTGTACGCGGACGTGTACGTGGACTCTGTTCGGCAGGCGCACGGCACCGATCTCATCGTGTTCAAGACCATCATCACCGATGATTCCGGTGACGTTGTGCAGGAGACTTACACGGCCCTTGCGGGCCGTACGGGCGAAGATGGAGAGGGCTTTTCTGATGGCGCTGCGTGAGTTCAGTTCGGTCAAGGTCGGGGACACGCTTCCGGAGAAGATCATTCCCTTGACCCGCGGCGACCTGGTCAACTACGCCGGTGTTTCCGGCGACCTGAATCCGATCCACTGGGACGACGAGATCGCCAAGCAGGTCGGCCTCGACACCGCGATCGCACACGGCATGCTCACCATGGGTCTCGGCGGCGGCTACGTCACCTCCTGGGTCGGCGATCCGGCCGCGGTGAAGGAGTACAACGTCCGGTTCACCGCGGTGGTGCCGGTGCCCAACGACGGTGTGGGTGCGGAGATTGTTTTCAACGGCCGGATCAAGTCCGTCGACCCCGAGGAAAAGCTCGTCACCATCGCCATTTCGGCCACCGCAGGCGGAAAGAAGATCTTCGGCCGGGCTGTCGCGACCGCACAACTGGCTTAGGGGATTCTGAGGCATGGCTCTCAAGACAGATATCCGCGGCATGGTCTGGAAGTACCCGGACCCATTCCTGATCGGCCGTGAGCAGATCCGCCAGTACGCCAAGGCGGTCAAGGCGTTCGACCCGGCGAGTCATGACGAGGCGGCGGCCACCGAGCTCGGTCACGATGCTCTGATTGCCCCGCTGACCTTCGCCTCCACCCTGGCATTGTTGGTCCAGCAGCATTTCTTCAAGCATGTCGATATCGGTATGCAGACCATGCAGATCGTCCAGGTGGACCAGAAGTTCGTCTACCGCAGGCCGCTCAAAGCCGGCGACCAACTGCACGCCGTCATGGAGATCACGTCCGTCGAGGAGCGGTTCGGCGCCGACATCGTCGTCACCCACAACGTCTGCACCGACGACGACGGGGAGATCGTGCTGGAGGCCTACACCACGATGATGGGCCACGAGGGTGACCACTCCATCCAGGTCAAGTGGGATCCGGAATCCGGCCAGGTCATCCGCAAGGCAGCCGGGGAGTAGGCGGGTGGCCGGCGCGATTAGTCGTTGATACCCAGACCGGGGTACACTCGGCTCTCGGGGTTTTTCCCATTTCAGCGCGCTGTCCGTCGGCTTCATTGAGCGAACGGGGAGCGCGCGAATTGTGTAAGCCCCGGACAGAGGACGTGATGACGGGGGTCAAATCTTGTCATCGCTGAAGGGGCGTAGCTCAACTGGCAGAGCAGCGGTCTCCAAAACCGCAGGTTGCAGGTTCAAGTCCTGTCGCCCCTGCTCAAATTGAATATTCGACAAGGTGTGGACACTGGAAGGTGACCACACAACCTGGATGAAAGGCATGCGGTGAGCGACGAGCGCGAAGGTGTCGGCTCCGCAGACGACACTGGGACCGACGCTGATGGCTCCGGTAACCACAGTCGGACCGCGGTCGTGACCAGGCCGCTGCGCCCGACCGGTAAGCGGTCGCGCCGCGGAGTGCCCGGCGAGGCCGAGGACGACGAGGCCGACAGCGGTGAAGACACCGCCGAGTCGAAGGATGCCGCCAAGAACGGCTCCGGCAAGACCAAGAAGACCAAGAAGGCTGCCGGCGGGCCGTCGCGCAACCCGATCATGTTCGTCATCAACTATCTCAAGCAGGTTGTTGCCGAACTTCGGAAGGTGATCTGGCCCAACCGCAAGCAGATGGTCAGCTATACGTCCGTGGTGCTGGTCTTCCTGGTGTTCATGGTCGCGCTGATTTCAGGTGCGGACCTGGGCCTGGCGCGGCTGGTGTCGCTGGTTTTCGGCACCTGACCTGAGATTTGAGAGAGGACTGACAACGTGACCACGTTCGACGGCGATGAGCAGACACTCGCCGACGAGACCGTCAGTGTCGAAGACGGCGGAGAAGCTGTCGTGGCGGAGACCGTCGACGAAGCAGTCGAAGAGGAAGAGACTGCCGGTGAGGACACCGCCGGCGACGAGGACGCCGCCGGCGAAGACGCTGAGGCGCCTGTTGACGACGCTGAGGCACCCGTTGCCGAGGCTGCGGAGGCTCCTGCCGACGGAGAAGACGTTGACCCTGCCGTCGCGCTCAAGAAGGAGCTGCGGCTGAAGCCCGGCGACTGGTACGTGATCCACTCTTACGCCGGTTACGAGAACAAGGTGAAGGCCAACCTCGAAACCCGCGTGCAGAACCTCGATGTCGGCGACTACATCTTCCAGGTCGAGGTGCCTATCGAAGAGGTCACCGAGATCAAGAACGGCCAGCGTAAGCAGGTCAACCGCAAGGTGCTGCCCGGTTACATCCTGGTGCGCATGGAGCTCAACGACGAGTCGTGGGGCGCAGTGCGCAACACCCCGGGTGTGACGGGCTTCGTCGGCGCCACCTCTCGGCCGTCGCCGCTGGCGCTCGATGACGTGGTGAAGTTCCTGCTGCCGCAGGGCGCGGCCAAGAAGGCCGCCGCGGGCAAGACGCCCGCCGCTGCTGCCGCTGCCTCAACCGAGGCCACGCTGGAGCGTCCGGAGATCCTGGTCGATTTCGAGGTCGGCGAGTCCGTCACTGTCATGGACGGTCCGTTCGCTACGCTGCCCGCCTCGATCAGCGAGGTCAACGCCGAACAGCAGAAGCTCAAGGTGCTGGTGTCCATCTTCGGCCGCGAAACACCTGTCGAACTGACCTTCACCCAGGTCGCCAAGATTTAGTCGGTAACGGCTAGAACAGCGGGCGCGGCACGCGCCCTCGGATAAGCGAGTAAGGAACACCACAGCATGGCCCCGAAGAAGAAGGTCGCCGGGCTCATCAAGCTGCAGATCCAGGCCGGGCAGGCCAACCCTGCCCCGCCGGTTGGTCCTGCGCTTGGCCAGCACGGCGTCAACATCATGGAGTTCTGCAAGGCGTACAACGCTGCGACCGAGTCGCAGCGCGGCAACGTCATACCCGTGGAGATCACCGTCTACGAGGACCGCAGCTTCACGTTCGCCCTCAAGACCCCGCCCGCCGCCAGGCTGCTGCTCAAGGCCGCCGGTGTGCCCAAGGGTTCGGGTGAGCCGCACAAGACCAAGGTCGCCAAGGTGAGCTGGGATCAGGTGCGCGAGATCGCCGAGACCAAGAAGGCTGACCTCAACGCCAACGACATCGACGCCGCGGCGAAGATCATCGCCGGCACCGCCCGTTCCATGGGTATCACTGTCGAGTAGCGCAGCGGATCGGCGCGACAACTAAAAGTCGCGCATCCCGTATCAATGCAATACGTGGAAGGGCCCGCTTCGGCCCGCCAACCACAAACTCTGAACTGGAGATTTCAATGAGCAAGAACAGCAAGGCATATCGCGAGGCGGCCGAGAAGGTCGACAAGGACAAGCTCTACACGCCGCTGGAGGCCGCGACGCTGGCCAAGGAGACGTCGTCCAAGAAGCAGGACGCCACCGTAGAGGTGGCCATCCGCCTGGGCGTCGACCCCCGCAAGGCGGACCAGATGGTCCGCGGCACCGTCAACCTGCCGCACGGCACCGGTAAGACCGCGCGCGTCGCAGTGTTCGCCGTGGGCGAGAAGGCCGAGCAGGCTATCGCCGCCGGCGCTGACGTGGTCGGCAGCGACGACCTGATCGAAAAGATCCAGGGCGGCTTCCTCGACTTCGACGCCGCGATTGCCACCCCGGACCAGATGGCCAAGGTCGGCCGGATCGCTCGCGTGCTGGGCCCGCGCGGGCTGATGCCGAACCCCAAGACCGGCACCGTCACTCCGGATGTCACCAAGGCCGTCCAGGACATCAAGGGCGGCAAGATCAACTTCCGTGTCGACAAGCAGGCCAACCTGCACTTCATCATCGGCAAGGCGTCCTTCGACGAGGCCAAGCTGGCCGAGAACTACGGCGCCGCGCTCGACGAGGTGCTGCGGGCCAAGCCGTCGTCCTCGAAGGGTCGTTACCTCAAGAAGGTGACTGTCTCGACCACCACGGGCCCGGGCATCCCGGTTGACCCTGCGGTGACCCGGAACTTCACCGAGGCGTAGCTCGCGGAGCCGACCATCGGCACCGAGGCGTAGTTTTTTCTGCGCGAGCAGACGCGAAAGTCCCCGCACACACGGTGTGTCGGGGACTTTCGCGTCTGCTCGGCGGTCAGGCGAGTTCGGTGATGCGGCGACGACGTTGGAGCGTGCCAGCCGAGGATCGTCGGCCACCTGGTCTAACGCTGCCAGTCCGGCGTCGAACCTGTCGCGAAACGCAAGCGCCACAGCATGATTGGCGCGCACCCCCCGGTGAATCGCTGAACTCCAGCAGCCGGTCGTACGCCTGGCAGATGACCGTCCAATCAGTGAGTTGCCAGCTCGGTGCGGTGGCGTGCACCGCCGCGATCACCGCCTGCGGCAGGTAGGGACCGGCCGTACCCTCGGCCAACCGCAACTGCTCCAGGCCGCGCGCGATGCGGCCACGGTCCCAACGCTTTCGGTCCTGTTCGTCCAGCGGTACCAGTGCACCGCTGTCGTCCACGCGGGTGCGCCGACGTGAATCATGCAGCAGCACAAGGGCTGCCAGTGCATGCGCATCCGGATTGTCGGACATCAACGCGCACAGCTCGCCGGCAAGTCGAACTCCCTCGTCGCACAACTCGTCGCGGATGGCCGACGGCCCGCCGGTGGACCAATAGCCCTCGGTGAACACCGAATAGATGCAGCCGAGTACGTGTGGTGTGTGTTCGGGCAGCAACTCTGCCGGTGGTACCCGTAGCGGGATGTTCGCGTTGCGAATCTTGTTCTTGGCCCGCGTGATTCGCTGGCCGATTGCGGCCTCGGACTGCAGCCGCGCCCGGGCGATCTCGGCCCCGGTGAGCCCGGAGATCAGCCGCAGGGTCAGGGCCAGCTGTGAGCTGCCATCAAGGGCCGGGTGTGCGCACGTGAACATCATCCGAAGCTGGTCGTCGTGGACGGGGTGCACTTCCTCGGTGACGTTCACGCGCGCCGTCATCTCCTCGTACACCGCTGCGAGTTCCTTTCCTGAACGCTGGAATTCGCGCCGGAAGCGGTCCAGGGCACGGTTGCGGGCCACCGCTGTCAGCCAGGCGCCGGGATTGGCGGGAAGGCCGTCGGAAGGCCAGGTGCGTAGCGCCTGGGCACAGGCCTCCTGAACGGCGTCCTCGGCGATGGTGAGATCACCGGACCACCGTGCGAGCGCTGCAACGGCAGGGCCCCACTCACGCCGGAAGACGCCGTCCAGCTCGGACATCCGCCTAGAGGCCGGCGATACCGGACAGCTGGCGCACCTCGATCGTCGAGGCCGGAATCATCGAGGCCAGCTTGACCGCCTCGTCGCGGTCGGTCGCGCGCAGCACATAGAAGCCGTTGGCCACTTCGGCGCCTTCGGCGTACGGACCGTCGGTGAGCATCACCTTGCCGTCTCGGACCTGCACCGTGGTGGCAGTGGACGGCGGATGCAGGGGTGCGCCGGCCAGGGTTTTGTCACCTATGGTCTTGGCAAGTTCGACGTGCCGGCCCGCCTGCTTGTTCCACTCGTCGGTTCCAGGCGTGTGAACGTTCTCCGGCGGCTCCAGCAATAGGGCAAGCCAATCGTTGCCCAGCGGCTGCTCGGGTGCCTGCCAGTGGACCATCGGCCACAGTTCGACGGCGCCGTGCTTTGCGACGGGTATATCGCGGGCCAGCGCGATGGCCTCGTCGAGATTGTTCGCTTCGAACACGTAGTAGCCCCCGGCTACTTCGGCGCCTTCTGCGAACGGGCCGTCGGTGACGGTCGTCGGCGGTGCCGACAATTGGACTACAGGATCGCCCGGACCGCCGGAGATGCGGACCGCAGCTGCAGCCGGGGTCAGCGCATCGCCCGCACGAATCGACGCTGCCGCTTTGGCGTGGAAGTCCAGGTACGCCGACATCTCGGCGGCACCCTGCTCAGGGGTGAGTGCCTTCTCCCGATTGATCAGTAGGGCGAAGTAGTACATCGTCGTCTCCCGGTGTCAGCGAGTGAGAACCTGCTGTTCCACTCTCTACCTATCCGACGAACGACGCCGCCGCGATCCGACAGCTCGCGCGAAATTACTTCTGCAGCGTGAACTGATGCACGCTGATGTGGCCCGAGGCGAAGTACTTCTGGCAGCCGTTGAGGTACTTGTCGTAGCGGTCGTAGACCTCTTGGCTCTGGATCGCGATGGCCTCGTCCTTGTGGGCCTCGAGCGCGTCGGCCCAGATCTTGAGCGTCCGGACGTAGTGCGGCCCGATCTCCTGCAGCTGGGTGAGCTTGAACCCGGCCTCGATGGCTTTCTCTTTCTCCATCGACACCGAGGGCAGCCGGCCACCGGGGAAGATCTCGGTCATGATGAACCGGGCGAACCGGGCGTCTTCGAACGTCATGTGCAGGCCGAGCTTCTGGCCTTCACGAAGATCGAACCCCGTGATGTTGTGCAGGAGCATCCGGCCGCCGTCGGGCAGCGCGTCGTAGGCCATCTTGAAGAAGGCCGGATAGCGGTCGAACCCGAAGTGCTCGAACGCGCCGATCGAGACGATGCGGTCGACCTTCTCGTCGAACTCTTCCCAGCCCTGCAGACGAACCTCGACATTGCGCTCGGTGGGGATCTTGGAGAGCTTGTCGATGGCGTACTCGCGCTGCTCGCCGGACAGGGTCAGGCCGATGACGTTGACGTCGTACTTTTCGACGGCCCGCGCCATGCCGCCGCCCCAGCCGCAGCCGATGTCGAGCAACGTCATGCCGGGTTCCAGGCCGAGTTTGCCCAGTGACAGGTCGAACTTGGCGAGCTGGGCCTCGTCGCCGGTCATGTCCTCGCGTTCGAAGTACCCACAGGTGTAGCCCATTGTCGGGCCGAGGAACAGTTCGTAGAATTCGTTCGAAATGTCGTAGATCGACTGCAGTTCTTCATATTTCGGTGTCAATTTGGACATATTCGAAAATGCTCCAAGCCTATAGTTTTCTGCTTGCGGGAAGTCAGCCTACAGCAGGTCAAGGCCGGTCAGCTTTGACTGCTGTCAACGTATCTGCCTGGCAAACGCGTAGTCTGTGCCACTGCGCCAATCGACTCACCGGTGCCAGCGGAAATCTAATCGCACCTAGGCTGGCAGCGAAGTCGATGCGACACGCCTATCGCTGCAAAGCGAACTGGTTTACGTCGATGTCGCCCCAGTCTGTGCGGAGTGTTCGTCGACCATCTGCACTGTCGGCAGCCGGCCGCCCGGGACAATTTCGGCCTTCTTGCGGGCTCACGCACTAGCCGGCATAGGCGAAATTCGTCTTGAGCTCGCCGACGATGTCGTCCCACACCGGTTCAGGTAGCTCGTGGCCCATGCCGTCGATCAACACCAGCCGGGCGCCTGCGATCGCCTTGGCCACGGCACGTCCCCCGAACGGCCGCATCAACCGGTCCGCGAGACCGTGGATCACCACTGTCGGGGCGGTGATCCGCTGATCGTGGTGAACCAGGCTGCCACTACCGAGGATCGCGGCGAAGTGTCGTGCGATGCCGGCCGGGTAGTACGCGCGGTCGTAGAGTTCGGCCGCCTCGGCGCGCATCTGGTCGTCTGGTGTGGGAAAGGCCGGGCTGCCGTTGATCTTGCCCAGCCGAACGGCGTTGTCGATGATGGCATCTCGCGTCGAGTTCGCCGGAGGACCGGTGATCACCGACAGCAATTGTTTGATACCCGGCGGCGGCAAGAGCGCCTTGTTGTTGCTGGAGAAGATCACCGCGAGGGTTTTGGTCCGGTCCCGGTACCGCGACGCGAAGACCTGAGCGACCATCCCGCCCATCGATCCGCCGACGATGTGGGCGGCGTCGATGTCGAGGTGATCGAGCAGGGCCGCGGCGTCGTCGGCGATGTCCTCGAGCGTGTATACCGACGGGCTGCGCAGCCCCAGGAACGAGCGGGCCATGCGGAACGCCAGCGGGGTTTCGACCCGCCGGCCGGACAACTTGCTCGACAGCCCGACGTCTCGATTGTCGTAGCGGATGACGCGCAACCCCTGGTCGACGAGCTTCTCGCAGAAACCGGTGCGCCACAACAACAATTGCGCACCCAGACCCATGATCAGCAAGACCACCGGGTCGTTCGGGTCGCCCATGTCCTCGTAGTAGAGGTCGATATCGCCGGCTTTGGCGTATCCGTTGCGAATTTCCATCTAGGTTTCGACCTCATCGCCGGTTTGTTCATCGACGGACTGGTGCTCGCGGCCGATATCCACCATGACGTTGGCGAAATAACCGGTGAGCTGCGGATCGTTCATCATCTGCCAATCGGGTGCCAGCAGTTTCATGTACCGCTCGACGTAGAGGAACTGTTTGCCGATCAGCACGAGCTCGCGGGGCAGCTTGACGTCATACGCATCGGCCAGCGCCGAGAGCTGCTTGCCGATTTCCGCGTAGGACATATCGCCCAGGGACTTCATGGTCAGCGGGGTCGTGAACGCCTCCAGGTCCTTGGCGGCCTCGCCCTCGGGCTTGACTGTGCCCACCGCGCCCATCAACACCACGATCTTGCCCGCGGCGGCATGGTCCTTATTGACCAGCAGGGCGTAGACGAGCTCCCGCAGCAGCCAGCGGGTGCGCGGATCGATGCGGCCCATGATGCCGAAGTCGAAGAACACGATCTTGCCGTCGTGGTCCACATGCAGATTGCCGGCGTGCAGGTCGCCGTGGAACAGGCCGTGCTTGAGGCCGCCCTCGAAAACACTGAACAGCAGCGCCTTCACCAGCTCCGTGCCGGCGAAACCGGCCTTGCGGATGGCGGCCACGTCGTCGATGCGGATGCCGGCCACGCGCTCCATCGTCAGTACTCGCGCACTCGTCAGGTCCCAATACACCTGCGGGACCCGGATGTTCTCACCGAGCGGTGAGGCGTGCATGTGCGACACCCACGCGTCCATCGACTGGGCCTCGAGTCGGAAGTCGAGTTCCTCGGCCAGGTTGTCGGCGAAATCGGCGACCACATCCTGCGCGGACAGTCGCCGGCCCAGCTTGGCGAGTTCGATGACCTGGGCGCTGCGCTTGAGGATCTGTAGATCCGCCGCGACGCGACGACGGATGCCAGGACGCTGGATCTTGACGACCACCTCTTCACCGGAGTGCAGCCTCGCGTGATGGACCTGGGCGATCGAGGCAGAGGCGAACGGCTTCTCGTCGAACGACTTGAACAGATTCTGTGGGTCGTCGCCGAGTTCCTCTTTGAAGAGTTCGTGTACCGCTGCGGTGTCCGCCGGCGGCACCCGGTCCAGCAGGCTGCGGAATTCCCGGCTCAACGGCTCACCGAAGGCGCCGGGGCTGGAGGCGATGATCTGGCCGAACTTGACGTACGTCGGACCCAGATCAGAGAACGTCTGAGGAACCTGCCTGATGATCTTCTCCTGCAGAGATCCCTTGCCGAGGAGGTTCGTGACGACGCGGGCGCCCGTGCGGGTGATCTGCCAGCCGGTCGCGCCGATGCGTGCGGCCTCGACCGGCAGGGGGACGCGATCCAGCTTGGCTCCCTCGCGCTGTTTGGATTTCGGCGGAGTGCTCACTACCGCAGTGTCTCAAAACCGCCGGTACCGCCAAAAATGGGTGTGTTGTGTATCACAGTGCGACGGCGTGCGCGCAATGCACACAACCGCTTAATCGCTGCTCAGGCCGGCTTGTGTGCACAACCGTGCCATTCGTCATGTCAGGCGAAGCTGTGCTCGACCTGGTCGCGGCTGAGTGTCGGATCACTGCCGGGCACATATGTCGGTACGGTATGCGGCGCCAAGATGGGGTCGACGCCGCCGGCAACTCGGGCCTGCGCCTGCCGGAACTCCGGAATGGGCCCGGCCGCCACCGCTTGATCCACTCGGTCTCTGGCCATTCCTCCGCGGCGGCCATCAACTCGTACATCGTTGCCCCATCGACGGATTCACGGATGATGTCAGCGTGCCCGGCATGCCGGGCGAGCTCCTCCACCAGATGCATGGCCACCCAGCGCGGCGACCAGTGTTCGATGTCCTTGGGGAACCACGGCACGTCCTGAGGAACCGGGACGGGTGTGTTCACGTCGGCCTCGGCGAACGTTTGCCGGGTGGCGGCGTTCTCTGCCGTCAGCGCGGCGACCAGACCATCGAGGGTTTCGTCCTCGCGCATCACATGCTGGTCGGCGTACTCGGCCATGATCTCGGCCATCGGCCGCGGGTCTGGCGCCGGGAAGCCCGGTGCTGACCTGACGCGGTCCGCCCAACTGCGTTGCACCGCGGTGACATGCTTGATCAGGCCGCCCACCGACAGCGCGCTCACCGATGGAGTACAGCGGGCCTGCTCGTCGGTGAGGCCGTGGCACACCGCCACGAATGCGTTCTGATTGTGGCGCAGGAACTCGATCAGGCTCTGACGCTCGTCGGCGGCCGGTGTGGGCAATCCGGGCATGGTTCAGTTCTCCTGGTTGTGGTGTGAATGCGCGTAAAGGTCTCGGATGCACGCGATTTCGGCACCGTGATGGATGGCCTCCCGGTTGATGTGCAGAATCAGCTCGGTCATCGAGTAGTCGGCCCATTGCCCTTCGGCCGGTCCGATCGGCTTGTTCAGCTCATCGTCGCCGAGGGACCGGACTCCGTCGATCCAGACTCGATACGCGGTGTCGAGCTGGGTCAGGGCGGTGGCCGCGTCGGTGGCGTACGGCCAGGACTGGTAGTCGGCGGGCGGGCCGCCGAAGTGCGCGTAGTTGCGCATGGCGAACACGCCGACGATGACGTGCGCCAGCCGCCACGCGATGGTTGTGAACGGTTCGGGCTGCGGCGGGGGATAGCTGAAGTCGATGGCGCCGTCGGGATGGACCGTCCAGCAGTCGGGGACCGGCTGCCAGAAGTACTCGGCGTCGGTGAGTCCCTCCAACCGGGGGCGCAGCTGGTGGATCCAGTGGTAGTCCAACTGATCGGCCAGCGGGTTTCTCTGCATAAAGCCACCTTTGCACCCATAGAGGACAGTTCCTGTCCTAAGAATGCGGCAGACTTTGTCCATGGCTGAAACGACCGGCCGGGTCCTCCAATTGCTCGGCCTGCTGCAGTCGCGTCGCGTCTGGTCGGGGGAGGAACTCTCCGAGCGGCTCGGCGTTACCGCCCGCAGCGTCCGGCGCGACGTCGAGCGGCTGCGCGACCTGGGATATCCGGTGCACGCCAGCAAGGGGCACGGCGGTGGCTATCAGCTCGGTGCCGGGGCGGCGCTGCCCCCGCTGCTGCTCGACCCGGACGAAGCTGTCGCGATGGCCGTCTGCCTGCGCCTGGCCGCCGGCGGCAGCGTCGCCGGCGTCGGGGAATCGGCCCTGCGGGCACTGTCCAAACTCGACCAGGTGATGCCGGCGCGGCTGCGCTCACAGGTAGCGGCGGTGCACGACGCCACCGTCACCCTGGCACCCGACTCATCGGACGCGCCGGTCGAACCCGATGTGCTGATGACCCTGGCCCGTGCCTGCCGCGACCGCGAACACGTCGCCGCCGGCTACACCGACGTCCGTGGCAACGACACGCAACGACGGCTGGAGCCCTATCAGCTCGTCACCACTGGTCGCCGGTGGTATCTGATGGCCTACGACCGCGACCGCGCCGACTGGCGTACGCTGCGCCTGGACCGGATGTCCGAGGTCAGGGCGCTGGGCAGCACCTTCACACCGCGGGACGCGCCCGACCCGGCCGACTACGTGCGCCGGGCGATCAGCGCGTCGCCGTACCGGTATGTGGCCCGGGTGCGGTACCAGGCCCCGCAAGACGTTGTGGCACCGATGTTTTCACCGGCCTCAGCTATCGTCGAGGCGGACGGGTCCGATGCGTGCATCGTGACCGCCGGAGCCGACGACCCGCAACGCATGGTGATGTACTTCGCCACAGTGGGGCACGATTTCGAGGTGCTTGAGCCGCGTGAGCTGACCACGGCCGTGCGGGCAATGGCCGAACGCCTGTCCCGGAGCGTTGCACAAACGTAAGGTCGCTGCATGCCCGTCATCGCCGCGGAGTCCACGGAATTATTCGTCGGTTCTTCGGATCTACCGGTGCAGCTGGCCCGAGTGACCTACACGGGATGTACCGCTCCGGCGACCGTCCGGGTAGAGGGCGACGGCTTGTCCGGGCACGCTGTCGCGGGCCCGGGTGACGGCGTGGTCGAGGTGCCGGTGACCGTGCGCGATCCGATCCCCGGGGAGACGCGCGCCGCCGTGGTCGACGGACTGGAGTTCGAGTTCACCGTTGCCGAACCGGGCTGGACGATGTACATGATCAGCCACTTTCACTATGACCCGGTGT
Source organism: Mycobacterium sp. 141 (assembly GCF_000382405.1). Classification (GTDB taxonomy): domain Bacteria; phylum Actinomycetota; class Actinomycetes; order Mycobacteriales; family Mycobacteriaceae; genus Mycobacterium. Next base: position 75,870 of record NZ_KB908268.1, read on the forward strand.
GGTGGAACACCCAGGCCGCCTACACCAGCGTGTGGACCGAGGACCCACCCGGCCGGTGCCGACAGACCAACGGCTTCGACCTGGTTCACGCGCATCTGGAAATGGCCCGCCGCGAACCGGAATACAAGTTCGTGCTGGCCGAGGTGGACTACCTCAAGCCCTACTGGGATGCCCACCCCGAAGACCGGGCCGATCTGCGCCGGTTCATCGCCGAGGGCCGCGTCGAGATCATGGGCGGCACCTACAACGAACCGAACACCAACCTCACCAGTCCCGAGACAGCCATCCGAAACTTCGTGGCGGGCATGGGCTTCCAGCGTGACGTGCTCGGCGCAAACCCCGCGACGGCATGGCAGCTCGACGTGTTCGGACACGATCCGCAGTTCCCCGGCATGGCGGCCGACGCGGGCCTGACATCCAGTTCGTGGGCCCGTGGACCGCATCACCAGTGGGGTCCGATGCAGAACGACGGTGACCCCGAACGCATGCAGTTCGCCAGCGAATTCGAGTGGATCGCCCCGTCGGGTCGCGGGCTGCTGACCCACTACATGCCGGCGCACTACTCGGCCGGTTGGTGGATGGATTCCGCGGCCACGCTGGCCGATGCCGAAGAGTCCACCTACCGGCTGTTCACCAAACTCAAGCGCGTCGCCCTGACCCGCAACGTGCTGCTGCCGGTCGGCACCGACTACACCCCGCCCAACAAATGGGTCACCCAGATCCACCGCGACTGGAACGCCCGCTACCTCTGGCCGAAGTTCGTGTGCGCACTGCCCAGCGAGTTCTTCGCCGCGGTACGAGCCGAACTCGACTCCCGCGGCGGCAAACCCTCGCCGCAGACCCGGGACATGAACCCGATCTACACCGGCAAGGACGTCTCCTACATCGACACCAAACAGGCCAACCGGGCCGCCGAGGACGTGGTGCTCGATGCCGAACGCTTCGCGGTGTTCGCGAGCCTGCTCGGGGGTGCGGACTACCCGCAGGCGGCGCTTGCCAAAGCGTGGGTGCAACTGGCTTACGGCGCGCACCACGACGCCATCACCGGATCGGAATCCGATCAGGTCTACCTCGATCTGCTGACCGGATGGCGTGACGCGTGGGAGCTGGGCCGCGTCGCCCGAGACAATGCGCTGGCGCTGCTCTCTGAGGCGGTGTACGGATCCCTGGTGGTATGGAACCCGTTGGCGCACAAGCGTACAGATCTGGTCACCGTGCATCTCGACGTGCCGTTGGGTGGCGTGCTGCTCGACACCGACGGCTCCGAGGTGCCCGTTCTGGTCGAACACGGCGGCAGGACCGTGAGCTTTTTGGCCCGCGACGTGCCTTCGCTGGGCTGGCGTGCCTACCGGTTCGCCGACGGCTCGGTGCAGGGGTGGGAACCGTTGGTGGGGCACACGATCGAGAACGACCGCTATCGACTGACGGTCGACCCGGCTCGAGGCGGCGGGGTGGTCTCACTGATCCGGGCCGGCCGCGAACTGATCGCCGACGGAGCGGTGGGCAACGAACTGGCGGTGTACGACGAATACCCGGCCCATCCGCAAGCCGGTGAGGGTCCGTGGCACCTGCTGCCCAAGGGGCCTGTCGTTTGCTCCTCCAGCGGTGCGGCCGACGAAGTCCTTTGCCACCGAAGTGTATTGGGGCAGCGGCTGACCGTGCGCGGCCGCATCGACGGGCTGCTCCGGTATACCCAGACGATCACCCTGTGGCACGGCCTGGATCGCGTCGACTGCCGCACCACGATCGATGACTTCACCGGATCCGACAAACTGCTGCGACTGCGTTGGCCGTGTCCCGTGCCCGGTGCGCTGCCGGTCAGTGAAGTCGGCGACGCGGTCATCGGGCGCGGCTTCGGTCTGCTGCATGATCACGAACAGACCGCAGTCGACACGGCACAGCATCCATGGACGCTGGACAACCCCGCCTACGGCTGGTTCGGTCTGTCCTCGGCGGTGCGTATCAAGGTCGGGGACACGATGCGGGCGGTGTCGGTGGCAGAAGTGGTCACGCCGGACCTCATCGCTTCCTCGGATGCAGCTGACCCGCGAGAGCTGATGGTCGCACTCGTCCGTGCCGGGGTGACCGCCACCTGCAGCAGCGCCGACAAACCTCGCTACGGCAACCTGGCCGTGGATTCCAACCTGCCCGACACCCGGCTCGCTCTCGGCGGACCCAGTGAAAACTCTTTCACTGCAGCAGTTCTCGCCGAAGCCGATGTCGCCTATAGTGACGAACTCAAACGTCAGCTGGACGCCACCGGATCGGCCAGGGTGTGGGTGCCCGCGACGACGCCACTGGCTGAGCAGTGGGTTCCCGACGCCGACCTGCGTGCGCCGCGGGCCTTGCCGGTGTTGATCCTGGCCGGCGACCTCACGGCGGTGGTCGACGACCTCGCCGACGCCGAGATCGTCGTCGACCAGCATGTGCCGACCGAGGCCGAAGCGTTCGAGCAGCGCACGGTTGCGGTGCTCAACCGAGGTGTGCCGGGGTTCGCCGTCGAGCCTGACGGCACCCTGCACACCTCGCTCATGCGGTCGTGCACCGGCTGGCCGTCGGGCACGTGGATCGACCCGCCGCGAAGGACCGCACCCGACGGTTCTAATTTCCAATTACAGCACTGGACACATACTTTCGACTACGCAGTGGTGGCCGGCGATGGTGACTGGCGTGAGGTCGGCGTCGCCGCGCGCGGGGCGGAATTCAACCGGCCGCTGCGGGCGGTACCGGCTGGGCGCAGCCCGGCCGGTGGCCTGCCGTCGTGGGGTTCTCTGCTGGAGATCGAGCCGGCCGGACAGGTGCGACTCGACGCGCTCAAGCCCACCGGCAATCCGTTGTCCTCCGGCAGTGTGCGGCCCGCTGACCCGGCTGGCGGCATCACCGCTCGGCTGGTCGAAATCTGCGGTAAGGCAACCGATGTGCAAATCCGATCCGGGCTGCGCTTGGTACCTCTGACACGCCTCACTCTGCTCGAGGAGTCCCGCATGCAGCAGGTACCGCGAGACCAATTGGGGCTGAGTGGTTTTGAGATAGCAACGGTGTCAACCCGGCTGAACCTGCCCCGGATATTACGTGCGGAGCACCGCGCATTGGCCCCGGAGGCCGAGGCTGTCCAACCGCTCTACGCTCGGTACTGGCTGCACAATCGAGGCCCGGCACCGCTGGGTGGCCTGCCAGCTGTGGCGCATCTGCACCCGGAAAGCCTTACCGTGACGGCGGATTCACCGGTGGTGCTGCACCTTACCGTGGCCAGTGACTGCACCGATGCGCCACTGCACGGCCGGGTCCGGGTGATCGTTCCGCCGGGGTGGACAGCGGAGCCGGCCGAACTCCCGTTCGTGCTCCCGCCTGACGAACATCTGGAAACGGAGGTGACACTGGGCATGCCGGCCGGCGTCGCACCCGGGCTTTACCCGATTCGCGCGGAACTCGTGGTCACCGGAACCGACTCGGCCGCGTTGCCGCCGTCTTGGCGTCAGGTGGTCGAGGACATCTGCGTCGTGACCGTCGGTGAACCGGGCGGGAAGGTGCTCAAACTGTGCTCCGAACTGCAGCCGATAGAGGTGAAAGCCGGTGATAACAAACAGCTTTCGGTTGAGCTGGGTACTGATGCCCGGGCCGCCTTGAGTGCCCAGGCGCACTTGATCAGCCCGTGGGGCACCTGGGACTGGATGGGGCCGGCGGCCGTCGGATTTGAACTTCCGGCAGGTGGGACGGCGCAGATCGGTTTCGACGTGATGCCGCCCGAATGGATCGAGCCAGGTGAATGGTGGGCGCTGATCAGGGTCGGCTGTGCCGGGCGGCTGTTGTACACCCCTGCTGTCCGGGTGGTGGTGCACCAGTGAGCGCTTGCGCGAAGAGCCGAGCGGCCCCGATGGGTGTGGCTGCGGTGGTCGCTGGAAAGCCGGTGCTGGTCAGTGAGATCGACCAACGGGAGGCGATGGTGCGGGCAGGAAACCTTGCGTCGGCGCTGCCGCGTCCTGGTACCAGCGAGGGCAGGCAGCTACGCCGCTGGCTGACGCAGCTCGTAGTGGCGGAACGGGTCGTGGCGATCGAGGCCGCTGCCCGCCACCCGGACCTCGCCGGGGCCGACACCGAGGACGAGCTGTTGCCGGATACGGCCGCGCGCCTGGAGATCGGCAGTGTGGCCGCCGCAGTACTGACCACGCCACTGGCACGGGCGGTGTTTACCGAGGTCACCCGGGCCGTAGAGGTGAGCGACGAGGATATTGTCGCGTACCACGCCCGTAACCCGTTGCGCTTCGCGGCGAAACCTGGAGTCCAGCAACAGGGCTGGCATGCCAAGCCGGTGCCGCCGGCGTTCGATCAGGTGCGCGACCGGATCGCCCAGCACCTGTTGGCCGCAGCCCGCCGACGTACCTTCCGGCTGTGGCTCGACGTGCGGTGTGCCGAACTGGTCGAGCTCGCGGCCGGGTATGAGCATCCGGGGGATCCGCGGCAGCCAGACAACACCCACAAGCATTAGCGATGAGCACCCTCACCCTTGCCCTGGACATCGGCGGAACCAAGGTCGCCGCGGGTCTCGTCGACGCCGACGGCGTCCTGGTGCACCACGCCACCGCGCCGACCCCGGACGGGGACGCCGAGACGATCTGGGGCGCCGTCGAGACTCTGCTCGTCGACACGCTGCGCCTGGCCGACGGGGCAGTGTGTGGTGTCGGTATCGGATCAGCCGGGCCGATAGACCTGCCGAGCGGAACCGTCAGCCCCATCAATATCACGCAGTGGCATCGGTTTCCGATCGTCGAACGCGTTGAGTCGGTGTCGCGGTTGCCGGTGCGACTCGGGGGCGACGGGTTATGCCTGGCGTTGGGGGAGCATTGGCGGGGTGCCGGTCGGGGTGCCCGGTTCATGCTCGGCATGGTGGTGTCGACCGGGGTCGGCGGCGGGCTGGTGTTCGACGGCGCGCCGTATGCCGGCCGCACCGGGAATGCCGGACACGTCGGACATGTCATCGTTGCGCCGGAAGGCGGGGCGCTGTGTGCGTGCGGCGGGTACGGGTGTGTGGAGACGATCGCCTCCGGACCGCACCTGGTGCAGTGGGCGCGCGAACAGGGCTGGGCTGCGCCCGAGGGTGCCGACGCCGGGGCGCTGGCCGCCGCAGCCCTCGCGGGGGAGCCGCTTGCGCACAAGGCTTTTCGACGTGGTGCCACTGCGATTGCGGCGATGATCGCGTCGGTGGGCGCGGTGTGCGACCTCGACTTGGTCGTGATCGGCGGCGGGGTGGCCAAGTCCGGGGACCTGCTGTTCACACCGATCCGCGACGCGCTTGCGTGCTATGCCGGGCTGGCGTTTCTGCGCACGTTGCGCGTCGTGCCTGCCGAACTGGGCGGCGACGCCGGCCTGGTCGGTGCGGCCGCTCTCCTGCGCGCCTGAGGCTTCTGCATCTGGAGCTGCATGTGGGTGCGTCCCCAGTCGCACAGGACCTGCAGCACCGGCCCCAGCGTCATGCCGTTCTGGTACTTCGCTGCGGCGGCCCCGTTGGTCGGTGTCGCGTGGCTGGGGCGGTCCCCGCTGGCGATTGCCGCGGTCGCGTTGATGGGTGTGATCATGGTCCTGTCACTGACCACGCTGGTGCCCATCAACAATCGCGTCGCGGCGTCGGTGGGAGCCGGTCCCGAGGAGACGCCGGTTCGGGAGCTGGCGCATCGGTGGGACCGACTGCATTGGCTGCGGGTGGCCCTGTTGGCCGTGGCGTTCGTGTTGCTGGTGGTCGCGGGTGCACGCTGAGCGGCGACGAACGTGCGCATAGTGGCGGTCGGACGCGGTGTGTCGGGTGACAGACGCGCACGTTCGCGGTGCAGGGGACGAGGAATTAGGACGCCAGGCGGGTGCTCGGCTACTCTTATCGGGTTCCACCGAAGACCGTCGGTCACCGATGAGCGCTTGCGCGAAGAGCAAGTGGCTCGGCAATCGGTTGAAGGCCTGGGAGAGATCCCAGCGGCCCACGCAGGAGGACGAGGCTAGTTGCGACCTTCGGATTTAAAAGTCCGTAGATTTCCACGCCCCGACCTGTCTGCGTCGGGGCGTTCGTCATTTCATGGCCTTTGGCGCCGGCTGTCCAGGTGGATCGACCGATACCCACCACAAGGAGGCATGCATGGCCAAGGCTGATAAGGCCACGGCGGTTGCCGACATTGCCGAGCAGTTCAAGGGGGCGACGGCCACCGTCGTCACCGAGTACCGCGGGCTCACCGTGGCAAACCTGGCCGAACTCCGTCGTTCCCTCGGCGACTCGACCACGTACACCGTCGCCAAGAACACCCTGGTGAAGCGGGCCGCCTCGGAAGCCGGCATTGAAGGCCTCGATGATCTGTTCGCCGGTCCGACGGCGATCGCGTTCGTCCAGGGCGAGCCGGTCGACGCCGCCAAGGCGATCAAGAAGTTCGCCAAGGACCACAAGGCGCTCGTCATCAAGGGCGGCTACATGGACGGCCGCGCCCTCTCGATCTCCGAGGTCGAGAAGATCGCCGACCTCGAGTCGCGCGAGGTGCTGCTGGCCAAGCTGGCAGGCGCCATGAAGGGCAACCTGTCCAAGGCTGCCGGCCTGTTCAACGCACCCGCTTCTCAGGTCGCCCGGCTGGCCGCCGCGCTGCAGGAGAAGAAGGCATCCGAAGAAGCGGCATAGAGCCCGCCGCTTTCACCTACCCCATACATCAGTAAGAAATAAGGAAGGACCATCAACATGGCAAAGCTGTCCACCGACGAACTGCTCGACGCTTTCAAGGAAATGACGCTGCTGGAGCTCTCTGAGTTCGTCAAGCAGTTCGAGGAGACCTTCGAGGTCACCGCCGCCGCTCCGGTCGCCGTCGCGGCCGCCGGTGCCGCCCCGGCCGCCGCCGAGGCCGCCGAGGAGCAGTCGGAGTTCGACGTCATCCTCGAGGGTGCCGGCGAGAAGAAGATCGGCGTCATCAAGGTCGTCCGCGAGATCGTCTCCGGCCTGGGCCTGAAGGAAGCCAAGGATCTGGTCGACGGCGCCCCCAAGCCGTTGCTGGAGAAGGTCACCAAGGAGGCCGCCGAGGACGCCAAGGCCAAGCTCGAGGCTGCCGGCGCTTCGGTCACCGTCAAGTAGTTTCCGTCTTGCCAAAGATCCCCGAATCCCTCGGATTCGGGGATCTTTGCTGTTCTGGCAGCTGTGCGGATTCCGTGGACACAACGCTGCTGCGGTGGTAGTGCGTAGGTTATGGTGACTCAACCCACAGGCTGGAGTCGTGGCGCGGTCAAGGGGTAGGCGGAAGGATCTTTGATGGGCGTCCAAATCGACGTAACCGGACTCAGCAAGTCATTTGGATCATCGAAGATCTGGGAAGACGTGACCCTGACCATCCCTGCCGGGGAGGTCAGCGTGTTGCTGGGCCCGTCCGGTACCGGGAAGTCTGTGTTCCTGAAGTCTCTGATCGGTCTGCTGCGTCCCGAGCGCGGCTCGATCGTCATCGACGGCACCGACATCATCGAGTGCTCGGCCAAGGAACTCTACGAGATCCGCACGCTGTTCGGTGTGCTGTTCCAGGACGGCGCGCTGTTCGGCTCGATGAACATCTACGACAACACCGCCTTCCCGCTGCGCGAGCACACCAAGAAGTCCGAAAGCGAAATCCGCAACATCGTCATGGAGAAGCTCGAGCTGGTGGGCATGCCCAACGACGGGCACAAGTTCCCTGGTGAGATCTCCGGCGGTATGCGCAAACGTGCCGGCCTGGCCCGCGCTTTGGTGCTGGATCCGAAGATCATCCTGTGTGACGAGCCGGACTCCGGTCTGGACCCGGTCCGTACCGCCTACCTGAGCCAGTTGCTGATCGACATCAATGCCCAGATCGACGCCACGATCCTGATCGTGACGCACAACATCAACATCGCTCGAACCGTGCCGGACAACATGGGCATGCTGTTCCGTAAGCACTTGGTCATGTTCGGCCCCCGTGAGGTGCTGTTGACCAGCGACGAGCCAGTCGTCAAACAGTTCCTCAACGGCCGGCGGATCGGGCCGATCGGAATGTCCGAGGAGAAGGACGAGGCGACCGCCGCGGCCGAGCAGGCCATGTTGGACCTGGGCCAGCACGACGGCGGCGTCGAAGAGATCGAGGGCGTGCCGCCACAGCTCATGGCGACGCCCGGCATGCCCGAGCGCAAGGCGGTGGCGCGTCGTCAGGCCCGCGTGCGCGAGATGATGCACACCCTGCCGCCGGCCGCGCAGGCAGCGATCATGGACGACCTCGAGGGCACTCACAAGTATCCCGTGCACGAGTACGACGAGCCCACCAAACGGCATGATCGTTCGGCGGACGACGACCCGACGGGCGTCATCGAGGTGCCCACTCAGAGCTGAGTCGTGAAATATCCCGCGACGTCCGGTCAAGTTTCCTGGCTAAAGGAGCGTGTGAACTCTTGACTGACGAGCCCAGACGGGTCAATCTGTTGGTCAGCATGTGTGAACGGGTTCAGGACGCCAGCCAGCGACGAGTGACCCAGCTCATAGCATGGGTCTGTCTGGTTGAGGAATGCGCCGTTCTGCGCTATCGTTGGACGTTGCGCTGGCTGCATCCTGCCCACCTCACCTGTACCTGACATCGTGGTCCTAGTCTGAGCATTGCTCAGTACCTAGTCGCGTGCGTTGCGTCCGGGAGTTTGGACGAGGCTCAAAGCAGGAAAACGCCAGCCGAACCGACGCAGAACAGAGCGACAACAGGACCGGTGCAGTCCGGCATCCGAATCGTCGCGTGAGGTGCTGGAAGGATGCATCTTGGCAGTCTCTAGCCAGAGCACAGCGAACGCTAACACCAATAACTCCGTCCCAGGAGCACCGAACAGAGTTTCATTTGCCAAGCTCCGCGAGCCGCTTGAGGTTCCGGGGCTTCTCGACGTTCAGACCGATTCTTTCGAGTGGCTGGTCGGCTCCGACCGGTGGCGGCAGAACGCTGTCGACCGCGGTGACGACAATCCCGTCGGTGGCCTCGAAGAGGTCCTCGCCGAGCTCTCGCCGATCGAGGACTTCTCCGGCTCGATGTCGCTGAGCTTCTCCGACCCGCGTTTCGACGAGGTCAAGGCTCCGGTCGACGAGTGCAAAGACAAGGACATGACGTACGCGGCCCCGCTGTTCGTCACGGCCGAGTTCATCAACAACAACACCGGTGAGATCAAGAGCCAGACGGTCTTCATGGGTGACTTCCCGATGATGACCGAGAAGGGCACCTTCATCATCAACGGCACCGAGCGTGTCGTGGTGAGCCAGCTGGTCCGTTCGCCGGGTGTGTACTTCGACGAGAGCATCGACAAGTCGACCGAGAAGACCCTGCACAGCGTCAAGGTCATCCCCGGCCGCGGCGCGTGGCTGGAGTTCGACGTCGACAAGCGCGACACCGTCGGCGTGCGCATCGACCGCAAGCGCCGTCAGCCGGTCACCGTGCTGCTCAAGGCGCTGGGCTGGACCGCCGAGCAGATCACCGAGCGCTTCGGCTTCTCCGAGATCATGATGGGCACGCTGGAGAAGGACAGCACCGCAGGCACCGACGAGGCGCTGCTGGACATCTACCGCAAGCTGCGTCCGGGCGAGCCGCCGACCAAGGAGTCCGCGCAGACCCTGCTGGAGAACCTGTTCTTCAAGGAGAAGCGCTACGACCTGGCCCGCGTCGGCCGTTACAAGGTCAACAAGAAGCTGGGCCTCAACCCCAACAGCAAGGTCCAGCCATCCACTTCGACCACGCTGACCGAAGAAGACATCGTCGCGACCATCGAGTACCTCGTGCGCCTGCACGAGGGCCAGACCACGATGACGGTCCCCGATGGTGTCGAGGTTCCCGTAGAGGTCGACGACATCGACCACTTCGGCAACCGTCGTCTGCGTACCGTCGGCGAGCTGATCCAGAACCAGATCCGGGTCGGCCTCTCGCGTATGGAGCGTGTCGTCCGCGAGCGGATGACCACCCAGGACGTCGAGGCGATCACGCCGCAGACCCTGATCAACATCCGTCCCGTCGTGGCGGCGATCAAGGAGTTCTTCGGGACCAGCCAGCTGTCGCAGTTCATGGACCAGAACAACCCGCTGTCGGGTCTGACCCACAAGCGTCGTCTGTCGGCGCTGGGCCCCGGTGGTCTGTCCCGTGAGCGCGCCGGCCTTGAGGTCCGCGACGTGCACTCGTCGCACTACGGCCGCATGTGCCCGATCGAGACCCCTGAAGGTCCGAACATCGGTCTGATCGGCTCGTTGTCGGTGTACGCCCGGGTCAACCCGTTCGGCTTCATCGAGACCCCGTACCGCAAGGTCGTCGACGGTGTCGTCACCGACCAGATCGACTACCTGACCGCCGACGAGGAGGACCGCCACGTCGTGGCGCAGGCCAACTCGCCGACGACCGACACCGATGGCGGTGCCCGGTTCGTCGAAGAGCGCGTCATGGTCCGCAAGAAGGGCGGCGAGGTCGAGTTCGTGGCGGCCGACCAGGTCGACTACATGGACGTCTCGCCGCGCCAGATGGTGTCGGTCGCGACCGCGATGATCCCGTTCCTCGAGCACGACGACGCCAACCGCGCCCTGATGGGTGCCAACATGCAGCGCCAGGCGGTTCCGCTGGTGCGCAGCGAGGCCCCGCTGGTCGGTACCGGCATGGAACTGCGCGCCGCGATCGACGCCGGTGACGTGGTGGTCACGGCCAAGTCCGGTGTGGTCGAGGAAGTGTCCGCCGACTACGTCACCGTGATGGCCGACGACGGCACCCGGCACACCTACCGGATGCGCAAGTTCGCCCGGTCCAACCACGGCACGTGCGCCAACCAGCGTCCGATCGTGGACGCCGGGCAGCGCGTCGAGTCCGGCCAGGTGATCGCCGACGGTCCGTGCACCGAGAACGGTGAGATGGCCCTGGGCAAGAACCTGCTCGTGGCGATCATGCCGTGGGAAGGCCACAACTACGAGGACGCGATCATCCTCTCCAACCGCCTGGTGGAAGAGGACGTGCTGACTTCGATCCACATCGAGGAGCACGAGATCGATGCCCGCGACACCAAGCTGGGCGCCGAGGAGATCACCCGGGACATCCCGAACGTCTCCGATGAGGTCCTGGCCGATCTCGACGAGCGCGGCATCGTCCGCATCGGCGCCGAGGTCCGTGACGGCGACATCCTGGTCGGCAAGGTCACCCCGAAGGGTGAGACCGAGCTGACCCCGGAGGAGCGCCTGCTGCGTGCCATCTTCGGTGAGAAGGCCCGCGAGGTTCGCGACACGTCGCTCAAGGTTCCGCACGGTGAGTCCGGCAAGGTCATCGGCATCCGCGTGTTCTCGCGCGAGGACGACGACGAGCTGCCTGCCGGTGTCAACGAGCTGGTCCGCGTGTACGTCGCCCAGAAGCGCAAGATCTCCGACGGCGACAAGCTCGCCGGACGCCACGGCAACAAGGGCGTCATCGGCAAGATCCTGCCGGTCGAGGACATGCCGTTCCTGCCCGATGGCACCCCGGTGGACATCATCCTGAACACCCACGGTGTGCCGCGTCGTATGAACATCGGCCAGATCCTGGAAACCCACCTCGGATGGGTGGCCAAGGCCGGCTGGACCATAGATACGGACGCAGCTGGAGCACCTCCCGCTTGGGCGACCAAGCTGCCCGAGGATCTGTACAGCGCGCCGCGCGACAGCATCGTGAGCACCCCGGTGTTCGACGGTGCGCAGGAAGGTGAGCTGCAGGGCTTGCTCGGTTCGACGCTGCCGAACCGCGATGGCGAGGTCATGGTCGACGCCGACGGTAAGGCGACGCTGTTCGACGGGCGTTCCGGCGAACCGTTCCCGTACCCGGTGACGGTCGGCTACATGTACATCCTCAAGCTGCACCACCTAGTGGACGACAAGATCCACGCCCGCTCGACTGGCCCGTACTCGATGATCACCCAGCAACCGCTCGGTGGTAAGGCGCAGTTCGGTGGCCAGCGCTTCGGTGAGATGGAGTGCTGGGCCATGCAGGCCTACGGCGCTGCGTACACCCTGCAGGAGCTGCTGACGATCAAGTCCGACGACACGGTCGGCCGCGTGAAGGTCTACGAGGCCATCGTCAAGGGCGAGAACATCCCTGAACCCGGTATCCCCGAGTCGTTCAAGGTGCTTCTCAAGGAGCTGCAGTCGCTGTGCCTCAACGTCGAGGTGCTCTCCAGCGACGGCGCGGCGATCGAGATGCGTGACGGTGACGACGAGGACCTGGAGCGTGCCGCTGCCAACCTCGGTATCAACCTGTCGCGCAACGAGTCCGCCTCTGTCGAAGACTTGGCCTGATTCGCGGCACCGCCGCGGGCACTGAGTTGTTTTCTAGTCCCGAAAGGGGAAAGGGAGTTACGTGCTAGACGTCAACTTCTTCGATGAACTCCGCATCGGCCTCGCCACCGCGGACGACATCCGTAACTGGTCCTTCGGCGAGGTCAAGAAGCCGGAGACCATCAACTACCGCACGCTCAAGCCTGAGAAGGACGGCCTGTTCTGCGAGAAGATCTTCGGACCGACTCGCGACTGGGAGTGCTACTGCGGTAAGTACAAGCGCGTTCGCTTCAAGGGCATCATCTGTGAGCGCTGTGGCGTCGAGGTCACTCGCGCCAAGGTGCGTCGTGAGCGGATGGGCCACATCGAGCTGGCCGCGCCCGTCACGCACATCTGGTACTTCAAGGGCGTCCCGTCGCGCTTGGGCTACCTGCTGGACCTGGCCCCGAAGGATCTGGAAAAGATCATCTACTTCGCGGCCTACGTGATCACCGCAGTCGACGACGAGATGCGGCACAACGAGCTCTCCACGCTCGAGGCCGAGATGGCCGTCGAGCGCAAGGCCGTCGAGGACCAGCGTGACTCCGACCTGGAGGCGCGGGCCCAGAAGCTCGAGGCCGACATGGCCGAGCTCGAGGCCGAGGGTGCCAAGTCTGACGTGCGCCGCAAGGTGCGCGACGGCGGCGAGCGCGAGATGCGTCAGCTGCGTGACCGGGCCCAGCGCGAGCTGGACCGGCTCGACGAGATCTGGAGCACCTTCACCAAGCTGGCTCCCAAGCAGCTGATCGTGGACGAGGTGCTCTACCGCGAGCTGCAGGACCGCTACGGCGAGTACTTCACCGGCGCCATGGGCGCCGAGTCGATCAAGAAGCTCATCGAGAACTTCGACATCGACGCCGAGGCGGAGTCGCTGCGCGACACCATCAAGAACGGCAAGGGCCAGAAGAAGCTGCGCGCGCTCAAGCGCCTGAAGGTCGTCGCGGCCTTCCAGCAGTCCGGCAATTCGCCGATGGGCATGGTGCTCGACGCCGTCCCGGTGATCCCGCCGGAACTGCGCCCGATGGTTCAGCTCGACGGTGGCCGGTTCGCCACCTCCGACCTGAACGACCTGTACCGCCGCGTGATCAACCGCAACAACCGGCTCAAGCGACTGATCGACCTCGGCGCACCCGAGATCATCGTCAACAACGAGAAGCGCATGCTTCAGGAGTCCGTGGACGCGCTGTTCGACAACGGCCGTCGTGGTCGTCCCGTCACCGGGCCGGGCAACCGTCCGCTCAAGTCGCTGTCCGATCTGCTCAAGGGCAAGCAGGGCCGCTTCCGGCAGAACCTGCTCGGTAAGCGCGTGGATTACTCCGGTCGCTCCGTTATCGTCGTGGGTCCGCAGCTCAAGCTGCATCAGTGCGGTCTGCCCAAGCTGATGGCCCTGGAACTGTTCAAGCCGTTCGTGATGAAGCGTCTGGTCGACCTGAACCACGCGCAGAACATCAAGAGCGCCAAGCGCATGGTCGAGCGTCAGCGCCCGCAGGTGTGGGACGTCCTCGAAGAGGTCATCGCCGAGCACCCCGTGCTGCTGAACCGTGCACCTACGCTGCACCGCCTGGGCATCCAGGCCTTCGAGCCGCAGCTGGTGGAAGGCAAGGCCATCCAGCTGCACCCGCTGGTGTGTGAGGCGTTCAACGCCGACTTCGACGGTGACCAGATGGCCGTGCACCTGCCGCTGTCGGCAGAGGCGCAGGCCGAGGCGCGGATTCTCATGCTGTCCTCGAACAACATCCTGTCGCCTGCGTCGGGTAAGCCGCTGGCCATGCCGCGTCTGGACATGGTGACGGGGCTGTACTTCCTGACCACCGAGGTTCCCGGTGACATCGGCGAGTACACCCCGGCCGGTACGGACACCCCGGAGACCGGCGTGTATAGCAGCCCGGCCGAGGCCATCATGGCCCTCGACCGTGGTGCGCTGTCGGTGCGTGCCCGGATCAAGGTCCGGCTCACCGATCTGCGGCCGCCGGCCGACGTCGAGGCCCAGCTGTTCGAGGACGGCTGGAAGTACGGTGACGCCTGGATCGCGGACACCACGCTGGGTCGGGTGCTGTTCAACGAGTTGCTGCCGCACGGGTATCCGTTCGTCAACGAGCAGATGCACAAGAAGGTCCAGGCCCGGATCATCAACGATCTGGCCGAGCGTTACCCGATGATCGTGGTGGCGCAGACCGTCGACAAGCTCAAGGACGCCGGCTTCCACTGGGCCACCCGTTCGGGTGTCACGGTTTCGATGGCCGACGTTCTGGTGCCGCCGCAGAAGCAGGAGATCCTGGAGCGCCACGAGGCCGAGGCCGAGGCGATCGAGAAGAAGTACCAGCGCGGTGCGCTCAACCACACCGAGCGCAACGAGTCGCTGGTCAAGATCTGGCAGGACGCCACCGAAGAGGTCGGTAAGGCGATGGAGGAGTACTACCCGGCGGACAACCCGATCATCACGATCGTGAAGTCCGGCGCCACGGGTAACCTCACCCAGACCCGCACCCTGGCCGGCATGAAGGGCCTGGTGACCAACCCGAAGGGTGAGTTCATCCCGCGTCCCATCAAGTCCTCGTTCCGCGAGGGCCTGACGGTGCTGGAGTACTTCATCAACACCCACGGCGCTCGTAAGGGCCTCGCGGACACCGCTCTTCGTACCGCCGACTCGGGTTACCTGACCCGTCGTCTGGTCGACGTGTCGCAGGACGTCATCGTTCGCGAGACCGACTGTGAGACCGAGCGCGGCATCATCGTCACGCTGGCCGAGCGCGGCCACGACGGTTCGCTGATCCGCGATGCGCACGTCGAGACCTCGGCCTTCGCCCGGACTCTGGCGACCGACGCGGTCGACGCCAACGGCAAGGTGATCATCGAGCGCGGTCACGATCTCGGTGATCCGGCGATCGACGCGCTGCTGGCCGCGGGTATCTCGCAGGTGAAGGTGCGTTCGGTGCTGACCTGTGCGTCGGCTGCCGGCGTGTGTGCGAAGTGCTACGGCCGTTCGATGGCCACCGGCAAGCTGGTCGACATCGGCGAGGCCGTCGGCATCGTCGCCGCCCAGTCCATCGGTGAGCCCGGCACGCAGCTGACCATGCGTACCTTCCACCAGGGTGGTGTTACCGGTGGTGCGGACATCGTCGGTGGTCTGCCTCGCGTGCAGGAGCTGTTCGAGGCTCGTATCCCGCGGAACAAGGCGCCCATCGCCGACGTCGCGGGCCGCGTCCGGCTGGAGGAGAGCGACAAGTTCTTCAAGATCACCATCGTCCCCGACGATGGCGGCGAGGAAGTTGTCTACGACAAGCTCACCAAGCGTCAGCGCCTGCGGGTCATCACGCACGAGGACGGCTCGGAGGGCGTGCTCTCCGACGGCGACCACGTCGAGGTCGGCGACCAGCTGATGGAAGGCTCCGCCGATCCGCACGAGGTGCTGCGTGTCCAGGGCCCCCGCGAGGTGCAGATTCACCTCGTCAAGGAGGTCCAGGAGGTCTACCGGGCCCAGGGTGTGTCGATCCACGACAAGCACATCGAGGTCATCGTCCGGCAGATGCTGCGTCGCGTCACGATCATCGATTCGGGTTCGACGGAGTTCCTGCCCGGCTCGCTGACCGAGCGTGCCGAGTTCGAGACCGAGAACCGTCGCGTCGTGGCCGAGGGCGGCGAGCCCGCGGCCGGACGTCCGGTGCTGATGGGTATCACCAAGGCGAGCCTCGCCACCGATTCGTGGCTGTCGGCGGCGTCGTTCCAGGAGACCACTCGCGTGCTGACCGATGCGGCGATCAACTGCCGCAGCGACAAGCTGCAGGGTCTGAAGGAGAACGTGATCATCGGCAAGCTGATCCCGGCCGGTACCGGTATCAACCGCTACCGCAACATCCAGGTGCAGCCCACCGAAGAGGCCCGCGCTGCTGCGTACACGATCCCGTCCTACGAGGATCAGTACTACAGCCCGGACTTCGGCCAGGCCACCGGTGCTGCGGTGCCGCTGGACGATTACGGCTACTCGGACTACCGCTAGTCACTACGGAAAAGCCCCCGCTTCGGCGGGGGCTTTTGCGTCTGCGGGTCCGGTCGGCCGTGCAGGCTGCGGCTCTGTGCGGGCCGGTCGCGCTCCGTCGCCGATGGGCTCTGTCACGGACTACTCTGTCGCCGACTGCTTTGTCGCCGGGACGGCTCTGTCACGCCAGAGTGGCTCCCGACGCTGAGAGCCACTCTGGCGTGACGCTCGACAAGTGGGGCCGACATGACAGCCTCGGCTCGCCACTCTGGCGTGACACTCGAGCGCGACAGTCACTCTGGCGTGACAGACCCCGCGCCCCTGCAGGGATGACAATGCGGGTAGGCGGGCGTGTCGCTGGGGCTCACTAGACTGGCGGCGTGCTCATCGGTTCGCATGTAGACAACACTGACCCGCTGGCCGCGGCGGCCGCTGACGGCGCCGACGTCGTGCAGTTCTTCCTCGGCAACCCGCAGAGCTGGAAGAAACCGAAGCCTCGCGAAGATGCCGCCGTGCTCAAGGCCGCGAGCGTTCCGCTGTACGTGCATGCGCCGTACCTCATCAATGTCGCGTCCGCGAACAACCGGGTGCGCATCCCATCCCGCAAGATCCTGCAGGACACGTGCGACGCTGCCGCCGAGATCGGCGCCACCGCAGTGATCGTGCACGGCGGGCATGCCGATGACAACGACATGGAGGCCGGGTTCGAGCGCTGGGGCAAGGCGCTCGACTATCTGAATTCCGACGTACCGGTGTATCTGGAGAACACCGCGGGTGGGGACCACGCCATGGCCCGCCATTTCGACACCATCGCCCGGCTGTGGGACCGCATCGGTGACAAGGGTATTGGCTTCTGCCTGGACACCTGCCACGCATGGGCCGCGGGCGAGGCGCTGGTCGACGCGGTGGACCGCATCAAGGCCATCACCGGGCGCATCGATCTGGTGCACTGCAACGACTCCCGGGATGCCGCAGGCTCCGGCGCCGACCGGCACGCCAATTTCGGTCTGGGACAGATCGATCCACACCTGCTGGCCGCGGTGGTCAACGCCGCCGACGCTCCGGTGATCTGTGAGACGTCCGAGGAAGGTCGCAAGGACGACATCGCGTTCCTCCGCGAGCACACTGTGGGCTGAGCCGCCACGCCAGAAACGGTTC
Organism: Mycobacterium sp. 141; assembly: GCF_000382405.1. GTDB lineage: Bacteria > Actinomycetota > Actinomycetes > Mycobacteriales > Mycobacteriaceae > Mycobacterium. Next base: position 93,299 of record NZ_KB908268.1, read on the forward strand.
CCAAACGGGGGGTTAGCGGCCGGTGAACTAGCCTTGTCCGGGTGTCCATGATTGACGAAGGGCAGTCAATCGTGCGATCACCGGTCGATCCTCCAGCGGAGGCCGCCGCGCGCCGCGCGCTTTTGTTGCGTATCGTGCGCTATCTAGCGGTCGCGGTCTGGGCTGTCATCGTCGGTTATCGGACGGTCACCGACGGTTTCGCATTCAATCGAGAACTGTTGCTGCTCTACATCTCTACGGGCCTGCTGGCCGCCAGCATCGGACAGGGCCGGCGCATGCTCTACGTCATCCGAGACTGGCTTCCGTTCGCGTTGGTGCTCGTCGCCTACGACTTCAGCAGGGGAGCGGCGACGTTGATCGGGCGGCCGACCCTCTGGCAGTGGCAGGTCAACGCGGACCGCTGGATGTTCTTCGGGACAGTACCGACGGTGTGGCTACAGGAACGACTCAAGGCTCTGAACCCGCCGTGGTGGGAGATCGTGATCAGCACGGTCTACATGTCGTTCTTCATCCTGCCGTACGTTGTCGCCGGGGTGTTGTGGCTGCGTGACCGTGAGGAGTGGAAACGGTTCGTGCGGCTGTTCGTCGGGCTGTCGTTCGCGGCACTGATGATTTATGCGTTGCTGCCCGCCGCGCCGCCGTGGGCTGCAGCCCGGTGTACCGCAGATGATGTCGACGGTGGTCCGTCCGGCCCGCGGTGCATGTTCCGCTCGGCGCGCGAGACCACCAACGGCGGACTGCTCGGGGCGATGCAGGGCAACCGGGACGGCGGGCATGAGTGGATCGAGCGAATCGTCACGCGCGGCTGGGGCAAGCTCAACCTGCACACTGCGACAGCGTTGATCGATCAAGGCCAGGCGAGCGTAAATCTGGTGGCGGCCATTCCATCACTACATGCCGGACTGACAGCGGCGGTCTCGGCGTTTCTGTGGAACCGCGTCAACCGCGGCTGGCGGCCGGTCTTGGTGGGTTACGTCCTGATCATGGCATTCACGTTGGTCTACACCGCCGAGCACTACGTGATCGATATCCTGCTGGGCTGGGCCTTGGCGGCCGTAGTGGTGACGGTGTTGAACCGCTATGAAGCGCGGCGGTCCGCACGCGAATCCGACGTCGGCGCCTAGAGATGTCTGCTCGCAAACGCGGGCACGGGGGTTTCCGGCGGTCATTACAACTCTTGAACAACTGTCGAGAAACTGTAACACTGGGGTATGGCTCACAATCCTGCGCTCCTCGCGTCCGCGGTTGACCCTGCGCTCCTCGCGTCCGCGGTTGACCCTGCGCTCCTCGCGTCCGCGGTTGACCCTGCGCTCCTCGCGTCCGCGGCCACCCACGTCGTCACCAATCAGGTCCCGCCGCTCGAGAACTTCAACTCCGCGGCCTCACCGGTGTTGACCGAGGCACTCATTCGCGAAGGTGGTGAGTGGGGTCTCGACGAGGTCAACGCGGTCGGTGCGCTCAGCGGCAGCGCCCAGGTCCAGCGCTGGGGCGAGCTTGCCGACCGCAACCAGCCGATCCTGCACACCCACGACCAATACGGCTACCGCGTCGACGAGGTCGAATACGACCCGGCCTACCACGAGCTGATGGCCGCGGCGATCAAGCACGGCTTGCACGCGGCACCATGGGCCGATGACCGGCCCGGATCCCACGTGGTGCGCGCCGCCAAGACCTCGGTGTGGACCGCCGAGCCCGGTCACATGTGTCCGATCTCGATGACATACGCCGTGGTCCCCGCGCTGCGGTTCAACCCAAAGCTGGCCAAGGTTTACGAACCCCTGCTGACCAGTCGAGTCTACGACCCCGAGCTCAAGGTGCCGTCGACCAAACCCGGCATCACCGCGGGCATGTCGATGACCGAGAAGCAAGGTGGCTCCGACGTCCGGGCCGGTACCACGCAGGCTGTGCCCAACGGTGACGGCACCTACTCGCTCACCGGGCACAAATGGTTCACCTCGGCGCCGATGGGCGACATCTTCTTGGTGTTGGCCCAAGCGCGCAGAGACGAGCGAAGCGACGGAGGATCGTCCGGTGGGCTGAGCTGTTTCTTCCTGCCGCGGGTGCTGCCCGATGGCAGCCGCAACCGAATGTTCTTGCAGCGCCTCAAGGACAAGCTCGGAAATCATGCCAATGCCTCCGGCGAGGTCGAGTACGACGGCGCGGTGGCGTGGCTGGTCGGCGAGGAAGGTCAGGGTGTGAAGACCATCATCGAGATGGTCAACCTGACCCGGCTCGACTGTACGTTGGGCAGCGCCACCAGTATGCGTACCGGGCTGAGCCGTGCGGTGCACCACGCCCAGCACCGAAAGGTGTTCGGCACCTACTTGATTGACCAGCCATTGATGCGCAACGTACTTGCCGACCTCGCCGTGGAAGCCGAAGCGGCCACGATGCTCGCCATGCGGATGGCCGGGGCCACCGACAAGGCGGTGCGCGGCGACGAACGCGAAGCGCTACTGCGCCGCATCGGGTTGGCTGCCGGAAAATACTGGGTGTGCAAGCGCGCTACCCCGCACGCGGGTGAGACGATGGAATGCCTGGGCGGCAACGGCTACGTCGAGGAATCCGGTATGCCGCGGTTGTACCGCGAGGCTCCGCTGATGGGCATCTGGGAGGGTTCCGGCAACGTCAGCGCCCTGGATACGTTGCGCGCCATGGCTACTCGCCCCGAGTGTGTCGAAGTGATGTTCGACGAGTTGGCGCTGGGACAGGATCCACGGCTGGACGCCCACGCCGCGGCGCTCAAGGAGCAGCTCGGCACGTTCGACAACATCGAATACCGCGCCCGAAAGATCGCCGAGGACATCAGCCTGGCCCTGCAGGGCTCGCTGCTGATCCGCCACGGTCACCCGGCGGTGGCCGAGGCGTTCCTGGCCAGCCGGCTCGGCGGGCAGTGGGGCGGTGCCTTCGGAACCCTGCCCGCCGGGCTGGATCTCGCCCCGATCATCGAGCGCGCGTTGGTCAAGGGATGATTTCCAACCCCTCGCGAGGAGCGGTGACGGCACGGCCGCCAGCCGGGGTCTGACGGGTGCCTGCCCTGAACCGGATGACGGCCCGTTCGGTCGTGCTGAGCGTACTGCTCGGGGCGCACCCCGCATGGGCGAGTGCAGCTGAACTGATCAGGCTCACAGCGGATTTCGATATCAAGGAAACCGCGTTGCGGGTCGCGCTCACTCGCATGGTCGCGGCGGGTGACCTGGTGCGCTCCGAGGACGGCTATCGACTGGCCGACCGACTGCTGGCCCGGCAGCGCCGCCAAGACGACGCCATCAACCCCCGGCTGCGCCCAGACAACGGGGAATGGCTCACCCTCGTCATCACCAGTGTCGGCACCGACGCACGTACCCGCGCCGCCCTGCGAATCACTTTGCAGCAGTATCGTTTTGCTGAGTTGCGTGAGGGGGTATGGATGCGGCCCGACAATCTCGACCAGGTGCTGCCGCAGGAAATCACCGAACGAGTGCGGATACTGCACACCCGCGACGACGACCCGTTCGATCTGGTCGGCCGGTTGTGGGATCTGCCCGGTTGGGTCCGGGCGAGCCTCCGGTTGTTGGACGATATCGCGTCCGCCACCGATGTTCCGGGCCGGTTCGTGGCGGCCGCGGGTATCGTGCGGCATCTACTCACCGACCCGGTGCTGCCCGACGAACTGTTGCCTGCAGACTGGCCCGGCACGCAACTGCGCACGGCGTACACCGATTTTGCCGCCGAACTCGTCGCGCGGCGCGACCGGGAAGAACTCATGGAGGCGACATGACCGAACCCGTCCGAACCGAGCGCGACGGCGCGGTGACCACCGTCATCCTGCATCGTCCGCACGCGCGCAATGCGGTGGACGGACCTACCGCGGCCGCGCTGGTCGCCGCGTTCGAAGAATTCGACGCCGACGATGCCGCATCGGTCGCCGTGTTGTGGGGCGATGGTGGAACATTCTGTGCCGGAGCCGATCTCAAGGCGTTCGGCACGCCGCAGTCCAACACCCTCAGCCCGGTTGGTCCGGGTCCGATGGGGCCGAGCCGGATGGTCCTGTCCAAGCCGGTGATCGCAGCCATCAGCGGCTACGCGGTGGCCGGTGGCTTGGAGTTGGCGCTGTGGTGCGACCTGCGGGTGGTCGAAGAGGATGCGGTGCTGGGCGTGTTCTGCCGACGCTGGGGCGTTCCGCTCATCGACGGCGGCACCGTGCGCCTGCCGAGGCTCATCGGCGAAAGCCGGGCCATGGACCTGATTCTGACGGGCCGCGCCGTCGACGCCGCTGAGGCCCACGCGATCGGCCTGGCCAACAGAGTAGTTCCCAAGGGCGATGCCCGAACCGAGGCCGAGGAGCTGGCAGCGCAACTGGCGGCCTTACCCCAGCGGTGCCTGCGGGCCGATCGCCTGTCCGCGCTACACCAATGGGGCCAAACAGAGCAAGCTGCAATGGAATTCGAGTTCGACAGTATCGAACGGGTCAAGCACGAGGCCGCACACGGGGCCGGCCGGTTCGCGGCGGGCGCAGGCCGCCACGGCGCCAGCGCGAACTGAGGCCCGGCTCAACCGATCCAGCTCGGCCGGCGTTTCTGCAGGAAGGCCAGCATCCCCTCCCGTGCTTCGTCGGAGGCGAACAGTTCGGCCGACAGTCGGGTCAACTCCTCGGCATGCTCGTCGAACGACCTGAGAATCGCCGCGGTCGTCAGCGCCTTCGACATCGCCAGACCCTGCGGTGAACCCTTGGCGATTTCGGCGGTCAGACCCGCGACAGTGCCCTCGAGGTCGTCGGAGGCCACGGTGATCAACCCGATCGCGGCAGCCTCGGCGGAGCCGAACTTCTCTCCGGTGACGAAGTAGCGGCCCGCCGAGCGCGGTGACATCTTCGGCAACAGTGTCAGCGAGATGATCGATGGCGCAACGCCGATCCTTGCCTCGGTGAGGGCGAACGTGCTGTTGTGCCCGGCCACCACAAGGTCGCAGGCGCCGACCAGGCCCAGGCCCCCGGCCCGGACATGGCCGTCGATCGCCCCGATGACAGGCACGGGCAGCTCGAGGATCGCGCGCAACGTCTTCGTCATCTCACGCGCCCGATCGACCGCGACGTCACCCGGTTCGCGACCCGCCGCTTCGCTCAGATCTGCACCCGCACAGAATGTTCCACCGGTATGGCCAAGGACCACCACCCGCACCGCCGGGTCGGCGGTCGCTCGCGCCAGGCCGTGGTGCAATTGATCGACCAGGGCCGTAGACAGTGCGTTGCGGTTGTGCGGTGAGTCGAGGGTCAACCGGGCGACGGCACCGTCGGCTGCGTATTGGACGAGTTCGCTCATCAGTGCCGTTTCTTCTTCGCGCAAGCGCTCATCAGTATCGTTTCTTCTTCGCGCAAGCGCTCATCAGTATGACCGGGGGAGGCCCAACGACGTCTGCGCCACGAAGTTGAGAATCATCTCGCGGCTGACCGGGGCGATGCGGGCCAGCTTCGACGCGGTAACGGCCGCGGCGATGCCGTACTCCTTGGTCAGACCGTTGCCGCCGAGCGACTGCACGGCCTGGTCGACGGCCCGCACCGACGCTTCGCCCGCGGCGTACTTGGCCATGTTGGCGGCCTCGGCCGCACCTGCGTCGTCGCCGGCGTCATACAGGGTCGCGGCCTTCTGCATCATGAGCTTGGCCAGTTCGATCTCGATGTGGTTCTGCGCCAAAGGATGTGACAAGCCTTGGTGCGAGCCGATCGGAACCTTCCAGACCTGGCGGGTCTTGACGTACTCGACGGCCTTGTTGATTGCGAACCGGCCCATGCCGACCGCGCTGGCCGCACCCATGATGCGCTCGGGGTTCAGCCCGGCGAACAGTTGCGCGATCGCAGCGTCCTCGGAGCCGACCAGGGCATCGGCGGGCAGTCGCACGTCGTCGAGGAATACCTGGAATTGGTTTTCCGGGCTGGTGATCTCCATCTCGATCTTGGTCCAGTTCAGGCCCGGGGTGTCGGTCGGGACGACGAACAGCGCGGGACGCAGAGATTCCGACTTGTGAACTCCCTCTTTGTAGGCGCGGCCGACGACGAGCACGGCCTGAGCCTGGTCAATGCCGGAGATGAACGTTTTCTGCCCCTTGAGGATCCAGTCGCTGCCATCGCGGTGGGCCGTGGTGGTGATGCGGTGGCTGTTCGACCCGGCATCCGGTTCGGTGATCGCGAAGGCCATGGTGATAGAGCCGTCCGCGATGCCGGGGATCCAGCGCTTCTTCTGCTCGTCGGTGCCGAACTTCGAGATGATGGTGCCGTTGATGGCGGGGGACACCACCATCATCAGCAGCGCCGACCCTGCCGCCGACATCTCCTCCATAACCAGGCTCAGCTCATACATGCCGGCGCCACCGCCGCCGTACTCCTCGGGCAGATTGACCCCGATGAAGCCGAGTTTCCCTGCCTCACTCCATAGTTCAGTGGTGTGCTGGCCGGACCGGGCCTTCTCCAGGTAGTAGTCCTGACCGTAGTTGGTGGCCATCGCGGCCACCGCCTGGCGCAGCGCCTGCTGTTCCTCGGTTTCGACGAAGTTCACTGTTGTTCTCCTCCTTGAGATGACGCCGCTTCCACGCGGGCAAGGACGGCGCCCACCTCGACCTGCTGGCCCGCGGTGACATTGAGTTCGGTCAGCACCCCATCCTCGGGTGCGGCGATGGTGTGTTCCATCTTCATCGCCTCGAGCCAGATCAACGGCTGCCCGGCGGTGACGCTGTCGCCCGCGGCAGCGCCGACCCGCACCACTGAACCGGGCATGGGCGCGAGCAGCGAGCCGTGCGCGACGGCATCGTTGGGATCGGGAAAGCGGGGCAGCGCGGTGAATTGCACCGGGCCCAGCGGTGAATCGACGAAAACGTCAGGGGCGTCGGGGTTCCCGTACCGGGCTACGTCGAACGCCCACTCGACGCCGTCGACTCCCAGCACCACATGCTCAGGCTTCGCGGTAACGAGCGTGACGTCGGGGTGGTCAGGCAGTTCCACACCGGTGCGGGCGAACCGGTACCGCACGCTGTGCTCGGTATCGGCCTCGCGATAGGTCCTGGTCTGATAACCCGACGCCAGGTTGCGCCACCCGCTCGGAGCGGCCCTGAAAACCTTCGCGGTGTCGCGGCTCTGCGCTGCATCGGCCAGCGCGGCGGCGACGGCGCTCAGCGTCACCGACCCCGGTGAGCTGAGCGGGGCAGCCAGCACCTCCAGACCATGCGTGTCGAAGAATGCGGTGTCGGTGGCCCCGTCCAAAAACGCAGGATGGCGCAGCACGTTCACCAGCAGATCCCGGTTCGTGCGGACCCCGTGGATCTTCGTGCGGGCCAACGCATCCGCCAGAACTCCGGCGGCCTGTCGACGCGTCGGCGCGAAGGAGATGATCTTGGCCAGCATCGGATCGTAGAAGATCGAGACCACTGACCCGTCCTCGATGCCGGCGTCGACGCGGACCTGTCCGGGCACGGCGAACCGGTGCACGGGGCCAGCCTGCGGTTGCCAACCTTTGGCCGGATCCTCGGCGTAGAGGCGAGCCTCGATCGAGGAGCCTCGAGCCGGCGGCGGCTCGGGATCGAGCCGACCACCGTCGGCAACCGCGATCTGCAGCTCGACCAGATCGAGCCCTGTGGTGGCCTCGGTGACCGGATGCTCGACCTGCAGGCGCGTGTTCATCTCCAGGAAGAAGAAGTCACCGTCTTCGGAAGCCATGAATTCGACGGTCCCCGCACCGGTGTAGCCGATGGCCTCCGCGGCCAGCCGGGCCGCCTCGAACAGCTTGGCCCGCATGCCCGGCGTGCGTTCGACGAGGGGCGACGGCGCTTCTTCGATGATCTTCTGATGGCGACGCTGGATCGAGCATTCGCGTTCGCCGACCGCCCAGACCGTGCCGTGCGCGTCGGCCATCACCTGGACCTCGACATGGTGACCGGCGGGCAGATACCGTTCGCAGAACACCGTGGGATCGCCGAACGCCGACTGAGCCTCGCGTTGCGCCGCGGCGACTTCGCTTGCCAGCGCGTCGAGTTCCCGCACGACACGCATACCGCGTCCCCCGCCGCCGGCAGACGCCTTCACCAGCACCGGCAGCTGCTCGGCCGTCACGCTGTCCGGCGAGAGCTCGTCAAGCACCGGCACGCCGGCCGCGGCCATCATCTTCTTGGCCTCGATCTTGGAGCCCATCGCCTGCACCGCGGGTACCGGCGGGCCGATCCAGGTCAGCCCGGCATCGATCACCGCTGCCGCGAAATCTGCGTTCTCCGAGAGGAATCCGTAGCCGGGGTGGATCGCGTCGGCACCCGCGGCACGAGCGGCCTCGATGATCTGCGCGGCGTCGAGATAGGCGGTGTTACCGGTGAGACGCACCCGCGCGTCGGCCTCGGTGACGTGGGGAGATTCGGCATCGGGATCGGTGTACACCGCGACGGTGCCGATACCCAGGCGGCGGCACGTGGCGAACACCCGACGGGCAATCTCGCCGCGGTTGGCGACCAGAACTCTGGCGATCATCTTCCTCCTCCGCCGAAACGACGCTTTTTGGCGGGATTCGGTCCGAAAGTCGACAGAATGCGTAGTCCCGGCGCAGGCATGTGATGCCCCCTCACATCCGGAAGACGCCGAAGTTCGACGTTCCCTCGATCGGGCCATTGGCGATGGCGGACAGGCACATTCCCAGCACCGTGCGGGTGTCGCGGGGGTCGATGACCCCGTCGTCGTACAGCCGGCCGGATAGGAACATCGGTAGCGATTCGGCCTCGATCTGGGCCTCGACCGCCGCCCGCAGCGCGGCATCGGCAGCCTCGTCGACCTCCTGGCCGCGCGCCTCGGCGGCCGCGCGGCTGACGATCGAGAGCACGCCGGCCAACTGCGCGCCGCCCATTACCGCCGATTTCGCGCTGGGCCAGGCGAACAGGAACCGGGGATCGTAGGCGCGCCCGCACATGCCGTAGTGTCCGGCACCGTAGGAGGCGCCGATCAGCAGAGAGATGTGCGGCACCTTCGAATTGGACACGGCGTTGATCATCATCGAGCCGTGCTTGATCATGCCGCCCTCTTCGTACTGCTTACCCACCATGTATCCAGTGGTGTTGTGCAGAAACAGAAGCGGGGTATCGGCCCGGTTGGCCAACTGGATGAACTGCGTGGCCTTCTGGGATTCCTCGCTGAACAGCACGCCGCGCGCATTGGCCAGGATGCCGATCGGGTAGCCGTACAGCGTGGCCCAGCCCGTCACCAACGATGACCCGTACAGCGGCTTGAACTCGTCGAAGTCCGAGCCGTCGACAATACGAGCGATGACGTCGCGCGGATCGAACGGGATCCGCAGATCCGCGGGCACGATGCCGACGAGTTCTTCGGAATCGAACAGTGGCTCGATGACCGGGGCCGGTGCCGGGCCCTGCTTGCGCCAGTTCAACCGGGCCACGATGCGCCGGCCGATCCGGATGGCGTCGAGCTCGTCGGCGGCCAGGTAATCACCGAGACCCGATGTGCGGGCATGCATCTCGGCGCCACCGAGCGACTCGTCATCGGACTCCTCGCCGGTCGCCATCTTCACCAGCGGCGGTCCGGCCAGGAACACTTTGGACAGCGCGTGGATCATCACGACGTGATCGGACATGCCCGGCACGTACGCACCGCCTGCGGTCGAGTTGCCGAACACCAGGGCGATCGTCGGTATGCCCGCGGCCGAAAGCCTGGTCAGGTCCCGGAACATCTGCCCACCCGGGATGAAGATCTCCTTCTGGGTGGGTAGATCGGCTCCGCCCGACTCCACCAGTGAGATCACCGGAAGCCGGTTCTGCAGCGCAATCTGGTTGGTGCGCAGGATCTTTTTCAGTGTCCAGGGGTTGCTGGTGCCCCCCTTGACGGTCGGGTCGTTGGCGACGATCAGGCATTCGACACCTTCGACCGCGCCGATGCCGGCCACGACGCTGGCGCCGACGGCGAAGTCGCTGCCCCACGCCGCCAGCGGGCTCAGTTCCAGGAACGGTGCGTCGGGGTCCAGCAGCAGCTCGATGCGTTCGCGTGCGGTGAGCTTGCCGCGGGAGTGGTGCCGGTCCACGTACTTGGGCCCGCCACCGGCCAGTGCCTTTGCGTGCTCGGCCTCGAGTTCGGCCAGCTTGGCGGTCATCACCTCTGCAGCCTCGGTAAACCCGGGGGAGTGGCGGTCGACCGTCGATTTCAGGATTGTCATGGCTGGAACCCCAATGTCTTCGCGGCCAGAGAGGTCAGAATCTCGGTGGTCCCTCCGCCGATGCCGAGAATGCGCATGTCCCGGTACTGCCGTTCGACCTCGGATTCGGCCATGTAGCCCATGCCGCCGAACAACTGCACGGCGGCATTCGCAACCCATTCGCCGGCCTCCACCGCAGTGTTCTTGGCGAAGCACACCTGAGAAATAAGGTCGATCTCCCCCTGGCCCGATGTCACTGTCGAGGCGGCTCCGGCGAGTTGCCGCTCGACGAGGTTGCGGGTGTACACGCGGGCCACGTCGGTACGGCGGGCCATCTCGGCCAGCGTGTTCTGCACCGACTGCCGGGAAATGAGTGGCCTGCCGAAGGTTTCGCGGTTGCGACACCACTCGACGGTCAAGTCCAGGCAGCGCTGTGCGCTGGCATACGCCTGCGCGGCAAGACCGACCCGCTCGGAGACGAATGCCGCGGCGATCTGGAGGAAACCAGAGTTTTCTGCACCCACCAGATTGGCGACCGGCACCCGCACATCGGTGTAGGACAGCTCGGCGGTATCGCTTGAGCGCCAACCCATTTTGTCGAGTTTGCGGCTCACCTCAAACCCGGGAGCGCCTTTGTCCACCACGATCAGCGATACCCCGGCCGCGCCCGGCCCGCCCGTGCGCGCGGCGGTCACGACGTAATCGGCGCGTACGCCCGACGTGATGTAGGTCTTGGCGCCGTTGAGGACGTATTCATCGCCGTCCCGAGTGGCCTTGGTCGTAAGATGCCCGACGTCGGAGCCGCCGCCCGGCTCGGTGATGGCCAGCGATCCGATGAGATCCCCTCGCAGCGTGGGCTTCACGTAGGTTTCGATGAGCCGCTCGTCGCCAGAGGCGATCATGTGCGGCGCCGCGATCCCACACGTGAACAGCGACGCGAACACACCGCCCGGAGTTCCCGCGTAATGCATCTCCTCGCAGATGATCAGCGCGTCGGCACCATCGCCGCCGCCACCGCCGACCGACTCGGGGAAATTGGCTCCGAGCAGTCCGGCCTCACCCGCTCTGCGGTGCAGTTCGCGAGGGAGTTCGCCCGTGCGCTCCCACTCCGCGACGTTCGGCAGCACCTCACGTTCAGCGAAGCTGCGCACAGTCTTTCGCAGAGTCTCCCGTTCGGGGGTGTTCCAGATGCTCACTCGAGAAGGTCCTCCGGGATATCGAGATGACGGCTGCGCAACCATTCGCCCAACCCCTTGGCCTGCGGATCGAACCGAGCTTGATAGGCCACGCCTTGGCCGAGGATGCCTTCGATGATGAAGTTCACGGCCCGAAGATTCGGCAGCACATACCGGGTGATGGTCAGATCCGCTGTCTCGGGCAGTAATTCGCGAAGTTTGTCGACGGTCAGCGCATGCACGAGCCACCGCCACTGCTCGTCGGCTCTATCTCCCGTCGCTGCGCTCGCCCCGGTGCTGTTTCCCGTCGCTGCGCTCGCCCCGGTGCTGTTTCCCGTCGCTGCGCTCGCCCTGGCCCGCACCCATACCCCAACGTTGGCCGAGCCACCCTTGTCGCCGCTGCGGGCGCCGGCGATCGTCCCGAGCGGGACCCGGCGGGTGGGCCCGGCCGGTAATGGCTCAGGTAGGTGTGGCTCTGCAACCGGTGCGACAACGAGGGTTTCGGTGGCCGGCGCGATGTCGACGCGGGCGCCGTCGGCGTGCACGGCGACATGCGGCACCTCGGCGGCATCGACGTATCCCGGGGTGAACACGCCGTAAACCTGACCGTCAGCGGGTGGCGCGGTGGTGGTGAAGCCCGGGTAACTAGCCAGTGCGAGTTCGATCCCCGCGGCGGAGAATTGGCGGCCGACGACATTGGGGTCGGGATCGCGCGCCACACAGTGAAGCAGTGCACTGGCGGCTTCCTCGGTATCGGCGTCGGGATGGTCGGTGCGGGCCAGGAACCATTCCAGCTCGGCCGGTTTGACCTTCAGACCCGCTTCGAGTTGACTGCGCACGAGCTCGGCCTTGGCCGCGATGTCCAGACCGGTCAGCACGAACGTCGCGGCGTTGCGGAATCCGCCGATGCTGTTCAGCGACACCTTGAGCGTCGGAGGCGGGGCCTCACCCGTCACACCGGAGATGCGAACGCGGTCGTCGCCGTCCCGGCTCAACCGCAACGAGTCGACGCGCAGTGTCACATCGGGATTGGGGTAGCGGGCGCCGGCGATCTCGTAGAGCAGCTGTGCGGTGACGGTGCCGACGCTGACCTGGCCGCCGGTGCCGGGATGTTTGGTGATCACCGACGAGCCGTCGGCCGAGATCTCGGCGAGGGGGAAGCCCGGCCGCTGCAGATCGGGTATCTCGGTGAAGAACGCGTAGTTGCCGCCGGTGGCCTGCGTGCCGCATTCGATGACGTGCCCCGCGGCGACCGCGCCCGCGAGGGAGTCGTAATCGGTTCGGCCCCAACCGAAGTGCGCCGCGGCCGGCCCGACGATCACCGAGGCGTCGGTGACCCGTCCGGTGACCACAACGTCGGCACCGCTGTTCAAGCATTCGACGATGCCCCACGCGCCCAGGTAGGCGTTGGCCGCAAGCGGTGTCCCCAGACCGAGCTCAGTCGCCCGCCCCACCAGATCGTCACCCTCCACATGTGCGACGTTGACGTCGAGACCAAGGCGTTCGGCCAGCGCGCGCACCGCGGTGGCCAGCCCTGCAGGGTTCAGCCCACCGGCGTTGGCGACGATCTTCACGCCCTTGTCCAGGGCTATACCCAGCGACTCCTCCAGCTGCAGCAGGAAGGTCTTGGCGTAACCGCGCTCGGGATTCTTGGCTCGGTCGCGCGCCAGGATCAGCATGGTGAGCTCGGCGAGATAGTCGCCCGTCAGATAGTCCAGTTCGCCCCCGGCGAGCATGTCCCGCATCGCGGCGAGCCGATCACCGTAGAAGCCCGAACAGTTGCCGATCCGTACTACAGGTGGCACACGCACTCCCGTCGACGCCGATGAGCGACCCAACCAACTGGTAGGTTAGCGGGTACCGCGGGTCTCACGTCAAGCGGCCTGCCCGTTTTGGACCCCACGCAGGTCAACCGTTACTCTGTAGTGCAATCGTCTGCCGCTGCGGTGCGTGCGGCAACCCCAAGCAAGGAGATGCACGTCATGGCTGTGCCCAAGCGCAGAATGTCGCGCGCGAACACTCGTAGCCGTCGCGCGCAGTGGAAGGCCGAGGCTACCGGTCTGGTCGGTGTCAATGTCGCTGGCCAGCAGCACAAGGTCCCGCGCCGTCTGCTGAAGGCTGCACGCCTGGGTCTGCTCGATCTGGATCGCCGACGCTAGACATATTCTCGGCGCGCCTCTCAGGTCAATCTCAGATAGAGCGTTGAGACTGTGCCTGTGCGCATACTTGTCGTCGACGATGATCGCGCTGTGCGCGAATCACTGCGACGGTCGCTTTCCTTCAATGGTTATTCGGTTCAGCTCGCCCAAGATGGGGTTGAAGCTCTCGAGCTGATCGCCGATGACCGGCCTGACGCCGTGGTTCTCGACGTGATGATGCCGCGGCTCGACGGTCTTGAAGTGTGCCGGCAACTTCGCAGCACCGGTGACGATCTCCCCATCCTGGTGCTGACTGCTCGCGATTCCGTGTCGGAGCGGGTCGCCGGCCTCGACGCCGGCGCCGACGACTACCTACCCAAGCCGTTCGCGCTTGAGGAACTGCTTGCGCGCATGCGCGCGTTGCTCCGTCGCACCGTGTCCGACGACGGCGCCGAATCGCAGAAGATGTCGTTCTCGGATCTGACCCTGGATCCCGTCACTCGTGAAGTCACGCGCGGTGAACGTCAGATCAGCCTCACCCGAACCGAGTTCGCGCTGCTGGAAATGCTGATCGCCAACCCGCGGCGGGTGCTCACCCGTAGCCGCATCCTCGAAGAGGTGTGGGGCTTCGATTTCCCCACCTCGGGTAATGCGCTCGAGGTCTACATCGGTTACCTACGCCGCAAGACCGAAGCCGACGGTGAGCCACGGCTCATCCATACCGTGCGCGGTGTCGGCTACGTGCTGCGGGAAACGCCTCCCTGATCGGATGATGTCGCTCAATCCGAACACTTGGCGGCCGGGCGCGCTGCCCAATACCAGTTCACTGTCGTTGCGCTGGCGCGTGATGGTGCTCGCGATGTCGATGGTGGCCATGGTGGTGGTGCTGATGGCCGTCGCGGTGTACGCCGTGGTGTCCCGCGCGCTCTACGACGACCTCGACAACCAGCTGCACAGCCGGGCCCGGCTGCTCATCGAGAGTGGGTCGTTGGCCGCCGACCCGGCCAAGGCCATCGAGGGCACGGCCTACTCCGACGTCAACGCGATGCTGGTGATCCCGGGCCGGGCCATCTACACAGCGAATCAGGAGGGGCAGATGTTGCCCCTGGGGCAGCCGGAGAAGGGTGTGATCTCCGGTGAGCTGCTGATGTCGCTGCGGACCGCCAACCATCAGCGGGTGCTCGCGGTGCACCTGGCCAACGGCAGCTCATTGCTGATCTCCAAGAGCTTGGCGCCGACCGGGCAGGTGCTGGGACGGCTCGGCACCATCCTGCTGATCGTCGGCGGAGTCGGGGTGGCGGTCGCTGCGATGGCAGGTGGTGCCGTCGCCAGGGCAGGTCTGCGGCCGGTCCGCCGACTCACCGAAGCCGCCGAACGCGTCGCCCGCACCGATGACCTGCGTCCCATTCCCGTTCTCGGCAGCGACGAACTCGCTCGGCTCACCGAGGCGTTCAACATGATGCTGCGCGCGCTGGCCGAATCCCGGGACCGGCAGGCGCGGCTGGTGTCCGACGCCGGGCACGAGTTGCGTACCCCACTGACCTCGCTGCGTACCAACGTCGAACTGCTGATGGCGTCACAGGCACCCGGGGCGCCGCCGTTGCCCGAAGAGGAAATGGCCGGGCTGCGCGCCGACGTCATCGCACAGATCGAGGAACTGTCCACTCTGATCGGTGATCTGATGGACCTGACGCGCGACGACGCGGGCGGTGTGATCCACGAACCGGTCGACATGGTCGAGGTGGTGGATCGCAGTCTGGAGCGAGTCCGGCGGCGCCGCAACGATATCCAGTTCGATGTCGCGATGACGGGCTGGCAGGTCTACGGTGACGCGCCCGGCATGGGTCGTGCTGTGCTCAATCTGCTCGACAATGCCGCCAAGTGGAGCCCACCCGGTGGCCGGGTGGGGGTATCACTGCGCCAGATCGATCCTGGGCACGCCGAGTTGGTGGTGTCCGACTACGGGCCCGGCATCCCGCCGCAGGAGCGCCGGCTGGTGTTCGAACGGTTCTACCGGTCGGCTGCGGCCAGGGCGATGCCCGGATCGGGCCTCGGGCTGGCGATAGTGCAGCAGGTGGTGCTCAAACACGGTGGCGCACTCCGCATTGACGAGACTGTGCCGGGCGGCAACCCGCCGGGCGCATCGATCCATCTGATCTTGCCGGGTATGCCGCTTCCCGCGGAGCTTCCCGACATCGCACCGACACGCGATCAAAGCGACGTCACCGACGATCCGGTCAGCGCGGACGAAAAGTGAGACAGTTAACCGCAGCCGGGGACAAAACATGGGTGGAACCGACAATTCTCTAAGTGGATTCTCAGTCCGCCCAGGCAACCTGACGGACACCTCCCTCGTTTGTTGAGTAGCAGTAGCGCCAGAGCCGATAGACCCCATACAAGAGAAGAGCATCGCACCGCCATGACAAACCATCCCAGGTACTCATCACCGCAGCAGCCAGGCCATGGTCCCGGTGGCGGTGCTCCTGGCTACCAGGGGAACCCGGACCCGTATCAGTCGCAGGCCTACGACTGGCGATATGCGCGTCAGCAGCAGCAACAGCCTTATCGCACACCGTACGATCCGTACCGCGTCGCGTCGGCAACCCCGCAGATGGTCGGCCCCGTCGCCAAGAAACGGGGCAAGGGCGGCCTGGCCGCAGGCGCGTTGGTGTTGGCCATGGTTTCGGCGGGCATCGGCGGCGGCGTCGCCACAGTCGTGACCCATCAGGACCGTCCCCACCTCGGAGCGGAATCCAGCAGCGTGGCGCCCAGCGTGCCCGCGGCTGCACTGCCTGCCGGTTCGGTCGAGCAAGTGGCGGCCAAGGTGGTGCCGAGTGTGGTGAAGCTCGAAACCGACATGGGGCGGGCCTCCGAGGAGGGATCGGGCATCATCCTGACCTCCGACGGTCTGATCATGACCAACAACCACGTCGTGCAGGCGGCCAAGCAGTCGGCGGGTGCTCCCGGCGGTGCGCAGACGAAGGTGACGTTCGCCGACGGCACCACCAAACCGTTCACTGTCGTGGGCACCGACCCGAGTAGTGACATCGCCGTCGTGCGCGCGCAGGGCGCCTCCGGGTTGACCCCGATCGCCCTCGGTTCGTCGAGCAACCTGCGCGTCGGCCAGGACGTGGTGGCGGTCGGTTCGCCGCTCGGCCTGGAAGGCACCGTTACAACCGGCATCATCAGTGCGCTCAACCGTCCGGTCGCCGCCGGCGGCGATGCCCGCAATCAGAACACCGTTCTCGACGCCATCCAGACCGACGCCGCGATCAACCCGGGTAACTCGGGCGGTGCGCTGGTCAACATGAGTGGCGAACTCGTCGGGGTCAACTCCGCGATCGCGACCATGGGTGGCGATTCGGCGCAGGCGCAGAGCGGGTCGATCGGTCTGGGCTTCGCGATCCCGGTCGACCAGGCCAAGCGGATCGCCGACGAACTGATCCAGAACGGCACGGCGACACATGCCTCGCTCGGAGTCCAGGTGAGTAATGACGCCACCACCGATGGCGCCAAGATCGTCGAGGTCACCAAGGACGGCGCCGCCGCGGCGGCCGGGCTGCCCAGCGGGGTCGTGGTCACCAAACTCGACGACCGCGTGATCCCGAGCGCCGACGCGCTCGTTGCCGCGGTGCGGTCCAAGGCACCTGGTGAGAAGGTCACTTTGACCTATCTCGACCAGGCTGGCAAACCGCAGACGGTCACGGTCACGCTCGGTAAGGCCGACCAGTGAGGATCCTGACACCAGCTCTGGAACAGCTGTCACTGCGAGTGGCTGCGCCGCTGTCTGCGCGCACATATACGGTTGCAGGCATGGAACAACCAGGGGAGTTGGTGGGGCGGGCACTTGTAATCGTCGTGGACGATCGCACCGCTCACGGCGAGGCGGACCACAGCGGTCCGTTGGTTACCGAATTGCTCGGCGAAACCGGGTTCGTCGTCGATGGAGTGGTGGTGGTTTCGGCCGATGAGGTCGAGATTCGCAACGCGCTGAACACGGCTGTCATCGGCGGAGTGGATCTGGTGGTGTCCGTCGGCGGCACGGGTGTGACCCCCCGCGACGTCACGCCGGAAGCCACCCGCGACATCCTGGATCGCGAACTGCTCGGCATCGCCGAGGCACTGCGCGCCTCCGCTCTGTCGGCCGGCATCGTGGATGCGGGCGTATCGCGCGGACTGGCCGGTATTTCCGGCAGCACACTCGTGGTGAACCTGGCGGGCTCCCGTTCAGCCGTTCGCGACGGCATGGCGACGCTGGGGCCACTGGCAGTGCAGATCATTGGCCAGTTATCAAGCTTGGACATCTAATGAGTGCGATACGGCTGTCGATGGGCACCGCTTCGTGGAAGACGGCAAATGCGATTCCGATCGAGCGACGGGGTTGGCAACAAGGCGACACCCGTCCGCGACAGATGTGATCTTCATCACAAAAGGGAATGTCGATGACTCATCCGCCCCAGCCGTCACGCCGTCTAGTTAACAAAATTTTCGGGGAAACACTCCCCGCGGTTGCGCCGAGCGAGCGTGACGAGCCCTCGCCGGAGGACGCCTCCGAGCATGACCGGTGGTTGCGGAACAATATTCCGCCGCATCACGGTTGAGCTGTGTTGCCGCAGTGAACGCTGTAAATGCACAGTAGACAATGTGGTGTAGCTCAACATCGGTTAGCGAAAGCGGGCCACATCACAGCGTTGCCTGAGCGCGCAATTGGCAGGATCCGCACTCTCCTTAGCATCCCCTTACTTGAAGCTGGCAAACTTTGGACGGCTGACTGTAGACATCTGCGTTGTTTGTCCTTGCGTTGCCGGTTGGAGGCTGCGCCGTTATGTTCCTCGTGTCAACGATGAGCGAAATGTAAGAGCGAGGTGTGACCGTTCTAATCTGGGTCACGTCACTGGTCTTGCCGGGAGCTCGGCCCGCAGCGGGTCGGGCACCCCTACAACGACATAGCTAGGGAGAACATGAAGGCATTCAGTCGAGTGCTGACCGCGTTGGTGGTTGCGATGGCAGGTGCCTTCGCAACGCTGTTCGTGAGCACCGGTACGGCGCATGCAGGTCTGGATAATGAGCTGAGTCTGGTCGATGGCCAGGATCGGACCTTGACGGTCCAGCAGTGGGACACGTTCCTCAATGGGGTGTTTCCCCTGGACCGCAACCGGCTGACCCGTGAGTGGTTCCATTCCGGTCGGGCCAAGTACCACGTTGAGGGCCCCGGTGCCGATGACTTCGCGGGCACGCTGGAACTGGGCTATCAGATCGGCTTCCCGTGGTCACTGGGTGTGGGCATCAACTTCAGCTACACCACCCCGAACATCCTGCTCGACGA
>NZ_KB908269.1 GCF_000382405.1 Mycobacterium sp. 141
CCACCCTGCGCCGACGCATCATCACCATCGCGGCCCGCCTGGCCCGACCCCAACGCAGGCCCATCTTGCACCTACCAACGCACTGGCCGTGGGCACAGCAGTGGCTCACATTGTGGCGCAACACCATCGGCTACAGCCCACCCCCGACCACCACCACCTGACCACCCGCCGCAAGGGCCCGACCGGAGCACACAGGAAAAGCTGGACAGACCAGCGGTTACAGGCTGCACACACCCGCAAGCCCGGCAAAATCACCCCCGAAACACCTCAACAAGGTCGATCCACGGATTGAGGCTAAGTGCAGCGGCGAACGGCGGGCCCGGATGCGCACGGTACTGGACAAGCGGGCTGACAACGGCGCCTGAGATTCGAATTTGCAGGAAAGTGCGGGACATACAGAAACGGTGTCTACCAGCTAACCGGCAAACACCGCCCTACCTGCAATGATGGTGCGCCCGAAGGGATTCGAACCCCTAACCTTCTGATCCGTAGTCAGATGCTCTATCCGTTGAGCTACGGGCGCTTGCGTGTATTCAGTTATGCGGTTGACGGATCAACCGTGGCGGAGGCGAGAGGATTTGAACCTCCGGTCCCCTTTGAGGGGGACAACTCATTAGCAGTGAGCCCCATTCGGCCGCTCTGGCACGCCTCCTGAACTTCTTGAGAGTACCGGACCCCATCTGGGTTTCAGACTGGTCCCCGGAACCGCCGAGGGGCAAGCCTACACATGCCTGACCGCTAGAAGCAAAGCGGCATTTCGGCCACCCTATGCTGGTCAGGTGACCGTCCGTTTGCGCCCTGTGTTGGACCAGATTCCCGCCTACACGCCCGGCAAGACGGTTCCCGGCGCAATCAAGATCGCGAGCAACGAAACCGTGCACGGTCCGCTACCGAGCGTGCGGGCGGCGATCACCGAAGCCATGGACAACCTCAACCGGTACCCGGACAACGGCTACAGCGATCTCCGGGAACAACTGGCCAAGCACACCGATTTCACACCCGGGCACATATCGGTGGGTTGCGGCTCGGTGAGCTTGTGCCAGCAGTTGATCCAGATCACCTCGACCGTCGGCGACGAGGTGCTGTTCGCGTGGCGCAGTTTCGAGATCTACCCGCTGCAAGTACGGACCGCCGGCGCCACCGCGGTACAGGTGCCGTTACGTGATTACACCCACGATCTGGACGCCATGCTGGCCGCCATCACCGACCGGACCCGGCTGATCTTCGTCTGTAACCCGAACAACCCGACTGGCACGGTCGTCGCCCCGGAGGCCCTGGCCCGGTTCGTCGCCGCGGTCCCGTCGGACATCCTGATCGTGCTCGACGAGGCGTACGTCGAATACATCCGTGACGGCCTGGCGCCCGACAGCCTCGGCCTGGTCCGGAACCACCCCAATGTGGTTGTCCTGCGCACCTTCTCGAAGGCCTACGGACTGGCCGGGTTGCGGGTGGGCTACGCCGTGGCCGACCCGGACATCGCCACTGCGCTCGGCAAGGTGTATGTGCCGTTCAGCGCCACCAGCCTGTCGCAGGCCGCCGCCACCGCCTGCCTCGACGCCGCCGACGAACTGCTGGCCCGCACGGACACCGTCGTCGCCGAACGCGCCCGGGTGACCGCCGCACTGCGTGAGGCCGGATTCACACTGCCGCAGTCACAGGCCAACTTCGTCTGGTTGCCGCTGGCCGAGCGCACCCAGGATTTCGTGGCGCGGGCCGCCGACAACCGGCTGGTCGTCCGGCCGTACGGCGACGACGGTGTGCGCGCCACCATCGGTGCCCCGCACGAGAACGACGCCTTCCTCGAATTCGCGCGACGCTGGATCGGAAACGGCAAGTGACCAACTCGGCGTCGAACGCCAAGCCGCTGGTGTGCCTCGACGCTGACGGTTAGCCTGTGGGCTGGCGGCCGGTGAATGCCAGCAGCCGGTCCAGCGCCGTCGAGTCTGCCGCGATCTCGATCGGATCGTCGAAGCCGGCGCCCACCCGCCCGTCAGGCGTGATGATTTCCCGGGCCCACTGCAGAACGGGTTCCGCTCGTGCGTCCGGCACATCGACGGGCTTGCCGACAGCCTGGGCGTAATCCCATGCGTGAACGAGGAATTCGAGGGAGAGGATGCGGGCCAGCATCGCCGCGGGCGCCTCGCCGTCACCAAACGGGACAGTTCCGTCGACGCCGCGCTGCCGCCACGCCGCCAGGGCGGGTTGTGCCGCTGCGAGGACCTGATCATGCACGGGGGCGTGCGGGTCGCGGGCCGGGATATCTGCTCCAGCGGCTCCACCGATCACCGTGATCGAGTTCAGCAGATGATCGGTCAGGGCAGCCACGTCGAATTCTCGACAGGGCGTCTGCCGCGCCCAGTCCTCGGCGGTGATGCCGTGAAGGACCCCTTGCAGTACCCCCAGCGTTGCCTCGGCGGATTCGAGTTCGTCCATACTCGATTTTGTCCCCGCTGGGCCCGGCAATGTTGCGTTTTGCGCGCTCGTCAGCGCCGCAACAACTGGACGCACTACCCGACCGACCGGTTGGGTAGTGTCGCCAGCATGGCTGACACCTACGAGTCCGTTTCCGTCGACATCACGGGCCACGTCGCCCAGGTCACTCTGCTGGGGCCCGGCAAGGGCAACGCGATGGGCCCAGCGTTCTGGGCGGAGCTGCCCGAGGTGTTCGGCAACCTCGACGCCGATCCGGAGGTGCGCGCCATCGTGCTCACCGGTTCGGGCAAGAACTTCAGCTACGGGCTGGATCTGCCCGCCATGGGCGCTACTCTCCCGGGCCTGGACGCGGGCGCCAAGGCGCGCGCCGAGTTCCACAAGAAGCTGCAGAGAATGCAGGCCGCGATCACCGCGGTGGCCGACAGCCGAACTCCGACCGTCGCCTCCATCCACGGCTGGTGCATCGGCGGCGGTGTCGACCTGATCAGTGCCGCGGACATCCGCTACGCCAGCGCCGACGCGAAATTCTCGGTGCGCGAGACCAAGCTGGCGATCGTCGCCGATGTCGGCAGCCTCGCCCGGCTGCCGCTGATCCTGTCCGACGGACACCTGCGGGAACTGGTTCTGACCGGTAAGGACATCGACGCGGCCCGCGCCGAGAAGATCGGCCTGGTCAACGATGTCTACGCCGACGCCGACGCCTCGCTGGCGGCCGCTCACACCACCGCCGGCGAGATCGCGGCCAATCCACCGCTGACGGTCGCGGGGGTCAAGGACGTGCTCGATCAGCAGCGCATCGCCCAGGTGTCGGAGAGCCTGCGCTATGTGGCGGCCTGGAACTCGGCGTTCCTGCCGTCGAAGGACCTGGCCGAGGCCGTTACCGCAATGTTCCAGAAACGCCCCCCGCAGTTCACCGGGGAATAGGGATCCAGCCCACGTCGTGCCGAACGTCGTCGCCGGGTGAGGAGCGACCAGGCCGACGGGCTGGTCGGGTCAGGTCCAGCCCGGTTTCAGGGTTTCGGTGCGATCGGTGGCCGGGGCGGGAGTGGCGGACAGGGCGGTGATCCGGCGGTACAGCTCCTCAGTCATGGTGATGTCGAGCGCGGCGAGGGAGCCTTCGAGCTGGTCGAGGTTGCGGGCGCCGATGATCGGGGCGGTGACCGCGGGGTTGGCCATGGTCCAGGCGACGGCGAGAGCCGGGGGTCTGACGTCGAGTTCGGCAGCCAGGGCGGTGAAGCGTTCGGCGGTGGTGAAGTCACTGTCGAGGCCGAATCGATCGGTATAGCGGGGAACATCGACGAGTCGTCCGCTGGCCGGTTTGTCGGTGGTGGTGTACTTGCCGGTCAGCAGCCCGCCGCCGAGTGGACTGTAGGTGATGACGCCGAGCTGCTGCTCGACGGCCAGCGGCAGGATTTCGACCTCGGCCTGTCGGCGGACCAAGTTGTACATCGGCTCGATGACTTGGAACCGGGCCAGGCCTTCGCGAGCGGAGATGCCGAGCGCGAGCGCGATCTGCCAGGCGGCCCAGTTGCTCACCCCGAGGTAGAGGATCTTGCCCGCCCGCTGCGCCTGGTCGAGGGCGCGGAGGGTTTCCTCGATCGGAGTGTTCTCATCGAAGGCGTGGACGAAGTAGACGTCGATCCAGTCGGTGCCGAGGCGGTGCAGGGTGGCGTCGACCGCGAGGCTGATGTGGCGGCGGGACAGGCCGGCAGCGTTGGGGTCGGTGCTGGTCGGATAGAACACCTTCGAGGTGATCACTACCTCGTCCCGCTCATGCTTGATCAGCCGGCCGAGGATCTTCTCCGACGCGCCACCGCCGTAGACGTCGGCGGTGTCGAAGAAGTTGATCCCGGCGTCGCGCACGCGCCGGTACATCGCCGCAGACGTCTGCTCATCGGCTTCGGTTCCGAACGACATCGCACCGAAGCACAGCAAAGAGACCTGCACACCGGTTGATCCGAGTGTTGTGTATTTCATGTGCTATCCGTTCTGTATTACTCGAATTGCGTTGCGGAACTATGGCTATGGCTGCAGTAGCACTTTGACGGCGCCGTTCATCCACCGCGGACCTCGCCGGGAGCGTGGATGACTGCTCCGTACAGGTTCAGTTCTCCGTCCCATCGTTGGTATCGCCGAAGAGTTGCTTGGCGACACCCATGGCGGACATGCCGTTGGGCCAGCCGGTGTAGAAGGCCAGGTGCAGGATCGCCTCTTTCAGCTCCTCTTCGGTGGCCCCATTGCGACGCGCGAAGTCGATGTGGAAGGTCAACTGCTCGGCCTTGCCCATGGCGGTCAATGCCGCAACGGTGATCAGGCTACGGTCCCGCTTGGACAGTCCAGGCCGCTCCCACACCTCGTCGAACAGCACGCGATCGGTGTAATGCACCATGCCGGGCGCGAAGTCTCCGAAGGCGCGCTGGCCGCCGGTCCAGCCGGTGTTCTGTTCGTCGGACATCGATCGTTCCGTTCCTCGGGAAGTGCTGGTCAGTGCTGGCGCCACCGAGAGTGGATTCCCGGATCATCACCTCAACCAGAGAACCCCGTCTCAGCTCCGCGCGGCAGGTCGAGCCAGAGGGGGTATAAACACAACCCCCATCACCAAGGTGGCCCGTCGTACCGTCGGAAGAGTGAACACCAGCGGCATCCCAGACCGGACCGACATCCGCGACTTCCTCGCCACCCGCCGCGCCCGAATCACCCCCGAACAGGTCGGGCTCCCGGCCGGCGGTACTTCACGGCGGGTTCCCGGACTACGCCGTGAAGAAGTCGCCGTGCTCGCCGGGGTGAGCACCGACTGGTACACCCGCCTCGAGAAGGGCCACATCCGCGGCGTCTCCGACGACGTACTGTCCGCCGTCGCCCGCGCGCTCTTGCTCGACGACGCCGAGACCGCCCACCTGTTCCATCTGGCCCGCGCCGCCAAACCCCTACGTACTCCGCGCCGACGCACACCTGCCAAGCTGCCCGAGAGCCTGCAGCAGCTGCTTGACGCGATGACCGGAGCGGCCGCATTCATCCGCAACGGACGGCTGGACGTCATCGCCACCAACGCCCTCGGCCGGGCGCTGTACGCCCCGGTGCTGGACGAGCCCGGCTGGAAAGCCAACATCGCCCGGTTCAACTTCCTCGACGCACGCGCTGCCGACTTCTTCCCCGACTACGGGGGGTCAATGGATACCACCGTCGCGCTGTTGCGCACCGAGGCCGGCTGCGACCCGTACAACAAGGACCTCACCGACCTCGTCGGCGAACTCGCCACCCGCAGTGAGGATTTCCGCAGTCGCTGGGGCGCCCACAACGTCCGCAACCACAGCACCGGGCTCAAACACTTCAACCACCCCGTCGTCGGCGCCATCGACCTCGCCTACGACTCCCTCGACGTCCGCTCCACCGGTGATGACCGACTGGTGCTCAACAGATACACCGCCGCCCCCGGCAGCGAGTCAGACGAGAAACTGCGCATGCTCGCCAGCTGGTCGGCACCCGCTTCGCCGACCCGACCCGAGGAGTGTCAATTTTCAGAGTGACCGATCCCGATCTGGTCGGGACGTCGAGTTGGCGCCCGCGGATCTGATCTCGATCACCGCTGCGGTGATCGGCGTCTAGTTGCCTGTCCGTTGCTGGCATCCCGGATATCTCCATCGCAGGTTGGTGACGGTCTCACTTGTCGGTGCGGTAGCGGGCGAGCTTGTCCGGGTCGATCTCGATACCCAGGCCCGGACCTGTGCTGCGGTGCAGCTGACCGTCGGTGATCTGCAGGGGCACACTCAGCAGGTCATCGCTCATGTCGAGGTAGTTGGACAGTTCGCCGGCGTAACGGCACGTGCGCTCGAACGCGGTACCGAAGGCCACCGCGCAGGCACTTCCGATCTGGCTGTCCAGTTGGTTGCCCATCACCAACTCCACCCCGAGGCCTTCTGCCAGGTGGTGCACCCGGGTGGAGGTGGTGAAGCCGGTGCGTGCCGTCTTGATGCTGATCGCGGTGGCCGCCCCACCGAGCACCTCACGGGTCACGTCGGCGGGTGTCGGCACGGATTCGTCGCCGATGAACGGGATGTCGAGCTGGCCGACCAGCCAGCGCCGTCCCAACACATCGTCGGCCGGACACAACTCCTCGGCGAAAAGCAGTCCCAGATCCGACATTTCGCGCATTGCGCGTAACGATTCCGAGGAAGACCAACCGCGGTTACCGTCGACGTAGAGTTCGACCGAGTCCCCGAACCGCGCTCGCAGCGCGCGTACCACCGCGGTGTCCAACGACACCGGGTGACGACCGACCTTGACCTTGAATGTGCCGATGCCGTAGATGTCTCGCATTCGCTCGGCTTCGGCGACCATGCGTTCCGGATCATCGAAACCCAGCATGTGGCTGACCCGCATGCGGTCGGTGTAGCCGCCGAGCATGTCGCCGACCGATAAACCGAGGGTGTGGCCCAATGCATCCCACATCGCCATGTCGATCGCCGCCTTGGCGGTCGGGTTCCCCACCGTGCGAGACAGCCGTCTACCCGCGACCTCGCGAGCGGTGAGGGGTAGCCCGACCAGCGCGGGCGCGAAGATCTGCTCGATGACGGCGACGATCCCGGCCTGCGTCTCGCCGTAGGTATACGGCCGGGGCGGCGCCTCGGCGACCCCGACGACGCCGTCGTCGGTGTGCACGCGTACCAATACATGATCGGCGGTATACACCTCACCCGAGGCGAACTTCACCGGCTTGAGAAATGGGATGCCGAACGGAATCGCCTCGACTGCAGTGATTTTCATGGTTTACTCCTCGCCTGTTTCTCGTCGCCATGGCCGGGATCAGCATTGTTCCGGCTAGCTATTCGTAAATACTGCCTCCTGGTCTCCTGGCCTCCGACAAGGCGTCCTACTTCACCGGGTGGGCACCGCCGATCGTCGGCGACGATCAAGGCTTACCGGTCTTGGTCGCCACCCCGGGTCAGAGCGACTGCGAGCACGCCCTGGCGGCCACTACCGAGGGCGTCGGCGGGACCGGCCCGCCGAGGTTAACGTCTCTCCGCGCAGACCGACGGCGAGGTCCAGCGGGACACATGCTCTCCCGTACGTCACCGTTGCGACGAAAAGCCACTGCCGAGGTACAGCACGGCCACTACGGCGCGCCGCGTGAAACCGGCAGACTGCACACCACCCAGTCAGTGCCTCCGTGTCACGCTCCAGCTGTGTTCGCTGATCCCAGCGAGAGTGTCGGTGTCCGTACCTTTCCACGCGACGACCAGCTCGCAGGTCTCGTTGATGAGGGCGGCCAGCGCGGCTTCCCGAACGGCGTAGATCGGTAAGCGGATATAGGCTGCGCCGTGTGTGCCCCACCGGACAACAACGAAACCGGGCTTATCCAACCGCTTTTCAGTCATGAAATCTCCCAGAGCAGCGAAGGGTCCACCGAGCCGTTGCCGACACCGGCCCTGATCCACCGGCTTGATCGGCGAAAGACGGTAGCCCCCAACCAGATTTGATGCCGACCGGAAGACCGGTCTCGGCGGCGGGACTGATGTCAGAGAACGCCCGGTGCTTGATGATCGGCGCGATTACCTCCAATCGACTTGCATCCTTCGTCAGATACTCGGCGTCGGAGGCAAAGTGTCAATATGCGCCGACCGCTTGAGTCAGAACATTTGAGGCGTGACGACACGGGTTACATGCACGCTGGGCGTCATTGGATCGGGCGGAGATGGGTGAGCATGAAGCGCGCGCAGTTGTCGATCTTGCTATGCCATGCGCTCACGGCTCCGTCCAGATCGCGGCGCCGAATCTCGTCGAGGATTCGACGGTCATCCCTGACGATCTCATCGGTGGGATAGCGGTAGTTCAATCCGAAAATCGTGACGAACAGCCGCAATTGCAGGGTCAACCGGATGAACATCGATCCGATCCGCGGCATCGCCGCCGTCGTCGCCAACTCGTCCTGCAGATCCAGGTCGAGGTCGCCGGCCTCGTAGACGCGTCCGAGTTCGTCGCATCGAACCAATCCGGCAAAGTACTCGTCCACAACGGGCGGCAGCTCGATGCGCGTGGTGGAGACCAGCCGCCGGGTGATCACGGTGCCGAGTAGGCTGCGAGCGGTGTAGGTCTCGATGACATCGCGGGGCGTAGGAACGGGCAACAGGTAACGGCCGGCCTGTTTGTCGACCAGAGCTTCTTCCGCCAGCTGTGCGAGGGTATCGGCAACGCGACCCGGGGAGACACCACATTTCCGGGCGATGTGGCGTGCGGAGATGGTGTCGCCGGGCTGCAACTCGCCTTCGGCGACAGCGGCGCAGATACCTCGAATAACGTGAGTGAAGTTGCCTGCGGGAGGCTCGGTCTCGGCATCGGAAGCGGTCCGGCTCGCTACCGGCGACGGCGGAGTGACTGCTCGGCACCAGACGAACTCGTCGGCGCCGTCGCGTCGCGCGTGGCGGATGTGCTGCTGAACCTCGCGTAGCTCGGCCAGCTGGCGCGGGTCGATGGCGTCGGCTACCGAGTGCAGCAGACCGAACCAGTCTGTTCCCGTGACCGCGTGTGCGGTGATCTCGGGGTGATGCGAGAGCCATCGTCGGGCGGCTGCGTCGAGTTTGGCGTTGATGACGAGAGTCACCGCCGGCGTGGAGGGTAGTCGGTCAACCGCGCGTTCGAGGAGGGTAACCGCGTCGGGAGCGGCGTCTACGGTCTCCACCTGTCCGCGACTCGGCAAGCGCAGAAGTGCTGCGCAGATGATCGTCTCCACGATGTCGAGGCGGACGGCTGGCGGTGTGCGGCGCGGTGAGGCCTCGTTCGACGCGAGGAAGCCCAGGGCGCATCCTGACTGGTGGACGTCGATGTAGTCGAGGATCGATGTCGAAAAGTCCTGTAGGACAGCTGCTCCCGGTTGCAGCGGAGGGAAGTAGTGGCGCCGTATCCGGCTGACGGTCGCCTGACTGACGCCGGTGACCTCGGCGACGGCTCGGGTCGACCATCGCTGGCGGCCGCCCGGGGGATCATCGAGGGAGCAGCTCAGGACGCGGTGGACAACCTCATCGGGGGCCGCAGGGCGGCCGGCGGGTGAGACATCGCGTAAACCTTCGACGCCGGCGTCGAGGTAGCGGTGCCACCATCTGGCCGCCGTAGTGCGGCTCACCGAGGACCGTCGGGCGGCTTCGGCGATGCCAAGGTCCGCACAGTCGATGACGGCCCGGGCGCGGGTCGCCACACCTTGGGGCGTTTGCCGCGATGCAGCGATGCGCAGGAGTGCCGCGCGGTCGGACTCAGAGAACCGGGGACCTTTCGCAACCATCATTGTGGGCGTTCATTCCTTCTGACTCACTCAATCGAGAATTGGTCGACATCTAACGTGCAGTGATCCGCATCACGCAAGGTCATAACGCACCAACGCAGTCCTAAGCAAATTCGTGCGACCCACATTTATCACACCGCCTGGATTGAATGAGATAGCAGAAGGAATGTTGCTAATGAGTAGTCTTCGAATTTTTCGGTACACGCTGATGAATCGCGCTCCTTCATCTGACCTCGGCAAATCCGCTGCCCCCACACCAACAGCAAACTGTTGGATCAGACACTGAACGTCACCACATCGTCCGATTTGCGGCGATTCCGAATGAATGACAACGGGTGACTCGATCGAGCTCTGGAACCACCGGCGGAATCGTCCGTCGTGCGGTGGCCAACGCCTGTACTAAATTACCGTCGCGCATTCTTCGCGCGTTGCGGCATCAATCACTGGAATCATTTCGGCGCTCGTATCCGATTGTGGCTCAGGGGTTTCGATCCGTTCACAACGGCCTCGCATACGGAGCCGCCGTCTCTGGGTGAGGAGAAACGCACGTTCGCACGACCACGGCCTGGATCGGGTTAGAAGCGGCCTCGGCGCTGATCGGCATCATGTGCGCGTGCCAGTCCTTGGCCTCGTCGACCGTCTTGAACTTGGCTTCGGTTGTACCTGGCTGCAGTCCGGCGCGACGTTCCGCAACGGATGTGTCAAAAAGTGTCAATTTTCAGGAGCGGCCTGCGCCCGGATTGACACCGAAATCCCCCTGACCTGCGGTGGCGGAGGGATTTGAACCCCCGGACGGTGTTAGCCGTCTCTCGCTTTCAAGGCGAGTGCATTAGGCCGCTCTGCCACGCCACCGCCGATAAGCGTAGAGGGTCTACACCCGGCCCAACTTGGCGGGCGGCGCTCCGGACTGCAGAGCAACGCTGATGCGCCGGCAGTTCTCCCCCATGGCCGCGATCTGCGGGCGCGACAGCCTGCCCAGGAAGTGCTCACGGACGCACTGCCCGTAGGTCACCATCGCACCTCGCACCGCCATTCGGCCGTCGTCGGTGATGGCCGCGATCACGCCGCGGCCATCGTCGGGACTTGCACACCTTGTGACGAGGTTCTGTACCTCCAGTCGGCGGATCTGCCGGGTGACCCGGCTCGGGAGCGACATCAGACGTTCCGCCAGATCCCCCATCCGTGCGGATCCGGTCGCCGACTTGTCCAGCATGTCGAGCAGCCGGACATCGTTGAGCGTCAGTTGATGCTCATCAACAAGCGACCGGTTCAGAGTCGCATACAACCGCAAAGCCGAGTCGAGATAGTGCTGCCACGACCTCTGCTCGGCAATATCCAGGCCCGGCATATCACCTGCCGTACGCCCGGCAATCATGCCTGACATGGCCGCAATCGTAAGGGACGTCGGTATTGCTGGGTGCCCGAAATCCAATCGTTGTAGCGTTCGACAAATGCGTGCAATTGTCGCTGCCGCGGACGGTTCTCTGACCTGGGAAAATGTTGCCGACATCGCGCCGGGATACGGCGAGGTTCTGATCCGCGTCGGTGTCGCGGGAGTCAATCGTGCGGACTTGCTACAGGCTGCGGGTAAATACCCGCCGCCACCGGGGGCGAGCAAGACCATCGGACTGGAAGTCTCCGGTGTGATCGCCGGGCTCGGCGACAGCGTGACCGGGTGGGTTGTCGGCCAGCCCGTGTGCGCCCTGCTGGCTGGTGGCGGGTACGCCGAATACGTCACGGTGCCCGCTGCGCAGGTGATGCCCGTCCCCGACGGCGCCAGCCTGGACGAGGCGGCAGCTCTGCCCGAGGTGGCGTGCACTGTGTGGTCGAACCTGGTGATGACAGCAGGCCTGACGGCGGGACAGCTCGTCCTCCTGCACGGCGGCGCCAGCGGCATCGGCACCCACGCCATCCAGGTTGCCCATGCGCTCGGCGCCAGGGTCGCGGTGACCGCCGGATCGGCCGAGAAGCTCGCCCTGTGCCGCAGTCTCGGCGCCGATATCACCATCAACTACCGCGACGAGGATTTCGTGGCGGTTGTGCAAGCCGACCGCGGCGCTGACGTGATCCTCGACATCATGGGCGCGGCCTACCTGGACCGCAACGTCGATGCGCTGGCCCCCGGCGGGCGCATCACCATCATCGGCATGCAGGGTGGCGTCAAGGCCGAGCTGAACATCGGCAAGCTCATCAGCAAGCGGGCCGGCGTGATCGGCACATCCCTGCGGCCCCGGCCGGTCGACGGCCCGGGCGGTAAGGCCGAGATCGTCGCGGCTGTCGTCGACAACGTGTGGCCGATGGTCGCCGACGGGCGGGTGCGCCCGGTCATCGGCGCCGAGCTGCCGATTGACCAGGCGCAACGCGCCCATCAGCTACTAGCTTCCGGAGAAGTGTCTGGGAAAGTGCTGTTGCGGGTGTAGGAGATCAGCCCGCGCACGCGAGGAGCACAAGCCAGCCTGCGCACGCGAGGAGCACAAATCGGCCTGCACGCGAGGAGCACAAATCAGCCCAGCGACGCCAGGGCGCGCACCAGTTGATCGACCTCGGCGATGGTCGAGTAGTGCGCCAGCCCTACTGTCACCGCGCCGCCGATGTCGTTGACCCCGATCACGTCGAGCAGGCGCGAGCTGGTGTTGGAGACCGCCAGGATGCCGTTGTCGGCCAGCCGCTGCACCACCCGTTCGGCCGGCACGTCGCGCACCGCGAAGCTCAGCACCGGAATGGGCGACTCAGGGTGGCCGATCACCATCACCAGCGGCAGCGAGCGCAGCGAGGACAGTAGGTAGTCGAACAGCCGGCTCAGGTACGACGCTGCGGATTGCATTGAAACCGCAAGCCTTTCGCGCCGTGTACCCGTCGCCGCCTCGTCGAGGTTGGACAGGTATTCGACGCTGGCCACGACACCGGCCAACAGGCCGTACTGATGCACACCCATCTCGAGACGCTCCGGTCCGGTTGCGTCCGGATTCAGCGACACCGCGCCGAAAGAGTCGATGATCGACGGATCCCGGAACACCAGGGCGCCGA
This sequence comes from Mycobacterium sp. 141, assembly GCF_000382405.1. Classification (GTDB taxonomy): domain Bacteria; phylum Actinomycetota; class Actinomycetes; order Mycobacteriales; family Mycobacteriaceae; genus Mycobacterium. Next base: position 12,734 of record NZ_KB908269.1, read on the forward strand.
TGGGCGGGCCGCCCCACACGACGGCGTTCAGCGCGACAACGTCGACGTCGACCTCGTCGAGATCGAACAACCGGTACGGGGCGGCAGCCGAATGATCGACCACTACAAGACCGCCGACCTCGTGGGTCAGTTTGGTCACTTCACCCAGGTCGGTGACAGTTCCCACGGCCGACGACGCCGATGCGATCGCCACCAGCCGGGTCGGCTTCTCGATCAGCCCCTCCCATTGCCAGGACGGCAGCTCGCCGGTCTCGATATCGACCTCGGCCCACTTCACCTTGGCGCCATAACGATTCGCCGCCCGCAGCCACGGAGCGATGTTGGCCTCGTCGTCCAGGCGCGTCACCACTACTTCGTAGCCCAGACCGACCCTGGCCGAGGAAGCCTCGGCCAGCGCCGTCAGCAGGTGCGCGCGGTCGGGCCCGAGCACCACACCGCGGGGATCCCCGTTGACCAGATCGGCGACCGCCTGGCGGGCCGCGGTGAGCACGGCAGCGCTGCGGCGGGCAGACGGGTGGGGACCGACCGTCGTCGGCATGGAGCCGCGGAACGCCGTCGAGACTGTCGTCGCGACTGCGTCGGGAACCAACATGCCGTTCTGGGTGTCGAAGTGCACCCACCCGTCGCCCAAGGAGGGATGCAGACCACGCACCCGGGCGACGTCGTAAGCCATGCCAGCCACCTTAGAGCGTTCGCAAATATGACAAACCGAGACAATCGAGGTGGGCGCTCGACCGCGTGTTTCGGCCACGTAGGCCGCGCAGGACCGAGTCGCCCTGGGCAGCCATACTAGTCCAGTGGGCTTCGGGTTCGGAGTGCTAGTTGCACTGTTGTTGCTAGTGATCCCCGGGTCGTTGACTGCACGAGCCGGTGGCCTCAGCCTGCCGGTAGCCGTGGCTGTGGGGCCGGCCCTGACCTACGGCATCGTCGCCCTGTTCATCGTCCCATTCGGTGCCATTGGGGTGCCATGGAACGAGTGGTCGGCACTGTTTGCTGTGGCCATCACCGCTGTGGCCGCAGCGGGGTTGCGGATGGTGCTGGGGCGGTTTCGGGACCGCGACGCCGAGCAGTTGGCGCCTTCGACGGGGCCGGCTCTGATCGTTGGCGCGGGCGTCGTGCTGGGTGCCCTGCTGATCATGTGGGCGGCTGCGGCCGGGGTGGTGCACTGGCAGTCCGCGCCGAGCACGTGGGACTCGGTGTGGCACGCCAACACCGTGCGGTTCATCCTCGACACCGGGCAGGCCTCCCCCACGCACATGGGTGAGCTGCGCAATGTGGAGACCCACGAGGTGTTGTATTACCCGTCGGCTTTCCACGCCCTCGCCGCGGTGTACAGCCAGGTGACCGGCGCCGCTGCGACCACCGCCTACACCGTGAGCACGGTCGCCGCGTCGGTGTGGCTGTTCCCGCTCAGCGCCGCGATGCTGACCTGGAAGATCGTGCGCCCGCTCACCTGCCCGTGGCGTACGGCGGTGGTTTCCGCGACGGCGGCTGCGCTGTCGGCATCGTTCACGGCAGTGCCCTACGTCGAGTTCGATGTCGCGGCTGTACCGAACCTGGTCGCCTACGGCCTGGCGGTGCCGGCCTTCGTCCTGGTCGCCTCGACCTTGCGGCACCGGGACCGCATACCGATGGCGATCCTGGCGCTGGTCGGAGTTTTCTCGGTGCACATCACCGGCGGTGTCGTGACCGTGCTGCTGGTCAGTGCGTGGTGGCTGTTGGACTGCCTGCGCCGCCCGGTGCGGGGCCGGCTACCCGATTTCGTGACACTGCTCATCGTCGGGATACCCGCCCTGCTGATCATGTTGCCGCAGTTCCTCACCGTCGCCGACCAGGCCGAAATCATCGCCGGGCACGCGTTCGTCAACAATCTGGGCCGCAAAAGCTCCCTGTTCGCGGCCGTGGTGCAGCACACGCGTCACCTCAACGACTACCCGATCCAGAACGTCCTGATCGCGCTCGCGGCCATCGGTGGTCTAGTCATGTTGGTCAAGAAGATCTGGTGGCCGTTGGCAGTCTGGGCGCTGCTGATCGTGTCGATCGTGCATTCGGGTGCCCCGTTCGGTGGTCCGGTAGGCACCATCACCGGCAGGTTCAGCGACCTGTTCTACAGCGACCCGCGCCGGCTGTCCGCGGTGGTCACCCTGCTCTACGCGCCGATGGCGGCGATCGGCCTGTGCACCCTGGTTCTGGGTCTGACAGTGCTGCTGGGCCGCGTGACGCAGCGGCAAACGCTGATCAGGACCACAGCGGGCGTCGTGCTGGTCGCCACCGCGGTGGGGCTGGCCTGGCACTACTTCCCACGGCACCGGTTTCTGTTCGGCGACAAATACGACTCGGTGATGGTGGCCGACCACAAACTGCGCGCGTTCGCCTACCTGGCCGGCTTACCCGACGCGCACACCACGGTGATCGGCGACGCCAACACCGACGGTACGGCGTGGATGTACGCGATCGCCGGGCTGCACCCGCTGTGGACCCACTACGACTACCCCGTGCAGCAGGGCCCTGGGTACAACCGGTTCATTTTCTGGGCATACGCCGACGATGCTGACACTGATCCTCGTGTTGCCGCGGCCGTCAAGGCCCTCAACATCAAGTACGTATTGACCAGCACTCCGGTGGTGCGTGGGTTCACCATGCCGGACGGGCTAGTGTCGCTAGACAAGTCGAAGTCGTGGGAGAAGATCTACGACGACGGCAAAGACCGCATCTACCGCTGGCGCGGAGACCAACAGACGACGGGAAGGTCATGACCATCAACCCCGACGACGACAACATCGAGATCCTGGCCGGCAACGCCGGCGATCCGGATGCTGACGCCGACGCCGACGGCAAATCGCTGACCGACCTCGTCGAGCAACCGGCGAAGGTGATGCGGATCGGCACGATGATCAAGCAGCTGCTCGAAGAGGTGCGGGCCGCTCCGCTCGACGACGCCAGCCGTAACCGACTGCGCGACATCCACCGGACCAGCATTTCCGAGCTGGAGGACGGGCTGGCGCCCGAGCTGCGCGACGAGCTGGAGCGGCTGACGCTGCCGTTCAGCGAGGACTCCATCCCGTCGGATGCCGAGCTGCGTATCGCCCAGGCCCAGTTGGTCGGCTGGCTGGAGGGGCTCTTCCACGGCATCCAGACGGCTTTGTTCGCGCAGCAGATGGCCGCGCGTGCCCAGCTCGAACAGATGCGCCAGGGTGCACTGCCCCCGGGCACGGGCGGGCCAGGCGGCCAGCGTGGCGGGTCCGCGCACCCGGGCACCGGGCAGTACCTGTAGGTCCGCCGTTGTCCGATCCGCATATTTCCACGCGTGACGCGTGGGTCGAGTTCCCGATCTTCGACGCCAAGACCCGCTCGCTGAAGAAGGCGTTCCTCGGTAGGGCCGGCGGTGCCATCGGGCGCAACCAGTCCAACGTCGTCGTCATCGAAGCGCTGCGCGACATCACGATGTCGCTGCAGATGGGCGACCGGGTGGGGCTGGTAGGCCACAACGGCGCCGGGAAATCCACGCTGCTGCGCCTGCTTTCGGGCATCTACGAGCCGACCCGTGGTTCGGCCACGGTTCGCGGCCGGGTGGCACCGGTCTTCGACCTCGGCGTCGGCATGGACCCGGAGATCTCGGGGTACGAGAACATCATCATCCGCGGGCTGTTCCTCGGACAGACCCGTAAGCAGATGCTGGCCAAGGTCGACGAGATCGCCGAGTTCACCGAGCTGGGCGAATACCTGTCGATGCCACTGCGCACATACTCGACGGGTATGCGGGTACGGCTCGCGATGGGGGTGGTCACCAGCATCGACCCGGAGATTCTGTTGCTCGACGAGGGCATCGGCGCAGTCGACGCCGACTTCCTCAAGAAGGCACAGTCTCGGCTGCAGGGTCTGGTCGAGCGGTCCGGAATCCTGGTGTTCGCAAGCCATTCCAACGAGTTCCTGGCCAGGTTGTGCAAGACCGCCATGTGGATCGACCACGGCACGATCAAGATGGCCGGCGGCATCGAAGAGGTCGTCCGCGCGTACGAGGGCGACGACGCCGCACGCACTGTCCGTGAGGTGCTGGAGGAAACCGCGCGTGGAGCCTGACACAGTCTGCGCGGTGGTGGTCACCCATCGGCGCCGCGAACTGCTGGCGAAGTCTCTGGACGCCGTGGTCGGCCAACAACGTCGCCCGGAACATCTGATCGTCGTCGACAACGACGACGACCCCGCGGTGCGCGAACTGGTGACGGGGCAACCGGTGCCGTCGACCTATCTCGGGTCTCGCCGGAACCTGGGCGGCGCAGGCGGTTTCGCGCTCGGCATGCTGCACGCACTGGCTCTGGGATCCGATTGGATCTGGCTGGCCGACGACGACGGCCGCCCAGCCGACTCCACTGTGCTGGCCACCCTGCTGGCGTGCGCCGAGCAGCACTGCCTGGCAGAGGTCTCACCAATGGTGTGCAATCTCGACGATCCCGACCGGCTGGCCTTCCCACTGCGCCGCGGCGTGGTGTGGCGCCGGCTGGTCTCGGAGCTGCAGGCCGAGGACTCGTCTGTTTCCGGGGATCTGTTGCCGGGCATCGCGTCGTTGTTCAACGGCGCCCTGTTCCGGGCCGCCACCGTGGAGGCCGTGGGCGTTCCCGATCTGCGCCTTTTCGTCCGCGGCGACGAGGTCGAACTGCACCGCCGATTGGTGCGCTCCGGGCTGCCGTTCGGAACCTGTTTGACGGCAAAGTACCTGCACCCGTGCGGCACCGATGAGTTCAAACCGATCCTGGGCGGACGGATGCACACCCAGTACCCCGATGACCAGACCAAGCGGTTTTTCACCTACCGCAACCGCGGCTATCTCCTCGCCCAGCCGGGGCTGCGCAAACTGCTTCCGCAGGAGTGGGTGCGGTTCGGCTGGTACTTTCTGGTGTCCCGTCGCGACCCCGCGGGTCTGCGCGAATGGATTCGCCTGCGGCGCTTGGGTAGACGCGAAAGGTTCGGGAGGGACCTTCGGGGCGAGCGAAGCGACGGGAAAAGACCTCGGGGCGAGCGAAGCGACGGGAAAGATAGGCGATGACGTTCACCGATGCCGCGGCGCAGTCCAAGACCATGGCCCGGGCCTGGGCCGACCTGACCGAGGGGTTCGGCAAACGGGAGCTGTGGCTGCACCTGGGCTGGCAGGACATCAAGCAGCGGTACCGCCGCAGCGTGCTCGGTCCGTTCTGGATCACGATCGCCACCGGTACCACGGCAGTGGCGATGGGCCTGCTGTACTCGAAGCTGTTCAAGCTGCCGCTCGAGGAGCACCTGCCCTACGTCACACTCGGGCTGATCCTCTGGAACCTGATCAACGCGTCCATCCTCGAAGGCTCCGAGGTGTTCATCGCCAACGAGGGGTTGATAAAACAGTTGCCGACACCGCTGTCGGTGCACGTCTATCGGCTGGTGTGGCGGCAGATGATCCTGTTCGCCCACAACATCGTCATCTTCGTGGTGATCGCGATCGTCTATCCCAAGCCGTGGAAATGGGTTGATCTGGCGGTCATCCCGGCTCTGGGCCTCATCATGCTCAATTGTGTGTGGGTGTCGCTGTGCTTCGGCATCCTGGCCACCCGCTACCGCGACATCGGCCCGCTGCTGGGCTCGGTGGTGCAGCTGCTGTTCTTCATGACGCCGATCATCTGGAACGAATCCACGCTGCGGCAGCAGGGCGCCGGATCGTGGGCCAAGATCGTCGAATTGAACCCGCTGCTGCACTATCTCGACATCGTCCGGGACCCGCTGCTGGGCGCCGACCAGGAGGTGCGGCACTGGGTGGTGGTTCTTGCCCTCACGGTGATCGGCTGGGGCTTCGCGGCAGTCGCGATGCGCCAGTACCGCGCGCGGGTGCCGTACTGGGTGTGACGGGTCAGTCGGGCTGAGTGCCGAACTCGAAGTAGCGCCCGGAGATCTCGTGAGGCGTGATCCGCACGTAGCGACGTTTCACGGTCGCCGTCCAGGGCAGTAGCTGCGCCCGCTCGGCCGCGGCGATGTCCTCGGGCGTCTCCAACAGTTCGGCGGCGCCGCGCACAATCACGCTCCAGCCGTTCATCAGGTTGTGGTCGTCAACCTCGAACACCACCCGGTCGCTGAGTATGGAGGTGATCAGCTTGGTGCCCTCGGCGGTGCGGAACAGCACGGTGCGCCGCTGCACGACGAAGTTGACGGGGAAGATTTCGATTCTGGTGCCGATCGTCGTGACGAGGCGACCGAGCGCCACGCTGGCCAGCAACCGCCAGCTTTCGTCTTCACCGAGGATCGACACCGGATACTCGGGCGCCATACCCGAACCCTATCGACAGCCGGGCCGGCACACACCGCTCCCGAGAATATTTGCTGGACAGGCCGCAGGAGCTCCTCGGCACCGCCGTCCGCGCCCAGCGCACCGAACGTTCAGGGATAGCCGAACAGCTCATCGCGATCGGCACCTACGCCATTCAGCGCATGGACGAGGAGGCTGATAAGCACGACTTCTGGTGTGTCGATGACTTAGATGTCGTCGCCGCCGAGGTAGCCGCCGAACTCGGCATCAGCCGTGCCCGCGCCCTGGCACTGCGCCGCCCGAGCAAATCCGCGTCCAACGTGCACACACTGCGATTTTCTTTGTGGTTTTTCGCACTGGGTGCACGCTCGGTGAGCCAGTCCGTCATGGGGGTAGATTCCCGACTTGCGACAAACCTGAAGATCCTGTGCCGTTCATCATTTGATGAAAACTTTCTACAGCACCTGGAACGACCAACAACTCCCCGACGGGACGGTGATCTGGACCTCGCCAACCGGACGGACCTACACCACCACACCCCGTGGCGCCCTGTTCTTCCCTCAACTCGCCACACCCACCGGCGAACTCACCCTGCCGAAGACCCCGAGATTGGACATCCCGGCACGCGGGTTGGCCATGCCCACCCGTCGCCGCACCCGCGCGCAAGAAAAGGCCTACCGGATCGAAACCGAACGAAGATCCAACCGCACCCGCTACGCCGCAGACCCACCGCCCTTCTGAGGGCGCGGCGCGGGATGACATGGCGCGTGGATCAGCGCCGCGGAGCCGGCATCTTCACCGCGGCATTGATCCGGTTCCATGCGTTGATGGTGACGGCAATCGAAATCACTTGACCCAGTTCACGTTCGGTGAACGCCGCGGCGGCCCGGGCATACACCGCATCCGACACCGGCCCGTGGTTCAGATTGGTGATGGCCTCGGTCAGTGCGAGTACGGCCTGCTCCCGCTCGGTGAACAGATCGCCGGCCTCCTCCCACGCTGCGACCAGCGCCAGGCGCTGCTCGGTCTCGCCCTGTTTGCGGGCGTCACGCGTATGCATGTCGAGGCAGAACGCGCACCGGTTGATCTGCGAGGCCCGGATCTTGATCAGCTCGGCGATGGTCGGATCGGCGTCCTTGGCCGAGGCGTTCGACAATCCCAGCATCGCGTCGTACAACTCGGGTGAGGTCTTGTAGATCTTCAGGCGTCCGGTGGTCTGAGCAGGTTCGAGTGTCTGTGTCATACCGACAACGGTAGCCACGAAAGTACCGCCAAGGTGGTTCAATCAAGGCATGGCTTCACGGGCCAATTTGGGCAGCCGAGATCTGCACCTGGAGCTGCGGGCCGTCATCGAACCAGGCAGCCGCACCGCCCGCGAGCAGCTGATCAACGCCTTGCGGGACGGCATCCGATCGGGTCGGCTGGCCACCGGTGCCGTGCTACCACCGTCCCGCGCCCTGGCCGGCGACCTGGGGTTGGCCCGTAACACCGTTGCCGAGGCGTACGCCGAGCTGGTCGCCGAGGGCTGGCTCGCGTCACGGCAGGGGGCAGGCACCTGGGTGGCTCGGTCCGGCACGTCCCGGCCCGCGCCGCCGCGGCCGCGCCGCGTACCCGTCACACCGCGGCACAACCTGATGCCCGGCTCGCCCGATGTGTCGGAGTTCCCGCGCAACGCGTGGCTCGCGTCGGCCCGGCGCGCCCTCACCCATGCACCCGTGGCGTCTTTGCGGATGGGCGACCCGCGCGGCCCGCTCGCGCTGCGCGAGGCACTCACCGAATATCTGGGCCGGGTTCGTGGTGTGCGGACGACGCCGGAATCGATCGTCGTGTGCGCAGGCGTCCGTGATGGCGTCGAACTGCTCGCCCGGGTATTCCGATCCGGTCGGCCGATCGCGGTGGAAGCCTACGGGCTCTTCATCTTTCGTGATGCGATCACTGCGACGGGAGTGCCGACCACACCGATCGGGCTGGACGACGACGGTGCGGTGATCGAGGATCTCGATGCGCTGGACACCCCGGCGGTCCTGCTGACGCCTGCGCATCACAACCCGTACGGCATGGCGCTGCAGCCGGCGCGCCGCACCGCGGCTGTGGCGTGGGCGCAGCGCACCGACGGTTACGTGCTCGACGACGACTATGACGGCGAGTTCCGTTACGACCGCCAGCCCGTCGGCGCCTTGCAGGCGCTCGATCCCGAACGAGTCGTCTATCTCGGCTCGACGAGCAAGAGCATGGCCCAGACGCTGCGGTTGGGCTGGATGGTGCTGCCCGACGCGCTGATCGATCCGGTGATCGACGCGGCGGGCGGACAGCAGTACCACGTCGATGTCATCAGTGCGCTGACGCTGGCCGACTTCATCGCCACCGGCGGCTACGACCGGCACATCCGGCGGATGCGCAACCGGTACCGGCGCAGGCGTGACACCCTGCTCGCCGCACTGGACGATTTCGACGTCGGTATCCGGGGTCTGGCCGCCGGCGTCAGCATTACGCTGCCCCTGCCCGACGGCGCCGAGCCGACCGTGCTGCGCCGGGCCGGGGAGGCCGGGATCCTGCTGCAGGGGCTGTCGATCATGCGGCACCCGGCGGCCGGCCCGCAGATCCCCGACCCCGACGGCATCATCGTCGGCTTCGGCGCTCCCGCCGAGCACGCCTTCGGACCAGCCGTCGAGGCGCTGCGAACGGTGCTCGCCGAGGTGCTGCGCTAGGACTTCCCGCCGACGAAGAGGTCGCGCGGGCCGGTGGGCAGCCGCCAGCGGAAGGCGAGACCGGCCAGCCGCAACGCGGTGGCCAACACCGTCCCGGCCACCAGCCCGATCCATTGCGGACCGAAGTAGTCGATGACGGCATAGGTCGTCGCACCGATCATCGCCGGAACCGCATACAGATCGTCCTGCCCCATCAGTAGCGGGATCTCGCGGACCAGCACATCGCGGACGATGCCGCCGCCGATCGCGGTGGTGACACCGATCAGTACGGCCGCGAACCAGGTCGCCCCATGGTCGGTGGCGAACGCCGCACCCGACGTCGCGAAGAAACCCATCCCGACGGCGTCGAGGGTGAGCACGATCCGCCGCATCCGGATGAAGATCCGGGCCGTCGCCGTCGCCACCGCCGTCGCGACCACGGCGACCGTGACGTTGGGCCAGTGCTGGATGGACGTCGGCGGGGTGACGTCGAGGAACAGGTCACGCAGCACACCGCCGCTCACCGCCGTCAGCACGCCCAGCGCCGCGATGCCGAACAGATCGAAGCCTTTGCGGATCGCGACCATCGCCCCCGACGAGGCGAAAACCGCGATACCGCCGTAGTTGAGGACCGTCTGCAACACGTCTGAACCGTAGGCGCTCGCTAAGCTGCCGTGGTGGCCGAACCCGTCATGTCGCCGACCCTGAGCCTGAAAGCCCAGGCGGTCAGATTCATCGTCACCGGCGGACTCGCCGCGATCGTGGACTTCGGCCTGTATGTCACCTTCCTTCGGCTGTTCGCCACGTCCTGGCACGTCGACGAGGACATCCGGGTCAATGTCGCCAAGACCCTGAGCTTCATCGCCGGCACCACCACGGCATATCTGATCAATCGCCGCTGGACCTTCCAGGCGCCACCGAGCACGGCCCGGTTCATCGCCGTCTGTGTTCTCTACGCGGTCACCTATGCGGTGCAGGTCGGCATCAACTTCGTGTTCTACATGCAGTTCGAGAACCAGCCCTGGCGGGTGCCGATCGCCTTCGTCATCGCCCAGGGGACCGCGACCGTCATCAACTTCATCGTGCAGCGAGCAGTCATCTTCCGCCTGCACTGAACCGTGGTCTCGGCGCGGTACCCTCTGTCACGATGTCGACCACCGATTTCCCGACCACGGACAAGCGCCTGATGGGCTGGGGCCGCACCGCACCGACCGTCGCGCAGGTGCTCTCCACACCTGATCCCGAGGTCATCGTGAAGGCCGTCACACACGCCGCTGAGCAGGGCGGACGTGGCGTGATCGCGCGCGGTCTCGGCCGCTCCTACGGCGACAACGCGCAGAACGGCGGCGGCCTGGTCATCGACATGCCCGCGCTGAACCGGATCCACTCGATCGACGCCGAGACCCGGATCGTCGACGTGGACGCCGGGGTCAACCTCGATCAGCTGATGAAGGCGGCGCTGCCGTTCGGGCTGTGGGTCCCGGTGCTGCCGGGTACCCGGCAGGTCACCATCGGCGGGGCGATCGGCTGCGACATCCACGGCAAGAATCACCACAGCGCGGGAAGCTTCGGCAACCACGTCCGCAGCATGGATCTGCTGACCGCCGACGGCGAGGTGCGCAAGCTCACGCCGGACGGCCCGGAAGCCGAGCTGTTCTGGGCGACCGTCGGCGGCAACGGGCTGACCGGCATCGTCCTGCGCGCCACCATCGAGATGACGCCGACGGAGACCGCGTATTTCATCGCCGACGGCGATGTCACGCACACCCTCGACGAGACCATCGCTTTCCACAGCGACGGCAGCGAGGACGGTTACACGTACTCGTCGGCCTGGTTCGACGCCATCAGCGCCCCGCCGAAGCTGGGCCGCGCCGCCATCTCCCGCGGATCCCTGGCCAAGCTCGACCAGCTGCCCACCAAGCTGCAGAAGAACCCGCTGAAATTCGATGCGCCGCAACTACTCACGTTGCCCGACGTGTTCCCCAACGGGCTGGCCAACAAGTACACCTTCGGCCCCATCGGCGAACTCTGGTACCGCAAGTCGGGCACATACCGCAACAAGGTGCAGAACCTGACGCAGTTCTATCACCCGCTGGACATGTTCGGTGAGTGGAACCGCGCCTACGGCCCGGCCGGATTCACGCAGTACCAGTTCGTGGTACCCACCGAGGCCGTCGAGGAGTTCAAGGGCATCATCTACGACATCCAGCGCTCCGGACACTACTCATTCCTCAACGTGTTCAAGCTGTTCGGCAAGGGCAATCAGGCGCCGTTGAGCTTCCCGATCCCCGGCTGGAACGTGTGTGTCGACTTCCCCGTCAAACCGGGCGTCGGCGACTTCCTCACCGACCTGGATCGACGCGTACTGGAGTTCGGTGGGCGGCTCTACACCGCCAAGGATTCGCGCACGACGGCCCAGACGTTCCACGCCATGTATCCGCGGGTCGACGAGTGGATCGCGGTGCGGCGCAAGGTGGATCCGAACGGGGTGTTCGCCTCCGACATGGCGCGCCGGCTGGAACTTCTGTAGTCCTGACGCGCCGAAAACGGCGGCGGGAGTAGCCGAGAACTTTTTCTTGACTAATTCCAGAAAAGGGACGAGACTGCAGAACGTGGCAACGACTGCGGACCTCCAGCGAATGCTGCGGACCGCTGGTATGCGAGTGACCCGCCCCCGGGTGGCGGTGCTTACGGCGGTGCATGCGCATCCTCACTCCGACACGGATTCGATCATCCGCGCCGTGCGTGAAGAGCTGCCCGAGGTGTCACACCAAGCCGTCTACGACTCGCTGCATGCGTTGACCGCAGCGCGCCTGGTGCGGCGGATCCAGCCCTCCGGATCCGTAGCCCGTTACGAGTCACGGATCGGCGACAACCATCACCACATCGTGTGCCGCTCGTGTGGCGCCATCGCCGACATCGACTGTGCGGTCGGCTCAGCCCCCTGTCTGACCGCGTCAGAGGACCATGGCTTCGAGATCGACGAAGCCGAGGTCATCTACTGGGGCACTTGCCCCGAATGTTCCACTGCTCCAAGTAGATAACTCACAAACCAGCCCACCCAGCCCGGAAAGGATTTGTCATGGCCGAGACCCAAACTCACCCCCCCATTGGCGAAGCTCAGACCGAACCCGCCGAAAGCGGTTGTCCGATGATGATCAGGCGCCCAGTCGAGGGCGGTAGCAACCGCGACTGGTGGCCCAATGCGGTGAATCTCAAGATCCTGCAGAAGAATCCCGACATCATCGATCCCAACGACGCAGACTTCGACTATCGCGCGGCCGTGCAGACCATCGACTTCGATGAGCTGCAGCGTGATTTCGATGAGCTGATGACCACGGAGCAGGACTGGTGGCCGGCCGACTTCGGCCATTACGGCCCGTTGTTCGTCCGGATGTCCTGGCACGCCGCCGGCACCTACCGGGTGCAGGACGGCCGCGGTGGCGGCGGTCGGGGCCAGCAGCGCTTCGCCCCGACCAACAGCTGGCCGGACAACGTCGGGCTGGACAATGCCCGCCGGCTGCTGTGGCCGATCAAGAAGAAGTACGGCAAGAAGCTGTCCTGGTCCGATCTGATCGTCTACGCGGGCAACCGGGCCCAGGAACACATGGGCTTCAAGTCCGCCGGTTTCGCTTTCGGCCGACCGGACTACTGGGAGCCAGAGGAGGACATCTACTGGGGCGCCGAGGCGGAGTGGCTGGGCACCCGCGAGCGCTACAGCGGTTCCGACGGCGACCGGCGCAGGCTGGAGAACCCGTTGGCCGCTTCCACCATGGGCTTGATCTACGTCAACCCCGAAGGCCCCGAGGGCAATCCAGATCCGCTGGCAGCCGCCATCGACATCCGCGAGACCTTCGGCCGGATGGCGATGAATGACATCGAGACCGCCGCGCTGATCTGCGGCGGGCACACCTTCGGCAAGACTCACGGCAACGGCGACGCGGACGCGCTCGGGCCCGAGCCGGAGGCCGCCCCGCTGCAGACCATGGGTCTGGGCTGGCGCAACCCCCACGACACCGGCAACCCCAACGACAAGGTGGCCAGCGGGCTGGAGGTGACCTGGACGCACACCCCGACCAAGTGGGACAACAGCTTCCTGGAGATCCTCTACAGCAACGAGTGGGAGCTGTTCAAGAGCCCCGCCGGCGCCCAGCAGTGGCGTCCCAAGGACAACGGCTGGGCCAACTCGGTACCGACCGCAGACCTCAAGGGCCGTACGCACCCGGCGATGCTGACCACCGATCTGTCGATGCGGTTCGACCCGATCTACGGCGAGATCACCCGGCGCTGGCTGGACCACCCCGAGGAGCTCCGGGAGGAGTACGCCAAGGCCTGGTTCAAGCTGCTGCATCGCGACCTCGGCCCGGTCACCCGCTACCTCGGCCCGTTGGCGCCGAAGGAGACCTGGCTCTGGCAGGACGTCACCCCGGCTGGGAAGACGCTGTCCGACGCCGACATCGCGACCCTCAAGGCCGCCATCGCCGGCTCGGACCTGACCGTGCCGCAGCTGGTTTCGACCGCATGGAAGGCGGCGGGCTCGTTCCGGGCCAGCGACATGCGCGGCGGCGCCAACGGCGGCCGGATCCGGCTGCAGCCGCAGCTGGGTTGGGAGTCCAACGAACCCGACGAGCTGGCCCAGGTGATCCGCAAGCTCGAGGAGATCCAGTCGAGTGCGGGCGTTGACGTGTCCTTTGCCGACCTGGTGGTGCTGGCGGGCAACGTCGGTGTCGAGCAGGCGGCCAAGGCGGCCGGATACGACATCCAGGTGCCGTTCACCTCGGGCCGGGGCGACACCACCCAGGACCAGACGGACGTCGAGTCGTTCGCCTACCTGGAGCTGCGGGCCGACGGTTTCCGTAACTACGCGGGCAAGGGCCTGGAGGTCCCGACCGAGTACCAGCTCATCGACCGGGCCAACCAGCTGGGCCTGTCGGCGCCGGAGATGACGGTCCTGATCGGCGGACTGCGGGCGGTGGAGGCCAACTACGGCGGCACCAAGCTCGGGGTCCTCACCCAGAGGCCGGGACAGTTGACGAACGACTTCTTCGTCAACCTCACCGACATGGGCGTCAAATGGGAGCCGTCGTCGGCCGATGACGGCACCTACGTCGGCAAGGACCTGCTCAGCGGCGAACAGAAGTACACCGCCAGCCGTGTCGATCTGTTGTTCGGATCCAACTCTCAGCTGCGGGCGCTGACCGAGTTCTACGCCGAGGACGACTCCGAGGAGAAGTTCGTCAAGGACTTCGTCGCGGCGTGGGCCAAGGTGATGGACAACGACCGGTTCGATCTCGAGGTCTGATCGGCACGTAACCGAAGTATCCGGACGCCCAGGACGGCCTCGCGGCCGCCTGGGCGTTCGGCGTTCGGCCGTGGTGAGAACGCCGCACGGTACCCTCGTCACGATGTCCCCCGAGGCTTGGAGCTGCGCTAGATGGTGTTCGACGCCGTAGGTAACCCCCAGACGATCCTGCTGCTCGGCGGCACCTCAGAGATCGGGCTGGCAATCTGTGAGCGCTATCTGCGCGACGCCCCGGCCCGTATCGTGCTGGCCGCGCTGCCCGACGACCCGGGCCGCGACGGTGCGGTGGCCCAGCTGCGTGCGGCAGGCGCCAAAGAGGTCGAGGTTATCGACTTCGACGCCGTCGACACCGCCAGCCATCCCGCGGTCATCGACAAGGCTTTTGCCGGTGGTGATGTAGACGTCGCGATCGTGGCGTTCGGGCTGCTCGGGGATGCCGAGGAACTGTGGCAGAACCAGCGCAAGGCCGTGCAGATCGCCGAAATCAACTACACCGCAGCTGTTTCGGTCGGTGTGCTGCTGGGCGAGAAGATGCGTGCTCAGGGCTCCGGGCGCATCATCGCGATGAGCTCCGCGGCCGGTGAGCGCGTGCGTCGCTCCAACTTCGTCTACGGCTCCACCAAGGCCGGCCTGGACGGCTTCTATCTCGGCCTCGGTGAGGCGCTGCGGGAATTCGGCGTCCGGGTACTGGTGATCCGGCCCGGCCAGGTGCGCACGCGGATGAGCGCGCACGTCAAGGAAGCCCCGCTGACCGTCGACAAGGAATACGTCGCCGACCTGGCGGTCACCGCTTCGGCCAAGGGCAAAGAGCTGGTCTGGGCGCCAGGGGCGTTCCGCTACGTGATGATGGTGTTGCGGCACATCCCGCGACCCATCTTCCGTCGGCTCCCCATCTGATGCGGGCCGGACTCCTCGGTCCGGCCAGGGTGGTCGGCCAGATGGTCATCGCCGTCCTGATCGCCTCGGTGGTTGCCGGGGTGGCGATCACTGCGATCGCCCGGGTGCAGTGGCCGGCCTACAACACCTCCAATCAGTTGCACGCCCTGACCACCGTGGGCCAGTTCGGTTGTTTGGCAGGGCTTTTCGTGTCAGGCCTGATCTGGCGGCGGGGTCGGCGCACCCTGGCCCGGCTCGCCGCGCTGATCTTCCTGTCGGCATTCTCGGTGGTGACGCTGGCGATGCCGCTGGGCGCCACCAAGCTGTACCTGTTCGGGGTGTCGGTAGACCAGCAGTTCCGCACCGAGTATCTGACCCGGCTCACCGACACCGCGGGCCTGCATGACATGACCTACTTCGGGCTGCCGCCCTACTACCCGGCGGGCTGGTTCTGGATGGGCGGGCGCATCGCCGCCTGGACCGGGACCCCGGCCTGGGAGATGTTCAAACCGTGGGCCATCGGCTCCATCACCGTCGCCGCGGCACTGGCACTCGTGCTGTGGGCGGCCATGGTCCGGTTCGAGTACGCGCTGATCGTCACCACGGCCAGTACCGCTGCCATGCTGGCCTATTCGCCGGCCGAACCGTATGCCGCGATCATCACGGTGCTGTTGCCGCCCGTGCTGGTGCTGGCCTGGTCGGGGCTGGGCGCGCACGCGAGGAGCACGGAAGGAGACGGCAGCACCCGCAACGGCGGGTGGGCGGCGATCGTCGGCACCGGCATCTTCCTCGGCGTGGCCGCGCTGTTCTACACGCTGCTGTTCGCTTACTGCGCGTTCACGCTGGCCATCATGGGACTGCTGTTGGCGGCGGCCCGCAGGCACTGGGACCCGTTGTTGCGGCTGGTCGTCATCGCCGCGATCTCGGGGCTGATCGCCCTGATCAGCTGGGGCCCGTACCTGCTGGCGGCGGCCAAGGGCCGGCCCGCCGACAAGGGCACCGCCCAGCACTATCTGCCCGATGCGGGCGCGCAACTGACCTTCCCGATGCTGAGCTTCACGCTGCTGGGCGCGTTGTGCCTGGTCGGCACGCTGTGGCTGGTGGTGCGGGCGCCGGGCTGGGGGCTCTTCGCCCGAGAGGCTCATCGCAATTCCACGACGGCTGCAGCGCTGGCCTTCGGCGTGGTCGCGATCTACGCCTGGTCGCTGCTGTCGATGCTGACCACGCTCGTGGGCACCACGCTGCTGTCGTTCCGGCTGCAGTCGATGCTGACCGTGCTGCTGACCACCGCGGGGGCGTTCGGGTTCATCGAGGCGACGCTCGCGATCGCCCGGCGCTACCAGCCCGAAACGAGGCGACGTGTCATCGCGGTGGCAGCGACGATCGGCACCGTCGGCGCCCTCACGTTCAGCCAGGACATTCCCGACGTGCTGCGTCCCGACATCAACGTCGCCTACACCGACACCGACGGCACCGGCGTGCGCGCTGACCGCAGGCCGCCCGGCGCCGAGCAGTACTACCGCGAGGTCGACGCCAAGATCCTTGAGGTCACGGGCGTTCCCCGGGATCAGACCGTGGTGCTCACCGCCGACTACAGCTTCCTGTCGTACTACCCGTACTACGGCTTCCAGGGGCTGACATCGCACTACGCCAACCCGCTGGCCCAGTTCAAGGAACGCGCAGCCGCCATCGAGGGCTGGGGCACGCTGAGCACCCCCGACCAGTTCATCAAGGCTCTCGACGGGTTGCCCTGGAAACCGCCGACGGTGTTTCTCATGCGCCGCGGCGCGGGCGATACCTACACCCTGCGGCTGGCCTCCGACGTCTATCCGAACCAGCCCAATGTGCGCCGCTATCACGTGGAGCTGAACTCGGCGTTGTTCGACGATCCGCGGTTCTATCTGTCGGATGTGGGGCCGTTCGTCCTGGCCATCCGCAAGCCCGATCAGAACGCCAGTCAGAAAGCGACTCCCGATGGCCGTTGACGCGCCGATAGCATCGAAACCCGTGATCGCTACGGGCGCCAACCACCGGACAGCGCGACTCATCGCCATCGTCGCCGGTCTGCTCGGTGCGCTCATGGCCATCGCCACCCCGTTCCTGCCGGTCAAGCAGACCACTGCGCAGCTCAACTGGCCGCAGAACGGCACCTGGCAGAGCGTCAACGCCCCACTGATCGGGTATGTCGCCACCGACCTGACCATCAACGTGCCGTGCCAGGCCGCCGCGGGGCTGGCCGGCCCGCAGAACCGCGACCGAACGGTCCTGCTGTCGACCGTGCCCAAGCAGGCGCCCAAGGCTGTCGACCGCGGTCTGCTCATCGAACGCGTCAACAACGACCTGCTGGTCATCGTCCGCAACACCCCGGTGGTCAGCGCCTCGCTGGATCGGGTGCTCAGCCCGGCCTGCAAGTACCTGACCTTCACGGCGCACGCCGACAAGATCACCGGCGAGTTCGTCGGGCTCACCCAGGGCCCGTCGAGTGACCCGTCCCAGGATCCCAATGCGCCGCTGCGCGGTGAGCGCAGCGGCTACGACTTCCGCCCGCAGATCGTCGGCGTCTTCACCGATCTGTCCGGCCCCGCGCCGGAGGGTCTTACCTTCTCGGCCACGATCGACACGCGGTACAGCAGCTCCCCCACGCTGCTCAAGATGCTGGCGATGATCATCGGCGTCGCCATGACCGTCGTCGCCCTGGGCGCTCTGCACGTGCTCGACTCCGCCGACGGCGTCAAACAGCGGCACTTCCTGCCGGCCCGCTGGTGGTCGTTGTCGCCACTGGACGCGCTGGTCGGCGCTGTGCTGGTGTGGTGGCATTTCGTCGGCTCCAACACGTCCGACGACGGCTACATCCTCACCATGGCCCGGGTGTCCGAACACGCCGGCTACATGGCCAATTACTACCGCTGGTTCGGCACCCCTGAAGCCCCTTTCGGCTGGTACTACGACCTGCTGGCGCTGTGGGCCCACGTGAGCACCGCCAGCGTATGGCTGCGGTTGCCGACGCTGGTGATGGCGCTGGCCTGCTGGTGGGTGATCAGCCGCGAGGTCATCCCGCGACTCGGGCACGCCGTCAAACACAGCCGGGCAGCGGCATGGACCGCGGCAGGCATGTTCCTGGCGTTCTGGCTGCCGCTGAACAACGGGCTGCGCCCCGAGCCGATCATCGCCCTCGGCATCCTGCTGACCTGGTGTTCGGTGGAGCGCGGCGTCGCCACCAACCGGATGCTGCCGGTCGCCATCGCGATCATCATCGGCGCGCTCACCCTGTTCTCCGGTCCCACCGGCATCGCCGCCGTCGGCGCGCTGCTGGTGGCCGTCGGTCCGCTGAAAACCATTGTGGCTCGGCATACTTCCCGCTTCGGGCATCTGGCCCTGCTGGCCCCGATCCTGGCGGCGTGCACGGTCACCATCATCCTGATCTTCCGGGACCAGACGCTGATCGGTGAGATCCAGGCCAGCTCCTTCAAGTCCACCGTGGGTCCGAGCCTGGCCTGGTTCGACGAACACATCCGTTACGAGCGGCTGTTCACCACGAGCCCCGACGGCTCGGTGGCTCGACGCTTCGCAGTGCTGACTCTCCTTCTGGCGCTGGCAGTTTCGATCGCCATGTCGCTACGGAAGGGCCGTGTGCCCGGCACCGCGGCGGGTCCGAGCCGACGCATCATCGGCATCACGATCATCTCGTTCTTCGCGATGATGTTCACCCCCACCAAGTGGACGCATCACTTCGGCGTGTTCGCCGGGCTGGCCGGGTCGCTGGGCGCGCTGGCCGCGGTGGCGGTGACCGCCGCGGCGATGAAGTCGCGACGCAACCGGGCCATGTTCGGCGCGGCGGTGCTGTTCGTGACGGCGCTGTCGTTCGCGACCGTCAACGGCTGGTGGTACGTGTCGAACTTCGGCGTGCCGTGGTCGAACTCGTTCCCGCAGTGGCACTTCGGCTTCACCACGATCCTCCTCGGGTTCTCGGTGCTGGCACTGCTGCTGGCCGCCTGGTTCCACTTCAGCGGACGTGACCTGTCCCCCGATGGCCCGCCGAGCCGATGGCAGCGGCTCGTGCAGGCGCCGCTTGCGATCGCCGCGTGGGTGCTGGTGATGTTCGAGGTGGTTTCACTGACGCTGGCGATGATCAACCAGTACCCGGCCTGGTCGGTGGGACGCTCCAATCTGGAGGCCCTGACCGGTAAGACGTGCGGGCTGGCCAGCGACGTGATGGTCGAGGAGAATCCGAACGCGGGCATGCTCACGCCGATCGACCAGCCCTTCGGCCAGGCGCTCGGTGCGGTCACCTCACAGGGGTTCACCTCCAACGGCATTCCGTCGGACGTCTCGGCCGACCCGGTGATGGAGCAACCCGGCTCCACCAACTTCGCCGACACCGAATCCGGCACCACGACCGCCAGCGAAGGCGGGACCGAGGGCGGTACCACCGCCGCAGCAGGCGCCAATGGGTCGCGCGCGCGGCTGCCCTTCGGCCTGAACCCCGCCACCACACCGGTGCTGGGCAGCTGGCGGGCCGGCAGCCAGATTCCGTCGGAGCTGCGTTCGGCGTGGTACCGGCTGCCGAACCGGGATACCGCCGGGCCCCTGCTCGTGGTGGCAGCCGCCGGACGGTTCAGTGCAGGCGAGGTCGTGGTCCAGTGGGCTACCGACAAGCAGGCTGCCGCGGACCGGCCCGGGGGCAGGGTCGGCTTCGCCGACGTCGGGGCAGCCCCGGCGTGGCGGAACCTGCGGGCGCCGCTGTCGGCCATCCCGCGGGATGCCACCCAGATCCGGCTGGTCGCGACCGACGACGATCTGGCCCCGCAGCACTGGATCGCGGTGACCCCGCCGCGAATCCCCACCCTGCGCACCCTGCAGGACGTGGTGGGCTCGACCGATCCGGTGATGTTGGACTGGCTGGTGGGCCTCGCCTTCCCGTGCCAACGGCCGTTCGGCCACCAGTACGGCGTGATCGAGGTGCCGAAGTGGCGGATCCTGCCGGACCGGTTCGGCGCAGAGGCCAACTCGCCGGTGATGGACTACCTGGGCGGCGGGCCGCTGGGCATCACCGAGTTGATGTTCCGGGCCGCGACGGTGCCGACCTATCTCAAGGACGACTGGTTCCGGGACTGGGGCTCTTTGCAGCGGCTGACACCGTGGTACACCGACGCCGCACCGGCCCGGCTCGACCTGGGGACCGCCACCCGCAGCGGGTGGTGGAGCCCGGCTCCGCTACGACCCAGTTGAGCGGCGGGGCTACCAGCTCCAGACAATGCCGCGGCGCGGCGGGTTGATCTCTCCCACGTGGGGGGCGCGCGTCTGCGGCACCGCTTTGATCGACACGCTGCCACTCGTCTCGCACCTGACGTTGCCGCCCACGTCCTGGCATGTCGGCATGGCACCGGCCGCGGGAGCCAGGATCAGCGACGCCACCAGCACCGCCACCGGTAGTAGTGAGCACTTATTGCGCACAGTCATGGACCTCTCCCTCACCGCGGTATCTGGATGTGACCGAACCGGCCCCGTCACGGGCAGGCCGATGTGAGGATCCGGGCGCCCGGGCCGAGGGGCGCATTGGCGTCCTGAGCATGCCGCACCGCGTCGGCGCGAGCCGCCTCGAGCGTCGAGCCTGCCCCGCCGGCCACGACGCCGCTGTCGTCATCGGCGCCGACCGACACTATGCAGAGATTGTCGTTGGTGACCTCGTCCCGGGTGCAGTCTTGGGCGCCCGCCTGCTGGCATGCGGTGACGACGGCCGCCGTGGCGGCCTCATTGGTGGGGCCGGTTACGGTGAACCCGACCAGCTCCCCGTTGAGCACACCGGAGCCGACGGCCCTGGACATGTCGTCACCACCGTCGACCATGCCATCCCCGCCGCCCGCCCATGCCGAACCTGCCGAGATCGTCGCGGCGACGACAGCCATGCCAAGAAATCCAAAAATCTTGCGGGTCAAAGCCATCGTGTTCCTGTCGTCGAGGTGATCACCGAGCGCGGCTGTGATGGTATTACCGACTCACAGCAAAATGGGAGGAATCGGCTTGTCCCCGAACTGGGGGTCATGTCACACAGTGGGACCGATACGGCGACATCACTGGTCACTCGGCAGGGGAAACGGGTGCTCACATGTGGGTCGCATACCATCGACCCTCGTGCCGGGCGATGAGCGACATGAGCGAGAAACAGGTAATCCAGCCACTGATCGATCCCGCATCGCTCGCCTGATCGCGATCATCGCCGGTGTCGCGGGTGTGGTGCTGTGCGGTCTGGTCCCACTGCTTCCGGTCAAACAGGCCACCGCGACCATCCTGTGGCCGCAGGGCACCGGTACCGACGGCAACATCACCAACATCACGGCGCCGCTGGTGTCCGGGGCCCCGCAGGCTCTCGACGTCTCGATCCCTTGTCATGCCATTGCGACCCTGCCCGCGGCGGGCGGGCTGGTGTTCTCCACCATTCCGCCCGATGGCATCGACGCCACCCGCAACGGCCTGTTCGTCCGGGCCACCGCCGACACCGTCTTCGTCGCGTTCCGAGACACCGTCACCGCCGTCGCGCCACGTGCCGCAGTCAACGCGGGGACGTGCAGCGCGCTGCACATCTGGGCCAACCTCGGCGGCGTGGGCGCTGACTTCGCCGGCATTCCCGGCGCAACCGGCACCGCGGCCGTCGAGAAGAAACCCCAGGTCGCCGGTGTGTTCACCGATCTGAAGGTGGCGCCACAACCCGGCCTGTCGGCGCGGGTAGACGTGGACACCCGATTCATCACCAGCCCGACGGCACTCAAGCTGCTGGTGATGGCGCTCGGCGTGGTTTGCGTGGTGGCCTCGATCGCGGCGCTGGCCGTGCTGGACCACCGGAGCTGCGCCGGCGGCGACATTCAACCCAGCGGCGCCCACCGAGTCCGCGGTGCGTGGCGCCGGTTCATCAAGGTTCCGGTCGCGACCTGGATCGCCGACATCGGCGTGATCGGCACGCTGCTGCTGTGGCACATAATCGGCGCCATCTCGTCCGACGACGGCTACAACCTCACCATCGCACGGGTGTCCGCCGATGCCGGCTACACCGCCAACTACTTCCGCTACTTCGGCACCACCGAGGCTCCCTTCGACTGGTATCAGTCGGTGCTCGCGCACTTCGCAGCCATCAGCACCGCAAGCGTATGGATGCGGCTGCCCGCAACCCTGGCGGCCATCGGCACCTGGCTGTTGTTGAGCCGCTGGGTGCTACCCCGGCTGGGTCGCAGGCTCGCCACCAACCGCATCGCGGTTTGGACGGCCGGTGCGGTGTTTCTGGCGGCCTGGCTGCCGTTCAACAACGGCCTGCGCCCCGAGCCGCTGATCGCCTTCGGCGTGCTCGCGGTGTGGGCTCTTATCGAAAATGCGATTGGAACACGACGTTTGTGGCCTGCCTGCGCGGCCGTCATCGTGGCGATGTTTAGCGTGACACTGGCCCCGCAGGGCCTCATCGCACTGGCGCCGCTGCTGGTCGGGGCTCGTGCCGTCGTCGGCATCATGAGGGCCCGGCGTATCGTGCTGCCCGCGCTGGCGGCCCTGGCCGGGTCGGCCGCGCTGGTCTTCGTCATCGTGTTCCGCGACCAGACCCTGGCCACGGTCGCCGAATCGGCCCGGATCAAGTACACCGTCGGCCCGACCATCTCCTGGTACCAGGAGTTCCTGCGCTACTACTTCCTCACCGTGGAAGATTCTGTGGACGGCTCGCTGACTCGGCGGTTCGCGGTGCTGACCATGTTGCTGTGCCTGTTCGGCATGATGGCTGTGCTGCTGCGCAAGGGCCGGGTGCCCGGGCTGGCGAGCGGGCCGGTGTGGCGGCTGCTCGGTGTCACCGCGATCGGCCTGCTGCTGCTGCATTTCACACCGACCAAATGGGCCGTGCAGTTCGGCGAGTTCGCCGGGCTGGCCGGTGCGCTCGGTGGGGTGACGGCGTTCGCGTTCGCCCTGGTGGGCCTGCACAGCCGACGCAACCTCGCGCTGTACGTGACGGCGCTGCTGTTCGTGCTGGCCTGGGCGACATCCGGGATCAACGGCTGGTTCTACGTCGGCAACTTCGGCGTGCCGTGGTTCGACCGCCAGCCCGTGCTCGCCGGGCACCCCGTGACCACGATGTTCCTGGTGCTGGCCATCATCACCGCCGTGCTCGCCGGCTGGCTGCACTTCCGCATCGACTACGCCGGGCACACCGAGGTCGCCAACACCCGACGTAACCGTGTGCTGGCCTCCACACCGCTGCTGGTGGTCGCGATCATCATGGTTGTGCTCGAGGTCGGCTCGATGGCCAAGGGCTTCGTCCAGCGCTACCCCGTCTACACCACAGCGGCGGCCAACGTGCGGGCGCTGAGTTCGGGGCTCTCGAGCAACAGCTGCGCCATGGCCGACGACGTGCTGGTCGAGGCCGACACCAACGCGGGCATGCTGCAGCCCGTGCCGGGCCAGACCTACGGCGAGTACGGGCCGTTGGGTGGCGAGAACCCGGTCGGGTTCAACCCCAACGGGATCAGCGACACCCTGGAGCCGCCGAAGCCCGTCGTCGCCAACCCCGGCACCGTGAACTCCGACGGCTCACCCAACAAGCCCAACGTCGGTATCGCGTACGCCGCGGGCACCGGTGGCGGCTACGGTCCGGTCGGCGTCAACGGATCCCGCGTGTTCCTGCCCTTCGGCCTCGACCCCGCCCGCACCCCAGTGATGGGCAGTTATAAAGAGAACACCGTCGCCGCCAAGGCCACCTCGGCCTGGTACCAGCTGCCGCCACGCAGCCCCGACCGGCCGCTCGTCACCGTCGCGGCCGCCGGCGCCATCTGGTACTACGACGAAGAGCATGAATTCCACTACGGCCAGTCGCTGAAGCTGCAGTGGGGCGTGCACCGTCCCGACGGCAGCTACCAGGCGCTGGACTCGGTGCAGCCGATCGACGTGTTCGCCCAGTTCGCCTGGCGCAACCTGCGTTTCCCGCTGGCTTGGGCGCCGCCGGAGGCCAACGTGGCGCGCATCGTGGCCGACGACCCGAACCTGAGCGATGACCAGTGGTTCGGGTTCACCCCGCCGCGGGTGCCGACCCTGCAGACCGCGAGTGAGTTCCTCGGTTCGCAGACGCCGATCATGATGGACATCGCGACCGCCGCGAACTTCCCGTGCCAGCGCCCGTTCTCCGAGCACCTCGGTGTCGCGGAGCTGCCGCAGTACCGCATCCTGCCCAACGTCAAGCAAGTGGTGGTGTCGTCGAATATGTGGCAGTCCGCCCAGAAGGGTGGGCCCTTCCTGTTCATCCAGGCGCTGCTGCGCACGTCGACCATCCCGACGTACTTGCGCGACGACTGGTACCGGGACTGGGGCTCGATCGAGAAATACGACCCGGTGGTACCGCCTGAGCTGGCGCCCGTAGCCCACATCGATCAAGGAACCAAGCGAGTGTTCGGCTTCAGCCGGCCCGGACCGATCCGGGCCCTGCCATGACCACGACCGAACTCAAGCCCGCCGAGAGCGAGCCGACGGCGGCCAAGGACGTGAAGACGGCCCGCTGGGTCGCCATGATCGCCGGCCTGATCGGGTTCATCTGCTCGGTGCTGACGCCGCTGCTGCCGGTGGTGCAGACGACGGCGACGCTGAACTGGCCTTCCGGAACCGCTACGGCGGCGACATCGGGCGCAGCGGGTCAGCTGAACAGCGTCACCGCACCGCTGATCAGCGAGACGCCGGTCAACATGACGGCGACGATCCCCTGTGACCTGATCCGCTCCCTGCCGCCGCAGGGCGCCCTGGTGCTGGGCACCGCACCCAAGGAGGGCAGGCAGGCCCCGCTCAACGCGCTGTTCGTCAACGTCACGAGCCAGCGCGTCGACATCACCGACCGCAACGTGGTGATCGCCAGCGTTCCCCGGGAGAAAGCGGTCGGCGGTGCCGGTAGCCCCGGTTGTTCCCGCATCGAGATCACGTCGTCGGAAGCCGGCACGTTCGCCACGTTCGTCGGGTTGACGGGAACCGACGGGAAAGAGCTGCGCACCGGCTTCGCCGACCCGAACCTGCGGCCGGCGATCGTCGGCGTCTTCACCGAGCTGAGCGGGCCTGCGCCACAAGGGCTCTCACTGTCGGCGACCATCGACACGCGATTCACCACCACCCCCACCGCGCTCAAGCTGACGGCGATGCTGCTGGGCATCGCGGCCACCGTGATCGCGGTGCTCGCACTGTGGCGCCTCGACCGGCTCGACGGCCGGCGGATGCACCGCCTGATCCCGTCGCGCTGGCGCACGTTCAGCGCCGTCGACGTGGTGGTGGTCGGCGGGTTCCTGGTGTGGCATGTGATCGGCGCCAACTCGTCGGACGACGGCTACATCCTGCAGATGGCCCGCGTGGCCGATCACGCCGGATACATGTCGAACTACTTCCGCTGGTTCGGCAGCCCGGAAGACCCGTTCGGCTGGTTCTACAACCTGCTGGCGCTGATGACCCATGTCAGCGACGCCAGCATCTGGATGCGGCTGCCCGACCTGATCTGCGCGCTGGTGTGCTGGCTGCTGCTCTCCCGCGAGGTGCTGCCGCGGCTCGGGCCCGCCGTCATCGCGAGCAAGCCCGCCCTGTGGGCCGCAGGCCTGGTGCTGATGGCTGCCTGGATGCCGTTCAACAACGGTCTGCGTCCCGAGGGCCAGATCGCCACCGGCGCGCTGATCACCTACGTGCTGATCGAACGCGCCATCATCTCCAGCAGGGTCACCCCAGCCGCGCTGGCGATCATCGCGGCAGCGTTCACCCTTGGCATCCAGCCCACCGGACTCATCGCGGTCGCCGCGCTGTTGGCCGGCGGACGCCCGATCGTGCGCATCCTGGTACAGCGCCACAAGGTGGTCGGCACCTGGCCGCTGATCCTGCCGTTGCTGGCCGCCGGAACCGTGATCCTCACGGTGGTGTTCGCCGACCAAACACTGGCAACAGTGTTGGAGGCCACCAGGATTCGCACGGCCATCGGACCGAGCCAGGCCTGGTACACCGAGAACCTGCGCTACTACTACCTGATCCTGCCGACCGTGGACGGATCGCTGTCGCGCCGGTTCGGTTTCATGATCACCGCGCTGAGCCTGTTCACCTCGATGTTCATCATGTTGCGGCGCAAACGGGTGCCGGGTGTGGCCCGCGGCCCGGTGTGGCGGTTGATGGGCATCATCTTCGCGACCATGTTCTGCCTGATGTTCACCCCGACCAAGTGGGTGCACCACTTCGGCCTGTTCGCCGCCGTGGGTGCAGCGATGGCCGCGGTGGTCACCGTGCTGGCCGCGCCGGCGGTGCTGCGGTCGGCGCGCAACCGCATGGCATTCACCTCGGCTGTGCTGTTCGTGATGGCACTGTGTTTCGCCACCACCAACGGCTGGTGGTACGTCTCCAGCTACGGCGTGCCGTTCAACAACGACAAGCCGGCCATCGGTGGCGTCACCGTCAGCACCATCTTCTTCACGCTGTTCGCGATCACCGCGCTGTGGGCGTTCTGGCTGCATTTCCGTCCGGGAACAGGCGGCAAGCTGACCCGGGTGCTGACCACGGCGCCGGTGCCGCTCGCGGCGGGGTTCATGTGTGTGGTGTTCGTCGGCTCGATGCTCTACGGCGTGGTGCGCCAGCACGGCACCTATTCCAACGCGTCTTCGAACCTGCAGGCGTTCGGTGGTGGTTGCGGGCTGGCCGACGACGTGCTGGTCGAACCCGACCCCAACAACGGCTTCCTGACGCCGCTGCCCGGTGATTACGGCCCACTCGGCCCGCTGGGCGGAACGGCACCGACTGGTTTCACGCCCAACGGCGTGCCGGATCACATTGTCGCCGAAGCGATTCGGTTGACCGTGCCGATGCCGGGTATCGACTCCGACTGGGATGCTCCGGCCAAGCTGAAGAACCCCGGCATCAACGGCTCGACCGTGCCGCTGCCCTACGGTCTGGATCCGGCTCGGGTGCCGGTGGCCGGCAGCTACGTGGAAGGGCCCGCGCAGCGGGAGAGCAAGCTCGCCTCGGCCTGGTACCAGCTGCCCGCGCCCGATCCCGGCAGCCCGCTGGTGGTCGTCACCGCCGCCGGAACCATCACGGGCAACAGCGTTTTCAACGGCCGCACCGAAGGTCAGACCGTGGAGCTGGAATATGGGCGTCCGGGGCCCGACGGTGCGCCGCTGCCCGCAGGCCGGCTGGTGCCCTATGACCTCGGACCTATCCCGTCATGGCGCAATCTGCGGTTCGACCGCAGTCAGATCCCGGCCGATGCGACGTTCGTCCGCGTCATCGCCGAGGACAAGTCGCTGAGCCTGGGCGACTGGATCGCCGTCACCCCGCCGCGGGTGCCCGAGGTCAAGACCGTGCAGGAGTACATCGGCTCAGAGCAGCCGGTGTTGATGGACTGGGCCGTGGGCCTGGCCTTCCCGTGCCAACACCCGATGCTGCATGCCAATGGCGTCACCGAGATCCCGAAGTTCCGCATCACGCCGGACTACAACGCCAAGATGAAAGACACCGACACCTGGGAGGACGGCCTCAACGGTGGCTTGCTGGGCATCACCGACGTGCTGCTGCGGCAACACGTGATGGCGGCGTATCTGAACAAGGACTGGGGCCGCGACTGGGGCTCACTGCGCAGGTTCGACACCATCGTCGACGCCACACCGGCGCAGATCAACCTGGGCACTGCTACCCGCAGCGGGTTGTACACGCCGGGCAAGATCCGCATCCAGCCCTAGCACTTCGCGTCGAGTGGCCAGTTACTGCACGCTTTTTCGCGGCGCGCGTACATAACTGGCCATTCGGCGGGAAAGCACTTCAGTGCGGCGGCCCCAGATACGGGAACACCTGCAGGGTGTCGGTATGGGGGCTGAGCCCTGAGGGCGGACAGTCACCCTTGGTCAACGACGCCAGCCGGTAGTCGATCACGTCGTCGGTGAACACCCGGCCGTTCGGATACTTGGCGGGCTTCGACGGGTTGAACGTCAACATGTCGGGCAGGATGCCCTCGGCGTCGATGGCGGCGATCGCCTCGTCGTGCGAGTAGCCACCGGTGTGCCCCAGCAGGTGGATGAACTGGCCCATCCAACGCTCCCGGTCGTGGATCGGCACGCTGGCGTTGTACTCCAGCTTGGTGTCGTCGGTGTTGAAGAAGCTGCTCACCGACGGATGCCCGGCCCGGTCCACGTGTAGGAGCTCGCCATCGACGCGCACGCTGCACCGGCCCCAGATCCGGATGTCCGGGTCGGCGCCGAGCTGTTCGGTCGGCAACTCAAAGACCATCGAGCACACATTGGCCTCGAGGTTGGAATCCACACCCGTCCACGGGAATTGGCCACTGAGGTGCAGTGCGGTGAAGTTGCGCCCGCCGCGAATGTCGAACAGGTTCTTGATGCCGTCGAAGTCGAAGAAGAAGGCGTCGCTGCGGGCACCCGCGAAGAACGTGTAGGCATCCGTCCGGGCGATCACCGGCTCCCGCCCGAACGACACCTCGACGCCCGTGAAGATCCGCTCCCCCACCGCTTCGGGTGATTCCGCGTCGTCGCCGGACGCCACGTACACGTCCACGGTCTGACGGCCGTCGGCCGGTTCGGAGAACACGTAGCTGAACGCTATGTCATTGCGCAGGTCACCATCGTTGTCGATGGCCAGGCGATAGATGGCATCGGGATGTAGGGCGTCGGCTTGCGGATTGGCGTTGAGGATCAACACCGTGCGCTCCGGATCTGCCGGTGATTGGAAGGCATACAGATCGCACAGATCGAGTCGCTGATCGCCCAGCGGTGGCCCGAGGCTCAGCCCGGTGAAGTGGTTGGACATGATGCCCATCCAACCTCGGATGCTGCCGGGCCGCAGCGGAAACAGGGCTATACCCGCACGTACACCACGCGACTACCCAAGACGATGTCCTGCAACGATCTTCGCCGCGCATCCACCACGACCCACAGCAGGCCGACCGGGAACAGCACGTAGGCCACGGCGCGCAGCAGCGCCACCACCGGCGGCAGCCGCTCGCACCGCCGGCCCACCACTCGCAGCCCCATCGTGACCGCGCCGACCGTGCAGCCTGACACCGCCCAGCACACCGTCAGGTAGAGCACCGAAACGGCGAACATCACCAGAGAGGAGAAGATCGCCGACACCGTCGGCAGGATGAATGTGGTGGGGCCGAACATCAACCGCGTCAGGATCAGGCCGATGTACAACGCTGAGAGCACGACTCCGACGACGGCCAGATCGATCACCGCAGCCACTCCCCGACTCACGATTCCGGCCGTTCGGATATCCTCGGTCACGGCCGTGACCCGCGGCCCAGCAACCGGTCGACGAAGCCGGACACCACGTCGTCGGCCCGTTCACTCTGACTGCGGACGTCCGTCATCACCTCGGCGGTCACCGAATCGGTCGACTTGCGAATGATCGCAGGCAGGTCCATTCCGTCGGCCACCTCGTTGGCCAGCCCGACGAGGTCGACGCGCTGGCGGACCAGTTCGTTGAGGTCGAGCTCGTCCAGAACCATGTCGACGACCTGCACGGCGATGGCGGCCACCACCGCCTTGACCGGTTCGACGCCTGCGGCGATGACGCGCTCGCCACGCGCGGACAAATCGCCGCGCGCCTGCTTGAGCAGCCCACCTATCACGGGCAGCCGCTCCACACCGCGGTAGACCGCGCCGACGCCGACGACGGCGGTCGCTGCCGCACCCGCGGCAACCGTCACCACGGGGTGATCCTCTAGGCCTGACACGGTTCGAATCGTAGCCGCGCACCGGTTGCTACCGGTGCAGCTTGGACAGCTGGGTTGAGTGCACTCTCGGCAGGGTGATAGTGAAAGTGGTGGCACCGGGGACGCTATGCAGAGCGATGGTTCCGTTGTGGGACTTGACAAGTGATGAGACGATTGCAAGCCCGAGGCCGGTGCTGCCGGCTCGGCGAGAACGCGATGAGTCACCGCGGGTGAAACGTTCGAAGATCTCGGGTTGTTGGTGTTGCGGGATTCCCGGACCATCATCGGTGACCCTCAGCACCGCCAGCCCACCCTCGGGACAGCTCAATGTGGTGCTGACGTGGGTTCCGGGCGGGGTGTGGATGCGCGCGTTCGAGAGCAGGTTGGCGAGCACCTGATGCAGTCGAACGCCGTCTCCGGTGACGATGACGGGTTCGTCGGGCACCTGGACTGACCACTGATGCTCCGGTCCGGTAACCCGCGCATCCATCACGATGTCGGCGGCAAGCACGCACACGTCGACCTCGCCGAACTCCAGCGGGCATCCGGCATCCATGCGGGCCAACAACAGCATGTCCCCCACGAGCCGTGTCATACGTTTGGCTTCTGCGTCCACCCGACTGATCGCGTAGGCGAGGTCCGGCGGCAATGTCGACGGCGCACGCAGAGCGACCAATTCGGTGTAGCCGCTGATGCAGGCCAGCGGGGTACGGAGTTCGTGACTGGCGTCGGCGACGAACTGACGCACTCTCATCTCACTGGCGTGCCGAGCCGACAGTGCATCCGCGATTCGGTCCAGCATCTGGTCGAACGCCATTCCGAGTTGCCCGACTTCGGTGTACGGGGACTGCGGGCCGATACCGACAAGTACTGTGGGAAAACACACTTCGCCCCGATCGAGCTCCAGCTGCGCTACTCGCCGTGCAGCCAGGGCAACCCGTGACAGCGGTGCGAACTGACGGCGGATGACGACAACGCCGGCCGCCACCGCCACTATCAGCGCAACCGCGGCGACACCCCAGAAGATGCCCATCAGCGACACCAGCGTTTGGTTCACGCCCTCCAGCGAGAGCCCGGCCACCACGTAGTTGCCGTCTGCCGCCGGAATGGCGATCAGCTCGTATTCTCCGACACCATCAAGAAACTCACGGACCGGATGGCCCGTGGGCACATCGCCCAGTTGGCTCGCGGCGTCCATCGACAGTTGTTCCCGCGTACCGTCGATGCTGATCACCGCAGCCTCGTCGACCCGTCCACCGACGACGACCGCTCCCGCAGTTCCCGTCGATTGACCTGGCGCGTCGAGGAATACGGGACCCGGTCCCTCGAAGTGAAGGCCCGGCGGCGGCCCCAGGTCGTAAAATGTCGCCGACCGTGAGGCCGCATCGCGCACCTGGTTGTCAAGTTGCCGCAGCAGGAACCGTTCTGTCGCCAGCAGTGTTCCCGCGCCGACGGCCGCACAGACGCACGCCAACAGAACGACCAGCACCACCACCAGCCGCGTCCGCAGTGACCACGTGTGCGGACTGCAGATCCGGGTGGCCAGAGGCAGATCAGCGGGGTGGTTTGAGGACATAGCCGACTCCGCGAACGGTGCGGATCAGAGGGATGCGTCCGGCGTCAATCTTCCGACGCAGGTAGGAGATGTACAGTTCGACTACGTTGGAACGCCCGTCATCCTCGTGGTTCCAGACCCGTTGCAGGATCTGCATTTTGGTGAGCACGCGTTGCGGGTTGCGCATCATGAACCGAAGCAGCTCGAATTCCGTTGCTGTCAATTGGATCTCATCGCTACCGCGCATCACCTCGTGGCTGTCCTCGTCCAGGATCAGATCCGCAACGATCAGCCGGGCATCACTGTTGTCCGCCGCCGCGCCACTGCGTCGCATCAGTGCCCGCAGTCGCAGCACCAATTCCTCGACACTGAACGGCTTGGTCACGTAATCGTCGCTACCGGCCTCAAGTCCGGCGATGCGGTCCTCGAGCGTCTCCTTGGCCGTCAGAAGCAGCAACGGAAGACCCGGCCGTGCGGCACGCAGTTTCTGCAGTACCGCCAGGCCGGATACGTCGGGCAGCATCACGTCCAAGACAACCACGTCGGGCGGGTCCTGCTCAGCCAGACGGATCGCGGTGGTGCCGTCTGGAGCCGTCGTCACCTGCCATCCTTCATAGCGCAGCGCCATCGCTACGAGTTCGGCGAGCCCTGGCTCATCGTCGACCACCAGGACCCGGACGGAACTACCGTCGGCTCGGGTCATCACGGACCGTCCGGTGACTGCTTCGGATGTTGGCACTATCCGATCGTCGTAGCCCCTGTTAGCCGTCAACTGTGGAGTTCATGTGCGCAAGCTATGGCTTCCCGCACGTGAGCGTGCGGCACGCCGATCCGCACCGCACGCTCACGAATCCGTCAGCGCCGTGGCCCGGACGGACCCGGGGGCGGCGCGGGCGGTCCGGGTGGGCACGGCTGGAAAGGTCCGCATTGCACGGGCCCAGGACCGGGGGCTCCCGGGCCCGGAGGCGGTGGCGGTGGCGGTGCCGCACTGGCGACTCCGGCGCCAAACCCCAACGCCGCCAGGGATAGTCCGGCGGAGACGGCGATCGTTCCGAACACGCTACGGTGCACCCTACTCGACAATGATCTCTCCCTTCATGACGAAATGCTTGTTACAGGAGGGACTCTAGCGACCGATGTTATCGGAGTTCTGGCAAGAAAGTATGCGTGAGCTATGTATGTGTAAAGCGGGGTGTACATCCGGGGCGCCAAGCCGTGAGGCCCGCGCGGTCGCCATCGCCGCCGGCACTGACGGTGTGACCACCGCAAGCGATCCCGGGCTCGCTGCGGTGGCGCTGCTGGGCGAGAACCTCAATGCGGCACGCGAATTCGTCGGCGACGCGCTCGGCGAACTGGCGTCGGACACCGCCAACGATGCGCGGCTACGTGACACACTCCGGGTGTAACTGAGTACGGAGGCCAGCTACAAGGCGGCGGGCGAAGAACTCAACCTTCACTTCAACTCCGTGAAGTACCGGGTCCGACCGTCGAACGTCGCGGCGGTGCTAACCACGCCCAACCCCTGCCGAGCAGGCACCGCGGTACCCGAACGGCGGCGCGTCGGGGACCGCAGTGTCTGCTCGCGCTAAATCGGGGTCAGGCCGTGCTTACGCTGGATGCGTTCGTGATTCTGCTTGTCGCGCAACAGATGCAGTGACTTGCGCAGCAGCAGCCGGGTCTCGTGCGGCTGGATCACCGCGTCGATGAACCCGCGCTCGGCGGCGATCCACGGCGTGGCCATGTTCTCGTTGTAGCCCTTGATGAATTCGTCGCGGATCTTACGCACCTCGGGCGCATTCGGATCCGGGAAGCGCTTCACCAGCAACTGCGCCGCACCCTCAGCGCCGATCACTGCGATGCGTGCGGTGGGCCACGCGAAGTTCAGGTCGGCCGAGAGCTGCTTGGAGCCCATCACCGCATACGCGCCGCCGTAGGACTTGCGGATCGTGATG
Source organism: Mycobacterium sp. 141 (assembly GCF_000382405.1). GTDB lineage: Bacteria > Actinomycetota > Actinomycetes > Mycobacteriales > Mycobacteriaceae > Mycobacterium. The sequence continues at coordinate 46,069 of NZ_KB908269.1, forward strand.
GTCACCTTTGGCACGTCGGCCTCCACGACGGCGTTGAGGAACCGCCCGCCGCGCTTGATGATGCCGCCCTTCTCCTGCTCGACACCCGGTAGGAAGCCCGGGGTGTCGACCACGAAAACCAAAGGCAGGTTGTAGGAGTCGCAGAACCGGACGAAACCGGCGGCTTTGTCCGACGCCTCGTTGTCGATCGAACCGGACATGTGCATCGGCTGATTGGCGATCACGCCCACCGGGTGCCCGTCGACCCGCGCGAACGCGGTGATCAGCGACTGCCCGCGCTGTGCGGCCACGTCGAACACGTCGCCGTCGTCGAAGATCCGCAACAGGATCTCGTGCATGTCGTAGGCCATGTTGTCGGCGTCCGGCACGATGGAATCCAGCTCGAGGTCGTGCGGCGTGATTTCGGGCTCCAGGCCCGGGTTGACGATCGGCGGATCGTCAAAGGTGTTGGGAGGCAAGAAGCTCAGGTAGTCACGCACATACTGGAACGCCGCGGCCTCGTCCTCCACCACCTGGTGAATGTTGCCGTAGCGGGCCTGCGCGTCCGCGCCGCCGAGCTCATCGAGGGTCACGTCCTCACCCGTGACGTCCTTGATGACGTCCGGTCCCGTGACGAACATGTAGCCCTGGTCGCGCACCGCGACCACGAGGTCGGTCTGGATCGGTGAATACACTGCGCCGCCTGCGCATTTGCCGAGGATGATGGAGATCTCGGGCACCATGCCGCGCAGCAGCTCGTGGCGGCGGCCGAGTTCGGCGTACCAGGCCAGCGAGGTCACCGCGTCCTGGATGCGCGCGCCGCCGGAGTCGTTGATGCCGATCATCGGGCAGCCGACCATGGCCACCCATTCCATCAGCCGGGCCACCTTGCGGCCGAACATCTCACCGACCGTGCCCTGGAACACCGTCTGGTCGTGGCTGAACACGCCGACCGGGCGGCCGTTGATGGTGCCGTGGCCGGTGACCACACCGTCGCCGAACAGTGCGTTCGGGTCACCCGGGGTTTTGCACAGCGCGCCGATCTCCAGGAAGCTGCCGGGGTCGAGCAGCGCGTGGATCCGCGCGCGGGCACTGGGGATGCCCTTCTTCGCGCGCTTGGCGAGGGCCTTCTCACCGCCGGGTTCCTTGGCGACCTCGAGCTTTTCGCGGAGGTCGGCCAGCAGCTCAGCGGTGGTTCTCGGCGAATGGGCGGGGGACGGTTCAGTCGTCACTTGCTCTCGCTCTCAGCTTCGATACGGTTGAGCGCCTCGCTCATGTGCGCACCCACTTTGGCAATGTACGGCTCGTCAATGGCCTGGATGTGCTCGCCCCCGATGGGCACCACCTCGAGGTCCTTGGCGAATTCACCCCAGCCGCCGTCGGGCTTACGCGTCGCATACGCGGGCTCGAAGACGATCGCGTCATCGTGGTAGCGATCGGCCAGGTACAGCGTGACGTGCCCGTCGTACGGCTGGATCTCGATGGTGTCCAGAGCGCGGTTGTCCAGGTATGACGTGCGCTGGTGCTCGATGATCCCGCCCGGGATCTGCACGCCGCTCTGCGCGACGACCTCCAGAACGAACTTCACCTGGCCCTCGTCGTCGAGCTTCTCGAGCTCCTCGTAGGGGATCTCGGGAACCTCCACGTTGAAGGTGCGCTCGGCGAACCGTGCGTAGCGGTCCCACCGGGCCCGCATCCCTTCTTTGCTCTGGTCGATCGGCTCCCCCGGAAGCGCGAGGTCGATCAGCCCGACGTAGCGCACATCGGCACCGGCCTGCTTGAGCCCGATGGCGCACGCGTAGGCCAGGGCACCGCCGAGCGACCAGCCCGCCAGCACGAACGGACCCTTGTGCATCTCCAACAGCTTGGGCACGTACTCGGCCGCGCGCTCCTCGATGGAACCCTCGACCCGCTCGAACCCGTAGATCGGGGTGTCGGCGGGCAGCCGCTTCAGCAACGGCTCGTAGACGACGGTGGATCCGCCGGCCGGGTGGAACACGAAGAGCGGGACGCGTGCGGAACCTTCTACAGGAGCCCGTAGCGTGCGGACGAACCCGTCGACCACACCTTCCTCAAGCTGGTCACGGACGATCGTGGCCAAGTCCTCGATGGTCGTGGCCGACTTGACGGCGTCGACGGTGATGGTGCCCTCGGCGCGTTCGGACAGCCTCTCGGCCAACTTGGTCGCGGTCGCATCATCGACCGCGGGCAACTCGTTGAAGATGCCGCCGGGTGACTTGCCGGTGACGATCGCCCACGTCGCGAACGTGACGCGTTCCGCGGCGTCACGCGGCGGCACGTCAGCACCGAGTGCCTCGGTCACCGCCTCCTGGGTGAGCACCTTGGCTGCTGCCGCAGCCGCGGTGGCCTTGGCAGGGCCCGGGCCCGCAGGATCGGTCGGCGGCGGCGGCGGCGGCACTGCCGGCCCGCTCGGATCGGTGGGCGGTGCCGGGATAGCCGCCTCAGGACTATTCCCCGTCGCTCCGCTCGCCGCCGGACTATTCCCCGTCGCTCCGCTCGCCTCAGCGAGCTTGGCCTCGACCTCGGCAACACTCGACGCCCCGCCCAGCAGCTCGGCCTGCTCGGCGGCGATCTCCTCGGCGGTCTTGCCCTTCTGGGACTCGGCGAGCTGATCGACCTCGTCGCGGTGCTCGATCGCGTACTTGATCAGTTCCTCGACGTTGTAGAGGTTGGCGTCACGCACCGCGGTCAACTGGATCGGCGGCAGGTCGAAGTCGTACTCGACGCGGTTCTTGATCCGCACCGCCATGAGCGAGTCGAGACCCAGCTCGATCAGCGGCACCTCCCACGGCAGGTCCTCGGGCTCGTAGCCCATGGCGCCACCGACGATGGTGCCCAGTCGCTGTGCGACGGTCTCGCCCGAGTCCGGTGACCACTTGGCAAAGCCCGCACCGAGATTGGCGCCCTGGGTCAGGTTGTCCTGCAGGATCTCCGGAGCCGCTCCGGCGGCGACATCGGGCTCAGCGTCGTCCTCGACCACTGCCTGGCCGATCACTGGCGCGGCAACACCGGCGCCCACGGCGGTCGGCAGCGTGGTCGCCGCACCACCTCGGGTCACGATCGCGTCGTAGACCAGGGTGAAGGAAGACTCGGCCCCGTAATCCATACGCGCGTGCACCTGCACCGAGGCGCCGCCGGGGTGCCGGGTCAGCGTCGTGACCAGTCGCGATCCCTCGGCGGGTACCGCGCGCTGCTCAGACGCGGTCAGCTTGGCATCCGGAAGAACCTGTGCGGCAGCGGCTTTCACCAGGGCCGCCAGGTCGCTCGCACCCTTCGACACAAACTCCCAGACATGCCTGCCGTCCGGGGTCGCGACGTGGTTACCCGGCATGACCGTCGAGCTGTCACCGGTGAAGTGCACGTCGAGCCAGTGCTGCTTGCGCTTGAACCGGGTCGGGGGGATGTTGGCGAAATCGAGCGCCCCGGCCAAGCCACTGGATTTGCGCGGGAACAGCGTGCGCAGGTCCAGATCGTGGCCGTGCACATACAGGTGTGCCATGGCCGTGGTCATCGAGGCGACCTCGTCCTGTTTACGGGCCAGCGTCGGGACCAGCTGCGCATCGTGCAGCCCCGCGGACGCCGTCGTGAGCCCAACCTGCATGAGCGCCACCGGATTCGGAGCGAGCTCCAGGAACGTGGTGTGCCCGTTGTCGATCGCGTTGCGGATCCCCTGGGTGAAGTAGACGCTGTGCCGCAGCCCCTTCTTCCAATACTCGACGTCGTGGATGGGCTCGCTTCCGGAGCGGATGAACTTGCCCTCGTGCACGGTCGAGAAGTAGCCCGTGGTCAGTGGATGAGCCTGGATCCCTTGAATTTCCGCGGCAAGCTCACCGAGCAGCGGGTCCATCTGCTGGGTGTGGCTGGCGCCCTTGGTCTGGAACTTACGGGCGAACTTGCCCTCCGATTCGGCGCGCGCGATGATCTCGTCGACCTGCTCGGGCGGGCCGCCGATGACGGTCTGGGTCGGCGCGGCGAAGACGCACACCTCAAGATCGGGGAAATCGCTGAAGACGGTCTTGATCTCGTCGGCCGAGTACTCCACGAGCGCCATGAGCCGGATGTATTCGCCGAACAACATCGCCTCGCCTTCACCCATCAGGTGCGCGCGCGAGCAGATCGTGCGGGTCGCGTCGGCCAGCGACAGGCCGCCGGCGAAGTAGGCCGCGGCGGCCTCGCCGAGCGACTGGCCCACGACCGCACCGGGTTTGGCGCCGTGCGCCTTGAGCAGCTCACCGAGCGCGACCTGGATCGCAAAGATCACGGTCTGGGTGGTCTCGATGCCGTAGTCCTTCGAGTCGTCGAGGATCAACTCGACGATCGAGTAGCCCAGCTCGTCCTGCACATAGGCGTCGACCTTGTTGATCCATTCGGCGAAGATCTCGTCGCGCAGGTACAGGCTCTTGCCCATCTTGCGGTGCTGCGCACCGAATCCGGCCAGCACCCACACCGGCCCGTTGGTGACCGGCCCGTCGGCGGTGATCACGCTGGGATGCTGCTTACCCTCGGCCAACGCACGCAGGCCCTTGACGGCCTCGTCGTGATCGTGAGCCAGCACGACCGCGCGGGAGCGGCCGTGGTTGCGTCGCGACAGCGAACGCCCGATGGACTCGAGCGACGACGCCCGGCCCTCAGCGCTATCGATCCAGTCCGCCAGCTCGGCCGCGGCGGCCTTCTTGCGTGACGTCAGGAATGCCGAAACCGCCAGCGGGACAAGCTTCTTGGTGGGCTCGGCGGCTTCAGCGGCGGCCAGTTCCTCGCGGGCCACCTCGAGCAGGCGCTTGGCCTCGTCGGTCAGGTCGGGGGGTTCATGCGTCGACTCGTCGTAGGCCGGATACTCGTCCGCTTCCGGCTCATCGCTGTCTGTTGCTCTTCGCGCAAGCGGCTCATCGCTGTCTGTTGCTCTTCGCGCAAGCGGCTCATCGTGCACGAACTCGCCGTACTCGTCCATCCGCACGCCACCGACATAGACCGCGTTGGCATCGTCGGAAGCCGACTTGTCCTCGACGGCTTCGGGTTCCGGCTCGGGCTCGGTCAGATCGCTTGGCAGTACCTCACGCAGCACGAGGTGCGCGTTGGCGCCACCGAACCCGAAGCCCGACACACCGGTGACGGCGTGCCCGCTGTAGCGCGGCCACTCCGAGAGGGTGTCGTTGACCTTGAGATGTTCCTTGTCGAAGTCGATGTAGGGGTTGGGCCCCGCATAGTTGATCGACGGTGGCAGCTTGTCGTTGGCCAGCGACAGCGTCATCTTCGCCAGGCTGGCTGCGCCAGCGGCCGACTCCAGGTGTCCCACATTGGATTTCACCGCACCCAGCAGGGCTGGTTTGTCGGCGTCACGACCGCGGCCGACCACCCGGCCGAGCGCGTCGGCCTCGATCGGGTCGCCCAGGATGGTGCCGGTGCCGTGCGCCTCGATGTAGTCGACGGTCCGCGGGTCGATTCCCGCATCCTGGTAAGCCTTGCGCAACACGGCTTCCTGCGCGTCGGGGTTGGGCGCGAGCAGACCGTTGGACCGGCCGTCATGGTTGATCGCACTACCTGCGATGACCGCCAGGATGTGGTCGCCGTCGCGGCGCGCATCGGATACCCGTTTGAGCACCAGCATGCCGCCGCCCTCGGCACGGGCGTAGCCGTCGGCATCCGACGAGAACGACTTGATGCGTCCGTCAGCCGCCAGCACGCCGCCGACCTCGTCGAAACCGACCGTCACCAGCGGGGTGATCAGCGCGTTCACGCCACCCACCACCGCGACGTCGGCCTCGCCGGAGCGCAACGCCTGCACGCCGTGGTGTGCGGCCACCAGCGAGCTGGAGCATGCAGTGTCCACCGCGACCGACGGGCCGCGGAAATCGTAGAAGTACGAAACCCGGTTGGCGATGATCGAACTCGCGGTTCCGGTGATCGCGTACGGGTGCGCGACGGACGGGTCGCTCATCGCCAGGAAGCTGTAGTCGTTGGTCGAGCTGCCGATGTACACCCCGACGCTGGCCCCGCGCAGGCTCGACGCCGGAATCCGGGCGTGCTCCAAGGCTTCCCACGTCAGTTCGAGCGCCATGCGCTGCTGCGGATCGATGTTGTCGGCTTCCATCTTCGACAACGCGAAGAACTCGGAGTCGAAGCCCTTGATGTCCTTGAGGTAGCCGCCGCGGGTGCGGGCCTTGGCGACTCGCTCGGCGATGCGCGGCTCGTCGAGAAACTCCTCCCACCGGCCCTCGGGTAGATCAGTGATGGCGTCGCGGCCCTCGAGCAGCGCGGTCCACATCTCGTCGGGGGTGTTCAGGTCTCCCGGGAAGCGGGTTGCCACGCCGACGATGGCAATGTTGAACCTGTCCTCGTCCACATCCCGTGACCAGTCCTCGTCACCGGTGTTCTCGGGTTCGGGCTCACCCTCGATGATCACGGTGGCCAACGACTCGATGGTCGGGTGCCGGAACAGCACCGTGGCCGTCAGCGTCACACCGGTGAGATCCTCGATGTCGCTGGCCATCGCCACCGCGTCCCGCGAAGACAGGCCAAGTTCGATCAGCGGGGTGGTCTCGTCGATGGCATCGGGCGACTGTGCCGTGGCGGTGGCCACCGCCTTACGCAGCCACTCACGCATCTCCGCGACCGTCATGTCGGGGCGCGACGTCGATCGGCCGGCAGACCCAGTGTCGGCTGGAAGATTCGAGTCGTTCTGTGTTTCATCCATCGCGGGTTGTCCTCCTCGCGTGCGGGGTTCAGCTCACTGTTGTCTCAGACCGGCCGCGGGAGTCGGCGACGCGTCTAACGCAGATCAGTGCCATCTCTTCTTCGCGCAAGCGCTCATCAGTGCCATCTCTTCTTCGCGCAAGCGCTCATCAGTCGGTCTCGTCGGGGAAGGCATTGGCGATCTTGCCGCTGCGCAGGGTGCCGTCCAGATAGGCGGCCCGGCACGCGCGGCGGCCGATCTTGCCGCTCGACGTGCGCGGGATGGCTCCCGCGGCGGTCAGTAACACGTCGCGGACGGTGACGCCGTGCCGCACCGCGATGGCGGCACGGATGTCGTCGGAGATCGGGCCGACCTCGAGCTTGTGTGCGCCCGGCGCCCGCTCGGCCACGATCACGAGCTGTTCAGAGGTGTCGTCGGCGTCACGGTGCAGCCCGGCGTGGACGTTCTCGAAGACCTCGTCGGGCAGCTGGTTGGCCGGCACCGAGAAGGCCGCCACATACCCGGTGCGCACAGCCTTGCTGGCCTCCTGCGCCGAGTACTCCAAATCCTGCGGGTAGTGGTTGCGGCCGTCGATGATGACCAGATCCTTGACGCGGCCGGTGATGTAGAGGTCACCGTCGTAGAAGGCGCCGTAGTCGCCCGTGCGCACCCAGGTGGCGTCGTCGGCCGCGCCTTGGGCGTGCGAGGGGCTGGTCCGTGACTTGAGGATGTTCTGGAATACCTCGCGGCTCTCCTCCGGCTTGCCCCAGTAGCCGGTGCCCATGTTCTGGCCACTGATCCAGATCTCGCCGATCTGACCGTCAGGCAGTTCGGTGGCGCTTTCGGCGTCGACGATGACGGCCCATTCGGAGATGCCGACCTGGCCTGCGGAGGCTTGTGCGACGGCCTTCGGGGAATCCTCGGACACCTCGACGATCCGGCCGTTGTTGAGTTCGTCACGGTCGACGGTGATGATCTTGGGCTCTTCGGCGGCAGGGGTAGTCGACACCATCAGCGTTGCCTCGGCCAGTCCGTAGGACGGTTTGATGGCTTTGGCCGGGAATCCGTACGGGCCGAACGCCTCGTTGAACCGGCGCACGGTCGCCGCAGAGATCGGTTCGCTGCCGTTCAGCACGGCCTTGACGTTGGACATGTCCAGCGGCGCCGAGCCCTCTCTGGGCACACCGCGGGCCGCGGCATGGTCGAACGCGAAGTTCGGCGCGACCGAGATCACCCCACCGGTGTCGTCGGGCTTGCGGGCCATCTCCCGGATCCAGCGCTCGGGACGGCGAACGAACGCTGCCGGGGTCATGAAGGTGAAGTAGTGGCCGATCATCGGTGCGATCAACCCGGTGACCAGACCCATGTCGTGGAAGAACGGCAACCAGGACAGGCCGCGGTCGCCCTCCTCGCCTTCCAGCGCGTCGACCACCTGCACGATATTGGTGGCCATGTTCAGGTGGGTGATCTGCACACCGGTGGGGATACGGGTCGACCCGGAGGTGTACTGCAGGTACGCGATGGTGGTCTCGTCGGGCTGATCCGGCTTGACCCAGGTGGCGGCGACGTCATCCGGGACCGCGTCGACGGCGATCACGCGCGGCCGCTGGTTGGCGGGCCGGCTGCGGAAGAACTTGCGGACGCCCTCGGCGGCGGCGGTGGTGGTCAGGATCGCCGACGGGTGGCAGTTGTCGAGCACCGCATGCAACCGGCCCACGTGGCCCGGCTCGGACGGATCGAACAGCGGCACCGCGATGCGGCCCGCGTAGAGGGCGCCGAAGAACGCGACAAGGTAGTCGAGATTTTGCGGGCACAGGATCGCGACCCGGTCTCCCGGCTGGGTGACCTGCTGCAGCCGGGCGGCGACGGCCTTGTTGCGAGCACTGAACTGCGCCCACGTCAGGTCGCGGGCGACGCCCTCGCGTTCGGTGGAGAAGTCGAGGAACCGGTAAGCGAGCCTGTCGCCACGCACCTTGGCCCAGCGCTCGACGTGTTCAACGATGCTGGCGCCGTCAGGAAACTTGATCTGTCCGTCCTTGATGAACGGATTGTGGAACGGCATATCTCTTCTCCCGTCGGAGCCGCACTCATCGTGAAGCCTGTTGTCGCACGTCATTCACGGTGCGCCTCAGCCAGTCAACCGACCGCGCGTACCCAAACCCCGAAGATGGTACGCGCGATCGGACTCGCCACACATATATGAAGCCCTTACTTTTCTCTTAACATTAAGGGAGTCCAGCGGTCCCAACCAAATCCGGCGCGCGCGTGGCCGAACTGTTATCCGTGTGCGGGATGCGGCGCGTTCTCGATGAGGTTCTGCGCCCACGCCAGCGTCCACTGGGTGGCCGTCTGACCATTGAGAACCCAGAACTGCGGAGTGTTGTAGAGGGCGTGCACCGGACCCGCGGTGCTACCGGACAGCGTCGACAACGTGGCCGGCAGATTGACGATCGAGAACGCCTCCTCCGGAGCGGAGCAGATCAGGTCACCGGTGCCGCAGATCTCATTGGTGCGGTCGTTGAGGGCACCGAAGCCCCCTGGGCGGGCTCCGGTCATCGTCAACCCGAGGGCCGACAGCGTCGGAACCTCGTGCAGCGTGACCTCGGCACCCTGCCCGACGGGGTTGGGGCCCACGTCGTTACCCACACCCATCTGACGACGTCCGTCGGCGATCAAGGTCACGCCGAGCACGAGATCCTCGTCGACCGGGCCGCGACCGTTGCCGATGTCGCTGGCGATGTCCCCGCCGATCACCGCGCCCTGGGAGAAACCCATGATCACGTAACTGGTCAACGGGCAACGGTCGTTCATGTCCGTCAGCGCCTTGACCGCGGCCCGCGTGCCTTCGGCCCGACTGTCGTTGTAGGACATCTGGTTGTCGGCGGAAAACGGATTGTGGAACTGCGCGGTGTAGGGAACGGTGTAGGTCTCTATCCGTGAGTTGTCGAACTGGTCCCGCAGCGGATTGGTCACGTTGAGCAGCAACGCCATCGGGAACTGCACCGGGTTGGTCGGGTCCAGCTGCACCGAGGACTCCCAGGTGCCGGGGATCGAAAGGACGAAGACGTCCGGGCAGTCCGCGCTCTGGAACGCGGGACGCGGCTTGCGCGCCGTCGGGGGCACCTGCACGCCGGGGGACGGCTGGGCGCTGGGCGGACCAGACGGGGTCTCCGGCCGCCGCATCACGATCACCACGATCGCCACCACAAGCACCACGACGAGTGCCATCGCGCCGGCAGCGATCAGCGCCAGGATGCGATGCCGCTTGCGTCGAGAATTTTTTGCCATGTCTCCCTGCTAGCAGAGTTGTTCGGTTGCGATGCGGATGTAGTCGGTGGCCGCGGTGGTGACTTCACCGGCCGACACGTCCCCGGCCGAGTCGTCCCAGGCCGGCACTGTGTCGTCCACCGCGTGTTCGGCGTGCACATCACTGCGCACCAGGGGTAGCACAAGATCCCACACCGCCTGATCATTCTGCTTCGCGGCCCGAGCCTGACAGACATAGGACCCGATGGTCAGGGCTTGAAGATCGCTCGACGGCTTCACCCCGGCAGCGGCCAGCGCATCGAGATACGACCGCTGCTGGGCGTTGAGGACCGGAGAACTCGGCGTCGACGAGGGGGCACCCGACTGGGGGTGCGCATCGTTGATTTGCGATGTCGGCATGGCGAGCGGCTCCATCACGTCACTGCCCATGCCGCAGCCGGACAGCAACAACGCCGCGGACGCCGCGAGAACCAGGGTGGCCGACCGTACCGAGCGTTGCACGGCTCCACGGTACCGGCTGTCAAAAAGTGCCCCGGGACAGCCGAATTCGCCACGGTTACTTGATGGTGGCCACCAGCTCGCCCGACATCTGGGCCAACTGCGGAGCCCAACTGCCCCAGTCATGCTGGCCGCCGCCCTGGAAGTCGAAGTGGCCGTTGCCGCCGCCGACCGAACGGTAGTGCGAGTAGAACGCCCGGTTGCTGCCCTGGGCTTGATCGCAGACACCGATCATCGCGGGGGGATCGCTGCAGGTCATCGTGTCGGGCGTGTATACCCACAGCCGGGTGTTGGCATCGGCCAGGAGCTGCACGTGCACGTCCGGGTCGTGCCACTTCCACCGGCCCAGCTGCGGTGCACCCCACATGCCGTAGCTGTCGACGCCGCCGTACTGCGCCAACCCGGCGGTGATGGCGCCGTTCATGGTGGTGGCCGACGGCGTCAGGAAGCCCGACAGCGAGCCGGCGAAGCGGAACCGGTCCGGGTGGAATGCGGCCAGCGTCACTGCCGCGGTACCGCCCTGCGCGGCACCCACGATGCCGTGCCCGCCCGGGTCCAGCCCCTTGTTGGCGGCCAGCCAGTTCGGTAGCTCCTCGCTGAGGAAGGTTTCCCACTGTTTGCTGCCGTCCTGCTCCCAGTTGGTATAGAGACTCCACGCCCCACCGGCCGGGGCGGCCACCGAGATGCCGCGGCCTGCCAGCGTGCTCATCGCGTGCCCGGCGTTGACCCAGTTGCTCACGTCGGGGGCCGCGTTGAAGGCGTCGAGCAGGAACACCGCATGCGGTCCACCGCCCTGGAACGCCACCGGGATATCGCGGCCCATCGCGGCCGAGGGCACCATCAGGTACTCGACACCGTCGGCGCGGGCCGAAGCTCCGGTGAGGACCGACGAAGTCCACAGCCCGGCCGCCAGGACCGCGGTCAGCAGCACCGCCCGCATGGCAATCAACGCACGTCGCATCTCAAACCCCTCCTGCTGCCGGTGAACCCCGGGAGCCGTCGGACCCCATCGCTGAGAAGTGCCCCCGCACACCTAACGCCGCCCGCGCACGCGAGGAGCACAGACCCGTTGTAGTGAACCACATGACCGCCAGGCGGGACCGCGAATGACTGACGGCGGCGACCCCAGAGGGGTCACCGCCGTCAGCGTCAATTCCTATTCAGCGCCGGTACCAGCCCACCTGATCAGGCGGTCGGAGTGGCACCGAGCACGCGCTGCAGGTCAGGCTTCATGGCCTGCAGCTGCTGGCCCCAGTAAACCCAGGCGTGCGTGCCGCTCTGCGGGAAGTTGAACACCGCGTTCTTGCCGCCCGCGGCGATGTACTTCTCCTGGAACGTGGTGTTGGTCCGGCACAGGAAGCCCTCGAGGAACTTGGCCGGGACGTCGGTGCCACCGGAGTCGTTGGGCTTGCCGTTACCGCAGTAGATCCACAGGCGGGTGCCTTCGGCGGCGATCTTGGCGACGTTGACCGTCGGATCGTTGGCCTTCCAGGCCGGGTCGCTCGACGGGCCCCACATGTCCTCGGCCTTGTAGCCACCGGCGTCATTCATCGAGACCCCGATCAGCGTGGGCCACCAGCCCTCGGACGGGTTCAAGGTGCCCGACAACGATGCCGCGTAGATGAACTGCTCCGGGTGGTTCATCGCCAGGATCAGCGCCGCCGAACCGGCCATCGACAGACCGACGACGGCGCTACCGGTCGGCTTGACGTCGCGGTTGGCCGCCAGCCAGGCCGGAAGCTCGCTCGTCAGGAAGGTTTCCCACTTGTAGGTCTTGCAGCCGCCGTCCTTGCTGCCGCACGCCGACTTGTACCAGTCCGTGTAGAAGCTGGACTGGCCACCGACGGGCATGACGACGGAGATGCCGGAGTTCAGGAACCACTCGAACGTCGGCAGCTCGATGTCCCAGCCACTGTTGTCCTCACGGGCGCGCATGCCGTCGAGTAGGTAAAGTGCGGGCGCACCCGGTCCACCGCTCTGGAATTCCACGCGGATGTCACGTCCCATCGCCGCCGATGGAACGTCGAGATACTCGACCGGCAGACCCGGGCGAGAGAAAGCCCCAGCAGTCGCCGAGCCACCCGCGACGCCGACCAGGCCAGGCAGCAGGGCCGCCACAGCGACCGCAACCGTCAGCCGGCGCGACAGACCTGCCGCTGCGCCGCGCATCTTCCCAACGAACTTCATCCTGCTCCCTAATCTCACTCATCTGTCCGTGTGCCGCACGCCGATTCGACCGACGGTAAGCGGCTCACGTGCCCGTGTAGTCAACCACACGACGGCCTATTTTTCGTTTTCAGCAGTTGTCTGCCCAGGTCAGAGCCTCGAAGGTCGAGGACGCGATCAAAGGCAGGCCATCGGGCACCGCAGCCGGAAGCACGGATGCCCGATTACGTATCGGGCCATGGCGGCCTAGCGTTACCCAAACAGACGAACCCGCTTACGACCAAATCCGCGCCTTGCGGTATGGGCATCGTCAGACGGCTACGGACCGGTTGCAGGCATCCCGTCGTAGGGCGGGGTTTTGGTCGGCGGAGGCTGCAAGCCACACCGATTGAGCTCGTACAACGGCACCCGGTCGATCCGGTATCTGGTGAATTCAAATGAATGCATCAGGTTCGACAGGAACCGCCGCGGCCCCATCTCGTCGCGCACAGAATTCAGCATCGCTTCGGTCTCCGGACACTCCAAGGCCACTCCGGCCTCGGTGATCCAGTCCTCGTCGAGATAGGGCGGAATGTACGGGTGTTCCTTCAGGAACGGCCCCTCTGCCACGGCCCAATCCGGGAACAGGTTCTTGTCGTGGCCGATACGCCCGTCGGTCAGGCGCTGGGTATGCATCGCGAGCGGGTTTGCCAGCCCGATCTGATCGATGACCCTCACGTTGAGCCCGGTGTTCATGCTGACCATGCCGAGATTGGTGAAAAACACCGTGTGCGGCGGTGTCAGCGCCTTGCGAGCCGATGGCGAGATACCCGGCGGCGGAGGGATCGCGGGCACCACATCCCATTGGTCGTAGTTGCCGGCCGGCAGGAGCAGAGCGCCGTCAGGGGTGTTGTTGATCGCTGTCAGGACCGCCCGCATGCGTGGGTAGTCCAGATAGTCGGCCGCGGTCAGCGGATGCGCGTGACCGGTGGCCTGCGAGTAGAAGCGGCGTTCGTCGACGATCCCCGAATAGGTGACCCTGGTGGCGTCCGCACCGAGTCCCGGCGAATTGGCCGCCCAGATGGACCAGCCCACCACGGCTGCCCACAGCACGCTGGTGGCCGCAGCCAGCAGATAACCGGTCTCCCGGGTGAACTTGGTGCCGTCGGGCAGCACCACGGGGATCACTGCAACGGGGGCCAGCATGCAGAACACCGGCGCCAGCAACACGCGGCCATGCATGAAGTCGCCGCCCTGACGTATCCAGTACACGGCCTGCAGGAAACCGCTGAGAATCATGAAAGTGACGATGGCGGGCGGACTTTGGATGGTCCGCGGCAGCCAGCCGTAGCCGCGGGGCACCTGGCGCCGAACCCACCACGGCCTGGTCCGGGTGGCCAGCAGCACCGTCCCGAGGAGCACCAGCAGCACCGCGGGCACCCACAGCAGGTAAGGGTGGTTGAAGTTCGTCAGGTAGACGAAACCCTCGGCCCATTTGGATCCCGAGGCGTCCTTGGCCACCGCGGTGCCGGGCACCAGCAGACCGTAGTAGCCCATCCGGAAGATCTGATAGCCCACCGGCAGCAATCCGCCCGCGACGACGATCAGTGTCCGGCGGCGCCAGCCGCGCGCGGCCACCAGCATCATGATGAGTAGTCCGCCGCCGAGCAGCGCCAGTTCGGGACGGATCAGCACGCTCAGGCCCGCGACAAAAGCCAGCGACGCCTCGAAGACCGGGCCGGTGACGTTCTGCTGCGACCGCGGCTGATCGGGGTGTGCCCGCAGCGCCTGCGACCAACACACCATCATCCACCACAGCAAGCCGAGATAGGCCAGCGTCAAACCACTTTCGAGCCCCGAGGTGGCGAAGTCACGAGCCGGCGGGATCGCGATGTAAACCAGCGCACCGGCCGGCAGCACCAGCGCGCGACGGCCCTGCAGGCTGGGCGCATAGAGCCGGCCGGTACCCAGCATGACCAACACCATGCCGAGCACGCTGAGCACCAGCGCCAGCGCCAGCACCACGTACTCCAGTCGCATCGGGCCACCGATCCAGGCGCCCAGGGTCACCAGGTACGTCCACGCCGTCGAGGTATTGGTCTCCACGCGCTCCCCGGCGTTGAAGACCGGACCGTTGCCGGCCAACAGGTTTCGTACCGTGCGCAGCACGATCAGGCCGTCGTCGGCGATCCACCGGCGTTGCCAGGCACCCCAACCGAACAGCCCCGCGACCACCACGACACTGGTCCACAGGCTGATCCGCACCGACATGTCGTACGGGAATGCCGGCGAGCGTTCGAATCGCTCGCCCAGGCCGACGGCCCGCAGCCGTAGGCCGAGCCCCCCGGTCGTCCGGTCAGCTGAAAGCGATGGCAGCACCGATGATCCCGATCCACGCCACGGCCAGCAGCTGCAGGACGCGGTCCCGCAGGGCGATCTCCTCCGGCTCGCCGGCGATGCCGCCATCGACGTCTACCGCGTAGCGCAGGATGGCGATCGTGAACGGAATCATCGAGATGGCGAACCACGACGACCCGACGACGCGGTCGCGTTCGAAGGCCCACAGTCCATAGCAGACCACCACCGCGGTGGCCGCCAACGTCCAGACGAAGCGCAGATACGTGGTGGTGTAGCTCTCCAGCGACTTGCGGATCTTCGCGCCGGTACGTTCGGCCAGCTGCAGCTCGGCGTACCGCTTACCGGATGCCATGAACAACGAGCCGAATGCCATGACCAACAGGAACCACTGTGACAGCGGGATACCGGTGGCCACGCCACCGGCGATGGCCCGGATCAGGAATCCCGACGAGACGATGCAGATGTCCAGCACCGCTTGGTGTTTCAGGCCGAAACAGTAGGCCAGCTGGATACCCAGATAGATCGCCATCACCAGGGCCAAGTTCGGCGTCAGGGTCCAGGAGATGCCGAGCGACAGCACGGCCAAGACCACCGCGAGCCCGTAGGCGAGCCATTCGGGCACCACACCGGCCGCGATCGGCCGAAACCGTTTGGTGGGGTGCGCCCGGTCTGCCTCGACGTCACGGGCGTCGTTGATCAGGTAGATCGACGACGACGCCAGGCAGAACACCACGAACGCGATCGAGATCTTGTAGGTCAGGTCGGCGTAGTCGTAGTGGACGCCGCCGCCCAGCGCGGCCATCGGCGCGGCCAACACCAGGAGGTTCTTCACCCACTGGCGGGGGCGCATCGCCTTGACGGTACCGGTCACCACATTCTTCGGTGGGCCAGAAGTCGGCTGGGCTTCCTCACTCATCCGAGCTGTGCTCATCGCTCATCAGTCTCCTTCGACCCCAGAATCCCGGTCCACCGTTTACCGACTGCCTTCCCCACCAGGGCACCGACGACCACGCCGGTGAGCACGTCGGTCGGGTAGTGCACACCGAGCACCAGGCGCGACAGCGCCATCGGCGGCACCAGGACTGCGGGCAGCGGCAGACCGGTGGTCTCGGCCAGCAGCACCGCGGCCGCGGTCGTGGAGGTGGCGTGCGCCGACGGGAAGCTCAGCCGGCTCGGCGTACCCACGTTCACCGCGATGTCGGGGTGGTGCGGACGCTCGCGGCGGACCACTCGCTTGATCAGCACCGCGGCGGCGTGAGCCAAGAATGCCCCGACGCCCACCGCGATCCAGGACCTGCGCTTCGACGGCTGCGCCAACGCACCTACCGCGGCCAGCCCGACCCAGCCCAAGCTGTGCTCCCCGAAGTGGGACAACGCACGGGCCCCGGCGAGTACGCCGGGGCGGCCGGCCAGCGCCGACTGAACGGCTACCAGCACAGCGTCTTCGCCGCGCGGGGCATCGGTCATGTCAGACCTTCTCGGCAGACTCGGTGAGCAGCACGCTCTCCCACTCCTGGGTACTCGTCAGCGCAGGCAACGCCTCGCGGTACACCTTGCGCAGCCGGTCGAACTGACGGGCCAACCGCATCTGCTGGCGCAGCGAAGCGCGCAGCAACGCAAACATTTTCGCGCGATCACGCTGCCGGTACACCACGCCGCGCCCGTCCGCGGTGGTGACGGTGACACCGTCGACCATGCACAACGAGAACCAGCGGGCGTCCTGGGTCGCCACGTTGATCTGCGGCCGGACATGGGTTTCCGGATCGGCCTCGCGCAGCTGGTTCGCGACGCCGCGGACCAGCCGGATCGCGATCGCGGCCTTGGATACCGGGATACGCACCTTCTTGCGCTTCATATCCGATGCCGGCGGCAGCGCGGTGGCACCCGGCAGCACCACGGCGTCTGGATACTGCGACCGCATCTTGCGGATGTCGGGCAGCGCCGATTCGAGGATCGAGAAGATGTGCTCGGGCCCGGCGAGGAAGTCCTCCATCGCCCGGTTCTGGATGGCGACCGTCGAATACTCAAGGCAGAGAAGGTGTTTGAACGTCGCCTTGAGATGGCTGGCCAGCAGCCCCCGTACATCGCCGTCCCAGTGCAGGGCCGCGACGACCAAGCGGTTGCGCAGGTGGAAGTACGCCTGCCAGTCGATCGCATCGTCCTTGTCGCTCCAGGCCATGTGCCAGATCGCGGCACCGGGCAGGGTGACCGTGTGATAGCCGCGTTCGGCGGCACGCAGCCCGTACTCGACGTCGTCCCACTTGATGAACAGCGGTACCGGCTGGCCGAGCTCCTCGGCGACCTGCCGCGGGATCATGCACATCCACCAGCCGTTGAAGTCGACGTCGATCCGGCGGTGCAGCAGCTTGCTGCGCTCGGACTCGGTGTCGTCAAGGGCATACTTGGCGAAGTCGTGGTCGTACTCGGCGTTGGGCGCGGCCGACCACATGAAGTTCGCACGGTCGACCATCTCACCCATGATGTGCAGGTGGGACGGCTCCTGCAGATTGAGCATCTGCCCACCGACCAGCGTCGGCTCCTTGGCGAACCGGTTCATCGCCAGGGCTCGCAGGATCGAATCCGGCTCGATGCGGATGTCGTCGTCCATGAACAGGATCTGTTCACAGTCGGTGTTCTTCAGCGCCTCGTACATGACCCGGCTGTAGCCGCCCGAACCGCCGAGGTTCGGCTGGTTGTGGATCGAGAGCCGGTTGCCAAGGGCCGCCGCGGCCTTGTCGAACCCAGGATGGTCATTGGCCTTGCTGGTGCCCTGATCCGACACGATGACGGCACCGATCACGTCGTCGACCAGCGGATCCGAGGTGAGCGCGGCCAGGGCGTTGACGCAGTCCGAGGGCCGGTTGAAGGTCGGGATACCGACCGCGACGTTGGCCCGCCCGGGCGCGGCGGTCGGTGCGTACCAGCCGGCGCTGTGCACCGTCACCTTGGAGTCGGTGGTGATGTCGAACCAGATCCAGCCGCCGTCCTCGAACGGCGTCAGGTCGATCTCGAATTCGACGGAGGCGGGGCCGACCATGGATTCCGCGGCGCGGGCGCCGCCATCAGGCCCGGCGGAGTCCCCACTGGAGACGGGGGCGCCGCCGACGGTGATGCGCGCGCCGGTGGCCTTGGAGCGGTACACGTCGACGCGTGCGCTGCCGGTCAGCTCGACCCGCAGCACCACGGATTCCAGCGTCGACCAGCGCCGCCAGTAACTGGCCGGAAACGCGTTGAAGTAGGTCGCGAACGATATCCCGGATTCCGGGCCGATTTCCAGCGTCGTGCGGCTGGGGGCATGGGCCCGGCGGGCGTTGGTCGGGTCCTCGTCGATGTAGAGCTTGCGGACGTCCAGTGGCTCACCGGGCCGCGGCAGGATGACGCGGGCCAGCAGACTGACTGCCCTGGATTCTCCGGCCTCCAACGCGCCGGACGGGATGTCACTCATGCGTTGCTGCTTTCTTGGTGTCGAGCTTTGGTCTCGCCGTCGGTCGTCAGCGGCGCACCGTCACGCAGATGCGGCGCCAGTGTGTTGTCGTACATGTTCAGGGCGCTGGCGATGGCCATGTGCATGTCCAGATACTGGTAGGTGCCCAGCCGGCCACCGAAAAGCACCTTGGCCGACGCCGTTTCAGCCTTGGCGCGGGCTCGGTAGGCGGCCAACAGGGCGCGGTCGCCCTCGGTGTTGATCGGGTAGTACGGCTCGTCGTCGTTCTCGGCGAACCGGGAGTACTCGCGCATGATCACGGTCTTGTCCGCCGGGTAATCCCGCTCGGGGTGGAAGTGCCGGAATTCGTGAATGCGCGTGTAAGGCACGTCGGCATCGTTGTAGTTCATGACGGGCGTGCCCTGGAAATCGCCGGTGTCGAGCACGTCGAGCTCGAAATCGAGTGTGCGCCAGCCCAACCGGCCTTCGGAATAGTCGAAGTAGCGGTCCAGCGGCCCGGTGTACACGACCGGCGCGTCCGGGTTCTCGGCGCGCAGGCGCTCGCGCACGTCGAACCAGTCGGTATCCAGCACCACCTGGATGCGGTCGTCGGCAGCCATCTTCTCCAGCCACGCGGTGTAGCCGTCGGCCGGCAGACCCTCGTAGGTGTCGTTGAAGTAGCGGTTGTCGAAGGTGTAGCGCACCGGCAACCGAGTGATGTTTGCCGCGGGCAGTTCTCTGGGATCGGTCTGCCACTGCTTGGCGGTGTAGTGCTTGACGAACGCCTCGTAGAGCGGTCGACCGATAAGCGAGATGGCCTTTTCCTCGAAATTCTCGGCGTCGATCGCGGAAATCTCTGAGGCCTGCTCCTTGATGAGCGCCCTGGCCTCGTCCGGGGAGAAGTAACGGCCGAAGAACTGGCACACCAGGCCCAGTCCCATCGGGAACTGATAGGCCTGCCCTTTGTGCAGCGCGAAGACCCGGTGCTGATAGCCGGTGAAGTCGGTGAAGTTCCGGACGTAGTCCCACACCCGCTTGTTGGAGGTGTGGAACAGATGGGCACCGTATTTGTGAATTTCGATGCCGGTCTGCGGTTCCGGTTCGGAATAGGCGTTACCGCCGATGTGCGGACGGCGCTCGATGACAAGTACGCGCTTGTCGAGTTGTGTCGCCACGCGCTCGGCGATCGTCAGGCCGAAGAAACCGGAACCAACGACAAACAGGTCGAAACGACCTGTGGGCTGGGCAGCACCGACCCGGGGAGATAAGGACGTCATCGGCAGCCAGGGTATCCGACCAGCCCGCTGCAGCCCGAATTCGATAGCGGGCGCAGGTCGCAATTCGCTCACAATTCAATATCGTCACTCTAGACCCATTAGTCACAGCAGTACCATCGATCACGTTGGCACTCATGGGCTTCGCACGTTTCGTCCTTAGCTGCTGACAGACCTGAGCAGTACAGATATGCAGTCCAATTTGAGGAGACTTCCGTGCCGAACAGACGTCGACGCAAGCTCTCGACAGCCATGCGTGCAGTCGCTGCAGTGGCAGTCGCAAGTCCAGCAGCATTGGTTGCGGTCACCCAGCTTTCCCCCGAGCCTCAGCAGCGCGAATTCACCCAGGCCGCGATGGTCACCGACCTGCCCAGCGAGCTGATGTCCGCGCTGTCCCAGGGGCTCTCCCAGTTCGGCATCAACCTGCCGGGCGGGTTGCTCGGCGGCACCGGGGCGTCGCCGTCGCTCGCCTCGCCGACGCTCACATCGCCGGGCCTGGGTTCGCCAGGCCTGACCAGCCCGGGTCTCACGTCACCGGGTCTGACCGATCCCGGCCTCACGTCGCCCGGGCTGACCTCACCAGGGCTCACCAGCCCGGGGCTGACGAACCCGGGCCTGACCAGCCCAGGCCTGACAAACCCGGGCCTGACCGGGGCTACGCCGAGCCTGACCGCACCAAGTGCCCTGACCGACCCCGGCCTGAGCAACCCGGCACTGAGCAACCCGGCACTCACCAACCCGGCCGGAGCCGTGCCCGGCGGGCTCACCACGCCCAGCCTGGGCGCACCCACGACGGGCCTGACCACACCTGGACTCGGCACTGATCCGTCACTGATGCCCATCTCCAACGGCGGCGCGCTGCCCGCGCCGGGCGAGGTGCCGATCACCGGCGACCCGGGCCTGGGCGGCACCTATCCGATCCTCGGTGGTGCGGACCCGTCCCTGAGTGCGATGCCAGCCGCCACCAGCAGCGGCGGCGGCGGCCTCCTCGGCGATCTGTCCAGTGCCGCCCAGCAGCTCGGCGCCGGCCAGGCGATCGATCTGCTCAAGGGCATAGTGATGCCGGCCATCACCTCGGCAATGAAGTCGGGCGTCCCGGCAGCCGCACCCGCGGCGGCGCCTCTCCCGCCCACGCCCTGATCGTCCTGTCGCGAAACGCTTGTCACAAAACGGCACCGCAGAAGCCAGTGGAGGCTCTGCGGTGCCGTTGCGTGCATAGATAAACCGCGTGTCGAATCATTGGTAACAATAGACACATACGTAACATCAGTCCGTGCTGTCCCGCCGTTCCGCACCGTCACTTCTCTTAACTGCGCTCGCGGCGACAGTCGTCATCCTCCCGTGGGCGATCGACAGTACGCCCGGCAGCAAGCCCGCTGAGGGCAGCGTCGCCGCACCGGTACTCACCCAGCAACCGCTGGACAATCTGGCCGCGGGCGACAGCATCCGCGAGATCCACCAGGACACCCCGTTCTCGATGGTCGCGCTCACCGCGCAGGACCTCAGGGGCACCTCTGCCAAAGTCCGAGCTCAGAAGGCCGACGGCTCCTGGGGCCCCTGGTATCAGACCGAAAACCTCGACGGCGTGGGCGACGAAGGCGGCACAGGACCACGCGGGACCGAACCGGTGTTCGTCGGCCGTACCACCACCGTGCAGATTGCCGTCTCGCGCCAGCTGCCGGCCGGTCTCCCCGCCACCACCCCGCCCGGGCCGCAGCAGCCCGGCCTCGGTTACCGGCCGGCTTCCGTCGAGAAACCCTTCGCCCAGACTGTCAACGCCGTGTTGATCAGCCCGCCGAAGGCTCCGGTGGATACCGGAAGCCTCCCCACCGCCGCCACCCCGCCCGGGGTACCACCGCACATCATCACCCGCGCCCAGTGGGGCGCCGATGAGGCGATGCGATGCGGAAACCCGGTGTATGACCAAGGCATCCGCGCCGCCGTCGTACACCACACAGCCGGCAGCAACGACTACGCGCCAGAAGACTCCGCCGGAATCGTCCGCTCAATCTACGAGTACCACTCCCGCACCCTCGGCTGGTGCGACATCGCCTACAACGCCCTGGTCGACAAGTACGGTCAGGTCTTCGAGGGCCGGGCCGGCGGTATGAACCGGGCTGTCGAGGGGTCGCATACCGGCGGGTTCAACCGCGACACCTGGGGGGTGGCGATGATGGGCGACTTCACGACCGTCCCACCGACCGAGATCCAGTTGAACACCGTGGGCCGGCTGCTCGGTTGGCGGCTCGGTCTCGATCACGTCGACCCCAAGGGCTCCGTGGTGCTCACCTCCGCGGGCGGCGCATTCACCCATTTCCCGCTCGGTGCCACCCCGACCCTGCCGACGATCTTCACCCACCGCGACGTCGGAGACACCGAGTGCCCCGGCAACGCCGCCTACGCCGAGATGGACCGGCTTCGCGACATCGCCGCCCGCTTCAACCAACCACCGGGCCCCGCGGACCTGGCAGAACAGATGCGCGGCGGAGCCATCTTCGCCCGCTGGCAAGCCCTGGGCGGGCCCGGCGGCCTACTGGGCAACCCCACCTCGCCCGAGACTGCGGCCGAGGGGACGGCCCGCTACGCCACATTCGAGAAGGGCGCGGTGTACTGGTCACCACAGACCGGTGCCGAACCGTTGACCGGAGCCATCTACGACGCGTGGGGCATGCTGGGCTTCGAACGCGGCATCCTCGGGTTGCCGACCAGCGGCGAGATCGCCGAACCGCTGTGGATCGTGCAGAACTTCCAGCACGGCACCCTGAACTTCGACCGCGAGAAGGGCACCGTGACCCGCGTGGTCGACGGTGTGCCGCAGGAGCTGCCGTCGCCATCCCCCGACCAGCAGCCGGTTCAGCTGGAGCGGTTCACGCCGATCACCTAAGAGGTCCCGGTCATCTTGCTCCTCGCGTGCGCTAGCCCCACCAGCGTTCCAACACCCGCGCAACGCCGTCGTCGGCGTTGGTCACCGTCACCTCGTCGGCGGCCGCCAGTGCATCGGGGTGAGCATTGCCCATGGCCACGCCGCGGCCGGCCCAGCTCAGCATCGGCACATCGTTGGGCATGTCGCCGAACGCCACGACGTCGACGGCGGTGAGCCCGAGCGGGTCGATGACCTGCTGCACCCCGGTGGCCTTGCTGATGCCCACCGGCACCACCTCGATCAGACCGTTGTTGGTCGAATAGGTGATGTCGCCGAGCAGCCCGACGTGGGGGACGAGCGCGGCGGCCATGTCGGCACTGCGCGCGCCGGCCTTGCGGACCAGCAGCTTGACCGCAGGCTGCGACAGCAGGTCCGCTGCGGATACCTCGGTGTTGTCCGGGTTGAGCCACGCATGCTCGTAACCCGGTGAGCTGACGAACTGCGGGGTGGCGGCATCGTGTGCCGAGGAGCCCACACGCTCCACGGCCAGGCCCGCGCCTGGTATCACCCGGGTCGCGATCTCGGCGAGTTCACCGAGAATGTCGGGCAGCAGCGTGTTCGCCGAGACGATCCGGTCGGTGGCCGGGTCGTAGATCACCGCGCCGTTGGCGCACACCGCGAGCGGCGCCAACCCCAGCCCGTCGACGACAGGCCTGATCCACCGTGGCGGTCGGCCGGTCGCCAGCACGAACCTGGTGCCCGCAGCGACGGCGGCCTGCACGGCCTCACGCGTCCGCGGCGTCACCTTCTCGTCCTCGTCGAGCAGCGTGCCGTCAACGTCCGTGGCAATCAGCCCCGGCCTCCGGTCGGCGGTCATGGTTACTTCCTGTCGCTTCGCGCGGCCCGCTTGCGCGCCCGCTCGGCCAACTCGGCCTCGTCGAGACGCTTGGCCTCCTCCGGAGTCGGTGCCGTTCCGCCCAATCGGCGCGGCACCCAATACTGCCCCACGGGCGTCGGGTACTCGCGCTGCACCCGGTCCAGCAGACCCGTCATCGCCGTTCGTAGCCGCGCCTCCAGTTCCACCGTCGAACCGCTCGGCGCGATCGGCTCACCCAGCGCCACGGCGACCGGGAGCTTCTTGCGCCCCAAAGCCCTCGGATGATCCTTGGTCCATATCCGGTGTGCACCCCAGACAATCAGGGGAACGATCGGGACATCGGCCTCCAGCGCCATCCGCACTGCTCCTGTCTTGAAGTCCTTGAGCTCGAAGCTGCGGCTGATGGTGGCCTCCGGGTACACCCCGACGAGCTCGCCGTGGCGCAATGAGTCCACCGCGGCGGCATAGGCGCTCGCGCCCGCGTGGCGGTCCACCGGAATAGTGCCGGTGTGTCTGATCAGGAATCCGACCGGCTTCACCTCCGCCATCTCGGCCTTGATCATGAAACGCATCCGACGGCCCCGTTCCTTCGCGGCCAGGGCGGCGGGCAGGAAATCGACGTAGCTGGTGTGGTTGATCGCCACGACGACACCGCCCGTCGCGGGGAGGTTCTCCAGTCCACGAAAGGTGATCCTGGTTCCGGTGGCCCGGACCACCATTTCGGCGGCGATCTCCAGACCCCGGAAAACCGGTTCCATCCGGCCCTACCCCGACGCCCCAGTCGGCTCGGCGGGTCCGGTCTGTTGCCCCGACGCCCGCCGCCGGGCCGCCTTCTCGGCAGCCTCCTCGGCGTCCATCCGGTTGGCTTCGGCCAGCGACGGAGCGCCGCCACCGAGGCGGTGCGGCACCCAGAACTCGCCCGGCGGATACGGCCCGTAGGCGTCCTGCACCTGCTCGAGCAGATGCTGCATCCGGGAATGCAGAAGTGCCGTCAACTCCGCCGGAGGCAGCGTCGGCTGGATCGGCTCACCGACTGCGATCGAGATGGGCACCTTGGGCCGGTACAGCTTCTTCGGACGGCCCTTCGTCCAGATGCGCTGTGCGCCCCACACGATGAGCGGGACGATCGGCACACCGGCCTGGATCGCCATGCGCGCCGCACCGGACTTGAACGCCTTGATCTCGAAACTGCGGCTGATGGTGGCCTCGGGGTACACCCCGACCAGCTCACCGGACTTGAGGTACTCGACCGCGGTGTCGTAGGAGGCCCCGCCCGATTCGCGGTCCACCTCGATGTGGCGCAGGCTGCGCATGATCGGCCCGGTGATCGTGTTGTCGAACACCTCTTTTTTGGCCATGAACCGCACCTTGCGGCCACGCTTCTGCTTGTACGCAGGCAGACCGGCGAAGGTGAAGTCGAAGTAGCTGGTGTGGTTGATGGCTATCACCGCTCCGCCGGTGACGGGCAGATTCTCCACCCCGGTCACAGTGAACTTCAGCCCCTGCATGCGCCATACCAGCCGAGCGAGCTGGATGACAGTCCCGTACACCGGTTCCACAGCCGCAAGCGTAATCCGCAACCCGACGGGTCGCGTATGCCGGTCACCAGGCGGGCTTCGGCACCGCGCTGGATTCCGGCTAGGCTGGCTGGCGCTCCATGTTCTGAGTCGAAAGGCTATTCGTGCAGGTCACCAGCGTCGGACATGCCGGCTTCCGGATCGATACCACGGCCGGCAACATCTTGTGCGATCCCTGGGTCAACCCGGCGTACTTCACATCGTGGTTCCCGTTCCCGGACAACAGCCAGCTGGACTGGACGGCCCTGGGCGACGTGGACTATCTCTACGTCTCCCACCTGCACAAGGACCACTTCGACCCCGAAAACCTGCGTCGCCACGTCAACAAGGACGCGGTGGTGTTGCTGCCGGACTATCCCGTGCCGGATCTGCGCCGCGAGCTGGAGAAACTGGGCTTCCACCGGTTCTTCGAGACCACCGACTCGGTCAAGCACACGGTCAGCGGCCCCAAGGGCGACCTCGACGTCATGATCATCGCGTTGCGGGCCCCTGCGGACGGCCCGATCGGCGACTCCGGGCTGGTGGTGTCCGACGGCGTCACGACGGCCTTCAACATGAACGACGCGCGGCCCATCGATCTTGAGGTCCTCGGCTCCGAATTCGGCGAGATCGACGTGCACATGCTGCAGTACTCCGGGGCCATCTGGTATCCGATGGTCTACGACATGCCCGAGCGGGCCAAGGATGCGTTCGGCATCCAGAAGCGGCAGCGGCAGATGGACCGCTGCCGCCAGTACATCGCCCAGGTCGGGGCCACGTGGGTGATCCCGTCGGCCGGCCCGCCGTGCTTCCTTGACCCCGCACTGCGCGACCTCAACGACGACCACGGCGACCCGGCCAACATCTTCCCCGACCAGATGGTGTTCCTCGACCAGATGCGCCGGCACGGCCATGACCGAGGCCTGCTCATGGTGCCCGGGTCCGTCGCCGATTTCACCGGCTCCGAGCTCAACGGGCTGAGCCACCCGATCGAGGACCCCGAAGCGGTGTTCACCACCGGCAAGGCCGTCTACATCGAGGACTACGCCCAGCGGATGGCCCCCGTGCTGGCCGCCGAAAAGGCCGGCTGGGCGCCTGCCGCGGGGGAACCGCTGCTGGAGCCCCTACGGGCCCTGTTCGAGCCGATCATGAGCCAGTCCAACCAGATCTGCGACGGCATCGGCTATCCCGTCGAACTACGTCTGGGCGCCGAGACGGTGGTGTTGGACTTCCCGAAACGCTCTGTGCGCGAACCGATTTCAGACGAGAAGTTCCGCTACGGGTTCGAGATCGCCCCGGAGCTGGTGCGCACCGTGCTGCGCGACGACGAGCCGGACTGGGTCAACACGATCTTCCTGTCCACCCGGTTCCGCGCCTGGCGGGTGGGCGGCTACAACGAGTACCTGTACACCTTCTTCAAGTGCCTGACCGACGAGCGGATCGCCTACGCCGACGGATGGTTCGCCGAAGCACACGATGACACCGCAACCATCACGCTCGACGGCTGGGAGATCCAGCGACGCTGCCCGCACCTGAAGGCCGATCTGTCGAAATTCGGTGTGGTGGAAGGGAAGACCCTCACCTGCAACCTGCACGGCTGGCAGTGGAACCTGGAGAATGGGCGGTGCCTGACCACAAAGGGTCATGAGCTGAGGTCCGCAAAGTCGTGAGCGCACCGCGCCAGTACTACGACGACGGCCTGATCCAATTGGACCGTCAGGCAATTACGCTGCGGCGCTACCACTTTCCGTCCGGAACCTCGAAAGTGATACCGCTGCGCGACATCCGCAGCTACAAGGTCGAGTCACTGAACATTCTGCACCGCTTCCGGTTGTGGGGCAGCGATCTGCGTCGGTGGCTGCCACTGGACGTCGGGCGACCCCTACGCTCGACGCTGATCACCCTTGAGGTAGAGGGGTCCTTTTGGCGGCCGGCGTTCACCCCGGCCGATCCGCAGCAGTTCACCGAGATGCTCGACGAGCTGCTGCACACGCCGTAACGATCAGCGGCCCGAAACCACCTGGCGCAACTCGGATGCCACGTCCGTGACGGTGTCGTATACCCGAACGATGGCCTCGTCGCCCGTCTTGAGGTAGGTGGACTCGCCGAGCGGGGTGTAGCGGGTGGCGCCGATGCCGATCAGCACGTTTCGCGGATGCCCACTTGCCACCATCAGTGCACCGACATCTTCCAGCGGCGTGTCCGTAGCACCCTTCTGGTTGGCCAGCCGCTCGACGATCCAGTCCAGCAGCACCTCGCCGTAATACGAGTAACCGACGAGTGGGGAGTCCACGCCATAGGCGTGCTGCTCACCGTCGCCGTCGCGCAGGAAGCACACCAACCGCATGGTGGCCGTCGGCCCGTCAGGGGTCAGGTCGCTGATGTCGAAGAATTGTGGCGCAACACCTTTCGAGGCCGGACCCCAGTTCTTCTTGTAGCTGATCTTCGGGGCGCCGGGCCGCCTGATCGAGCAGTCGTTGAACGCGCCGAGCGCAAACGGCTCCAACCGCACCACGGTGTCGCCGTTCCACACCACCCGGCAGGCCACGCCGACCTCGGGTTCGATCTGCAGGTTCAGCGGTCCGTCAATCTCCTCGGCCGCGGGCAGCATGATGGCGTCGTTGGACAGCGGGAACTCGCCCAGGAAGTCGTCGCGGCCCGGCGCGTACCAAGGAAAAATACCTTTGGGCGCATAGCCTTCCGTCACGACCTTGACGAAATCCCCGGCCTCCCCTGCCTGTTCGAGATGGCCGGCGAAGTTGCCCGCCACCCCGAACCCAAACCAGTTCCGCAGCTCGTCCAGGTCGATATCGATCATGGCTGCAACCCTACTGTGAGCCAGTCAAACCGGTGATACGTCATCCCCGTGTCGAGGCGGTGTGCTACTTGGGCTCCAGGACTTCGGTGCCGACGAACGGCACGAGCGCGGCGGGCACCCGCACACTGCCGTCGGGTTGCTGATGGTTCTCCAGGATCGCCACCAACCAGCGGGTGGTGGCCAGGGTCCCGTTCAAGGTGGCCGCGACCTGTGCTTTGCCGTTCTCGTCGCGGTAGCGGGTGGACAGCCGACGGGCCTGGAACGTCGTGCAGTTCGACGTCGAGGTGAGCTCGCGATAGGTCTGCTGGGTGGGGACCCAGGCCTCGCAGTCGTATTTGCGGGCCGCGGACGAGCCGAGATCCCCGGCGGCGACGTCGATGACCCGGTAGGGCACCTCGATGGCGGCCAGCATCTGCCGCTGCCAGCCCAGCAGCCGCTGGTGCTCGGCCTCGGCGTCCTCGGGCTTGCAGTAGACGAAGCCTTCGACCTTGTCGAACTGATGCACGCGGATGATGCCGCGGGTGTCCTTGCCGTAGCTGCCTGCCTCGCGGCGGAAGCACGACGACCAACCCGCGTAGCGCCGCGGTCCGGCCGACAAATCGAGGATCTCGTCGGCGTGGTAGCCGGCCAACGGCACTTCCGAGGTACCGACCAAGTAGAGGTCGTCGGCCTCCAACCGGTACACCTCCTCGGCGTGTGCACCGAGAAATCCCGTACCCGCCATGACTTCCGGCCGCACCAGAACCGGCGGGATCATCAGGGTGAACCCGTTCGCCACCGCCAGCTGAGCAGCCAGTTGCAGCAGACCGAGCTGCAACAGCGCGCCGTGACCGGTGAGGAAGTAGAACCGCGAACCTGAGACCTTCGCACCGCGTTCCATGTCGATCAGGCCGAGGGCCTCGCCCAATTCGAGATGATCCTTGGGGTTCTCGATGGCCCGAGGTTCGCCGACCAGGTCCAGCAGCGCGAAATCGTCCTCGCCACCGGCCGGCACGCCGTCGATGACGACGTTGGCGATCGCCGCGTGCGCGGCGGTGAAAGCCGTGTCGGCTTCGCTCTGCGCCACCTCGGCCGCCTTGACCTGCTCGGCCAGGTCTTTTGCCTGCTCCAGCAGCGCGGGGCGGTCCTCCGGGGAAGCTTTGCCGACGAGCTTGCTGGCGGCCTTCTGTTCGGCCCGCAGATTGTCGGCCGCCGAAACCGCCGCCCGCCGAGCGGCGTCGGCCTGCAGTAGCGCATCAACGAGCGCGGGCTCTTCACCGCGGGCCCGTTGCGACACACGAACGGTTTCGGGATTCTCGCGCAGCAGCCTGAGGTCGATCACGGGGGCAACCATACTTTCGACGACGCCAAACAGTGCATCCGAGGTGGCTTGCGAGGGGCTGCTGCGCGATCCGGTGACCGATAGCCAGCACAACCACATAACGTTACAACTGCATCACTTGTCACAGAGCCTGACACGCCTGTCACAATGGACGCGATGTTGGAGGCACCCGAGCAAGACGATCTGCTCCCCCACCGGACCGATGACGATCGGAAGTGGGGCAAGTGGTGGCACAATCTGCAGGCCACGTCGACGCGGCGGGTTCTGCTGCTGACCGCGCTCGGCGGACTGCTCATAGCGGGTCTGATCACGGCGCTGTCGAACGGCGGAGGCGCTGAGACCGGGCTCAGCGCGGGCTCGATCTCGCTGGGCCCCCGAGGCAACGACACGTTCGATCACGTCAAGCCCGGCGACTGCCTGAACTGGCCGGGAACCAACCCCGATGCCGCCCACATCGTGGCCTGCAAGGACGAGCACCGTTTCGAGGTCGCCGAATCCATCGACATGAAGACCTTCCCCGGCGCCGAGTACGGCCCCAATGCCGCGCCACCGTCGAAGGAACGCGTCGCGCAAATCAGCCAAGAACAGTGCACCCCGGCGCTGCGCTCGTACCTGGGCCCGAAGTTCGACCCGAACGGTAAGTTCACCATCGGCCTGCTGTGGTCAGGAGAAAAGGCCTGGAAGCAGGCCGGTGAACGGCGCATGCTGTGCGGCCTGCAGTTACTCGGCCCCGGCGACTCCCAATTGCCATTCCAGGGCAATGTCGCCGACGTCGACCAATCCAAGGTGTGGGCGGCAGGCACCTGCCTGGGCATCGACCCCGCCACCGATCAACCCACCGACGTCCCGGTCGACTGCGCACAACCGCACGCCATGGAGGTCACCGGCGCGGTGAACCTGGCGGAGAAGTTCCCCGGCGGCCTGCCGGCAGACTCCGATCAGGACTCGTACATCAAGGACACCTGCACCAAGCTGACCGACGCCTACCTGGCTCCGGTGCAGTTGCGGGCCACCACGCTGGCGCTGAGTTACAGCACGATCTCACTGCCGAGCTGGTCGGCCGGTAGCCACCAGGTGTCCTGCAACATCGGCGCCACCCTCGGCAACGGTGGTTGGTCGACCCTGCTGAACAGCGCCAAGGGCGCACTACTGATCAACGGGCAGCCGCCCGTCCCACCCCCGGACATTCCCGAAGAACGCCTCAACATGCCGCCCGTTCCGCTGCCGGATGCCTCGTCCGCCTCTACCTCGCAGTCGTCGGGGTCCCAGTCCGAGTCGTCGTCCTCGAATTCGGGATCGTCCTCATCGTCGGATTCATCTGGGTCGTCGGATTCGTCCGGGTCGTCGAGCAGCCAGACCCAGCACATGCCGCAGCAGTCGACGACCAGCACGGCCGCACCGGCACCGGCGCCTCAGTCGAACACCAATCCGCCTCCTCCGCCGCCTCCTGCTCCGGCCGCAGGCGACCAGCCGGCACCAGCGCCCGCAGGAGACCAGCCGGCACCGGCACCGGCACCGGCAGGCGACCAGTCTTCGGCAGGTCCGCCGCCTGGACCAGCGGCACCCGAGGCACCGCCCATTCCGCCGGGCCCGTGACCCATGGCTGCGCGGATGCGCCCACGACGGTTTGACGAGCTGGTTTCGGACGCGCTTGACCTGATCCCACCCGAGCTGGCCGCCGCCATCGACAACGTCGTGATCCTGGTCGAGGACCGCAATCCCGATGAGCCGGACATCCTGGGCCTGTACCAGGGCATCGCGCTCACCGAGCGGGACTCGTGGTACGCAGGCTCACTACCGGACACCATCACGATCTACCGCGACGCGATCCTCGATATCTGCAGCAGTGAGGACGAGGTTGTCGACGAGGTGGCCATCACGGTGATCCACGAGATTGCGCATCATTTCGGGATTGATGACGAGAGGCTCCACGATCTGGGGTGGGGATGAGCGCTTGCGCGAAGACCAAAGAACCCAGATGAGCGCTTGCGCGAAGACCAAAAGACCGGGATGAGCGCTTGTGCCCCGCGCGGCAACCACGCAGTGTCGGCGCGGGGTGCTATGAACAAGGCCATGAGCATCCAGTGCCGATATTGTCTGGCCGGGCTGGAGCACTGCCACGGCACGGTCATCCATCACATCCGGTACCGCTCGGAGTGCACCGACGAGGGCTGCACCACACCCGAATCCGCACACACCTTCAGCGTCGACTGCGAGTCCGTCGGCTGCTCGTGTGGCCAGGACATCGCGCTGGCGATGTAGCCTTCAGCCCATCGGGTCGGGTGCGCGCAGCGCTTCCTCCACCGGGCGCACGGCCGGTTCGGGGTAAAAGGGCGGAGTCATTTGGGCCCACTGCACACAGCTCCACCGTCCGTCGGTAACGGGCGCCAGAACCACCGACTCGGTGTTGGCCAGATGGTGGTCGAGCGCGAAGCCGCCGTCTAGACCGGCCAAAACCGCGGCCACCAGCCGGATCGCCGCGCCGTGGCTGACCAGGACGATGTCACCGGTGAAGGCGTCGTCATCGAGATAGCGCAGCCGCAGCTGGGTGAGCACCGGGACGTATCGGTCGAGCACCTCGTTGGCGCTCTCGCCGCCGGGCATCGCCAGATCCAGCTCGCCCCGATGCCAGCGCTGGTATGTGGTGTTGAACTCCTCGATCGCCGCGTCGTCGTTGCGATTCTCCAGCTCGCCGACCTGCACCTCGTGCACACCCTCGAACTCGTGCGGGGTCAGCCCGACCTCGCCGGCGATGCCCACCGCGGTCTGCGCTGCCCGGCGGGCGACCGAGTGAGCGACGATGTGCGGACGGTGGCCGAGCACACCGGCGAACTGCCGCGCCTGATCACGGCCGAGGTCGGTGAGTTCGGCGCCGGGCGGGCGGGTGTCCAGGCGGCGGTCGACGTTGCCGAACGACTGGCCGTGCCGGACGAGGATCAGTCGTCCGCTCATGCCATGCCCTCACGCAGCCGCGTCAGCCACTGTGTCGCCTCGTCGAGCGGCGGGGGCAGCGCGCCCGTCGCCGATCCGGTCGGCCAGGAACCCAGATATCGCACATCTGCACAACGCCGGAAGAGTGCTTTGAGTGCCTCGGCAACCGAATCGTCGTCGATGTGCCCGACGCAGTCCAGGAAGAACAGGTAAGTGCCCAACTCGGTTCTGGTGGGCCGGGATTCGATGCGGGTCAGGTCGATGTCACGGATCGAGAGTTCGGTCATCGCCGACACCAGCGCGCCGGGCACGTTGTCGAGCCGCAGCACGACCGAGGTCCGGTCTGCGCCGGTGGCGGGCGGCGGCGGCCCGGGCGGGCCGACCAGGACGAACCGGGTGCGGGCGTTGGCCTCGTCGACGACGTCGTCGGCCAGCACGTCGAGCCCGCAGCGCTGCGCGGCCAACCTGGTGCTCACGCCGGCGTCGGCACGTCCTTCGGCGACGTCGTGTGCGGCCGCCGCATTCGAGGTCGTCGCGACCACCTCGGCGGCGGGGAGGTTGGTCGACAACCACCGACGCACCTGGGCCAGAGCGACCGGGAAGGCCGCCACCGTCTGAATGGGTCCCACGTGGCCGGGACGCGTGACGATGGTGAACGCAACGTCGAGGGTGAGCTCGGCGTAGATCTGCAATGGGCTGCCGGCTGCCAGGCTGTCCATCGTCGGCAGCACCGACCCTTCGATGGAGTTCTCGATCGGCACGCACGCATAGTCCGCCGCGCCGTCGCGCACGGCTGCCAGCGCACCGGGTGTGGTGTCGGTGCGAACCGGGGTGAACCCAGCGTCGGCGGCAGCGATTCCTGGGCTTCCGGGAACCAACCCGGCGGCCACCATCTGCAGTAACGCCGCTTCGGTGAAGGTTCCTTCGGGGCCGAGGTAGGCGATGCGCAGCACGTTGCCAACCCTATCGGTTCGGCAGACCACACCCGGGACGGTGAAAGAGAAGCTTTGCACTTTCACGCCAGTGAGTTAAGTTAGGCTTACCTCACTAACGCGTATCCGAGAATGACGAAAGGCGGCGAGATGGCCACAGCGGCACCGACGACAGCCGAACGAATCCGCAGCGCCTGTGCGCGGGGCGGTGACGCAATGCTTGCCGTCGAGGGCATCGAGCCGGTCACATCTCCCGTCCACCATCTGCTCGATGACGGCTCGTTCGCCATCACCGTCCCCGCTGCTGGTCCGCTGGGCTCCCAGGTGGCCTCCTCCGGCTCGGCCGGCGTGCAGGCCGTCCTCGAGCTCACCGACTATGCGCCGCTGCCGCTGCGGGAGCCGGTGCGCTCGCTGGTGTGGGTTCGCGGCCGACTGCAGCAGGTGCCCACCGAAACAGTCGCACCGCTGTTGGACCTGATCGCCGGCCAGGACCCCAATCCCGCGCTGCTGCAGGTCAACACCGGAATCGACCAGTCCGACGACAGCTACGTCCTGATCCGTCTTGAGATCGAGTCGGTGGTCGTGGCCGACGCCACGGGCGCCGAATCGGTGCCGCTGGGCGCGCTCCTACAGGCCCGCCCCGACCCGTTCTCCACGATGGAATCGTGCTGGCTGCAGCACATGGAATCGGCTCACCGCGATGTCGTCGAAAGACTGGCGACCCGGTTGCCCATGGCCTTACGCCAGGGCCGAGTGCGACCGCTGGGCCTGGACCGCTACGGCGTGCAGCTGCGGGTGGAGAGCGCCGACGGCGACCACGACGTCCGGTTGCCGTTCGCCAACCCGGTCGACGACGTCACCGGACTGAGCCAGGCCATCCGGATCCTCATGGGCTGCCCGTTCCTCAACGGGCTACGCGCGCGGCAAGTCTGACCTGCCCGGGCAGGCCGGTGCTCCTCGCGTACGCGGGGTGACCGCTACCGTTGCTCCGGTGACCGCGGCCCCGTCGACCGATCCTCAGCGCCGCGGCCTGCGGATCGAAATCGCCGTCGTCCTGGCGGTGACCTTCGGGCTCAGCGCCTATACCGCGCTGCTGAAGCTGACCGAAGCCGTCCTGCTCGGCCTGTCCGGGCAGACGATCACCCTCAACCCGAAGCGCTCGCCGTTCGACCTGATCGACCTCGGCTTGCATCTGGCAGGCATCGTCCAGCTGCTGGCTTGGGGTGCCCTGGCGCTCTACCTGTTGTGGCGCAGTGGTTTCAGCCCGCGCTCGATCGGCTTGGGGCGGCCGCAGTGGCGCGCTGACGGGCTCGGCGGCATCGGCCTGGCCGCGCTGATCGGTCTGCCCGGGTTGGCGTTCTATGCCGGCGCGCGGCTGCTCGGCCTGACCGCGACGGTGGAACCGGCCGAACTCTACGACACCTGGTGGCGCATACCTGTGCTGATCGGCGCGGCGTTCGCCAACGGCTGGGCCGAGGAGATCATCGTGGTGGGTTTCCTGCTCACCCGGCTGCGCCAGCTCGACGTCAGTCCCTGCCGCGCCCTGGTGATTTCGAGCGTCCTGCGCGGCGCCTACCACCTCTACCAGGGCTACAGCGCCGGCCTGGGCAACATCGTCATGGGGCTGGTGTTCGGTTACGCCTGGCAGCGCACCGGCCGGCTGTGGCCACTGATCATTGCGCACACCGTGATCGACGCCGTGGCATTCGTCGGCTACGCACTCGCAGCCCGCCATCTCGGCTGGTTGCAGTAATCAGATGCGTTCGGCACGTACATTTTTTCTGTGGACGACAACCGGCACCCAGGCCCAGCGCCACGCCGTGAGCCGTCACAGGTGA
Organism: Mycobacterium sp. 141; assembly: GCF_000382405.1. GTDB lineage: Bacteria > Actinomycetota > Actinomycetes > Mycobacteriales > Mycobacteriaceae > Mycobacterium. Next base: position 80,841 of record NZ_KB908269.1, read on the forward strand.
TCCGGCGCGATCCGAACCATCGTCCCGCCTGGCCGCCGAACCCGCAACCGGCCCCCGTTCGTGCCGGCCCCCCGCCTCCCCGCCGCCCGTCCCCACCAGCAGGGACGCCACCACCACCGCCGCCTGCCCCGCTCAAGCGCCGGCGCAAACGGCACTGGGGGGCAATCCTGCTGGCCCTGCTGCTGGTCGGGGTGATGGCGCTGGTCGGGGGCGGGGCGTGGATCGACACGTCGCTGCACCGCATCACGGCGTTCGACTCGTATCCGGACCGTCCGGCACCGGGTCACGGCACCAACTGGTTGCTCGTCGGCTCCGACAGCCGTCAGGACCTCACCCCCGAGCAGCAGGCCGACCTCGCCACCGGAGGAAACATCGGCAACGGCCGCACCGACACCATCCTGCTGGTGCACATCCCGGCGCTCGGGTCGAGCACACCCCCGACGATGGTCAGCATCCCGCGAGATTCCTACGTGCCGATACCCGACAACGGCAAGGACAAGATCAACGCCGCATTCTCGCTAGGGGGCGCACCGCTGCTGGCACAGACCGTCGAGCAGGCCACCGGGCTGCGTCTGGACCATTACGCCGAGATCGGCTTCGGCGGATTCGCCGACCTGGTCGACGCCGTCGGCGGCGTCACGGTATGCCCGGCCGAGCCGATGAGCGACCCCCTGGCCGGCATCGACCTGCCCGCGGGCTGTCAGCAGCTCGACGGGCGCAACGCGCTCGGTTTCGTGCGGTCCCGCGCCACACCGCGCGCCGACCTGGACCGCATGGTCCACCAGCGGCAGTTCATGTCGGCGCTGCTGCACCGCGCGACGAGCCCGGGTGTGCTGCTCAATCCGCTGCGATGGTCTCCCATGGCGCATGCGGCGGCCAAGACGGTCACCGTCGACCAGGACGCGCACGTGTGGGATCTGGCGCGGCTCGGCTGGGCATTGCACGGCGATCCGGTCACCACCACGGTGCCCATCGGAGACTTCAGCGCGAGCGAATCCGGTTCGGTGGTGGTGTGGGACCACGACGCCGCGAGCCGATTGTTCGACGCATTGGCAGCCGATTCGCCGCCACCCGCCGACACCCTCAACGCCAATGAACCAAAAGGTTAGGCAAAGCTAAAAATATCGATCAGCAAATTCGAGCCAGAATGTGTCATCCACGTCACAGGAGTTAGGCAATGCTGACCTCAATGAGGCTGACCTTCTCAATGCATGCCGTCTGACCTGCTATATCATCACTGACATGACAACCACTGGCGCACTCGAAACAAAATTCCACACACTTCTGCAGGACCAAATCCGCAATGAATTCACTGCTTCACAGCAATACATTGCGATTGCCGTGTATTTCGATGGCGCCGATCTTCCCCAGCTCGCCAAGCACTTCTACAACCAATCGGTCGAAGAACGCAATCACGCGATGATGCTGGTGCAGTACCTGCTCGACCGTGACATCGAGGTCGAGATCCCCGGCACCGACGCGGTGTGCAACCAGTTCGACGAGCCCCGCGACGCCCTGCTGCTTTCGCTCAAGCAGGAGCGCACGGTCACCGAGCAGATCAGCCGACTGGCCAGCGTGGCCCGCGAGGAGGGCGACTACCTCGGCGAGCAGTTCACGCAGTGGTTCCTCAAGGAGCAGGTCGAAGAGGTGGCGTCGATGTCGACGCTGGTCCGCATCGCCGAGCGTGCCGGTGACAACCTGTTCCATCTGGAGGACTTCGTCGCCCGCGAAATGGCGGCCACCGCAGGCGCCGATCCCTCGGCTCCCAAAGCCGCCGGGGGCACCCTCTAAGAGTTCGACACGCCGCCCGTCCCGCCCGCACCGGTCAGGCCGTTCAGCAGCCAGTCCTTGGTGCGGCCGGGATGGTTGGTGGCTACCCAGGCCACCCCGATATCCCGGCAGAACTGCACGTCCTCGTAATGGTCCACGGTCCAGCAGTACAGCGCCCGGCCCTGCGCTGCCGCCCGGTCGACCAATTCCGGATGCTCCCGCAACGTGGCGATGGACGGTCCGACGGCCGTGGCTCCCACCGTCGTCGCCGCGCTTCCGCCCAGGTACCGCGAGGTCTCCCCGAGCAGCACCGTCGGCAGCATCGGCGCAGCCCGCCGGATTCGCCACACCGCGGCCGCCGAGAAGGACATCACCACGGCCCGGGACAGATCCGCCGACGCGGGTGAGGCGATCCCGTAGCGATGCAGCAGGGCCAGCACCTTGTTCTCCACCAATGCGCCATAGCGGACCGGATGCTTGGTCTCGATGAACAGCTTCACCGGCCGGTTCCAGTCCAACACCATCGAGACCAGTGCATCCAGGGTCAGCAGCCCGGTGTCTCCCTGACCACCGTCGGTGTCCCTGCTGGCATGCCACGATCCGTAGTCGAGGTCGCGCAGCTCGGAGAGGGACATTTCACTGACCAACCCGGTACCCGTCGACGTGCGATCCACCCGGCGGTCGTGCACGCACACCAGGTGTCCGTCGCGGGTGAGCCGCACATCGCATTCGACACCGTCGGCTCCCTCCCGCAGCGCGAGATCATAGGCGGCAAGGGTGTGTTCGGGCCGGTCCGCGGAGGCCCCGCGATGCGCCACCACAAACGGATGCGATGGACCCGGTGTCGCTGGCTCTTCGGCAGCGGCTTCGCCCGCGTTCATACCGCTATGCTGCCGGGTTTTGCCCTCGGGTCTCAACCGGAACCGCCGATTCCGGCTCGTCCGCAGCGCCGGCGGGGTGCGTCGGATCGTTTGGTTCGCTTGCGTCCGGGTCGCTTGCCACCACCACCCAGCGCCGGGTGCTGTGCTCGCCCGGGGCGCCCTCGAAACCGAGATATACCCGCGAGACCAGCACGATCGTAGCCAGGGCCAGCAGATACCCGACGGCGACGGTCACGTTGTCGTCGGCAAGGTTCTGCGTGCTGTTGGCAAAGAACGTGACGACGACGGTGTCGACGACCGACCACAGCGCGACGACGGCGCTGAGCGCCCACACGATCCACCACACCACGATCGGGCGGTGCAGCCGCGTCAGCCGGCCCTCCACGGTCGCCAGCTCGATCACGTACACCGGTGTGAACACCACGTTGATTCCGGGGATCAGCGTGAGTGCCCACACCTGCGCGGCGGGGTGCGGGTCGGTCTGCCCGCGTTCGGCATAGGCGGCCGCACGTCGTGCGATGAGCCATTTGACCAAGATCACCGCGGTGATGCCCAGGATGACGAGCGCCACGAGGCTGGCCAACACACCGAAGACCACCGCCGCGGCGGCGATCCACGGATTCAGCAGGATGCTGCGGTTGATCAGCATCAGCGCGTAGCGCAGCACATGAGCTAAGGCCGCGACACCGAGCGCCACCATGGTGGCGACCAGCATGGTGCGCACAGTTGCTGGTTGGGGCCCGGCATGTTCGCGGGCCTGCTCCTCGCCGGCGACATCGAAATGCTGCTGCAGGCCCCAGCGCGGGACGACGGGGTAGTGAGGGGTGGGCCCGAGCGGCCCGCGCCGCAGGCGGCGTCGCGGCGGCGCGCCCGGGCGCAGCGCGACCCAGCGATAGCCGGGCGCCGGGCGAGATGGGGTCGCCTGCGGCGACCGCTTGCCTTGCGGCTGGGCGGACCCGTGCGGCTGTGGAGGTGGTGTCGGAGCGGCCTGCGGAGGCGGCGACAGACCCGGCCCGCCCGGCGGCGGTGTCCACTGCACCACCGATGGCGCGAGCAACGTGCCACCGCACCGCGGGCACCACGACCGCTGCCGGTCACGCACGTTCCAGCGCGTTCCGCACTGCGAACACACCTGGATCATCGGTTCAGCCTAGCGACGGTTGCGGAGCGGCCTCTCACACGCTGCCAGGACTGCCGTCGTCGGTGACCACTGGCCGGCCGGCGCCCACCCAAGCCAGCATTCCGCCGTCGACATTGGTGGGCGCGTATCCGTTGCGCGCGAGGTAGTTGGCAACACGCAACGAGCGGCCGCCCGCGTGGCACACCACGAACAATTCGGCATCTGGGTCGATCTCGGCCATCCGGGCCGGCACATCGCCCATCGGGATGTGCTGGGCCCCCGCCACATGACCGCGTTGCCACTCGTCGTCCTCGCGCACATCGAGCAGTACCACCGTCTCACCGAAAGTCGCCGGAACAGCGGCAATACCGACCTGCGCGACCTCAACGTCGTCCATACCGTCCATGCTTGCACGCGGATTCGTGCGATGCATCCAGTCCCCGGCCCGACTGTTGGTTTAGCAATCCGAAACTATCCACAGTTTCCACAGGTTCATCCACAGGCCGGTACCTGTGCCGGTGCGCGTCAACCGGGTTTAGCTGTGCGCATGCTGATCACCGTTGTGGATAACCCTGTGTTCGTCTGCCTATCGATCAACAGCCGCTCAGGTCCGAGCGAAATGAGTTGTTCGGCTAACCATTCATCTCGGCACATCGCCGTGGTATCTCCTGCGGCCAACCGGTGCACATCGGGTCGCGGCCGGCTGTCGAAGCCATCCCGCACCGCCTGACCGGGCGGACCCCAGAGCGGGGTCGGTGCCTGGGGTTTTGCGGTGGGAGACGGTGGATTTTTGCCCACCCGCCCAAGGGTCTATGCTCGGCGTCACACCAGCCGTTGTGACAGAACTCACTGGGGCGAACGTTGATCCTGCAGTTCAGGAGTGTCTGATGGCATCACATCCAATGGGCTCCGGGAGGGTCGTACCGCATCCTGAGCGGCATCCATCCGGCTGTCTGCACACGCAGAATCAGCTCATGGTCTTTCTCCGCGCGAGCGCTATCGCGCTGATCCTGCTGGGCGTCCTGGCGCTGATCGTCTGGATCTGACTGCCGAACCGTCGGGTCCACATGTGAGGGATGACACGCATCGTTGCGATGCGCGTTGCGATGAAGCAATGTGTACGACGATCTTGTGGACGCCCGGCGCGATCGACCAATTTGAGGAAGGACTCACGTGGCTGAATACACCCTGCCCGACCTGGATTACGACTACGGAGCGCTTGAACCGCACATCTCCGGACAGATCAACGAGCTGCACCACAGCAAACATCACGCAGCGTATGTCAAGGGTGTCAACGACGCGGTGGCCAAGCTTGAGGAAGCCCGCGCCAACGGCGATCACGCCGCCATCTTCCTCAACGAGAAGAACCTCGCCTTCCACCTGGGCGGGCACGTCAACCACTCGATCTGGTGGAAGAACCTCTCCCCGAACGGTGGTGACAAGCCGACCGGCGACCTCGCTGCGGCCATCGACGACCAGTTCGGTTCGTTCGACAAGTTCCAGGCTCAGTTCACCGCTGCCGCCAACGGTCTGCAGGGTTCAGGCTGGGCGGTGCTCGGTTACGACAGCCTCGGTGACCGGCTGCTGACCTTCCAGCTCTACGACCAGCAGGCCAACGTGCCCCTCGGCATCATTCCGCTGCTGCAGGTCGACATGTGGGAGCACGCCTTCTACCTGCAGTACAAGAACGTCAAGGCCGACTATGTGAAGGCGTTCTGGAACGTCGTCAACTGGGAGGACGTCCAGAACCGGTACGCGGCCGCGACCTCGAAGGCAAACGGCCTGATCTTCGGCTGACCCGGTCTCATCCGGTCCGGGGATCGATTCGATCTCTCCAGAATGGGGCGTCGCGCAGTTTGCGCGACGCCCCGTTCTCGTATTGAGACCTGGCCGATCCCGTTTTCCCTTGCACGACCCACGCACCTGCCGCATGCTGAAGTGATCGAGTGTGAACAGATGCGAACAGAAAGGTGCCGGCGCCCCAACTCCTATGTCCGGGAGGCGAAATGGACTCTGGGTCTTCTCGGGCGATCGAAATCGCCCCGTTTCAGTCCGGCGGGTTCCTCAAGGGGTTCGTGGTGTCTGGGCGTTGGCCGGACACCACGAAAGAATGGGCCCAGCTGCTGATTGTGACCGTGCGGATCGCGTCGGTACCCGGATTACTCTCCACTACAACGATTTTCGGGGTCCGCGAGGAACTGCCCGAGCAGCCTCAGCCCGGTACGATCGGACTCGTACTCGCCGAGGGACCGGTAGTGGGTGAGTCTGCGTTGCCGCCAGGCTATTTCGCCGCTCATCAACCGCCCGCACTCCTGATACTTCATCCACCGTCCGAGACCACACCGTCGCTGCCCGAATGCACCGGTGCCGCATCGGGCTGCGTATTGCTGCCCGGTCTGCCTTATCTCGGGCTGGATCATCGGGCGGCGTGGGTGGAGGCCGAGTCCGACGGCACCGTCACGTCGATGGTGAGTCGAGTCGGTGTAGACCCGATCAGTCATCCGGATACCGCAATTCTCGCCATGCTGCTTGCCGCATGACCGGGACGTCTGTCCCAAAATTCGGAAGGGTCGTTCTCTGACGGGCAGAACCTGGCCTAGCGATCGATATCGATAGCGGGTCAAGCGATTTATGCATTCCGCCACCAGGGTATTGATGTCAACGAAAAGACCGGGACAGCGCCGTCACCGGCTTTCGTGGGCCCGCCGGCCGCGCGTGTCAATTGCTGCACGACACTGCCGCCGCGCAGCCCGACAGTTGTGGGCATCCGCGCTCCAGCAAATATGCGCTTCCCCGGAGGGGGTCGAGCCTCAGGTTGCCCACAGGAAACCTGAACCACTCTGCACGAGAGGCCGAAGGGAGCGCACCCCCGGCAATGCGACGCAACCGTCGCTATTTGCTTTGCCACCCGGTGCAATCCCGCCATCGACCTGTGACGAAAGCCCCGATTTGCACGGCCAAGATGGTAGAAACGGTAAGCCGGGTTAACTTTTACGCGGTTTGCACTTGGTAGTTGACACAGTTCTCGCTACGATGGTCAGCAAATACGCCGCCTATTCGTTGCCGCTCAAGATGCATGTGGAGGTCAATTCGATGAGCAAGACGTTCGCCGCCCGTCTCAACCGGCTGTTCGACACGGTCTATCCCCCAGGGCGCGGGGCCCACACGTCGGCCGAGGTGATTGCTGCGTTGAAGTCCGAGGGCATCACCATGTCGGCTCCGTACCTCTCGCAGCTTCGGTCGGGCAACCGCACCAACCCGTCAGTGGCCACCATGGCCGCCCTTGCCAACTTCTTCCGGATCAAGCCGGCGTACTTCACCGACGACGAGTACTACGAGAAGCTCGACAAAGAACTGACCTGGCTCGCGAGCATGCGCGATGAAGGGGTTCGCCGTATCGCCGCCCGCACGGTCGGGCTCTCTGCACAGGCTCAGCAGGACATCGCGCAAAAGGTCGACGAGCTGCGCCGCCTCGAGCGTCTCGACGACTGACCCGGCCGTCCTCCAGCCAATCATCAGCGACAGCACCCAGACAGGGACCGACGCCGTCGGTCCCTGTCTGGGTTTTGTGCGTCTACCGCTTCGTTTACGTTCTGCCTCTGGAACGTTGTAGGGCGCGGTACTCCTGCGCGATCGCGAGAATCCACTCGCGATCGGAATACGACTCCGGTTGACGCAACCAGGTCAACCCCGGAAACTCCGATACTTCGCCGTCAGCGTCGAAGTGGTCGACACCACGGGTCTGGTAGATCCACCGCGCCACCGCGCGAGCTTGTTGAACCGGCGACACCGCGTCGGGATCGGTTGGGCGGATTTCGGCGCCCACTGTTCGGAGACGTCCGACTGCTTCGCGCCGGCGGCCCGCGGCGGCGGTCGCCTCCAGGTAGAGCGAGTCCGAGATCAGTGACATCCGCTCGGCCACTCGGAACACCAGCGGGCCGCGTGGCCGTACGCCGATACCGGCGTCGGGATGCCTGCGGCCGAGTTCGGTGAGCAGCGGGGCGATGACACGCAATTCCTGTCGGGCACCGAACCAGTCCTCGACGCTTGGCAGCAGCGAGCCGGCAGCAACGACGATCATGGCACAGCCGAGCAGGGTCGCCGCCGATCCGACACCAACCATCGGTGTGTGCCCGACTGCTCGCAGGAGGAAGAAGGCGCTGGCTGCAACGATCAGTGCGATGCCCAGGCTGAACACGAACAGCGCACGGCCCCGACGGCTCCTGTTCGAGTACCGCAGACCGGCCCAAACCACGAGCGTCAGGGCCAGCAGCACATACAGCAACGGCAACAGCCACGTGATGCCGTTGCTGCCGAGGTCCCGTTTGAGGTACTCCTCCGGTGCCATCTCGGGTTGCCGGGGCGACCGGAAGAACAGCGCCAGGCTGACGATCGCGACGACCGCCGCCGCACCGTATTGCGCTACGGCAAGGCGGCGCGTGATTGCCGGTGAATGATCCGATGCCGCACTGGTGATCATGACGCAACTGCCTGCGGCGCAGGCGATCAGCGCGACCTGGCTGAGTGCTATCCCGATATTGGGCCAGTGCGCGATAGTGTCGATCAGCAAGGCGAGCGGTTGCCAGTTAAGCGCCGCCACCACGCCGAGACTGCCGAGCGCAACGATCATGGCCAGGCTGACCAGCGATTGTTTGTTGACCAGTGCCCAACCGATGCGCAGTCCAGTAGCCAGACCGAGCAGGCCGGCGATCACCCAGATGATCAACCAAACGCCTCTCCGAGGCGAACCTGGATGATCGACGCCCGGTCGGACGGGAGCCGGCCCAATCGGTAGAGCAGCAGCGCCGCGAAGTCCTCGGCCTCCTGTTCGATGTCCTCGCCGTTGGGACCCATGCATCCGGTGCGCTGGTTGAGCATGTAGGCGATCAGATCGGCACTGGCCAGCTCGACCGATTCCTCGGCGGCCTCGATAATCGAGATCCCTTCGTGGCCCAGCACCAGGTGACCCAGTTCGTGCGCCAGGGTCCGGTCCCAGGTCGGCAATCCCTGCTGGATCAGGAAAACGTCCCGGTCGGCGTACTGCCGCCACTGACCGCATACCCCCGGCGGCAGCTCCTCCATCATCAGCTCGATCGGTCTACCCCGGTCCTCACTGACGGCTTCGACCAAGCGGACCAGCGTCACTTCGCCCCGCCGCGGCGCTAGTTCAAGCACCGCGTTGACAGCCCGCGTGACAGTACGACTGGCTGACATACCTCCCCCTTTCCGCCGTGCGCCTCGTTACTCGACAAACCGTGCGACGTTGATCCGCACCGCACGCCCGGCTCTGGCCTGGCGATAGCCCACAATGCCTCCTGCCCCGGTCAGCGCCATGATCCCGATCGTCCCCGACACGGCCAGCGCGGCGATCTCGGGCGTCCCCGCCGTCCGTAGATATTCGCCGTAACCCGCCCGGTACGTCGCGGGTACAGCCCCGTGGTCGTGTCCGTCGGCCTGCGGTGCGGGTGCCGGAGGCCGCTGTTCCGGCGTGGGCTGCAGCGCCGGGCGTTGATCCGACCCCGCACCCGACCCGCCGTCACCGTTCGGGGCTCCGGGCGGCACGACCACCGGTGGCACCGCGACGGAGATGAGAACCGGTATCGCGGCCGCGGCTGCGATACCGGGCGGTGAGGCTGCGGCCGGCTGCGCCGACGCGGGGTCGGACAACTCGCGTTGAGGCGGCTGCATCTGCGGTACCGGAGCCCCGAACAGCTGCGGCATGGCGACTACGCCGCGACCGCTGCCTCCGTCGGTCGACGAGACACCACCAACCGAGCTCGACGTGGTGCTCTCGGGGGACGACGACGTGGTTTTCGACGACGTGGTTTCGGGAGGCGACGAGGTAGTAGAGGCTGTGGTCGACGGAGTGGTGGACGCTGTCGTCGACGGGGTGGTGGACGCTGTCGTCGACGGGGTAGTGGACGCTGTCGTCGATGCGGTCGTCGTATTGGTCGAGGTGTCCGTTTCGGTCGCTGTATCCGTCGGCGGAGTCTCCGTCGGAGACTCCCCACCGGAGGTCGGGGCTTGCGATCCCGACGGGTCGGTCGGCTCACCGGTGTCGGTGGGTTTGCCGGTCTGGGTCGGTTTACCCGTCCCAGAAGGCCTACCGGTCTTGGTCGGGCTATCGGTCCCGGTGGGTTGGTGGGTGTGGGTGGCGTCGGTGGGTGGCTTTGTGTGCCCACCCGACTGATGTCCGCCATGACCTTCGTCGTCGGACCCGGGCCCTCGACCCGGTCCGCGCGGCTTGCCACCGTAGTCGTTCCCGTGGCCGTTGCCGTCCTTGTTCTGCCCGGCACCGGCGCCGGCAGAATCGCCGGCACCGCGACCGGAGTCTCTCCCGCCGTGGTCTGGATCGGCAAATGCCAGCGCCCCGCCGACACCGGCGATGAACAGGCCGGAAGTCACCATGATGGTTGAGGCGGCGACACGCACCCGCGAACGCACTCTGTCACCCCCTTTCCGCGCATCGCCCGACGATGTATTGACGTGCTGACATTGTCGCACAGCTGGGCTATCCGGTTTGCTAGCTGTGCTGATTAACCGGGCCACCGCCAGGGTGTGGAAGCAGAGCAAACCTGCTGGACGATACTGTGGATCAGCAGCAGTGCAGCGGTGAGAACCAATACTCGACGAGACGACCCGGAGGCAGCCGGAATGGGCCTGTTCACGCCACGCAAAAGCCGTGCCACCCGGCGAGCCGAAGTCCGCGCGATCAAGGCCAAGGCCAAGCTGGAAGCTCGGCTCACCGCAAAGAACGAGGCTCGGCGAATCAAAGAAGACCGCAAGGCCGAGCGCAAGTCACTCAAAGCGCAGCTCAAAGCCCAGCGCGATAGTGACCGCAACGCACTCAAAGTGGCTGAGACGCAGCTGAAGGCAGCCCGCGAGGGCAAGCTGCTCTCACCGATCCGGATCCGCCGACTGCTGACCATCACGCGTTTGCTGGCACCGGTTCTCGTGCCGTTGGTCTACCGGGCCGCCATCGCCGCACGTGGCGCCATCGATGAACGCAGGGCCGATCAGCTCGGCGTGCCGTTGAGTCAGCTCGGCCAGTTCTCCGGGCATGGCGCGCAGCTGTCGGCTCGTATCGCAGGTGCTGAACAATCCCTGCGCCTGGTCACCGACAAGGCTCCGAAGGACGCCGAGACCAAGCAGTTCGTCGCGGCCATCACCGATCGGCTCACCGACCTGGGTGCCGCGGTGGCCGCCGCCGAACACATGCCCACCACGCGTCGCCGGGGCGCCCATGCGGCGATCGCTGCCCAGCTCGACGGCATCGACGCCGACTTGCTGGCCCGGCTCGGTCTGGTCTGACCCGTGCCATGACGGGCGCCCGTACCGATCTTGCGGCTGCGCTACGAGGTGTGTCCGTCGGGGTACTCACCGCGGTACTGGCGGTGGCCGCCCACGGAACCGCGGGCGGAGGATGGCCGGGCGGCGCGGGCGCCGTGCAGCTTGCACTGCTGGCAGTGACACTCGGCGCGGTGGCGTCAACCGTCCGCGCCACGACCGGCGCCCTGGCGCTCTCCGGTCTGCTCGGCGTCGGACAGCTGCTGGCCCATGTGCTGCTCGCGATCGACGGCCATGCTCACGGGTCGCATCCGCTACAGCCCAGCGCCCCCATGCTGGTAGCGCACCTGGTCGCCGTCACCGCCGAGGCCCTTCTCATCACGGGTGGAACGCGGCTGTGCACCGCATTGTCCCGGACCATCTGCTCGTTGGCGCGCCCCGCACATCCGAGATCGGAGTCGGCGACGCGTACCGCCGTCCACAGCGCCGACCAACCGTTGCATTCCGCGCGGCTGTTGGGCAGTTCGATGTCCCATCGGGGTCCGCCGGTCGGCGTCATCCGCTGACCTACCCATCCCGATCATCCACGAAAGACATCGAGTCACAATGAAATCCCGTAGCCGGGCGTGTTCGCGCGCCCTGCCCGCCGCGGCAGCGGCTCTGGTGGCCGGCCTGCTCACCGCGGCGCCCGCGGCCGCCCACGTCCATGTCAATGCCGACAATCCCACGCCGGGCAGCACATCGCTGCTCACCTTCCAGGTTCCCGGTGAATCCGACACCGGGGCTCTGACAACACAATTGAGCGTCGCCCTGCCCAACGTCGCCTCCGCGCGTGCTGAGGTCATGCCGGGTTGGACGGTCAAGCTGGACCGCGACACCGCGGCGGGCACTACCCGTTCGGTGACTTGGACAGCCGCCCCGGGCGTCGGCATCTCGCCCGATCAGTTCGCCTTGTTCCGGATCGCGGTGAAGCTGCCGAGCACCGACACGGTGAGTTTCCCTGCCACCCAGACATATTCGGATGGCCAGGTGGTGCACTGGGATCAGGCCCCGCTGCCCGGTGGCGGTGAGCCAGAATATCCGGCACCCGAACTGAAGCTGTCCGGTGCGGCCGCCGGCGATGACGACCATGATCACGAGGCCACCCCCACCATCACCGCGACGGCGGAATCTGCCCAACAGCCGGCCGGTACCGTCGACAACACGGCGCGCTGGCTGGCCGGCGGCGCGCTGACGGCGGCCGCGATCGCCGTGGTGGCGGCACTGGCAGCACGGCGCCGGTCATGAGGCGCGTGCTGGCAACGGTTCTGGCCGGATTCGCCTTGGCGGCAATGTCATTGGCTACAGCTGGTACCGCGTCGGCGCATGCCACCAGGATCGCCACCGACCCCGCCGAACACGCCGCACTGGCCGTCTCACCGCAACGGGTCAGCGCAACATTCAACGAGGTCCTGCAAAAGACGTTCGCCGACATGACGGTCGTCGGGCCCGACGGCAACCTGTGGTCGACCGGCGACGCCCAGGTGCAGGGCGCGATCATCAGCATGGCGGTGCGACCGCTCGGCCCGGCAGGCACGTACACGGTGAACTACCGGGTCACCTCGGCAGACGGCCACGTGGTGTCCGGTTCGTGGTCGTTCGAGCTGACCGTGGCGGGCACCGGGACACCGGGACCGGCCGCCGGATCGGCGAGCCGTTCCGACGGCAGCGTGCCGGTGTGGCCGTTCGTGCTGGCGGCCGCAGTGATCGTGGGTGGCGGAGCTTGGTGGGTACTGCGCCGACGGTCGTGATCGGACGGGTGGTGGCCTGCGGTGCGCTCATCGTCGCCGCGTCGGTGGCCGGCGCCTGGGCGCTGGCCTATCCCCAGAGCTCGATAGGCGATTCCTCGGCACGCGCCGCAGCCGACGGTGCCGCCATCGTCACCGTGGGGCTGGCCGTGGTACCGATGCTCGACACGGCGCGTTACCGAGCCGAGTCGATCCGGTCGACGACCGGACCGTTGGTCTGGAGCAGTGTGCTCTGGCTGCTGACCGAGTTGGTGCGGCTGGTCGCCGAAACGGCCCGGGCGGCCGACGTATCCGTGCTGCACCTCGGCGTGCGGACCAACACCGAGTTCGCGCTGCACACCGCGGCGGGCCGGTCCACCGTGGCCGGCATCGTCGCGGCACTGGCGGTCGGCGTCATAGCGCTCACGTTGCCGCGGACTGCGACAGCGTTGATCGCGACATCCGGAATCGCGGCCGCCGGGCTGGCGGCCAGGATGCTGTCGGGGCACCTCGCCGAAAGCCCTGTCGGCGGGCTCGCAGTGGCTGTGCATGCGCTGGCCGCGGCGTTGTGGTGCGGTGTGCTGGCCGCTCTGGTCCTCACGGTGACACATCGGGGGCAGTGGGCCCGGGTGCTGCCGCGATTTTCCCAGCTGTCGCTGATGTGCGTGACGGTGCTGGTGGTCGCGGGAGTGCTCAGTGCGCTGATCCGGCTGGATGCCCCGGCAGAGCTGTGGATGACCGGTTACGGCCGGCTGCTGACGGCGAAGATCGTGCTGACTGCGGGTCTGCTGATGCTGGCCTGGCACAATAGGGCCGGTTGGGTGCCTGCGGCGCGTGCACATCGGGCAACCGCAAGACTGTCCCGGTCCCGGTCACTGACCGAGCTGGCCATGATGACCGTCGCCGTCACGTTTGCCGCGGCGTTGGCCGTGGCCGGTTGACGCCAAAGCCGCCTGGCATGATGGGGACGACTGCCCACCAGCCCGACACCGCGTTGGCTCGGAGTACCAGACACTGCAAAGGAGCAGCCAGATGGCAGAGCAGCAGGATCAACCCGAGGACAAGCCGGGCTCCGATTCCGGAGCTCCGGCGGCCCGTCCGTCAGGTGCTGCTGCCGATCCTGATGCTGTGACGCCGCCCGCCAAGAAGGTCCCCGCAAAGAAGGCACCGGCGAAGAAGGCCCCCGCCAAAAAAGCACCAGCGAAGGCCGCTGCCGCGAAGGCATCGGCCAAAAAAGCTCCCGCAAAGAAAGCCCCGGCCAAAAAGGCGCCCACACAGCAGCCACCCGCGCCGCCGCAAACACCCGACGATCTGACAGCAGCAGCGGAAGAGGCTGCAGCACAAGCGAAGTCGACGGTAGCCACGGCGGCCAATCCGGCGGTGCCGGTCCAGCCCGGTCCGTCGCCGCTGCCTCTCGCGGCCGCCGCGGTCATCGGCGCGCTGGTGGTCCTGCTGGTGTTCCTTACGCGGCGCCGCTCCGGCACCGACTGATCGTGGCCAAGGGCGGATCGCGAGCGTCCTGAAATAATCGGGCAGTGAGTATCGAACCCCGCGCCACCGCCGATCTGGTCGATGAGATCTACCCCGACGTCCGCAGCTGCGACCTGCAGTTGCAGAACTACGGCGCCAGGACGATGTTCGCCGGCCGGATCACCACAGTGCGTTGCTTCCAGGACAACGCCCTGCTCAAGTCGATCCTGTCCACCCCCGGTGACGGCGGGGTGCTCGTGGTCGACGGATCGGGTTCCCTGCATACCGCACTGGTGGGCGACATCATCGCCGGGCTGGCGTACCACAACGGCTGGTCCGGCGTGATCGTGAACGGCGCGGTGCGCGATGCGGCCACATTGCGCACCATCGACGTCGGCATCAAGGCCCTGGGCACCAATCCCCGTAAGGGCAGCAAGACCGGTGAGGGCGAGCGCGACGTCGAGGTCAGCTTCGGCGGTGTGACGTTCGCGCCGGGCGAGATCGCCTACGCCGACGAAGACGGCATCGTGGTGGTCGCCGCCACCTAGCGCGAGCAGACGCTAGGGCCCCTCGACACGCCGGTATCGAGGGACCTTTGCGACTGCTCGGCGGGAAAATTAAACCGGCACGGCCACGCGGTGCTTGGTGAAGTGCAGCGACTGCTCGTCGATCTTGCCGTACCGGATGGTCCGCATGTCGAAGAAGTAGTTCTGCTTGAGCTTCCACGGCGCTTCCGACCCCGACTTGGGCAGGCTGTCCATCGACCGCCGGAAGTAGCCCGGCATGAATTCCATGAACGGCAGCTCGTCGACGCTCTCGCCGGGGTGCTGCGGCTCGACCCGGTCAAAACCGTTGGCGTCCATGTAGTTCAGCAGTCTGCAGATGAACTCGGACACCAGGTCTGCCTTCAGTGTCCAGGAGGCGTTGGTATAGCCGAACGTGATCGCCAGGTTCGGCACTCCCGAAAGCATCAAACCCTTGTAGGTCATGCATTTGGGCAGGTCGATCGGCTCGCCGTTGCGGTAGGCCACCGCGCCACCGAACAACTGCATATTCAAACCCGTTGCCGTGACGATGATGTCAGCCTGCAACTCCTCACCGGAGGTCAACTTGATGCCGGTCTCGGTGAATGTCTCGATGGTGTCGGTGACGACCCCGGCCTTGCCCGACCGAATGGCCTTGAACAGATCACCATTGGGCGCCAAGCAGACTCGCTCATCCCACGGGTCGTAGCGCGGGCTGAAGTGCGTGTCGTAGTCGAAACCCTCGGGCAACCGGCGCTCGGCCATCTGACGCAGTGCCTTTTTGAACACCCCCGGAAATTTCCGGGCTATCTGGTACTGCCCGGTGCTGTAACCGATCTGCTTCCATCGGTTGGCGAAGTGCGCCAGGCGCTTCGGTAGATACTTGTTGGCCTTCTCGGCGAAGGGGTCGACGAGCGGTAGAGCGCCGATATAGGTGGGCGACCGCTGAAGCATCGTCACGTGGCCCGCACCGCCGTCGACCAACGATGGGATTAGGGTCACGGCGGTTGCACCGGAACCGATGACGACGATCTTCTTGCCTGCGTACTGCAGGTCCTCCGGCCATTGTTGCGGGTGGATGATCTGACCTTTGAAGTCCGCGGCGCCCGGAAACTCCGGCGAGTAGCCCTCGTCGTAGTTGTAGTAGCCGCTGCACACCGACAGGAACGACGCGGTGATCTGCTCGGCTTCACCGTTGTGCTCGACGTTGATCGTCCAGTGATTGCCGGCGTCGGACCAGTCCACCGACGTGACACGGTGGCCGGTGCGGATGTGCTTGTCGATGCCGTTCTCGACGGCAGCCTCGTTGATGTAGTTCCAGATCGACTGGCCGTCGGCGATCGACTTCGCCGACTCCCACGGCTTGAACCGGAAGCCGAGGGTGAACATGTCCGAGTCCGAGCGGATGCCCGGGTACTTGAAGAGGTCCCAGGTACCACCGATATTCTGCCGGCGCTCCAGGACCACGTAGCTCTTGCTCGGGCAGCGGCGCTGCAGGTGCCAGGCCGTGCTGATACCGGAGATTCCGGCGCCGACGATCACAACGTCGAAGTGTTCGATCATGGTACCGACGGTATCAACACAGTGTTGATTCAGTCAACGATATGTCGGAAATTTCGACGTGCTGTTAGGCTGCTGATTGTGACCACCGCCCAGACCCGCGCTCCACGCGGTCGCCGCGCGACGAGACCCTCGGGCGACGACCGTGAAGCGGCGATCTTGGCGACCGCGTCGCGACTGCTCGAGACCAAGGCGTTCGCCGACATCTCGGTCGACGATCTGGCCAAGGGCGCAGGTATCTCGCGGCCTACGTTCTACTTCTATTTCACCTCCAAGGAAGCCGTCCTGCTGTCCCTGCTCGATCCGCTGATCAAGCGAGCGGACACCGGCTTCGACAGGGCATTGGAGGATATGCCTGCCGACCCCAAGCGGGCGATCCGCCGCGGCATCGAGATCTTCTTCAGCTCATTCGGATCACATCCGGCAACCGCACGCGCGGGCACCGAGGCACTGAACAGCAGCCCAGAATTCCGGCACTTCTGGTCCGGCCTGATGCAGAAGTGGATCAGCCTGACCGCAGCCCTGATCACTGCCGAACGCCAACTCGGCAACGCGCCGGACACCATCCCCGCGCTCGACCTGGCCACCTCACTCAATTTGATGAACGAGCGCATGATGATGGCCACGCTCGCCGGCGAACAACCTGCTGTAGAGCACGAGAAGGTCGTCGACACCCTCGCGCACATCTGGCTGACGAGCATCTACGGGACCGCGGCCTGACCGCTGGCATCGGCATCTTGTCGGAGTGACATGCGAACATATGTTCCCCTGGGTTGCCGGTGTATCTCTCGGTCATGAGCTGGGGCTTTGCGTCGTGGACGGTGTTGTCGACGGGGTCGACTGCGGCGAATGTCTCATCCACGACGGTCCATGACTCTGGGCCTCCGCCGGGGCGACGACTCGTTGCACCCGCATATCCGCCTCCTGATCAGCGTCGACAGACTTAGCGGAACAGTAACCTGCACCACCGACATGATCCTGATGCCAAACTTCAGGCGAGGAGGATCTGATGAGTGTCACAAACTGCATCACAGGGGCAACTCGGCGGATCGCGCTTGGATTGACCACTGCGCTTGTCGCAATCGGGGTCATGGCATGTTCGTCGACGACCGCGCCGGCGCCCACCAGCACCTCTACGGGCATCGTGATGCCTGATCTGGTCGGAATGTATTGGGATGACGCCCAACCAAAGCTGGACTCACTGGGCTGGGCGGGCGTCATCGACAAGGGGCCTGATATCCCGGCAGGTCCGCAACACTGGAACCGGATCGTCACCCAAAGTCCGATGCCTGGTGAGCCCTTGGCGTCCGACGGCCGAATCACACTCCAATTCGGTGCCTGAGACAGGCATTTCGCAGGAGTGCGAGGGTCTATCTCCCGCTGACGGTGGGTCGTGCTGCCCCGGCCTGACGCAAGTCGCCAATGAGCGCGATAACGGCCCCGGTCTCTGACTCCACCCATGTCGCCTGGTCGTCGATGATCCGCGGCATCAGGATGCGGTGGCCCGCGATAGGCCACTGCACGAACTCATAGCCCGTGAGCTCGTACTGAACGTCGTCGGCCAGCCACACCGTCGCCTGTGCCGCGGTGGTCTCCAGGCGATAGCTGTTGCACCGCTGATAGGCGCCAATGTCGGCGTCGCCGGCCAGCGCGAAGCCCACGCAAACAGACCCATCGTCAGACGCAATCTTCCACATCACGTTGTCGAAGCTGATGGGTCGACCGTGCCGACGACAATCAAGGTCGCGGGTGACTGCGCGCGTGGCCGAAGCCCACGCGGCGGGAAGATCACTCGGCGGATCATCCCCGACCAGGAACTGCCAGCACAGTTCCGGAGCATCCCATGACATGCATCGACCGTCGCACACCGAGTCCACCGACGTCGACCGCTTTCACACCGAATACGGATAGGCCATCAGCGAGTACCAGGCTGCGGGTGTGGACCAGACCGCGGTGATTGTGCAGGTCAGTTCGACGCAGGTGCAGGACTACACCTACAGCTGCGTCGACCAGTTCTGATGGACACTGCGACACGCCGCCAGACGCTGGCGCTTCGGGCGAAGGAGGTCAGGGGCACAGCTCGCGACCGCGGTCAGTCACGGAAGCGAAAGAGGTTGGGACGGAATGGCGTTCGCCACCAATCTCGGCATAGCCCTTAACCTCGATCCACTGATGAACTGGCTGGTCGTGGGGTGTCGGAATGAGGAAAGTGCCTCTTGAGCTGGGAGGATTGGTGTTCTCTACGCATCAATCAGACCAGTTCAGAAAGGCACTTCCGGTGAAAGTGTCCCACAGGTTCACTGCGTCCTCGGCAGTCTTCGATGATGAGCGTCTGGTGTCGTGCGCGGGGCTGGTTCCGGTGATGACGTTGGCTGCTCAGACGGGACTGCCGAAACTGTTGGCTGACAAGGTGCATATCGCGGCACCGCGGGTCAGGTCCGGGTCG
>NZ_KB908270.1 GCF_000382405.1 Mycobacterium sp. 141
CGATGCCGATCTTCGACACGTTGCGGCCGGCCGGTGAGATCGCCGACGGGTTCGTGCACGCCGGTCCGGTGGGCGCCGGGCATTACGCCAAGATGGTGCACAACGGTATCGAGTACGGGCTGATGCACGCCTACGCCGAAGGCTACGAACTGCTGGCCGCTGAGAAGCTCATCAAGAATCCACAGGCCGTGATCCAGGCGTGGAGCAATGGCACGGTGGTGCGGTCGTGGTTGCAGGAGCTGCTGGCCAAGGCGCTCAAGGAAGATCCCGGTTTCGACGACATCACCGGGTACACCGAGGATTCCGGTGAAGGCCGGTGGACGGTCGAGGAGGCCGTCTACCACCGGGTGCCGATGCCGGTGATCGCCGCAGCGTTGTTCGCCCGGTTCGCCTCGAGGCAGGAGGACTCCCCTACCATGAAAGCGGTGGCGGCCCTGCGTAACCAGTTCGGTGGACACGCGGTCCAGAGGATCAGCGAGTCCGGGTGATCCGGCCCGACGGGGCGCACGTCGTGCGTATCGGTGTGGGCGGAATGACACGGGGGGCATAGCCGTGTACGCCCGTCGTCTGGCCCTGACCGATTTCCGGTCATGGGCTCACGCCGATGTGGAGCTTGAGCCGGGCCGTACCGTGTTCGTCGGGCCGAATGGTTTTGGTAAGACGAACTTGATTGAGGCGCTGTGGTATTCGGCGACGCTCGGATCGCACCGCGTGGCCACCGATGCACCGTTGATCAGGTCGACCGCTGAGCGCGCTATCGTCTCGACCATTGTCGTCAATGATGGGCGAGAACTGGCGGTCGATCTCGAGATCACCACCGGACGGGCGAACAAGGCCCGGCTCAACCGGTCCCCGGTGCGCAGTCCGCGCGAAATCCTCGGTGTGCTGCGTGCCGTGTTGTTCAGTCCGGAGGATCTGGCGCTGGTTCGGGGCGATCCGGGCGAGCGGCGACGTTACCTCGATGAGCTTGCGACCATCTGTCGTCCGGCCATTGCCGGGGTGCGGGCTGACTACGACAAGGTGGTCCGGCAACGCACCGCATTGCTGAAAACCGCTGCGGCAGCACGTTATCGCGGTGACAGCAGTGTGCTGAGCACGCTCGAGGTCTGGGACGGACATTTGGCCGCGTACGGTGCGGCACTCATCACGGCGCGGGTGAAGCTCGTCGAGCAGCTACATCCCGAGGTGCAGAAGGCGTACCAACTGCTGGCCCCGGCGTCGCGCCCGGCGACCATCCGATATCGCAGTGCCGTCGAAGCCATCGAAAATGCGCCCGGCCCCGAGACCGAACAGTTTTACCAGGCCGCGCTGCTCGATGCGCTGGCCCGGCGTCGCGACGCCGAACTGGAGCGCGGGGTGTGCCTGGTGGGCCCGCACCGCGACGATCTCGAGTTACGGCTCGGCGATCAGCCCGCGAAAGGCTTTGCCAGCCACGGTGAATCGTGGTCGATGGCGTTGTCGCTACGACTCGGGGCCTACGAATTGTTGCGTGCTGACGGCACGGAGCCGGTGCTGCTGCTGGATGATGTCTTCGCTGAGTTGGACGCCGCCCGGCGGCGTGCGCTCGCCGGCGTCGCCGCCACTGCCGAACAGGTGCTCATCACCGCCGCGGTGGAGGAAGACATCCCCGAGGACGAGGATGTCCGCCGCATCGAGATCCGAATGGTCGACGGTGAGGACGGCCGGATTTCGGTGGTGCAGCAATGAGCGACGATGATGCGCCTGAGGACGGCGCCGCTTCCCCCCCAGAACACCTGGCCGGGCTGCGCGGGATGGACCTGGTTCGACGCACGCTCGAGGAGGCCCGCGGCGCGGCGCGCAGCCAAGGCAAGGATGTCGGCCGGGGCCGCACCGCGCCGGTACGCCGCGTGGCCGGTGGCGCACGGTCGCGGCGGAGCTGGTCGGGTCCCGGTCCGGACCGCCGGGATCCGCAGCTACTCGGAGTGGCATCGCAGGACCTCGCCAGGTCCCGTGGCTGGGGGACACGAGTGTCCGAAGGCGCCGTATTCGGCCGGTGGCGCGCGGTGGTCGGTGACCAGATCGCCGATCATGCGAATCCGACCGGCCTCAACGACGGGGTGTTGACGGTGTCGGCGGAGTCGACCGCGTGGGCAACCCAGCTGCGGATGGTGCAGGCTCAGTTGCTGGCCAAGATCGCTGCCGCGGTGGGCGACGGTGTGGTGAAGTCGCTGAAAATCGTCGGTCCGGTGGGTCCGTCCTGGCGTAAGGGTCCGCGTAGTGTCCCCGGCCGCGGCCCGAGGGACACGTATGGCTGACAGCCCTGCGGGTGTTCCGCTCAGAGCCCCGAGACGGTGCCCGACGAGTTTCTGCGGCGTCCCCACGCACCTGGAGTCGTGAAATTCCGTGCACGGCGCATACAGATAGGTGAAAACGGCGCTGTGGGACCGGTGCTGCCCTCGGTTGACGGTAGACTGTCTCAGGATCTGAGGTGGTGTATCCACCGCCTCCCGAGAACCCCAAGGAGACGCGTCCGACGTGGCTGCCCAAGATCAGTACGGTGCCGATTCGATCAAGGTGCTCGAGGGCCTCGAAGCGGTGCGCAAACGTCCCGGTATGTACATCGGCTCCACCGGTGAACGCGGCCTGCATCACCTGGTATGGGAGGTCGTCGACAACGCTGTTGACGAGGCGATGGCCGGCTTCGCCACCAAGGTTGACGTGCGGATTCTCGGCGACGGTGGGGTCCAGGTCACCGACGACGGGCGTGGTATCCCGGTTGCGATGCACGCCACGGGTGTGCCCACGGTGGACGTCGTGATGACCGTCCTGCACGCAGGCGGAAAGTTCGAAGAAGGCGCCTACCAGGTGTCCGGCGGCCTGCACGGTGTCGGCGTCTCCGTCGTCAACGCACTGTCCACGCGGCTGGAAGCCGATATCCAGCGCGACGGTTACGAGTGGTTCCAGACCTACGAGAACTCGATTCCCGGCACCCTCAAACAGGGTGACAAGACCAACAAGACGGGCACCACCATCCGCTTCTGGGCGGATCCGAACGTCTTCGAGACCACCGACTACGACTTCGAGACCATCGCCCGGCGGCTGCAGGAGATGGCGTTTCTGAACAAGGGTCTGACCATCGAGTTGACCGATGAGCGGGTCACCTCGGAGGAGGTCGTCGACGAGGTCGTCTCCGACATGGCCGCCGCTCCGAAAACCGCGGACGAGAAGGCAGCCGAGGCGATCGCACCGAACAAGGTCAAGCACCGCACATTCCACTACCCCGGCGGCCTGGTCGACTTCGTCAAGCACATCAACCGGACCAAGACCGCGATCCAGCCCAGCGTCATCGATTTCGACGGCAAGGGCGAAGGACACGAGGTCGAGATCGCGATGCAGTGGAACGCGGGTTATTCCGAATCGGTGCACACCTTCGCCAACACGATCAACACCCACGAGGGCGGCACGCACGAGGAAGGCTTCCGCTCGGCGTTGACGAGCGTGGTGAACAAGTACGCCAAGGACAAGAAGCTCCTCAAGGACAAGGATCCGAACCTCACCGGGGATGACATCCGTGAGGGCTTGGCCGCGGTGATCTCGGTCAAGGTGGCCCAGCCACAGTTCGAAGGACAGACCAAGACCAAGCTGGGCAACACCGAGGTCAAGTCGTTCGTGCAGAAGATCTGCAACGAGCAGCTGACGCACTGGTTCGAAGCCAATCCTGCTGAGGCCAAAACGGTTGTGAACAAAGCGGTTTCTTCTGCGCAGGCGCGGATTGCCGCGCGCAAGGCACGAGAGCTGGTGCGGCGCAAGAGTGCCACCGACATCGGCGGGTTGCCGGGCAAGCTGGCAGACTGCCGTTCCACCGATCCCAGCAAATCGGAACTGTATGTGGTGGAGGGTGATTCGGCCGGTGGCTCGGCCAAGAGTGGCCGAGATTCGATGTTCCAGGCGATCTTGCCGCTGCGCGGCAAGATCATCAATGTCGAAAAGGCCCGGATCGACCGGGTTCTGAAGAACACCGAAGTCCAGGCCATCATCACCGCACTCGGCACCGGCATCCACGACGAGTTCGACATCGCCAAATTGCGTTACTACAAAATCGTTCTGATGGCTGACGCCGACGTGGACGGCCAGCACATCTCGACACTGCTGCTGACCTTGCTGTTCCGGTTCATGAAACCGCTGGTGGAGAACGGGCACATCTTCTTGGCCCAGCCCCCGCTGTACAAACTGAAGTGGCAGCGTCAGGAGCCGGAGTTCGCTTATTCCGACCGCGAACGTGACGGCCTGCTCGAGGCTGGTCTGGCCGCGGGAAAGAAGATCAACAAAGACGACGGCATCCAGCGCTACAAAGGCCTCGGCGAGATGGATGCCAAGGAGCTGTGGGAAACCACCATGGATCCCGCTGTGCGGGTGTTGCGTCAGGTGACACTTGACGACGCTGCGGCGGCCGACGAACTCTTCTCGATCCTGATGGGCGAGGATGTCGAGGCTCGGCGCAGCTTTATCACCCGTAATGCCAAGGACGTCCGCTTTCTCGATGTCTGATATGCGTCGAAAAGCGGGGCCGCGCGGCCATCGAACCACTGTCGAGGCCGGCGGCAGGCAGGCCTTCTGACGACATTGCCCCGACGCGTCTCGGGGCGCTGAGCTGCAGACCAACTAGACTTTAAGGGTTGCCCGAGGTTGCTTTTGTCGCCCGGGCGTGCCGTGACGAACGAGGATTAGATGACAGACACCACGTTGCCACCTGGCGACGGCGCCTCAGACCGCGTCGAACCGGTTGACATTCAACAGGAGATGCAGCGCAGCTACATCGACTACGCCATGAGCGTGATCGTCGGCCGCGCGCTGCCGGAGGTACGCGACGGTCTCAAGCCGGTGCACCGCCGGGTGCTCTACGCGATGTACGACTCCGGCTTCCGGCCGGACCGCAGCCATGCCAAGTCTGCGCGATCGGTTGCCGAGACGATGGGTAACTATCACCCGCACGGCGACGCGTCGATCTACGACACTCTCGTCCGGATGGCCCAGCCGTGGTCACTGCGCTACCCGCTGGTCGACGGCCAGGGGAACTTCGGCTCGCCGGGTAACGACCCGCCTGCCGCGATGCGTTACTGCGTCACCGGTGATGCGTTGGTCCGGCTGCCGATGGGTCACTCGGTGCGTATCGCTGATGTTGTTCCCGCGGCACGGCCGAACACCGAGCACGTGATCGACCTCAAGGTTGTCGATCGGCACGGTAATCCGGTATTGGCAGATCGGCTCTTCCATTCGGGTGAGCATCAGACATACAAGGTGAGGACGACCGAGGGATACACAGTCACGGGGACGAGCAACCACCCACTGCTGTGCCTCGTCGACGTCGCTGGAGTGCCGACGCTCCTGTGGAAACTGATCGAAGAGATCCGTCCGGGGGACCGGGTGGCCATTCAGCGCACACCGCCTGCTGAATTCGGTCCTGCAGACTGGCACGAAACCCTGGAAGCACTGCTGGTGGGCGCCTTTGTCAGTGAAGGTTTCGTATCCGAGAGTCGGGCGGGTTTCAACAATCTCGACCGGGATTTCTTCGAAGTCGTTGTTGCCGCCTATGACGCTGTCGTGGGCGGACCGAGATATGTGTCGTCGCGGACCATTGCGTCAGGGTCGACGCTGCACGAGCTCGACGTGCATAACCTGCAGGCGCTCAAGGCTTCCCGACTTGGCGACATGATTGGCCAGCGATCGGCAGACAAGGCCGTACCGGAGTGGATGTGGCACTCATCTGCAGCAGTCAAGCGCGTGTTCCTGCAAGCCCTCTTCGAAGGTGACGGATCGTGCTCGGCGTTGCCCCGCAACACGATCCAGGTCTCCTATTCGACGCGTAGCGACCAGCTCGCCAAGGACGTCCAGCAGATGCTGCTGGAGTTCGGTGTTGTGTCGAGCCGCTATCGACATGCCACCGGTGAGTACAAGGTCGCGATCACTAACCGCGCGCAGGCGGAGCTGTTTGCCACACAGGTCGGCTTCGGTGGTGTGAAGCAGACCAAGCTGCAGGAAATCCTGTCGGCGCTGCCTGCCGCAGCCAAGGGCCGCGACGGCGATCACGTGCCTGGTCTTGGCGAATTCATCCGCACCCATGGCGGAGGTCGCTGGGCTGACAAGGAGTGGCTGCGCAAGCACAACATCGATCGACTCGATCGGTGGCGGCGCAACGGAGCCGAAATCCTTTCGCACATCGCCGATCCCGACGTTCGTGCCATCTCCTCTGATTTGACAGACGGCCGGTTCTATTACGCTCAGGTCGAATCGGTAACCGACGCAGGTGTGCAGCCCGTGTACAGCCTGCGTGTCGATACCGAAGACCACGCGTTCATCACCAACGGGTTCGTCAGCCACAACACCGAAGCCCGGCTGACACCGTTGGCCATGGAGATGCTGCGTGAAATCGACGAGGAAACAGTCGATTTCATTCCGAACTACGACGGCCGGGTGCAGGAGCCGACGGTCCTGCCTAGCCGGTTCCCCAATCTGCTGGCCAATGGTTCGGGCGGTATCGCCGTCGGTATGGCCACCAACATCCCGCCGCACAACCTGCGCGAGCTGGCCGAGGCGGTGTACTGGTGCCTGGAGCACCACGAGGCCGATGAAGAAGCCACGCTGGCCGCGGTCTGCGAGCGGGTCAAGGGACCCGACTTCCCCACTGCCGGTTTGATTGTCGGCTCGCAGGGCATCGAGGACACTTATAAGACGGGCCGCGGTTCGGTCCGGATGCGTGGTGTGGTCGAGATCGAGGAAGACTCCCGTGGGCGCACTTCGATCGTCATCACCGAGTTGCCGTATCAGGTCAACCACGACAACTTCATCACCTCGATCGCCGAGCAGGTACGCGACGGCAAGCTGGCCGGCATCTCCAACATCGAGGATCAGGGCAGCGATCGCGTCGGCATCCGAATTGTGGTGGAGCTCAAGCGCGATGCCGTCGCCAAGGTCGTGCTGAACAACCTCTACAAGCACACTCAGCTACAGACCAGCTTCGGTGCCAACATGCTCTCGATCGTCGACGGCGTGCCGCGCACCCTGCGGCTGGACCAGCTGATCCGGCTGTACGTGGACCATCAGCTCGACGTCATCAACCGGCGCACCCGTTACCGGTTGCGCAAGGCCAATGAGCGGGCCCACATCCTGCGTGGTCTGGTCAAGGCGCTCGACGCGCTCGATGAGGTCATCGCCTTGATCCGGGCATCGGCCAACGCCGACGTCGCCCGCGCCGGCCTGATGGAGCTCCTGGATGTCGACGAGATCCAGGCCCAGGCCATCTTGGACATGCAGCTGCGCCGGTTGGCTGCTCTGGAACGTCAGCGCATCGTCGATGATCTTGCCAAGATCGAAGCCGAGATCGCGGACCTGGAAGACATCCTGGCCAAGCCCGAGCGGCAGCGCGCCATCGTCCGCGACGAGCTGGCCGAGATCGTCGAGAAGCACGGCGACGACCGTCGGACCCGGATCGTTCCGGCCGACGGCGAGGTCAGCGACGAGGATCTGATCGCCCGCGAGGACGTGGTCGTCACGATCACCGAGACCGGGTACGCCAAGCGCACCAAAACCGACCTGTACCGCAGCCAGAAGCGCGGCGGCAAGGGGGTGCAGGGTGCGGGCCTGAAGGCCGACGACATCGTCAACCACTTCTTCGTCTGCTCGACGCATGACTGGATCCTGTTCTTCACCACGCAGGGCCGGGTGTACCGGGCCAAGGCCTACGAACTGCCGGAGGCGTTGCGCACCGCGCGCGGCCAGCACGTCGCGAACCTGCTGGCCTTCCAGCCCGAGGAACGCATTGCTCAGGTCATCCAGATCAAGGGCTACGAGGACGCGCCGTATCTGGTGCTGGCGACCCGCAACGGGTTGGTGAAGAAGTCCAAGCTCACCGACTTCGATTCCAACCGGTCCGGTGGCATCGTCGCGGTGAATCTGCGCGACGGCGACGAGCTGGTCGGCGCCGTGCTGTGCTCGGCCGAGGATGACCTGCTGTTGGTCAGTGCCAACGGGCAGTCGATCCGGTTCTCGGCAACCGACGAGGCGTTGCGGCCGATGGGTCGGGCCACCTCCGGTGTGCAGGGCATGCGGTTCAACGAGGATGACCGCCTGCTGTCGCTCAACGTGGTCCAGCCCGATACGTATCTGCTGGTAGCGACGTCGGGCGGGTACGCCAAGCGCACCGCGATCGAGGAGTACACGGTCCAGGGCCGAGGCGGCAAGGGCATCCTGACGATCCAGTACGACCGTCGGCGTGGCAACCTTGTCGGAGCGCTTATCGTCGACGACGAGACAGAGCTGTATGCCATCACCTCAGGCGGGGGCGTCATCAGGACCGCGGCCCGCCAGGTTCGCAAAGCCGGGCGGCAAACCAAGGGGGTTCGCTTGATGAACCTGGGTGAGGGCGACACACTGATTGCGATTGCGCGCAATGCCGAGGAGGAACCGGATGCGGAAGAAGCCGAGTCCGCTGAGTCCTCTGAGACGTGACGCAGCCGCCGAGGCACACCTGGCCCTCGGCCTGAGCTTAGGAGCTGTTAGGTGACTTCACCGAGCGAGCCGGGGTACCCGCGTACGGGCGACCGGCCCGGCAGCAGTACCAACGGCTCAGGATCCGAGGGCGGGGCCGCCGGAAACCTACCCCGGCCCACTGGGCACATCACCGAGACCGGTGAGGTGCCGCCGTGGCAGCGGGGTAAAGCTGCCCCGGCCGCTCAGCAGCCTGCCGAACCGCGTCAGGACGGCGACCGCAGTCCGGCAAGTCACTCCCCCGGCGTCGAGGCCCGGCTGCAGCGGTTCGTCTCGGGCAGTGACACGGCCGAAGTCGAACCGCCCCGGTCCCGCCCGGAACCGTCTCGCCCCGAGCCGCCGCGCACTGAAGCGCCCCGTGTCGAAGCGTCTCGTTCCGAGTCGGTCCGCACCGAGGCGTATGCGAGCGAGCTACCGGACCTGTCCGGGCCGACACCGCGGCCCCCGCAACGCAAGGCCGCTGAGGCATCGGCGTCGTCCCATTCGTCGTCCTCGGGCGTGTCGGGCCGCATCCAGGTGGCCAGCCGCACGTCGACAAAGGGACCCATCCGGGCCAGCATGCAGATCCGCCGTGTTGACCCCTGGACGGTGCTCAAAGTGGCCCTGGTGCTGTCCTCGGCGCTGTTTTTTGTGTGGATGATCGCAGTGGCGTTGCTGTACGTCGTGCTCGGCGGCATGGGGGTGTGGAGCAAGCTCAACAGCAACGTCGGTGACCTGCTGACCAGCAGTGGCGGCAACGCCGGCGGCGAGCTGGTCTCCGCCGGCACAATCTTCGGCGGCGCGACACTGATCGGTTTGGTGAACATCGTCGTCATGACGGCGATGGCCACCATCGGCGCGTTCGTCTACAACCTCACCACCGACCTGGTCGGCGGCGTAGAGGTGACGTTGGCGGACCGGGATTGATCCGGTTTGGGAGACCGGGCATCGGTACGGTAATCTCGTCGCTCGGTCGTCCCCAATACGGGCCTATAGCTCAGGCGGTTAGAGCGCTTCGCTGATAACGAAGAGGTCGGAGGTTCGAGTCCTCCTAGGCCCACGAAACCGGCATTGCCGGTCGTGTCGGTACTGGCCAACCGGAGGTCCACCATGAAGCTGGTGTTGGCACTCGCGGTGGCGGCTGTGGCGGTGATCGTGTGGCGATCCCGGCATGGCGCGGAGGTGTGGCACCAGGCGGCACAGCCGTCCTGATCCAGGCACGGGGCCTTAGCTCAGTTGGTAGAGCGCTGCCTTTGCAAGGCAGATGTCAGGAGTTCGAATCTCCTAGGCTCCACTTTTAAATGCGTTGTTGTCGGCTTATGCCCTGGTCGGCGCACTGGTAGTGCGGAACATGCCCGTACCACAACTCATCAATGTTTCCCGCGTGTGTTTCTTTGTGCCGATCTGCCGTGCCCCTCAATGGTGGTGGGGCATGCGTGCGATGATCACCGGGATCTGCGCAGAGTTGACGACCGCGCTGCTGACCGAGCCCAGCAGCATGCCGGGAAACCCGCCGCGACCATGGCTGCCGACCACCACGAGCTGAGCCGTCTCGGCTTGTTCGAGCAACCGGAGTCCCGGTCGATCGCACACCACGATCTTGCGCACGACAACATCGGGATACCGGTCTTGCCATCCGCACAGCCGCTCCGCCAGGACTTCTTCCTCCTGGTCTTTGATGTTTCGCCATTCGATGGGCGCCCAGTTCATACTGCCGAACTCGAGCGGTCCCATGTCACTCCAGGCGTGCAGCGCCACGAGCTCAACACTGCGTCGCGCGGCTTCATCGAAGGCGATTTCGGTAGCCAACTCCGAAGTTGGTGAACCGTCAATGCCCACCACCACGGGCGCCTGCGGTGAGCGCACCGTGAGCGGATCCTCGTCGTGGATCACCGCGACCGGGCAGTGCGCGTGATGGGCCAGCCCGGAACTGACCGAGCCCAGCAGGCCGCGGGCGACCCCGCCCTGCCCGCGGCAGCCCACCACAACCAGGTCGGCTCGTGTGGACAGTTCCACCAGGGTGGGCACGATCGGGGCATGCAGGACTTCGCTGGTCACCTGCAATGTGCGACCCCGAGAGACGGCCTCAACGGCGACCTTGTGAGCCTGCTCGATGATCTGCTGTGCCTGGTCCTCCTGAAACTGCGCATAATCGGCCGAAAACGCCGACCATCCCTCGGTATTCACTACGGGTGCCACGACATGCACCACCTTGAGCGGCATGTTACGCATCTCGGCATCCCGCGCGGCCCACGCAACGGCCACTGTCGATGACGGTGAGCCGTCCACACCGACCACGATGCCCAACGGAGCTTGTTGACGTGACATCTTGAGTCTCCTTCCCGAGCACATTCCTGCAGCACCGTTGCGGTTGACGAGCCGCCTGGAGTCACAGTCGACATTAAGCAGCCTTCGGCTTGTGCGTAAGGAGGCATTGGTCCCTAACCGGTTGGGTACTACGGCCGATAGCGTCTCTCGCCACGTCGGTGCGGGCTTGGCCCGCTGACGAACTCCAACAACTCATCGGACGGGTTGCCGCCGCCACGGAGGATCTGGAATATACCCCATGGGGTATATGTTCTTGCTGGTGTCACGCTCTATCGGAAGGATTCACCACGATGACCATCGCAGAGACGTCAAGCCCCACAACAGCCATGCCCCGCATCGGAGACCATGCTCCGGCGTTCACCGCCGTCACCACGCAGGGTCAGATCAACTTTCCCGGCGACTACGCCGGCAAGTGGGTCATCCTGTTTTCCCATCCGGCGGACTTCACCCCGGTGTGCACCAGCGAGTTCATGACCTTCGCCGCCATGCAGCAGCAATTCGCGGACTACAACACCGAACTGGTGGGCTTGTCGGTGGACGGTCTCTACAGCCACATCGCCTGGTTGCGCACGATCAAGGACAAGATCGCGTTCCGCGACATGCGAGATGTCGAGGTCACGTTCCCCCTCATCGAGGACATCTCGATGGAGGTCGCGCGGAAATACGGGATGATCATGCCCGGAGAGGACTCCGCCAAGGCGGTGCGTGCAGTATTTGTCATCGACCCGAAGGGCATCGTCCGCGCGATCATCTACTACCCGCTCAGCCTCGGCCGTAACTTCGACGAGTTGCTGCGCGTGGTCAAGGCCCTGCAAACAGCCGACCACTTCGACGTCGCGATGCCGGCCGACTGGCGTCCCGGCGAGCCGGTGATCGTGCCCCCACCAGGTTCATGCGGGACCGCGCAAGAACGGATGGGTGGCCACACCGAGGGTGTCGAATGCGCGGACTGGTTCTTCTGCACCAAGCAGCTCTCCGCCGTGGAAGTCGAGTCCGCCATCCGCGCTGACGGTCACGCCTAGCGAGAGGAGAGATTCATGTGTTACTCGGTGCGGTGCGCAACATGCGGTAAGACCGGCTGGGCGGGCTGCGGTCAGCACGTCGACAGTGTCATGGCCGATGTTCCTGAGGGGCAACGATGCACCTGCTCAGAAGTCCCTGACGACGATCCATGCGACTTCGTGCGCAGCGATCGCGTCAAAGCGGGGTTCACGGGCTGAATCGTCGTGTCGAGCCGGGGCCGGGCGGTGTGTCCTACCAGCAGTACGCGAGACCACCGAACGACGCGTGAGGTGCTCTCATCCCTTATCAGGCGTTAAATTCTTTTCAGTCCCTATTTAGGTGTGTTTATCTGCGGCCCCGCGCGATGGCGGCGTTGAGTGCGCTCTGGAATCGGTCGCGCAGCTCACCCGGCAGCGGCTGAGTGCACATGGTCACCGTCACGGGCTGGCGTCGCGGTAGCGCTCTGTTGGGGCTGTGAAGTCGGCGCGGTATCGGCACCGGGAAACCGGTGCTGCAACCGCGCGATCAGAAACTGCGCCTGGCTGACATCGCGGCGCTTGCCGCCCGGGCGGACCTGTGCGCCCTACTCGGACCGGTGCTCGACTCCGACCTCGAGGTCATCGGGACGCCCGTGGTCGAGTTGACCCATACCGTGGACACGGCCTCGGCTGACGTCGCCGTACGACTCAGCGACGTCGATCCACATGGGCGCTCGCACAACGTGTCCGACGGGTATCTCCGCGTCGGCGGGCAGTCGACAGGGCCGCTACGCATCGCGTGCGACCCGGTCGCGCATCGGTTTCGGGCCGGCCATCGGATCCGGTTGACCGTCGCCGGGGGCTCCTTTCCCCGGTTCGCGCGCAAACCACGGCACCGGGGCAGCTGCCGCGACGGCCGGCGACGCCGTCCCGGCGACGCACGTCATCGACTGCGCTCACTTGCGACTGGTGCTACCCAGCCCATGACGCGAAGACGCCAGCGGCGCACGGCCGCTGGCGTCTTCGCTAGCTTTGAGGGCAGCGGGACTACTTGCCGCCCTTGCTCTTGCCGGCACCGGCTCCCTTGGAGCTGCTGTCGCCGCTCTTCGAGCCGTTCGAGTCGTCGGCGCGGTGCTTGCCGGTGTAGCCCGCGTCCTTCGCGGCCTTGTTCAGCGCCTTTACCGCGTTGGAGACCGGGTTGCCGCTCTTCTTGGTGGAATCGGCCGGCTTGGTCGGCGTGTTGCCGCCGTCCGTGCCGGCATCGGCGACCGAGTCCGCCTTCACCTTGGTCTTGCTCGTCGCCGTGGTGAGCGAGCTCAACGGGTTCTTGATCGACGGCAGCGACGGCGCGTCGAGGTCCGGCAGCGAGACGCGCTTGGCCGTCGGCGCCACGGTGTCGGCGACCTTCAGCGGCGAGGCGAGCGTGTTGGCGGCGGAGAGGCCCGAGAGTGCGGCCGTGTCGGTGGCGATGAGCCGAGACGGGAGGGTGGCCAGGTTCTGGAGCGCCGTCTGCTCGGTGCCGAGCGCGGTCTGGAAGGACGCCCCGAGCGTCTGCAGGTTGCTGGTCGCCGTCGGCTGCGTGATGGCCTGGTTGATGTAGTTCTGGAACGGCAGGCTGACGAGCGCCGAGAGCGGGTCGACCGTGGCAGCGGCCGGGGTGACCGCAGCGGCCTGGATGGTGGGGGTGGCCGCCAGGCTGTTGGCGGTCAGGCTGGTCCCGGTCACGGGGGTCAGCAGGGCGAGCAGTCGTGCGGGCAGCGTGCCGAGGTTGGTGATGGCGGTCTGCTCGGTGCCGAGCGCGGTCTGGAGGGCGGCGCCCAGCGTCTGCAGGTTGCTGGTGGCGGTGGGCTGGGTGATGGCCTGGTAGATGATCGCGGGCAGGCCCTGCAGGCTGCTCGATCCGAGACCGCCGAGTCCGTTGGCTCCGCCGAGCACGCCGGCGACGGCTTCCTGGACCAGGATGTAGCTCTGGAACGGCAGGCTGACGAGCGTCGAGAGTGGATCGACACTGGCCGTCAACTCGAAGGGACGCGCAACGACCGGCTTGGGTGCGCTCGTCGTGTCGGCCGCTGCGGCGACCGGCAGGGGAGTAACCGAACCCGATGCCGCTACGCACAGCGTGCAAACTGCGGCCACCAACGAGGCGGACTGGCGAACCTTCACGACGACTCCTGATTTCGAGGAAAGACAGTGATTTTGACAGCCAGACAGTACCGCGCCGAGACCGAATCTGTAGCTGCCATACGGCCATTCGCGCACGTGACCGGCCGCGATCGAAAGAATCGCGACGAATGTATCCAACTGTTCAACTTCGGATGATCTTGTGTTCGCTTGACGGCACGTCGTGTTCAAGCGCGCGCAGGAACCTCACGGCTCACGCGAAGTTGTCGCAGGCATGACCGTTCGGCAAATGCGACTCGACGAGTCTGCGCACCAAGCAGTTTCGCCGGCGTCGGTGTGGTGGGGACCGGTG
This sequence comes from Mycobacterium sp. 141, assembly GCF_000382405.1. Taxonomy (GTDB): domain Bacteria; phylum Actinomycetota; class Actinomycetes; order Mycobacteriales; family Mycobacteriaceae; genus Mycobacterium. Next base: position 14,266 of record NZ_KB908270.1, read on the forward strand.
CGCTCAGCGCACGCGGACGACGACCTTGCCTGCGGCGGTGCGGTCCTCGAGGGACTTGATGGCCTCGCCTGCGCGCTCGAGCGGGTAGACGACGGGCTCCGGCGCGGAGACGGCCCCGGAGGCGAGCAGGGGCTCGAGTTCGGCCCACTGCTCGAGCAGGTACCCCGGGTGGGTGGCAGCCCACGCCCCCCAGCCGACGCCGACGGCGTCAACGTTGTTGAGCAGCAATCGATTCACCTTGACGGTAGGAATCTCACCGCCGGTGAACCCGACCACCAGGAGGCGGCCGCCAGGTGCCAGCGACCGCAACGAGTCGGTGAAGCGGTCGCCGCCGACGGGGTCGACGTCCACGCCCCGGCCGTCCGTCAATGCCTTGACGGCGTCCTTGAATCCCTCGGCCAGTACGACGTCGGACGCGCCCGCGGCCCGGGCGACGTCGGCCTTGGCCTCCGAGCTCACGACGGCGATGACGCGTCCCGCCCCGAAGGCCTTCGCCAGGCGCAGCGTCGACGTGCCGACCCCGCCCGCGGCGCCGTGCACCAACACGCTCTCGCCGGCCGCGAGCCGCCCCCGCGTGCGCAGTGCGCAGTGCACGGTGAGGTCGTTGAACAACAGGCCCGCGCGGCCTATCAGGTGTATGACGTGCTGGCGCGGACGGACCGAGCGTTAAAGCTGGTGCTCAAGGACCGCGAGTCGGTGTTAGAGCGGCTACAGCACGAGTACCAAATCCTGCTTAACCTGCCAGCACATCCGCATGTCGTCACCGTAAGTCGAGCTATCGGTAGCCCCGACACTGCACCCCGGGAGAAGCGCCGCGAAGATGGAGAGGAGCCCGAGTTCTACCGGGATCTGCCCGAGCACTATCAGCTGACGCGGCAAATACACTGTCCGGAAACGGCTCGGTAAGCCCGGCACCTTCGGAGTTGCGCGACGCCGACTTTATCCCGGGAAGCGATATTCCCTACTTGGTGTTTGACTACGTCCCGGGGAATGCGGTGTCGCAGCTGTTGTCGGCCGATCAGCTACTTGGTGCTCTGGTCCGTAAGTTCGTCGGGGGTCATGCTGCTCGTGGTTGTGTGGGTTGACGGTCGATTCTGGTGAGTAGGTCGTCGAGGTCGGTGGTGGTGAAGTTCTATTTGAATGGCTTCGCGGTGAGGTTGTAGCGGATCCCGGATGCGGTCAGCCTCGCCGCGATGTCGTTGGTGTCGGTGAAGTCGTTGGGGGAAACCAGTTTCCGTTGCACGATGGAGAAGTAGATCTCGATCTGGTTGAGCCAGGATGCATGGATTGGGGTGTGCACCATGATCGCGTTGGGGTATTGGTCGGCGAGGCGGTCGATCGCAGCCTGGCCGCGGTGTGAGGAGCCGTTGTCGACGATCCAGAACACCCGGGCAGCCGATGCGTAGGGTTGTTGGGTCATGACCTGGGCGACGAGGGCGGTGAACGCTGCGATGCCGGTGCTGTCTTCGCAGCGGCCGAACACCTGCGCCCGGTGCAACGTCGTAGGCGGCGAGGTAGGCGATGGCGCCACGTCGCTTATAGGTGTGGTTGACGCGCATCGTGCGCGAGCGCCCTGGTGGGAGTGTCGGGTGGCAGCGACACCGCGCCTGGATGGAGGTCTTCTCATCGGCGGAGATCACGAAATCGTGGTCGGTCAGCGGTTTGCCGGCCCCTGTCCGGGCGTACAGGTCCAGCACGCGGCCGGCTTTGGCGGCGAAGTCGGGGTCGGCGATGGTGATCCACGACCGGTGCTGCCAGGGTTTGAGAGCGTCTTGGGATCACCAGCGGCGCACCGTGCTCGCGGCCACCGAGGGGGTGATCCCGTCGGCGACCGCGCGGCGGGCCAGCTCCGGACACGACCACCGCGATAGCGGCTCGTCGACGTCTTGCGGTGGCGTGCAGGCCAGCGCTTTGACCTGGGCGACCTGTTCCGGGGTGAATACCGGTGGCCGGCCGCAGCGGTGTGCATCGGCCAAGGCCGCGATCTCAGACGAGGTGGTCCATCGGTGGCGCCATTTGCGCACGGTGTCCACCGTGACGCCCAGCGCGGCCGCGATCGCGGCGTTCGACCATCGGTCAGCAGCACGCAGCACGATCGGGGCGCGTTGGACCAGCCGCTGTTCAGTGCGCCCGGCTCGCACGAGGCGATTCAGTTCCCGGCGTTGGTGACCGGTAACCCGGACCGGTTCGGCTTCGGTCAACGACATTCGCTTACCCCCAAACAGAAGTCACATCAGCCACGATGGTCACTTCAGTCTCGAGTGTCGGGAGCATAATCCTGGCCTGCGACACACCGGTCGGGCAGGATTTGCGCCCATGGCCTCACCGCCGCAATCCACGAAGACGTCCCTGCAGCAACGACTGTCGGCACGTGCCCGAGCGCGGTGGCCGCAGATCACGGCGGTACAGGTCCGCTTCCGCGCCCAGTTCGCCTATGTCGCTGCCGAACTCGACGACGAGCAAGTACTGCCCCTGATGCGACTGCGCTACGGCGGGTCTGCATCCCGTTGGGGTTTCGCGGTCTATCTCGCCAGCAAAGACGGCTACGAAGATTCCGTCCTGGCCAGCGGGTTCACCGCCGGCGCACCCGAAGACGCACTCGACACCGCCTGCGGCCTCTACTTCAACGACCCGACCGCCTGGACCGACCTCCCCTGACCCCCGACGAACTTACGGGCGAGACCACTTAGTCCCGCAGATGTGTTGCGGCTCAGCATCGATGCTGCGTCGGGGCTAACTCACCTGCATCAGCACGGCGTTTTCCATTGCGACATCAAGCCGAGCAATCTGCTGTGGACAAACAGCGGCTGCACGATCATCGATTTCAATGTGGCGGTGACAGCGGACTCGACGCTTCGTCACGGCGGCGGATCCGCGCGCTATTTGCCGCCCGATCTCTCCTTGCAAGCCCAGCCTTCCGCGGCAGACCTGGCTGACCGTGACACGTACGCGCTTGGCGTTAGCGTGTACGAAGCACTGACGGGTGGCTATCCGTGGACGAGTTCTTCCCCGCCGCCAGGACAGTATCCGATCGACCCCCGCTCCCTCACCGGGTTTCATGACCTCGCACCAGGGTTCGCTGAAGCGCTATGCACCGCGATCGCGCCACGCCGCAGCGAACGATTTTCCACGGCGCAAGAGTTCTTGCGGAGGTTGGAGCGCATCCGTGAAGTTCGCGTGCGTCCCGAGCCGCCTGCTCCCGCGCCGCGACTCAACGTGGGCGAGCAGCGCCACAACCCTTTCGTGGATTACCTGCAAACGCTGTACAGCCAGAGTTCGCACAGCAACCGCGGCACGCGTGGGCAAGATCCAGCGGCGATGAACCTCTACGTAGCAACGGCGTTGGACGAGCACCTTCTGCCGGATGTGTTGACCGGCAATCACCGCCTGGTGGTAATCACATCCGGATCCAACCCCTCGTCAGCCAGCGCCTGCCGGTCCTCGGCATTCACAACCGGTAGACACCCCACCGCGGCAACCGGTTCCGGCCCGCGATCGACAACCCGGCCAACCCCAAGCGGGAACACCGGCGATTCGAACCGTTCCCGCTAAGGCTCCCTCTCACCACATCACCTAAGCGGGAACAGCAATACACATCCGAAACCAACCCCAGATAACCGAGCAACTGGCGGGCATGTTGCTAGTGTCGGTTCACATGAGCCTCAGGCAGAGAATCATCACAACCCTGGCCGCGCTTGCGGTATGCAGCGCGGCCGCGTGTGGGAGCCAGACCACCGAACAGGCGCCGACGAGTACCGGCCCGGCAACGTCGTCGTCCACCGCGAAGCCCACCGCACCCGCCCAACGCACCGCGCCGGCGGTCCCGAGCGGTTCCCCTTCCTCGACGGTCCCGATGATGCCCAATCCCAACGGTGACGGCTCGATGGTGCCTTGTGAGGGGACCATCTGCACGAATCCGAATCACGGCGCGGGTGATAATCCGGCGGACAACGGTGGTGCGGTGATGCCGAATCCGAACGGGGACGGGTCGGACGTTCCGTGTGAGGGGACGATCTGCACGAATCCGGATCACGGCGCGGGTGATAATCCGGCGGACAACGGTGGTGCGGTGATGCCGAATCCGAACGGGGACGGGTCGGACGTTCCGTGTGAGGGGACGATCTGCACCAACCCCAACCACGGCGCGGGTGATGACGGCAACGGGTAATCTGGCCGTCGAATTGGGTGTTCGACCCCCGCGGTCAGGGCTTGGGAGCGACTTCCACGCTCGGCGGTAGCGTCGCCGGCGGCTCGGGCCGCTTGGTGCGGCGCACGACGGAGAAGGCCACCGCTCCCCCGGCCAGCACCGCAGCGGCCGCCCCGGCGATGAGCCATGGCCGCCGCCGGCACTTGGACTTCCGGTTGGCTGGGACGGCGTCGGCGAGAACGTCGGGCAGCGCCTCTTCCAGCTTTTCCGCCACCGCCGCCAGCTGACGGCGCAGCTGACCGTCCTGGTAGCGCCTGCGCGCACTTGCTCCTGCTGCCACGGCCGTCTGCAGGCACAACCCCACAACACCCCGGGAGACGTCGACGGAGCCCATCGCGGAGTACTTCAGGCCACGTGCCAGTCGTTGATTGGGAGCCAGCCGGTCATCGGTTGTAGCGGTCATCTCGTACCTTTCTGCCGCCGTGGGGAAAGCTGCACACCAGCCTGCCATCTCGACGGCGTTCAGGTGGGTAACTGACGGGTGCTGGTTGGGGCTGCAGACCCTAGTGGCAGACTCAACACTCGTGACGAGTCCCATTCAGACCGCGACGGCGACCCTGCACACCAACCGCGGTGACATCAAGATCGCACTGTTCGGAAACCACGCTCCCAAGACCGTGGCCAATTTCGTTGGGTTGGCGCAAGGCACCAAGGACTACAGCACCGAGAACGCCTCCGGCGGCACGTCCGGTCCCTTCTACGATGGGGCCGTCTTCCACCGTGTCATCGACGGTTTCATGATCCAGGGCGGCGACCCGACGGGTACGGGCCGTGGCGGGCCGGGATACCAGTTCGCCGACGAGTTCCACCCGGAACTGCAGTTCGACAAGCCCTACCTGCTGGCCATGGCCAACGCCGGGCCGGGCACCAACGGCTCCCAGTTCTTCATCACGGTGGGTAAGACGCCGCACCTGAACCGCAGGCACACCATCTTCGGCGAGGTTGTCGACCCCGAGTCGCAGAAAGTGGTCGATGCCATCGCCACCACGGCGACCGATCGTGGAGACCGTCCGACCGAGCCGGTCGTGATCGAATCGGTCACCGTGTCCTGATCTTCTAGAGTTCGCTAAACGACGCGACGCCCTCCTGCGCGGGGGCGTCGCGTCGTCTGCGCGGACAGGTCTAGTAGCCGGCCGCTTTCAGGGCGTCGAGAACGTGCAACGGATCGGTCCCGAGGTCCCATCGGGTGAAGACGGTCAGCCGGTCGTCGACGGTGTCGACCTCCAGTAGTCGCACTTTCCGCCCGATCCGCCGGAACTCGGTGATGCGGATCGACCGGATGTCATTGCGGCGAAGTGTTCGGGTGCGCCACCACCCGCCGATGGCCAAGCCCTCGCCGGTGATTGCCAGCTTCGGCCGCGCGCGCCACGAGAAGCTTGCAAAGGTGATCAATCCCACCCCCGCAACGCCAGCCAGAACGCGTCCCGGAGAATCTGTGATCAGAGTCACAGCCCCCGTAGCCATGACGAGTCCGGTTATGCCGCAAGCGAGGATTCCCAACGTCGACGGACTCCACTGGGTTTGCTGCACAGGTCTGTCACACCCTCTTACCGTGGCTAATGAAGTTATCCACAGGTGCTATCCACAGTGGGGATGAATAACAACGATGTGATTGGACCGGCGTGACGTTGCTGAATCCTCGATGCCTGGAACATGCGATGAAATCACCATTGCGTCGCCGCAGCTCAGTGCCAGCGCATCGTGAGCAACAGTCCGGTGATCATGAAGGCAAACGCGATCGCGTAGTTCCACGGACCCAACTCGGCCATCCATTGCAGGAACGACGGAGTGTCGATCGGGTTGGTGGCAGCGAGCTGGAACACCAGCAGCCAAATCAGGCCGAACAGCATCAGCCCGATGAACAGCGCCACGAACCAGATACTGGACGGTCCGGCCTTGACCTTGACCGGTGTCCGGCTCACCGGCTTGATGGTGAAGTCGTTCTTCTTACGGACTTTGGACTTGGGCATGGGTACCTTCACGGACAGTCGGCGTCACACGGTGCGACGATGGAAGCAGGATGCTTCACGACACTAACGTAGCTGCACGTCCAGGGGAGAAATCGATGGACCGACCGCACCGATCCCGGTGGCGGTTTGGCGTGCCGGTGGTGTGCCTGCTTGCGGGTTTGCTGCTGGCCGCGACCCACGGGGTCTCCGGCGGGGGCGAGATCCGCCGCAGCGACGCGCCACGTCTCGTCGACCTGGTGCGCGAGGCTCAACAGTCGGTTGAGCGGCTGACCGCCCAACGGGACGCGTTTGCCAGCCAGGTCGACAGCCACCACGGTGGCACTCCGAGTTCACACGCCGCGCTGAAAGCCATTACCGCACGCGCCGACGCGTTGGCTGCCGATGCAGACATCACCCCCATGCGTGGACCGGGTCTGGTGGTGACCCTCAACGACGCTCAGCGCGACGCCCAGGGCCGATTCCCGGGGGACGCCGCGCCGGACGACCTGGTGGTGCACCAGCAAGACATCCAGGCCGTGCTCAACGCGCTGTGGAGTGCGGGCGCAGAGGGCATCCAGATGCAGGATCAGCGCGTAATGGCCGGCTCTGCGCCGCGTTGCGTCGGCAACACTCTTCTGCTCAACGGTCGCACCTACAGCCCGCCGTATGTCATCACCGCGATCGGTGATGCCGGTGCCATGCAGACCGCGCTGGCTGCAGCTCCCCTCGTCACGCTCTACAAGCGGTACGTGGTGCGGTTCGGGCTCGGTTACGTCGAAGAACCCCGCGCCCAGGTGGACCTTGTCGGGCACACCGGGCCTGTCCGGATGCGCTACGCCCAGCCGGCGGGTCCCATCGGGTATTGAGTCGGTAACCTGGGCCGATGCAGGTTCTGGTGGTCGACAACTACGACAGCTTTGTGTTCAACCTGGTCCAGTATCTGGGCCAGCTCGGGGTACACGCGCAGGTGTGGCGTAACGACGACGCGCGACTGGCCACCGAAGCCGACATCGCGAAGGCAGCCCAAGACTTCGACGGGGTGCTGCTGAGCCCCGGTCCGGGCACGCCGGAACGTGCGGGCGCGTCGATCTCGCTGGTCCGGGCCTGCGCCGAGGCGGGCACTCCCCTGCTCGGCGTGTGCCTGGGACACCAGGCCATCGGCGTCGCGTTCGGCGGCACCGTGGACCGGGCCCCGGAGCTGCTGCACGGCAAGACCAGCGTGGTGCACCACGCGGATGCCGGTGTGCTGCGAGGACTTCCGGATCCGTTCACCGCCACTCGGTACCACTCGCTGTCGATCCTGCCCGAAACCGTGCCGGCCGAGCTCGAGGTGACCGGGCAGACCGACAGCGGCGTCATCATGGCCGTGCGTCACCGCGAGTTGCCCATCCACGGTGTGCAGTTCCACCCCGAATCGATCCTCACCGAGGGCGGGCACCGGATGCTGGCCAACTGGTTGGTGCTCTGCGGCTGCCCGCCGGACGAGAACCTTGTGCGTCAGCTCGAGGACGAGGTCGGTCGCGCGGTCGCCGCCGCTACGAAGCGAACGCCAGCGTAATCGGATCCCCGAAGTTCACCGGGGTGCCCGGTGACGGGCTCTGGGTCACCACGGCGTTGGTCCGCTGACCGCTGTTCGGTACGTCGGGGGCACGGTTGAGGTTCCCCGTCCAGCCGTACGCATTACGCAGGTTGGCCTCGACGTCGGTCCAGAATCCGCCGCGTACATCCGGCATGACGAACTGGTTGCCGCGGGACACCCGGATCTGGATCAGGGTATCGACCGGGACGTTCTGTTCGGCGGCGGGTTCGGTGCCGAGCACCTGCCCCTTCGGCTGCGGGCTGTCAACATCGACACTGACGGTGTTGGGGAACCCCGCAGCGTTGAAGATCTGCTTACACACATCGGGGCTCTGCCCGGCGCAATCGGGCACGATCTTGCTGCCCGGCCCTGAGCCCACGACGATGGTGATCTCGTTGGTGATCGCCGACGTCTGATTCGCCGGCGGGATCGTCGCGATCACCTTGTCCTTCTGCTCCGGCGTCGAGGCGCTGGGCGATTCCTTGTATTTCTCGAAGCCGGCAGCCTTGAGCTTGTCCCTGGCCTGCGCCGGGCTCAGTCCCGTGACGTCAGGCACGAGTGCCTGGTTCGGCCCGGTCGAGACCGTGATGGCGACGTCGTCCCCGGCGCTGGCCTGCGAGTTGGCGGCCGGATCAGTGCTGATGACCTTCTCGGGTGGGACCGTGTTGTCCGGCTGACGGTCTATGTGAGTTCGGAAGCCCCGGTTCTGCAGCGCAGCGACCGCGTCATCGGCGGTCTGGCCCGTCACGTCTGGGACCTGCACATCGCGCGGGCGATCACCGATCATGTTGATCGCCACCGTCACCACCACGGTGAGCACCGCCAGCACCGCCACCGCGATCAGCCAGCGGCCGATCGAGGCGTTGCGGTCCCGGCCGGCGGCGATGGGTTGAACGGGGGCGGGCATGTGCTCGGTCGGCGCGCCGAACGACATCGGGCCGGACTGCGTCATCAGCGACGTGCGTTCGGCGTCGGTGAGCACCTTGGGCGCGTCCGGAGCCTCGCCGCTGTGCACCCGCACCAGATCCGCGCGCATCTCCGCCGCCGACTGATACCGGTTGTCGGGATTCTTGGCGAGCGCTTTGAGCACCACCGCGTCGAGTTCAGGCGGGATGCCCGGATGCCGCGTCGACGGCGGGACCGGATCCTCGCGGACGTGCTGATAGGCCACGGCAACCGGTGAATCGCCGATGAAGGGTGGCTCCCCCGTAAGAATTTCGTAGAGCACGCAGCCAAGCGAGTAGACATCCGAGCGGGCGTCGACGGGCTCGCCGCGCGCCTGTTCAGGCGACAGGTATTGAGCGGTGCCGATCACCGCGGCGGTCTGGGTGACGCTGTTGACGTCCGCCAACGCTCGGGCGATGCCGAAGTCCATCACCTTCACAGCATTGTTCTTGCTGATCATGATGTTGGCCGGCTTGACGTCGCGATGGATAATGCCGTGCTGGTGGCTGAAGTTCAGCGCCTGGCAGGCGTCGGCGATGATCTCGATCGCCCGCCGCGGCGGGACAGGCCCGTCGTTGTGGATGATGTCACGCAGTGTGACGCCGTCGACGTACTCCATCACGATGTAGGGCAGCGGCCCGTTCGGCGTTTCGGCCTCGCCGGTGTCGTAAACCGCGACGATCGCGGGGTGGTTCAACGCCGCGGCGTTCTGCGCTTCGCGGCGGAAACGCAGGTAGAAGCTGGGGTCGCGGGCAAGGTCCGCGCGCAGCACCTTGACCGCGACATCACGGTGCAGGCGCTGGTCACGCGCCAGATGGACTTCGGACATGCCGCCGAAGCCGAGGATCTCACCGAGTTCGTATCGGTCGGAAAGGTGCTGAGGGGTCGTCATCGCAATATCTGCTCCGGGGCAGCAAATTGCTGCGGCACGATCATGGTGAATCCCGCCGCGTCCGCTGGATCTATTTCGCTCCTCGCGTCCGCTGGATCTATTTCGCTCCTCGCGTCCGCTGGGTCGATTTTGCTCCTCGCGTCCGCTGGGTCGATTTCGCTCCTCGCGTCCGCGGCCGGCGACTGGAAGGGCGTCGTCTGCGTCACCGTATCGGTGACCGTGGTTGGCGGCGACTGCTGGTGGTCCTTGCGGTCCTGCGCGTTGAGCACGATCAGGATCGCGATCACGATGGCCAGGGCGCCGAGCACCCCTGCGGCCCACAGCAGGGCGCGCTGGCCGGACGAGAAGGTGCGCCGCGGCGCGGCCGGCCGGTGAGTGGCGGTGCTGGTGCGGGGCCGCGCAGCGGTCGCCGGAGCGCGCCCGGTCAGGTCGGCCGCCGCTCGGGCCTGTGCGGCCGACGGCACGGCAGCGGGTGCGGCCCGGCCCAGCGTCGGAGCCTGGTTGGGCCGTGGCGGGCGCCGGCCGGCACGCACGGCGGCGACGGCGTCGGCGAACGGGCCGCCGGACTTGTAGCGCATGCCTGGGTTCTTCACCAGCGTGATCTCGATCAGCTCACGCACGTTGGGCGGCAGATCCGCCGGCAGCGGTGGCGGGGTCTCCTTGATGTGCTTCATCGCCACCGTCAAGGCGCCGTCGCCGGTGAACGGGCGTTTGCCCGACACCGATTCATAGCCGACGACACCCAGTGAGTACACATCGCTGGCGGCGGTGGCGTCATGTCCGAGCGCCTGCTCAGGCGCGATGTACTGGGCGGTGCCCATCACCATGCCGGTCTGCGTAACCGGAGCGGCGTCGACAGCCTTGGCGATGCCGAAGTCGGTGAGCTTGACCTGCCCGGTCGGAGTGATCAGGATGTTGCCCGGTTTGACATCGCGGTGTACCAGGCCTGCGGTATGTGCGACCTGCAGGGCGCGTCCGGTTTGCTCGAGCATGTCAAGGGCGTGCCGCAACGACAGCCGTCCTGTGCGTTTGAGCACCGAGTTCAGCGGCTCGCCGTTGACGAGCTCCATCACCAGATACGCGGTACGGCCCTCGCCGTCCAGCTCCGTCTCGCCATAGTCGTACACGCTGGCGATGCCGGGGTGGTTGAGCATGGCTACGGTGCGGGCCTCGGCGCGGAACCGTTCGACGAACTCCGCGTCGGTCGAGAACTCGGCCTTGAGTACCTTGACGGCGACGCGGCGGCCCAGCCGGGAGTCGACAGCTTCCCACACCTGGCCCATGCCGCCGGTGGCGATGAGTCGCTGCAGCCGGTACCGGCCAGACAGCGTGACCCCGACCCGGGGGCTCATATGTCCACCTCCCAGACTCGCTTGACGCATGCCGAACCGACAGTCCGCTCGCGCGAACTCACGATCCGCCCGCAAGCGTCACTCATGATCCCTCCCGCAGCGCCGCCGCGATGGTGGCGCGTCCGATGGGGGCGGCCAGTGCGCCGCCGGTGGCCGACAACCGGTCCCCGCCATCCTCGACCAGTACCGCGACCGCAACCTTCGGGTCCGTGGCCGGTGCAAAGGCGATGTACCAGGCGTGCGGCGGAGTGTTGCGGGGGTCTGTCCCGTGCTCCGCCGTACCGGTTTTCGAAGCGATCTGCACGCCGGCGATGGCTCCCTTCTGCTGCGTCACCTGCTCGGCGCCGACCATCAAGTTCGTAAGTGTAGCGGCGACCTGCGGTGACACCGCCCGGCGCTCTTGGACGGGGGCAGTGGTGCTGATGGTGGCCAGGTCGGGCCCTTTCAGGCTATCGACCAGGTAGGGCCGCATGGCGACACCGCCGTTGGCGACGGTCGCGGCCACCACGGCGTTCTGCAGCGGGGTCATCGCCACGTCACGCTGCCCGATGCTCGACATTCCCAGCGCCGCACCGTCGTCGATAGGTCCGGTGGTGGATTCGGCGACCTGTAGCGGGATGGCCGGGGGCGTGGTGTCCAGACCGAACGCCTGCGCGGTGCTCTTGAGCTTGTCGGTGCCGGTGTCGAGGCCCAACTGCACGAATGCCGTGTTGCAGGACTTGGCGAAAGCCTCCCGCAGTGACACCGTCGGGCCAGGACCGCACTGAGCGCCACCGAAGTTCTCCAGCGTCGCCGTGCTGTCCGGCAAGTTGGTCCGCGCCGCCGACGTCAGCTGAGTGTCTGGGGTGGCACCGGCCTGCAGTGCCGCGGCGGTCGTGATGACCTTGAACGTGGAGCCCGGCGGGTAAGTCTCCGAAATCGCCCGGTTGAGCAGCGGCGACGCCTGGTCATCGCGGAGCTTCTGCCAGGCGGCGGCCTGCGCGCTCAGGTCGTGGGTGGCCAGCAGGTTGGGGTCGTACGACGGCGACGACACCATGGCCAGGATCTTGCCGGTCGAGGGTTCCAGCGCGACCACAGAACCCTTGCACGGGCTGTTGTCGCAGCCGTTCTGCATGGCATCCCAGGCGGCTTGCTGCACCTGCGGCTTGATCGTCGTGTCGACATTTCCGCCGCGCGGATTGCGACCGGTGAAGAAGTCGGCCAACCGGCGGCCGAACAGCCGCTCGTCGGAGCCGTTGAGGATGGTGTCCTCGGCCCGTTCCAGCCCGGTGCTGGAGTAAGCGAGCGAGTAGAACCCGGTGACCGGGGCGTATACCAGCGGATTGGGGTACACCCGCAGGAAGCGGAACCGGTTGTCGGTCGACACCGAGTAGGCCAGCAGCTGGCCGCCCGCGGTGATCTGGCCGCGCTGGCGGGAGTACTCGTCGAGCAGCACACGCTGATTGCGCGGGTCGGCCCGGAGCCCGTCGGCCGTGAAGACCTGGGTCAGGGTGGCGTTGGCCAGCAACAACACGATCAGCACCATGATCGTGACGGCAACCCGGCGCAGCGAGGTATTCATACCTTCTCGATCACCTCGGTCTTCGCCGCGGCGATCGGGGTGACGTTGGGCTGCCGGGTGGTGGTGATCGGCCTGCGTGCACCGTGCGAGATCCGGACCAGGATGGCCAGCAGCACATAGTTCGCCAACAGTGACGAGCCGCCGTAGGACATCCACGGCGTGGTGAGACCGCTCTCCGGGATGAGCTTGGTGACGCCACCGACGACGATGAACAGCTGAATCGCCAGCGTCGAGGACAACCCGCCGGCGAGCAGCTTGCCGAAGCTGTCCCGCACGGCGATGGCGGTGCGCATGCCGCGGATGATCAGGATCGTGTAGAGCATCAGCACGCCGGCGAGACCGACCAATCCGAGCTCTTCACCGATGGCGGAGATGATGAAGTCGGTGGAAGCCTCCGGCACCGTGCCGGGCTGACCGTTGCCGAGGCCGGTGCCGAAGATGCCACCGGTGGCAAAGCTGAACAGTGACTGCACCATCTGGTAGCCGGCGCCGTCAGGATCGGCGAACGGATTCAACCAGTTCTGCACCCGCACCTGCACGTGGGCGAAAATGTGATACGCCACAACGCTTCCCGCGGCGAACAGGGCCAGGCCGATGACTACCCAGCTGAGCCGTTCGGTGGCGATGTAGAGCAGCGTGAGGAACGATGCGTAGAGCAGAAGTGAAGCGCCCAAGTCTTTTTCGAAGACCATGACGCCGACCGACGCGATCCACGCCAACAACAGCGGCGCCAGGTCGCGGGGCCGCGGCAGGTCAATGCCGAAGACGTGTTTGCCGGCACTGGTGAACAGCTCACGCTTGGCCACCAGTACGGCTGCGAAGAAGATGAGCAGCAGGATTTTGGAGAGCTCGGCTGGTTGAATTGAGAAGCCCTTGAACTGAATCCAGATCTTGGCGCCGTATTGCTCGGAGTACTTCGTCGGCAGCAGGGCGGGAATCACCAGCAGCACAAGGCCGGTCAGCCCACAGACGTAACCGTAGCGGGCCAGCATACGGTGATCGTGCAGGAAGATGACCACCACGGAGAACGCCACGACCCCCAGCAGCGTCCACAGCATCTGTTGGTTGGCGGTGCCGCCGAGACCGTCGGAGTTCGAGGTACCTTTTGCCAGGTCCAGGCGATGGATCATCACCAGACCGAGCCCGTTGAGCAGCGCGACCACAGGTAGCAGCAGCGGGTCGGCGTAGGGGGCGAAGCGGCGTACCGCCAGATGGGCGGTGCCGAAGAGGGCGAGATACCCGACGGTGTACTGCAGCAGATCCCAGGTGATGCCCTGCTCCTGGTTGGCCTCGACGATCAATAACGCGACAGTGGTGATCAGTGCCGCGAACCCCAGCAGAAGCAGTTCCGCGTTGCGCCGGTTGGGTAGCGGCGGCGTCACGGTAACCGGCGACTGGGGTGCGGTGGTCATGACACCGCCCGGCAGTCCGTCCCCGGTACCTGCGACGGGGGAGGTAGCGCTGTGGCGGTGGGTGTTGACGACGGGGCAGGCTCCGTGGGCACCGATTCGCCCGGCGGGTGCGCAGTGGTCTCTGGAGACGGTTCGGGGGAGAGCGTGGCGGTTGTCGTCGTCGCCGGCGCGGAAGGCGGTGCCGACATCGGTGCCCGACTGGCTGTGGTGGTTTGCCGTGGCGGGGGAGGACTCGTGGTGGTCGGCGGGGTACGCGGGGCACACACCGGTAGCACCGAACTACGCGCGAGCTCCTGGATCTGGGCGATGGCCTCATCCTGCGTGCCACCCGGCAAACCCGCGGTCACCTGGGCCCGCTCGGAGGGACGCATGTCGCTGACCGCCATCAATCGGCAGCCGAGGTTTTCGTGGTTGTCGCCGGCACCGATCAGCGAGAGTTCATTGCGGGTGTTCAGACATCCCAGGCCGTAGGGCTCCTGCAGGGAGATCCCGAGAAACGAGCCCTGAACACCGCGCATGATCGCCACGACGCCGTCGTGCTCGCCGACGTAGTAATTGCTACGGACGATCTGTCGGCCGATCGCCAGGCCCGCGAGCACGATCAGTGCCAACACGATCGCGGCGATCAGGTAACGCCGTCGGGACCGTGGTTTACGCGCCGGTTCGGCGGGTTGGGGGACCACCCTTTTGGGTTCGTTGCGCCGCGGGTTGAAGGCCGAAGCGCGACCCGCCGCAGTATTCGGCGGGATCGTGTCGTCGTCCACGCCGGACACCGCACCGGCCAGGATCGGCTGAGTCTGGCCGTAGTCGTAGTCGACGACGTCGGCGACCACCACTGTGACGTTGTCCGGACCGCCGCCGCGCAAGGCCAATTCGATCAGCCGGTCGGCGCATTCGGTCACGTCCTCGATCTGCAGCGCCTCGTGGATGGTCTCCTGGCTGACCGGATCAGAGAGCCCGTCGGAGCACAGCAGGTAACGGTCACCCGCCTTGGCCTCGCGCATCGTCAGCGTCGGCTCGACCTCATGGCCTGTGAGCGCCCGCATGATCAGCGAGCGTTGCGGGTGGCTGTGCGCCTCCTCGGCGGTGATGCGACCCTCGTCGACCAAGGTCTGGACGAAGGTGTCGTCCTTGGTGATCTGGGTCAATTCGCCGTCGCGCATCAGGTAGCCGCGCGAATCGCCGATGTGCGCCAGGCCCAACCGGCCGCCGGCGAACAGGATCGCCGTCAGCGTCGTCCCCATGCCCTCGAGCTCGGGATCGGCCTCGACATGCGCGGCGATCGCCGAGTTGCCTTCGGCCACCGCCGAATTGAGCTTGCCGAGCAGGTCGCCACCGGGTTCGTCATCATCGAGATGGGCCAACGCGGCGATGACCAGCTGTGAGGCCACCTCACCGGCGGCGTGTCCGCCCATACCGTCGGCCAGGGCGAGCAACCGCGCGCCCGCATAGACGGAGTCCTCGTTGTTGGCGCGGACCAGGCCGCGGTCACTGCGCGCGGCATATCGAAGCACGAGGGTCATTTCGCTCCTCGCGTGCGCGCGTTCATTGTGCTCCTCGCGTGCGCGGCGTCATTTCGCTCCTCGCATACGCGGGGTCACGGCCGAAGCTCTATTACCGTCTTGCCGATTCGCACCGGCGTGCCAATGGGAACCCTTACCGCTGTTGTCACCTTCGCCCTGTCAAGGTATGTGCCGTTGGTCGATCCTAGGTCCTCCACGTACCACTCCGAACCGCGTGGCGACAGTCGGGCGTGGCGCGTCGAGGCGTAATCATCTGTGAGCACCAGCGTCGAGTCGTCGGCCCGGCCGATCAGCACCGGCTGGGAGCTCAGCGTGATGCGGGTGCCGGCAAGCGCGCCTTCGGTGACAACCATCTGCCTGGCGATATGCCTGCGTTGACGGCTGGGCAGCAGCGAACCGCGCAACGCCAACCCACGACGGACCATGACCGCGCCGGTCGGTGCGTAGATATCGGTGCGCAGGATCCGCAGCACCGACCAGATGAATAACCACAGCAGCAACAGAAACCCGACGCGCGTCAGCTGCAGCACTAACCCCTGCATCTGACGTCCTCTCCGTACCCGTGCCAACGGTGTCGTTCCGTGCCCTGCGGCATCGTCACGATACTTGGACGGCGACTGGGATGAGGGTGAAGCGGGTTGCTAGCCACCCCGGTGTGTCCGGTCCGATACCTCAGTGCACGCGCACGATGATCTCGGAATGGCCCAGCCGGATGACGTCACCGTCGGCCAGCTGCCATTCCTGCACCGGGGCGTTGTTCACAGTGGTGCCGTTGGTGGAGTTCAAGTCCGAGAGCAGGGCGACCTGGCCGTCCCACCGGATCTCGAGGTGCCGACGCGACACCCCGGTGTCCGGCAGCCGGAATTGGGCGTCCTGGCCGCGGCCGATCACGTTGGCGCCTTCACGCAGCTGGTAGGTCCGGCCGCTGCCGTCATCGAGTTGCAGGGTGACTATCGCACCGCCGGCCTGGTAATCGGCGCCGGCATAGCCGCCGTACCCGCCCTGACCACCGTCCTGGCCGTAGTCGTAATCACGCCCCTGGTCGCCGTAGCCGCCCTGGTCGCCGTAGCCCTGATCCGGATAGCCGTGGCCGTAATCCTGTGGACCGTAATCCTGCTGTGGCTGGCCGTAGCCGCCGCGCTGGTCATAGGGCTGCCCACCGTAGCCGCCTTGGTCGGGGTAGCCGCCCGGACGGCCTTCGTGCCGGCCGTAGTCGTCCGGGCGCCCGCCCGGCTGACGGCCATAGTCATAGTCGGAACTGGGGCCGGGGACGGGCGGACCGCCGTACCCGCCACCTTGGGGCGGGCCGTACCCGCCGGGCTGCTGACCGTAGCCGCTGGGCTGGCCGTAGCCGCCACCGCCGCGCTGGTCGTAGCCGCCGCGCTGCTCCGGGTAACCACCCTGGTCGGGGTAGCCGCCGCGATCCGGGTAACCACCCTGATCGGGGTAGCCGCCCTGGTCGCTATAGCCTCCGCCGCGAGGCGGGTAGCCGCCCGGCTGCTCCTGCGGAGGGTAGCCGCCGCGCTGGTCATGGTCGTCCTGCGCGGGATATCCGGCACGTTGATCGTCCTGTGGGGGATACCCGCCGCGCTGGTCGTCCTGTGGGGGATACCCGCCGCGCTGGTCGTCCTGTGGGGGATACCCGCCGCGCTGGTCATCCTGCTGGCGTCCGTGCCGTTCATCGAAGTAGTCGTCGCCAGGCCGACCTTGTCCCTGGCCGCCGCGGTAGCTCGGATTGTCGGTCATAGATGGTTCTCCTGATTCTGCGGTGAACGCCTGGTCGCGATGCACTCGTGCGGACTCGCCGACGGCGGAATCGGGGTTGACCGCGCCGTGTGCGCGGAACTGTCCGGTGTGCAAGTTCGGTGATTGCTCGAATCTGACGACCACATCACCATACGTTTGCCACCCCTGATCATGGATAAATCCCCCCAGATGTTTGGCGAAAGCGGACGCGGTCAGGTCAGTATCGGCGCTTACCTTCTGATAGTCAGTGTCACTGAGAGTAATTACGTAGGCGTTCGGCGCCAAAACTTGGCCGCTGCCTACGGTGCGGGCGCCGGCCTGCGCCTCGCGGCGCAGCATCGACTCCACTTCCTGTGGGACGATCGAGCCGCCGAAGACCCGCGCGAATGCATCACCCACCGTGGACTCGAGCTTGCGTTCGATGCGGTCGACAAGACCCATATCACCGCCCGCCTTCGCTCATCGTCGTTCGTGGTGCGCACCCGGCAACCGAAGCCACCGCGTGTCGCTCTGGCCACACTGCTCACATGAATGGTATCGGCCCTGCGCGACCGTGCGGGACCAACAGAACTCTGAGAATCAGATCGCTGCAGGTCAGTGACCTGATCTTGATGACGTGAACCATCCTTTGTGCTATGAGTGGCCTCGAACGTCGCGGTTTGGGAACCGTACGACCGCAGTGATAGGCTGCCCCGGTTGCTCGGGCGAGTGGCGGAATGGCAGACGCGCTGGCTTCAGGTGCCAGTGTCCTTCGGGACGTGGGGGTTCAAGTCCCCCTTCGCCCACTATGAGGAGTTCTACGAACTCCAGGCGCTTAGGTCACGATCCAGAAATGGGTCGTGACCTTTGTGTTTGTGCCTCCGAGTTGCGCTGCAGTGGTGAACGCGGACTGTGGGGACTTTGTCGCATGGATCCCAGATCAACTCGGAGCGCCTAGGCCAGCTAGATCGCGGCGAAGCTTCACAGTGATGTCGTTGGCGGCGATCCGCTCGCCGCCGAGTGACGTGCCCGTCGGTCGGACCATCGAGTTTGATTCCAGCCTGTGGTCTTCAGTCGGCGCCGAACTCACAGCCAGACTCCTCGAGTCGATGTGGACGCGGGCTGGGCGGCACGAGCCGCCGAGGCTCGTTAGTCTCGAAGGAGTCGGTCGGCTTGGAGCTGCCGAGCACACCTTCGGTGTGGTGGCACGAGCGCAGGTTCGTACGGGGTGAGGTTCATATGAGATTGGTGCGTGGGGACGGACGTCGCCCGCGGGTGACCGTCTCGGGCAGCTTTCGTCGCAGCCTCGCCGAAATCGAGGAGGCGGTCGCTCTTCTCGGCGAGGCGGGGGCAGAGGTCCTATCGCCGGAAGATCCCCGTGCGGTCGGCGAGCTGGACGGTTTCGTCTTTGTCGCTAGCGATCGCAGTCGCGTCATCAGGCTATTGCAGCAACGCCATTTCGCCGCCATCAGCGCGTCCGATTACTTGTGGGTGGTCGCGCCGGAGGGCCGCGTAGGGCTGTCAGTGTGCCTCGAGATCGGGCATGCGCTCGCTTGCAGTGTTCCCGTCTACTGCAGCGAGGTACCGAAAGACCTGACGGTTCGTTCGTTGGTGGGTGTGGCGTCGACGGCAGCCGCACCGTTGATCGCATACGCCGAGAAGGTTTCCGAGAGCCGCGGAACCCTGTTGCTCGACCCCGATCATGCGATCGACGAAGGGCACCGACTGCTGTCTGACATCGGCGACCGGGTGTCGGGTCGACTCGCCTGCCGGGAACCGGTAGTCAGTGATCCCGCGCTGCATCAAGCCGCGTCGGGTCTAACCGTCATGTTGAGCAGCTTTCTTGCGGAGGCTTGACAGCGTGGTCGATCCCTCTAGTCGGTTAGCGCATCGCCGACGATGTCGGCGACCTCGCGAATGGTGAGGTCGTCAGTGTCGATGACGAGTCGCGCGAGACTGCGCAGTTCAACGACGCGTTGCTCCGTCGGGTGGTTCATCGCCTCGTCGAACGGCACGGAACGCTTCACGGGGTCGGTCGCGCTCGCGATCCCGTACCGCCGCCGTCTTGTGACCAAGTGCGCGGCGAGGTAGAACAGGCGGGCGTTGGCCACATTCAGCAAGACGGGTTCCGTCTGCAAAACGGTCCGGAGGCTGTCGACGACGAGGGGTGCCACTCCCCGATCCGTGCGTTCGATCAGATAATCGACGAGCCAGGCACCCCGTGTCCGGCGATCTAGGTCGGCACCCTCGCGTTGCAGTGTGTCGCGGCTGGCGGTCGTGCTCAGTCCGAGAACTTCGACCAGGGCGCGACGTACCGACACGACCTCGGCGCCGAGATCCGCCGCTAGCTGTTGTGCGACTGCGGTTTTGCCGACCGCGATGGGTCCGGCCATGAGTATTACCGTCGGAGCAACCAGGCCGGGTGCCATTACGGACTGCCGCCGGCTGCGTCTTCGGGGTCCGGGCCCGGCTGCCCAGCGGCTGGCTTGAGAACGCCCGTTGCCGTCAACTCCATACCCCGCTGGACCGCCCATTGCTGCGGATCGCCGGTCATATCGTTGATCACCGCCCACCGCGTACCACCAACGGTGGCAACCTCGACCCCTTCGGGTTCGAATGTGTCGGCATCGATGCGGGCGCTATGCCATAGGCGTGCATCCTGTCGCTCGAACACGTGCAGCGACTCGACATCTGGCAGTTTTTCGCCGTTGACGAGGTTCGCCTCCCAGTCCAGCTGAGCAAGTTCCGAGACGATCGGAGTCATGGCTTCGATGAGGACGGTCTCGTTGACGGAGTTCCGTCCCCTGAGCTGAGCGACCAGAGCGCCCATCTGGTCGTAGCGGATTGCCGCAAACCAGCCTATGCGCTTTTCAGCGTTCGATCCGAACGCCCTATCCAGAAGCGCGTTGTTGATCTTGTCGTTCTCGACGTTCAACGTGATGCCGGCCTTCGCGAGCATCCGCTTCTTTTTTGGGTAGTCCGGCGGCAGTACGAACACCAGTCGATCAAACCTTTGACTGCGGGCAATGGCGGTGTCGACCTTGGCGATGTTGTTCGTGTTGACGAAGAACAGCACTCGCCGCGAGCTCCACATCTTAGCCAGGCGAGGCAACATCGTCGTGGTAAAGAACCGCTCGATACTCTCGGTCTCACCGCTGCGATTCCGAATGAGCTCGTCGATCTCGTCGAACAACACGACACAGCGATCCAGCTCCATGATCTGACGGAAGATGGCGTCGGCGCGTGCACTAACGTGGTCGACCCCCTGGTCGAGGAACTGCGCGGGAGTCACCTCGATGAAGTCCCATCCGATGGCGCTGGCGACGAACTCAGCCAATGCGGTTTTCCCGGTGCCCGGGGGGCCGAAGAGCATCGCCGATCGTGCCTGGGTTTCGTCGAGCAATTGCCGATCGGGATCGTGATGAAAGCGGGTTCTGGCCTCCATCCGCTGTTGCGAGAGACACGTCGGATGGACGTATGTAGTCGCGAGGATGACTCCGGCCGTGCCCTTCCCAAGGTTCCATGTCTCGCCGCGGTCTCCAAGATCAGCCAGCCCCCCACTCGGTCGCCGAGCATCAAGCGCAGCTTTGGCCGCTGCGGAGCTCCACATCCCGAACAGGCGTCGCAGGGCCTGTCCGAACCGATACACTGATGCGGTCGCCCAGCACTCGGGGCTGTCCCGGTGCGGGTGGTGGCCAGAACTCCATCCTCGGCTGTCGTCGCCGAGATATTGGGACGTCTCTTCTGCGTATTCCAGCGCCAGGAGCATTTCCTGACTGTGCTCACGTAACGCGGCCGCCAGGGCTTCGGCGGCGTTTTTGGCGAGGTCCCTGCTCGTAGCGAGTGATATGAGTTCGGCTAGGGTTTCGTAGATGTAGGAGTACGCGTTGCCAGCTGTGCGGAAGTGAAACAGCGGCGCACCGATCGACCAGGTCTTGTTGCGTTGCTGCTGGAAGAACGCCCGCAGGCCGGCGACGAGGAGTTGCCGATCAGCCGATACGGAGTTGCCGAGGACACCGTCGGGGCCGAAACGCACGAGTCCACACAGCGACCACGCGAGTTGTTGGGGATCGGCATGAGTGGATCCGATGTAGTGCATCGCGATCTGGAAGCCGAGGTTGGCTCGCAACCAATCGTATGCGGCGAATTTTTCTTCGTCGGAAACGACGGGCCCCGCTTCGTGCTCGGAGAACGCGTCTGCGGCGAGCAACCCCCAATAAGTTAGGAACGCGTTGGGCGGGTAGTAGCCCTCCTCGGTCGGCGCGGATTCGGAATCGGGGGCACTTGTGCGCTCCCTCAAACCGAATGCGCCTCCGGTGTCGTCCCGCGAGTCCCAGGCCTCGCGTAGGAACTGCCGGGCAGTAGCTTGTTGCTCGGCGTTGAAAACGGTTATGCCACCGTTGATTAGGCGCAACGCGCCACCGAGCGTGCGCACCCGGCAGTACACCCACGCGGCCTCGTCGCTTTCCCATTGGGACATAGGTGTCAACGCCAGGCGCATGAAGTCCACAAGCGCATGGTGTGCCCAGGCCGGACTGAAATCTTTATCGGAATCTTCCGAGCTGTCCGGCGCCTCCAGTAGAGATTCGAGGCAAGTTACCGTGCTCGTCAAGCGTTTCGGCTTCGGACGCGGAGGGGGTCCGTCGTCGACCGGTGGTTGGGTGTTTTCAGGTGGTTGGGTGTTGTCAGTAGCGGCCGCCGACGGATCGCTAGCAACTACGTCTGAGTCGACGCGCTCCTTCTCATTGCGGAAGAATCGACTATGACGAGGGTCCCAGAACCGGCTCACACCCGCCGTCTGGCCACGCGTGAACTCCTGCGCGTTCTTGCGTGCGGTCGCGAAATCCTCCAACACTGGCACGCATTGGATTCTGACTCAGGCGACAGTAACTTGTCCCGCGGCACGCTCAGCGTTGACCAATTCCTTGTTCGTAACGGCGTCGGCGAGTTCGACGCCGGAAATGTTAGCCAGGTGTACCAGGTACAGCTGGACGTCGGCCAGTTCCTCGGCGACATCTTGGCCCTCCCAACCCTGATCCCGCTGTATGCCAGCCGATTTCCGCAGCGCTCGGGCGAGTTCCCCGATCTCCTCGGTCAGCAGCAGCATTGTGTCCTGCACTGATTCCGATGCCCATCCACGTCTGAGTGCCGCCCGCTCGTAGTAGCGCTGCAAACCTCGAAGCCCGTTGCCCGGCGCGTGGTGTTCCTGGCGCAGACAGATATCGTCGGGTGTAGCCACGGTCGTCACGTGCGGCTGAAAGGCTCCCTCCTGCAGCGGTTCGCGCGCGAAGATTGGTAATCCGAGGGCACGAGCGTAGCCGAGTTCGAACATGGCGCTGGCGCCGGTGTATCCGTCTGGTGCGTGCAACCAAACGAAGTCAGCCTCGGCGAGCGCCGCGATATGACGCTGCTCGATCTGTGACATCGCCTCGTTGACCTCCGAGGGGAGCCGAACGAACGTACTATCGCGGTCGATGAAATCCAGACTGACGGGTGAAAGGATCTCGTACCGAGACCCGAGGGTCCCATAGTCCTCGCGCAGGGTTTCAAAGCCCTTACGGTACGTTCCGCAGATCACGACCCGCAGTGCCGGAATGTCCCGTTCGAAGCGGCCGATAGCTTCCGCGCTCATGTAAGTAAGAGTATAGGGTTTGGCCCGCCCGCACGAAGCGACGCGACGGTGGCGTTTCTCGATTTACTTACATACCCTGGATTAATGGCTGCCTCAACGTCCGAGCCTGCGTTGACGCTGGCTGAGGCTGCCGACCGGCTCGAGATCAGCACCCAGCGCGTCAACCAGTTACTCGATGACGGCTTACTGGCCGGCCCGGAGTACCTCGGACGGGCGCCCAAAGGTGCGCCGAGGGTATGGGCGCGTTCGCTGCTCGACTACGAGAGGGATCACGAACGCGGCAGCGTCCTATCCCGTAGCAAACTCGCCCGTGCACTCGCCGAGCGTGACGCCATCATTGCCGATCTGCGCTCGCGACTAGCCGCTGCTGAAAGCACGACCGTCGAGGCGCTGCGGCTTGAACTGGCCGCGGCACGGGCCGCAGCACTCGAGTTGAGCGTCGGATCCGATGTCCTGTTAGAGGGTGCCAAACAGTCGCACTGCGAGTTGGAGGAGTTGAAGACGACACTCGCCGCACGGGAGGCAGAATTGGCGGCCCTGCGGTCACGGTACGAACTCAGCAACGTCGCCCTTAAGAGCAAATCGGCCGCCCTGACGCAATTACTGATGCCGCACACTCCGCCGGGATGAGCGGCGCGTCAAGCTGGTTCGTGGCGGTCTGCGAGGTTGCGCAACGCCAAACGTCGAACTCGCGGAAAAGTCGTCGGATGTCGTTCAGCCCAACGAGCACAGGACTCGTACACGAACTCCGGCCGTGTCCTGCCGGCGTCGTTGAGCCAGTTTCCGACCGAGGTCGTCACGTAACGCGACGTATCCGACACCAGTTCGTCGAGTAAGCCGAAGGCGATCTCGGGCTCTTCCTTCAGGAGCGGAATATGCGCCGACCAGACGCCGCGCGGACGGGTCACTTCGCTGGCGAAACGCCTCCCACGTTCGGAAGCGCCTCGCGCACTGTTTGTGAGCACAGCGACGGCCGCACGGGGATCCGCGGCAACAGTTGGCCTGACGCCCAGCCATGCCCACTCACGGACCGCGAAATGCGCGTCTTCGGCGAATACGCCCGCTAGGGTGAGTTGCTCTCGTATCGGTCGGCCCGACAGCGGTACCGCGAACGCCGCCCACCCCCGGCACGTGTCACTCGCCCACTGCGGGGCGATATCGAAGAGCCGTTCGCCATAGACGTCCCACGCCACTCGCCCGCCGGCTCGCATGCGCTGAATGAAACCCCCTTCCTTCAACGAGGGGTGTGCTGCCGAATCCTCCGGCAACACGCACCGCGCGAGCAGCCCGAAATCGATCGCCATCTGCTCGATATGGGTGCGGCTCTCACCTCCGGCCTCCAGATGTCTTCGAAGTCGGGTATCGACGTCGCGCAAACGCGTCACGCCACGTGCCGGGGTAATCGTTGGATGGACTGAAGCCACGCTCCCGGCCCGTCGGTTCGGCATCGTCGTCTCTCCGCTCAAGGGCGTTCTCGTAGGTCGGAGGTCATTATGCGCAGCCCACCAACGCGTTCGGTTCGGTCCGGCAGTGCTCCTGCGCAGGATAGACCAGCGGTGCAGAAAGTCGGTGCGCCATTGCCATTACTCGGTTCCCCGAATCGTTCACCAGCTACAAGAAGCGTCGATGGGAACTTCAATGCGATTTAACCGACGGATCTATACAAACCGAACCGAGTAGCGGCGCTACCATGCCGGCGACCCAGTCGAAGACTCCTGTTCACCTTCTCTGCGCGGAATCGCGCAAAGAAGTACGACGTCCTGGCCAAACTGAGCCTCTACGACACTCAGTGGTACTCGACGCGCACCTCCTGGCAGGTCTCGATCACGCTTGCAGCCCAGTCTCAGTGGGATGTTCGGTGACTTTGCCGCGTGACCGATGCCCTTGGATGGAACGTCTAACCCGTGCAAGCGACAACAACGTGCTCGCGCCGGTTCGGGATCTGGAATCCCGGTGACGGCCCGCGCTCACTTCTTTGCCTGTTGGGCGGCCTTGTATTCGGCGCGCACGCGGTCGTAGTCCTCGTCGGTCAGCGAGACGAGGTAGGTCACAGCGGCCGGCGACCACGCGTAGGAGACGCCCTTACTGTGTTTCCAGGCATACGTCTCTTTACTGCGCAGGTCTTCCTTCCATGAAATCGCTTGGTGGTCATAGGTGGTGAGGGAGCGGCCCTTTCGTTTGCCATTCACGCGGTCTAGCAACTCCTTCAGGCTGAAGGGGTGCGTGACGTTCGGGTCGGACTTTTTCACCACGACTTGTCCGGTTGCGTCCGGGGACACCGCTACGACGAGGTCAGCGCTGCTCATCTTCTTCACCGACCGTAGGTTGATGTCGTAGATAGTGGCGATCCGGGCCACGTCCCCACCGCCAGTCTCCACCGCATCCATCATCGAGCGCAGCTCGCCGATGAACTCCTGAACCTCGGTGACCATCGCCGAACTCGTATCCACACGCATAAAGGACACAGCATCTGCGGGTGCGACGGCACCCAACGGGAGCAGCTGCCAGGTCATCGAGTCGGCAAGATCTTTGTTGAACGTCTCCAGCATGAAGTCTCGATAGTTCAACACGTTCTGCTGCAGAAACGGGTGAATGACTGCACCCAACCCCCGGGCGTTGTAGAGGTGGATAGCACGGTTCCGGTACTCGGACAGGGCTTTGACGTTGGCCGTAACCCCCATGCCATCAATGCCCTGGGGCCACAAACCGTAGTGCCCCACGCGATTCAAGGCATCGTCGAGGCCGATCGTGCGGTACTTCTCGCCCGGCCTCTTGGGGTAGTAGATGGAGGACCGGTTGCGCCGCAGCGCCGCCTTCAACGCCAACTCCCACGCATTGACGACTAGCATGACGGCCAGTTCATCCCGGTAGGTGATCTGCGGCTTGTTGTACAGCTCGACCGCGGCGAGCATTGCGGCCATCGAGTTGTCCGCCAGCCGCCGGATCGACACATACGGCGCCCCCATTTGGGCTCCCTCCCAGTGATTGTAGTCGGCGAGACCGCGTGATGCGCCGGCACCGGCGTGCCGACGCATTGACCGTGCAAGCTCTTGAAGTTACTCGCGGTGGTGACCGTACTGAGCAAGGTAACGGCACTACCGATGAGGACACCGTCGCAACGCCCAGATTGGCCTGGCTGAGGGACTTTGAGTTGTTCGATCACTATCGATCGCTGACGGTGTGAAGGGTGATGTTCGAGGTACCGCAGGACTCGAATGTAGCCAGTTGAACGAGGTCGTCGACGGCTGGCTTCCGATCCGCGAAGTCGGCCACCGACCCAGGTGCTTTGTTCGGCAGCTCAATACAGGCGTGGGCGACGACCTGTAGGCGAACCTGTGGGCCGCTGCGGAGGTTGGTCGTCATCATGTCGAGCTTCAGTTCCGGCATGGCCTCTGTCGCTGGACTTATCCATGGTCGCGTTGCGGTGGTTCCGATCGCATACGACGCGTCTGAGGTGTCAGCTCGCGCGTACTCAGCTCGGTAACCGCCGACGACTGGGAGAATGTACGGAGTCAACAATGTGCCGTCGGGCTGCTTTTCGCCCGGATGTTCCACGCCTTCGATCGTCGCCCACTGCGGTGCGCAGAACCTGCCGTCGTCGGTGAGGTAGTAAAGCTCGTCGATGGCGATGGTGGCTTTGACGAATGACGGCTCCTGCGGGCTGATGATGTGCGCACCGACGCACATCCAGGAGGAATGCCAGAACTCCTCACTCACGGCGCCGCCGAAACCGACCGTGTGACTGCCCCGCTGAGCGTCCCAGATGGAAATCTGTTGTCCGGTAGCAGTTTCTCCGTAGATGGTCCCCGGCCGCACGTCGCCCACGAAGTTAGTAGCTACCCATCCGCCGGTAGGATTACGGCGGAGCTCGGGTCCCGGCGAGAACCCACCGATCAGCTCCAGGGTCGCACCGTCATCGGGCTCCCAAGTCAGCACTCCCGGCATACGCCTACTGGGATCCTCGGGAAGGTGAAACCAGCCGGTGATCCGTTGCGGCTCAGACTGTCTCATGGCCAGCCTCCGCTTGCTGTCGAGTGAGCATCGGAATGGATTCCCCCATTGCTGGTGCGGGTAGGCCGTATCGGTCTGCCCACAGCGACACCGTCGGGTCCAGATGGTCGGGGTAGTTCTTGCGGCGCACTCGGGCTCGGGCGGGGTGCGTCGCCTGGGCCTCGTATAGCGCCACCGCGCACTCGGTCATGATGACCGCCGCGGCAAGACTCTCAGCGAGTTGGGTGAGAACGTTCTCTTCGGTGCCGAGATAGGCGGTCATCCATTTGTATCCGTGTACGAAGCTCGATCCGACGGTGTAGAAGCGCTCGGCCCCGATCGACATCCCGTGCGGCAATTCGTCGGCATCAGTGATGTGCGGCGGCGGATTCTGGTCGATCCATTCCCCGGCCCAGCGGACAAAGAACTCATAGTCTGAGGGCGGCCGCTGTCGGGCCGCCTTCGGTAGCGACGTCAGGAAGTTCAACCGCTCTCGAAACTGCTGCTCCGTCTCGGCGAAACTCTGGCGCGCGGCGTCGCGGCGCTCGTCAGTGCGCACCTCGAGAAAGCGCGTCTCGACGGCGATGTACTTCTTCTGGTAGCCGATCTCACGCTCGGTGTAGCCCAGCGAGCGAGCGCGCCGGACGGCGCGGTTGGGATCGGCGAGAAGCCAGATGGTCTTGGCGGCGCTCTCGATGGCGCTGCGGCACAGGATCCCGGTCGACAGTGTGCTCGTGCGCTTCTGCTCCAACGATGCCCCGAACGCCTGGGATGCCCCAACAAGACACTCGGCTGCGTTCATCGCAGGAAACCGCGCCGTCGAGCTGACGAAATTCGCGCCAAGCTCGGGTAAGAAGTGTCTGTCATCGAGGTCGAGGCTGCTTCCCCTGTCCGGAACAAAATGGGACGGATCCAGGGGCTTGCTGCTGCCGTCGGCGCGGACCTGGTGCAGCAGCGCCCACTCGCCCATCCGCCACGCCCTAGCGGCTCGGTCGGCATTACTCCACATCAAGACCGCCATCCGCAGAAGGCGCTCCCTCGGGTCGGTCGTCACAGTTAGCCAGGGTATTCCCCGGCTGTAACACGCCTCGCCCACTGCGGTGAGCGGGTATGTCAAGAGGTCGGTTCGGGTAGCGCACATCGCGGGACCCGGTCCTCGAGCCCTGCAAGCCGCAGTGGTTGCTGACATGCAATCATCTCGCCCATGACAGCAGGACTCGCCATCCCTTCGGTTCACGCGATACGAGCCGCTTTGGAGGGCGTAGACGGAGCGATTCGCGACAACCCCTTGCCGGAGGATGCGCACGACGGGACCGATCCTGCCGTCGAAATCTGGGTGTCCGAGCCCGACGTCGGTAGAGAGTTCGCTGCCTTGGACAACCCCGATCCGACGATCGATGACGACGTCATCGCATCAGATGGGCCGGCCGTCATCTTCGAAATTCCGCCCGAAGTGACCGACGCCGATATCGAACACGTTCTTGGACAAGACACGCTCACCGAGATGAGTCGCCTGCACGAAATCCGGGGCATCGACGCATACGGCTGGTACGTCACCTTCCACCAGCGCACGGCGCAGCACGGCGTTCACATTCCCCTCGAAGGTGCGCTGCTCATGGCCGCCCGGGTATTTCATCATCCGCCCATAGCGGACGAACGGAAGGTCAATCTCGCCTTCCACGCCATCCTGCGCCACGAACTGTTCCATTTTGCCGCGGACTGCATGGCGGCCAACTGGGAACTCGCGACGGACACGGCGATGTACTGGAAGGCAAAGGAAAAGCACCGCAACGCACAGGGATACGTCGAGCACGAAGAAGCTATGGCAAACGCCTACATGCTCCGCGGTTTCCAGCACCCACGCCGCTTGCTTGCCAACTCTGGCGGCGCATCACCTGCGTTGAAGGGCTACACCAGGCAGCAACCCGCGGGATACAAAGAGGCCTACCGGTACGCCGGGTCGCGAGCGGCCTACATGAAGGGCTGTCGTGACCTGTCCACACAGGTTCAGCACGCCTCCGGTCTGCCGCCGGTGCCCGCGGCGATGGATACGCTTCTGCTCTACGCAGATCCGTTCCGCATTGACTGGACTCGATGCCCGATCATGATCAGCGATCGGTTGGATCTTCGGCGCTTACTCGGGATCAACATCGATTTCTTTACCTGTATCCCGGCGGTCACCGAAACGCCGAAGTTCGAGAAATCCCTCAAAAAGCTCGGCCCAACGGTGCAGGAGAAGTGGCTGGAGCAAAAAAGCAAACTGGCACAAAGCACGTCCCTAAACAGCCTGGGTTTCCAGAAATGGACAAAAGGTGGGACTGACTGTTACTCGGTGAACGTGGGAAGTCACCGAGCGCACCTGCGCCTCGATCGCGGTCAATCGACATGGTCGGCCCTCGATATCGGTACCCACCTCGGCATGGGCCATGGCAGCTAGTTCCATAATGAAAAGTGTTGCAGCAGTGGTTGTCCCGGAAGATCTTTGGACGCGCGGGGTCGTCCAGGCGTGGGCGCCACCCAGGCAGCGGCGAGGCGGGAGGGCCGGATGGTCCCTCCTCTCTTCATCGGCGCTGTGTGCACTGGTCAAGGTCTACCTCGCGATGCGGCGGCGCCCAGGTGCGCAACCCTTTGGCACGGCGAGATAATTCTGGCGCCGCACCACTCAGCGCGCAGTCGCGCCCTCCGGCGAGCAAGGCACTTGGCCGACCCGGCGTCGGTGGAGGGCCGTACGCTCGGCGTCAGCCACGCCCCGTGTCGGGGACTCGCAGTAACTCCGGGGGAAGCAGCCTAGTGACAATTCGCAAGGTGAATCGCCCCGGTGAGTCCGGAGGCTTCATCTCTTGTGAAGGATGGAGTCATGGCAGGTTCGAGAAGTATCCGGCTGAGCTGCGTGAGCGTGCGGTGCGGATGGTTGCGGAGGTTCGGGATCAGTACGGGTCGGAGTGGGCGGCGATCGAGTCGGTGGCGGCCAAGCTGGGTATCGGCACCCCGCAGACACTGTTGAGCTGGGTGCGTCGGGATCAGATCGATGCCGGCAACCGCCCGGGCGTGACCAGTAATATGGCCGAAGAACTCCGCAAGTTGCGCGCTGAGAATCGAGAACTCAAGCGGGCCAACGATATTCTGAAATCTGCGTCGACTTTCTTCGCGGCGGAGCTCGACCGCCGCCATCGGTGATCGTCGACTACATCGACACCCACAAACAGGTTCACGGCGTCGAGCCGATCTGCCGTGCGCTGTCCGCGCATGGTTGCAAGATCGCGCCGTCCACCTACTACGACGCCTGCGTTCGGCGCCAGAATCCGTCCAAGCGCCAGGTGCGCGATGAGGAACTCAAAGCCGAGATCACCCGTGTGCACCGACAGAACTACTCGGTTTACGGCGCGCGCAAGGTGTGGCTGCAATGCCGACGCGAGGGCATCGAGGTGGCCCGTTGCACCGTGGAGCGACTGATGGGTGAACTCGGACTGTGCGGGGCGCGCCGCGGAAAGGTCAAGCGCACCACGGTGGCCGATCCACAGGCCGATCGGCCCGACGATCTGGTCGGCCGCCATTTCCGTCCAAATGCACCGAATATGTTGTGGGTAGCGGACTTTACGTATGTGTCGACCTGGTCAGGATGGGTGTGTGTGGCGTTCGTGATCGATGCCTACGCCCGGCGGATCGTGGGGTGGCGCAGTGCAACCACGATGACATCACAACTGGTGCTCGATGCCATCGAGCATGCGATCTGGACCCGCCAACGCGACGGCATCACCGATTTGACCGGCCTGATCCATCACAACGATCGAGGCAGTCAAGGCGGATTCAACTGGTTGTCGCAACGCCTTGATGATGGAGGTGTGGTGTGGCCAAGCGTAGTGAAGCGAAATCGGTTGGTGGGCGGCGGCAGTGGGCGGCTGATCGGGCGTTGCAGCCGGCGATGCGATCACCGGGGCGGCCGGAGCCTTCGCGTGCGGTGCAGCGCCAGTTTTGGCGGTTGATCGCCAGGGGCGTCTCGACTGATGAGGCCGCTGCGGAGGTCGGCGTGTCGAGGCCGGTGGCGAGCAGGTGGTTCCGTCACGCTGGCGGCATGTCGTTGATCAGTCTGGATGAGCCCACGGGCCGCTGTCTGTCGTTCGCCGAGCGGGAGGAGATCGCGCTGCTGCGCGCGAAGGGTGCCGGGGTGCGTGAGATCGCCCGCGAGATCACGCGTGACCCGTCGACGGTCTCTCGGGAGCTGCGGCGCAACGCGGCCACCCGCGGCGGCACCCAGGTTTATCGCGCAGGGGTGGCGCAGTGGAAGGCCCAGCAAGCAGCAAAGCGCCCGAAACCCGCGATACTCGCGGTCAACTCTGCGCTGCGTGAGTATGTGCAGCAGCGACTCGATGGCAGCGTCCGCCGGCCCGGCGGCACCATCGTCGTCGGTCCGGCGACCCGAGCGTGGAAGGGACGCAACAAACCGCACCGCCAGGACCGGCGGTGGTCCACGGCATGGAGCCCGGAACAGATTGCCCACCGCTTGCCGATGGATTTCCCCGATGATGAGTCCATGCGCATCAGTCATGAGGCGATCTATCAGTCCTTGTTCATCGAAGGGCGTGGGGCGCTCAAACGGGAGTTGGTGGCGCGGTTGCGGACCGGCCGGGTACTGCGGGTTCCGCGGGCCAGGACACAGAACAAACCGCAGGGACATGTGACCTCGGATGTGGTGATCAGCAAACGCCCTGCCGAAGCCGCCGATCGTGCCGTTCCCGGGCACTGGGAGGGTGATCTGATCATCGGCACCGGCCGCTCGGCGATCGGCACGGTCGTGGAGCGCAAGAGCCGCTCGGTGATGTTGGTGCATCTTCCCCGCCTCGATGGGTGGGGTCTGGCGCCGCCGCGCAAGAACGGGCCGGCGCTCAGCGGCTACGGCACCGAGGCGATGAATGTCGCCTTGCTCGCCTCGCTGGCGCAGTTGCCGGCGCAGTTGCGTCAGACGTTGACGTGGGATCGGGGCAAGGAGTTGGCCGCGCACGCCCAGTTCACCTTCGAGACCGGGACGAAGGTGTTTTCGCTGACCCGCACTCTCCGTGGCAGCGGCCGACGAACGAGAATACCAATGGTGTTCTGCGTCAGTACTTTCCGAAAGGCACCGACCTGTCCCGATGGTCTGCCCAGGACCTCGAAGCAGTCGCGCTGACGCTCAACAACAGACCACGCAAGGTCCTCGACTGGAAGACTCCCGCCGAAGTCTTTGCCCGACAGCTACACTCACTACAACAACCCGGTGTTGCATCGACCGATTGAACATACCCAATACACGTCGATCGCATTCACCGACCGATTGATCGAAGCCGGCATCGACGCCTCGATCGGGGCCACTGGCAACTCCTTGACAACGCCCTGGCCGAGACGATCAACGGTCTCTACAAGACCGAACTGATCAAGCCTTTCGGGCCGTGGCGCACTGTCGACCAGGTCGAAGTGGCCACCCTGGAATGGGTCGACTGGTTCAACCACCGCCGACTCTACGAGTACTGCGGCGACATGCCACCAGCCGAATGCGAGGCGTTGTACTACCGTCACCACCGAACTCAGCAGATCGCCGAGTTCTCAAACCAGTAGGTCTCCGGACACGCCGGGGCGATTCACGATCAATTTATGGGCCTGAGCAGAACAGGTACCAAATGATACCAAGTGGTATCATTTGACACATGGCGATGACATTGCGACTGTCCGATGAGCAGACCGCTCGGCTGCGTGAAACAGCCGAGCGTGAAGGCGCGTCCATGCAAGCTACGGCTATCCGGGCCATTGAGCTGTACGTGGACCGCCGCACCGCCCGACGCGACGAGCTGCTTGCCCAGATCGTTAAGCGCGACGCGGGTCTGCTGAAGCGCCTAGCTGATTCGTGATCGACTACCTCGACCTCGATGACTTGCTCGTCACGGCGCGCGCCTACCTCGGTCACGAAGCCGAGGTAGGAGACTACGGATTGCTCGAATCGGCGCTGGCTCGGCCAAAAGCGTCCGTGTTCGGTGAGGACGCCTATCCCACGGTCCACGAGAAGGCCGCTTCTCTGCTGGAATCGCTGGTCAAGAACCATGCACTTGTGGACGGCAATAAGCGCCTGGGCTGGGTCGCCACCAGCCTGTTCTATGGACTCAATGGCTACGATCCATCAGCCACAGAAGACGAGCAATACGACTTCGTCATGTCCGTAGCAACCGGCGAACTATCCACGGTCGCGAAGATTGCAAGCCGTCTGGCCGAACTGTTTGTCCCGGCGTAGCTCCACCTGACATCACTCTCCACGCAGAGCGCAAGGGTCAGCAGTACCAGCTTTCGGGAGACCCGGTCCAGGCCTCAACAAGGTAAAGCCGGGGTGACGCAGCCGGGTGACCGGTCCCTATGACGAGGCAAGTCTGGCCACCGGCCCTTATCTTCGATATGTGACTAGCAACGAAGGAACGCCGCAGAATCCTGCCGAGATGTCGGGTATCAATGACCAGGATGTTCGTAATCTTGTATTGAACCTAGCTACATTTATCAACGATCTTGTACAGATTCCTCCGTACGAGCCGAACGTAGATATGGCCGAGATCGACGCATCATATTCCTCAACGCTATACCAGGCGCCATTGACATACACGCATCAATTGATGCGGTATCTACTGGAGGGCGTAAGAGATTCTTTGCTGGGTATTTCAAATACATTTTCGTGCAATTCAATATCGTACATACCGGCTGCGGCTTTGGTACGACAGATCGCCGAGTACAGCGCTGCCGTAAGCTATATATCCGATCCGGCAGATTCAGCTCAGATGCGCATCTCAAAAATGCTCGATATGACTCTATCTTCACTCGTTCAAAATGAAAATGGCGGACATCACCATCCTAAAGTCAGGCAGTTTTATGCGAGATCTAGAGACAGGATCGCAGGATGGAAGGGCGGTACCGATCTACCTAGAGTTAAGAAGCGATTCGTAAACAAGTCGCATGCGGTCGCCGAGCTGTTTAAAGATTTGCCGGACGAGTATCTAGGCAAAGGATATTACGATCGGTTGAGTGGCCTCGCTCATCCTTCTGTTGTCGATCTCACACATGCTATGGAGCTGATGTGGCGAGAAAATCCTGCAATGCAGGCAACGCATTACGGTGAAGCGTGTGCGGATATTTTAGTGGGTGCAAGATGCGCATTTTTCGCGGTCGTACGTTCGACTCAGTTTCACGTGCCCCGGACAGAGTTGGAGCGTGACTTGGTGCAGGTCAGGATCGAACAGCTCCGCTGGTTCATTACGGAATTACTGGCGAGACTGAGCGCATTTCGCAAAACAGCCTCGGAACGTGCGGACGAAGCGTTCCGATTTGCCGGAATGGAAAGACCAGACGACTTTTTCGAGTAGTAATCGTCGACCTAGCATCGTCGGCCTATTCACCGGTACACCGTTACCATCGTCATCGCAAGCATCTGTCGACGACATCCCCGTCGGAACAACGACATTCGCGGCGCTCCGAAGCTATGCGAATGCCTGGTCTGACCGCATGCGGTACATCTTCAGGCCGAGCAGCCGCCACGTGATCGGAACTATTCCGATACCCGTTCCGACGAGCAAAGCCACCGCACCAGAACCGACGATCGCTCGCCAGTCCCAACAGGAGTGCTCGCCGGGCCCAATGACCAGTGCTCCCGCCGCGACCGGAACAGCCAAGAAGGCGTACACCAAACCGGTCCGTAGCCAGGCCGCCCACATGAAGATCTTGTCCAACTCCTGTTTCGTGGCGGTCTTGAGCGCGGTGTAGGCCGCCTCCGCTTTCTCAGCCTCACCCGCGGCCGCCTGCTGGGCCTCGGGTTTCATCGTGATATCCGCTGCCGCTTTAATCGCCTCGGCCCTAGCGGTTTTCGCTGCTTCCGACAGCCCTTGTACCTGCTCAGATGAGGATGTGAGTTCCTCTCTGATGTACGGGCCAACCAACGCGGCGCCAGGTAACAGAAAGGCCAGGATCGCTGCAGCCGACGGGAACGCCACTGCTGAGAAGTCGATGTGGTTCCGGTTCGCGAAGAAGGCGAGCAGAAGCCATCCGATCAACGGAGCAGCTCCGAGCGCGAGCGCCGTCATAGTTTTTGACATCTAGCCATACCTGTTCTCGCCGGCGATGCACCTGCGCACACAGTCTGAATCTCCTCGGCAGCGTTGAATGCACTGATTGATCGCGACTGTGCCCCGCATCGCTACCGCTCGTGCGTGCGCATTCAGCAGTGAGTCGAGCACGGTTGCGGTCTCCAACAGCCGGTCGTAGTCGTCTTTGTAGCCCGACTCTTCTACGTAGGAGTCGAATCTTCCGGCACCGAACAACTGCCGGTACCTCCCTGGACCGACGGTGCCAGACCCTGCGCTGCCATCATCGAACCGACTGCCCTCGATGTCCACCGCGTAACCAAACACCAGTGCATGGGTGATCCAGAAGACTCGCCGTCCTGACAGCATCGACAGCACCGCTGTCTCGAATGGGTCGCGAATCTGTGAGAGGGCTCGAAAGTCACTGTCGCCAGGATCAAAGACCGTACTGAGAACAGGGAAGGCACTGATCACATCGCTGGCCAAAGTCATTGCCCTAGCCTAGGATCGCGCCCGGCTCCGGTACGTCAAAACCACTGATTCCCAAAAGTAGGACAGGGCCTGACGCGGGGATCGATCTGACGGGCACCGGTGAAGGGCAACACCTACAGCGCTCCGGGATGAGAGCATCGAGGTGGGTCACCTGATCGGTATCGCTCCAGATGACTGTTGACCAGTCAACTGGCTCAACAGTTTCGGCCTTTCGGCAGGGGTCAGCTCGAGTCCGACAGCGGGCGTTTAGTATTCCCCCGTGTGACTGAGCCGCTGCCCCGGCCGAAAGCCGTTTGACCGTGCAGCTTTCGCGACCGTCAGTACACGTCGCGCACGTACCGCTTCTCTCGTTTGAGGGTGTTGACGTACTCGGTCGCTTCGTCGATATCGAGCCCGCCGTGTTTCCTGACAATGTCGTGCAGCGCCTTGTCGACATCCTTGGCCATGCGGGAGGCGTCGCCGCAGACGTAGAAGTGGCCGCCGTCCTGCAGCCATGCGAAGAGATCTTTGCCGTTCTCCCGCATGCGCGTCTGGACGTACACCTTGCTGGACTGGTCACGGGAAAAGGCGAGGTCGAGCTGGGTGAGTAGCCCGGAATCCCGCCA
This sequence comes from Mycobacterium sp. 141, assembly GCF_000382405.1. Taxonomy (GTDB): domain Bacteria; phylum Actinomycetota; class Actinomycetes; order Mycobacteriales; family Mycobacteriaceae; genus Mycobacterium. The sequence continues at coordinate 50,214 of NZ_KB908270.1, forward strand.
GCCGCCGAGTTCTTCGGAATAGATGAAATCGTGTTCACGGTGCTGGTCACCGAAGAACAACCAGTTGCGGCCTTGCGCCCCGCGGTGCTCACGTTCCTGCAGGAAGGCGCGGAACGGCGCGATGCCGGTGCCGGGACCGACCATGATCATCGGTGCATCGTCGGCCGGGACCCGGAACGACTTGTTCGGCTGCAAGAAGATTCGGGCGCGTCCGCCGCGGTCGGCGAGGAAGGTCGAACACACGCCGCCGCGTTCACGGCCCGTGCTCTGATAGCGAACGCTCGCAACCGTCAGATGGACGTGGTCCGGATGAGCCAGGGAGCTCGACGAGATCGAATACGCCCGGTGCTGCAAGGGCTTCAGCAGCCCCACGAACTCCTCGAGGCTCAATGTGTCGCCGCCGATGCGGAGGATGTCGAGCACATCTTTGCCGTACAGCCAACGGTCGAGGACCTCTTTCACACCGCCCCGCAGGGCATGTGAGAACTCCTCGTTTTCGGCGCGACTCTCCACCTCACTCAGCAGATCCTTTGACGGCGTGCTGATCTCGTAGCGCTGGCCGAGCAGCTCGCCCAACGGGTCACCGTCGACCAGGGTGTCGACCGAAACGCGGAAATACGATGCGATGGCCTCGACGAGTGCGGGATCGTTCTCCGGAACGACGGCAAGGGCATCGCCCGCCTCGTAGGTGATCCCGCTGTCGGCGAGTGCGAACTCGTAGTGCCGGATCTCCTTGTCCGAACCGGCGCCGGACAGCAAACGGTTGACCGAAACATCTGCGAGATAAGGGTTTTTGCGAGTCCAACCGGAGCGGGCAATGATGCTCGGTGGGGTCGTGCCGGGGCTTCCGCTGGCGCCGGCGAGGGTGACCAGAGAACCGACGGCGCCCTGAACCCACTCGGCGGCCTGCGCCTCGTAGTCGACGTCGCAATCCGCGCGGCCCACGATACGGCTCGCGCCGAGTTGTTCGAGCCGGGTATCGATCAGCTTGCCGGCCTGGCAGAAGCCGTCATAGCTGGTATCGCCGAGTGCCAGAACACCGTATGACACGGCTTCCAGCCGCGGTGCCTGTGTCGATGACAAGGCTTCCCAGAACAATTCGGCGTTGTCGGGCATCTCACCTTCGCCGTAGGTCGACGTGACGATGAGCAGGTAGCGAAATCCCGCGATCTCGTCGACGGTGATCTCGTCGAGTCCGTTCACCGTGACGTCGAATCCTTGCGCCTTGGCGGCCGCGGCAGTATCAGCCGCAACCGCTTCGGCGTTGCCGGTCTGGGTGCCGTAGAGGATCCATAGTGCCGGCCGCGGCGCCGCGGTGTCGGTGGTCGCCGGGGGCGGCGCCGACAGGTTCATCGCGAGGCGCGAGTGCAGCCCGGCCAGGAAGCCCGAGATCCAGGCCCGTTGATCTTCGTTGAACGGGGCGTCTTCGGGTATGTAGGCGATTTTCATGTGTTCTTCACCTGGTCGACGAGGAGGGTTCCGGCCGCGAACGACGCCGTCACGACAGGGATCACTTGGTGGGCGAACAGCTCCTCGAAGGAGGGCAGACGACCGATCTTGTCGAGGTTCTTGGCGTTCTGGTAGAGAATCCAGCCGCAGGTGCCGAGGCTGTCCGTCGACAACACGTTGCGCTGGGTCAGCGCTTCCTTGTAGTCGGTGATCCGCTTGTCGGCGATGAGGACCGCGAGTTGCTCGTCGTCGAACACCTCGATGGCTTCGCGGGCATGCTTCTGCAGCTTTTGGATGAGGAAGAAGTCCTCGGTCAACACCAGGTTCCGTACGGCTTTGCCGATCTGCGGGTCGGTGATGTCAGTGACGCCGGGTGTCCGCGAAAGTGCCATCTGCTGAGCGATGTTCAGCACGGTGTAGGTGTTGAGCAACGCGAACATCTCTTCGGTGTCGGTATCCCCGTAGCCGGGTACCGACCCGTTCAGCACCATCTGCTGGTCGCGGTAGGACCGCTTGAACTTGTGGACCTGGAATCCCGCGAGTGAGGCGGACAGTTCGTCGAGCAGTTCCTTGCGGGTCTTGGTCGCGAGGATTGCGTCGGAATCCTGATACTGCAGCAGTGCCCGGGGCATCACGTACCGGATCTGGTTTCGGACGTGGTCCCAGTCAGCCAGCAACGCCTGGGCTTTCACCGATCCAGTGGCGTCACGATGCCACTCCAGCATCGTGCGTGCGGCAACCTCGTGAAACGGCGCCTCGATGATCGGTGCCACGAGCGCGGCATCGGCGCTGACCTTCGAACTCAGCTGGCCCGAGGGATCGTATTGATAGAGGAACCCGCCGCTCATGCCGTTGGCGACGCCCTTGCCGAACCCTCCGATGTTGAACACCGCACCGTTGGTCATGTACTCGCACAGGAAGTCACCGACGCCTTCGACCACAGCCGTCGCTCCTGAATTGCGAACCGCGAAGCGATCGCCGGCCGCGCCCGCCACGAACAGCCGGCCGCCGGATGCGCCGAACAGCGCGAAGTTGCCGACGAGCACATTGCCGCCCGGTGCATCCGAACCGCCACCGGGGGAGCGAACGGCGATGGTGCCGCCGCAGGCGCTCTTGCCGACGCCGTCGTTGCAGGTTCCGGTGTGCGTCAAGGTCATACCGTCGTTGCAGAACAGGCCGTAACTCTGGCCTGCCGACCCGGTGGTGGTGATCACGACACTGTCGGGAAGTAGGTAACGCCGGCCGCGGCCATCGGCTGCCACCGATGCGCCGGAAGCGCCCTCGTGGTTGAGCATGCGTTCGATGTCGATCGCCAACTGCCCGCCCACGCTCTTGTTCCGATTGGTCAGCCGCAGCGGCGTCATGGCCACACCGTCGAGATCGAGTTGGTTCAGGAACCCGTCGTCGACGGTGTAGTCCTTCTCCATGTAGATCGGCTCGTCGACGACGAATTCGTCGACGACCGCGAGCATGGCCCGCAAGTCGAGCCGGCCGATGCTCGACGGGTGATCGAGCAGGTGCAGAAGGTCGCTGCGCCCCCGAGCCGCGCGCAGGGACGGCAGGCCGAGCGTCGCCAGGAGCTCACGCACCTCATGCGAGACGTTCAACAGATACTGGGCCAAGGCCCGCGGATCACCTTCGAACGCCTCGGCGTTGGTGGTCAACCCGGCCGGGCACTTGATGTTGCAGTTCTTGGCCATGACGCACTTGAGCATCATGAGTGCGGTGGTGCCGAACTCGAAGCTGTCGGCGCCCAACAGCGCCGATTTCAGCACATCGCTGGCGGTCTGGTGAGCGCCGGAACAGCGCAGCACGACTTTCTGGCGGATACCGTTGGCGCACAGTGCCTGATGAACCTCGGCCACACCGATTTCAGCCGAGCGACCGGCGTACTTGAGGCTCGTGACGGCTGCGGCGCCGGTACCGCCGGTGTTGCCGGCGACGTTGATGACGTCCGCGCCCGCTTTGGCGACGCCGACCGCGATGGTGCCGATGCCTTCCGACGACACCAGCTTCACGATCACCCGCACCCGGGCGGCCTTGCAGTCGTGGATCAGCTGGGCGAGGTCCTCGATCGAGTACGTGTCGTGGTGCGGTGGCGGCGAAACGAGTTCGACACCGGGCGTGCCGCCGCGTGCGGCCGCGATCTGAACCGTCACCTTCGGGGCCGGGAGTTGGCCGCCCTCACCGGGTTTGGCGCCCTGACCGATCTTGATCTCCAATTCGCGCAGCATCGGGTCGGCGAGATAGCCCGCCCACACCCCGAAGCGGCCCGATGCGAACTGTTTGATCCGGGATCCGCGGATGGTGCCGTAGCGCGTGTAATGTTCGCCGCCCTCGCCGCAGTTCGACAGTCCGCCAACCATGTTGGTGCCGTGCGCGACGGCTTCGTGTGCCGGGGCGACCAGGGCGCCGTGGCTCATCGCTCCCGATGCCAGGGTGGCGCTGATCTCGCTGGCCGGCTGCACGGAAGTCAGCGGAATCGATGCCGGTGCCGTCCGGATATGCGCGAGATAGGTCAGCGCTTCGCCGGTGGCACGTAGCCGCAGACAGTCTCCGATGACCTCGGAGTCGACGATCTCACCGCCGAACCGCGCCTGCAGCGACTCCGCGAGCGCGGTCAGACGTTCGGGACTGTGATGGAGCCGTAGCGTGAACTCGTCATCTACCTGCTCGCACGTCAGGCCCCGCACCTGGAAGTCGTTGTTGCCGAACCGCGCGAATTGCCCCATCTCGGTGCGGAACTCGTCGGTGCTGGATACAAAATTCACATCAGCGGGAAAAGCCAGCACGTCCCGCAGCGCCGCCGGCCGGCGCGTCCGCTCGGCGTTCATCGCGAACACGAAGCTGCGGTATCCGGGGGTGATGTCGAAGCTGTTGATCGCGCGCGGCGTCAATTCGTCGAAACTGGTGTTGCGGTAGGCCTCGTCGGTGAGGCCGAATGCGCCTTCGAGCTGATGCAGCGGCAGCTCCCGCAGAAACCCGGGATCGGCCATGTCGGGATTCTCCGGCCGGGCCTCGTCGTCGAACGAGATGGATTCCTCGGTCATGTCGACAAACCCGCGTACCGCCGTTGTCCCGTACGAATGCCCAGCGCCCTCTGCACGTTCCTTGAACAGGCCCAGCAGTGGCACGTCTTTCTCACCGGTCACTGCGAGTGCCCTGGCATGCCAGTCGGCGGCGGTGTCGGCCAGCGTCATGAACCCGACACCGGCGACGGGGGAGACGACATTGGGAAAATACCGCCGCAGCACGGGATCTGCGGTGTCGAGATAGCTGGGCTCGAAAAACTCTCCGCCGATGTAACTTTCGACGGTACAGAGCCCGACCCGGCCCATGGTCTTCATGAGCGACTTCTCGGCCGCCTTGGCGAAATGCCGGAAGGCCGCGGCTGTGTCGTTCTCAGAGCCGCCGAACTTCTCCTCAGCGCGCATCTGCACCGCGAGCGGATACACCGCAGACGCACCGAACCCGAGCACCGTCGCGATGTGATGGGACGAGCACAATTGCCCACTCTCGGCAATCACCGAGACCCGCAACCGCAGCCCTTCCTCGATCAGCCGCTGGTTGATCGCGGAGATCACAATGATGGCCGGCATCGCCGCCATGCTGCTCTCGACGTGCCGGTCGGAGATGACGGCGATGCCACCGGTTGCGCGCGCGAAGGCCTCCACCTCGTCACACAACTCGTCGATGGCGCCGACGAGTGCGCGGGCGTTGGCCTCGGAATCGGTCAGATCCACCGGGTAGCGCATCCCGAACCGCTGCACCGGGGTGTGCGGTTGATCGCGGATCTTGAGCATGTCGAGGTGGGTGAGTATCGGTGATCCGACGACGATCTGCGGGGCCGGTTGTGCGTCGCTGTTGGGCTTGGCGCCGAGCGCCACACGCAGGGTCATACCGTCCGCTTCGCGGATGCTGTCCAGCGGCGGGTTCGTAACCTGTGCGAACCGCTGGGAAAAGTACCGTGCGATTCCGCCTTCATGGTTGGACAGCGCGTTTATCGCCGCGCCGTATCCCATCGCCGAGATCTTCTCCTGCCCGGTGGCCAGCATCGGGTCCATCAGGAACTTGAAGCTCTCTTGATTCAGTGAGTATGCGACGTAGCGTTGATGGCGGTTGAGGTCGCCGTTGTAACGCGCGGGGGAGAGCTGGTTGTCTACCGCGGCGTCCGGCAGGTCGGCGAGGTCCACCCGGGCTTCGTCCAGCATGGCCTGGTAATCAGCCCGTGCGGCAAGCATTTCCAGGGCTTCGGTGGTGGTGTAGGACCTGCCTTCGGCGTGGTCGTAGTAGAGCATGCCGCCGGCTTCGATGCGCCCGCGTTTGATCACCTGATCGGCCGGGAAGTCGACCTGGCCGGCCTCCGACATCACCCCGAGGTATTCGTCGGTTTCCACGGTGCGCAGCGGTCGCAGCCCCAGCCGGTCGAGGCGGGCCCCGATGATCGTGCCGTCGCCGAAGATCACCGCGGCAGGCCCGTCGTTCTTTTCCTCGTAGAGGCTGAAGTACTCGAGCATCGCCCGCACCTGCGGGGTCAACGTCTGATCGTTCTCCCACGCCGGGGGCATCATCGCGACCACGGCGGTCACCAGGTCCAGGCCGTCCTCGAGCACCCGGTTCTGCAGGGTCTGGTCCAGCCGGCAGCTGTCGGATTGGCCCTCCGGGCGGATGATCGCGCGGTTGCGGGACCTGGCGATCGCGTTGTCGGAGAGCCGGTTCTTCTTGTCGGTATTGAGCTCGCCGTTGTGGGCCATGAACCGAAACGGTTGGGCCATGGTCGCGTTGGGTGCAGTGTTGGTCGAGAACCGGGTGTGGAAGAACATCGAGTGCACTTCCATCCGCGGGTCGGACAGGTCGGTGAAGTAGGGCACCACTTCGTTGGAGTTCAGCCGGCCTTTGAGAACCTGGGTCCGGGCACTGAGCGACAGGGGGTACAGCCCGCGCAGCTCGTCGCGGGTGTAGGCCAGGGCTTCGATGGCCATGAGCGCGTCGTGGATCTTGCGGTCGGAGACTGTCTCGGAACCCGCCCAGAACACCCACTGCCGGATGGGTAGCTGATACTTGACCGCGGCGGGCCGGATCGCCGAATTATCCACGGGAACATCGCGTTTGATCAAGATCTCGAATCCCTGTGCCAGCAGGGCGGTCTCGATGACGGCGTCGGCTTCGGCGTGCGAGGCCGGGTCGTTGGGGACGAAGAAGTTGCCCACGCCGAAACGGCCGGGTTGCAGATCGTCGCGTCCGGTGAGGTCGGCGAAGAAGCGTAGGGAGAGGTCGAGGTTTACCCCCGCGCCGTCACCGACGCCCTCCGATGACATGCCACCACGGTGGGGTACCGCGCACAGTGCTTCGTGGAGTTTGCGAATGACCTCGTGGCTCTGAATGCCGTCTTTGCGGGTCAGGAATCCGACACCACAACTGCTCTTCTCATGCTCCGGGTCGTACAGGCCGTTCAGACGTGTTCTCCTCAACCCGCGCCGCGCACGGCGCACCCAACTTGGGACTTTAGGATTTCTCGTCGTTGAGCGAACCCCGCTCGCCTCGACGTGTTACCAGACGGTCGTGAGCGGCGTGCGAGCATCTTAGCTTAACGCAAGTGTTGACGACAGTGCGATCGCGTTCCGGCGGGAACGCCCGCAACTGCGTTAAGAGAATCGCGAGGGGACCGCGGACCACGAGACCGGCGCGACGCGATCAGCCCAGGGCACTGCCTCTTCGAGCTGAGCTGCCAGCTTGAGCAGCAGCGATTCGCCGCCCAGCGGTGCTACGAACTGGACGCCGAGGGGCAGCCCTGCGGCGGTCCAGTGCAGCGGCAGCGAGATTGCCGGCCTGCCCGTGATGTTCGCGAGTTGGGTATACGGAACCCACCCGAGGTTCTTGTCCACCATGTCGTCGATGATCTTGGTGTGGCGCAACAGGCTTGCCGTCCGCGTCCTGATCAGCACATCTGCGACACGCTGCAGTGCCGTCGGCAATTCGAACTCGCCGATCGTCGGTGGCAGCGTCGCCAAGGTGGGAGTCAGCAACAGGTCATACGACTCGAAGTAGGTGCTGAGTCGACGCGTGTGCTGGTGCCGGCGCTGTACGGCATCCACGTAGTCGACGCTGCCGGTGGCCCGGCCGAGCGCGGCCATGATCAGCGTGTCCCGTTCGAACAACTCGTCGCCGGCGCCGGTGAGCCGCTTGGCCTCGGCGAGGTCCCATGCCGTGTACACGAACCAGCTGAGCAGGAAGTCGCGGGCCAGCGCGGCGTCGTCGAATGGAGCTTGTGAAAGTTCGTCGACGTGATGGCCGAGCTCGGTGAGCGCACGTACGGTGGCCGCCACGGCCGCGGCGGCTTCGGGATGCGGGGCGGGGTTGATCGCCGTCGGAACCCGCACCCCGATCCGCAGCTTTCCGGGATCCGCACCCACACACGACGCGTACGACGCATCGGGCAGGGCCGGTAGGTACGGTCCCCACGGTTCACCGCCGCCGATGACGTCGAGCATCGCCGCGGAGTCGCGCACCGTCCGCGATACGACGCCTTGTACGGCCGCGCCGTGCATGGACTCGGCGTACCCGGGGCCCGACGGCGTCAGCCCGCGGCCGGGTTTCAGGCCGACGAGTCCACAGGCCCCCGCCGGGATCCGGATCGATCCGCCGCCGTCATTGGCCCCGGCGCACGGCACGATGCCTGCCGCCACAGCTGCCGCCGAACCGCCCGACGACCCGCCCGGCGTCCGGGTCAGGTCCCACGGGTTGCGGGTTGGCCCCCATGCGAGCGGCTCGGTGATGCCCTTTGCCCCGAATTCTGGTGTGTTGGTCTTCCCGAAGATGACCAGCCCTGCGTCGATCCAGCGCTGCACGATCGTGGCGTGCTCGGCGGCGGGCAGCGACTGCAACGCCCGCGACCCTGCCGAGGTGGGTATGCCCGCGTAATCCTGCGCGAGGTCCTTGATCAAGAACGGGACCCCGGCGAACGGTCCGCTCAGGTCGTCCGGCGGGGACGCCGGAATGTCGCGCACGATGGCGTTGATCCGCGGATTGACCTCGGCTGCGCGCTCCTGTGCGACGGCGAGCAGCTCGGATGGTGAAATCTGCTTGTCTGCAACCAGTTTCGCCAGACCCGTGGCGTCGTGTGCACGATAGGTCTCGAAGTCCATCGCACGAACGTATACGCCGTGGGCGCTGGGTGGTGAGGTACCGCTGCCGGTCAGGACGCGACGAGGTCGTCGATCTGTCCGATCGCTGCGGAGGCGCCTTCGACGACGCCCATCTCCAACAGCTGCTGAAGTGCCTCGGCAGAGGCGCAGGTGCTCACATAGACCGCGCGGGTTCCGCCGTCGTGCTCGCTGAAGGTGTAGACGTTCGTGCACACCGGCATGTCGGGATTCGGGGTGAAGTCCAGGTCGGCGAAACCGTCGATGAAGGAGAAACTCACCGGTTCGTCGACGGCCGTGATTTCCCAGTACCCGGCATGCTTGTCGCCCTCGGGGCCGGTCATGAAGTACGTCACGCGGCCACCGGGCGTGAAGTCATGGTCGACCACCGTCGCGGGATACGTCGGCGGTCCCCACACCTTCTCCAGTTGCCGCGGATCGGCGTAGATCTGCCAGATGCGCTGTACCGGTGCGGCGAACTCGGCCGTGATGGTCAGGGTCAGGTTGTCGAGATCGTGCTGGACGTCGGTCACGGGCATGGTTCAGTCCTCCTGGGGTGTATCGGATGCGATCAATTCGTCGATGCGCGCGATGCGACCACGCCACACTTGCTCCAGCTCGGTGAGCATGGACGCCACCGACCGCACCGCGGCCACGTCGCCGTTGGCCAGCTGTTCTCGACCGCTGCGTCGCTTGGTGAGTAGGCCGGCCCGCTCCAGCACGGCGACGTGCTTCTGTACCGCAGCGAAGCTCATGTCGTACTTCGCCGCAAGCGTGGAAACCGAGTGCTCCCTTGCCATTACCCGGCGCATGATGTCGCGTCGGGTGCGATCGGACAGCGCATGGAACAGAGCGTCTGCCCGGTCCTCGTTGTGCTCGGCCACTCCTACAACATACAACCATACGGTTGTATGTTGTCAAGTCTCTGGTAGGAAAGAGTCGGCCAGCGCTGGTTGGCGTGCCGAGCGGTACACCACCAAGTCGGGTTTCGCGAAATCGCCGAGATCGACATGAGGGCTGTGCTCGGTGCCAGTTCACGACCATGGCGTCGGTTTCGAGGAGGCGATCGGGCAAACCGTGTGCCGCTCGCCCGGGACGGGGAACGTAGCCGGGATCGCTGGGCACATGTATACGGCCCACATAGCCGCACGTAGTGTCGTATTCGACCTGATACTGATAGCCGCCGTGACTTCGTGACGCCAGGAGACGCAGAGAATGAGTTCGCAGAAGCCGACCATCATTTACACGCTCACCGACGAGGCGCCGCTGCTCGCGACGTACGCCTTCCTGCCGATCATCCGCGCGTTCACCGACCCGGCCGGCATCAACGTCGAGACCAGTGACATCTCGGTCGCGGCCCGCATCCTCGCCGAGTTCGGTGACCACCTGACCGCGGAGCAGCGTGTCCCGGACAACCTGGCCGAGCTGGGCCGCCTGACGCAGCTCCCGGACACCAACATCATCAAGTTGCCCAACATCAGCGCCTCGGTGCCGCAGCTGGCGGCCGCCGTCAAGGAGCTGCAGGGGAAGGGTTTCGCGGTACCGGATTATCCGGGAGACCCGAAGACCGACGAGGAAAAGGCCATCCGCGCGCGGTACTCGAAGGTGCTCGGCAGCGCGGTGAATCCGGTGCTGCGTGAAGGCAACTCGGACCGTCGCGCACCCAAGGCCGTCAAGGAGTACGCCCGCAAACACCCGCACAGCATGGGGGAGTGGTCGCAGGCCTCCCGGACCCACGTGGCCACCATGAAGCACGGCGACTTCTACCACGGTGAGAAGTCGCTGACGCTCGACAAGGCGCACAAGGTTCGCATGGAGCTGGTCACCACCGAGGGCCAGACCATCGTATTGAAGCCCGAGGTGACGCTCGACGCGGGCGACATCATCGACAGCATGTTCATGAGCCGCAAAGCCCTCTGCGACTTCTACGAAGAGCAGATGCAGGACGCTTACAAGACCGGCGTCATGTTCTCGCTGCACGTCAAGGCCACGATGATGAAGGTCAGCCACCCGATCGTGTTCGGCCACGCCGTCAAGATCTTCTACAAGGACGCCTTCGCCAAACACCAGAAGCTCTTCGACGAGCTGGGCGTCAACGTCAACAACGGGCTCTCCGATCTCTACGCCAAGATCGAGTCGCTGCCGGCCTCGCAGCACGAGGAGATCATCCGCGACCTGCACGCCTGCCACGAGCATCGGCCCGAGTTGGCCATGGTGGATTCGGCCAAGGGCATCTCGAACTTCCACTCGCCCAGCGATGTCATCGTCGACGCTTCGATGCCGGCGATGATCCGGCTCGGCGGCAAGATGTACGGCGCCGACGGCCGCACCAAGGACACCAAGGCAGTCAACCCGGAGTCCACTTTCTCCCGGATTTACCAGGAGATGATCAACTTCTGTAAGACGCACGGCCAGTTCGATCCGACGACGATGGGCACCGTGCCCAATGTCGGTCTGATGGCGCAGAAGGCCGAGGAGTACGGCAGCCACGACAAGACGTTCGAGATCCCCGCGGACGGTGTCGCCAACATCGTCGACAACGACACCGGCGAGGTGCTGTTGACCCAGAACGTCGAGGTCGGTGACATCTGGCGCATGCCGATCGTGAAGGACCTGCCGATCCAGGACTGGGTCAAGCTGGCCGTCAACCGGGCGCGGCTGTCCGGCATGCCGGTGGTGTTCTGGCTGGACCAGGAGCGTCCGCACGAGGCCGAATTGCGCAAGAAGGTCAACCGGTACCTCGAGGACCATGACACCGAGGGCCTCGACATCCAGATCATGTCGCAGGAACGCGCGATGCGGCACACCATCGAGCGGGCGATGCGGGGTCAGGACACCATCGCGGCGACCGGCAACATCCTGCGCGACTACCTCACCGACCTGTTCCCGATCCTGGAGCTCGGCACCAGCGCCAAGATGCTCTCGATCGTGCCGCTGATGGCCGGCGGCGGGTTGTACGAGACCGGTGCGGGCGGCTCGGCGCCCAAGCATGTGCACCAACTGGTCGAGGAGAACCATCTGCGCTGGGATTCGCTCGGCGAGTTCCTGGCCCTGGGCGCGAGCCTGGAGGATCTCGGCAACAAGTCCGGCAACAAGAGGGCCGTGATCCTGGCAAAGACCTTGGACGCCGCGACCGGCAAGCTGCTGGACAACGACAAGAGCCCGTCGCGCAGGACCGGCGAACTCGACAACCGCGGCAGCCAGTTCTATCTGGCCATGTACTGGGCGGAGGAACTTGCGGCCCAGACCGACGATCCGGAGCTGGCCAAGCATTTCGAGTCGCTGGCCAAGGCGTTGGCCCAGAACGAGGAGGCCATCGTCGCCGAGCTCGCCGGGGTACAGGGCAAGCCGGTCGACATCGGTGGCTACTACGCCGCCGACCGCGAGAAGACGGCTGCGGTGATGCGGCCGAGCAAGACGTTCAACTCGGCCCTGGCTGCGGACGCGAGGAGCAATTAGGGCGTCTGCGGACGCACAGGCCTGACCAGCGCGACTCGGCCTGATTTCGCCCGATGTCGGTGCGGTGGCCTATCTTGGACCGTCTGGCGAAACACATGGGGGAGAGATCACGTTGGAGGACAACGCGGCGCTGTCGGCCGCCGAGTTGCTCGAACTCAACCGTGATGTTCAGGGCTCGCGCGCGGTCCGGCTGTTGGCCACCCTCAATCTCGGCGTGTACGCGACGTTGATGGAGCGCCACCTCTCCGGTGGCACGATGGCCGAGACCGACCTGGTGGTACGCCTCGAGCGTGACCTGGCCGAACTCGGCGAATCTGAGCAGTCCGGGCTGGCCCTCATCAAGAGCTGGGCCAGTCAGGGCTGGCTGCACCGGGTGACCGAGACCCGAACCGGCCACGAGCGCAATGTCTGCTATCTGACTCAAGACGCGCGCCGGGCGCTTGACTTCGTCCGGGGTGTGCGCCGCAACGACACCATTGCAACCGGCGGGTCGATCAACGGGATCGCGTCGCGGCTCAAGCAGGTCGCAGTGCGCGTCGGCAACGATCCCGACCGGATCAGGGCCGGCATCGAGGCGGAGATCGCGGCCCTGCACGCCGAGCTCGACGAGCTCGACACCGGGCTGCGGCCGGATCCCGATGTCACTGCCATGTACGACGAGGCGCGTGCCATCGCGATGCAGATGGAACGGCTGATCACCGACATCGGCTTGTACGGCAGCATGATCGAGCAGGCCACCGCCGAGCTCGACGATCCGATCGGCAGCAACGCCGACTATCGGGACCGGCAACGCCAGATGTACGCCGACTACCAGGCAGCCTGGGATTCGGCGGGGCGGGACTCGCATCGGGCCTTCCTGCGGATGATCAACGATCCGCAGCAGCGCGCGGAGTTGGAGGCCGATATCTCCACCGTCGCGGCCACCTTGCCCGAGCTCGACCCGGCGTTGCGCAAGGTGATGGCCGGGTTCTTCGAGTTGGTGGGGCATCAGATCGACGAGGTGGAACGCATCCAGCAGCGCTGCGCCCAGCGGGTCAAGCGATTCACCGCGTTCGGCACGCTGGAGCAGAGCCGCGGAGTGGCCCGCCAGCTCAACGAGGCGATCGGTGCCGCCCGCGCGTTGCTGAAGGTGTCGCTGACCGATTCGCGCCTGGACCTTGACGTGCCACTGGCCCGTCACACCATCAGTTCGATTGGCGCCCTGAGCTTTCGGATCAACGATCTGTCCGCGCCCAAACCCGCACAGATCGCCGGAGGGGAGCTGGATCTGTCAACTTTCGTCGCGCTGAGCACTCAGGTCGACGCACCGGCCATGTCGGAGATGATCAACACCGCGCTGCGGCAGGCCCCGGTGTCGCTACCGGATGCGGTGAGCATGCTGGACTCGGCCTATCTGGGCCACGTCATCGTGCTGTGGTCGTGGGCACTCAAGCAACCGCGGTCGGCCGGCGCCACGGGAACGTCAACCGCGTCGAGCACCGTGAGATTCCAATCCCTGGACGGGCGCGACCGCGAGATGGAGGTTCCGCACCTGATGTTCACCGAACCGATTCTGGAGCTGACATGACCGACGCACCCATCGATTTCGCGTCACTGCCAGAGGTCGACCGCAACGGCCGATCCCCGCAGCAGCGTCGGCCCCGCTTCGACGGCGATGTCAGCACCATGCCCGACCGCGCCTGCTGGGCCCTGCAGAACTTGTTGACGCGGCGCTACATCAGCAACGAATCCGACACCGACGTGTACAGCTGGGTCAAGGAGTACCGTGCAGACCTCGCGGTCCGGCTCTCGGAACTCGACCTGCAGCTGCGCATCGTCGACGACATCGGGATCGCCTTCATCGAGCAGGCCCGGTACGAATCCACCAAGGGCGTCAAGCTGTTACGACGTGAACCGCTGGGCACCTATGATTCGATTCTGGCGCTGCACCTGGCACAGATGATGCGTGCCGGCGGCGACCAGAGCTTCCTGATCACCCGCGACGAGGTCCACGGCCTGTTCTCGGGGGTGCTCAACGACACCGACCGGGATACCGTCACGTTCACCGCGCGTATCGACGCGGCCATCGCCCGGCTGGGAGGCCTGGACATTCTGCGCAAGACGCGCGACGACGAGGACAGCTACACCGTCAGCCCGGTCATCAGCGCCATCATGACGGCCTCGGTGATCACCGAACTGCAGCAGCAGTTCGAAGCTCTGTTGAACGGGGGTACCGACGATGCCATCCGCGACTGAGCAGTTCCACCTGTCCCGGCTGCAGATCATCAACTGGGGCGTGTTCGACGGGTATCACTCGATCCCGTTCAGCCCTGGTGGTTCGTTGATCGCAGGCGCCTCCGGAAGTGGCAAATCCTCACTGCTGGACGCGATTTCACTAGGCTTCCTGCCGTTCAACCGGCGCAATTTCAACGCCTCGGGGGACAACACCGCGGCGGGGTCCAGCGCCGGTCGGCGCACCGTCGACAAGTACGTGCGCGGCGCGTGGGGCCAGCGCAGCGACGGCGGGGCCAGTCAGGTGATGTACCTGCGCGGCGACGGAACCACCTGGTCGGCCGTCGCGGTCAGTTACACCAGCAACACCGGGCGCACGATCACCGGCCTGGTGCTCAAGTGGCTGACCGGGGAGTCCCGGTCGGACTCATCGAGCCGCTACGTCCTCGGCGACGGTGACCTCGACATCGAGGAGGTCTGCAACCGCTGGGCCGCAGGACGTTTCGACACCGGCGTGTTCAAGGACATCCGGGGCGAGCGAAGCGACGGGAAATATAACGGCTGGCGATTCACCACCAAGGTGGAATCGCAGTACCTGGCCCAGCTCTACGCCGCCATCGGAATTCGGGCGTCAGACGCTGCGCAGCAGCTGCTCGGCAAGGCCAAGTCGCTGAAAAGCGTTGGCGGACTGGAACAGTTCGTGCGTGAATTCATGCTCGACGAGCCGGACAGCCTGGCCCGGTTGCCTGAGGCGCTCAAGCAGATCGACCCGCTGGTGGAGGCCCGCGAGCTGCTGGCCGTCGCGCAGCGCAAGCGTAAGATCCTCGGCGATATCGAGGCCATCCAGGTGCGCTACGCATCGGAATCCTCGGATCTGGGCATCATCGATCTGGTGGACCAGCCGATGGTGCGGGCCTACACCGACCATGTCCGGCTCAAGCAATGCCCCGCCCAGATCGAAACCCTCGACGCGAACGTCGCGCAGCTCGACAACGAGCATGCCGATCTGACTCGCCAGCTCAATCTGGCCAAAGCTGAAGGGGATTCGCTCAACGCGCAGATCAGCGGAGCCAGCACCAATGTCGGCCCGCTGCAGGCGCAGGTGACTGCGGCCGAGGCGCAGGCCGAGGAGGTTTCGCGACGCCGCGCGGCGTACGAGGACCTGGTGACTGCCCAGGGAATCGAGCCTCCCGAGTCGGCCGACGAGTTCTGGAATCTGCGTGAGGAGCTGACCCGGCAGGCCACCGAGATGCTCGGCAAGCTGGAATGGGGACGCGACGCGTCGACCGACGCCGAGTACGCCCAGAAGTCGGCCCGCATCGTGCGCGACAACGCCGCCAAGGAACTCAAGCGCGTCGAGCACGTCGGTTCGGCGGTGCCCGAGTCCGCCGTTGCCATGCGTGAAAACATCTGCACCGCAGTCGGTATCGACCCGGGGGAGCTGCCCTACGTCGCCGAGCTGCTGGACCTGCGCCCCGAGGAGGCGCGCTGGCGGTTGGCAGTGGAGAAGGTGTTGCGACCGGTGGGCCTGCGCCTGCTGGTGCCGGATCAGCACTACGCCAAGGTGCTGCGGTTCGTCAACGAGACCAACATGCGCGGGCGGCTCGCACTGCATCACGTCCGCGTCACCGCCACGGGGCGGCAAGCCGAGCTGAACACCGGATCTGCTCGATCCGCCTCCGGCTTCTCGCAAACGCTGGCGGGCAAGCTGTTTGTCGTCGACCCGGCCCATCCGTGCGCGCCTGAGGCAGCCGATGTGATCGCCGCTGCCGGTGACCACATCTGTGTCGACACCCCCGATGTGTTCGCGCGGTTCCGGCGCGCCGTCACCGACACGGGCCTGTACAAGGACTCCGACCGGTTGGCCATCAAGGACGACCGCCGCCCGATCAAACCGTCGGAGTACATCTACCAGGGCGACATCGCGGCCAAGCTCGACGCACTGACGGCCGAGCTGACCGAGGCCGAGGAAGCCTTCCGCCAGGCCCGCCATGCCGCGGATACCATTGCGGCACAACGGCAGCAGTGGCGCGATCAGGCGGTGGCCTGCAAGGCCATCTACGAGCAGTTCCCGCAATGGAGCCAGATCGACACCGAGACCGCCGACGGGCACGCCGACCGGCTGCGCGAACAGTACGAGCTACTGCTGGCCGACCACCCGGACATCGAGGCGCTCAGCGCGCGGGCCGACGCGATCTGGAGCGACATCCAGACCCTGATGACCCGCCGCGGGGCGATCCAGACGCGTCGCGACGAATTGGACGGGCGTCGCACCCGCCTGCTGGAACTGCTGGACCGGCTCACGCCCGCCGCCGTGTCCGAGCCCATCAGCGAACTGCTGCACCGGTATGCCGCCGAGATCCCCGTGGAACTGGAACTGCTCAATCCCGAGCCACACCGTGAGGCACTGTTCAGCGCGATCCGCCGCGAACGCGACCAGCTGACCGAAAGCCGCAGGCGTTCATACGACGAACTGGCCCGTATCATCGCCACTTTCGATGCATCGTTCCCCGACGCGATTCCGAACGACTCGGATGACTTCGACGAGCGCGTGCATGATTACGTCGCGGTGTGCCGCCACATCGATGAACGCGAGCTGCCCGACGCCTACGAACGCATGATGCGGCTCATCACCGAGCAGGCCCCCGATGCGATCCTGACGCTGCACCGCGTGGCTGAGCAGGAGACCCGGCGGATCAGCGACCAGATCGCCCGGGTGAACACGGGGCTGGGCGCGGTCGAATTCAACCGCGGCACCCGGTTGACGCTGCGGGCCACTCCGCGCAGCTTGGCGGCGGTGTCGGAGCTGACCGACATCGTCAGGGCCATCTCGCGGCGCATCGCCGAGGTCGGCCTCGGCGACAAAAAGGCCATCCTCGATCAGTACGCAGACATCCTGCGGTTACGAAATCGATTGGCCAGCAACACTCCTGAGGATCGCGCCTGGACCCGCGACGCGCTCGACGTGCGCAACCGGTTCATGTTCGACTGCGCGGAGTGGGACGTTCGCACCGACGAGCTCATCCGTACGCACAGCAACGCTGGTGACAACTCCGGTGGTGAGCAGGAGAAGCTGATGGCGTTCTGCCTGGCCGGCGCGCTGAGCTTCAACCTGGCCAGCCCCGAAAGCGGGGACAACACACCGGTTTTCGCGCAGCTGATGCTGGACGAGGCGTTCTCGAAGTCCGACCCGCAGTTCGCCGCGCAGGCGCTCGAAGCGTTCCGCAAGTTCGGCTTCCAGCTGGTGATCGTGGCGACCGTGCAGAACGCCACCACCATCGAGCCCTACATCGACGGTGTGGTGATGGTGTCCAAGACTGAGGCGACCGGACGCAACGCACGTCCCGTCGCGACCGTGGCCACCAAGACCATCAGCGATTTCAGCGCCCTGCGGCGGGAACTGAAGGTGCCGGAACCCGTGTGATATTCCGCCAGCTTCAACGCGGTGCTGGCCTACCGCGACGTCACGCAAAAGATCGTCCACGACAACTGCCGGGGAAGACACCGGATCGCGAGAAGACGTTCGGCTGGCACTGGATCACCAACGGCGAAGGCAGCGAGTACTTCTACAAAGATGTCGTCGTGATGGAGCTGTTCCGCACCATTTCTCCCACGGGGGAAGCATTTCCGCGCTCACCGAAACCACCGAGCCGCTGTTCGAGCGGCACCCTTTCATGGTCAACCCGCACAACTCCACCAGCCGCGATCCGGTGCAGTGGGCCAACCCGGACGCATTCGATCCGTCGCGCTACCAGACCGCGCCCTGCTACGGCCGGACGCCGCCCAAGTGGCTTGTACCAACTTGGGATTCGGTTCGGTGAGCCCTGTGGTCTTCGCACTGTCCGTCGCCCGGAACTTGTCGGACCTGACTGCAATAATGGGGGCATGCCATCGGGCGCAACACCTTTCGACGCTGACGCGCTGAGCCCTGCGCAGCGGACCGAAGAGTTGTTCGATGAGGTGGCCGAACTGTGTGGGCAACGCAACGCCATCGACGGGCGGCTGGTGGAGATCGTCGCCGAGTTGGAGCGCGACGAATTGTGCGGCGCCACCGGCGCCCGATCGATCACAGCCTTGGTGGCCTGGAAGACCGGTGTCACACCACATAACGCCGAAACAATGGTGGCAGTCGCACGCCGCCTCGAGGAGTTCCCACTCTGCGCCGAAGGGATGCGCGAAGGCCGCTTGTCACTGGATCAGGTGGGGGTGATCGCCGAACGCGCCGCCGACGGTTCCGATGCGCATTATGCGGAGTTGGCGGCGGTGGCCACTGTCGCCCAGTTGCGTACGGCGGTCAAACTCGAACCCCGCCCCGCCCCTGATCCAGATCCCGAACCGGATCCCAAACGCGCGTTCCGCAAAGAGGTTCACGACGACTGCACGACCTACCGGATCACCCTGCCGCGCGACGAGGCAGCGACAGTCGATGCTGCGATGCAGTCGCATCACGACGCGTTGATCGCGCAGTGGAAGCGTGACCACGAGGATGATGACCAGGCATCGGAGCAGGCGCCGCCGTTCCCCGGCACCGTAGACGCATTGATGAGCCTGATCGAGGCCGGCTGGGACACTGACGTGGCGCGCCGCCCACATGGGCAGCACACCACGGTGGTGGTGCACGTCGACCTCGACCGAGACGGTGCGAAACCGGTCGCCTCACTGCACCTCGGGCCGGTGTTGTCCGATGAGGAACGCCGCTTCCTGTCCTGTGATGCCAGCTGTGAGGTGTGGTTCCAACGCCACGGGCGGGTGATCGGCGCGGGCCGCACCACCCGCACGGTCAACCGCCGGTTGCGCCGAGCCTTGGAGCATCGCGACCGCTGCTGCGCAGTACCCGGCTGCGACGCCACCCGCGGGCTGCATGCCCATCACTTGCGGCACTGGGAGGACGGCGGCCCCACCGAACTGGACAATCTGGTGTTGCTCTGCCCGTACCACCACCGACTGCACCACAAGGGTGGCATCACGGTCACCGGCCCCGCTGACCGGCTCGTCGTCACCGATAGCGCGGGAAAACGACTCAGTGGAGGATCACTGGCCCGGCCACCAACCACACCCCTCCAAAGGTACCGCCTTACCGCGGGCCCACCGGCGAGCGCGCCGACTGGTGGTGGTACACACCCTTCCAACCCCAACCACCCCCACCGTCGACGAAGTAGCTAGAGCCGCCGAGCTGGGTTGGCTGACGATGGCCACCAAACGAATTCGCGCCTGACTCAGGTCTGTCGATTCGGTGGTACGAACCAAGTGAGGCTGACCGTGCACGCCAAAAGCACGCGGCGAAGGCCCGACCTGACGGCGCGCGGCGCTCCCCGGCAAAGCCGAACCGTTCCCGATGTGCACGGTCGGGTTCGGGTACGACCTGGACCCGGCGTCGAGGATCTGCTGGTGGCCGACCGCGAGCGGCCGACTCCGCGATCTACGTGCTATGTGCCGAAATCCAGTCTCGCGTAGGAACTTCCATCAGGCGACAGGCGTTAGGCCGGTTTGACGCCGACGGTGATCAGGTCTGACACGGGCGTCCAGCTCGGCCTGCGCACCCGGTGCTGGTCGGCGACGGTGAACCCGGCACCCGCGAACAAGGCCAGCAATTCCGATTCAGACGGGTTGTGCGCGGGGCTCCACACCGCCGCGGATAGCGCCTGCAACAGCGGAATCGGTTGGCGCGGACTGACAGTCGTCACCGCGACGATGCCGCCCGGGGCGAGGACGCGGTGGAACTCGGCCAGCGCGGCGGGCTGGTCGAAGAAGTGGAACGCCGTCGTGGTCACCACGGCGTCGAGGAATCCGTCCTCGAACGGTAGTTCCTCGGCGGGAGCCGACATCCACCGCACCTGGTCGGAGCGGTTGCGGGCTTGGGCCAGCATGCCTTCGGACATGTCGATGCCATAGACCTCGTCGGGCCGCAGCTCACGCTGGATGCGGTCGGCCAGGATCCCGGTGCCGCATGCGACATCGGCGATCCGCGTAGGCGAGGAGTACGAATGACCGTCAGCGGACGCGTGCTACTGCAGTTGGGCGATCACCTCGTCCTGGGCGGGTCGGTAGATCCAACGTTGCACGCACTGTTGGTCGTAGGCGGGAGCAGCGAAGCTCCAGAACCGGGTGACCATGTCGTTGAATCCGCGGCGCTGGGTGGTTGTCACCGGTCCGAGTGTAGGCGCGCAATCACGGCGGGCTCATCGCCGAACGGATGACCTCGAAATCATGCTGATCGATCTCGAACACGCCGAACCGGAACCGATACCCCCAGCGCTTCTTGTCTTCCACGAAGTCGAGATCCTCGATCAGCGGCCGGATCGGGGCTTCCTCACAGGCCTGGAAATCCATCGATCGCCGCCATGGGCGAAAGTCCGGGGCCACCTCGGCTTGGTACGGTACGTCGTCGCTGACCTGGCCGAGTGCGGTGAACGCCTGCAGCGGTGGCCCGTCCGGGAATGTGGTCCTCGGTGAATAGAAGATGATCCAGTCCCCGCGCGCCATCTTGCGCAGCATGTGCGGCTTGCCGTGGTTGGCCTGGGTGAAACCGCCGGCCACCCCGCGTGCGACATGGTCACGGCTGACCGTGTTGATCCAGTACGTCATGACGGCACACTACGGCGGCCCACCGACATTTAGATCGGGCTCAGCGCAGCGTGTACGCGGTCATGGACAGCGATCCGAAGGTATAGCCGCTGATCAGTACCTCGGCGGAAGTGTTTGTGGCAGAGACCATCCCGGAGAAGTACAGGAATGGGATGAAGTGATCGGGGGTCGGGACGGCCAGCGGATAGTCCCGGTGGGCATCGAGGGTGAGGATCTCGGCGGGGGCGTCGAGCACCTGCTCGCGGGCGGCGTCGTCGAACCGCTGCGCCCAGTCGTATCCGTCGTCGGGACGCGTACCGTCTATGCCTGTCAGGTTGTGCACGATGTTGCCGCTGGCCAGCACCAGCACGCCGCGTTCGCGTAGCGGCGCCAACCTGGCTCCGAGTTCCAGGTGGTAGTCGGCCGGTTCGTTGGCGTTGATGGCCAACTGCACCACCGGGATCGAGGCGTCGGGGAACGCGTGCACGAGTACCGACCAGGTCCCGTGGTCGATGCCCCAGCTGTCCACGTCGGCGCCCACCCAGGTCGGGTGCACCGTATCGCTGATCTCCTCAGCGAGCTCGGGCAGGCCGGGCGCCGGGTACCGCACGTCGAACAGCTCGCGCGGAAACCCGTAGAAATCGTGGATGGTGCGCGGCCGCGGCATCGCTGTGACCACGGTGGCGTTGATGTACCAGTGGGCACTGACCACCAGAATCGCCCGTGGCCGTGGCACCGACCGGCCGAAGTCACGCCATGCGGTGGTGTACTGGTTGGACTCGATGGCGTTCATCGGGCTGCCGTGCCCGATGAACGCCGCTGGCATCGCCGAAGTTGGCTCCATCGGACCAGGCTAGCGCCGGGGAGGTGCTCGGGCGGCGGCGGGAAATTCTGCACGGCAGGCGTGATCGAGTCACCCAGTAGCGGTTCCGATTACGATCGAGTTTTCGCACAGCTTTGGCGGGTGATCCACGTGCCATGGCGGCGGAATTTGACGCAGAATCACGCGTAGTCGACGGCGGGGATTGGTAAATGACATACGGCGGGTACGGGAGTGGACCGGTAGGCCCGTACGGCAACGATCCCTTCGCCGGACCAGGCGCAGGCTTTCCTCCACCGGGTTTTCCGGGTCCGCCCGGAGGCCCGCCGGGCTTTCCTCCAGGCCCTCCGCCCGGTTATCCGCCTTATCCCCCGGGCCCGCCCGGGTACGGACCTCCGCCGGGTCAGACCAACGCGCTGGCGACCCTGTCGATCGTTTTCGGGATCGTCTTCGCGCCCATCGGCGCGGTACTGGGCCATCTGGCCTTGTCCCAGATCAAGAAGACCGGCGAGAAGGGCCGCGAGCGTGCCCTGATCGGTCTGACAGTGTCCTACCTGGTGATCTTCGTGGCGATCATCGCGCTCGTGGTGTTGCTGGTGTCGCACAAGAACGACTCGTCGTCGACCACGACGACCACGGCGACCACCACAACCACGAAGACCACGATGTCGAAGACCCCCACCAAGCGGTCGACGCCGCGCACCACGGTGCCGGCGCCTCCGCCGGTACCGCAGACCGTCGCAGTGGAGGACCTGCGGGTCGGTGACTGTGTCCGCATCCAGGAATTCGGCACCGATCCCGACGCTCCGAACACGACGGCCATCACGATCACGCTCACCCCATGCGCGCCGGGACCCGACATCTATCACGTCGACCAGGTGAGCAAAGTGCAGGGAACATGCCCCGGGGACACCCTGTACAACACCGAGAAGACGACGTTCGTCTGTGTTTCCCAGTACCGCGGCTGACATGCGCTGCATTCAAGAGCGAGAGGTGCTGATGCATGGGTAAGAACGAACGCGCGAAGATCGGCATGGCTGATGACGAGATCACCGAATTCATCGAGCACAGCCGGACCGCGACCATGGCGACACTGCAAGCTGACGGCAGGCCGCACCTCGTCGCGATGTGGTACGCGGTGCTCGATGGCGAGATCTGGTTCGAGACCAAGGCCAAGTCGCAGAAGGCGGTGAACCTGCGCCGCGATCCGACCATCACGGTGATGATCGAGGACGGGCAGACCTACGACACCCTTCGTGGGGTATCCATCGACGGCCGTGCCGAGATCGTCGACGACCCGAAAACCCTACTGCGCGTGGGAATCAGCGTGTGGGAGCGGTACACCGGTCCCTACACCGAGGAGATGCGGCCGTTTGTCGACCAGATGATGAACAATCGCATCGCTGTGCGTGTGGTGCCGGTCCGGCTGCGCAGCTGGGATCACCGCAAGCTCGGCCTTCCGGCGATGCCGGTCGGCGGCAGCACCGCGCAGTACCTGGGTGAAGAGTCCGGTGTCTGACCCGTCGGGTGGGGTCGCGGCTTGAGCCGCGCGTTGGGCAGCGGCGGGGCTGGCAGCCGCGCGATGCGGCCGCGGTACCCAGCCACGTCGCCGAATCGGACATCATTGGCCTGCCATAGTTCACGATAGGCGGCGACGTCCTCGTGGCTGCGTCCGACGAAGTTCCACCACATCACCAATTCCTCGGGAAACGGGGTGCCGCCGAGCAGAATCAGCCGGGCCGGCCCTGCTCCGCGGTTGACCAGGTGAAGCTCCTGGTGGCCGGGGCGCTGGTAAGCGAGATCGGCTGCTGCCAGCGGTATTCCGGCCACCTCGACATCGCCTTCGTCGAGCAGCACCCCGTGTTCGAAGCTCGGGTCGACCTCCAGGCTCACGGTGGCGCCGGGGTCGACGTCGAGTTGGGCGCCGAGCAGTGGCGTGAAGGTGTGCACCTGCGACCGTGAGTCGGCCAGCTCACCGAGAAATACGCGCAGGGTCGCCCCGGCGATGTCGCGAGCTGCTGGTATGTAGTGGGCGAAATCGCGGGCGGTGTCGCGGTCGGAAGCAGGCAGGGCCACCCAGAGTTGCACGCCGTGCAGGATGGTTGTCGCCGAGGTGGACACCTCGGAGTGGCAGATGCCTGCTCCCGCCGTCATGAGGTTGAGTTCACCCGGGTGGATCATGGCGTGCACGCCGGCGCTGTCGCGGTGTTCGATCTCGCCTTGGAAAAGCCAACTGACGGTTTGCAATCCGGTGTGCGGATGCGGCGGAACATCCATGCCTGTGCCGTCACGGACATCGTGCGGTCCGTAGTGGTCGGCGAAGCACCAGGCGCCGATGAGCGACCGGTCTCGTTGCGGCAGCGTGCGCCGCACCAGCAGCGCCCGCGGCCCGCCGAGCGGTACCTCACGAGAGTGCAGAATTCCGGTGAATGCCGAAGCCGCGCAGGTGACTTCAGTGGGTGCGACGTCGGTGTTGCTCATAGCTGCCACCGTAGTGCGGAGACGAAGTTGATCGCCTGCTCGATGCGGTAGTCGCCACGCTCGAGCGCTCAAGCAAGTCGGGGACGGTGCCGACACTGCGCCTCGCGGCGAGTGGTCGCTCGAAGCGACGGTTTTGGTGTGGGGCCCGGGGCAATGCCCGGCACCGTCGCATGCATCAACAGCACGCCCCGGGCCCCTATTCCTCCCCCGTGTGGAACTGCTGCCCTCCCGCCGCCGTCCCCTCGAATTCGGCGGCGAGAGGGCAGGAGATCAGGCGGCTTCGGGGAAGACCAGCCGGGTCTTGCGGACGGGGTAGCCGTTCCGCTCGGCCAGCGAGCGCAGCTGCTTGAGCGCGAACGCACGGCCGCGGCCGCCTTCAGGAACCACGATCCCGGCCCAGAGCCCTTCGGCACGGGGCAGCTCGCAGGCCTCCCTGGCGCACATCCAGCGGCGTGGGCACTCGCGGCAGATCACCTTGGCCTCTTCGTCGGGCGTGGAGGTCCAGCGTTCCGGGTTGGCGGTGCAGACGCCGAGCGGGATTCCGTTGGCCATCAAAGCGGTCATTTCTATTGCTCCCCTCGTAAGAACTGTGCGGTGTCCCGCGGTGAGAGGAACGCTATAGCAATAACCGTAGCAATGCAACGCTTCTGGATAGATGAAACCGTTGCGGCGCTACGAGACTGTGACGGGCCGGAAGTTAAGAGTAAAACTACCTAGTTGTGATTACCTGCGCGGATAGTCTGGGCGGCAACCGAAGCAGTTTGAGCGCGCGCGATAGTGCCTGCGCCGCCATGTGCGACTAAGTCGTAGCGTTAGTTCAGTTTCACGAAAAACCCAAGCCAAGTCGTAGCGGTGCTGCAGTATGCGGTTAGAATCGACAGGTCCACGCAGCCATGACAGCCCGCCCTAGCGCTTCAGCTCATTCAGCTAAGGAACCCTCCGGAGATGACCGATGCGGAGTTCGATCTCGCTACCGGTGAGTTCGACGTCGGCTTGATTCGCGCCGGAGCGGCTGCCGCCGCGCGACGACGCGAACTCGACATCAGTCAGCGCAGCCTGGCTGCCGACGGTGTCATCAATGCCGGTGCGCTGATCGCCTTCGAGAAGGGTCGCAGCTGGCCCCGTGAGCGCACTCGGCTCAAGCTGGAAGAGGTGTTGCACTGGCCACCGGGCACCATCGCACGGCTGCGCCAGGGCGCACCGGTCCCGGTGCTCGAACCTGCGACACCGCCTCCATCCGCCGCGAGTGCGCCGGCCGAACCCCCCGCGGCTGCCCCGGCGAATGCCGAGGTGCCGCTGATCGCCCAAGCGGTGCTCACCGCCGCCAACACGCTTGGCTCGACCATGGACGCCATGCCGCCCGCCGGCGATCCCGCTTTCATTCCCCGGGTCACGGCGATCCTCGCCGACTTGCGTCAGCTTGAGGCGGTCGCGTCCCGGGCGGCCCGGATCAGCCAGGTCACCCCGGCGTTGATCAAGGCGCTCAGCGCTGTGCGGCACCAGATCGACGAGTTGACCACGCGGGCCGCAGCAGCACCGGGGGCCACGCTCGGCCAGCGGCTCTACGTCGCGCGCCGGCGTGCGAACCTCACGATCGAGGAGACCGCTCAGGCGGCAGGTGTCCCGGAGGACGTCATCACCCGCACCGAGGCCGAGCACCTGGTCGACGCGGCCGCGGTGCACGCGATCGAGGCACTGATCAGCGCCATGGCCTGATATCGCGAGCGCTCAGAAGCGCTCTCGATGCCGATCGTCCGAGGACGGGAAGTGGTCGGCGAGCGCCGCGGCGATTTCGAGGAACTTCTGGCGTACCGCCGGTGTCATCACCCGGGTGCCGTCGATCACGCCACCGGGACGCAGGTTGCCGTCGAACGGCACCTCGACGACGGTCTGGCCCTGTCCGGCGAACTGCGCGGCCAAGATGGATCGGGTCCGTTTGTCGGCGTGCCCGTCGGAGTCGTTGAGCACGACGACAGTGCGTTGCAACAGGCCGGTCATCCCTCGATTGGCCAGCCAGTCCAGCGTCTGCCCGGCTGCAGCGGCACCATCGACCCACGGGGAGGACACCACGATCAGGGCGTCCAGGTCTCGCAGCACCTCCTGGGTCACCGGGGAGTCCATCGTCGAGCTGCAGTCCACCACCGAGATGGAGAAGTGCCGGTCGAGCCGGGTTGTCGCCTCGCGGTAGATCGCGGCGTCGAGGACGCGACGCCGGGCGGGGGTGGCCTCACCGGCGAGGACGAACAGCCCCGCGGCGTTGTTGCCGACCCGGCTGCGCACGTCGGCGAAGGTGTCGAGGTGCTTGTCGGAGGCCAGTTCCCAGTACGAGCCCTGGGCTCGAGGGTCGACGCGGCTGCCCAGCTTGCCGAACGCGGTGTCGGCGTCGATGGCCACCACACGGTCGTCCTGGCGCAACTCGGCGAACACCGAGCCGATGCTTGCCGAGACGGTGGTCTTGCCGACGCCGCCCTTGCCCATGACACCGACCTTGTAGTGGCCGCGCAGGACACCCTTGATCTTGGTCTCCAGCTCGGCCTGGCGCGTGTCCACTGGGGACGGTCCGGGGTTGATCAGCCCGAAAGTCGCCTTGTAGACCAGCAGTCGCCAACCCCCGGCCGGCGGCTCGCGACGCGGCGGCACCAGGTCATTGACCCGGATCCGCTCGGCGTAGGACCCCGGAACCGTCTGCGGCGCCGGCTGGCCGCTGCCATCCGACGCGAACCCGCCCTCGGCAGGCCACGGCGACCCGGGCGCTGGCCCGAACGACTGAGGCGGTTGCGGCCCCGGCCCGATTGGTGTCGGCGGGGCCGAAGGGATGGGATGAGTGTGCATCGGCGGCGCCTGAGGTCGCTGCTGGTGCACCGGCCGGCCGGGCTGCTGTCCCCACTGGTTGCCGTCGAACCTGCTCGGTGCCGAGGGTCCCTGACGACCGTCGTGCGGCGGGGGTGTGGGAGGTTGGGGGTGCTGAGCCGGCTCGCGGAAGCTGATGCGCGGCTGCTCCGCTGGCTGGGGCGTCGGCCCGGTGTCCGGTTCGAAATCGGTGTCTTCCGACCCCGTCCGGCCAAGCTCTCCACGCAGGGTGTCGTCGGGGTCGGTCACGACGGAATCTCCTCAGGTAGTCACGCGACGGCTATCTCGACCGACCTAAAGTATCGACTACGGCACCACCTCACTGCACCCGTTGGTGATGGTCCCTGCGCTTCGCGGCCGCGGGACCGGGGCGACGGCCCGTCGTCGTCAATCCCGTACCCGCTGCCCAAGGCGTCGCAGGGCGACATGTTTGGGCCGAATTTGGTGCTCAGGCGGGCTCTTTGGCGCTGGTAACGTCTCGCGTCGAGGGGGATCTGCGCATGGGGTTGATGGGCGATATTGCCAAAACCGGTAAGGAACTGATCGAGCAGCGCGAGGGGATCCTCGGCGCCGGCCGGAACGTCATCGAAGACATGAAGGTCACCACGGGCACCGGTGCACCCGACAACGGCGACGCTTTCGGCGCGGGCGCCGAGCAGTTAGGCAAGGCCGGCGACACGCTGAAGTCGGCGTTTCCCGACGACTCGTGGACAAGTAGCGGATCCGTCGCCTACAGCGCACGCAACACTGAGCAGCTGAGCCGCGCCGCGGCGGTGATGGAGGCCGATCGCGCGGTCGCGGCCGTGCTCGTGCGCGAATCGGACCAGATCTCTACGACGCGACAGAACCTCGACGGCCAATCGGACTGGCTGGCCGACATGAGCCTGGTCACGGCCGCCATCGCCGGCATCCCGTATGTCGGCAAGGCTTCGCAGACCGCGACCGAGATCGCGATGGTGGCGAAGGCGCTCGGGGTGTCCACCGATCAGGTCCTGGCCATGTGGCAGAACGTCGACGCCAACGCCGCCGAGCTGCGGGACGCTGTCGCGAAGTATGCGGACATCGCGCGTGACGCCGAGCCCAGTACCGACCCCCGCGAGACAGACTGCGGCGCACCGGCCCCAGCGGAACAACCTGCGGCCACGCAACAGGCTGCGATGGATGCCACGTCAGCGACGGCGGGCACCGCGATCGGGTCAATCCTCGGTCCGCTCGGCGGCATCCTGGGCGGTATCACCCAGGCCGCATCTCAGGCGCTGCAGGCGGCGGTCGCGGCCGCCACGCAAACCGCCCAAGGCGCCACCCAGGCCGTCGGGCAGGCCCAGCCATCTTCAGCGGGTCTGGATGCACTGGCCGAGAAAGCCGATACGGCAGGCGACGACGAGAGGGAGAAGTCGGAGCAGGACGACAAGTCCGCGAAAGATGAGAAGCACCACGAGACCGCCGCGACGACAACTGCCGACAAGGCTGAAAAGGGTGCCAAGAACGGCATGTTCGACACCGGTGACGTCGTCACAGACGGTGCAGGCCCGACCGACAAAGGCGCAGCCAAGACGCTCCCGCCGGATCTGGCGTCGGGCGAATTCAGCGGTGGTGACGGCCGTGCGCGGGCCCGCGCCGAAAGTGGAGCCGGATGAGGCTCAGCTAAGTGTTCCGGCGGCAGTTAGATTGGGTGCAGCTATTCCCGGGTCTGCGACCGTGACCAGGACGTAGGAATCCGGGAAAAGAATCGAGGGGGAATTCATGTCGGGAGATTTGCGTGTCACCACCGCACACTTACGCGAGAAGGTGCGCACCGACTGCTTGGGTCACGTCGCGGAGCAAACCGGATGACGTCGGTGTACGGGGCCGATCCTGACGCGCCGCATTACGACGATGTCGTCGGGGTCGAGGTGACCATCGACGGCATGCTGGTGATCGCCGACAAATTGGGACTGGCAGATTTCCCGCCGTCACTCGGTATCCGGCTGAACATCCCGCAGGTGGATCTGCGTCAGATCGTCTGGGAGCAGGTTGAGCGGGACCTGACCGCGCAGGGAGTACTGGACGTATTCGGTAACCCGCACCCTGAAGTGGCTGCCATGCTCGACACCCTCAGCAGGGCGGATCGCACCTTGGAAGCGCGTTGGTGGCGCCGCAATCTCGGTGGCAAGATGATCCGATTCGCGGTGTGTCGTAAGGGGACTCGACACGTCGTGTGTGCGCGGGACAACGAGATGCTGGTGCTGCAGCGGGTAGCTCCCCAGGTCGGAATGGCCGGAATGGTGATGACGGTGCTCGGCACCGGTAACCCCGCCAACGTCGAACCGCTCACCGGCGTGGCCGACCAGCTGGCCAAATGCCGCACAGCAGACGATCTGATCGGCTACGGCATTCCACCCACCTCGGCGCGTGCCTATGCGGGCATCATCTCCGAACCCGAGAGCTGGGTCGAGATCGTCGCCTCCGAACGCCTTCCCGGTGGGACCAGCGCCCAATCCGATGTCGCGGCAGGCGTATTGGACTCGACCCCGGGCCGGATCGTCTCGATCCCCCGCAAGGTCAACGGTGAGCTGTACGGCAGCTTCCTGTCCGGTACGCAGGACAACCTGCAGCGTGCCCTGGACGGCCTGCTGGAGTTCCTGCCGTCAGGTGGCTGGTTCGACACGACCGCTTCGGATAGTTCCTATCTTCACTGAGAAAGGCCACCACGGTGGGTGAGTCTCCGCCATACGACCGGGACTACGAATACGACGATCACGATGAGGACGACGGTCAGGATATCCTTTCGCCGCTCGATTTCGCATACCCGGATCAGCAACCCGACGACGAGTCGGACCTTGATATGCCGATCTTCGGCGTCACCAACCCGCCGGGAACCGTAACGGTCACCGCTTACATGGACGGTCGCGTGCAGCAGATAGACCTGTCGCCCAAGGCCGTCAACATGACCGAATCCGAGCTCGTCGAGGAAATTCTCGTGATCGCCGACCTGGCCACGCAGGACGCACGCTCGGCCCAGTACTCGTTGATGCTCGAGGGAATGCGTGAACAGGGGCATGACGATTTCGCGACGCGTGACTTCCTGACCCGTGACCTGAACCTGCCGACGCCCGAACAATCTGACGCGGCCCGGGCCCAGATCTTCGCAACTCGTTACGGAGGAGAAAATGGCTGACCATCTCGCAGGCATGTTCGGTAGCGCTGTCGGGATGCTGGCCAGTTCTCCGGCCCGCGCCCTCGAGCTGTTCACCGAGATCACCAACTACGACGAATCGGCGTGTGACGCCTGGGTCGGGCGGATTCGCTGTGGTGACACCGACCGGGTGACGTTGTTCCGAGCGTGGTACTCCCGGTCGAACTTCGGCCAGCTCGCCGGTGCCGCCGAAATCTCGATGAACAGCCTGGGCGCGCGGATCCCGATCGGAGGTGCGTTCAGCAAGGACATCAGCTACCCGGTGAACTCGCCGTTGGCGATCACGATGGGCTTCGCCGTGCAGGAGGCGGCCGAGGGCAACTACGCCGATGCGATGGAGGCCATCGAAGCGGCGCCCGCTGCCGGCGCGGAGTACCTCGTGGCGTGGGTCAAGGCGGTCATTTACGCCGCTGCGCAGCGCTGGACGGACGTCATCGACGAGGTGCGCGGTGCCAGCGCCTGGCAGGACAAGTTCCTCGCCGCGGCGGCGGGTGTTGCGCACGGTGTCGCGGCGGCCAACCTCGGCTTGTTCACCGAGGCCGACCGCAGGCTCACCGAGGCCAACGACACCCCGGCCGGCCAGGCGTGCGCGCCTGCCATCGCCTGGTATCTGGCCATGGCGCGACGCAACGAGGGCAACGAGGAATCGACGCGGGTTCTGCTGGAATGGCTGCAAGCCAACTATCCGGAGCCGAAAGTAACTGCTGCCCTTAGAGATCCAACCTACCGACTGACGACGACGACGGCCGAGACGATCTCCTCGCGCAAGGATCCGTGGGATCCGAACAGCGTTGTGGCCGACACCTCCGGCCGGGAGAAGCTGCTTGCCGAAGCGCAGGACGAACTCGACCGCCAGATCGGGCTGAGTCGGGTCAAGGAACAGATCGAGGCCTACCGGGCCGCGACGCAGATGGCCAGGATCCGCGCCGCGCGGGGTATGAAGGTCGCCCAGACGTCCAAGCACATGATCTTCGCCGGGCCTCCTGGTACCGGTAAGACGACCATCGCGCGTGTGGTGGCCAACATCCTGGCCGGGCTCGGGGTGATCGCCGAACCGAAACTGATCGAGACGTCGCGTAAGGATTTCGTCGCGGAGTACGAGGGGCAATCGGCGGTCAAGACGGCCAAGACCATCGACCGGGCACTCGGCGGTGTGCTGTTCATCGACGAGGCTTACACGCTGGTGCAGGAGCGCGACGGCCGGGCCGATCCGTTCGGCACCGAGGCGTTGGACACGCTGCTGGCCCGGATGGAGAACGACCGGGACCGGCTTGTGGTCGTCATCGCCGGCTACAGCAACGACATCGACCGGCTCCTGGAGGCCAACGACGGTCTGCGATCGCGCTTCGCGACTCGTATCGAATTCGACTCCTACGCTCCTGAGGACATCGTCGAGATCGCGAAAGTCATTGCCGATACCAATGATTCGAGACTCGATGACATCGCGGCCAAGCGGGTGCACGATGCGGCCGCGTTGTTGAGCCAGCGCAGGCTCAACGGAAAGCCGGCCTTGGACATCGCGGGCAACGGGCGCTACGCGCGGCAGCTGGTCGAGGCCGGCGAGCAGAACCGGGACATGCGGCTGGCCCGCACCCTGGACTTCGACAGCCTGGGCGTGGAGCAGCTCAGCGAGATCAACGGCGAAGACATGGCATCGGCGATCTCATCTGTGCACAGCCGGCTGAGCATCGACGAATAGGCGAGAGCAGGCGATGGCAGGGTTTCGACTCACCACAAAGATCCAGGTCAGCGGCTGGAGGTTCCTGCTGCGCCGGGTCGAGCATGCGATCGTGCGCCGCGATACCCGGATGTTCGACGATCCGCTGCAGTTCTACAGCCGCGCGGTGTCCACCGGCATCGTCATCGCAGTCATGGTCTGCCTCGGCGCGGTGGCGTTGGCCTACTTCAAGCCGCTCGGCAAGCGGGGGAGTGACACCCTGGTGGTGGACCGCACCACCAACCAGCTCTATGTGCTGCTGCCCGGCTCCGATCTGCTGCGGCCCGTCTACAACCTGACCTCGGCGCGGTTGGCGCTGGGGCACGGCGACGCGCCCGCGGTGGTCAAGTCCGAGGAACTGGATCGCATGCCGAAGGGGCAGCCGATCGGCATTCCGGGCGCGCCGTACGCCACCCCTACCGGCACACCGGCTGCCACCTGGTCGCTGTGCGATACCGTGACCAAGCCGGAAAGTGCTGCGCCAGAGCTGGAAACGTCCATCCTCATCCGGTCGCTGGTCACCGACATGTCGGTCGGGCCGCTCGGGCCGAGCCAGGGCATGCTGGTGTCGTTCAAGGGTGGTAATTGGCTGGTCAACGAGGTCGGCAGGCACGCCATCGAGCTGGCCGACCGCGCCGTGACCTCGGCCGTCGGGATCCCGGTCACTGCCAAGGCCACGCCGATCTCGGAGGGGCTGTTCAATGCGCTGCCCAATATGGGACCGTGGCAGTTGCCGCAGATCGTGGCCTCGGGCACACCGAATACCGTTGGGCTACCGGACAATCTGGTCATCGGCTCGGTGTTCCAGACCGCGACGGAGTCTGGCAAGCAGCATTATGTCGTGCTGCCGGACGGGGTCGCGCGCGTCAACGACACCACAGCAGCGGCATTGCGCGCGACCAACTCTTACGGCCTGATCACGCCGCCCACCGTCGAGTCCAGTATGGTCGCGAAGATCCCTGAGCAGGTGTATGTTTCGCCGCTACCCGCCAAGCCGATGACCATTCTCCTGCGCCAGGACGACCCGGTGCTGTGCTGGGCCTGGCAGCGCGAACCGGGTGATCAGTCCGCCAAGACCACGGTGATCGCGGGGCGGCATCTACCCGTCTCGTCGGCTGTGCGGGGTACCGGCGTCAAACAGATCGAAGGCGACGCCACGGTGTACGTCGACGGCGGGCAGTTCGTGCGCCTGCAGTCCCCCGATCCGAAAGTCGGCGAGGGCCTGTTCTACATCGATCCCCAGGGTGTGCGGTACGGGGTGGCCAACGCCGATGCCGCCAAGAACCTCGGCCTGGGAGCGCCCGTCAACGCCCCCTGGCCCGTGGTGAGCCTGCTCGTGGAGGGGCCGATGCTGTCGAAGGACGCGGCGCTGTTGGAGCACGACACACTGCCCTCGGATCCCAAGCCGCGCAAGGTGAAGGACAGGTCAGGCTCATGACGACACGAAAGTTCACCCCGACCATCAAGCGCGGTCCGCGCCTGACACCCGGTGAGATCAACGTCGCACCCCCCGACGACCTCGGCATCGAGATACCGCCTTCTGGTTTCCAGAAAGCAATGCCGTGGGTGATGGGCGCCTGCATGATCGGCATGATCGCGATCATGGCCTTCACCGGCTTCCGGCAGCTGTCGCCGTACATGCTGATGATGCCGTTGATGATGATCATGGGCGCATTCGCGATGATGTCCGGCGGTGGTTCGGGCGGCAAGAAGGTTCCCGAGGTCAACGCCGACCGCAAGGAGTACCTGCGTTACCTGGCGGGCCTGCGCACGCGTGTGACATCGTCGGCGTCGGCGCAGGTCGCGTTCTTCAGCTACCACGCCCCACACCCGGAAGACCTGCTCTCGATCATCGGCACCAGTCGGCAGTGGTCACGGCAGACCAACGGCAACCCCGACTTCTTCACCGCCGCCCGGGTGGGCATCGGTGCCGAGATCGCCGTCGACAGGCTGCTCAAACCGAATACCAGCGGGGAGATGTCCGGCGGGCAGGCGGCGCCTGCGCCGCACCTGGAACCCGTCAGCCATATGTGGGTGACCAAGTTCCTGCGCACCCACGGCCTCGTACACGATTGCCCGAAACTCGTTCAGCTGCGCACCTTTCCGACGATCGCCGTGGGTGGTGACGAGGCCGGCGCCGCCGCGCTGCTGACTGCGATGATCTGCCACCTGGCGGTGTTCCACCCCCCGGACCTGCTGCAGATCCGCGTGCTCACCGATGATCCCGAGGATCCCAAGTGGTCGTGGCTCAAGTGGTTGCCGCACGTGCAGCACCAGACCGACACCGATGCCGCGGGCTCCACCCGGATGGTGTTCACCCGTCCCGACGGGCTTACCGACCTGACCGCGCGCGGACCGCACACCGCCGACTCGGTACCGGGCGGCCCGTACGTCATCGTCGTCGACCTCACCGGTGGCAAGGCCGGGTTCCCGGTCGACGGCCGGGCCGGCGTCACCGTTCTCACCTTGGGTAATCACCGCGGCTCGTCGTACCGGCTGCGGGTCTCTCCGGACGGCGAGACGGAGGACAAGCTGTCCAATCAGCCCTACCGCGAGGTGGTTCGGGTCACCGACCGGATGACCCCCACGCAGGCCAACCGGATCGCGCGCAAGCTGGCCGGCTGGTCGATCACCGGAACGATCATCGACAAGAACGTGCGCGTGCAGAAGAAGGTCTCCAACGAGTGGCACCACCTGGTGGGTGCGCAGTCGGTCGAGGAGGTCACCCCGGCGCGCTGGCGGATGTTCACCGATACCGACCGCGACCGGCTCAAG
This sequence comes from Mycobacterium sp. 141, assembly GCF_000382405.1. GTDB lineage: Bacteria > Actinomycetota > Actinomycetes > Mycobacteriales > Mycobacteriaceae > Mycobacterium. Next base: position 84,857 of record NZ_KB908270.1, read on the forward strand.
ATCCCGTTCGGCCACCAGTTGAAGACCGGCGAGATCATGAGCCTCGACATCAAAGAAGGCGCCGAGTTCGGTGCAGGCCCGCACGGCATGCTGATCGGAACCACCGGCTCGGGTAAGTCGGAATTCCTTCGTACGCTGATCTTGTCGCTCGTGGCGACCCACCACCCCGACCAAGTGAACCTCCTCCTGACAGATTTCAAAGGCGGTTCGACGTTCCTCGGTATGGAGAAGCTGCCGCACACCGCAGCGGTTGTGACCAACATGGAAGAGGAAGCCGAACTGGTCAGCCGTATGGGTGAGGTGCTCACCGGCGAGCTCGACCGCCGCCAGTCGATCCTGCGTCAGGCCGGTATGCAGGTCGGTGCGGCCGGTGCGTTGTCCGGGGTCGCCGAATACGAGAAGCACCGCGAGCGTGGCGCCGACCTGGCGCCGTTGCCGACGCTGTTCGTGGTGGTCGACGAGTTCGCGGAGTTGCTGCAGAATCACCCCGACTTCATTGCGCTGTTCGACAGGATCTGTCGCGTCGGTCGGTCGCTGCGCGTGCACCTGCTGTTGGCGACCCAGTCGCTGAACACCGGCGGAGTCCGGATCGACAAGCTCGAACCGAACCTGACGTACCGAATCGCCTTGCGTACCACCAGCTCTGCAGAATCGAAGGCGGTAATCGGTACTCCTGAGGCACAGTTCATCACCAACAAGGAAAGCGGCGTGGGCTTTCTGCGGGTCGGTATGGAGGATCCGGTGAAATTCCGCAGCCTCTACACCGGCGCCAACTATGTGCCGGCAGGCAAAGACAACGGCGACGGCGACGCCAAGCCGCGCGCCCAGCGGCAGGCGGCGATTCGGATCCGTCAGTTCACGACGGCGCCGATCCTCGACGCGGCGGGAGCCACACGATGAGTACCGACGCCGAACCCAAGGTCCTCCGCGAGGTCGTTCTTCGGCAGTTGGCCACCGGCGAGTCGCGTGCCTACAAGATGTGGCTGCCTCCGCTGGCCGATCCGAACCCGGTCGATGAGCTGATCGAACGTGATTACCAGCGCCAACCGCTGCGCTTCGCGCTGGGCATCATGGACGAGCCGCGCCGGCACCGGCAGGAAGTGTGGGGTGTCGACGTCTCGGCGGCCGGCGGAAACATCGCGATCGGCGGTGCGCCGCAGACCGGCAAGTCGACCTTCCTGCAGACGTTGATGCTCTCGGCCAGTGCTACTCATTCGCCGCGGCAGGTGCAGTTCTACTGCATCGATCTCGGTGGTGGTGGCCTGATGTATCTGGAAGATCTGCCGCATGTGGGCGGTGTGGCCACCCGTGCCGAACCAGACCGGGTCAACCGGGTCGTGGCCGAGGTCAAGGCGGTGTTACGGGCACGCGAGCAGATGTTCAAACAGCACCGGGTGGGCTCGATCGCGGCTTACCGCGAGATGCGCCAGGACCCCGAGCACGCGGCATATCAGGACCCGTTCGGTGACGTGTTCCTGGTCATCGACGGGTGGCCGGCGTTCGTCGCCGAATTCCCTGACCTGGAACCGGTGGTCCAAGACCTCGCCGGGCAGGGTCTGGCCTTCGGCGTGCACGTCATCATCTCGACGCCACGGTGGACTGAGCTCAAGTCCCGTGTGCGCGATTACCTCGGTACCAAGATCGAGTTCCGCCTCGGTGATGTGAACGAAACCCAGATCGACCGGATCACCCGGGAGATACCGGCCAACCGGCCGGGCCGGGCGGTCTCGGTGGAGAAACATCACCTGATGATGGGCGTGCCCCGGCTCGACGGTGTGCACAGCGCCGAAGGTCTCGTGGCCGCGATCTCGGCGGCTGTGCAGCATGTGTCCGAGCTCCACAGTGAGCAGGCGCCGCAGGTGCGGGTGCTGCCCGAGCGGATCTATCTGCATCAACTCGATCCCAACCCACCCGGGCCGGATTCGGATTACCGGACCCGTTGGACGGTGCCTGTCGGTGTGCGGGAATCGGACCTCGCGGTGGCCTACAACCACATGAACGTGACGCCGCACCTGCTGATCTTCGGGGCGCCCAAGTCGGGCAAGACGACTATCGCACAAGCGGTTTCACGGGCGATCTGCAGCCGTAACAGCCCGCAGCAGGTGCGGTTCATGCTGGCCGACTACCGCTCGGGTCTGCTCGACGCGGTGCCGCAGAGCCACCTGCTCGCCGCCGGTGCGATCAACCGGAACAACGCATCTTTGGAGGAGTCCATCAAGGCGCTGGCGCAGAACCTGCAGAAGCGTCTGCCTCCGCCGGATCTCACCACGGCGCAGCTGCGGGCCCGATCGTGGTGGACTGGGCCGGACATCGTGCTGCTGGTCGACGACTGGCACATGATCGTCGCGGCCTCGGGCATGATGTCGCCGATGATGCCCCTGTCGCCGCTGTTGCCGGCGGCCGCCGACATCGGCCTGCACCTCGTGGTGACGTGCCAGATGAGCCAGGCGCACAAGGCCACCATGGACAAGTTCGTGGGTGCTGCGTACGGCGCAGGTTCGCCGACGCTGTTCCTCTCGGGCGAGAAGAACGATTTCCCGTCGCGGGAGATCACGGTCAAGAGAAGGCCACCTGGCCAGGCATTCATGGTTTCTCCGGACGTCAAAGAAGTCATTCAGGCGGCATACATTGATCCGCCGGACGAAGATCCGCCGGAAGAAGAAGTGTTCGCACCACCCTTAGAGGGCGGTTAGTATTTATTCAACGCATTTAGCAACGCTGGCGGTAGGCTGCCGGCAAAGGAATCGGGGGACAGATTCCTTAACGCGCTGGCAAATTAGAGCCAGGCTGTTTTTGGGGTTATGTCCTCGCGATTCAAATCGAACAAGGGGGAACAGCAAATGCAACCAATGACGCACAATCCGGGCGCCGAAGCCGTCGCCGCGCAGGTCATCGCAAATGCGGCTCGCGGTCTCGCGGGTGGCACCACCGCCACTGCCGCTGTGACCGCGCTGGTGCCCGCGGGCGCAGACGAGGTGTCGGCCCTGGCTGCGATGTCTTTCGCAAGCGAGGGTGTCGAGGCTCTGACGGCGAACACGTTCGCGCAGGAAGAGCTGACCCGGGCTGGTGCGGCGTACACGGAGGCCTCGGGCATCTACAACGCTGTCGACTCGGCTCAGGCGAGCACGCTCTAACTCTCGGTCGGCATTCGTCTCCAACAGATAGGTTCAGCCAGCAATGGTCCCGGTACTGCCTGCGCCACCTACGTGGCACGGCATGCCACCAGAGGTGAACACCGGCCGGTTGATGGTCGGTGCGGGCCCGGTGCCGATGCTTCAGGCTGCGGCCGGTTGGGAAGCCATGGCGGTGCTGTTGGAGACTCAGGCCGACGAGTTGGCGGCGGCGCTGGCTAATCTCACCTCGGTATGGAGCGGGGTGGCCAGCGAACGGGCGGTCGCGGCGACAATGCCGATGGTGATGTGGTTGCGCACCACCGCATTGCAAGCGCAGAAGCGGGCATTGCAGGCTTCGGCGCAGGCCAGTGCATATTCGGCCGCATTGACCACGACTCCGCCTATTCCGGAGATCGAGGAAAACCACATCACCGATGCCGTACTCAATGCGACCAATTTTTTCGGGGTCAACACCGGAGCCATCGCCGCCAACGAGACGGACTACTTCGTGCGGATGTGGAACCAGGCGGCGGGCGCGATGGACGCCTACCAGGCCGAGACGGCGATGAACGTGCTTTTCGAGCCGATCACGCCGATGGCGCCGATCGTCATGCCTGGAGTGGGCGAGACGACCGCGGCCGCGGCGCTGGCGTCGACAGCGCCCCGCGCCGCCGAGGGTGCGCTGCGGAATTTGGTGATCGAGCAGGCCGGCGCGACTGCGATGATCGAGTCGGTCGGTTTGATCACCGGCCGCACGGCAGCACAAATAAATCAAGGTGAGCAGCGCGCGGTGGGTGCCGTGCAGAATGCGCAGAATTCGGGTCAGCAGACTCAGCAGAGTGAGCAACCCGCGCAACAGGGTCTGCAGCAAGGCATGCAGATGGCCATGCAGATGGGATCGCTGGGCGCCCAGATCCCGCAGCAGTTCGCACAGATGATCCAGAGTCCGATGCAGAGCCTGACCCAGCCGCTGCAGCAGGTGACTCAGATGGTCAGCCAGTTCAGCAGTACGGGCGGAGGCCATGACAAGGGCATCCAGATGGGGCTGCTGAACGCGATGCCGTTCTCGAACCATCCGATGGCAGGAGGCTCAGGCCCGAGTTCGGGTGCGGGTCTGGTCCGGGCCGCTTCGCTGCCGGGCCTCGGGGGTACCACGCCGCGGACCTCGCTGCTGTCAGATCTGCTCAGGCCCACCGAGGAGACCAAGATCTCGCCCGCAACAGGCGCGTCGTCCAACGCGACAGGAGGTTTGGCCCCGGTCGGTGGCGGTGCCGGTCCGATGATCGGCGCAGCCAAGGACAAGAAGGAAGGCGAGTCGACGAAGCAGGGTCTCACCGCCGCGACGCCGCTGACGTACGACCAGTCGGAAGACGAAGACGACGACTGGTGAACGGTTGCACCACAAGACTTCCCGGCCACCGGGTCGGAAGACTCGCCATACCCATGGTGAGGACGCAAGGAAAATAAGGGGTATCCAACATGGCAATGAATACAGACGTTGCCGTCCTCGCCAAGGAGGCCGGCAATTTCGAGCGCATCTCCGGTGAGCTGCAGAGCGTCATCGCGCAGGTCGAGTCGACCGGCAGCGCGCTGGCCAGCCAGATGGTCGGCCAGGCCGGCACCGCAGCCCAGGCTGCGCTCGCCCGGTTTCACGAGGCCGCTGCACGGCAGGTCCAGGAGCTGAACGACATTTCGCAGAACATCCACCAGTCGGGCGTCCAGTACAGCTCGACCGATGACGACCAGGCTTCCTCGCTGTCCTCGGCGATGAACATCTGACCGACGAGACCACAGAGAAAACGGAGAATCAGACATGACGGAACAGGTTTGGAATTTCGCCGGTATCGAAGGCGGAGTCGGTGAGATCCAGGGTGCCGTCAGCACCACTCATGGACTGCTCGACGAGGGCAAGGGCTCGCTTGCCGCGCTCGCCTCGGTGTGGGGCGGCTCGGGCTCGGAGGCCTACCAGGCAGTTCAGGCCCGTTGGGACAACACCTCAAACGAGTTGAACACCGCGCTGCAGAACCTCGCGCACACCATCAGCGAGGCCAGCTCGACCATGGCGCAGACTGAGGCTGGCGTCACGGGCATGTTTGCCTAGCACAACCATGTACGCGTTTGTGGGCGGGTAGGCTCGCCGACTAGGCCAGGCCTACCCGCCCACTGCGTGCGCCTGGGTTCGGACATCTGAATATTTTTTATTTTCACTATTCTGAGGGGACCCCATGTCGGCCGACTATGACCGGCTCTTTCACTCGTCGGATCCGGGTGAACCGGTCGACGATGTCACGATCACCGTGGACCGAGATGTCATTCTGAAGGCCACGGCGACACCGCCGCCGATGCCGACCGGAAATTCCGGATCCAGCGATTCACCGCCGATGCCGATGCCGGTGACACCGCCGCAGACGCAGATGCAGGCCTCGGCTTCGCCTCAGTGGCACGGTGAAGCGCCGCCGCCCATGCCGCCGCCGCCGGCAGCACCGCAATGGCCACAGAACGCGATGCTGCGTGCCCCGCAGCAGCAGATGCCGTCGGGTGCTCGCTACGAGCAGCCGCGCACGCTGCCTGGGCCGCCCGCCCATATGGCGCCGGGACCGCCGCCGTCGCAGTTCCCCGACTTCGACCCCGAGATCAGTGGGGCATGGCGTGCGGGACAAGCTATTCCGGTACCGGCCCAGCCGGCCCAAACCTCCGCCGCAACCATGGGCAATCACCGCGCTATCGACGCGTTGTCGCACGTCGGGGTGAAGACTGGCGTGAAGATGCCGTCGCAACGGGGCTGGCGGCATTGGCTTTACCTCATGACTCGCATCAACCTCGGGCTGTCGCCTGACGAGGTCTATGAGCTGGACCTGCATAACCGGATCCGCCGCAACGCGCGAGATTCCTACCAGATCGGCATTTTTGGTCTCAAGGGCGGTGTCGGCAAGACTGCGGTCACGGTTGCGCTCGGGTCCGCGATGGCGAAGATCCGCGGTGACCGGATCCTGGCCATCGACGCCGATCCCGACGGCGGCAACCTCGCCGACCGCGCCGGTCGACAGTCGGCGGCGACCATCTCCGATCTGCTATCTGATCAGGATTTGTCGCGTTACAACGACATTCGTGCGTACACCAGCATGAACTCGTCCAACCTGGAGGTGCTGTCCTCCGAAGAGTACAGCGGCGCTCCCCGCGAGTTCAACGACGACGATTGGCAGGGTGCGACCTCGATCGTGTCGCGGTACTACAACCTGGTTCTGGCGGACTGTGGTGCGGGCCTGTTCCAGAGGGCATCGCGTGGCGTGCTCTCGACGGTGTCGGGCATGGTGATCGTCGCGAGCGCGTCCATCGACGGTGCCCGGCAGGCGGCCATCACGTTGGACTGGCTGCGCCAAAACGGATATCAAGACCTGCTCGGGCGCTCGTGTGTGGTCATCAACCACGTCACCCCCGGCAGACCGAACGTCGATGTCGACGACCTTGTGCAACAGTTCGAGCGGCACGTGCCGCCGGGTCGGGTCATCGTGCTGCCGTGGGACAAACACATCGCCCAGGGCACCGAGATTCAGCTGGGCCTGCTCGGCGATACATTCCAGCGTCGGATCACCGAGCTGGCCGCGGCCCTGTCCGATGACTTCGACAGGCTCGAACGCCGTTGACCACCACCGCCCCTGCCTCAGACACCTCCAGTGTGACGCCCGGTCGCCCGGCGACAACGCGGGTCACCGTCCTCACGGGTAAGCGAATGACCGACCTGGTGCTGCCGGCGGCGGCGCCGATCGAGACGTACATCGACGAAACCGTAAGTGTCCTGGCCGATCTGCTGGAGGACACCCCGAAGGACGTGCTGGCCGGGTTCGATTTCAAAGCACAGGGTTCCTGGGCGTTTGCGCGGCCGGGGGCGCCGCCGCTGAAAGCCGATGAGTCCTTGGACGATTCTGGTGTGGTCGACGGGTCGCTGCTGACTCTGGTGTCGGTGAGCCGCACCGAGCGGTACCGGCCGCTGGTCGAGGACGTGATCGACGCGATCGCCGTACTCGACGAGTCACCGGTGTTCGACCGGAAGTCGCTGTACCGTTTCATCGGGATTGCGATCCCGGTGGTCGCGCTGGCGATCACAGTGATGTCGGTGGTGACGTGGAGCCTGACCAGCCACGGCTGGTGGTGGCCGTTGGCGCTCGCGATCTTCGGTCTGGGGCTGCTGGGCGGAAGTGTGTTCGCGCAGAACAACTACGACAATGTCAACCTGGCCGAGAGTCTGCTGCTCGGCGCGGTACCGGCACTGGCCGGTGCTGCCGCGTTGGCGGTCCCGCTCCCCGACGGCGTCACCGGTTTGGGAGCTCCGCAGGTCGCCGGGGCTGGTGCTGTCGTGCTGTTGTTGACTTTGGCCACCCGTGGCGGCCCGCGAGGCCGAGCCGAAGTGGCCTCGTTCCTTGCGGTATTGGCCCTCGCCATCACGGGGGCCGCTGTTGCTTACGGTTACGGTTCGAGCAACTGGGTGCCGTTGGGCGCGATCGTATTCGGGCTCATCGTGGTGACCAACGCCGCGAAACTGACCGTGGCCGTGGCCCGTATTGCGTTGCCACCGATTCCGGCTCCCGGTGAGATCGTCTCCAACGACGAGCTGCTCGACCCGGTTGTGGGACCTGACGCGGCCGACGAAGAAACCTCCACCTGGCAGGCAATCATCGCTTCGGTACCGGAATCGGCTGCACGCCTTCAGGAACGCAGCCTGCTGACCCGTCAGTTGCTGATCGGGTTCCTGTCCGCGGGCGCTCTGGTGTTGTCGGTCGGCGCTATTGCGGTTGTGGTGCGGGGGCATTTCTTCATCCACAGCCTGATCGTGGCCGGCCTGGTGACGCTCGTCTGCGGCTTCCGGTCCCGGTTGTACGCCGAAAGGTGGTGCTCCTGGGCACTTCTGGCGGCTGCCGTGATCGTACCGACGGGCGTGATGGTGCGGCTGTGCCTGTGGTACCCCGAGAGTGCCTGGCTGGTGCTGGCGATCTACACCATTGTGGGTGTCGTCGCCTTGATCGCTGTCGGTGCCGCCAACGGTGTGCGCCGAGTTTCCCCGGTCACCAAGCGCATCCTCGAACTCGTCGACGGCGCCGCGATCGCGGCAGTGATTCCGCTGCTGCTGTGGATCGCCGGCGTGTATGACCTGCTGCGGAATCTGCGGCTGCACTGAGGTTTATCATCACAATTCGTGCGTCACCGGAGGTCTGTGGGGCTTACCAGGAGATCTGGTCGCAGCCTCGGCAGACGTTTGGCGAAGGACGCTCCCGATGATGGGACGGATGCCACGTCGAAATCGACGATAGTGTTGAAATCCTGGTGCAGTGACGGCGTTTTCGTTGATATCGATGACTGTCGTGAGTAACAGGTCGCGGAACAGCCATCCAGATGTCGGTGGGTGGCTAGTTGGTGGCGGCGACCTGATGTCAGGATCTTTCTATTGGGCACAGGGTCTCGAATTTGGCGTCATCGAGGGTGGCGTTGCTCCGGTAGCATCCACCGCAGGGATTTGAGGACGGGTGGGCTTTTGCATGGGAATGTCATGTGCAGGCGCGGCCGATGAGGTGGGTGGCGCGTGACTGAGACGTTGCGAATCGATACGGATTTGGTCAGAGATGCCGGCAATCGGTTGTCGGCTATTGCGGGACAAATTCCGTCGCCGCCTGCGGTGACCCCGGTGACAGGCGCAGACGAATTGTCGACCACCATTTCGAGTCAGATCACCAAGGTGGTTGACCCGGTGTTGACGCAGCTCCCCGAGGTCAAGGACGCGTTTGCGGCGTATTCGGGCAACGTGACGAGTGCAGCGTCGACGTATCAGACCACGGATGAGCAGATTTCTCAGGACATCAAGCGGAAGCTGGGAATCCTGGGAGATGAGTCCAGCAGCTCCTACCCGTCAGGAGGCTCTGCTGGTGCGCCAGCTTCGGCTTACAGCGCGGCCGATCCGACAATGCCCGCGCAGGACGCTTCGCCTGCTGGCGGAGACCAGGGGATGGGCCAAATAGGCCAGATGATGCAGACGGCTCAGCAGGCCGCACAGGTTCCCGGGCAAATGGTGGGCAGCGTGAGTCAGTTGCCGCAGCAGGTCACGCAGGGTGCGCAGCAGATCGTGGAGGCGGCCAAGAGCCAGGGCGACGGTCAGGATGCCGATAGGGCTGACGACGTTCAGGGCTCCAGGCAGGACAAGCAGGGGCTCGATGCCGAGAGTAAGGACAACGACTCTGGTCACGCGACGTCGCCACCGGCCGGCGCACATGGCGGGACTGGCGAGGCGAAAGCTCCCGTGCAGCATCCGCAGGCTGTGCCCGCACCAGGAAATGGTACGGGTGAGCGAGCACCGGTAAATCCGTCTCCGGCTGTGCCACCGCGGCATGCTGCAGATCCAACGCGTGATGTGTGAAGTCGTTGTTGATGTGTCGAGTGCTTCGAGGGGATGCTGAATGACGTTGCCGCCGCCACCATCGGGTAATCCCGGGTCGCCTCAGTATGGGAGTGGTGATCCGTTCGGGCCACCGCAAGGTGGTCCCGCGGGTTATCCGGGTTCGCAAGGTGGATCGCCGCAGTGGCAACAGCCTCCGGTGTGGGCGCCCAATCCTGCTGCGCAACAGCCGGGACCGCCGCCGAAGAAGCCGGGTAACGGCTGGAAGTGGGGCTTGGGCGGGGTGGCTCTTCTGGCGGTGATTGGTGTGACCGCTGCGATATCCATCTCGGTCGTCAAGGGCAATGGGGATGGCGGCAAAACCACTCAACCTCTGACATCTGGTGCGTCGCAATCACCCACCGCGTCGAACTCCGACATCGCGAGCGCGAACGACACCGGTCCGGCGACCATTATCACCGAAGACCCGACTTGTGCGGCTTGGGGACCGATAAACAACACCGAGTCGGCAGTGGAAACAAAAGCGGACTGGGGGAATCATGACTACACAATTCCCGCAACTGAGTGGACACCCGAACTGCGTGAAAAGTACGAGATGGTCAGTAAGGCAATGAGCGCTACCGCCGACCAGGCTGTCGCTTTGGCGAAAAAAACGCCTCATCGAGTGATGCGTGAATTGTATGAGCAATCGATTGCCTATACGCGAGCATTTGCAAATTCACTGAGCAGCTACACTGCTGCCGATAACCACCTTGCTAACGTTGCTGTGGTAACAGGCGTGACTATCTTATATGTATGCAATGCAATTATCTATAAGTCGGCTGAAGCGCGCGCACCTTTTGTTCCTGATGTTGCACCGCCGTCAAATATGGCTCACCTTGGGGACTTGGACGATCCCCGGCGGTTCATGACCTCGCCTGATGATGAATGTTCGAAATGGCAGTCACTGTACAACAAATTCGGGTCGGATACAAAGGCGTGGGGAGATCTTGATCCGGCTAAGTCGGCCTCCGACTGGAGTGCTGACGAGCGTGCTGTTGCAGATGCGGTCATTCCTGTCATGAAGAAATATGCCGATGACCTCGAGAATTTGAGTCGGAGCAGTAATAACCCAACAATTACAGATTTCGGAGTGTTCTCAGCGCAATACTGGCGCGCGTATGTTGCAGCTCTGCCGTCGTATACAAGGACGGATTCTTATCTTGCTCAAGTCGCTGCGCGGCCGCCGGGCTTCATCGTGGAAGCTTGTTTAGCGCTCGGAGGATGAAATTGATTTTTGAGTGGCGGGTATATCGGCGATGAGTGTCCCGAAGCCGAACGATCCCTACGGCATGGCTGCCCCGCCTGCGTGGCCGGAGGCGGATGAAGACGCGCTGGAGTCCTTATCGCAGACCTTTAGAGTAGTGGCCAACAAGGTTAGCAAGCAGTTGGAAGCTGCCCGGCATGAGCAAACAATGATGTTCAACGGTGCAGCGATGTGGTCCGGCAGAGCTGCAGGAGCGGCGCACGTCATCCTTGGCCAGCGTATTACTGAACTTCAGAATCTGGCGACAAGGCTTCGAGCTGCCGCCGATCTGCTTCACAAATGTAGCGAGGCGGTCAGGGACGCAAAGAATCAAATATCCACTAACGTGGAAAATGCTACCAGAGACATCGATAGTGTGAAGAATGATGGGGATATAGATGAAGATGAGAAGAATGGTTATATCAAACAGAAAATTCAAGACACTAAGAATGCCAATATCTCCTTGATTCAGGCTGAGGCCGGATTTGTTTCGGGTAATCAACAGAAGCCGGACCCAGCGCACTACGAAGTCAAGCTCGGCCAGAACAAACCAGGTAACAATACTCCAGTCAACACTTTGGTGAACGGTGGAAATCCGGGCGTGCAGTCTCCGCTTGCCCCGAACTCTGGTAATCCTGTTCAGCGTGCTGCGTTTAAACCTATGGAGTCGCCGGCTCCGGTTGGTGCAACGACGCCGGAGCTAGCTCCTGACGCTCCGGCGCCGAATTCGATTGCGCCTAATAGTGGCACACCTGTTAAGCCGGCGGAGGCTAAACCGTTCGATCCGCCGGCCCGGGTTCAACCGGCGCCGGCTCCGGTTGTTCCGAATAGCGGCACTCCAGTTCAGCCAGTTGAGGCAAAGCCACCGACTCCGTCTGTGCCAGCTCCAGTCGGAAGCAGACCGCCTCACACCCCAACCCCGGGTGCCCCTCCTCCTCCGCCGATTTCTACGGCTGGTTTGCCGGCGCCCGGCATCCCAGGAGGGCCTGGAGGGTCCCGCCTGGACAGCCCTGGCTCGCCCGGTGTTCCGCCACAGATGAACCCCCAGATGACGGGCAGCACAGGTCAGACTCCAGGGCAGCCGTTGACTCCACGGCAGCAGCTCAATGACTTCACAAGGGCAATGAGCAACGTAGCGCAGCAGGCGGCCCAGAACCAGCCATTCGCTGGGCCGCAGACCGTCGCGCAGGGTACGTCGTCGGCACCGGTGAATCCGGGCGGTTCGCTGCAGCCGCCTCCTTCTGCCCCGGCCGCGCCGCCAGTGAATTCGAATTTAAACGTGGCCAGTGGCCCGACCCCAGGCATGCCGTTGGGCCCGGCGCCATCGCTGCCGCCAGCAGGACCGCCAGCACAGGGTGGCGCACCGGCGCCGATGGGTCCCACCGTGACGCCGGCATCGACGTCGTCGGGCGCATCGTCGAATGTGGCAGCTGCACCTGTACCCGTGACGGCAGCTCGGGCGGAACGAGATGCTATTGCGGCCGCTCAAACCGCGAATGCTTTGCGGCGCAAGCGAGCTGGCAACGACACGTTGCAGCTTGCGCGGCGTATTGCGGCAGCCCTGAACGCACCGCCGTCAATTCCCCAGTACGCGTGGGGCTTTGTATGGGCTACCGGAATGACCGCCGATGGCGGCATCCTCGTCGCCAATAGCTATGGAATCGCCTACATTCCTGACGAGGTGAACCTGCCCGAACAGGTCCGCATGGTCAGCGCCGATGAGTCGATTCCGGCATCGGACCGGGCAAAGTGGGCGACCTACCCGTTCCTGGCGTTACAGGACTGGGCACAACATCAGGGTGTTCGATTGCAGGCGGTCATCGGCACGCAGGAACAGCTGACGGGTATCGATCCGGGTACGACCAAGGTGGTCCTGGACGAAAGCGATATTCCGGAGGATGGCCGCATGCAGGGCCGCAGCCGGTTGGAGATCATCGCACCGGATGCAGCGGCGATGTTGGCCGCAACGAGTGACAGCGGGCTGACCGAGTTGTTACCGCCGCGGCCGGCCGATGACACAGCACCGGCCGACGAATCCCAGTCGTTGTGGCGCGAAGTCCAGAAGCCGTTGATGCGCACCACCGAAGGCCGCGAGGTCGCGCATCTGCAGGCCTTCATCAACTACGCCAATCACCAGGGGGAACTGGCATTGCACCGTGCCCACATGGCGAGCAGTGCCGACGAGCAGCGTGCAGCGATCGCTGATTGGGTCTATTGGCAGCACATCAGTGTGCTGATCAGCGATAGCTTGGTGCCAGCGGGATAACACTGCTCGGAACTTGAGCGTTTCGAGACTCTTGAATTAGTTGTGTCCGAGGCTATCTCGGATCACGTAGAGCTATTCGTGTTGGGTGCTGGCGGCGACGGTTTGGTCGAGTCGTTCGCGGTCGGCGGTGATGGCGGCTGAGGCTTGGGTGGTGGCTTTGTGGAGTGCTTCGTTGAGGCGTTGTTCGACGGTGGCGGCGCCCAGGCGGAGGAGGCCTTCTTCGATGAAGACCGATTTGAGGTGGTGGTGTCCGTTCAATGTCACCTCGACGGTGTTGGTTTCGTCTGCGGCGGTGAAGGTTTCGGTGTTCATTTTGTGTAGTTGGTCGTCCATGAGGGCTTGCAGTTGTTGTGCTTTTTGTAGGACTGCGGCGACTTCGGGGTGCATGCCGTCGGTCACGAGGACTCCTTTCCGTCTTCTTTGCGACGTCGTTGCGG
>NZ_KB908271.1 GCF_000382405.1 Mycobacterium sp. 141
GTCAGGGTTGGGTCATTCGAGGTTGGCGTGGCGCGTCCAGAGTTCCTCGGCCTCGATATCGGTGTGGTCCCACAGCGACTGGAACACGGCCTCGGTAACGACGAACAGCGCCTGCTCGAACAGCGACCCCGCGTACTGACGCGAAATGTGCGAGCCGTGATCGGTCTTCTGCGCGGCGGGAATGATCACCAACGCATCAGCGAGCTTACCCAGCGGCGAATCCGCATTGGTGGTCAGCGCGGCGACACGGGCCCCGGTCTTCTTGGCGGTCTCGGCCGACTTGACCACACCCGAGGTCGTTCCCGACCCGGAAGCCACGATAAGCAGGTCACCGGAACCGATCGCGGGGGTGGTGGTGTCGCCCGCAACGTGCACGTGCAGACCGAGGTGCATCAGCCGCATGGCGGCCATGCGCAGGACCAGCCCGCTACGACCCGCTCCAGCGAAGAACACCCGACCCGGCTGGGCGATATGGCGAGCCAGGATAGCCAGCTGCTCTGCATTGACTTTGGCCGTGGTATTCGTGATCTCGTCCACGACAAGGGACAGATTGTTCGCGATACTGTCCCGGTTTACTTCCGAGGCGACATGCGTGGTGCCGGACATGATGTTCTTCTCCTCCTCCAGAGGTGGGGCCTGACGTTCAATCGTCCTGTCATTTGCGGGTTGGAGGAACGCCAATTTGGGATGGTTTGATCTACCCGTTTGAGTAGGCTGCTACGTGGATCGTTCCGCACTTTACTGGAGGAACGAGCCCGGAGCGTTCGTTCTCCCCGCAAAAGTGACCACCGCTACGAGCGTGACTCCGCGGTCACACGAAAGCCGCGGGATCCTCGTCAAATCGAACGCCGAGTTGCGTCAGCGCATCTTCCAGTACCCGTTGCACAGTCAGCGTGTCATCGAGTGGCATGACCGCGCTCTCGGTGCGCCCAGCTTTGATCGCCTCGGTGACTTCGATGAGTTCGTGTGAAAACCCGTCTCCCAGCGCAGGAAGGTCGAACTGTTCCGATTCGTGGCCTTGTCGGTGCAGCACAAAAGAATTCGGGTGGTGAAAACGCGGCAGGATATCGATCCACCCCGTGGTACCGAATATCCGGGCGTGCCCGGGCATCGGGCTGTGCAACGAGCACATGAGTGTCGCGGTCCTACCCTCGTCGAAACCGAGCAGCATGGTCGCGTCGGCATCCACGCCCGACGGTTCGAGCGAACCCAATGCCGAAACGGACGTCGGGTTTCCGAGCACCATCTGAGCAAACGACACTACGTAGACACCCAGGTCAAGGAGGGCGCCACCGCCGAGTTCGTGGGCGAAGACCCGATCGGTGGGATCGAAGGATCGCGTCACGCCGAGATCGGCCTGCACCGACCGAACCGTGCCGATCGCACCGTCGGCAAGCAATTTGCGTGCGGCCACGACCGCAGGCTGGAAGCGGGTCCACATTGCCTCCATCGCGAACACATCATGCTTGCGCACCGCGTCCACCAATGATTCGGCCCCGGCGAGAGTGGCGGTGAAGGCCTTTTCCACCAGCAAGGCCTTGCCGGCGGATGCAGCAGCAAGCCCGATGGCGCGGTGGTGCGTATGCGGAGTCGCGATATACAGCACATCGACATCGGGGTCGGCGATCATGTCCCGGTACGAACCGTAGCTGCGTTCGATGCCGTGTTTGGTAGCAAATGCCTTTGCGCGATCAGCGGATCGAGATGCGACTGCGAGGACCGTCGCGTCCGGCACGTGGGCAAAGTCGCCCACCATCTTCTCCGCGATCCGACCCGGCCCGACAATTCCCCAACGTATCGACATTTGATATCCGTTCTGTGTCAAAGAGCTTGCCAAGGATTATGCGCGATGGTCGGGTACGCCGCGGAACGGCATGGGTCGCGCAGCCATGCGCGGCCTGGACCGTGACAGGTCTGCGATGTACGCCGGCGGGGTCGCACTGTTCCGGCTGAACCGGGCGGCCTACGTTATCGCTGATCCGTGGCCGTACTGCGGAACGACCACGCCACGATCGCCGCGGCGGCCAGTGACAGTGCCATCGCGATCAGCGCCGTCGGTGCGATGCCGGAGTCGAATGCCGTACGGGCCGAATCCAACAGGCGCGCCCCGGTTTCCGCTGGGAGTTCCGTGGCGACCGACACGGCGCCGCCGATGCTCTCGCCGGCTGCACCGGCCTGCTCCGGCGTCAGCCCGGTCGGAATCTCGACGTTGGTGCGGTAGAACGCACTGAAGATGGTCCCGAGCGTCGCGGTGCCGACCACGGCACCGAGCTCATAGGCGGTCTCCGAGACCGCCGACGCGGCACCGGCTTTCGCGGCGGGAACCGAGGCGACGATGGTGTCGTTGGACACCGTCTGCGAGACACCGACGCCGAGTTCCAGCACGACGAACGACACGATGACCGCGACCTCCGTCAGATCGTGGCGGAACAGCATGATCATTGCGAATCCGGCCGCGACGAACGCCAAACCGCTCACCATCAGCGTCTGGGTGGAAAAGCGTTTGGCCGCCTTGACCACGGCGATGCCGGCGATCATCGACACCAGAGCACCCGGCAGGGTGACCAGACCGGCCGCCAGCGGCGACAGACCGAGCACCAGCTGCAGATGCTGAGAGACGAAGAACACGAATCCGATCAAGCCCACGATAGACAGGAAGTTCGCCAGTATCGACGAGCTGAACGGGCCGTAGGAGAACAGGCTCATATCGAGCATCGGTGTGGCGCTGCGGTTCTGCCGGCGCACGAACAACACGCCCGAGGCGATGCCGACGGCGAAGGCAATCCCGACCATCACCGACAAGCCGTCGTGTGCAACGGTTTTGACGGCCCAGACGAACGGCAGCATCGCGGTGAACGACAGCGTCACGCTCAGCAGGTCGACGGGCCCCGGACGCGGGTCACGGGATTCGGGCACCAGGCGCGGGCCGAGCACCAGCAGCGGCAGCAGGAGCGGCACGGCCACCAGGAACACCGAACCCCAGTGGAAGTGCTGCAGCAGAGCGCCACCGACGATCGGACCCAGCGTGGTGCCGGCCGTGAAGCAGGACGCCCAGATGGCGATGGCGAGCCGGCGGGGACCGGCCTCGGTGAAGATGTTTCGGATCAGCGACAGCGTCGCGGGCATCAGCATCGCGCCGAACACGCCGAGCCCGGCGCGGGCGGCGACGAGGTACGCCGCACTCGGAGCAAATGCGGCCGCGACCGACATGACGGTGAAGCCGCTGGCGCCGATCAGCAGGATGCGGCGCCGGCCGATCCGGTCACCGAAGCTGCCCATGGCGACCAGCAGCGCGGCGAGCACCAGTGAATAGACGTCCACGATCCACAGCTGCACCGATGCCGCGGGCCGGAAATCCTCGGCGATCATCGGCAGCGCGAAAGCCAGCACGGTGTTGTCGATGGCAATGAGCAGCACCGGCAGCATCAGGACGGCCAGCGCGAGCCAGGCGCGTCTGGGGGTGGTAGCTGTCTGCGACGGCGTGGCGTCGAGGCAGGCGGACATGGGGAACTCCTGTGGCCGAGAAAGAGGGAAAGCGTTGTGGTGTAGTGATATTCAGCTGCGCGGCAGGTGAACGGTGCCGGCGGTGAGGCTGTTCATGATGGCGTCGACGATCTGGTGGCGCGGGGTGCTGTCCTGCTTGATGGCCTCGTAGCCGGCCAGCAGCAGCGCCCAGAACACCCGTCGGGCCCATCCAGGGGGATATTCGGGCCGCTGCGCCGACGCTCGCTCGAGCACCTCGGTGATCGCTTCGTCGCCGGTGTCCAGGTGGGCCGCCAGTTCGCGATCGGCCTGAATGGTCGGTTCGCTGTAGATGTAGAGCACGATGGGGCCGAGGTCGAGCTGGCTCTCCACCACCCGGCGCAGTGCCGCTTCGGGCGGTCCGTTGGTGGGCTCGGCGAGCTCGATCGCGGCGCTGCTGAGTGCGTGCACGTGATAGGCGACCGCGCGAAGCAGGTCAGAGCGTTCCGGGTAGTAGCGGTGCAACGTGCTGCGCCCGACGTTCGCGGCCGCGGCGATTTCGGCCATGCTGGCGGCCGGGTGGTCGGCCAGCATGGCCATCGCGGCATCCAGGATCGCCCTGCGGGTGCGCTCACGCACTCCGCTGTGGGTGGCCACCTGGGTGTTCATGCATCAAAATGTAGCATAATTGATCCAAAATGAGACATGTGTGTCCCATCACCCGCTGAGCCTCAGTTCGGCGGGGCGAATCCACCGGACTGGGGCGGCGGTGGCGGTGTTGCCGGTGGCGGCGCGTACTGCGGCGGCTGCGGGGGTGGATATGAGGCCAGCATGGGGGGAACGAGGCGAACGACCTCGCGGCGGTGCCGTTCGGCGAGGACCGCGGCCAGCACGTACTGCGGCGGTACGCCGGGCGGCGGGGGCGGCGAGATCCGGGTCGCGATCTCGTGTAGCACCCGGTGCGCCATCTCCTCGCGGATACGCGGATCCAGTTGATGCGCCCGCGACAGGAATTGCCGGGCCAGCTCGATCTGCTCGGTGCCGAGCCCGGACAACTGCAGTGACGACGCCCACCATGCCAGCATCGGCGGCATGGCCGGGGGCGGTGTCAGCTTGGGACCGCGCTCGCTGATCACCAGCGTGCCCGCGAAGATGTCGCCGATCCGCTTACCTTTGGGGGAGAGCAGGCTGCAGATCACCGCCGGACCGCCGGTGAACATGAAGATTTCGATGACGCCGGACAGCCCGCGAAACAGGGCTTGGCGGAAGCGTTCCGGGCTGCCGTCCTCGGAGACCACCCGCAGACCCATTGCCATTTTGCCCAGCGAGCGGCCGCGCGTCGTGGTCTCCATGATCACCGGATAGCCGACCAGTGCCAGCACCGTGAAGATGATCAGGATCGCCGCCGACAGCGCGTCGTCGAGTTGGCTGAGGGTAATCGCCCACAGCATCACGCCCACGAGGTAGCCGGCAAGGATCACCAGAATGTCGATGACCGAGGCCAGGGCGCGCACCGGCAGCTGTGCGATCTGGATATCGAGGATCACCGCATCCCCGGTCACCACCGGTCCGCGCTGGAGGGCCGGTTGGTAGGACATAGCGTCCCAACCTACCGATTACCATCGGCCGGGTGGATGTCGATGCGTTCGTGCTGGCCCATCGCGCCACGTGGGACCGCCTCGAGCAGTTGGTCAAACGGCGCAGGCGGCTGACCGGCGCAGAGGTCGACGAGCTGGTGGATCTGTACCAGCGGGTGTCCACTCACCTGTCGATGGTCCGATCGGCGTCGAGTGACTCGGTTTTGGTCGGCAGGCTGTCTGGGCTGGTGGCCCAGGCCCGCTCCGTGGTGACCGGTGCGCACGCTCCGCTGTGGCGGGAGTTCGTGCGGTTCTGGACGGTGTCGTTTCCGGTGGTGGCCTACCGCGCCTGGCGCTGGTGGCTCGGCACGGCGGTGGCGTTCATGCTGGTGGTGTTCGGCCTGGCCTTCTGGGTCGGCGGCAATCCCGAGGTGTACACGGCCATCGGAACCCCAAGCGACATCGACCAATTGATCAATCACGATTTCGCGTCGTACTACAGCGACAATCCGGCCGGCTCGTTCGCCTTGCAGGTGTGGGTGAACAACTCCTGGGTGGCCGCGCAGTGCATCGGGTTCGCGATCCTGCTCGGGCTGCCCATCCCGTACCTGTTGTTCCAGAACGCCGCGAACCTGGGCGTGATCGCCGGGCTGATGTTCGCCGCCGGCAAGAGCAATCTGTTCTTGGGTCTGATCCTGCCGCACGGGCTGCTCGAGCTCACCGCGGTGTTTCTGGCGGGTGCGGTGGGAATGCGGTTGGGCTGGACGGTGATCGCACCCGGCGATCGGCCGCGCGGACAGGTGCTTGCCGAGCAGGGTCGGGCTGTGGTGGCCGTCGCAGTAGGGTTGGCGGCGGTGCTACTGGTCTCCGGCCTGGTCGAAGCGATGGTGACGCCCTCGCCGCTACCGACCGCGGTGCGTATCGGGATCGGTGTCGCCGTGGAGATCGCGTTCTTGACCTATGTCATCTACTTCGGCCGCAAGGCTGTGCGGGCCGGCGAGACCGGCGATATCGACGACGCCCCCGACGTGGTGCCGGTCGGCTGACTTTCCTCCCGCGAGCAGACACGGAGGTCCCCGACACGCCGCGTATGCGGGACCCACATGTCTGCTCGCGCAATGAAAACTAGAGCTTTCCCGCCGCCTTCATCGCCAGATAGTGGTCGGCCAGCGTCGGCGCGAGCTCTTCGGGCGCGGCATCGACCACGTCAACTCCATTGCGCCGCAACCAGGTTGCGATGGTCTGACGATCGTTGCGGGCCCGCTCGGCCGCTGCGGCGTCGTACACCTGCGCGGCGTCGTCACGACCGGCGGCCAACCGCTCGACCCGAGGATCGGCCACCGCGGCCAGCAGCACCTGATGCTTCGTGGAGAGCTGCGGCAGTACCGTCATGAGCCCCTCGTCGAGCGCCGAGGCGTTGAGGTCGGTCAGCAGCACCACCAGCGCGCGCTGACGCACCCGCCGGGTCACCGCGGCCACCATGGCCGAGGCGTCGGACTCGACCAGTGCCGGTTGCAGCGGAGCCATCGCCTCCACCAATTGGGCCAGCAGCCCCGTGCGCGACGCGTTGAACACTCCGGCGCGGGTAACCCGGTCGAAGGCAAGGAAATCCACGTGATCGCCGGCCCGCGAGGCCAGTGCGGCCAGCAGCAGCGCGGCATCCATCGACCAGTCGAGCCGGGGCCAGCCGCTCGGATCACCCGCAGTGGGATCCACCCCGACACGGCCCGCCGACGTGCGCCCGGTGTCGAGCACGATCACCACCCGGCGGTCGCGTTCCGGCCGCCAGGTACGCACCACCACGTCGGAGCGCCGCGCGGTGGCCCGCCAGTCGATCGAGCGGACATCGTCGCCGACGACATACTCACGCAGGGAATCGAATTCGGTGCCCTGACCACGGATCAACACCGGTATGGCGCCGTCCAGTTCACGGAGCCGGGCCAGCCGTGACGGCAGATGCTTGCGGGACAGGAACGGCGGCAGGATGCGCACCTGACCGGCTACCGGCAGTGTGCGTTGACGGCCGGCCAGCCCCAGCGGGCCGATCGAACGCACCACAACGAACTCCGATCGTTGATCCCCGCGCCGCACCGGACGCAACCGGGTGCTCAGCTGAACCTGTTGTCCGGCAGGGAGGTCCAGCGGATGCAAGCGTGGTTCGGCGCCCGCACTGGGTGCCCACGCGTCACGCAGACGTCCGCGCAGCCGATGACGCCCCGTATTGTGCACCGTCAACACCGCGTCCACGCACTGACCCAACCGCGCGGTGCTGTCCCCGCCGCGTTGCATCCTCACCGCAGCCGGACTGCCGGCCAGCACTACATCGAGTGCCACCGCGATCACCAGCAGCACCAGGAGTACTGCGAAAACCGTTGCCGGCCACGGTGTCAACGCGATCGGCACAGCCGCGATCAGTGCGACCACACCGGCCCGGCGGGTGAGGATCATCAGCGCGGTACCGGGACGGCCGCGAGGATGCCGTCGAGCACACCGTCGGGTGTCGCACCTTCCAGTTCGGCTTCGGGGCGCAACGCGATCCGGTGCCGCAGTGTGGGACGAGCCATGGCCTTGACGTCGTCGGGGGTGACGTAGTTGCGACCGGACAGCCACGCCCAAGAACGTGCTGTGGCCAGCAGTGCGGTACCGCCGCGCGGGGACACACCCAGTGCCAGGGCCGGTGAATTCCTTGTGGCACCGACGATGTCGACGATGTAACCGAGCACCTCATCGGCCACTCGCACCTGGCGCACAGCCTCGCGACCCGCGGCCAGCTCGGCGGCGCCCGCCACCGGTCGCACAGCGGACAGGTCGCGGGGATCGAAGCCGTGAGCATGACGCCCCAGGATGGCGATCTCCTGATCCCGCGGTGGCAGCGGCACATTGAGCTTGAGCAAGAACCGGTCGAGCTGCGCCTCCGGCAGCTGGTAGGTGCCCTCGTACTCGATGGGGTTTTGCGTGGCCGCCACGATGAACGGATCAGGCAGCGGCCGGGGGCGCCCGTCGATGCTGACCTGACGTTCCTCCATCGCCTCCAGCAGTGCCGCTTGGGTTTTCGGCGGAGTTCGGTTGATCTCGTCGGCCAGCAGCAGATGGGTGAACACCGGCCCGGCGCGGAACTCGAACTCGGCGGTGCGTGCGTCGTACACCAACGAGCCGGTGACATCGCCGGGCATCAGATCCGGGGTGAACTGCACGCGTTTGAACTCCAACTGCAGCGCGGCGGCCAAGGTGCGCACCAGCAGGGTCTTGGCCACGCCGGGCACGCCTTCGAGCAGGATGTGGCCACGGCACAGCAGGGCGATGACAAGGCCGCTGACTACAGCTTCTTGCCCCACGACAGCTTTGGAGATCTCATTTCGCAAGGACAGCAGGGCATTTCGCGCCGCATCGGAATCAAGGGCGGGGTGAGTCACGACTGCGCGACCTGCCTTTCGATGTCGTCGAGTTGATGGGCCAGATGTACGAGATCGGAATCGGTGTCAGGGGGTGGGCCGAACAGCGTGTGGCCGACCACGCCGGTGTCGCCACCTGCGCGCGCGGCGATCGCGGCGGCCACCGTCTGGGGTGCGGCGCCGGTCGTCAGGCCGAGTCGTGGCAGCAGTCGCATGATGGTCGCGGACCGCAGAGCCTCGGCGGCGCGGTCGCGAGCCCGCCGGCTGCGGTACAGGCGACCGCGTCCCTCGACCGTCTCAGATGCCCGCACCACTACCGGTAGCGATTCGGCGACCAGAGGGCCGAGGCGCCGCGCGCTTGCCATCGCGAGAAGTGCTACCACCAAGCCCAGCTGCAACACTACCCACCGCACTTGCGTGGGTAGCAGGGCAGAAATCCCTTTACCGCCCGTGGATTCACCTTCGGGGTGCTGAGGCGCGTACCAGATCACCCGGGACCGGGCGCCGGCCAGATTCATCGCGAGTGCGGCGTTGCCGGCCTTGAGCAAGCCGCCGTTGGCCATGAAGTCCCCGGTGCCCACGACCGTGACGGTTCGACCGCCGTCCTGGTAGCGGACCACCGCGCCCTGATAGCAACTGGTCACCTGGGCGTCGTCGACCGGCTGGAACGTGTTGGTCAGGCCGAGTTCGACATCGCCCGAGCGGGTGGCCTCGACCAGATCGCAATCGGGGTCGCCACCGCCGAACGAACTGGCCTTGCCCTGCTTGATTTTCGGGGCCAGCGCCTCCCTGGTCTTGCTGACGGGTGCAATGAGCAGCAGATCTCCCGGGGCTTGCGCCAATTGATGCAGTTGGTCTTCGTCCGACAGATACAAGGTCTGCGCCGCCACCACGAGGGTGTCGGGCGCGGCAGCCCGCTGCACGTCGCCGATCGTATCGGCGGTGATCACCTCGACACCGTGCTGGCGCAGCAGCGCGACCAGAGCGTGTGCGCCGTCGGGCCCGGTTGCCTCGGGGTCCAGCCGGCCACCTGGTCGCGGCGCTGTCAGGTAGGTGCTGACCGCGGCCACCACCACGACGGCCATGACAGCCAACAGCACCCAGCGCGCCGTACGCCAATGCAGCGTCATCGCACCGGGGTCCAGCCAGCAGGGGTCGGGGCCGCTGTGGCGGCGGCCACAGGCACACGACCGTGGTCGTGCAACCGGCCGTCGAGATCGGCGATCTTCCGGTAGGCAGCCTCACTTCCGGGTTGTTCACCGTAGGTGATGTCATTGAATATGATTGCTGCGCCGAATAATTCGTCCGATAGGTCGCCCAGTGCGGCTGAGGCGTCCCGGGCCAGCTCGGTGGCCGTGCGCCCGGGCACTGGGTCGAGAATCCCCGTTTCCTCCAGATGACGGGCCACCGCACGCAATCGATTCCGGATGGCGCCTGCCCAATTACCTTGCGCTGCATACTGCTCGGCCGTGCGGCGGTGTTCGGCCGCGCTGAGCACCCGACTGCCGAACAAGGCGTACTGCTCGCTACGGGTGGTGCGCATGGTGCGCCGTGCTGTCCGCACCGCAACCACGACGGCCAGCACCACCAGGATCGCCAGCACCGCGATGGTGAACCAGCCGCCCGGGACCTTCGAACCCTGCATCGCAAGGCGGTACAACAGCTCGGTCAGCCAGTCGAGGAACTGCTGGGTGGGTGAGGATCTCGGGTAGATCGGCTTGCTGAGCTCGTTTTGCGCAGCGTCGTGCGCGGCGTCACGGTCGATGTCGATGGTGCTCAACTCAGCGAGGCCGAATCAGCCAGAGTTGGTCCGTGGATTCCGCAGGACCGACCGCGCCGGTCTGCAGCACCAGGTCGAAGGCCTCGGCGCGGATGCGCCGGTCGGTGTAGAGCAGGACCACGACACCGGCGTTGAAGGGTGCGGTGATGATCTGCCCGATGACGCCGCCGATCGCCGAGACGACGAGACCGGGTATCGAGATGCCGCCGGGTCCGGTACTCAGCAGCGCGCCCACGACGCCGAACGGCACGCTGACCGCGACCGCGATCAGGTTGGCCACGATCGCGGCCAGCAGCCAGATGCCGAGTACGCGCCAGAAATCGGGCTTCACCAGAGCGAACGACCGTGCGATGGCGGCGAACACACTCTGGTGCTCCAGCACGATCAGCGGCGGGGCGAACAGCAGCACGGTGATCGCGTAGATGAGGCCGACGATCGCCGCGAGCACCAGTGGGGCGCCGACGGCAAACGCCACGACGCCACCGCCCACCCCGGCGGCCATGACGATGACGAGGGCGATGATCGCGCCGACCAGTCCGAATGCCAACGCCTCCAAGGCGGTCAGGCCGATCAGCGCCCAGAATCTGCCGCGCAGCCGTTGCCAGGCCTGCCCGATGGTGATGGTGCCGCCGAAAACCGCGCGCCCCACCACCACGGTGAGCATGCCGCTGAGCAGCACACCGGCCAGCGCCGTGACGATGATGCCGGCGAAGCTCCCCGCCGAGACCAGCGCCAGTGCGCCCGCGGACGGTGTATCGCCCTGCAGGGTCGAGTCGAAAGTGCTGAAGGTGGTCAGCGGCCCGATCTGCAGCAGCAACGAGATGATTTGGGCCACTACGACGACGATGGTCGTCAGACCGAGCGTCGCCTTGGGGTTGGCCCGGATGTAGTTCACCGCGCCGTTGAAGATGTCCGAAAGACTCAGCGGCCGTAACGGAATAACGCCCGGCTTGAACGCCATCGGGTAGCCCGGCGGCGGCCCGTAAGGCGGGTACCCGGGCGGGGGGCCGTACCCAGGCGGTGGCGGGCCGTAACCCGGTGGCGGCGGGCCGTAACCCAGTGGTGGGCCGTAGCCCGGCGGGCCCGGCGGCGGCGGGTACGGCGAGTACCCGCCGGCGTCGTTGGTCATCTCTCCATCCTGTCGAGGACCGACAAAATTGACAACGTGCCCCGCTGCCCGGCGGCGTAGGTTGTGGCCATGGCCGAACTCAAGGATCGATTGCGCGCGGATCTGACTGCAGCGATGAAAGCGCAGGACAAGTTGCGTACTGCGACGCTGCGAATGGTGCTTGCCGCGATCCAGACTGAAGAGGTCGCCGGCAAGCAGGTGCGCGAGCTCTCCGATGCCGAGGTGATCGCCGTGCTGTCGCGCGAATCCAAGAAGCGCGGCGAATCGGCCGAGATCTACACGCAGAACGGGCGTGGTGAGTTGGCGGCCAATGAGCATGCCGAGGGCAGGGTGATCGACGAGTACCTGCCGACGCCGCTGACCGACTCCGAGTTGGCCGATGTTGCCGATTCCGCCATCGCCCAGGTGGCCGAAGACATCGGCGAGCGCCCGAGCATGCGCCAGATGGGGCAGGTGATGAAGATCGCGACGGCGATCGCCGATGGCAAGGCTGATGGCGCGCGGTTGTCCGCGGCCGTCAAGTCCCGCTTGTAGTTGGGGGTCTCTCACACCTGTCTGGCGAAGTAGCGTTCACCGTCGGAAACCAGCCGGCCGAACGTCGCCTTGATCGCCGGGGCCAGCGCCTTGAACGGCAGCGTGAACGCCGGCTTCGGTTCGATCGCCACGATCCAGGTGAACTGTGTCTGCCCGTCACCGGCGGGCTCGATCAGGTAATCCTCGGCGAACCGCTGCAGGGTCGGAATGTTGGCGTGGTCGACGGCGAACGAGTACCGCCGGCCCTCTTCCCACCGGAAGAACGCCTCGTGCACCTTCACCACACCTGGCGCGAGCACCACCTCGCGGGAGCTGCCGACCCCGAACGGTCGCGGCGAGAGCCAGGTGACCCGGGTGACCGACGGTCCCCAGGCGGCCAGCGACTCGTCGGAGGTCAGCGATTCCCACACCTGTTGCGGCGGTGCGGCAAACCGTTTGACGTAGCGAAAGATGTGCGGCGCCGTGGTGAAGAAATCAGGGTCGACGGATTTCAGCGTGAACCGGGGCATACCAATGAGCATGCCAGCAGCGCGGTCTGCTCGACCGTTGAAAACAGCAAGGGCCCCGACCGGATTGCCTGGTCAGGGCCCTTGCTTGTCAGCCTAGTCGGCGTCGGCGGATTCGGCTTTCGCGTGCTTGGACTCTGTAGCCTTCTTCAGCGAGTCATGCAACGTTTTGGTCGCCGAACTAACCGGATTGTTGGTCTGCGCGCGGTGCTTGCCGACCTTCTGCGCATCGACCGATTTCGTCGACTGCGCGTTCGTCGTGCGAGCCGTCGTGCTCTGACCGCTCTGTGCGGCTGCCCCACCGAAGCGGTTGTTGTTGATTGCGACGCCGGGACCGGACTGCGTGGGGGTCCGATCGTCGGCAAAGACCGAACCGGCGAACGCCAGCGGGCCGGGACCCGCTGCCACGGTGTTCCCGGTGCCGAAGACATTGAACCCGGCGTTGAAGTTGCCGGGTGTGGAATCACTCGCACCGGCCCTGATGACGTTCCCGCCTCCCCCTACGTTCAGGGCGGCGTTCACATTGCTGCTGGGTCCACCCGCAGACAGCTCGTTGGCTCCGCCGAGCACGTTGAGAGCCAGGTTCCGGTTGCTCCCCGGTCCCCCGGACGACAGCTCATTGCCATTGCCGACAATGTTCCTCGCGCCGTTGAAGGACCCGCCTGTCGCCGTGATGGCGTTGTCGCTACCCAAAAAGTTGAGGGCCACATCCGACAAGCCGACCTGGGTGGTGATGTCGTTGTTATCGCCGAACAGGTTTCGAGCGAGATTGCCGGAGCCGCCCTGTACCGTCACGGTGTTGTCGCTGCCGAAGATGTTCCTGGTCGTGTTCGCATTACCGGCTTGTATTGTCAAGTTGTTGTTGTCGCCGAAGGCGTTCCGAGCCCAGTTCGCCACACCGCCGTTCACCGTGACGACATTGTTGTCGCCGAACACATTTCGCGCCCAGTTCACATATCCGGCCTGGGTGGTGACGACGTTGCCGTCACCGAGGATGTTGGTGGCGGTATTGAACAGGCTGCCTGTTGTCGAGACGGTGTTGTTGTCGCCACCGATGTTTGTGGCCCAGTTCGAGATGGCGCCCTCGGCCACAACGGAGTTGTTGCTGCCAAAGGCGCTGATGGCCAAGTTTAAGATCGACCCCGCGCCGGTAGCGGCCGTGTTGTTCATCCCCAGGGCGAATGCCCCGCCAACGGACCCTTCGGCGTGCGCCGACGCGCCGTCGCCGATGGCGACGGCCCAACTCAACAGATTGCTCGTGCAGTCGGCGCTGTTGCCGATGCCGAAGAATGACGCACAGGTCGCATTCGCGATGGGAACTGCCCCTAGCCCGGCGGATGCGAACAACCCGCTTGCGACGGCTCCGGCGGCAATCGTGCGTGTTTTCACCGTGCTGTATGCATTCATTCTTATTCCTACCCATGATGAGACTGTCAGAGCGTCACGCTAGCGCGCAGTTGCCAAGACCGGCGCTAGTTGGCCGAAAACAACGACGAGAATTGCTGTATCCCACGCGGTGGCTTGCCCTCAATTGCCCACGCCGTGCGATACGGAATTGGTCCGTACTGGGCCTGAGATCGCGAATCGTACACCCCCGCACGCCGTTAGCGATCTGCGCCTGGTCGCCGATAGGTGTCCATTTCCCGGCTTGGCCAGCGGCAGCGGCCGCTGAATATAGCGCAAGGCGGCGATCAGCGGGCGCTGTGGCGACGAATGTCTTGGGTTTGCCCCAGCGGCTCCTTGACTCGATGAGCTAGTCGGTCGACGAGAAGATGAGCGATCCAGTACACGACGAACAGCAACAGGCCGGGCGCCACCAGGGCCACACCACCGAAAACAGGCCGGTCCAGAGTAAACCGGGTATTGGAGGCATCGAGGATTCGCTGACTGCGATCCGGCGCCAAGACCGTGCTAGTGCCGACCACGGTAACGGAATGCGCTGGCGTGCAAGGTATGTCGACGAATCTGGCAATGAGCATGCGAAGGATTTTGCCCGCAAGGTCGACGCGACGAAGTGGCTAGACAGCATTACATTATGTCGCGCCTGGTGCGGGAACGGTCACGGTCGGCGAGATGCATACGCAGTGGTTGAAAACACAAGCACAAGTGAAGGATTCAACGAACGCCGCCCCGATCCTCGGCGTCGTCGGTGCACTCCTGGATCACCACACTGATGGAGGGCGGCTCGGAGGCTCCAACGATCGAGGCATATCTCACGCACCAGCAGATAGGCGTCTGCGGTACGCAGAGATGGCTGCGTTGCGGGTGAGGGATTTCGACATGCTTCGCCGCCGGGTGAACCACGAACGGCGGTCAGTGCCGTTCCTGAAGTTCCTCGTCGTCGAGCTGGCTACTCGGATGGAAGGCAAGGGCCCCGACGATCTGGAAACTATTGCGGACAGAGGGTGAACCAGCCTCGTAATATAACAAGGCCCTGACCAGGTAATCCCAGGTCAGGGCCTTGCTTGCACTGTCGGGGTGGCGGGATTCGAACCCACGACCTCTTCGTCCCGAACGAAGCGCGCTACCAAGCTGCGCCACACCCCGCGTGAAGCCACGACAGCGTATCGCACCGGGGCGGTCGAAAGCCAAACGGTCACCGTCGTCGAGTTCGACACCAGGGTCGTTGCCCGGCTGCGATCACGACCCTGGTGTCGAACTCGACGCTCACGCTCCGCCGAGGCATACCTCACGATCCGTCGCGGGATGAATTCGGCGTATCGGTGGCGTTGTGCACACTGAACCCGCCGGCACGACTGGAGACCACCATGACCACCCTGGGCGCCACCTTTTACCTGGGCTTTTTCGCACTTGCAGCGTTGTGGCTGTTCGTGACGGCCGACGGCGCAGGTGATCAGGACCAGGAGCCCGAGCGTTCGAACTCGGCCAGCAGCGCTGCGGGCCCGGACGGATCCAGTCCGTGGGCGCTGAGCCAGTCGTCGTTGAAGTAGGTGTCGGCGTAGCGGTCGCCGCTGTCGGCCAGCAGTGTCACCACCGACCCGCTCTTTCCGTGTTTGACCATCTCGGCGAGCAACCCGAACGCTCCCCACATGTTGGTTCCCGTGGACGGCCCTACTCGTCGCCCCAGCACGGCGCTGACATGGCGGCACGCTGCGACCGATGCGGCGTCGGGCACTGAAATCATGCGGTCCACGACGTCGGGTAGGAACGACGGCTCCACCCGCGGTCTGCCGATCCCTTCGATGCGCGACGAGGCACCTGTGACGATGTCACTGCCCTGCGCATAGGACGGGAAGAACGCGGAGTTCTCGGGATCGACGACGCAGAGCCGGGTCGCGTGGCGTCGGTATCGGATGAACCGGCCGATCGTTGCGCTGGTGCCGCCGGTGCCGGCCCCCACCACGATCCACTCCGGGATCGGGTGGGCTTCCAGCTCCATCTGCTCGAAGATCGACATGGCGATGTTGTTGTTGCCGCGCCAGTCGGTGGCCCGCTCGGCGTTGGTGAACTGGTCGAGGTAGTGCCCGCCGGTCTCGGCCGCGAGCCGTTGCGCCTCTGCGTATACCTGGGATGATTCGGCGACGAAATGACAACGGCCGCCTTGTGATTCGATGAGTGCGATTTTCGACGCGCTGGTGGAGGATGTCATCACCGCGATGAACGGCAAGCCCAGCAGCGCCGCGAAATATGCCTCAGAGACCGCCGTCGAGCCCGACGACGCCTCGATCACCGTGGTGTTCTCGCTGATCCACCCGTTGCACAGGCCGTACAGGAACAGCGACCGGGCCAGCCGGTGCTTGAGGCTGCCGGTGATGTGAGTCGACTCGTCCTTGAGATACAACGCCACGTCGACGCTGTCGCTCCATGCCGTCGGCAACGGGTACCGCACCAGATGGGTGTCGGCGCTGCGGCGGGCGTCGGCCTCGATCAGCTGGACCGCATTGTCCACCCACTCGCGCGGCTGGCTGCGGGACGCCGTGGTCACCGTGCAGAGACGGTCGGCGAGGACGTGCCGGCACGACTGCCGACATGACCACCGCCGGTGGGCGCTGCGACCAGAGTCAGCAGCGTCGCCTCCGGGCGGCAGCAGAACCGCAGCGGGGCGTACGGGGAGGTGCCGATGCCCGCCGACACGTGCAGCGCCATATTGGCCCCCCAACGGGAAGCGCCCTTGGCCCGTGACCGGTCCAGATCGCAATTGGTGACGAGCGCGCCGTAGAACGGAAGGCACAATTGGCCACCGTGGGTGTGGCCGGCGAGCACCAGCTGGTAGCCGTCGGCGGCGAACCGGTCCAGCACGCGTGGTTCGGGGGAGTGGGTCAGCCCGAGCGTGAGGTTCGCGGCCGTGTTGGCCGGTCCGGCGATGGTGTCGTACCGATCCCGCTTGAGGTGCGGATCGTCGACGCCGGCGATCGAGATGTGCAGCCCGGCGACCTCGATATCGCGACGGGTGTGGGTGAGATCCAGCCAGCCCCGCTCGGTGAAGGCCGCCCGCAGGTCCTGCCACGGCAGCGGATCGCCGTGCGCCCGGTGCTGGGGCTTGATCACGTAGTTGAGCGGGTTCTTCAACCGCGGTGCGAAGTAGTCGTTGCTGCCGAACACGAACAGCCCCGGCACCGAAAGCAACTCGCTCAGCGACTGGACGACGGCGGGCACCGCCTTGGTGTGCGCCAGATTGTCGCCGGTGTTGACCACCAGGTCGGGCTCGAGGCGGGCCAGGTCGCGCAGCCAGGCCTGCTTACGGTGTTGACCAGGGCGCATGTGCAGATCAGACAGGTGTAGCACCCGCAGTGGTGATGAGCCCGGCGCCAGCACCGGCATGGTCGCTTCCCGCAGGACGAATGCGTTCCGTTCGATGACGGACGCATACCCGATCCCGGCCACCAACGAGCCCGTGGCGACGGCGGCTGTCTTCTTGACTACCGAGGCTGCTGACATGGTGGCAGCCTACTGCCCGATACTGTGCGCCCACCGCTTCTTGGCCGGTCACAGTCGGCAACTGCACGTCACGATCTGACCGTTACGGCGGCGGCGGTGGTGGCGGCGGACCGAGCACCGGGACGGTGATCGGTGGCAGTCCGGGGATCTCCACGACCGTCTGGCCGAGGTCGGGCGGCGGGCCGCCGGGCATCGGCGGCGCTACCGGTGGAGGCGGTGGCGGCGGTGGTGGTGGCGGGACGCCGTTGCTGATCTGGATCGTGATGATCGAGCCGGGAATGGTCTGCCCACTGGGAGTCGTGCCGACGACCGTGCCGTACTTGGCGGTGCTGTTGACCGAGTTGGTGCCGTCGGCGACCTGGAAACCGGCCTCCTTGAGCCGTTGTCGGGCCGAGTTCTCGTCCATCCCGTTGACAACGGGTACCTGCGAACCGGGCCCGCCGTCGACGTACCGCGGATCGGTGGGCGGTAACGCGATCGGACCGAAGTTGTTGGCGATGGGCTTCATCGCGGTGAACCATGTGCGGGCCGGCTCGTTACCGCCGAACAGGTTGCCGGACCCGCACTGGCGCAGCGGGAACGAGCACAACTCGCTGGGTGTGGACGAGTCGTCGTAGATGTAATTGGCCGCGGCGTACTGGTTGGTGAAACCGAGGAACGCCGACGATCGGTTGTCCTCGGTGGTGCCGGTCTTGCCGGACATCGGCAGATCCCACCCGACCGAGCCCGCCGAGCCCGCCGAGGTACCTGCGCCGCTGTCGTCCTTGCTCATCGCGTTGGCCAGGGTGTTCGCCAGGCCTTCGGGCACCACCTGATCGCAGGTCTCGGTCGTCACCGAAACCTCCTGGCCGTGGCGGTCGACGACTTTGTCGATCGGGTTGGGCGGGCACCACATGCCACCGGAGGCCAGCGTGGCGGCCACATTGGACAGCTCCAGCGCGTTGACCTCGAGTGGACCGAGGGTGAACGAGCCGATGTTCTGCCGCTTGACGAAGTCGGCGAGACTCTCGTTGCTGTCGGGATCGTAGTCGCGTGCGGTGCCGGGCATGGCGTAGGACCGCAAGCCCAGCTTTACCGCCATGTCGACCGCTCGCGGCACTCCGACCTGCGATATGAGCTTGGCGAACGCGGTGTTGGGCGAGGTGGCCAGCGCTTCGGTGACGCTCATGGAGCCCCGGTAGTTGCCCGCGTTCTTCACGCACCAGGTTTCCTTCGGGCAGCCCGGAGTGTCGCTGCTGCCCAGTCCCTTGGCTTGGAAATACCCCGGTACCGGCAGGGTGGTGTTGATGCCCATCCCCATGTCCATGGCTGCCGCCGTGGTGAAGATCTTGAAGATTGAGCCCGCACCGTTGCCGGCGAGAGAGAACGGTTGTGGCTGCATGGTTTCGCCGGCGTCGGTGTTCAGGCCATAGGTGCGGTTGCTGGCCATCGCCACCACCGGGTGCGAGGTCTTGCCCGGCTTGATCACACTCATCACGCTGGCGATGCCGTCGATGCTGGGGCTGGCGATACTGTCGATCGCGGACTTGACCGACACCTGTACATCGGGATCCAAGGTGGTCTTGATCAGATAACCGCCCTTGGCGACCTGCTCTTTGCTGAGGCCCGCCCGGGCCAGGTACTCCAGCGCGTAATCGCAGAAAAACGCCCGGTCGCCTGCGGCGATGCAACCGCGGGGGAGTTGGTTGGGCTGCGGCAGGATGCCCAGCGGCTGCTCCTTGGCGGCCCGCAGCGCCTCGGCCTCCTGGGGGATGTTGTCGATCATCGTGTCCAGCACCAGGTTCCGACGGGCCAGCGCACCGTCGGGGTTGGTGTAGGGGTTGAGCGTGCTGGTGGACTGCACCATGCCGGCCAGCAGTGCGGCCTGCTGCCAGTTCAGTTCGGAGGCGTTGACGCCGAAATAGGTCTGCGCGGCGTCCTGGACGCCGTATGACCCATTGCCGAATGACACAAGATTGAGGTAGCGGGTGAGGATCTCGGGCTTGGTGAACGTCTTGTCCAGCGTCAGCGCCATCCGGATCTCGCGCAGCTTGCGGGCCGGGGTGGTCTCGATGGCGGCACGGCGCTCGGCGTCGGTCTGGGCGACCACCAGTAGTTGGTAGTTCTTCACATACTGCTGCTCAAGTGTGGAACCACCGCGAGTATCGGCGTTGCCGGACAGATAGCCGGAGAGACCGGTCAGTGTGCCCTGCCAGTCCACGCCGTTGTGTTCGGCAAACCGTTTGTCCTCGATGGAGACGATCGCCAACTTCATGGTGTTGGCGATCTGGTCGCTGGGCACCTCGAACCGGCGCTGCGAGTAGAGCCACGCGATGGTGTTGCCCTTGGCGTCGACCATCGTCGACACCTGCGGCACGTCGCCCTCCACCAGTGCGGCGGAGCCGTTGGCAACAACGTCGGAGGCCCGGTTGGACATCAGCCCGAATCCGCCGACGACAGGGAACATGAAGGCGGCCACCAGGACGCTGGCCAGCAGGCAGCACCAGGCGAGCTTGATGACCGTGACCGTGGTCGGCGGTCGCGTCGGCTGGTCCGGCATGGGTATAGAGTAACGACGCTTCCGTGGGGGTTCACCAGCGAGCAGGCCAACGGCGTTACCACGATCTCGCTGGGGAAAGGGCGGAAACGGCGGGAAGCCTCGTCAGACTGCACGGCCGTCCCAAAAAAGTGCCTCGCAAACTGTTGCGTTAATACCCTCTGACCACCTAGCTTGGACACACAGTGCGACCCAGGTAACACACACTGGCGCAATGTGGCGTAGATCGCATCAGCGTTCTACACCGGAGGGCTCACCGTTGGCCATGACGGTCGAGGGTTGGAACGAAGGGATCGCTGGTGTCAGATTCAGGGGCTGTCACGCGCAAGACGACTACGGCCACGCCCAACCCTGCTCATAGTTTGGCACACGGAGCCGAAGCTGAGGCTCGGATCGCATGGGTGTCGCAGGCGCGTTGCAGACAGGCTGATCCTGACGAACTGTTCGTCCGTGGTGCGGCGCAGCGCAAAGCCGCGGTGATCTGCCGGCACTGTCCGGTGATCCTGGAATGCGGAGCCGACGCGCTGGACAACCGGGTCGAGTTCGGGGTTTGGGGCGGTATGACCGAGCGGCAGCGCCGTGCCCTGCTCAAGCAGCACCCCGAAGTAGTTTCCTGGGCCGACTTCTTCGCCGCCCAGCGCAAACATCGCAGCGCCGTTTAGCGCAGCCCTCTAAGCGGGCTCTGCAACGCCGGTGATCTGATCGGCGATCGCCCGCAATGCTTCCAGATCCGACACGTCGAACGGCAGTGACGGCACCCCGACGATGGCGACGTGCGGATTGGCTCCGGTGAATCGGGACAACAGTCGCACTTCACGTTTCGCGGTATGAGCGCGGTCGGCGTGGATACGCAGCACCGCGACAGTCAACGATTCAGGATCGGCTGCCGCCAAGTCGTCGGCGGCCTCTTCGGCCTTGTCGGCGTGCAGATCGCACAGCGTGGGGTGGGTCCGGTTGAGAATCAATCCCGCCAGCGGCATGTTCTCCCCGGCGAGGCGGTCGACGAAGAAGGATGCCTCACGCAGGGCATCGGGTTCCGCGG
Organism: Mycobacterium sp. 141; assembly: GCF_000382405.1. GTDB lineage: Bacteria > Actinomycetota > Actinomycetes > Mycobacteriales > Mycobacteriaceae > Mycobacterium. Next base: position 20,858 of record NZ_KB908271.1, read on the forward strand.
CCGACACCACGACGAACTGGGTGCCTCGACGTTTGAGCAATTCGTAGGTACGGTCCGCCTTTTCACGGAACCCACCGAAGGTGGCATCCAGTGACTGGACGAAACCTGCAGCGTCGGAAAGCATTTGAGAACCCAGCACGGTCGACAAGGCCTTCATGGCCAGGCCCATCGCGCCGGTGACCAGCCGCCCGATACCCCGGCCGGGTGCCAGCAGCATCCGCCAAAGCCGGCTGTCCATGAAGCTGCCCAGTCGTTTCGGTGCGTCGAGGAAGTCCAGCGCATTGCGCGACGGCGGGGTATCGACGACCACGAGATCCCATTTGTCCTCGGCCAGCAGCTGACCGAGCTTCTCCATGGCCATGTACTCCTGCGTGCCGGCCAACGACGTTGCCACGGTTTGGTAGAACTGGTTCTCCAGAATGGAATCCGCACGACCCGGCCCCGAATACTGGATCACCATCTCGTCGAACGTGCGACGCATGTCGAGCATCATCGCGTGCAGTTCACCGGTGACCTCGGGGGCCAGCGGGACCCGTTGCGGCATGTTGCCGAGATCTTTGATGCCCAGTGCCTGCGCCAGTCGCTTGGCCGGGTCGATGGTGAGCACCACGACGGTGCGGCCGTACTCTGCGGCACGCAGCGCCATCGCGGCGGCGGTGGTGGTCTTGCCGACACCGCCTGCGCCGCAACACACTACGACGCGATTGGAAGTGTCGGCCAGGATGGCGCTCATGTCGAGGGCGGCTGGTTTGGCGCTCATGATTATCGGACCCCCTGGTGGGCAAGTGCTTCGGCAAGCTCGTAGAGGCTGCCCAGGTCGATGCCGTCGGACAACGTGGGCAGCTCCAGACGCGGAACGTCGAGCGCGTCGAGTTGCTCGGCGCTCTCCGCGCGGGCCGCGAGCCGCGTGGCGTGCTGGATGGTCTCGGTGAGCAGACCGGCGAAATCGCTGTCGGACAACGTGATCCCGGCCTTGGCCAGGCCGGCGCGGACGGTATCGGCGTCGATGTCACCCTCGGCCGCCTTGGCCAAGTCGTGAGCAGACAGGTAGGCGGGGATGGTGCGGTTGACGATGACGCTGCCGATCGGCAGGCCCAGCTCGTCGAGCTCCTCGATGGCCTCGAGCGTCTCCTGGATGGGTAGTGCCTCCAACAGGGTCACCAGATGGATTGCGGTCTGTTCGGAGTGCAGCAGCTTGACCACACCGTCGGCCTGCGAGTGCACCGGGCCGCCCTTGGCCAGGTCCGAGACGGCCTTGGTGACGTCGAGGAATCGCGAGATGCGGCCGGTGGGTGGGGAATCCACGACGACCGCGTCATAGGCGATGCGCTTGGCCTTCTGGCTCCGGTCGGTCCGCGTCACAATCTCTTTGATCTTGCCGGTGAGCAGCACGTCGCGCAGGCCGGGCGCAATCGTGGTGGCGAACTCGATGGCACCGATGCGGCGCATCGCCCGGCCGGCCAGGCCGAGGTTGTAGAACATGTCGAGGTACTCCAGAAACGCGGCCTCGATGTCGATCGCGAGTGCGTTGACCTGGCCACCGCCTTCGGCGGTAGCGATCTTGACCTCCTCGTACGGCAGTGGCGGGACGTCGAACAGCTGCGCGATGCCCTGCCGTTCCTCGACCTCCACCAGCAGCACTCGGCGCCCGCCGGCCGCCAGGGCCAGGGCCAGGGCCGCAGCGATGGTGGATTTCCCGGTGCCGCCCTTGCCTGACACGAAATGCAGACGGGCCTTGGTCAGCCGCGACGGCCAGCCGACGTGCTTGGCCGCGCTTTCTGTGGTTGCCACCAATGCATGCTAACTGGGTTATTTTGCTGCACGCGGTGTGCGCGGTTTATTCGTGCGCGGTTGTTTTGGTGCTCCTCACGTGCGCGGCCGTTCTTGGTGCTCCTCACGTGCGCAAGCCAAAGGACGCGCCCGATAAGCTCAGGTCATGAGCGAACCAACCCGGTGGGAGTACGCAACCGTGCCGTTGCTGACGCACGCCACAAAACAGATTCTCGACCAGTGGGGTCACGATGGCTGGGAGCTGGTTGCAGTGTTGCCCGGCCCGACCGGTGAACAGCATGTCGCCTACCTGAAGAGGCCGAAGTGACCATCTCGCAGCGACTGACCGAGCTGGGTATCGAGCTGCCCCAGGTGGTGGCGCCGCTGGCCGCCTATGTGCCGGCGATCCGGACCGGGAATCTGGTGTACACCGCCGGACAGCTGCCCATCCGGGACGGCGAGCTGGCGGCGACCGGCAAGGTCGGCGCGGAGGTGAGTCCCGAGGAGGCAAATGCGCTGGCCCGGCTCTGCGGGCTCAACGCGCTGGCTGCGGTGCACGCACTGGTCGGCATCGACTCTGTCGTCAAGGTCGTCAAGGTGGTCGGCTTCGTCGCGTCGGCTCCCGGCTTCGGCGGTCAGCCCGGCGTCGTCAACGGTGCCTCCGAGCTGTTCGGTGACGTGTTCGGTGCGGCCGGAGCGCACGCCCGCTCTGCGGTTGGTGTGTCGGATTTGCCGCGCAATGCCCCGGTGGAAGTCGAGATCATCGTCGAAATCGCGTGACCGGGCACCCGGCGTACGGGCTGTTGAGGCCCGTGACCCCGTCGGCCTCGGTGCTGCTGTGCAACAACCCGGGTCTGATGACTCTTGAGGGCACCAACACCTGGGTCTTGCGTGCGCCGGGCAGTGCCGAGATGGTCATCGTCGACCCCGGCCCGGACGACGACGAGCACATTGCGCGCATCGCCGAGCTCGGCCGGATTCCACTGGTGCTGATCAGCCACAAGCATGACGATCACACGGGTGCCATCGACAAGCTCGTCGAAATTACCGGGGCCACGGTTCGATCCGTGGGCAGCGGGTTCCTACGCGGCCTCGGTGGCCCGCTGTCCGAGGGTGAAGTGATCGAGGCGGCCGGGCTGCGGATCGGCGTCATGGCCACGCCCGGGCATACCGCTGACTCGCTGAGCTTCGTGCTCGACGATGCCGTGCTGACCGCAGACACCGTGCTGGGCCGAGGCACCACCGTCATCGACACCGAGGACGGCAGCCTCCGTGACTATCTGGAGTCGCTGCGCCGCCTGCAGGGGCTGGGTGCGCGCACGGTGCTGCCCGGCCACGGTCCGGAACTGGGCGACCTCGCAGCCGTGACCCAGATGTATCTGTCCCATCGCGAGGACCGGCTCAATCAGGTGCGGGGTGCGCTGAGGAAACTCGGTGACGAAGCGACCGCGCGCCAGATCGTCGAGCACGTGTACACCGATGTCGACAAAAAACTGTGGCCTGCAGCCGAATGGTCGGTGCAGGCCCAGTTGGACTATCTACGCGCTTAGCGGGCTCGCTGTGCTGCTGCCTCGCGCTAGCGCGCTCGGCGGGCCAGGCGCTCGCTGTCGGAGATCAGTACGCTCTTGCCTTCCAGGCGGATCCAGCCGCGGTGGGCGAAGTCGGCCAGTGCTTTGTTGACTGTCTCGCGCGAAGCGCCGACCAGCTGGGCGATCTCTTCCTGTGTCAGATCGTGGGTCACCCGCAGTGCGCCACCCTCCTGGGTGCCGAATCGCTGGGCGAGCTGCAGCAGCTGCTTGGCGACGCGTCCGGGCACGTCGGTGAAGATCAGGTCGGCCAAGTTGTTGTTGGTACGCCGGAGACGACGGGCGAGCACGCGCAGCAGTTGCTCGGCAATCTCGGGCCGGTCGGCGATCCAGGCGCGCAGCGCATCGCGATCCATCGACACCGCACGCACCTCGGTGATGGTGGTGGCGCTGGATGTCCGGGGGCCCGGGTCGAAGATCGACAGCTCACCGAACATGTCCGAAGGACCCATAATGGTCAGCAGGTTCTCCCGGCCGTCGGGTGAACGGCGGCCGATCTTCACCTTCCCGGAGATGATGATGTACAGCCGATCGCCGGGCTCGCCCTCGGCGAACACGGTATGTCCGCGCGGGAAGTCGACAGGCTGCAGCTGCTTGGTCAGCGCCGATACGGCAGTGGGTTCGACCCCCTGGAAGATTCCGGCCCTGGCCAGGATCTCGTCCACGTTGTTCCTCTTAAGGTGTTTGGTGGTGTTGACCCTCTATTGACAATTCATGATCAGTCTAGAGGTACGCGGTTTCGCGACTAGCCCACGCTACACACGATTGGCATGCCGAGACGGGTGAAATCCGGGATTCGTGGCGTGCTGGCTGTACACCCGTGTCGGCAAACGGTCACCGTCGCGGCTGGTGGCCAACGACTCGATGGCCAGCTGACCCTGCTGGAGCCGTCGCTGCAGACCGTTGATCGCATCGCGTTGACCGGTCGGACGCTCGGTGGTGAGCCAGTTCTCGAGCCGACCCAGCCCGATCGCGGCCAGCATCAGCGCGGCGGGGATGAGCGCCACCAGCAACCACGACACAAGGGTGTAGTAAACACGGCGTAGGTCTCAGCGAGGTCACGAAATGCCACCAGGTCCGCTGCCTGGTGTGTCGGCCGGTGTCAGTACCCTGGCAAGGGTGAGCGCGGGTGCCGTCCGAGCAGGGAAAACAACCCGTCCCAAGAAATGGGACACCGAGACGCACCTTGGCCTGGTTCGTCGCGCAAGACGCATGAATCGTGAACTGGCCCAAGCCTTTCCGCACGTGTACTGCGAGCTCGACTTCACCAACCCACTCGAGCTGGCCGTCGCCACCATCTTGTCGGCGCAGAGCACCGACAAGCGCGTCAACCTCACCACCCCGGCGTTGTTCCTCAAGTACCGCACAGCGCTGGACTACGCGCAGGCCGACCGTGCCGAGATGGAGGAACTGATCCGGCCGACCGGTTTCTACCGGAACAAGACCACCTCGCTCATCAGGTTGGGCCAGGAGCTGGTTGCCCGGTTCGACGGCGAGGTGCCGGCCACCATGGAAGAGCTGGTGACCCTGCCGGGTATCGGTCGCAAGACCGCCAACGTCATCCTGGGCAACGCCTTCGACATCCCGGGTATCACCGTTGACACCCACTTCGGTCGGCTGGTGCGACGGTGGCGCTGGACTGCCGAGGAAGACCCGGTCAAGGTCGAGTTCGCGGTCGGCGAGCTGATCGAACGCAGCGAGTGGACGCTGCTCAGCCACCGCGTGATCTTTCACGGCCGTCGGGTCTGTCACGCGCGCAAACCAGCGTGCGGGGTGTGTGTGCTGGCCAAGGATTGCCCGTCGTTCGGCACCGGCCCCACCGATCCGCTCATCGCTGCTGCGCTGGTCAAAGGGCCGGAGACCGAACATCTGCTGGCACTGGCCGGGCTCTGAGGCCGGTCATGCGAGTCTCGACCCGGTGGACCATCGCGGTGCTTGTGGTCCTGGTGGCGTTGGGGACGGCGTTCTGGATGCAGATGCGTGACGTCCCGGCCACCGGTGTGGCACCGGCAACCGCTCGCGATCACCGCGACGCGGACACCCCGCAGGCCCTGGCGGGTCCGCGCGCTCAAGCAGCCTTGCCGCCGTGCCCGGCTCCCGGACCGGGGTCGGGGCCGCAGGCGCTGGCCGGCATCACGCTGCAGTGCGCCGGTGACGGCGCGCCGGTCGACGTGGCTCGCGCGCTCGCCGGCCGCACCGTGGTGCTGAACCTGTGGGCGTACTGGTGCGGGCCGTGCGCCGACGAACTGCCCGCGATGGCCGAGTATCAGCGTCGTTCCGGGGACGATGTCCTGGTCGTCACGGTGCATCAGGACGAGAACGAGGCGGCCGGGCTGCTGCGGCTTGCCGACCTCGGTGTGCGGCTGCCGACCCTGCAGGACGGCCGTCGGCGCATCGCCGCCGCGCTGCGGGTACCCAACGTGATGCCTGCGACGGTGGTGCTGCGCGCGGACGGTAGCGTGGCCGGAATCCTGCCCCGGTCCTTCGCCAGCCCCGACGAGATCGCCGCGGCGGTCTCGGAGAAACTGGGTCCGCGAAATTAGGGCGAAGCTGCCGCGCGAGCAGATAGGAGCAGCGGGTTGACTTCCAGGCTCGACGAGCTGAATCCGGATGCCGCACCCGCGTGGCTGCGGCCCCTGGTGGACAACCTCGGCGGGGTGCCCGAGGCATATCGCCGGCGGGTGCCGCCGGACGTGTTGGCAAGCATCGTCGAGTTGGACAAACAGGCCGTCACGGCCGGTGTCCGGCGTGATGCCGCGGTGCTGGTGTTGTTCTCCGGGCCGGCCGACGTCTCGGCGCCCCAGCTTCCCGGTGACGCCGATCTGTTGGTCACGGTTCGTGCCTCGACGCTGCGTCACCACGCCGGGCAGGCCGCTTTCCCCGGCGGCGCCACCGATCCCGTTGATGCCGGGCCGGTGTCTACCGCGTTCCGCGAAGCGTGGGAGGAAACCGGTATCGACACCGGACGGCTGCGTCCGCTGGCCACCCTGGAGCGCATGTTCATCCCGCCTTCGGGATTTCACGTCGTTCCGGTGCTGGCCTACTCACCGGATCCCGGTCCGGTGGCCGTCGTCGATCCCTCCGAGACCGCGGTGGTCGCTCGGGTGCCGGTGCGCGCGTTCGTCAATCCGGAGAATCGGCTCATGGTCTGTCGGGAATCCGACACCCGGCGGTTCGCCGGCCCGGCGTTCCTGCTCAACGAGATGCTGGTGTGGGGCTTCACCGGGCAGGTCATCTCGGCCATCCTCGATGTCGCAGGCTGGGCGAAGCCGTGGAACACCGGCGACGTACGGGAACTCGACGAGGCAATGGCGCTCGTCGGGCATCCGAACAGCTACGGTGAAGCGCAACGTTGAACTGGAAGTAGATGACACCTTCGCTTTGGCTTGACCTCGCCATCATCGGCATCGCATTCATCGCCGCCATCTCCGGGTGGCGTTCCGGTGCGCTCGGCTCACTGCTGTCCTTCGTGGGCGTGGTGCTCGGCGCGGTGGCCGGCCTCCTGTTGGCCCCGCACATCGTCAGCCACCTCGACGGGGCGCGGACCAAGCTGTTCGCGTCCCTGTTCCTGATCTTGGCGCTCGTGGTGATCGGCGAGATCGCCGGTGTGGTGCTTGGTCGCGCGGTGCGCAGCGCGCTCCGTAATCCGCTGCTCCGGGTGTTCGACTCGGCGATCGGCGTAGCCCTGCAACTGGTTGCCGTGCTGGTCGCGGCCTATTTGCTGGCCACCCCGCTGACCTCGTCGGACCAGCCGAACCTGGCTGCGGCGGTTAAGGGTTCGCGGGTGCTGACCGAGGTGGACAGTGTCGCTCCGTCATGGTTGAAGTCGGTGCCGACGCGACTCTCCAGCCTGCTGGACACCTCGGGATTCGATGTGTTGCAGCCATTCGGCCGCACCCCCATCGTCAACGTCGACGCCCCTGACGCGAGCCTGGCCAACGACGCGGTCGTCGCAGCCACCCGGCCGAGCGTCGTCAAGATCAAGGGCGTCGCACCGAGCTGCCAGAAGGTGCTGGAGGGCAGCGGATTTGTGGTGGCGCCCAACCGGGTGATGTCCAATGCGCACGTGGTGGCCGGGGCGGACAGCGTGACCGTCGAGGCCGACGGCAAATCCTACGACGCGAGCGTCGTGTCCTACGACCCCGACGCCGACATCTCCATCCTGGACGTGCCCAACCTGCCGGCCGCCCCTCTGAGCTTCGCCGAAGAGGCGGCCCCGCAGGGCACCGACGCGGTGGTGATGGGTTATCCGGGCGGCGGCGACTTTCTGGCCACTCCCGCGCGGGTCCGCGAGATCATCGAGCTCAAGGGTCCTGACATCTACCGGACCACCACCGTGACCCGTGAGGTCTACACGGTGCGGGGCACGGTGCGGCAGGGCAATTCGGGTGGACCGATGATCAACCGGGCCGGCAAGGTGCTGGGCGTGGTGTTCGGCGCGGCCGTCGACGACGCCGACACCGGGTTCGTTCTGACCGCGAAGGAAGTCGAGCAACAGTTGACCAAGATCGGCAATACCCAGCGGGTGACCACCGGGACCTGCATCAACCCGTGATCAGCGGTCGCCGAGCTGTGTGAGGAAGCTGCGCAGCTCCTCGTTGACCGTGTCCGGGTCCTCTTCGTGACCGAAATGCCCGATGTCGGCGAGTGACACGTAACGGCCGTGCGGAGCGTAGTGCTGGGTTCGGTAGACCGGATCGGCCAGCACGTACGGATCGGCGTCACCCCGCACGTGCAGCACGGGCACGTTGATCGGGCGCTTCATCGACCGCATGAACCGCCGGCCTTCACCGCGCAACTGGCTGCGCACCGCCCAGCGCTGGTACTCCAGCGCCGAATGAGCTGCGCCCGGAATCTGAATGGCCCGCCGCAGGTGTTGTACGGTCTCGGAGAAGTCTTGGCTGGCTTGCCATTTGGCGCCCGCCCGGCTGCGTACCAGACGCTCGAGTCCCGCGCCGTCGTGACGGGTCAACGCGTGTTCGGGCAACATCGGCACCTGGTAGCGCATGAGTGAGGGCAGCAGGGCCCGTCCCTGGTCGCGGCGGGTCAGGGCCGACGCGCGCAGCGCCACCGGATGCGGCGAGCTGACGAGGGCGATGGCGCGCACCACCCGCGGGTGCAGCACCGCCGTTGCCCAACACACCAGGCCACCGTCGGCGTGGCCCATCAGCGTCGCGGTCTTGTGACCCAGCGCGCGCACCAGGCCGGCGGTGTCACCGGCCAGGGTCCAGCCGTCGTAGCCGCGCGGTGGCTTGTCGCTGTCGCCGTAGCCGCGCAGGTCGACCGCGACGACGCGGGCGTTGGGTAGTCCGGTGAGCTGATGCCGCCAGGACCACCAGAACGAGCCGAACCCGTGCAGCAGGATCACCAGGGGCCGGTCAGCGTCCGCGGTGTCCGAATTGCCGTCGTTCCCACGGTCGGGCTGCGAGCTCTCGCCCTCGTGTCCATGGTCGGGCTGCGAGCTCTCGCCCTCCACCACATGGAATCGAATGCCGTTGGCGTGCACCTGCAGGTGCCGCCATGGCCCGTCGATCCGGGTGATCGACGGGTCGGGCGGGGGCACTACCAGCCCGATGGGTCGGTCGGGGTCGGTTTGGCCTGTGCCGCCTCGGCCGTGGCCAGCGCTGCGGGCTTGTCGTGCCCGGGTGTCAGTGCCTCACGGGTCTCTTTCACCGATTCGATGGTCTGCCGCGGTCCGCGAATGCGTCGCACCTTGAGGAAGCCGAACAGTGCCAGTGCCACGGTGGTCAGCACCATGATCCCGAACACGATCAGGAACGCCGCCCAGCGGTACAGCCAGGTGTCGAGCAGTTCCGCCACGAAGAAGAAGAAAAAGAAGGTCGAGTAGAACAGCACGACCAGCGCGGCGATGAAGAAGATGCTGCCGGTCAGGCCTTTCTTCACGTCGCGGGTGATCTCGGCCTTTGCCAGTGCCACCTCGGCGCGAACCAGTGTCGAGACCTGAGCGGTCGCATCTTTGACCAGATCGCCGATAGACGGGTCGGGCTTGGGCGCATGTGGATCTACCAGCGGGATCGAAGTTACCGTTGCCGGAATGCCGGTCCTGCGGTCGCCGATGGTCACAGAAGCTTCCTCCCCGGGTCCGACGCCTGGTCGCCGTGATGTCGATGTCGTCGCGGTTCATGTTGCCATGCGGTGGCTCGGATAACGATGCCGGCCGACGTGTCTGGGCCCAAGCTAGGATGCGGGTAACCCTTGGGGTGCGCGGGTCGGGCCCGTCGATCGGAGGACACTTGGCGAGCAGACACCGCCGGAAGTTTGTTGTCGGGACATTGATCCTCGCGCTGGTCGCGTTGCTCACACCGGGCGTTGCACACGCCGATCCGGTGGTGCTCGGCGGAGGTTCGGGCATCGTGATCGATGGCGACACGTTTTGCACGCTCACCACCATCGGGCATGACAATGCCGGCAGGCTGATCGGCTTCACCTCGGCACACTGCGGCGGTCCGGGTGCAACAGTTGCGGCCGAGGACGCGACCGGCGCCGGACAGCTCGGCACCATGGTCGCCGGCAACGAGATGCTCGACTACGCGGTGATCCAGTTCGACCCGCAGAAGGTCACGCCGACCAACAACGTGAGCGGTTTCCAGATCGACGGCCTCGGCCCGGATCCGGTGTTCGGCCAGATCGCCTGCAAACTGGGCCGCACGACTGGCTATTCGTGCGGCGTCACGTGGGGGCCAGGGCAGGACCCGGGGACCATCGTCAACCAGGTGTGCGGTCAGCCCGGCGATTCCGGCGCGCCCGTCACGGTGGACAACAAGCTGGTGGGCATGCTGCACGGCGCCTACACCGACGATCTGCCGACCTGCGTGGTCAAGTTCGTGCCGCTGCACACGCCCGCGGTGACGATGTCGTTCAACACGCAGCTCGCCGACATCGCCGCCAAGAACCGGCCCGGCACCGGTTTCGTGCCCGTCTCCTGATCCCCGGGTCGGCGTTACTTGCTGGCGCGGATGGCCTCGAACACGCTGGGGTCGAGCAACGTCGAGGTGTCGCCGAGCTCGCGGCCCTCGGCGACGTCGCGCAGCAGGCGGCGCATGATCTTGCCGCTGCGGGTCTTCGGGAGCTCGGGCACCACGTGGATCTCGCGTGGCTTGGCGATCGGTGAGATCTCCGTGGCCACCTGGACGCGTAGCTCCTCGATCATGTTCGCGGCGCCGCCATGGGCGCTTTCCTTGAGGATGACGAAGGCGCAGATGGCTTGGCCGGTGGTCTCGTCAGACGCGCCGACGACGGCGGCCTCGGCGACACCGGAATGCCCGACGAGCGCCGATTCCACTTCTGCGGTCGAGATGCGGTGGCCCGAGATGTTCATGACGTCGTCGATGCGGCCGAGCACCCAGATGTTGCCGTCAGAGTCGTAGCGCGCGCCGTCACCGGCGAAATACCAGCCCTGCTCGGCAAACCGCGACCAGTAGGTCTCCTTGAACCGCTCCGGATCACCCCAGATGCCGCGCAGCATGGCCGGCCACGGCTGATCCAGCACCAGGTATCCCGTGACGTGCTCGGCTTCGTCGGCGCCGGGCACCAGCTCGTTGCCGTTGTCGTCGACGATCTTGGCCGCGATACCCGGCAGCGGGGTCATCGCCGAACCGGGCTTGGCGGCCGTCACGCCCGGTAGCGGGGAGATCATGATCGATCCGGTCTCGGTCTGCCACCACGTGTCCACGATCGGGGTGCGGTTGCCTCCGATGAACTCCCGGTACCAGCGCCACGCCTCGGGATTGATGGGCTCGCCGACCGAACCCAACAGCCGCAGGCTGGTCAGGTCGTGGCTCTCGGGCAGCACGCGACCCCACTTCATGAACGTGCGGATCAGCGTCGGTGCCGTGTAATAGATTGTGACACCGTACTTTTCGATGATCTCGAAATGTCGGTGCATGGTGGGTGACGCAGGGGTGCCCTCGTAGACCACCTGCGTGGCACCGTTGGCCAGCGGGCCGTAGACGATGTAGGTGTGCCCGGTAACCCAGCCGATATCGGCTGTGCACCAGTACACGTCAGTTTCGGGCTTGATGTCGAAGACGTAGTAGTGGGTGTAGGCGGCCTGGGTCACGAACCCGCCCGAGGTGTGCACGATGCCCTTGGGTTTGCCGGTGGTACCCGACGTGTACAGCAGGAACAGCGGCTGCTCGGCGTCGAACGCTTCCGGGGTGTGCTCAGGCGATGCGTTGTCCACCGTCTCGTGCCACCACAGGTCCCGGTTCGGGTGCCAGTCGACGTCAATCCCGGTGCGCCGCACCACGAGAACGTTCTGCACCGACGGTTGGTCGGCGACCGCCTCGTCGACCGCGGACTTCAACGCCGCGGCCGCCCCGCGGCGGTACTGCCCATCGGTGGTGATGACGAGCTTGACTTGCGCATCTTCGACGCGGGCCCGCAATGCGCTGGCGGAGAACCCGGCGAAGACGACGCTGTGCATGACACCCAGCCGCGCACATGCCAGCATCGCGACGATGGCCTCCGGAACCATGGGCATATAGATGGCGACCCGGTCACCGGCGGTCAGCCCGAGATCGGTCAGTGCGTTGGCCGCACGGCACACCTCGTCCTTGAGTTGGGCGTAGGTGACGTCGCGCGCATCGTCGATCGGTTCGCCGACCCAGTGGATCGCGACCCGATCGCCGTTGCCGGCTTCGACGTGCCGGTCGACACAGTTGTAGGCGACGTTGAGCTTGCCGCCGACGAACCACTTCGCGAACGGAGCCTCCGACCAGTCCAGTACCTCGGTGAACGGGGTCTGCCAGGACAGCCGGTTGGCCTGATCAGCCCAGAACGCGAGCCGGTCCTGCTCGGCCGCGGCATACAAGTCGCCCGTCGCATTGGCGTTGGCCGCGAAGTCGGCGGGCGGGGGATAGGCTGACGGAGCTTCGGCATGCGTCACTGACGGGTTCGACATAGGTGTGAGCCTAGTCACCAAACGTTGCATGGGCGTTGGAGACTCACATCGCCGTCGGTTGGGCGGCGTCCCTGCTGCGCCAAACCGACGGAATAGCGGTCGGCTAGCGTATGTGGGCGTGAGCCAACGCGGGGAACCGAGCAATGCCGATCCGCTCGCGCCCTTGGCTGAGCTGCCTGGCGTGGCCGAGGCATGCGACGAGGCCAGGGCGGCGCTGGGACGGGCGCACCGGCATCGATTCAACCTGCGGGGCTGGCCGCAGACTGCCGGTGAAGCCGCGATGCGGGCGGCTCGGGCCTCGGCCGTACTCGACGGTGGATCCATCCAGTTGGCGGCCGACGGTCAACCCGATCCGGTGACCGCCGGCGCGATCCGGGTGGCTGAGGCGCTGGAGGGCGGGGCGACGACGCTGGTCGGGGTGTGGCAACGCGCGCCGTTGCAGGCACTGGCCCGCCTGCATGCGCTGGCCGCCGCGGATCTCACAGACGAAGAACACCTCGGCCGGCCGCGGGCGGACTCCGCCGTCGCGCACCGGTTGGAGCTGCTCGCCGAAATCCTGACCGGTGGCTCGCGGGTGCCCGCGCCCATTCTCGCGGCCGTCGCCCACGGCGAACTGTTGACCTTAGAGCCGTTCGGCACCGCCGACGGAGTGGTGGCCCGCGGATTGTCACGACTGGTGACGATCGCCAGCGGCTTGGACCCGCACGGCCTCGGCGTGCCCGAGGTGCACTGGATGAAGAAGTCGGGCGATTACCGCGCTGCCGCACGGGGATTCGCGTCGGGAACTCCCGACGGGCTGACCGCATGGCTGCTGCTGAGTTCTGAAGCTCTACACGCCGGCGCGCGGGAGGCGTTGCAGATCGCCCAGTCTGCCGCGGGTTGAGGGCTTCTCAACAATCCCTCCGGCAATGTAAAGCGGGCGGCGTTCCGAACTGTGTTCGGCGCGCCGCCCGCTAGCACGGATTCCGGTTACCAAGCGTGCAATATAGGTCGCGTGGGTGGCCTCGGCGTTCTTGCGATGCGCTGCGAATGCAACCTCACCCAAGAGGCCGTCGTATTCGTCCGCTTCTCGCAATCACGCAGGCCCGCAACACTTTTGCCTATTCCGCGGCGTGTGCTCCGCGTGGGTGCCGGGACCCGTGCTAGGGAGCCTGGTTCAGGAGATTTAGCCTTCTCTTCTGGCTATACCTTGGCTTCTCCAAGCTTCCGTGGTTCCTTTGTACTACGTGACCACAGTCACAGCAAGGCCCAAATTGAGCGAGTTTCCTGATCGTTACGACGAGACGTCGGTTATCACCTGCGCTAGCTCAAAAAGCGAAGCGCCGCAACAGTGAATACGTCAGCGCGCCGGCCGCCAGCGCACTCATTCCGACCGCCGCGGTGGTGGCCACTGCGGCGGTCGACGGGGCGGGAATTCGGTCGCGTAGCGACACCGGCTTGGTGAACGTCAGCACCGGCCAACCACGTCCGGCGGCCTCCTTGCGCAAGGCTCGGTCAGGGTTGACCGCGGTGGGGTGGCCGACAGACTCGAGCATCGGGATGTCGGTCACCGAGTCGGAGTACGCGTAGCAGTGGTCGAGCGCATAGTCCTCGCGCGCCGCGAGGGCTCGGATCGCCTCGACCTTGCCCTCGCCGTAGCAGTAGAACGCGATCTCGCCGGTGTAGCGACCATCCTCGACGACCATCCGGGTGGCCATCGCGTGGGTGGCGCCCAGTGCTCGCGCGATCGGCGCGACGATCTCCTCGCCGGAGGCCGACACCACGACGACGTCGCGCCCGCAGAGCTTGTGGTCGGCGATCAGCTCGGCGGCTTCGGCGAAAACCAACGGGTCGACGATGTCGTGCAGCGTCTCCCCGACGATCGACTTGACCTGTTCGACGTCCCAGCCCGTGCACATGTTGGTGACGTACGAGCGCATGCGGTCCATCTGGTCGTGGTCGGCACCCGACATCAGAAAGAGGAATTGGGCGTAGGTCGATTTGAGGACGGCACGACGGTTCAACAGGCCCTGATCGAAGAAAGGTTTGCTGAAAGCGAGCGTGCTGGACTTGGCGATCACCGTCTTGTCGAGGTCGAAGAAGGCCGCTGTGCGCACCGGGCGACCGTCGGTCGACCCGGCTTGCGATGCGATCGACTCCCCAACAGTCGGATCGGGTGCACTCACACGCGCCAGCATAGAGCCGGTGTCCGAAACCCTCCGGCCAAGCCGACAAACCTGCCGTTCACGACACCTGTCGAGCCGAACCCTCGCATAGGCTGAGAGTTGTTAACTCGCGGCCGGATCTCTTGCGCGTTTTGGCAGTTCCGTGTGTATAGTGAGCATTACTCGGCTTATGCCGAGGTGTATCAGCCCGACCCCCCGGGGCTGATACACGACGACCTCCGCCTCCTCCCCCCCTGGCGGGGGTCGTCTCTTTTTGGCGGAAGAATTCCTGCTTTTTGCGGCAGCGGGTGACTTATCCCCAATCCCTTGTTGATCCACATTTTGCGGTTCGGTGCTGGCGGCTCCACGCCGACGGCCACAGGGTTGAGCCATGGCCAATTCTCCGAACGCGGTGCTCGCGCTGATCGGCGATCCGGTGCTGCGCGACGATGCCGCTCGAGTTGCCGCGGCTGCAGGGGTTTCGCTCGTTCACGTCGCCGAACCGTCCAGTCGCAAGGCGTGGATGGCGGCTGCGGCCGTGGTGCTGGATGTCGGCGCCGCGGCGCGCTGTGCGCAGCGGACCCTGCCGCGGCGCGACCGGGTGACGCTGGTCAGCCCCGGCCAACCGCAGCCAGCAGACTGGCAGGCGGCGATCTCGGTTGGTGCGCAACAAGTGCTGACACTGCCGGCACAGGATGCCGAATTGGTGGCCGTGCTGTCGGCCGCTGCGGTGGCCGATGACGGCAACCGTGGGCCGGTGGTGGCCGTCATCGGAGCCCGTGGCGGTGCGGGTGCCTCGGTCTTCGCCGCGGCACTGGCGCAGACGGTCGCAGACTCTGGCCGCGCATTGCTGGTCGACGCCGATCCGTGGAGTGGGGGCATCGATCTGGTGATGGGCACCGAAGACGTACCGGGGCTGCGGTGGCCGGACCTGGCCCTGCAGAGCGGCCGGCTGAGTTTCCCGGCGCTGTGTGACGCCCTGCCGCACCGGAATCGTGTCAGCGTATTGTCAAGTGGCCGAACGGGTGTCGACGTCAAATCCGGTCCGCTCGCGGCGGTGATCGACGCCGGCTGCCGCGGTGGTGCGACCGTGGTGTGCGACGTACCGCGACGCTGCACGGCCGCGGTGGAGACCGCGCTGGACGCAGCCGATCTTGTCGTGCTCGTGACGCCTGCCGATGTGCGGTCCTGTGCCGCGGCAGCCGCGGCGCGTCCATGGCTGCTGGCGTGCAATCCGAATGCTGGTGTGGTGGTGCGTGGTCCGGCGCCGGGTGGGTTGCGATCGGCGGAGGTGGCTCGCATCGTGGGGCTGCCGTTGTTGGCCGCCATGCGACCGCAACCCGGCATCACCGAGCTCCTCGAACGGGGCGGCCTGCGGATGCGCCGGCGTGCGCCGTTGACCTCAGCGTCCCGTCGGGTGTTGACCGTGCTGGCTTCGCATCCGGCGGGCGCGGTGGCATGACCGCATCGCTGATCGAACGGGTACGTGAGCGGTTGGCGACCGAGGCCGCACCGCTGACTCCCGGTGTGGTGGCCGCGGCAATCCGGGCCGAATCCGGTGGTCTGCTCGGTGATACCGAGGTGTTGAGCAGCCTGCGGGTGCTACAGACCGAACTGGCCGGTGCGGGCGTGCTCGAACCACTACTGGCGGCCGACGGCACCACCGATGTGCTCGTGACCGCCCCGGACGCGGTGTGGGTAGATGATGGTAACGGATTGCGCCGCAGCGTGATCCGATTCGCCGACGAGGCCGCGGTACGTAGGCTGGCACAACGGTTGGCTCTGTTGGCCGGGCGCCGCCTCGACGAGGCGCAGCCGTGGGTCGACGGTCAGCTCAGCGGTCCGGGCGGAATCACGGTGCGGTTACATGCGGTACTACCGCCGGTGTCGGCCGGCGGCACCTGCCTGTCCCTGCGAGTATTGCGGCCGGCCACTCAAGATCTCGACGCGCTCACCGCGTCCGGCGCGATCGCGGCAGACGGTGCAGAGTTGTTGCGCGGGATCGTCGGTGCCCGCTTGGCCTTTCTCATCTCGGGCGGAACCGGTTGCGGGAAAACGACATTGCTTTCGGCCCTGCTCGGTGCGGTGGCCACTGAGGAAAGGATCGTCTGTGTCGAGGACGCCGCCGAACTCGCGCCATCGCACCCCCACCTCGTGAAGCTTGTGGCCCGCGGTGCCAATGTCGAAGGGGTCGGTGAGATCACGGTGCGCGATCTGGTGCGGCAGGCGCTGCGGATGCGGCCGGACCGGATCGTTGTCGGCGAGGTGCGCGGCGCCGAGGTCGTCGATCTGCTCGGTGCCCTCAACACCGGCCACGACGGTGGTGCGGGCACCGTGCACGCAAACAATCCCGCCGAGGTGCCCGCCCGGATGGAGGCGCTCGGCGCGCTCGGCGGCCTGGGGCCGGCCGCGCTGCGCAGCCAGCTGGCCGCCGCGGTGCAAGTCCTGCTCCACGTCGGGCGGGATCGTGGCGGGCGGCGTCGGCTGCGCGAGATCGCGGTGCTGCAACGTCGCGTCGATGGCACTTTCGATGTGCTCACCGCATGGCATGCCGACACCGGATTCGGTACCGGTGCACACCTTTTGAACCGGATGCTCACCGAGCGGGGTGTGTCGTGACCACCGCTGCGTTGGCCCTTGCGGTGGCGTTGTTGGTGTGGCCTGCGGCGCCTCGGCGGCTGTGTGAGCTGCCACGTCCACCGCGGCGGCGGTCGTGGGCATTGGTGGTCCCGGCGCTGTTGGTGCTCGCCTGGCTGGTTCCGATCCCGGTTGCGGTGTCGGCGGGAACGATCGTCGGAACCGTGGCGCTACGGCGTCATCGACGTACGAAGCGGGACCTTCGGGTGGACGAGTCCGTTGCCCTGCAGTCAGCGCTGGAGGTGCTCGTCGGCGAGCTCCGTGTCGGAGTGCATCCGGTGGGTGCATTCACTGTTGCGGCAGAAGAGGTTTCAGGTCGGGTGGCCGATGGTATGCGCGCCGTCGCGGCGCGGGCCCGGCTGGGTGCCGACGTCGCGGCCGGGCTCGATGATGTCGCCGCGGGGTCGTCGCTGCCGACGCACTGGCAACGGCTCGCGGCGTGTTGGCGGCTTGCCGAAACACACGGTCTGGCCGTCGCCACGCTGATGCAGACCGCCGGTCAGGACATCGTCGAACGGGAGCGCTTTGCGGCGCGCGTCACCGCGGCGTTGGCCGGTGCACGTACCACCGCGGCCATGCTGGCCGGGCTGCCGGTGATCGGTATCGCGCTCGGGCAGTTGATCGGAGCGCAGCCCATTGCATTCCTGCTGGCCCCCGGAGTGGGCGGATGGCTGCTTGTCGGCGGTGTGCTGCTGGCATGCGCCGGCTTGTCGTGGTCAGATCGGATCGTGGCTGGAGTGCTTAAATGACTTGGGCGGCAGTATTTCTGGCGGTTGCCCTGCTGGTGTCGACGGATCGTTCCGCGCAGCGGCTAAGGACTCAACCGGCGGGTGCCGCGCCGCAAACGTCGCAGCGCCCACCTGCTGACGATCCGTTGGCCGCGGCATCGACGTTCGAGTTGTTCGCTGCCTGTCTGGCTGCGGGAATGGCCGTATCGGGCGCGGCCGCGGCCGTCGCGCCGTCGGCGCCAGCGCCCTTGGCGGGGTTGCTCACCCGATCCGCCGATCTGCTCGCGTTGGGGGCCGACCCGGCGACGGCCTGGCCGAATGACGCTGGGCTGCACGATCGCAACGCCGAAGCCCTGCTGCGGCTCGCCCGTAGGTCGGCCTCCTCGGGGGCGGCGTTGGCCCGTGGGGTCGCCGAGTTGGCCGACCAGTCGCGGCATGAAGCCGCTGCGGCCGCCGAGGCTGCGGCCGAACGGGCCGGCGTGCTGATCGCCGGGCCGCTGGGGCTGTGCTATCTGCCGGCCTTTGTGTGCCTGGGGATCATTCCCGTGGTGGTGGGTCTTGCAGGAGACGTTCTGAATTCGGGTTTGTGGTGACATCGGTACATAACGGGAGGAAAGATCATGGCGGGAAACGTGATTGCGCGCATCCGGATGCAGCTGACCTTGTTGGCGGTAGACGAGTCCGGCATGTCGACAGTCGAATATGCCATCGGGACCGTAGCCGCGGCGGCGTTCGGCGCGATCCTGTACACGGTGGTCACCGGGGATTCGATCGTGACGGCGCTGACCAACATCATCAGCCGCGCGCTCAGTACCAAGGTCTAGGTGATCGCGGTGCCGTCACCGTCGAGGCGGCTTTTGCGACGGCCGCGCTCGTGGTGGTCCTTTCCCTGTGTCTGGCCGGGCTCAGCGCCGTGTCGATGCAGGTGCGTTGTGTCGACGCGGCGCGGGAGGCCGCCCGGCTTGCGGCCCGTGGCGATGACCGGTCGGCCGGCGAGGTGGCGCAGCGAATTGCACCGCGACAAGCAGTGGTGCAGCTGCGCCGCGAGGGAGCTCTGGTGGTGGCCCGGGTCAGCGTGTCAGCCACACTGCCGGGGCTCACCGTTTCGGCCGAGGCCGCCGCGGCGACCGAGCCCGGGGTGCGGTGAGGCTGGTTCGGCCAGTGTGCTGGCCGCCGCGATGATCGGTGTGCTCGTCACGTTCGCGGTCGCCGGTGCATGTCTCGGTGCGGCGGTGACCGCACGGCACCGGGCCCAGGCCGCAGCGGATCTCGGCGCGCTCGCCGCGGCGGGGGCGCTGGCCGCCGGTCCGCAGGCGGCGTGTGCAAAGGCGGACACGGTCGCGTCGGCGATGCGCACCACGGTGGCGCGGTGCCGCGTCGATGACCTCGATGTGGTGCTCACGGTGCACGCAGAGGTCCGGCTCGGCCGCTGGGGCATCGGCCCGGCGAGCGCAGCTGCCCGTGCGGGCCCCGCAGCCGATGGATCGCTGCCGCTACCGTGAGGCGTGTGCTGAGGGTATGCGGACTCCGCAAGGTTTTCGGGGCGGGTGCTGCTGGGACGGTGGCGCTCGACGAAATCGAGTTGGCGGTGCCGACCGGCGCTTTCGCGAGCGTGCTCGGGCCGTCGGGCTCGGGCAAGACCACGCTGCTGCGATGTATCGCCGGTTTCGAGCGGCCCGACGCGGGCACGATCACGCTGGCAGGCCGCGAGCTGGTCACGTCGACCATCCACCTGCGGCCGTACGCCAGGGCCGTGGGGATCGTCCCGCAGGAAGGGGCGCTGTTCCCGCATCTGTCCGTAGCCGACAACATCGCCTTCGGCCTGAACGGACTGTCCCGGTGGGCACGTCGAGCCCGCGTTGAGCAGCTGCTTGAGATGGTCGGGCTGCCCGCGTTGGGGGAGCGCCGGCCCGATCAACTTTCCGGTGGCCAACAACAGCGGGTCGCGCTGGCACGGGCACTGGCACCTGAACCGGAGTTGGTGCTCCTCGACGAGCCGTTCTCGGCGCTCGATGCACAGTTGCGGGTCGAGCTCCGTGAGGAGGTCCGCGACCTGCTTCGCGCGACCGGGGCGACGACATTGCTTGTGACGCACGATCAGGCCGAGGCCCTGTCCCTGTCGGACCACCTGGTCGTGATGCGGGATGGCCGCGTGGTCGCCGCAGGAGAACCCCGCACGGTCTACGACCATCCGGTGGACACGGAACTCGGCGGTTTCCTGGGGGAGGCGGTCGTGGTTCCCGGCCGGATCAACCGCGATGCAGACGGCGTCCATGCGACGTGCGCACTCGGCCGGCTGCCGGTCTCCTCCTGGGGAGGCGACGACGATGTGTGCGATGTGCTGGTGCGTCCCGAGCAGATCGGACTGCGGGCGCGTACCGGTGCCGGCGCGTCCACTGCGGTGATCGGCACCGTCCGTTCGACGTTGTACTTCGGTCACGACGCGTTGCTGCGCGTCACTGTGCCCGGGGTTTCGCAACCGGTGCCCGTGCGGGTGCCGGGACGGCAGAGCTACCGCGTCGGTGACACGGCCGAACTCGACGTCACGGGCCCGGTGAGTGCGTATCCTCCGGCGGCATACTGAGGTTCGCCTACCCTAAACCTGTTAGGTTGGGGTCGTTCGGTGTTTGCCGAGCGTTCGACGATCTTCGCCGCAGAAGGGATCGCGCTGCCATGACCTTCCGACGCCTCCCACGCGCGGGTGCCGTGCTGGCCTCGTTCGTGCTGACCGTGACCCTCGCCGCCTGTGGTGGCGGGTCGTCCGGCGGATCGCAGAATCCGGGTGATGTCACCCTGACGGTCTACAGCGATCAGCACGCTGACCTCGTGAAGGGATTGACCGAGGAATACACCAAGCAGACCGGCGTCAAGTTCAACGTTCAGAACGATGCTTCCTTCGGCCAGATCCAGGCCGAGGGCGCTGCCACCAAAGCAGACGTGTTCCTCTCCGAGGATCCGGCGCCTGTGGCCGAACTCGGCGCGGCCGGACTCCTGAACCCCGTCGAACCCGCGACTCTCGGTCAAGTGCGACCCGGCCTGAGTTCGGGCAAGGGACTGTGGGTCGCCTACGCAGCACGCGCCCGGGTGCTCTACTACAACCCCCGCGAGATCAGCGTCGATCAGCTGCCCAAGACGCTGAACGACATCATTGCGCCGCAGTACAAGGGGAAGTTCGCCTGGGCCCCGTCGGGGGCGTTCGTGGCGACCACCCAGTACCTCATCTCCACCAATGGTGAACCCGCCACGCGGACCTTCCTCGAAGGCATCAAGGCCAACGGCGTCAACGAGCACAAGAACGGCAACGTCCGTGACACCGTCGAGGCCGGTAAACACGCCATGGGACTGTCGAATCACTACTACTGGTGGGTCCTGGCGAACGAGAAGGGCGGCCCGGACAAGCTGACCTCGAAGATCTACCACTTCCCCGAGGTGGATCCGGGCAACCTCATCCTGTCTTCCGGTGCGGGCGTGCTGAAGTCGAGCAAGAACGCCGAGGCGGCCCAGAAATTCCTGGCCTGGTTGACCTCGAAGGACGGGGGACAGCACCTCATCGCCACCGCGCCTGCAGACGTATCCGAGGCCCAATACCCAGTAGCGCCAGGCGTTTCCAGTTCTATCGCCGGTGATCTCAGTGAGATTCAGTCACCGCCTTTCGATATGGACCAGCTGGCGAACTCGTCGCAGGCCGAGGACCTGCTTAAGCAACTCGGTATGTCCAGCGGATGATTTCCGGTCGGTATCGGGCCCGTCCGACGGCGGCTGCGCTGTGCGCGGCCGCCGTCGGTGTCATCTCGCTCGTACCCGTCGGCTATCTGTTTCTCACCGGAATCTCGTTGGCGGACATCGCCGAACAATTCCGTTATCCGGCGACGGCCGCTGCGCTGTGGCAGACGATCGGCCTGACGCTGTTGATCTGCGCGTTGACCGCCGTGCTCGGGGTCGTGTGTGCGTTGCTCGTGGTTCGCACGACCCTGCCGTATCCCCGGTTCTTCACCGTGGTGTTCGCGATGCCGCTGGCAGTGCCGGGATTCGTCGCCGCCTATGCCGCGTATTCCACCGAACTCACCTACGCCCCGAGGTTGGGGTTCGTGACCAGCCTCGGCGGTGCGGCCCTGGTGATCGCCCTGACGTTGTATCCGTATGTGTTCCTGCCCGCCGTCATTGCGTTGCGCAACATCGACCCGGCGTTGGAAGAGGTTGTCGCAAGCCTGCGGCGGCGTCGAAGCGCCGTACTGGTCGGGGTCATCCTGCCGGGGCTGCGCCCGGCGCTCGCCGTGGGTCTGTTGATCGTCGCCCTACACGTGCTGGCCGAGTACGGCGCCATGGTCCAGCTCGGCCGCAGCACCCTGACCACCAAGATCATGGCCGAGATGATCGACTATGCCGACTATCGGTCGGCACGCTCGCTGTCGCTGGTCCTGATGGCATTGGCAGCGGCCGTGCTGCTGTTCACTCAGGTCCTCAACGGGCGCAACCGGAGTGGTGACGTCGCGCGCGGGGTCGCGCGACCCCCGCAGCGCATTTCCCTCGGATGGTTACGCGTGCCCGCAGTGCTGTTCGGTCTTGCTGTGCTGTTGGCCGCGGTGGCGCCCACGGTGTACATGACGCTGCGCGGCCTGACGGTTTCCGGCCGGACGGTCGGCGTGGACTGGGGAGTGGTCGGCACCGCGGTGGGTACCACGCTGGGCTACGCCGTCGCCGCCGCATTGGTGGCGACCGTGATCGCTCTTCCGGTCAGCTGGTCGGTGGTGCGCAGGCCCGGCCTGGCTGCCACGTTGAGCGAGCGCGCGGTCTGGCTCGCGCATGCCATCCCGAGTGCCATCCTGGCGTTGGCACTGGTGTACCTGACCATCCGGCTCGTTCCGGCCGTCTACAAAACTCCGGTGGTGCTGATCGCCGCATACGTGGTGCTGTTCGTGCCGCTGGCCGTCGCCAATCAGCGCGTCGGACTCGACGCCGCGCGCCGCACCTACGACGACGTTGCGGCGTCCCTCGGTGCCACCCCCGGCCGGGCGTTCGTGCGTGTCACGCTGCCACTGGCCATGCCCGGGTTCAGCGCGGGGGCACTCTTGGTCGCGTTGGACGCCAGCAAGGAACTCACCACGACGCTGATCCTGATCCCGTTCAATGCCCACACCCTCTCGACTGAGCTGTGGGCCACCACAAACGGCGAATCACTGGACTTCAGCGCTGCCGCCCCGTACGCGGGCATGTTGGTACTGCTCGGTATCCCACCGGTCTACTTTCTCGTCCGGAACACGTTGCGCCACACCAATACGACGCCGAACACGCACATCCTCGAAACTCGGTTGCTCGAAACCGCTTCTTAGCCAATCTCGTCCAGGTCGGCGGCGGCGAGCTCGGATTCGGTCGGTAGTCGCAGTGCCACGAGGCCGGCGAAGGTGCCCGGTTCGAGCTCGATTCGGTTGATGGTCAAGTGGATCGGAATCCAGCCGCCATCGGGCCTGCGCATCCGCAGCACCGCGGAGGCCATGCCGCCGACGAATTCGGTTGCCATCGTGGCCATGTGGCGGGCATCGGCGGGGTGTACCAGCGAGGTCCCGCCGTCGGGGCTGCGCCAATCGATGAAAGGTGTCGGTTCATCGAGCCACTTCAACAACTTCCAGTTCTTGAGGTCGATCAGGGCCCTGTGCACGCCGGGACGGGCGAGCCCGGCGAGGATGCGTTGCGCCAGGTGATCGGCGGCGACCACCTGGCCGTCACGTTCACTGCGCCAGTTCATCGCGCGGCAGATCAAGTGCTCTGTGCCGTCGTCCTCGGATTCGTACGCCACGCGAGCCACAAACCCGACGGCGCTCGGCTCGCCCCGGAAATCGGTGACATCCCACGTGGTGCAGAGAGTGTTGCCGGGCTCCGGTTTTATTGTCATCGACAACACTTTCGTCTCGCTGGCGTTGAGATCCCTGGTGGGCAGGTCGTCGGCAAACGCCCGGCCGTGGGTCGCCTCGGTATCGGGATTCATCCCGCCGTTGCGGATGGATTCCGCGGTATCGGTGGCGACGCCAGTCGTCAGGTCCCATTTCAGCGGGCCGGGGATGGGTCGTTCAGGTGGCTCGACATCGACTGGACCGACCCAGACGTGCACGCCGTGAATCCGTCCGTCGGACATCCGCACCACCTCGGTGCGGATCACGCGATCGTTCTTCGAGGTCATGGTGCTGAGGCCTTGACCTGTACGCACGGTCTCCCCGATCGCGCTCTGGATCGCTGTCAGGTTGGGGTTGCGGCGCAGGAACACACTGATCGGAACGAGGTTCTTCGTCTGAGAACCTCTGGCGACCACGGCGGGTTCGCTGCCCAGTGTCTCCACGAGCAGCCAGTCGTGGGTCATGGCGGGCATTTTACCGATGGGTGGTTTCCGCATCGCTGTCGCCACAGCAACGATGAAATCTGTTGCGATCAGCCCGAGGCGCCGTCATATATGACCTGTGAACAGGCAGTCAGGTTGCAAACATGAGTGGATTCAAGTAGTTTGCCACTGCACCCGAGCCCGGGATTGAGAACGGATCGTGTTGTCCGACCGTTCGTTGCAAAGTCTGTGTGTTTCGGCGTGCCCGCCCGGGTAACGAGTTGTCGATCCGTGCAGTCGACTGTCGAGGGGTCGGTCGTCGTCGCGGTTCGGGAGCACGTTCAGGCACTACTCAGCGCGCCGAGCACCAGGCGAAGTACCCGCACCGCGCCCGCTTTGTCGAGTGGATCGTTACCGTTGCCGCACTTCGGTGATTGGACGCACGACGGACAACCGTGCGGGCACTCACATGCCTCGATCGCCGCGGCCGTCGCGCCCCACCAGGCGCTCAACTGGCGGAAGCCGCGGTCGGCGAATCCCGCCCCGCCCGGGTAGCCGTCGTAGACGAAGATCGCGGGCAGTCCGGCGACACCGGCCGGACCGACCGGCGTTGACACTCCACCGATATCGCCGCGGTCGCAACTGGCCACCAGCGGTAGTAGGCCGATCGCGGCATGTTCGGCGGCATGAAGTGCCCCCGGCGTCGTCAACGCATCAATACCGTTGTGTTCCAATGCATCCGGTGTGATCGTGCACATCACTGCCATGGTTTCCAAGGTGCTGATAGGCATGTCGAGTTCGACGAAATCGATCACCTCGCCGTCGAGCCCCCGACGCAGATAGCCAACCACGCTGTTGCTCACCGATACCGGCACGAGCCCCACCGTCACCGGCCCGTATGTGCTGCGTTCGCCCGGGCCGGTGAGGGCAATGTCGGTGATCTCCCGGGCGTAGGTACGGTAATCGGGGTCGGCGGCGTGCACGAATGCGATGCCGTCTTCGAAATCCAGCGAGTCGACCAGATAGCTGTCACCCTGGTGCAGATACACCGCGCCGGGATGTATCGACGAGGCCGCCTGACCGGCTCCGGTGCTGCCCAGCATCCGGCCGGTGTCGGCTTCCAGGATGGCGATCTGCCCGCCGATGGAGCCGCGGATGTCCACCGCGGGATGCGGATCGGCGCCGGGAGTGGGGAAGTAGCTGCCCGCCCGCCGGCGCAGCAAGCCGTCGTCGACGAGCGCCGCAGCGACCGGTTCGGCGTCCCATCTGCGCACCTCGGCATCGGTCAACGGGAGTTCGACTGCGGCGCACAGCAGTTGGGGCCCGAGCACATATGGGTTGGTCGGGTCGATGACGACCCGCTCGATCGGCCTGTCCAACAGCGTGCCCGGATGGTGCACCAGGTAGGTGTCCAGCGGGTCGTCGCGCGCGATCAACACGATCAGTGCGCCCTGCCCGCGCCGCCCCGACCGGCCGGCTTGCTGCCAGAACGACGTGACCGTGCCGGGAAAGCCGGCCAGCACCACCGCGTCCAGGCCTGCGATGTCGATCCCGAGCTCGAGCGCATTGGTGGTGGCCACCCCGCGCAGCCGTCCGTCGGCCAACGCGCGTTCCAGCTCTCGCCGGTCCTCGGCGAGATAACCGGCCCGGTAGGACGCGACCCGCTCGGCCAGCTCCGGCGCGGTTTCTGCCAAACGGGCCCTGGCGCCCAGTGCGGTGAGCTCGGCGCCTCGGCGTGACCGTACGAAAGTGAGGGTGCGGGCGCCCTCCTCGACCAGATCGGCCATCACCCGGGCGGCCTCGGCGCCGGCCGAGCGCCGCACCGGCGCGCCGTTCTCGCCCACCAGATCGGGCAGCAGCGCCGGTTCCCACAGGGCGATGGTGCGCGCGCCCTGAGGAGATGCGTCGTCGGTCACGGCCGCGACGGTTTGGCCGATGAGCTCGGCGGCGGTGTCGGCTGGTGCGGAGGTGGTGGCGCTGGCGAAGATCACCGTCGGCGTGGCATCGCTGGGCGAGTACCGCTCGCACAGCCGCAGCAGCCGGCGCAGCACCATCGCCACATTCGATCCGAAAATACCGCGGTAGTAGTGGCATTCGTCGACGACCACAAACTTCAGATTGCGCAGGAACACCGCCCAGCGGGCATGGTTGCGCAACAGTGACAGGTGGATCATGTCGGGGTTGGAGAAGATCCACCGCGACCGCTCGCGGGCGAAGCGGCGCACCTCGGTGGGGCTGTCGCCGTCGTAGGACACCGGCGCGACATCCCGCAGTGCGGTGATGCTTTCGGTCAGGGTGTGGGCCGTGCGCAGTTGGTCGTGGCCGAGCGCCTTGGTCGGGGACAGGTACAGCACCCGGGCCCGTGGATCTGTGGCCAAGGTGGACAGGATCGGCAGCTGGTACGCCAGCGACTTGCCTGACGCGGTGCCGGTCGAGATGACCACATGCCGGCCGTCGTGAGCCAGTTGGGCCGCGGCGAGCTGGTGCGCCCATGGCGCGGTGATACCGCGATCACGGAGCGCCCGCACCACATCTGGATCCGCCCATGGCGGCCACTCGGCCGGGCGCCCCGGACGCGGGGGTAAGTCGGCGACGTGACGCAATGGGTGCTCGTCGGCGGGTGTGCCCTCGACCGCGCAGGCAAGGAGTTCACGGCCAAACCCCGATTGCTCCTCGCGTCCCCTACTTGACTGCTCCTCGCGTCCGCGGCCGAAATCCGCCCCCCGATCCGACACCCCGTGACCTCCTGAAACGCGCTCCGGGACGCGTCGCCCGGCGTTGTAAACGAATTGTTCACCACACAGTGCACGTCGAGACTGTCGCACCAGCGGAGAACGTGATTGACTGATCACGGTCGCAGCTTCTGTGTTTGTTACTCGCACTCGCAGGATCGTCGTTGCGATCGCGGTTCCTGCGAGGGTTGTAGGTCGGGTCAGTTCCGACGACACACGCGTTGGTATGGCGGTCGGAACGGGCCCGGTACGCCGGAAGTCGGTGGACCGCACCCGGTAAGAAGAGAAGGAAAGAACGAAAGATGCCACAGGGAACTGTGAAGTGGTTCAACGCGGAGAAGGGCTTCGGCTTCATCGCCCCCGAGGACGGCTCTGCCGACGTGTTTGTCCACTACACGGAAATCCAGGGTAGCGGCTTCCGCACCCTGGAGGAGAACCAGAAGGTTGAGTTC
The DNA here is from genome assembly GCF_000382405.1 of Mycobacterium sp. 141. Taxonomy (GTDB): domain Bacteria; phylum Actinomycetota; class Actinomycetes; order Mycobacteriales; family Mycobacteriaceae; genus Mycobacterium. Next base: position 48,140 of record NZ_KB908271.1, read on the forward strand.
GAGGTCGGCCAGAGCCCCAAGGGGCCGCAGGCCACGGGTGTTCGGGCCGTCTGAGCCAACCCAAACCTGATAGGACGCCCCCGCGACAAGTCCCACACCGGACACCCGCGGGGGTGTTCTGCTTTTCAAGGTCTGCTGGCTTACTGTCGATTTGTGAGCCAGCTGTCCTTCTTCTCGGCTGAGTCGGTACCGCCTACGGTCACCGATCTCACCGGGTTGCTTGCGGGCCCGGGACAGATCGTGCTGGTGAACGTCGACGGTCAGCAGGCGGCCCGCATCTCGGTCGTGGTGGACGAGTCGTGGCGGGCCAGCGGGCTGGCCGAGATGATGCGTCAGGCCGGTCTCGCACCGGAGATCGCGCGTACGGACGAGAACACCCCGCTGGTGCGCACCGCAGTGGACCCACAGCTGCTGCCGATCGCCCAAGAGTGGACCAGAGGCGCGGTCAAGACGGTTCCGGTGACCTGGCTGCCCGGCGCGCGTGAGCTGCGCGCATGGGTGCTCGCGGCAGGGATGCCCGAAGCCGACGACCGCTATCTGCTGGGCCTGGATCCACATGCGCCCGATACCCATGCGCCGCTGGCAGCGGCCATGATGCGGGTGGGCATCGCCCCCACGCTGATCGGGACCCGGGGCTCGCACCCGGCGTTGCGGATCAGCGGGCGGCGAAGACTATCGCGCCTGGTAGAGAACGTCGGGGAACCGCCGCAGGAGGCTGGTGCGTTAGCGCACTGGCCGCGTATTTAATGGTTGTCCACAGGGCAGTCAGTTTGCGTAGGCTCGCGCAGAATGCGAAATTGTCAGTTGGCCTGCACGTCGGGGCCGTTGACAGAAGTGGAGCGTAGGCACAGTTGGCTGGCGATGACCCTAAGAGGGCCAGTAGCGGTAGAACCGGAAAGATCCGGCGACTCGTCATTGTCGAGTCGCCGACAAAAGCACGCAAAATAGCCGGTTACCTGGGCTCCAACTATGTTGTTGAGTCCTCGCGCGGCCATATTCGGGACCTGCCGCGCAACGCCGCAGACGTTCCGGCGAAGTACAAATCCGAGCCGTGGGCCCGCCTCGGGGTCAATGTCGACGACAACTTCGAGCCGCTCTACATCGTCAGCCCGGACAAGAAGACCACGGTCGCCGAGCTCAAAGGCCTGCTCAAGGACGTCGACGAGCTCTATCTGGCGACGGACGGTGACCGCGAGGGCGAGGCGATCGCCTGGCACCTGCTGGAGACGCTGAAGCCGCGCGTCCCGGTCCGCCGGATGGTGTTCCACGAGATCACCGAGCCCGCCATCCGCGCCGCCGCCGAGAACCCGCGCGACCTGGACATCTCCCTGGTCGACGCGCAGGAAACCCGCCGCATCCTCGACCGGCTGTACGGCTACGAGGTCAGCCCGGTGCTGTGGAAGAAGGTCGCGCCGAAGCTCTCGGCGGGCCGCGTGCAGTCCGTGGCGACCCGCATCATCGTCAACCGCGAGCGTGAGCGCATGGCGTTCCGCAGCGCCGGCTACTGGGATGTCACGGCCGAGCTGGACGCGAGCGTTTCGGATCCCGAGGCGGCACCTCCCCGGTTCGCCGCCAAGCTCAACACCGTCGACGGCCGCCGCGTGGCCACCGGCCGGGATTTCGACTCGCTCGGCCAGGTCCGCAAGCCCGACGAGGTGCTCGTCCTCGACGAGGCCGCCGCGTCTGCTCTGGCGGTCGCCCTGCGTGGTGCTCAGCTCGCGGTCAGCTCGGTCGAGCAGAAGCCGTACACCCGGCGCCCGTACGCCCCGTTCATGACCTCGACGCTGCAGCAGGAGGCCGGGCGCAAGCTGCGGTTCTCCTCGGAGCGCTGCATGAGCATCGCGCAGCGGCTGTACGAGAACGGCTACATCACCTATATGCGTACCGACTCGACGACGCTGTCGGAATCAGCCATCAATGCTGCGCGCAACCAGGCCCGGCAGCTCTACGGCGACGAATACGTGCACCCGACGCCGCGGCAGTACACCCGCAAGGTCAAGAACGCGCAGGAGGCCCACGAGGCCATCCGGCCGGCCGGTGATGTGTTCGCCACACCCGGCCAGCTGCACGCGCAGCTCGATGCCGACGAATTCCGGCTCTATGAGCTGATCTGGCAGCGGACCGTCGCGTCGCAGATGGCCGACGCCCGCGGCACGACGCTGTCGCTGCGGATCGCAGGGACAGCCCGCACCGCCGTCGAAGAGCAGGTGGTGTTCAACGCCAGCGGCCGCACCATCACCTTCCCGGGCTTCCTCAAGGCCTACGTGGAGAGCATCGACGAGCTCGCCGGCGGCGAGTCCGACGACGCCGAGAGCCGCTTGCCCAACCTGACCCAGGGCCAGCGCGTCGACGCCGCCGATCTGAGCGCCGACGGCCACACCACGTCACCGCCGGCGCGCTTCACCGAAGCCTCGCTGATCAAGGTGCTCGAAGAGCTCGGCATCGGTCGGCCGTCGACATACAGCTCGATCATCAAGACCATCCAGGACCGCGGCTACGTGCAGAAGAAGGGCAGTGCCCTGGTGCCGTCGTGGGTGGCGTTCGCCGTCGTCGGCCTGCTCGAGCAGCACTTCGGCCGGCTGGTGGACTACGACTTCACCGCGGCCATGGAGGACGAGCTCGACGAGATCGCCAACGGCCAGGAGCGACGTACCAACTGGCTCAACAACTTCTACTTCGGCGGCGAGCACGGTGTCGAGGGCTCGGTGGCTCGCGCCGGTGGGCTCAAGAAGCTGGTAGGCGTCAACCTCGAGGGCATCGACGCTCGGGAAGTCAACTCCATCAAGCTCTTTGACGATTCCGAAGGTCGAGCCATCAATGTCCGGGTGGGCCGCAACGGGGCGTACCTGGAGCGCATGGTCATCGATCCGGACAATCCCGGGGAACTCAAGCCGCAGCGCGCCAACCTCAAGGACGAGCTGACGCCCGACGAGCTGACCCTGGAATTGGCCGAAAAGCTCTTCGCCACACCGCAAGAGGGCCGCGTGCTGGGTGTCGACCCGGTGACCGGGCACGAGATCGTGGCCAAGGACGGCCGGTTCGGTCCGTACGTCACCGAGATCCTGCCCGAGCCCGAGGAACCTGACGATGGCGCCGCCGGCGCGACCGCGAAGAGAGGCAAAAAACCGACCGGACCCAAGCCGCGCACCGGGTCGCTGCTGCGGTCGATGGACCTGGAGACGGTGACCCTCGAGGACGCGCTGAAGCTTTTGTCGCTGCCGCGCGTGGTGGGTGTGGACCCGGCGAACAACGAGGAGATCACCGCACAGAACGGCCGTTACGGGCCGTACCTCAAGCGCGGCACAGATTCTCGCTCGCTGGCCAACGAGGAGCAGATGTTCACCATCACCCTCGACGAGGCGCTGAAAATCTATGCCGAGCCCAAACGTCGTGGCCGCCAGGCTGCGTCGACCCCGCCGCTGCGAGAGCTGGGTAACGACCCGGCATCCGGCAAGCCGATGGTGATCAAGGATGGCCGCTTCGGCCCGTACGTCACCGATGGCGAGACCAACGCGAGCCTGCGCAAGGGTGACGACGTCGCCTCCATCACCGACGAGCGGGCTTCCGAGCTACTGGCCGACCGCCGGGCCCGCGGGCCGGTGAAGAAGGCCGCCGCCAAGAAGGCGCCGGCTAAGAAGGTCCCCGCCAAGAAAGCGCCGGCGAAGAAGGCTGCGGCCAAGAAGGCTTGAACAAGAGCCGCGTGCTCACGCCCCGGATTCGGGAGAATTCTCCGACACGAGTTGGCGTTCGGCGTCGAGATCCGCGGCCGTCACCAGGTTCACCGGTCGAGCCAGCTGGGTGGGTACGGTGCGGCCGCGTAGTTCGACGATCTCGCCGACGTCCCAGCACAGCGCCTCGGCGTCGAGCGCACCGCTGACCGCGATGGCCGAGGCCAGCACGTGGCCCTCCTCCAGCTTGGCGAGCTCGGTCAGGCGGGCAGCCTCGTTGACCGGGTCGCCGATCACGGTGTATTCGAACCGGGCCTGAGCGCCGATGTGGCCGGCGATCGCACGGCCGGCCGAAACCCCGATCCCGAACTCGGCTCCGGTACCCAGCACGCTGAGCAGTTCATCGTGCAGTTCACGGGAGGCCGCCAGCGCGGCGCCGCATGCGTCGGGATGCTCGATCGGCGCACCGAAGATGGCCAGGGCGGCGTCGCCCTGAAACTTGTTGACGAACCCGCCGTGCCGATTGACGGTGTCGACCACGACTCGGAAGAACTCGTTGAGCAGGTTGACCACCTCGGAGGCGGGAATGGTCGATGCCAGATGCGTCGACCCCACCAGGTCGATGAACAGCACGGCCACGTCGCGTTCCTGGCCGCCCAACTCTGTGCCACGTTCGAGGGCCCGGCGGGCCACGTCCTCGCCGACGTAGCGGCCGAACAGGTCACGCAGCCGTTGCCGCTCGGCCAGATCCCGCACCATGTCGTTGAACCCGGCCTGCAGCAGGCCCAGCTCACTGGCGTCGTAGATCTGCATGTGCGCGTTGTAATTGCCGCGCTGCACCTCGCCGAGCGCCCACCGCAGTTGGCGTAGCGGGTCGGCGATCGACATGGCCACCAGCACGGTGCCGGCGAGCCCGATGACCAGTGCGGCGACGGCCAGCAACAGCAGCGGGGTGGTCAGCTGGTCGGCCGTCGTGGTCAGGATCGAGAACTTGCTGGCCACCAGGGCCAGCACGATCGAGAGCAGCGGCACCCCGGTGGACAGCACCCAGGTCAGCACCTGGCGCAAGATGACGCCGGGGGCGTGGAAGTTCTCCGGTACACCGCCGCGCAGCGCGGCGACGGCAACGGGACGCAGCACGCGTTCGGACTGCAGATAGCCGATGATGGCGGTCGCGGTGGCGCCCAGCGCGGTGGCGACCGCGACCACCGGCGCAGCCCGGCTGGCCACCGGCCAGCTGGCCGCGATAAACACGACCGAACCGAGGCACCAATTGGTGACGCTGATCAGTGTCCGGTAGAACGGCATCCGCAGCGCCCGGGCGCGGGCCAGCTCCGTGATGGCGGGGTCGCTGTCGACCAACAGGGTGTCGCTGCGCTGCCAGCGGATGACCGGCAGCAGCAGCCGTAGGCTCAGGTAGGCGCCGACGGTGAACGCGATGAAGAGGTAGCCCAGGAACACTGCCAGGTTGGCGGCGGGCAGGTCCTGCAGCTGGACGCGGTCCTCGGATGGTAGGGCGAATCGCAGAAAGCCGAGAACGAACAGCGCGCCGATGATGTCGGACTGCAGCATGCCCAGCGTGAATACCGGCCACGGGGTGCGCGCCACCCATCGGACGAATGCGGTGATTCGCCCGATCGGTTCTGGCCCGGCAGTCACCCGTTCACCGTATCGGTCCCGGAGGATGTTCAGCGCTGCTGTACACCGGTTGTGTCGGCCTGACCACTACTGTTGACGGTGATGAGCGGGGTGTTTTCGCGGCTGGTCGGCCAGCACGCGGTCGAACAGGAGCTGGTGGCGGCCGCTGCTGCAGCGCGGGGCGATGCTTATAGTGATTCAGGGCACAATGCGGTCAGCGTGGGATCTATGACACATGCCTGGCTGATCACCGGCCCGCCGGGCTCGGGTCGGTCAGTGGCGGCGTTGTGTTTTGCAGCCGCACTGCAGTGCACGTCGGACGGGATACCCGGGTGCGGCCAGTGCCGTGCGTGCACGACGACGATGGCCGGCACACACGCCGATGTGCGGCGCATCGTCCCCGAGGGGCTGTCCATCGCGGTCAAGGAGATGCGTGAGATCGTCCAGATCGCCTCACGGCGTCCTGGCACCGGGCGCTGGCAGATCGTGGTGATCGAAGATGCTGATCGGCTCACCGAGGGGGCGGCGAATGCCTTGCTCAAGGTGGTGGAGGAGCCGCCGTCGTCGACGGTGTTCCTGCTGTGCGCGCCGTCGGTGGATCCCGAGGACATCGCGATCACGCTGCGCTCACGCTGCCGGCACGTGGCGTTGACGACGCCGGGGGTGGACGCCATCGCCGACGTGCTGATCACCGGTGACGGCCTGCCCGCCGAGGATGCCCGCTGGGCGGCTTCGGTCAGCGGTGGGCACGTCGGGCGGGCCCGGCGGCTCGCCACCGACTCCGAGGCCAGGGAGCGCCGGATGCGTGCACTGAGCCTGGCCCGTGACGCCGCCACGCCGTCGCGGGCCTATGCGGCCGCCGAGGAGATGGTGGCCGTCGCCGAGGCCGAGGCGTTGGCGTTGACGGCTGGTCGCAACGAGACGGAGACCGATGAGCTGAAGACCGCGCTGGGTGCCGGCGGTACCGGCAAGGGCACCGCGGGCACGCTGCGTGGTGCCGCCGGAGCGCTCAAGGAGCTGGAGAAGCGCCAGAAATCCCGGCAGACCCGCGCGTCGCGCGACGCCCTGGACCGGGCCCTGATCGACCTTGCGACGTATTTCCGCGACGCGCTGCTGGTGTCCTCGGGAGCAACCGGTGTGACGGCCAACCACCCGGACATGGCTGAGAAGGTCGCGGCGATGGCCGCGCACGCATCACCGGACAAACTGTTGCGCTGTATCGAGGCGGTGCTGGAATGCCGTGAGGCCCTGGCTGTCAACGTCAAGCCGAAGTTCGCCGTAGATGCCATGGTCGCCACTGTCGGGCAGGCGCTGCGTGGGTGAGTTGGGTCTGGGCAGGACGCTGCCGTAGACTCATGCCGCCCGTGTGATGATGGCTCTTTGCGCAAGCGCTCATCGCGACGGGCAGCGCCACCTTAGCTCAGTCGGTAGAGCGATTCACTCGTAATGAATAGGTCAGGAGTTCGATTCTCCTAGGTGGCTCCACCTCTCCTTCGTCGCGCTCGTAACGCTACGGCGGAGATCGGCGCCGAACCCCGCCACAGCGTTACGTGCGTGGAAGCGAACCGGCAATGTCGTAGCACCTACCTCGGCGCCAGGAATCCGACCGGCCCGGGGGAGATGCAGACCGACAGCGCGGCGGTGTTGGCCCGCACGAGAATTGCGTCGCCGGCACCGGGCAGCCGGACGAACACCCGGTTGAGCCCCGGATGCACGGGCACTTTGGTTTCGGGTCCTTCGGGCAGGGACATGATCAGTGAGCCATCGCTGTTGGCCAGGTAGTTGATTTCGGCGGTCCAATCCGCGGGCAGCAGTGGGCCGTCCAGCGGCATGCGCACGGGGGCGTCGGGCTGGACCAGGAAGCCGCAGTGCGGCGCGGGTCCTTCGGCGATGCTGCGCACCCAGGTCACGACGGCCGGCAGGAGCTCTCCCGCGCGGTCGAACATGCGGGGTTCGGTTGTCGCCGAAGCGAATTCGGGGCGCGCGCGGACGAGCGCGAACATGTGGCTGGCGAGGTTCTCCGGATAGGCCACCCGTTGCAGGATCAGCGGGTCGACCTCCTGGTCCAGCTGCGGCGCCGAGGACGCCATCGCCAGCCCGGCCTGCGCATTGGCCAGGTAGGCCGGCACCGGGCTGTCGCGCCACACCCGCAGGAACGTCGCGGTCGAATACAGGCTGCTGCCCACGAATGCGATGGCGACGCTGGCGCATACGACTGTCCTGGCTCGTGAGGCGTCGAGCGCAGGCGTCACCCGGTTCGGCGCACAGAACCCCACCGCCCCCAACAGAGCCAGCACCACCACGAGATCGGGCAGGTAACGCAGAGTCTGCGCGAGCTCAAGCGCGGTGAACCGCGACGACCGCATCAGATAGATGGGTATCTGACAGGCAACCGCATAGCCCAAGGCCACCGCCAGGACGGGCCAGATCCGCTGCTTGCGAACCAACACCGTGGCCACCGCCGCGGCAAGCACCACCCAACCCAGCGCCATGACGGCAACCGGCGGGGTCGCCCACGGCGACGCCGGCGCCCAGCGCTGCCAGGCCCAAGGCCCGCCGGCCAGGCCCGGCACGATGCCGTGGGTAAACGAGCGGCTCAGCAGATCCCAGGTCATGCCGAGGTCGAAACTCCAGCGCTTCTGATTGACGACGACGAGGTACACGCCGATCCACGCGACCGTGAGCGCCAGGCACGTCGTCCACAACCGAAGACCGCGCAGCCAGACATCCCGGAGCCCGAACGTCGACGTCACGTGTCCCAGCAGGGCGACGATGGCGAAGGCGACGAACGGGATCACCGCGGCCTTCTCGAAGAACAGCAGGCTGCCGAGGTAGACCAGCGCGCCGATCACGGCGTGCCGCCCGGCGCCTGTGCGCACCAGCAGGACCGCTTCACCACACACCCAGGCCAGCGCCGCCAGCATCGGCAGCGAGTTCAGCGCGGCGGCCCACCAGGCGAACCCGGGCACGCCCAGCGGGGTGAAGAGTGCGAATGTGAGCGGCACGAGCAGCACCGGCCGCCAGCCGAGGATCGCCCACAGCGCCCTCAGCAGTGCAAGTGATGCGAGCAATTGCAGCACCACCAGACTCACCGCGGGCCCAACCCAGTTCAGCGGCGCCAGCCGGGTGATCACACCGGAGACCAGGAACGCGCCGGGCATGACGTGGCCGTCGTGATCGTCGAAGAGATACCCCGCGGACAGCAGGTTCTGGGTGCCGGCGCGGCCGACGAGGATGAGGTCATCCCAGTAGAAATAGCCACCGAATGCGAGCACGCCACGGACCATGAGCTGCACCACGATCAGTGCGGCGGCGGTGCGGGCGACCCAATTCACTGTTGCCGACTGTACGGTGTCATCGTGCGAACACTGGTGACGGGCGGGGCAGGTTTTATCGGATCGACGCTGGTGGATCGACTGCTGGCCGACGGGCACAGCGTCGTCGGTCTGGACGATCTGAGCACCGGGCGGATGGCCAACCTGCGAGATGCTGAGAACAACGCGAACTTCGAGTTCGTCGAGGCCGACATCGTCGACGCCGACCTCGCGGGCCTGCTGGCCGATGTCAAGCCCGAGGTGGTGTTCCACCTGGCGGCCCAGATCTCGGTGAGCCGCTCGGTGGACGATCCGCAGCTCGACGCCACGGTCAACGTCGTCGGCACTGTCCGCCTGGCCGAGGCGGCCCGGCGGGCCGGCGTCCGCAAGGTGGTGCACACCTCGTCGGGCGGTTCGGTCTACGGCATCCCGCCGATCTACCCGACCAGCGAGGACATCGCGACGAACCCGGCGTCGCCGTACGCGGCGAGCAAGGTCGCCGGCGAGGTCTACCTCAACACGTTCCGCAACCTCTACGGCCTGGACTGCTCCCATATCGCGCCGGCCAACGTCTACGGGCCGCGCCAAGATCCGCACGGTGAGGCGGGTGTGGTGGCGATCTTCTCCCAGGCCATGCTCGCCGGCCGACCCACCAAGATCTTCGGTGACGGCACCGACACCCGCGACTATGTGTTCGTCGAGGATGTGGTCGACGCGTTCGTGAAAGCGTCGGGCACCGAGGGTGGCGGCCTGCGGTTCAACATCGGCACGGGCATCGAAACCTCGACGCGGGATCTGCACACCGTGATCGCCAAAGCGGTCGGGGCGCCGGACGAGCCGGAGATGTATCCGCCGCGGTTGGGGGATCTGCGTCGCTCGAAGCTCGACTCCGGCCGAGCGAAGAGCCTGCTGGGCTGGCAGCCGCAGGTCGAGCTCGCGACCGGTGTGGAGCGCACGGTCGACTTCTTCCGGACCCGGCAGACCGAATCCGTAAAAAGATTGTGAGCGCTCACTTTCTAAGCTAGCGTGGCGTTATGTCCTACGACGTCATCGTTCGCAACGGTCTGTGGTTCGACGGCACCGGCGCACCGCCACAGGTCCGCACGCTGGGTATCCGCGACGGCATCGTCGCAACGGTGTCGATAAAGCCGCTCGACGAGACCGACTGTCCCGAGGTGATCGACGCGGCCGGAAAATGGGTCGTCCCCGGCTTCATCGACGTGCACACGCACTATGACGCCGAGGTCCTGCTCGACCCGGGCCTGCGGGAATCGGTGCGCCACGGTGTCACCACCGTGTTGCTTGGCATGTGTTCGCTCTCAACCGTCTACGCCGACACCGAGGACGCCGCCGACCTGTTCAGCCGCGTCGAGGCGGTACCGCGCAAGTTCGTCCTGGGCGCGCTGGAACAGCACCGTAAGTGGACGAATCCGACCGAGTACATCCATGCCCTCGATGAACTGCCGCTCGGCCCCAACGTCGCCTCCATGCTGGGGCATTCCGATCTGCGTGCCTCGGTGCTCGGCCTGGACCGCGCCACCACCAGAAACGTGACCCCGACCGACGCCGAACTCGAGACCATGGCGGCCAAGCTCGAGAAGGCCCTTGAAGCAGGCATGCTCGGCATGTCGGGCATGGACGCCGCGATCGACAAACTCGACGGCGACCGGTTCCGGTCGCGTGCGCTGCCCTCGACATTCGCGACCTGGCGGGAACGCCGCAGGCTCATCAAGGTGCTGCGGGAGTACGGCCGGGTGTTGCAGAGTGCGCCCAACGTCGCCAAGGCGCAGGAGGCGCTGAACTTCTTCCTGGAGAGCAGCAATTGGTTCGGCCGCCGCCGCGGCGTGCGGATGAGCCTGTTGGTCTCGGCCGACGCCAAGTCTGCGCCCGGCGCTGTGCATGTGCTCGGGCCGGGTACCCGGCTGCTCAACCGGATCCTGGCTGCCAAGGTGCGGTTCCAGCACCTGCCGGTGCCGTTCGAATTGTATTCGGACGGAATAGATCTGCCGGTGTTCGAGGAGTTCGGTGCCGGCACCGCCGCACTGCACCTGCGTGATCAGTTGGAGCGCAACAAGTTGCTGGCCGATCCGGAGTACCGGCGCCGGTTCCACCGGTCGTTCGACCGCCGCAGGCTCGGTCCGACGTTGTGGCACCGGGATTTCCACGACGCCACCATCGTCGAATGCCCCGATGCGACGCTGATCGGCAAGAGCTTCGGGCAGATCGCCGATGAGCGTGGCATCCACCCGCTCGACGCATTCCTTGATGTATTAGTGAGCAACGGCGAAAGAAATGTGCGGTGGACCACGATCGTGGCCAACGCCCGGCCCAAGCAACTCGACAAGCTGGCCAAGGAGCCGTCGGTACACATGGGCTTCTCGGATGCCGGCGCGCACCTGCGCAACATGGCGTTCTACAACTATCCGCTGCGGCTGCTCAAGCGGGTTCGCGACGCGCAGCTGGCCGGCCGGCCGTTCCTGACCACGACGCATGCCGTGCACCGGTTGACCGAGGAGGTGGCCGACTGGTTCGGTGTCGACGCCGGCACCCTGCGTCAGGGCGATCGCGCGGACTTCGTGGTGATCGACCCGGCCGGGCTCAACGACGAGGTGGACGCCTACCACGAGGAATCGGTGCCGTTCTACGGCGGCTTGAGCCGGATGGTCAACCGCAACGACGACGCGATCGTCGCGACGGCCGTCAACGGTGCCGTGGTGTTCCGCAACGGCCAGTTCCGCGAAGGCTACGGCGACACCGTGAAGTCCGGCCGCTACCTGCGTGCCCGGGGCGCTGAACAGCCTGTGGCGCAATCGGTCTGAGATGGCCAGAACCCAGCAGCAGCGTCGTGAGGAGACCGTTGCCCGGCTCCTCGACGCGGGCATCGACACCATCATCGAGGTGGGTTACGCGCGCGCGTCGGCCTCGGTGATCGCCAAGCGGGCCAAGGTCTCCGACGGTGCGCTGTTCCGGCATTTTCCGACCATGAGTGACTTCATGGCGGCGACGGCTCATGAGGTGGCACGCCGTCAGCTTGAGTTGGGCAGCAAGCTGCTCGCGCAGATCCCCGCCGAACAACCGCCGTTGCATGCGGTGCTGACGATCCTGCGGGACATCGCGGGCAGCGATACCAACACCGTGTGGCACGAGCTGATGGTGGCGGCCCGCACCGACGAAAAGCTCCGGGGCACACTGCAAACGGTGCTTGCCGAGTACGTCGAGAGCATCTACCAAACCGCCAAGCTCGCGCCGGGGGCCGAGCAGATCCCCGAGGATGCGTTCGCCGCGGTGCTCGCCGTCGTACTCAACACCTTCGACGGTGCGGCTATTGTTCGCCGGGTATTGCCGCAACCCGAGCTCGAGGACGCCCGGATCAACCTACTGACGGCGCTGCTCAGCCGTCAGTAGGCACCTGGGCGTTCTGCAACGCGACCGCCCGGGCCAGCCTGGCGTACTTGAGTTCGAGGTCTTTGAACCGCAGGTAGGTCGACAGCGTCGTGAACACGAACGCGATGATCAGCACGTACTCCATCAGGTCCGTACCGCGTTTGACGCCAAGCCAATTCGCGACGACCGTGGTGTCGTCGGGCCGCAGGATCGCGTAGATGCCCGCTATCACGAACAGTACGAAGCCGACCTTCACCCACGCCTTCGACCGAGCGCTGCGGCGCGAGTTCAGCAGGTACATCAGCAGCGCCAGCACGGACCCGATCAGCAGCGCCTGCATCCAGTTCACCGGGACAACCTCCTGCGTAACAGCCCGTCGAAGACGATGTTGACCCCGTTGAGCAGTGGCTGCCCCTTGGACTTCGAATAAGCGGTGTAGAGGATCTCCACCGGCTCTTCGGCCACCCGCCAATGCTTTTCGTGTGCCATGACGATGAACTCGCCGGCGTGGCTCATGCCGTTCATGGTGAGGTTCAGCTCGTCGGCGACCTTCTTGTCGAACACCCGCAGCCCGTTGTGGGCATCGGTCAGCCCGAGCGCACGGCTCTGTGGGCTCAGAACCGCCGCGGCCCGCAGAATGAACCGCTTCAACGGCGGGGTCTGCGTGATGACACCGGCGAACCGCGTGCCCACCACCAGATCGACATTGTCGGTGTCGAGCCGGTCGATCATCCGGATCACGTCTTTGACCTGGTGCTGACCATCGGCGTCGAACGTGGCGAACACCCTGGCGCCGGGGCGGCCGCGGGCGTACTCGACGCCGGTCTGGATGGCCGCGCCCTGGCCGAGGTTCACCGGGTGGGGGAGGACGTGTGCGCCGGCACGCAGCGCGGCAGCGGCGGTGTCGTCGCGGCTGCCGTCGTCGACGCAAACCACGTTGGGGAAGACCGAGCGAACGTCGGAGATGACGTCGCCGATAATGGTCGCCTCGTTGAACGCGGGAATGACGACCCAGACGTCGTGGTAGCGCATGTCGATGGGCACCAAACTACTACGCGGATGGCACTGATGCGCGGCGCAGCGCGCCCAAGTGAATGGCGATTCCCACCAGCGGCGCACACAGCAGGGCGATCACCGTGCGGGTTTGCAGGCCCACCGGCAGCAGCAACAGCGCTACCGCGGCGACCGTCGCGATGATCCAGCCCGCCGCGTAGGCACGGTGCAGCGCGGCCGCGACGGTCGCCGCGCCGGTAAGCGTCAGCATGGCGATCGCTACGGCGGCGGCGGTCAACCAGGCCAGCAGCGGGCCTTCGGCGCGGTACTCGGGACCGAAGGCCACCACCAGCAGCCACGGGCCGAGCAGCCCGGCGGCCAGTACCCCGATCGCGCCGAGGCCGGCCACCACGGCGGCCGGCACCAGCAGGGCCCGCAACCGGGCGTCACGCTGGTCGACGAAGTGCGCGATCAGATTGCCCTGCATCGCCGTCATCGGCACCAGCAGCGGAGCCCGGGTCAGCGTCACCGCCAGGATCACCACGCCCCCGGCCGCGCCCAGGTCCGCCGAGGTGGCCTTGAGCAGCACCGGGAAGCCCATCACCAGGATCGCGCTGGCGCCCGCGGCCGCGATCGAGTGCGCCGCACCACGCAGGAACATCCCCGGGCCACCAGCGGTGACCAGTCGGGCGGCCCGCCGCGTCGCAGGTGAGGCGATCAGCAGGATCAGCCAGGCGACCGCACCGGCCACGGTGGCCCACAGGAAGCCGACCAGCTTCCAGCCCAGCACGACGGTCCCGGCCGCAACCGCGACCCGGATGGCGGCGTCGGTGACCATCAGCGCGCCGTACTGTGACCAGCGGTTCACCCCGGCCAGCATCCCGAGCAGGGTTGCGTGCATGCAGAACCCGGCGAGGCCCGCGCTGAGCAGTGCCACACTGAGCACGGGCGATTCGACGAACACGTGCGGAGCCCACAGCGGCGAGGTGCCCGCGATCACCGCAGCGGCGACGACTCCCACCAGCGCGGCCACCCGCATGGGGTGCGTGCGGTGCCCCGGACCGACGTCAGGGTTCAGCGATACCGCGCGGACTTCGCGGGTGGCCTCCTGCAGCAGGCCGTTGGCGGCCCCGGTGACCAGGCCGAACGCGCCCCAGAACACGCTGAACACCGAGAAACCTGCCGGTTCGAGTGCCTTGGCGGCCAGGTACAGCACGGCGTAGCCGCACAGCGCGGTGATCGCGGTCGCCGCTCCGACGGTTGCGACGCTGCTGCGCGTCACCGGGCCTGGCGATGAGCCGCTTGCGCGAAGAGGATCAGATGGCGATGAGCCGCTTGCGCGAAGAGAATCAAACGCCGATGAGCCGCTTGCGCCGCCGTCGGTCACAGCGGCGGCAGGGCTGTCGAATACAGCCAGGCCTGCCACAGCGGCTGCAACGACTCGTCGGTGTAGCGTGCGGCCAGCCCGGTGAAGTCGTCGGTGACCGCGGTGCTGTGCCGATATTTGGTCGTCCAATCCTGCAGCAGCGCAAAGAAATTCTTGTCGCCGATGCGGCTGCGCAGCACATGCAGGGTCAGGGCGCCGCGCTTGTACACTCGGTCGTCGAACATGTCCTTGGGTCCGGGATCGGACAACAGCAGATTCTGCGGCAGGTCAGCGAGGCCGTGGTGGTAGCGTCGGGCCCAGTCGGCAGCGCTCGGACCGCCGCTGTTCTCCGACCACAGCCATTCGGCGTAACTGGCGAAGCCCTCGTGCAGCCAAATGTCACGCCAGTGTCGCGCGGTCACCGAATTGCCGAACCACTGGTGGGCCAGCTCATGGGCGATGAGCCGCTCGGCGCCGCGGTGTCCATCGCAATGGTTGGCGCCGAAGATCGAAATACCTTGGGCCTCAAGAGGTATTTCCAGGTCGTCGTCGGTGACCACCACGGTGTAGCCGGTGGCCAGCGGGTACGGCCCGAACAGTTTGACGAACAACTTCATCATCTGCGGCTGCCGCGCGAAGTCGTAGTCGAAGTCGCGCTTGAGCCGGGCCGGCAGGACCGCATGCATCGGCACAGGTGACTTCGCCAGCCGGTAGCTCTCGTACATGCCGATCTGCAGCGTGATCAGGTAGCTCGAGGTCGGCTCGGCCTGCTCGTAGGTCCACACGGTGTGTCCGGCGCGTACTTTGCGGGAGACCAGCTCACCATTGGCGATCGCGAGATACGGGCTGTCGGCGCTGATCTGGATGCGGTAGCTGGCCTTGGCACTGGGATGGTCGTCGCAGGGAAACCAGGTGGCCGCGCCGTTGGGCTGCCCGGCCACCAGGGCGCCGTTCGACAGTTCCTCGAAACCGACCTCACCCCAATAGGTGTCGATGGGGCGCGGGTTGCCGCCGTAGCGCACGAAGACGGTCATTGCGGCGCCCGCGGGTAGTGGCGCAGCCAAAGTGATCAGCAGTTTTCCGCCCGAACATCGGAACTGGGCGGGTCTGCGTCCGTTCACCGAGACCCTCGACACGCTCATGGTGGGCGCGAGGTCGAGCGTGAACGTGCGCAGCTGGGCCAGGGTCACCGCGGTGATGGTGGCCGCACCGGCCAGCCGATTGGCCGCCACCTTGTATTCGAGGTCGAGTTCGTAGCGTGACACCCGGTAGCCGAAGTTGCCGTTGGCCGGTAGGTACGGGTCGATGACGGGAGCGGGGGATGCCTTCTTCACGGCTTTCTTGACTGCCTTGTCGGAGCGCGTCACGCGGCGGTGTCCTCAGGCTTCTTGGAGGTCTTCTCGGGAGCCGAGGCGGCGCGCTTCTTGCCGAACAGGTTCCACGGCGCGATCGGGTTGCCCTGCCACCGGGTCGAAGGGGGAACCTCGTCACCACGCATCACCAGCGAGCCGGGACCGACCGTGGCCCCGGCGCCCAGCCGGGCCGCGGGCAGCGCCACGCAGTGCGGACCCAGCGTCGCGCCGTCCTCCAATACGACGCTGTCCAACCGCATGATGCGGTCGTGGAATAGATGCGTCTGTACCACGCAACCGCGGTTCACTGTGGCGCCCGTGCCCAGGGCGACCAGATCGGCCTCGGGCAGCCAGTAGGTTTCGCACCACACACCGCGGCCGATCGAGGCACCGAGCCCGCGCAGCCACAGATTCATCACCGGGGTGCCGCTCGCGGCGCGGGCGAACCACGGCGCCGCAACGGTTTCGACGAAGGTGTCCGACACCTCGTTGCGCCACACGAACGACGACCACAGCGGGTGTTCGACGGCGCGGATCCGGCCGATCACCAACCACTTCGCGATCACGGCGATGGCGCCGGCCGCCGCGCCGGCGGCCAGCAGCACCACACCGCTGGCCAGCGCGGTCCACAGATAGCCGATGCGGATCGCCGAGACCTGTAGCGCGCCCAGCACCGCGACACCGATCGCGAAGGTCACGATCACCGGGATGATGCGGCAGGTTTCCACGGTGCCACGCATGATCTTGAGCCGGTTGGACGGATGGAACGTGCGCAGCGCGTCGGCCGCAGTCGGGTTGCGGCGCAACCGGACCGGCGGGCTGCCCAGCCACGACGATCCCGCCTTGGCTTTCGGCGGTGCGGCGGACAGCACCGCCACCAGCCCGTCGTCGGGCACCTTGCGGCCAGGTTGGGTTATGCCCGAATTGCCCAGGAAGGCCCGCTTGCCGATGGTGGCCTTCGCGACGTGGATCCAGCCGCCGCCCAGCTCGTAGGAGGCCACCATGGTGTCGTCGGCCAGGAATGCGCCGTCCTGCACCTCGGTGAACTTCGGGGTGAACAGGGCCGTCGAAATCTCGGTGTCCTTGCCCACTTTCGCGCCGAGCAACCGCAGCCACCACGGTGTGAGCATGCTGGCGTAGATGGGGAACAGGTAGTTGCGGGCGGCGTCCATCAGCCGTTCGGTGGCCCATAGTTGCCAGCCGATCCGGCTACGCACCGGGTGGTAGCCCTCGGTCAGGCGCAGCGACAGCAGTCGCACGCCGATCACCGTCGACGCGGCGTAGACCACCAGCGCGGCCAGTGCGGCCACCGGCGTCCACGCCAGTGCGGGCAGGATCGCCGCCTGGGGGGACGCGGTGCCGCGGACACCCCAGCCGATCACGGCGAGCCCGACGCCGAGGGCTGCGAGTGGCAGGCTGCCCAGCAATATCGAGGTGACGCCGTAGACCACCACCCACACCGGGGCGCGGCCCGGCCGGTGGTCGGGCCATGGATGACGGGCCTTGCCCGACTTCACCGCAGGCGAGCCCTTCCAGAACTGGCCGTTCTTGACCTTGCCGACCACGGCGGAACCGGGGGCGACATCAGCGTTCTTGCCGACCGTCGCCCCGGGCAGCAGCGTGGTCCGCGCACCGATGGTGGCGTC
Organism: Mycobacterium sp. 141; assembly: GCF_000382405.1. Lineage (GTDB taxonomy): Bacteria > Actinomycetota > Actinomycetes > Mycobacteriales > Mycobacteriaceae > Mycobacterium. The sequence continues at coordinate 65,501 of NZ_KB908271.1, forward strand.
GTTGCCGATCGACACCGGCCCGACGTGGAACAGGTCACCGTCGATCCAGTGTCCGGTCAGGTCCACCTCCGGCTCGACCGAGGCGCGGTGACCGATCTTGAGCATGCCGGTCACCGGGGGAGCCGAGTGCAGGTCGACGCCCTTGCCGACGCTGTTGCCCAGCGCCCGGGCGTAGTAGACCATCCATGGCGCGCCGGCTAGGTTCTCTGCGCCGCTGGCGTCGGCCAGGCGTTCGGCGATCCAGACCCGCAGGTGCACGGCACCGCCGCGGCGGTAGGTGCCGGGCTCGAGCCCGGTCAACAGCATCCTCGCGAACAACACCGCGATACCCATCCGGCCCACGGGCGTGATGAAGACGAGGAAGCCGGCCAGCAGCCACCACCAGTTCAGCGTCTTGGCCCACGGCACGATCCCCGCCGCGGCGATGTTGTTCAGCAGCGCCAGCCACACCACCCACTGCACGCCGGTGAGGGTGGCCAACGGCAGGGACAGCGCCACCTGGGCGGCCTGGGTGAGCCACGGCGTCGGCTTGACCACACGGGTCTCCACCCGCGGGGGCGGCTTGAGCTCGTCGAGGTAGCCGGCAAGTGAACCCAGCCGCGGATGGTCGTAGAGGTCGGCGACGGTCACCTGCGGATAACGCTGGCGCAGCGCGGCCACCAGCTGAGCCGCCGACAGCGAACCGCCGCCGAGTGCGATGAAATCGGCCTCCGGGCCCTCGATCGCGGTGCCGAGGACATCGCGCCACAGCCCTGCTAGCCAGCCCAGGGTGCCGCCGAGGTCGGGGGTGTCCTGTTCGGTCTCGCCGGGCGGCGGCCACGGCAGGGCGTTGCGGTCCACCTTGCCCGACGTGCGAGTCGGTAACTCGTCGAGCAGCACCAGCCGGGGCACCAGCGCGGCGGGCAGCGCTTCCGCCAGCGAGGCCCGGGCCGCAGCCAGGTCGAAGTCGGGATCGGTGCTGGCGACATAGCCGACCAGCAGTGGCGTGCCGCTGGCGGTCTTGCGTACCGTTGCCGCGCCGCCGCTCACGCCTGGCAGGTTGACCAGCGCGTTGTCCACCTCGCCCAGCTCGATGCGCCGGCCGCCGACCTTGACCTGATCGTCGGCGCGGCCCTGGAAGTAGAGGCCGTCTTTCTCCAGACGCACCAGGTCGCCGCTGCGGTAGGCGCGGGTCCAGCCCAGCGTCGGCATGGCCGCATACTTCTCGGCGTCCTTCTCCGGGTCGAGGTAGCGGGCCAGCCCCACGCCGCCGATCACCAGCTCGCCGACCTCCCCGAAGGAAACCTGCGCACCCTGTGCGTCCACGACCGCCAGATCCCATCCGGGCAGTGGCAGGCCGATGCTGACGGGGCCCTGCCCGTCCAGTTTGGCCCCGCAAGCGACGACGGTCGCCTCGGTGGGCCCGTAGGTGTTCCACAGTTCGCGGCCGTCGACCGCGAGGCGCTGCGCGAGTTCGGGTGGGCACGCCTCGCCGCCGAAGATCAACAGCCGCACCGCCTCAAGCGCCTCGGCAGGCCAGAGCGCCGCCAGCGTTGGCACGGTCGACACCACCGTGATGTCGCGGGAGACCAGCCACGGGCCCAGATCCATGCCGCTGCGGACCAGCGACCGGGGTGCGGGCACCAGGCATGCCCCGTGCCGCCAGGCCAGCCACATCTCCTCGCATGACGCGTCGAACGCAACGGACAGCCCGGCCAGCACGCGGTCACCGGGCCCGATCGGGTTGTCCTGTAGGAACATCCGGGCCTCGGCGTCGACGAACGCCGCGGCGCTGCGGTGCGTCACCGCGACGCCCTTCGGGGTTCCGGTCGAACCGGACGTGAAGATGATCCACGCGTCGTCCCGGCCGAGCGGTGCCGCGGCGCGCCAGCCCCGCGACGAGCCGGGGCCGCGCGCCAGGCCGGCTTCGGTGATCACGCCGACGACGTTGGCCTCGCCGAACACCAGTTGCGCGCGTTCGGCGGGATCGTCGGCGTCGACCGGCACGTATGCTGCGCCGGCCGCCAGGGTGGCCAGGATCGCGACATAGAGGGCGTAGCTGCCCGACGGCATCCGGATCCCGATCCGGTCGCCGCGGCCGATGCCGCGAGCCGCGAGCCACGAAACGCTGTCTTCGACATCGGTGATCAACTCGGCATAGGTGAGTTGTACCGAGCCGTCGTCGAGTGCCGCGGCGTCCGGGAACCGTCGCGCGGTGTCGTACAGGATGTCGACGAGCGTCCGCGGTTCCGGCGCCGTGGCGGAAAGCACGTATTGCGCAGGGATCGAATGCTCGCCGTGTGTTCCATCCGCAGCTGCCACGAGTACAAACTACTAAGCCACGGTCCCGGCAGCCCGATCAAAGCGCACGGCGTGGCATACTTGTCGGCGGAGGGGAGTATTCCTTCGCCACAGTGTCGTCATCACATCGACTGAGAATGAAGTCGGTCGGTGCTGTGGGCCCGCCCTCGCAGCGGGTGGAAGAGACCTCCGGCGTTTTTTGACGACCGGAGGATTCTCGATGCAGGTAACCCAACTCGAGTGGATCATCACGCTGACCGTGACGATCGCCGTGCTGTTGTTCGACGTGGTGGTGATCGGGCGCAGGCCCCATGAGCCGTCAACCCGCGAGACGGCGACGTATCTCTCGATCTACATCGGTCTGGCCGTGGCGTTCGGGGTGTGGGTGTGGTTCTTCCACGGCAGCCAGTTCGGGTTGGAGTTCTTCGCCGGGTGGCTCACCGAGTACAGCCTCTCGGTGGACAACTTGTTCATCTTCCTGATCATCATGGCGAGCTTCAAAGTGCCGAGGATCTACCAGCAGCAGGCCCTACTCGTGGGCATCATCCTCGCGCTGATCTTCCGCGGCATCTTCATCGCGCTCGGCGCGGTGGCCATCGAGAAGTTCTCCTGGGTGTTCTACATCTTCGGGGCGTTCCTGCTGTACACCGCGATCAACCTGGTCCGTGACACCGGGCACGACGACGATGCCGACAACGCCGTGGTGCGGTTCGCCCGGCGGCACCTGCGGACCACCGATCGCTGGGACGGACTGAGGCTGTGGATCAACCACAACGGGACCCGGCTGATGACCCCGATGTTCCTGGTCGTCGTGGCGCTGGGAACCACCGACCTGCTCTTCGCGCTGGATTCCATACCCGCGATCTACGGCCTCACCCAACAGCCCTACCTGGTATTCACCGCCAACGTGTTCGCGTTGATGGGGTTGCGCCAGCTGTACTTCCTGCTCGGTGATCTGCTCAAGCGGCTGGTCTATCTGTCTCAGGGGCTGGCCGTCATCCTGTTCTTCATCGGCGTGAAGCTGGTGTTGCACGCTCTGCACGAGAATGAGCTGCCGTTCATCAACGGCGGTGAGCCGGTGCCGGTCCCGGACATCCCCACACTGGTGAGCCTGGGCGTGATCGTGGTGACGCTGACGATCACCACGGCGGCCAGCCTGTACAAGACCCGGGTGCATGACCTCCGGTAACGCCACCTGGGAAATTGTCGTGCGCGACTATGTATTGTCGTGGAGTTGTCACTAAAGCAGACGGTCAGCGCGACCTGGGTGACCTCATTACATGTAAGGATGTGATGGCCCATGCGCGCACCACTGGACCCGTTGCTGGCGTCTGCAGTGGCTTCCCCACAGACCGCGGGCAGCGGACTGCGATTGTCGTTGTTGCTCGTCGAGGACGATCGCGCCGATGCCCTGTTGGTCGAGGAGTTGATCGCCGACGCCGACATCGAGTTTCTTTGGGCGCAGTCGCTTTCCGAGGCAGAACAGATGCTGGCCGGCACCCGGCCCAATTGTGTCCTGCTCGATCTGAATCTGCCCGATGCCAACGGAATCGACGCCCTGCACAAGCTGAGCGCCCTGGATTCCACCATCCCGATAATCGTGCTCACCGGCCTGCACGACGAGCATTTCGGGGTTTCGGCGGTTGCCTCGGGCGCGCAGGACTACCTCGTCAAAGGCCGGGTAGACCCGGAGACCCTGTTGCGTGCCGTGCGTTACGCCATCGAACGTAAGCGCGCCGAACTCACCTCAGTTGCTCTGCATGCCAGTCACCTACGGGCGCAAGAGAATGCGCGGCTGGAACGCGGACTGCTTCCGTCACCGTTGCTTCTCGACGCACCGGGTGTGGAGATCGTGACGCAGTCGCTGCCGAGCCGGCAGGACGCTCTGATCGGCGGGGACTTCTACGACGTCGTCCAGACCGCCGACCGAACTGTTCACGTGATGATCGGTGACGTCGCCGGCCATGGGCCGGACGCGGCGGCGTTGGGCGTGGCGCTACGAATCGGCTGGCGTGCGTTGACATTTGCGGGTCTGCGAGGAAACGAGCGGATGCGCCAATTGGACCGCATCCTGACCACCGAGCGTCCCGGAACCGGAGTCTTTGCGACACTGCTGAGCGTGGCGCTCGATCCCGACAGCGGCCGCTTCTCGGCGGTGCGCGCCGGTCACCCCGGAATGCTCGTGCACGGCAGGAACTTTGTCGAATGGATCGAGCCCCCAGCCGGTCCGGCGCTGGGGCTCGGTGGTCAGGATTGGCCCGTCAACATCCTCGACCTGCCCGAGGATCGCGGCTTGTTGTTACTCACCGATGGCCTCTTCGAGGGCCGTGTGGGGCCGGGGGACGAACGCCTCGGCGAAGCCGGATTGCTCCAGTTGGCCCGCTCATTCGCCGCGTTGCCCGGCCAAGAGTTCGTCAATGCGCTGATCGGGCAGGCCGAGGACTACGCACAACCGCATGGAGGCCTGACCGACGACATCGCTGTGATCCGAGTGCAACGGTCGACCAGATGAGACTCACCGTGCAGGGCTGGCTCAACATGGTGCTCGCAGCCATGGGCGCGGTCGTGCTCGCCGGTGCATTGGCCGGAGCCGTCATGCTGCACCGAACCGACTGGGTCTCCAGCGACCTGATCAAACACATCCATCCCGCGCAGGCCGCCGCGTACCAATTGCAGTCTGCGCTGCGGGATCAGGAGACGGCCATCCGCGGTTACGCCCTCGCTGCCGACCGTCAGTTCCTTGCCCCGTACGGCGAAGGCCAAGAGGCGGAAACCGCTGCGGCCGGTGATATTCGGTCACTTCTGGCCGGTCGCGACGAGTTTCTCGCTGACCTCGATGCGATCGAACGCGCCGCGCAACACTGGCAGACCACGTACGCCGCGCCGCTCATCGTCAGCGTCACGCCGGGCCGGCCCGCCATCGTGGACAGCCAAACGGCCGAGCGTGGGAAAGCCGAATTCGACCGTCTGCGGGTTTTGTTCGATACCCAGAACAGTCACCTTGAGCAGGCGATGAACACTGCGGACGCCGAATTGGGGCAAATACGGCGTTGGCGGGACGGAATCCTGGTCGCTGTGTTCGTCGCATTCTTCGCCACCGCGGCATTCGTCGCGGTGTGGGTGCGCGGCGCCGTGGTCCGTCCCCTGGGAGCACTGGCGGCGGCGTGCCGAAAAATCACCCAGGGCAACTTCGACGAGCGCATTGTCGTGGAGGGCCCCAGGGACATCCGGGGCATCGCCGTCGATGTCGAGGACATGCGGCGGCGGATCGTGGAGGAACTCGATGCGTCGCGATCCGCCAGGATGGCACTGGATGAGCAGGCCGAGGAGTTGAGGCGCTCCAATGCCGAACTCGAACAATTCGCCTACGTGGCATCACACGATCTGCAAGAGCCCTTGAGGAAAATCGCCTCGTTCTGTCAGCTGCTGGAGAAACGCTACGGCGACAAGTTCGACGAGCGCGGCATCGAATATCTCGGATTCGCGGTCGACGGAGCCAAGCGAATGCAGGTGCTGATCAACGATCTGCTGACGTTTTCCCGGGTAGGGCGCCTGAACGCGACGCGCACGGAGGTGGATCTGGCAACGGTGCTCGCATCGGCCGTGAGCAATCTGACCGCGGCAATCGATGAATCGGGTGCCGAGATCGTTCTTCCGCAGGAGCCGTTGCCGGCCGTCGACGGCGATCCCACCTTGCTGACGATGGTGTGGCAGAACCTCATCGGCAATGCCGTCAAGTTCGGGCGCCAGGGCATCGCACCGCGGATCGTGATCGATTGCCGGCCCGATGACGACGGCTCGTGGCTTTTCAGCGTGTCCGACAACGGAATCGGCGTCGGCGATGAGTTCGTCGACAAGGTCTTCGTCATCTTCCAGCGATTGCACCGCCGGGATACCTACAGCGGGACGGGAATCGGGCTCGCACTGTGCAAGAAAATCGTGGAGTACCACGGCGGCACCATCTGGATCGACACATCGTATTCGGGCGGAACGCGGTTCGAATTCACGCTGCCCCGAGTGGAGGGAAATCGGTAATGACATCAGGTCCGGCACGGCCGGCAATCGACATCCTGCTCGTCGAGGACGACCCGGGAGACGAACTCATCACCCGGGAAGCCTTCGAGCACAACAAGATCAACAACAACCTGTATGTCGCACGCGATGGTGAGGAAGGGCTCGACTTTCTCTACCGGCGGGGCACATTCGCGCACGCGCCGACCCCTGACCTGATCCTGCTCGACCTCAATCTGCCGAAATACGACGGTAGGCAACTGTTGGAGAAGATCAAGACCGACACCGACTTGTGTCACATCCCGGTCGTCGTGCTCACGACCTCATCAGCCGAAGAAGACATCCTGCGTAGCTACAAACTGCATGCCAACGCGTATGTCACCAAACCGGTTGACCTGGACCAGTTCATGAGCGCGGTCCGGCAGATCGACCAATTCTTCGTACAGGTGGTACGGCTACCTCAGAGCTGAGCCGTCATAGCGTGCCGCAGGTCCCATTGCAGTTCCACCCGCGTGCCCGCCGCTGTCGAGTCGATGATCGCACGGTCGCTGAGTGCATACATCAGGGGTATGCCGCGGCCGCGGGCCGGATCCTTGCTCGAAGACTCACTCATCCACCAACGGCCTTGGTCGGCAACAGTTACCGTGAGAACCGCCGCACCCGGATCGTATTCGGCATGCAGATGCATCACCCCCGGCTGCGGGGAGCTCAGATAGGCGAATTCTGCCGCGTTGGCCAATGCCTCGTTCACCGCCAGCACCACGTCGCTGGACTTCACCGAGTCGAGCAGCATGTGACCGTGAAGCCAGTCAGCCAGTTCGTGGCGGATTCGGGTAGCAGATTCGGGCACAGCCGTCACATCAACCTTGGTGAAGCAGGTCGGCTGCGCTTGCTCTGACATAGCGACGTGATGGCTACCCGATTGTGCCCAGGTTTATGCAGTCAGCGCTGTCAACGCCTCGTCCAGTGTCGCGTACAAATCAATGACATCGGCGACACCGACGAGCTTCAAAGGTCGACTGGTCGCCGGTCCGTCGGCTACCACTGCGAACCCCACGGCTGGTGCCAGCGCATTCCTCGCGGCGACGAGGACGCCCATGCCGGCCGAAGCCAGGAACTCCACGCCACTCAGGTCGACCACCACCGCCGACGGTGAGGTCTTGGTGGCAACGCCGATGGCCTCTTCGAGCTGTGGAGCCGTCAGCATGTCCACGGTCCCGGACACGGACAGCACGGTGATCTCGCCGATTCGGCGTTCTCCGACTGCACAGCTGACCGGCCCGGCGGGTCCGCTCGGACTCTCGACCGGATCTGGCTGGTTGGACATGGTCACCTCCGACGTGTTCGCGCGCCTATGGCGACAGTACGAATACGACACTACAAGCACCGGCGACGGCTCGGCGGCGTGACTCCTTTCCTACCCGGGACATCTCTGTTTGTCGTGGGACACCCCGACCTCGCGTTCGGCAATCCGTCGGATTCGGCCTGAGCGCAACTCTTGGGCCGGCTGACCTGCGCGCATAGCGTGAGCGCGTGCGGATATTCGTGGCGGATGCGGATGGCTTCGGTTCTACGCGATCCGTAGCCGCGGTCGCAGCCTCTCGGCGGTGATTTCCGTTCCCGCTTCCAGGTCGTCGGCCAGGGTATTGGCGAACACCACCAGGCCGGCGCCATCGACGGAATGACGCGAGGACTGCCGATCGGCGGACAGCCGGCCGGCCGCGCGGCGCAGCAGGCTCGCCGCGCCGGTGTGATTGCCGCGCTGTACGTGGGTGATGCCGACCGCGAGTTGGGCCAGGCCCTGCCACAGCATCCGTTCGTCGGCCGGGCCGTTCTTCCAGGCGGCCTCGAGCACCTCGTGCGCGTGGAACGCCAATCCCTGATCCAGTAGCTCCTGGGCGTAGGTGAGGCTGTCGGCCGGCGGTAGACAAAGGTCGTCGGGGATGCGCGCAGTGCCCGTGTCGCCGTGCGGAAGTGGGCGGCCCAAGGCGTCGCGCGGACGCGCGCTGCGGGGTCGGCCGGATTCGTCGCGATCACGGGCTGCCATACCTAACATCATGGCAACGGTGTCACAGCAGCGCTCAATCTGGACGGACTCCTCAGTGCCCCGACTCTTTGAACCGGGCGATCGAGCGCTGCAATTCGGCCTCGGCCTCGGCGCGGCCGGCCCAGTCGGCGGCCTTGACGAACTTGCCCGGCTCCAGATCCTTGTAGTGCACGAAGAAGTGCTTTATCGCGTCGAGCTCGAACTGCGACACGTCGCCGACATCCTGGATGTGATCCCAGCGCGGATCGCCCGCCGGCACGCACAGCAGCTTGTCGTCGCCGCCGGCCTCGTCGGTCATCTTGAACATCGCAACCGGCCGGGCCTCGACGAGGCAGCCGGGGAAAACCGACTCGGTCAGCAGCACCAGAGCGTCCAGCGGGTCGCCGTCCTCGCCGAGCGTGTTCTCGAAGAACCCGTAGTCGGCGGGGTAACCCATCGGAGTGAAGAGGTAGCGGTCGAGCTTCACCCGACCCGTCTCGTGGTCAACCTCGTACTTGTTGCGTGAACCCTTCGGGATCTCGATGACGACGTCGAACTCCACCGTCGCGGCTCCTTCGCATCTGCGGTTCAGTCATGGGTCGTCGGGCGACGACGCGGGTCAACCCTAATCCAGCGATAGGCTTGCGCGGCGGGGTGTCTGGTCCCCGTCGATGAAAGAGCAGGAGAAATATGCGGCCCACTCGGTGGCGGCGCTCCACCCACGTGGCAGTAGGCATCGTGGTTCTTGCAGTGGTTGCTGCCGTCGTCGCCGTGGCTGCGGTCCTGTCCGGGCGGCACTCCACCGATGCTGCCGCGGCCAAGCCGGCGCCGCCTGCGGCTACGGCCAATCCGGAGATCACCCCCGTCGACATGTCCGCGGCCACGCCGACCGTCGCCGGTCTGGGCGCCGCGCTGGCGCCGGCCCTGGCCAACCCCGACCTGGGCGAGATCACCGGCCGCGTCACCGATGCCGCCACCGGAGCCGAACTGTGGGAGCAGGGCGCCGACACCCCGATGCAACCGGCTTCGGTCAACAAGGTGCTGACCACTGCGGCGGCTCTGCTCACGTTGGACCGTGGAGCGCGGCTGACCACCACCGTCGTAGCCTCCGACCAGCAGCCGGGTCTGGTGGTGCTCAAAGGCAGCGGAGACACCACGCTTTCAGCCGCTCCGCCCGGCACCGACACCTGGTACAAGGGCGCGGCCCGCATCAGCGACCTCGCGGACCAGATCCGGCAGAGCGGGGTGAAGGTCACCGCTGTCGCGGTCGACACCAGCGCTTACACCGGCCCCACCATGGCTCCTGGCTGGGACCCGGCCGACATAGGCGGCGGGGACATCGCACCGATGGAGCCTGTGATGCTCGACTGCGGCCGGGTCCAGCCCACCACCGTGGATTCCAGACGGACCGCCAACCCGGCCCTGGACGCCGGCAAGGCCCTGGCCGTTGCGCTGAAGGTCGACCCCGCCACCGTCACGGTGTCGGCGACCCGGTTGTCCCGGTTCGGCGGCAGCCAGATCGCTTCGGTGCAGTCGGCGCCGCTGATCGAACGGCTGCGCCAGATGATGAGCGAGTCGGACAACGTGATGGCCGAATCGATCGCGCGGGAGGTCGCCGATCAGCTGCACCGTTCGCAGAGCTTCGTCGGCGGTGTGCAGTCGGTGCTCGGACAGCTGCAGAGCGCGGGGATCGACACCGACGGCACCAAGCTCGTCGACTCCAGCGGGCTGTCGGTGTTCGACCGGCTCACCGCGAGGACACTGGACGGCGTGATCACCGCCGCCTCGGGCACCACCGAACCCAAGCTGCGGCCACTGGTCGATCTGCTTCCGGTGGCCGGCGGTAGCGGCACACTGTCCAACCGCTACCTCGATACCGATTCCGGGCGGGCCGCAGCGGGTTGGCTACGGGCCAAGACCGGTTCACTGACCGGCACCAACACGCTGGCCGGCATCGTCACCGACACCAGCGGCCGGGTGCTGACCTTCGCGCTGCTGTCCAACAACGCCGGGGCGACGGGTCGCACGGCCATCGACGCCGTGGCTGCCGTGCTGCGCTCGTGTGGGTGCGGGGCATGACGCGCCCCGCCGCGCTGACCGCGGGCCGTGCCGTCGACTGGGAGTTCGCCGCCACCGTGGGCGCCAAACTGGCCCGTCCTGCCCCCGCGTTCACCGACTACACCCGCATGATCGCCATCAACCAGCTCGCAGAGAGCGCCCGCGCCGCCGAGTTGCCGGTGCGCGACGTCACCGGGCTCAACGAGGGCGCCGAGGTGCCGGAGGCCCGCATCGTCGATCGCCCGGACTGGATCCGCGCGGCCACCCGGTCGATGCGGGTGATGACGGGTGGTGCGCAGCAAAACCCCGATTGCTCCTCGCGTGCGCAGCAAAACCCGGATTGCTCCTCGCGTGCGCAGCACAAGCCCGGCTTCATCACCGGCCGCATCACCGGCGCCCAGACTGGCGCGGTGCTGGCGTTCATCTCATCGGGCATTCTCGGTCAGTACGACCCATTCGCGCCGAACGGCGGCGAACTGCTGCTGGTGTATCCCAATGTGATTGCGGTGGAACGCGAACTACGGGTCACGCCGCCCGATTTCCGGCTCTGGGTGTGCCTGCACGAGGTCACCCACCGGGTACAGTTCCGGGCCAATCCGTGGCTGGCCGCGCATATGTCCGAGACGCTGGCGGTGCTCACCCAGGACGTCGGCGACGATGTCGCCGCGGTGGCGGGGCGGTTGGCCAACTACGTCCGTAATCAGCGCAATGGCGTTGCGCCCGAACCGGGTTCGACGGGCGTGCTGGGATTGGTGCGGGCCGTGCAGGCGGAGCCGCAGCGCAAGGCGCTCGATCAGCTGCTGGTGCTCGGCACGCTGCTGGAGGGCCATGCTGATCACGTGATGGACGCGGTAGGGCCCGCGGTGGTCCCGTCGGTGAATCTGATCCGGCGCCGGTTCGACGACCGCAGGCAGCGCAAGCAGCCGCCCCTGCAGCGGTTGCTGCGGACGCTGCTCGGTTTCGATGCCAAGCTCAGCCAATACACCCGGGGTAAGGCATTCGTCGATCATGTGGTGTCCGCGGTCGGTATGGCCCGGTTCAACACCGTCTGGTCCAATGCCGAGACCTTGCCGCTGCCAACAGAAATCGACGAACCGCAGCGATGGATCGATCGGGTGCTGTAGCGGCGCTGCGGCGTGCGGTGGCCACGGCCGGTGCGCAGATCGACGGCGAGCACTGGTGTGTGGCACTCTCGGGTGGCCCGGATTCGTTGGCGCTCACGGCGGTTGCCGCAGCGCTGCGGCCCACCACGGCGCTGGTCGTCGACCACGGTCTGCAGGCCGGGTCGCGCGCAGTGGCGCAAACAGCGTGCGAGCAGGCCGTGCAGCTGGGATGTGTTGGGGTGCAGATACTTCCGGTGGAGGTCGGCCGCGCGGGCGGGCCTGAGGCGGCCGCGCGGACGGCTCGGTACGCTGCGCTCGATGCCGCGCGCGCCGGCGCGCCGGTGCTGCTCGGCCACACCCTCGACGATCAGGCCGAGACGGTGCTACTGGGTCTGGGCCGGGGATCGGGGCCTCGGTCGATTGCCGGGATGCGGCCGCATGATCCGCCGTGGCACCGGCCGCTGCTCGAGATTCGCCGAGCACTGACCCATGAGGCGTGTGATGAGCTGGGGCTGACGCCGTGGCAGGACCCCCACAACAGCGATGCGCGGTTCAGGCGGTCCCGGTTGCGCCACGAGGTCATGCCGGCGCTGCAGGACGTGCTCGGCGGCGGGGTGGTCGAAGCGCTGGGGAGGACTGCGCGGGCGTTGCGGGAAGACTGCGATGCCCTCGACGAATTGGCCCGCCACGCCCTCATCGATGCGGTGACGGCAGACGGTGGCCTGGACATCACCCGGCTGACGGCTGTGCCCGACGCGTTGCGCCGCCGCATCATTCGCGAATGGCTGATCTCGGGTGGGGCCAGCGGGCTGACCGACACCCAGATCCGTGCGGCGAACCGGCTCGTCACGGCCTGGCGCGGGCAGGGCGGGGTGGCTGTCTCCTCGTCGCTGCGCCGCCAACGGCTGATCGCCGGCCGCCACGACGGGGTGCTGAGACTTCACGTCGAACCGGTGTAGCTAGGCTGTCGGGGTGGCTGTCGACTCTGCTGAGCTGTACGCGGGGGATATCAAGGCGGTGTTGTTGTCCGAGGAGCAGATCCGGACGCGCACCGCGGAGCTGGCCGAGATGATCGCCGACGAATATCGCGGCAATCTGGGCAGCGACGATCTGCTCCTCGTGACCGTGCTCAAGGGTGCGGTCATGTTCGTCACCGACCTGGCGCGCACCATTCCGCTGCCCACGCAGCTGGAGTTCATGGCCGTCAGCTCCTACGGCTCGTCCACCTCGTCGTCGGGCGTGGTGCGGATCCTCAAAGACCTCGACCGCGACATCAACGACCGCGATGTGCTGATCGTCGAAGACATCATCGACTCCGGCCTCACGCTGTCGTGGTTGTTGCGTAACCTGGCGACCCGGCGCCCGCGTTCGCTTCGGGTGTGCACGCTGCTGCGCAAGCCTGAGGCCGTTCGTACCGAACTCGACGTCGCCTACGTGGGTTTCGATATTCCCAACGAGTTCGTCGTCGGGTACGGCCTGGATTTCGCCGAGCGCTACCGCGACCTGCCCTACATCGGCACCCTCGAGCCCAAGGTGTACGAACAGCTCTGATCAGGTCAGTTCCCAGACCACCGTCACGGTGAAGTTGACAGTCTGCTGGCCCGGTTCCAGCGGCACCGAATCCATCGCCATCCGCGGCATCGGGGTCGGCGGCGTGGAGCTGGACTGTTCGGAGATCGAGATGACCTTGCCCAGGTTGAGCCCGGATAGTTGGGCGTACTGCTCGGCGCGGCTCTTGGCGTCGTCGAATGCCTGCGCACGCGCGTCCTTGACCAGCTGAGAGTCGTCCTCGATCGAGTAGCTCACCGAGTTGATGCGCGTGGCATCCCCGCCGGTGCTCGCGATGAGCGCGAGCAGCTGCGACGCCGCGGTGATGTCCCGGATCTTGACGTCGATGGCGTTGCTGGCCCGGTACCCGGTGGTGATCGTCCCGTCGGAGTTGGTCTGCGGTTGCACGCTGACGCGCGTGGTGTTGATGTCCTTGCGGTCCACCTTGTTGCCCACCAGCGCGTCGATGACGGCCTGCTGACGCTGACTGGACTGGTTGAGCGCAGCGGTGACGTCCGGTGCGACGAACTCCATCGCCACGTTGGCGGTCAGGGTGTCGGGCGTGCCCTGCACCTTGCCGGAGCCGATGACGGTGACCTGCCGGGTGTCGGGTGAGCCGCCGCGGGCGTCGGGCCCGGACTTGGAATCGCACGCCGACACACCGGTGATGAGCAGAGCCGCCAGCACGGCGACGAGAGCACGGGTCCGCAACTTCGCATTCGCAGCGATCGCCATGCCACGGACCCTACCGGCACCTCACAGCCCGCTGAGGAACTCCAGCAGCACCGCGTTGACCGCGTCGGGCCTTTCCTGCTGCAACCAGTGCCCGGCGCCCTCGATCAGCACTTCCCGGTAATCCCCGGTGACGACATCGCGCACCCGGTCGCGCGGGGTGAAGCCGAGCACGGGGTCCGCGGTACCGGCCATGAACAGCGTCGGTGCGGTGATCGTGGGTGCGGGCGTGCTCTGGGTGAGCTCCCAGTTGCGGTCGAAATTGCGATACCAGTTCAAGCCGCCGGTGAATCCCGTGGCGGTGAAAGCCTCGACGTAGTGCTCGAACTCGTCGGCGCTGAGCCACTCGGGTAGCGGCGGCAGGGGACGGCCCCGCAGGACATCCGGGGGAGCGCTGATGCCCTCCAGCGTGATCACGCGGCGCAGCGACTCCCGCGGGTCGGCATTCAGTGCGGCGTCGGCGACGCCCGGTTCCTGGAAGTACAGGATGTAGAAGAAGTTGTCGCCGACCAGCTTGCGCCAGATCCGGGTCGGCGGCGCGGGCGGTCGCGGCACCGGCGGCACGCTCATGGCCACCACCGCTCGGACCCGGTCGGGATGGAAGAGCGCGAAGTTCGTCATCACCGGCGAGCCCCAGTCGTGGCCGACGACGACGGCGCGTTCGGCGCCGCCGCCGACTTCCGAGTCGAGCAGCCCGGCGATGTCGGAGGTGAGCGCGACGATGTCGTAGTCCTCGATCGCCGAGGGTCGCGACGAGCCACCGTAGCCGCGCTGATCGGGCGCCAGTACGTGATAGCCGGCCGCGGCCAGTGCCGGGATCTGGTGCCGCCACGAGTAGGCGACTTCGGGGAAGCCGTGAGCGAGCACCACCACCGGGTTGCCGCGCTCACCCGCCTCGAACACACGCAGCGTCACGCCATTGGTATCGACTAACCGTTCGGTCATGCGGACGTGAGGAGCGGTGAGGAATATGCGGACGTGAGGGGCGGTAAGGGAGAAGTGAGCACGATCTCACCCAAGCACGGCCGGTCGCCGAGGGCTAGGCACCCGTCGGGAACTGCTCGACGTTGGTCTAGCGGTAGCCTGAAAGCTCTCAACTGCGCACGTTGGAAGGACCGGGCCGAACTCGGCCGATTTTGATGAACCGGAAAAATGTGATCCGCACGCTGACCGCGATCGCGGTGGTGCTGCTGCTGGGCTGGTCGTTCTTCTATTTCAGTGACGACACTCGCGGTTACAAGCCCATCGACACCTCGGTGGCGATGGCCCAGATCAACGCTGACAACGTCAACAGCGCACAGATCGACGACCGTGAACAGCAGTTGCGGCTTGACCTCAAGAACGGCAACGACGCCACCGAGAACAGCAAAAAGATCATCACCAAGTTCCCGACCGGTTACGCGGTGCATGTCGTCGACGCGCTGGTCGGCAAGAACGTCAAGTACAACACCATCGTCAACCAGGGCAGTTTCCTCGGTTCGCTGCTCATCTACATGCTGCCGGTGCTGCTGCTGGTCGGTCTGTTCGTGATGTTCTCCCGCATGCAGGGCGGCGGCCGCATGGGCTTCGGATTCGGCAAATCGCGGGCCAAACAATTGAACAAGGACATGCCCAAGACCACCTTCTCCGACGTCGCAGGAGTCGACGAGGCGGTCGAGGAGCTCTACGAGATCAAGGACTTCCTGCAGAACCCGAGCCGCTACCAGGCGCTGGGTGCCAAGATCCCCAAAGGCGTGCTGCTCTACGGTCCGCCCGGAACCGGTAAGACCCTGCTGGCCCGCGCGGTGGCCGGCGAAGCCGGAGTTCCGTTCTTCACGATTTCAGGTTCGGACTTTGTCGAGATGTTCGTCGGTGTCGGCGCATCACGTGTTCGCGACCTGTTCGAGCAGGCCAAACAGAACAGCCCGTGCATCATCTTCGTCGACGAGATCGACGCCGTCGGTCGCCAGCGCGGCGCCGGTCTCGGTGGTGGCCACGACGAGCGTGAGCAGACCCTGAACCAGCTGCTGGTCGAGATGGACGGCTTCGGTGACCGTCAGGGCGTCATCCTCATCGCCGCCACCAACCGGCCCGACATCCTCGACCCGGCGCTGCTGCGGCCCGGCCGCTTCGACCGTCAGATCCCGGTGTCCAACCCCGACCTCGCGGGCCGCCGCGCCGTGCTCAAAGTGCACTCGGCAGGCAAGCCCATCTCGCCCGACGCCGACCTCGACGGCCTGGCCAAGCGCACCGTCGGCATGTCGGGCGCCGACCTGGCCAACGTCGTCAACGAGGCTGCGCTACTGACCGCCCGGGAGAACGGCACCGTCATCACCGGTCCCGCGCTCGAGGAGGCCGTCGACCGCGTCGTCGGTGGTCCGCGCCGCAAGGGCCGCATCATCAGCGAGCAGGAAAAGAAGATCACGGCCTATCACGAGGGCGGGCACACCCTGGCCGCGTGGGCGATGCCCGACATCGAGCCGATCTACAAGGTGACCATCCTGGCCCGCGGCCGTACCGGCGGCCACGCCGTCGCCGTCCCCGAGGACGACAAGGGTCTGATGACCCGCTCGGAGATGATCGCCCGGCTGGTGTTCGCGATGGGTGGGCGTGCTGCCGAAGAGCTGGTGTTCCGTGAGCCCACCACCGGCGCGGTGTCCGACATCGAGCAGGCCACCAAGATCGCCAGGGCCATGGTCACCGAGTACGGCATGAGCAGCAAGCTGGGCGCCGTCCGCTACGGCACCGAGCATGGCGATCCGTTCTTGGGCCGCACCATGGGTACCCAGGCAGACTTCGGTCACGAGGTGGCTCGCGACATCGACGACGAGGTGCGCAAGCTCATCGAGGCCGCGCACACCGAGGCCTGGGAGATCCTCACCGAGTACCGCGATGTGCTCGACACCCTGGCCGGCGAGCTGCTGGAGAAAGAGACGCTGCACCGCGCCGAGCTGGAGGCGATCTTCGGCGAGGTGAAGAAGCGTCCCCGGCTGACCCTATTCGACGACTTCGGCGGCCGGGTACCGTCGGACAAACCGCCGATCAAGACCCCCGGTGAGATCGCCATCGAGCGTGGTGAGCCGTGGCCGCCGCCGGTTCCCGAGCCTGCTTTCAAGGCCGCCATCGCCGCCGCGTCCCGGGCCGCGGAGGCTCAGAACGGAGCGGGCACCAACGGTGCGCCCGGCAACGGCGCACCATCCGGCCCGACCCAGCCCGACTACGGCGCTCCCGCTGGTTGGCATGCACCGGGCTGGCCACCGTCGCAGCAGCAGCAGCAACAGCAGCAACCGGCCGGGTACCACCCGCAGCAGGGTTACTGGTATCCGCCGCCACATCCGTCGGGATGGCAACAGTCCCAGCCGTACCCGTATCAGCCCTACCCGCATCCTGGCCAATCGGCACCCGCGCCGGACCGCCCGGCGCCGCCGAACTCGAATGAGGATTCCGGCCAGGAAAAGGATCGCTGATTCGAGAACGGAGGACTTCGATGACGAAGCCCGCGACATGGTCGACGAGCACCAACAACCATCGGAACAATGCCGAAACGGCAGATGTCCGGGTGTTCGATCAGCCGCGCGCCGAGGCTGCCGTGCGTGAGTTGCTCATCGCGATCGGCGAGGATCCGGACCGCCAGGGGCTTCTCGACACTCCGGCCCGCGTGGCCCGCGCCTACAAGGAAATGATGGCCGGGCTCTACACCGACCCGGATGCGGTGCTCAACACCACCTTCGACGAGCAACACGACGAACTCGTCCTGGTCAAGCAGATTCCGATGTACTCCACCTGCGAGCATCACCTGCTGTCCTTCCACGGCGTTGCACACGTCGGCTACATCCCTGGCGAGGACGGGCGCGTGACCGGGCTCTCGAAGATCGCCCGGGTGGTCGACCTGTATTCCAAACGCCCACAGGTGCAGGAACGGCTGACCGCGCAGATCGCCGACGCACTCATGCGCAAGCTCGCGCCGCGCGGGGCGATCGTGGTGGTCGAGGCCGAGCACCTGTGCATGGCGATGCGTGGCGTCCGTAAGCCGGGCTCGATCACGACGACTTCGGCGGTGCGCGGACAGTTCAAGACCGACAAGGCATCTCGGGCCGAGGCGCTGGAACTTATCCTGCGTAAGTGAAACCCACCCGTGTGCAGGTGATGGGGATCGTCAACGTCACCGATGACTCCTTTTCCGACGGTGGCAAGTTCATCGATCGCGACCGTGCGGTGGCACACGGCCTGGCGCTGGCTGCGGCCGGCGCCGCGATCGTGGACGTCGGTGGTGAATCGACCCGGCCGGGCGCTACCCGGGTCGACGCGGATGTCGAGGTGGCCCGAGTGGTTCCCGTGATCAAAGAGCTTGCGGCGCAGGGAATCACCGTCAGCATCGATACCATGCACGCCGGTGTGGCCGGCGCCGCGCTGGCCAACGGAGCGAAGATCGTCAACGACGTGTCCGGCGGCCTGGCCGATCCCAACATGGCTGCGGTGGTGGCCGAGGCCAAATGCCCGTGGATCCTCATGCATTGGCGTTCGGTGCGTGCGGACCGTCCGCACGCCGTTCCTGAGTATGGCGATGTGGTCGCCGACGTACGCGCCGAGCTGCTCGCCCGGGTGGACGCCGCCGTGACGGCCGGGGTCGATCCCGACCGTCTGATCATCGACCCGGGTCTGGGATTCGCCAAGACCGGGCAACATAATTGGGCGCTGCTGCACGCGCTGCCGCAGCTGGTCGGCACTGGGATCCCGGTGCTGGTAGGGGCATCGCGCAAACGCTTCCTTGGCACTCTGCTCGCCGGTCCGGGCGGCGATCCTCGCCCCCCGGACGGGCGGGAGACCGCCACCGCGGTGATCTCCGCGTTGGCCGGGGTGTACGGGGCCTGGGGAGTGCGGGTGCACGACGTGACGGCGTCGGTCGACGCTTTGCGTGTGCTCGACGCTTGGGAAGCGGGAGACCTCGGTGGCTGATCGAATCGAGTTGTGCGGCTTGAGAGTTCGCGGCAATCACGGTGTGTTCGAGCATGAGCGGCGAGACGGCCAGGAATTCGTCGTCGACATCACAGTCTGGCTCGATCTGCGGGCCGCGGCGGCCAGTGACGAGCTCGGCGACACTCTGGACTACGGCGCGCTGGCCCAGCGCGCCGCCGACATCGTTGCCGGTCCCCCGCGCAATCTGATCGAGACGGTCTCGGCCGAGATCGCCGACGCCATCATGGCCGACGAGCGGTTGCACGCCGTCGAGGTGGCGGTGCACAAACCGAACGCCCCGATCCCGTTGACGTTCGACGATGTGGCGGTGGTGGCGAGGCGGTCTCGCACCGCGGACGTGAGGAGCAGAACAACTGCCGCGGACGTGAGGAGCAGAACAATTGCCGCGAACGAGGAGCACCAATGACTTCGGTGGTGCTGTCGATCGGGTCCAACCTCGGAGACCGGATGGCGCGGCTGCAATCGGTGCTCGACGGGCTGGGGCCTGCGGTGCGCGCCGTGTCCCCGGTGTACGAAACCGACGCTTGGGGTGGCGTTGAGCAGGGCCCCTTTCTCAACGCGATCCTGATCGCCGACGATCCCGCGTTGAACGGGCACGGATGGTTGCGGCGCGGCCAAGAGCTGGAGCTGGCCGCGGGGCGGGTCCGCGAGCAGCGCTGGGGTCCGCGGACCCTCGACGTCGACCTCGTCACCTGTCACGACGGTGAAGTCGAGGTGATCTCGCACGAGGATGGACTGACGCTGCCCCACCCGATGGCCCACCTGCGCGCCTTCGTGTTGATCCCGTGGCTGGCGGTGGACCCCGACGCCGCCCTGACGGTAGCCGGTGAATCCCACCCCGTGCAGCGCCTGCTGTTCGAAATCGATCAGGCGGAACGGGACGGCGTGCGGCCGACGGACCTGACGCTGACCCTGCGAACCGAATCCTCGACGGACTGATGGGCCCGACCCGCAAGCGAGACCTCGCCGGCACGACCGTCGCTGTGGCCGTCGTCGGCTATCTGCTGCTCAGCGGGCTCTACCGATGGTTCCCGCCGATCACGGTGTGGACCGGTTTGTCGTTGCTCGTCGTGGCAATCGTCGAGGCGGCCTGGGCGTTCTATGTGCGGGTCAAGATCAATGCGGGGCAGATCGGTGTCGGTGCCGGACGGCTGCACCCGCTGTCGGTCGCACGGGCTGTGGTGATCGCCAAAGCCTCCGCCTGGGTCGGTGCGATCGTGGCGGGCTGGTGGCTCGGCGTCCTGGTCTACTTGCTGCCGCGGCGGTCCGAGTTGCAGGTGGCTGCCGATGACACCAAGGGGGTGGTGGTTGCCGTCGTCAGCGCGCTCACCCTGGTGGTTGCCGCATTGTGGCTGCAGCATTGCTGCAAGGCGCCGGAGGAACCGCCGGACGGCGGTGACGCCGCCCCTGAGTGAACCGCCGGCAAAGCTTCCCGGCCGAATCGCCGTCGCGGTCGACACGCTAGGTGACCTGTGACGGGTACAGTCGGCCCATGACCGTTCTGCCCCGCGGTGCTCGGCCACGGCGCGGCGGCCGAAGGCCAGGCTGGCTGCTGTTAACAGTGTTGCTGGTATTCGCGATTTTGGCGAGTTCGGCGCTGGTGTTCACCGACCGTGTGGAGTTGCTGAAGTTAGCCGTCATCCTGGCGTTGTGGGCCGCTGTGGCGGCGGCCTTCGTTTCCGTCATCTACCGCCGTCAGAGTGATCTCGATCAAGCCAAGGCGCGCGATCTGAAGTTGGTATACGACCTGCAGCTGGATCGCGAGATCTCCGCGCGCCGCGAATACGAGTTGACCGTCGAAAGCCAGCTGCGCCGAGAACTGGCATCGGAGCTTCGGGCCCAGGCCGCCGACGAGGTGGCTGCACTGCGGGCGGAGCTAGCGGCGCTGCGGACCAATCTCGAGATCCTGTTCGACGCCGATCTGTCAGACCGGCCGGCCATCGAAACCGACCAGGACACTCCCCGGGCCGCGGGTCGCGTCACCGCCAGCCGTTTGGACGTGCCCGCGGTCGACGACGACACCGACATCCACAGCCTGCGGACAGAGGAAACCCCCATCATCGACGTCCCGGCCGAGCCGCATCCGCCGGAGAACGACTGGGCCGCCGCAGCGGCGGGGGGTGCACACCGGCTGTCCACGCCGCCGCCCGAACAATCGCATCGCCTCCTGCCCGACAACTACCAGGAGCCGGCCCGCCAGCCGGAACCGCCCCGCCCGGCGCCGCAGGCACCCGAGCCGCACTGGTCCGCCGCGGAGGCACCGCAGCAGCCGCCGCCACCCGCCCCCGGACCTCAGCCTCCGCCGACCTGGGCGCCGCCACCGCCGCCGACAGAGCCGTCACCGACCATCGACGCACCGGTCGGCCAGCATCCGTCAGCGCCGAGCAGCCCATGGTCGCCGCCGGATAGCCCGACGCACCCGCTACCCGAGCAATCCGGCGGGTGGCAGCCCGCTCCCGCCGAAGGGCAGTGGATTCCCGCCGGTGCGCCAGGAAGCAACTGGGTTGCACCGCCGGCGCCGGAGGACAGCACACCGAGCGAGTACGTCGGTCGCCGACGGGCACCAGACCCAGGCGCCGCCGAGCCGGTTGTACCGGCCGAGCCTGTTGTGCCGGCCGGCCCGCCCCGGGGCCGCCACTCCGCCTCCGCCGCCGAACCTTCCCAACCGCCGGCGCCCGGGGTCGAACCCGAGGCGGAGAACGACGAACCCAATGGTCAGCACGCTGGAGGGCAATCGGTGAACGAGTTGCTGGCCCGCTTCCAGTCGGCCCCCGCTCAAGGTGGCGGTCGCAGACATCGAGACGAGTGAGCTAGTCTGTGGCAACCGTCCGGTACCCGCAGCGTGGGACTGGAACGATGAAAACTACTTCAACTTGTGAGGTCGTCTGCGATGGAGCAGTTCGACGGGCTGCGTCCGGCGCGGCTGTCCGTCGGCGTCATCTCGGCCGGTCGCGTCGGGACCGCGCTCGGCTACGCCCTGGAGCGGGCAGAGCACGTCGTGGTGGCGTGCAGCGCCATCTCGGAGGGGTCCCGGCTGCGTGCCCAGCGCAGGTTGCCTGATACGGCGATCCTTCCGGTGCACGAGGTCGCCGCGCGTGCCGAGCTGTTACTGCTCACCGTTCCCGACGCCGAATTGGCGGCACTGGTCGCTGGGCTGGCAACCACGGGCGCGGTGCGGCCGGGCACCATCGTCGTCCACACCTCGGGCGCCAATGGTGTCGCGGTGCTGGCGCCGCTGACCGAGCAGGGCTGTATCCCGCTGGCCATCCATCCCGCCATGACCTTCACGGGCTCTGACGAGGACATCGCCCGCCTGCCGGACACCTGCTTCGGCGTCACGGCCGCCGACGAAGTCGGCTACGCCATCGGCCAGTCCCTCGTGCTCGAGATCGGCGGTGAGCCGTTCCGTATCCGCGAGGACCAAAGGACGCATTACCACGCCGCCCTGGCGCATGCCGGCAATCACCTGGTGACGCTGGTGCTCGACGCTGTGGACGTGCTGCGCGCATCGCTGCGCGGTCAGGAACTGCTCGGCCAGGAACTCGTCGGCGACGAACCGGGTGGCCTTGCCGAACGGGTGGTCGCCCCGCTGGCCCGAGCAGCACTGGAGAACGCGCTGCAGCGCGGTCAATCCGCGCTGACCGGGCCGGTCGCGCGCGGTGACGCGGCCGCCGTCGCAGCCCATCTGAACGCGATTGAAGAGCTGGATCCTCAACTGGCCCAGTCATATCGGGCCAACTCACTGCGTACAGCCCAGCGTGCCCACGCACCCGGAGAGGTCTTCGCGGTGCTGGGGGAAACGAGCCGACGATGACCCTGGACACCCCACCGAAATTCACCGCGGGCGAGCTCAACGTCTACCGGAATCCCGCCGACGTTGCCGCGGTCACCCGCGTGCTGCGCGCCACCGGGCGACGGGTAGCGCTGGTGCCCACCATGGGTGCGCTGCACGAGGGGCACCTGACCCTGGTCAAGGCCGCCAAGCGGGTGCCCGGAGCGGTTGTGGTGGCGTCGATCTTCGTCAACCCCCTGCAGTTCGGCGCAGGGGAGGACCTCGACGCCTACCCGCGCACCCTCGACGACGACCTGGCCGCCCTGCGTGCGGAAGGGGTCGACATCGCGTTCACGCCGACCGTGGCCGAGGTCTACCCGAACGGGCCACGCACGTCCGTGCACCCGGGTCCGCTCGGTGAAGAACTCGAAGGGGCCTCGCGCCCAGGGCATTTCGCCGGTGTGCTGACGGTCGTTCTGAAGCTGCTCAACATCGTCGATCCCGACACGGCCTACTTCGGCGAGAAGGACTACCAGCAGCTGGCGCTGATCCGGCAGATGGTCACCGACCTCGATGTCGACGTGCAGATCGTCGGCGTACCGATCGTGCGCGAATCCGACGGGCTGGCCCTGTCCTCGCGCAACCGCTACCTCGACGCCGACGAACGGGAGCAGGCCACCGCGCTGTCGGCGGCGCTGCTGGCCGGGAAGTACGCGGCGGCGGGCGGCGCAGGCGCAACGGTGGACGCCGCCAGGGCGGTGCTCGACGAGGTGCCTGCCATCGAGGTGGACTATCTGCAGGTCCGCGATCCGCGGCTGGGCCCCGCGCCCGAGGAGGGGCCGGCTCGGTTGCTGGTGGCCGCACGCCTGGGCCGGACCCGGCTGCTGGACAACATCGCCGTCGACATCGGCGCGTCCGCGGGTATCGACGGGCATCCCCGCGTGGACGACAACCACGAATTGCCTTGGAGGAACTGATGCAACGCACGATGCTCAAATCGAAGATCCACCGGGCCAGGGTGACCCAGGCCGACCTGAACTACGTCGGCTCCGTGACCATCGACGCGGACCTGATGGACGCAGCTGACCTGCTCGAAGGTGAGCAGGTGACCATCGTCGACATCGACAACGGGTCTCGGCTGGTGACCTACGCGATCACCGGCGAGCGGGGCACCGGTGTCATCGGGATCAACGGTGCCGCAGCACATCTCATCCACCCGGGCGATCTGGTGATCCTGATCGCGTACGGCGTGATGGAGGACGCCGAGGCGCGGGCGTACCGTCCACGGATAGTCTTCGTCGACGGCGACAACCAACAGATCGACCTCGGGCACGATCCCGCGCACGTCCCCGACCTGACATTCTTGTCCTCCTCGCGTGCGGGCATCTCCGAACTCATGTCCCCGCGCTGATGCTGCTCGCCATCGACGTCCGTAACACCCACACCGTCGTCGGGTTGATCTCCGGTTCGGGAGATCACGCGAAGGTGGTGCAGCAGTGGCGGATTCGCACTGAGTCCGAGGTGACCGCGGACGAGCTCGCGTTGACCATCGAGGGCCTCATCGGGGAGGACTCCGACCAGTTGAGCGGTGCCACCGGCCTGTCGACAGTGCCGTCGGTGCTGCACGAGGTGCGGTTGATGCTCGAGCAGTACTGGCCGACCATTCCGCACGTGTTGATCGAACCGGGTGTGCGCACGGGTATCCCGCTGCTGGTGGACAACCCCAAAGAGGTCGGTGCTGACCGTATTGTGAATTGCCTTGCGGCATACCACAAATACGGTACGGCTGCGATCGTGGTCGATTTCGGCTCGTCCATCTGCGTCGATGTCGTATCTGCCAAGGGCGAATTCCTCGGCGGTGCGATCGCCCCCGGCGTGCACGTCTCCTCGGATGCCGCCGCGGCGCGGTCGGCGGCGCTGCGCCGGGTCGAGTTGACCCGGCCCCGCTCGGTGATCGGCAAGAACACCGTCGAATGCATGCAGGCCGGCGCTGTCTTCGGATTCGCGGGTCTGGTCGACGGTCTGGTCAGCCGCATCCGTGAGGACGTCGACGGATTCTCCGGCAGCAATGTCTCCGTCGTCGCCACCGGCCACACGGCGCCCCTGGTGCTGCCGGATCTGCGTACCGTCGAGCACTACGACCGTCATCTGACCCTGGACGGCCTGCGGCTGGTCTTCGAGCGCAACCGGGACCCGCAGCGCGGACGGCTCAAGCCTGCGCGCTGACTAAGCTGGCATTTCGTGACCCAAGCCGATAGCCACGTGACTTCCGAGTACGAAGCCGACATCCCCGAGCAATTCCGGATCCGTCAGGCCAAGCGGGAACGGTTGCTGGCTGAGGGCCGTGAGCCGTATCCGGTGGCCGTGGCGCGCACCCATACGCTGGCCGAGCTGCGCAGTGCGTACCCCGACCTGGAAGCCGACACCAAGACCGGTCAGGTTGTCGGAGTCGCCGGCCGGGTGGTTTTTGCCCGCAACTCCGGCAAGCTGTGCTTCGCGACGTTGCAGGAAGGCGACGGCACGCAACTGCAGGCCATGGTCAGCCTCGCGCAGGTGGGTCAGGAGTCGCTGGACGCGTGGAAGGCCGACGTCGACCTCGGTGACATCGTGTTCGTGCACGGCGAGGTGATCAGCTCGAAACGCGGCGAATTGTCGGTGCTTGCCGATTCCTGGCAGATGGCTGCCAAGTCGCTGCGTCCACTTCCTGTCGCTCATAAAGAAATGAGCGAAGAAATGCGCGTGCGTCAGCGCTATGTCGATCTGATTGTGCGCCCTGAGGCACGCACCATCGCGCGGCAACGGGTTGCCGTCGTTCGCGCGGTGCGCAACGCGCTGGAACGGCGCGGATTCCTCGAAGTCGAAACGCCGATGCTGCAGACCCAGGCGGGTGGCGCGGCCGCACGTCCGTTCATTACGCACTCCAATGCGCTCGACGTCGATCTCTTCCTGCGCATCGCACCTGAACTGTTCCTGAAACGCTGCGCGGTCGGCGGTTTTGAGAAGGTTTTCGAGTTAAATCGGAACTTTCGTAACGAAGGTGTAGATTCCACGCACTCGCCGGAATTTGCGATGCTGGAGACATATCAGGCATACGGCGACTACAACGACTCGGCGACGGTCACCCGGGAAGTTATTCAGGAGGTCGCCGACGAAGCGCTCGGCACCAGAGAAGTGCCAATGCCAGATGGCACGGTCTACGATCTCGACGGCCAATGGGAGTCGGTCGAAATGTATCCATCGCTCTCCGAAGCGCTGGGTGAGGAGATCACGCCGCAGACGTCCGTGGAGCGGTTGTGGCAGATCGCCGACCAACTCGGGGCCGAGATTCCCCGTGACCGTGGTTATGGTCACGGGAAATTGGTGGAAGAACTTTGGGAACACACTGTGGGCGACAAGTTGTGGGCGCCCACCTTCGTCAGGGACTTCCCCGTTGAGACGACACCGTTGGTGCGCGCGCACCGAAGTATTGTCGGTGTCACAGAAAAATGGGATCTATACGTCCGCAAGTTCGAACTGGCGACGGGATACTCCGAGCTGATCGATCCGGTAATCCAACGTGAACGTTTCGCGGCCCAAGCGCGCGCGGCAGCTGCCGGAGATGACGAGGCAATGGTTCTCGACGAAGATTTCCTTGCGGCATTGGAGTACGCGATGCCACCGACGACTGGCACGGGAATGGGTATCGACCGGTTGTTGATGGCATTGACAGGGCTTTCAATTCGGGAGACGGTTTTGTTCCCGATTGTTCGGCGTCTCGGCAACTGAGTGAGTTGGAACCCGATCTGTTGTAATTACGCGCGTCGGTGTGGCACATTGGTCAGCGAGGCGAGATACTGACAGGTACTCACCAATGCGTAGGCAGAAGGGTTCGGTGCGGGGTAATGGCGAAGAAAGTGACCGTCACGTTGGTCGATGATTTCGATGGTTCGGCCACCGCCGATGAGACGGTCGAATTCGGTCTCGACGGCGTCACCTATGAGATCGATCTTTCCTCGAAGAATGCGACGAAGTTGCGTAACGATCTCAAACAATGGGTTGAGGCCGGGCGTCGTGTGGGTGGTCGCAGGCGCGGGCGCGCTGTCAGCCCGTCGGGTCGGGGGCGCGGGGCGATCGACCGCGAACAGAGCGCGGCCATCCGGGAATGGGCCCGCCGTAACGGACACAATGTGTCTACCCGGGGCCGGATTCCCGCCGACGTCATCGACGCATTCCATGCGGCAACGTAATAGAGAATTGTCCACACACGGATCGGCGGTTACCGCCGATCCGTGTTTTCGCTAGCGGCGAACGGTTCACGTACCACTTGCGGAAACGTTTCCCGCACCGGCAACGTTGCTCATCTGCAGCATCGAGTGCCCGGGGTAAACGCACTGCCAAGCTCCGCACCCGAAGCTGCCGCCCATTAGAGTGGACGGTAGGTGCTACGCGCGGAGTGCAGCGCGTCAGTGCCGCTATGCAACGGAGAGCAGGTAACCACCGATGTTTGAGAGATTCACCGACCGTGCCCGCAGGGTCGTCGTCCTGGCTCAGGAAGAAGCCCGGATGCTCAACCACAACTACATCGGCACCGAGCACATCCTCTTGGGTCTTATTCACGAGGGCGAAGGCGTAGCCGCCAAGTCGCTGGAGTCGCTGGGCATCTCGTTGGAAGGCGTTCGCAGTCAGGTCGAGGAGATCATCGGCCAGGGTCAGCAGGCACCGTCCGGCCACATCCCCTTCACCCCGCGCGCCAAGAAGGTGTTGGAGCTGAGCCTGCGCGAGGCGCTGCAGCTCGGCCACAACTACATCGGCACCGAGCACATTCTGCTCGGGTTGATCCGAGAAGGCGAAGGTGTTGCAGCTCAGGTGCTCGTGAAGCTCGGCGCGGAACTGACCCGGGTACGTCAGCAGGTCATCCAGTTGCTGAGCGGCTACCAGGGCAAGGAGGCCGCCGAGGCAGGCACCGGCGGTCGGGGCGGCGAGTCGGGTAACCCCTCGACTTCGCTGGTTCTCGACCAGTTCGGCCGCAACCTGACCGCCGCCGCCATGGAAGGCAAGCTCGACCCGGTCATCGGCCGCGAGAAGGAAATCGAGCGGGTCATGCAGGTGCTTTCCCGCCGTACCAAGAACAACCCGGTGCTGATCGGCGAGCCCGGCGTCGGCAAGACCGCCGTCGTCGAGGGCCTGGCCCAAGCCATCGTGCACGGCGAGGTCCCCGAGACGCTCAAGGACAAGCAGCTCTACACCCTCGACCTGGGTTCTCTGGTCGCGGGCAGCCGCTACCGCGGCGACTTCGAGGAACGCCTCAAGAAGGTGCTCAAGGAGATCAACACCCGCGGCGACATCATCCTGTTCATCGATGAGCTGCACACGCTGGTCGGGGCGGGTGCCGCCGAGGGCGCCATCGACGCTGCCTCGATCCTGAAGCCGAAGCTCGCCCGCGGTGAGCTGCAGACCATCGGCGCGACCACCCTCGACGAGTACCGCAAGTACATCGAGAAGGACGCCGCGCTGGAGCGCCGCTTCCAGCCGGTCCAGGTGGGGGAGCCGACGGTCGAGCACACCATCGAGATCCTCAAGGGCCTGCGGGACCGCTACGAGGCGCATCACCGCGTCTCGATCACCGACAGCGCGATGGTGGCTGCCGCCACCCTGGCCGACCGGTACATCAACGACCGGTTCCTGCCGGACAAGGCCATCGACCTGATCGACGAGGCCGGCGCCCGGATGCGGATCCGGCGGATGACCGCTCCGCCAGACCTGCGCGAGTTCGACGAGAAGATCGCCGATGCCCGCCGGGAAAAGGAGTCCGCGATCGATGCGCAGGACTTCGAGAAGGCGGCGCGGCTGCGGGATTCCGAGAAGCAACTTGTCGCTCAGCGTGCCGAGCGCGAAAAGCAGTGGCGCTCAGGTGATCTCGACGTCGTAGCTGAGGTCGACGACGAGCAGATCGCCGAGGTGCTGGGCAACTGGACCGGTATCCCCGTGTTCAAGCTGACCGAGGAGGAGACCACTCGGCTGCTGCGCATGGAGGACGAGCTGCACAAGCGGATCATCGGACAGGAGGATGCAGTTCGCGCTGTGTCGAAGGCCATCCGCCGCACCCGTGCCGGTCTGAAGGACCCCAAGCGTCCGTCCGGCTCGTTCATCTTCGCCGGCCCGTCCGGTGTCGGTAAGACCGAGCTGTCCAAGGCCTTGGCGAACTTCCTGTTCGGCGAGGACGACGCGCTCATCCAGATCGACATGGGCGAGTTCCACGACCGCTTCACCGCGTCGCGGCTGTTCGGTGCCCCTCCGGGCTACGTCGGCTACGAGGAGGGCGGCCAGCTCACCGAGAAGGTGCGCCGCAAGCCCTTCAGCGTCGTGTTGTTCGACGAGATCGAGAAGGCCCACCAGGAGATCTACAACAGCCTGTTGCAGGTGCTGGAGGACGGCCGCCTCACCGATGGCCAGGGCCGCACGGTCGACTTCAAGAACACCGTGCTGATCTTCACCTCCAACCTGGGCACGTCCGACATCTCCAAGGCCGTCGGGCTCGGCTTCACGCAGGGCGGCGGGGAGAACAACTACGAGCGGATGAAGCAGAAGGTCAACGACGAGCTCAAGAAGCACTTCCGGCCGGAGTTCTTGAACCGTATCGATGACATCATCGTGTTCCACCAGCTGACACAGGACGAGATCATCAAGATGGTCGACCTGATGATCGGCCGGGTCGGCAACCAGCTCAAGACCAAGGACATGGCCATGGAGCTGACGCCGAAGGCCAAGGCCCTGCTGGCCAAGCGTGGCTTCGATCCGGTGTTGGGTGCTCGGCCGCTGCGCCGCACCATCCAGCGGGAGATCGAGGATCAGCTCTCGGAGAAGATCCTGTTCGACGAGGTCGGTCCGGGTCAGCTGGTCACGGTGGACGTCGAAGGTTGGGACGGCGAAGGTGCCGGCGAAGACGCGAAGTTCACCTTCGCGGGGAAGCCGAAGAGCGCCAGCCAGGATGGTCCCGATCTGGCCAAGGCCGCCGCGACAGCGGAATAATCGCCACGAAAATGCCCCCGCCCATCGGCGGGGGCATTTTCTATGGCCATCGGACCTGAGTTTGGACATTTCGCTTAGTACCCAGGTTTGAAGCCGAGGTCGGTGAGGATCTTGCGTTCGGTGTCGGGAATCTCGGGTGGGAAGGTCTGTGTGGCGCCGTTGATGGTGATGGTCGCCGAGCGCAGCGGCCGCAGTAGCTTGATGACTTTGGCGACCGACAGTCCGGTGCGGGTTTGGATGGCGTGAGAGACGGCCAGCGCGGCGAACACGATGGTCAGGTGGGCCTCGATGGCATCGCGCATGCGGTTGAACATGGGCCGGGCAGTGAGGTCGGTCTTGGACATCCGAAAC
>NZ_KB908272.1 GCF_000382405.1 Mycobacterium sp. 141
CGATGCCGATCTTCGACACGTTGCGGCCGGCCGGTGAGATCGCCGACGGGTTCGTGCACGCCGGTCCGGTGGGCGCCGGGCATTACGCCAAGATGGTGCACAACGGTATCGAGTACGGGCTGATGCACGCCTACGCCGAAGGCTACGAACTGCTGGCCGCTGAGAAGCTCATCAAGAATCCACAGGCCGTCATCCAGGCGTGGAGCAATGGCACGGTGGTGCGGTCGTGGTTGCAGGAGCTGCTGGCCAAGGCGCTCAAGGAAGATCCCGGTTTCGACGACATCACCGGGTACACCGAGGATTCCGGTGAAGGCCGGTGGACGGTCGAGGAGGCCATCTACCACCGGGTGCCGATGCCGGTGATCGCCGCAGCGTTGTTCGCCCGGTTCGCCTCGAGGCAGCAGGACTCCCCCACCATGAAAGCGGTGGCGGCCCTGCGTAACCAGTTCGGTGGACACGCGGTCCAGAGGATCAGCGAGTCCGGGTGATCGCGATTTCGGTCGCTTAGAAGTCCCCACACGAGAGGTCCAGATGATGACGACCGAACAACCCACCGATCCCTGGGCACTGACTCGTAATGGAAGGCCGGACGTCGGGCAGAAGGCCACGCGTGAGTACACGCTCACCATGGAGCACACCAGGATGTGGGCTGAGATCAGCCAAGACTTCAACCCGTTGCACTTCGATGACGACGCGGCGGCCAGGTCGCTGTTCGGTCGGAGGGTGGGTCACGGGGGCCTCATGCAGGCGATCCTGCACGGCATCTGTGGAACTGACCTACCCGGACCCGGGACGGTCTTTTTGAACCTCGACTGGCAACTAAAGAACCCGATCTACTTCGACGAAACCGTGGTGGGTGAGGTCGAGGTGCTCGAGGTACGCGACGACAAGCCGATGTGCCTGCTACGGACCACGATCACCCGGCCCGACGGTGTGGTCGCCCTGACGGGCGAAGCGCGCACCTGGACCACCGCACTGGACTGATCGCTGTCATGGTGGCGCTTGTCATCAGCGAAATCTGTTGTCCGATCTTGCCATTTGTATTCGGATAAACCTGGATCCGCAGGGCTGCGATGTTTTTCGGTATGCGGTGAGCCCGAACAACTGGCTCGCCGAAGGTTTTGGAGAACCAGATCATGTCGAGCGCAACAGATTTGGTCAACCGGGGCATCGTAGAAGTGATGACCGCGGCCGCCGCTGCAGTCGACAACCATCGCCACCCGTACTGCCAACGAATCTCCAACCTGGGGATTGTCAAATGTGTTGTGCTGGTGCATAGTAACCGTGTGGGTGTAAGACACCTCACAGCCGACGCGACACAGCACCGTGGTTCGGGTTCCTTGGGTGGGCGTTATCGCCGCCGCGAAAACAAACGATCATGGAGGTGGCTGCCGTGGAAGTGACGGTAGTGGTCGGCAATCCGAAGCCGCGCTCACGCACGCGCGAAATCGCCGAAGCGGTAGCGAAGTTCGTCACCGAGCACAACGGGGCGCAGCTGGCCCCGACAATAGATTTGTGCGATGTCAGCGAGTTGATGTTCCGTTGGCCGAACGCCACCCTGGAGGATCTCGGGAACCGGCTGGCAGCAACCGATATTGCGGTGGTCGCGTCCCCCACCTATAAGGCGGCCTACACGGGCCTGCTCAAAGCATTTTTGGATCGATACGGCAACAACGGACTGGCCGGCGTCACTGCGATTCCCGTCATGACGGGGGCGGGACTGCAACACGCGTTGGCAGTGGAAACAAGCTTGCGACCGGTGCTGGTGGAGCTGGGGGCATCGGTACCGACCCGTGGGTTGTACTTCGAAGTATCGCAGATGGACCAGATGTCGAAAGTTGTTGAGCGGTGGGCCATGGACAATCTCGCAACATGCGGCGCGATCCGCGGCGCGGCACGGGTTGGAGCCGGGCGATGAGCACCAGACTCGATTTCGACGGCGCCCGCTTTCGTGATGTTCTCGCACACCTTCCGACGGGCGTAACGATCATCACGGCGAACACGCCGGAAGGTCCCACCGGGATGGCCGCAAATTCGTTCACCTCGGTCTCGCTTGATCCGCCGCTTGTGCTGTTCTGCCCGGCGAAATCGTCGTCGACCTGGCCCCTGTTGCGCACCGCCGGAATGTTTTGCGTAAACGTAATGGCCGGGCACCACAGAGAATTGGTCGGGCAGTTCGCCCGCAAGGGTGCCGAGCGATTCGCCGGGGTGAGCTACCAAACCCATGAGGAAGGACCGGTACTCAACGAGGCGGTGGCTTGGCTCACGTGCCGGATTCACACCGAGCACGATGCGGGAGACCACACGATCGTGGTCGCCGAAGTGACCCGCCTAGACGCCCGCCCCGAGAGCGAACCGCTGGTCTTTTTGCGGGGTCGGTACGGGATGTTCCAGGAAGTCGCCACCCGTGAGGTCGTCGCGGAACCGAAACGGGCATGAATACGTGCACTGAAAACCCCGCCATGTCCCCTGACCGTGACTCGAGTCAGCTAGCCAACTCAACGCCCACCCGGATCGGGAGCTTGCGGCGTTCGCACGGATCAACAACTTCTTCAACCTCTTTCGCGCCCGGCATCACCGCTGGGCCACTCGTGGAATGGATCGGTAACTAATGGGAAACGTTGGACTGCTTCTTGTCGGCGTGGCATTGCTCGTCAACGGACTTGTGTCGGTCGGGGTTGTCGAAGCCCGCGGGGCCGCGCCGCTGAACCTACTCGTCGGGTCCGCCCAGGTCGTGCTGCCGACGCTCGTGCTCATCCAGTCCGAAGGCGATCCCGCCATCGTCAACGCGACCTGGCCGAGTTATCTGTTCGGGTTCACCTACCTGTGGTTCGGGCTCATCCAGATCTTCGACCTGGACACGCGAGGATTCGGCTGGTTCAGCTTGTTCGTCGCGGCCATCGCGGTGTATCACGCGATCAAGAGCATCGGCACGGATTCGGTGTTCGCGGTCATCTGGCTCACGTGGGCCATTATGTGGTCGCTGTTCTTCGTACTGATGGCTCTGGGCGTGACCAAGGCGGGCCGCGTCGACCTGGGCCATTTCACCGGATGGTTCCTCGTGCTGCTCGGGGTCCCGACCGCCACCGTGACGGGGATCCTGCTGCTCAACGGGCAGTGGCCCACCTCGGCGGGGGCCGGTTCGGCTGCGTTGGCAATCCTGGTGGTGGCGACGGCGCTCTCCGTGGCGCTGGCGCGGCGCAGCGCACCTCGAGACGAGGACGCGGCGGGCGAGGCGTCGGTGAACGGGGGCGTGCCACAAGCCGTGTCAGTTACCGTGCGTGGCTAAGATCAGTAGGCTGACTGTGATTACCGTCACTGACGAATGGTGGGGCGCCGCTGGGGGGTGCTGAAGATCGGAGGACTCTAGGGTGACAACTCATTCGATCGGTGGGCGGAGCATCACCGGTCGAGAATGGGAAACCCTCCAGCAGGTGCTCGGACACTCGACCAACGCCGAGGTTGCGACGGCTCTCGGAATCAGCGTCCGCACGGTGGAAAGCCACGTGTCGAAACTCCTCGCGAAGTTCGAAGTGACTGACCGACGGGACCTGATCCAGGTCGTCAAGGCCGAGATGGACGATGCGCCCCCCACCCCCGTTGCCCCGCCCACAGCGTTGCTACGCATGGTAGATGCCGGGCGGTTCGTGGGCCGTACCGACGAAATGGGCCAACTTCACCGAGAGTGGGCGGCTGTGCAAACCAGGGCCAGCACCCGGATAGCCCTCGTCGTCGGCGATGCCGGCATCGGCAAGAGCAAGCTGGTCGCCGAGTTCGCCCGGCAGGTCTCGGAGCAGGGTTCGCCACTGGTTTTCTACGGTCGCTGCGAGGAGGTCGGCGGGGGGCCGTTTGAAGCGATAGGACGCGCGATCTCGCCCTACGTCGAGTCGTGTAATCCACTCGCGCTCGCGGAGCACCTGGGTGATCTCACATCCGAGCTGCGCAGAATCTGCCCCGATTCGCGAGTTCGCTTCCCGTCGGGCCTCGCGGACGAGATGCCGACCGATCCCAACCTCACCCGGATGCGGATGTTTGGCGCCACAGCCGGCGTGCTTCGCCATGCGGTGCAGGTCGCGCCGCTCCTACTGGTTATCGATGACCTCCATTGGGCGTCTGCGCGGACGCTGCAGTTCCTGCCCTATCTGGTGAAGTCGGAGTTCCAGGGCCCGATGCTCGTGGTGTGCACCTACCGCCCGCAAGCACCGTCGAGCGCCATGATCGATTTCCTCGGGGAGATGAGCAGGGATATCGTTCCGACGCAGATCCACCTCGACGAACTGCACCGAAGCGACGTGGTCGAGCTGTTGGAGTCGGTGCCCGGTCTGAACGTTTCGCGGGAACGGCTGGCACAGGAGATCTTTTCGGAGACCAGAGGCAATCCCCTGTTCGTGGCGGAGCTGATCCGCAACATCGCCGATAGCTCGGCGGCATCGTCGGCCACGTCGACCCATGTGCCACGTGGAATCAAGGATGTGATCGCTGTGAGATCACGACGCCTCGCGCAGGAAACCCAGGACTTGTTGCGGACCGCCGCGGTGCTTGGACATGAGTTCAATCTGGCCCTGCTGCAGCACGTTGCCCAGGTCGACGATCAGACACTCTTGGCCGCCGTCGAGGAGGCAGTGCAGGCCAATCTGCTGTTCGACGTCACAGTGGCGGTACCACGGGCGGTGGAGCGGTACGCGTTCTGCCATGCGATCGTGCACCGCGCCATCCTGGAGGGCGTGTCAGCCGTGCGGCGTCGACGTCTGCACGCGGCGGCCGCCCGGGCACTGGAAGAACTATATTCCGATGATCTCTCGGAGTGGGCCGACGAGATCGCGCGCCACCTGGTGGAGGCGGGGCAGGTCACCGACCGCGCGGACGCCGTTCGGTACCTGACGATGGCGGGGCGGTCCGCACTGGGTAGTTCCGCAGTCGAGGAGGCGCTAGGCTTCTTCGATCAGGCCATAGTGTTCACCGAGTCGAGCGATGCCTCGGAACGCGCCGAGCTCTCCTATCAGCGGGGCATCGCGCAGCGCGCCCTGGGACAGTGGGCGGAATCGGTCGCGTCACTGTACAAGGCACTCGATCTCTATGCCGAAGTCGATGACGCCGTTGCCATTTCGCGCACATGTATGGCCGCGAGCCAGACCATCTTCTGGTCTTTCCGGACCGGGGAGGCGCGCGACCTGGCGCTCTACGGGTTGGGCTTGATCGGTGACGCGTCCGGCCGGGAGCGGGGACGACTGCTCGGCGCGTTGGCCTTCGCGAACGCGTGGGACGGCGACTACGAAGCCGGCACACAAAACATCGAGGAAGCACTCGAGCTGGCGGAACGGACCGGCGATACGGAGCTCAAAGGCCACGCCCTGGCGATCCGCGCGATGCAGTTGCCGGCCTTCCTCGAGCACGCCAACGCGGTAGCCGCGGGTTACGAGGCTTTGCAGATATTGCGCCACAGCGATGATGCGTGGACCTATGCCAGCCTGTTGGGCTTCATGAAATACGCACTGGTGGGATTGGGGCGCCTGGACGAAGCAACCACGATCGGGGTGGAACTCAACCAGGTGGCGAATCGGGTCGGCAATTATGCGGCACAGCAACATTACAGTCGGATGAAGGCGCTGATTGAGTTCTTCCGGCGTGGACGCATTCCTGATCTGGAGAGGTTCGCCCGTCGCGACCTTGAGTTCTGTGACACCGTCGGTCCCGGCGTGCGAGAGCATTCGTTGTCCTGGCTCGGGCTCAGCAAATTCCTGGCCGGAAACTGGTCGGAAGCTAAGGCTTTGTACTCCGCCGCGCTGGACATCGAGGTGGAGGACACCGCGATGGTCGGCTGGAGTTGGTCGTCGCTGTTCGAAATCCTCGCCTACCTGGGCGACGACAACGCGGCCATGGAACTACTGGACCAGCATCGGCACAATCTGCCCACACCGGGACAGCCGAACACCTGCGGTTCATGGACCGCAGGGCTGGCCGCGGTGGAGGGTTTGGCCATCTTGAAACGGTTCGATCAGGCGGCTGAGCTGCTCCCCGTGGTGGAAGGGTTCCTCGATAAATCCGCCGTGGTGTGTATCGAGTACCGAGGCGGTCGATTGGTCAAGCGTGCCGTTGCCGTTGCCGCCGCCGCGGCGGGTGATTGGGTGCGTGCAGAGTCGTACTTCCTTGCCGCACTTGCCGATGCAGAGTCGATGCCGCATGTCGTGGAACATGCGCACACCCTGCGGTTCTTCGGGCAGATGCTCCTCACCCGGGGAGATGAGGAGTCAACCGCACGCGGCCGGCGCTACCTGGAAGCCGCATTGACCGAATATTCGCACCTCGAGATGCCGCGCCACGCCGCGCTGTGCCGATCCGGACTTTCGGAATAGGAAGTGCTCACGTAAACCGTCGGAACATCCGTGGACGCCACGAGTTCCGGTCAACGGGCTGGGCGGCCTTCACCGCTAATCCGACAGCTGGAAGGCCTGTGGCGAGATCACGACGAGGGACCGAATCCGGCCGATTGTGCGACCGGCTCGTCGACGCCGGTATCCGGCCGACCGAGGAGCCAGCTCAGCAGCGGGCCGGCCATGGCAGTCGTGACCACGGCCATCACGACCATGAGTGAGTAGAGTTCGCGCCCGATAAAGCCGAGCTGCAACCCGACGTTGAGGACAATCAGCTCGGTCAGCCCGCGCGTGTTCATCAGAGTGCCCAGCGCGGCGGCCTGGCGCACGGGCATCCGGTTCAGGCAGGCGGCGACGAACGCGCCGACGAACTTGCCTCCCACGGCCACCGCCAAGATCAGCCCGAGGCTGCCCAGCCCACCCAGCCCGAGCCCGGACAAATCGACGGCCAGTCCGGCTACCAGGAAGAACACCGGCAGCAGCAGGGTCTTGATCAGCGGCGCCAGGCGCTCGTGCACCTCCCGGCGCAGCTGGTCGGTGCCCGCGTGCGGCATGGCGATGCCGAATAGGAAGGCGCCGAAGATGTAATGCAGGCCGATCCATTCGGTGGCGGCGGCCGAAACCAGGAGCCCGGCGAGAATGCCCACGAACACCGTCGGTGCCAGCCGCGGCGATGTGCTGCGGGCAGCCAGCCGGCGCAGTGCCGGCCGAACGACATACAGCATGATCAGCAGGTAGGGGATGGCGAGCAGGACGCGCCATTGGCTGGCGCCGTCGCCCTGCGCTGTGATCGCGACCACTATGGCCAACAGCGACCAGGCCAGTATGTCGTCGATGGCGGCGCAGGCCACGGCGACGACACCGAGTGGTGTCCCCGCCATGCCCCGGTCGGTGAGGATGCGGACGAGCACCGGAAAAGCGGTGATCGACATCGCGATGCCCACGAACAATGCGAACGCCAGCTTGTCGCCGGTACCGTAGCGGGGCATCAGATGCAGGCTGAGCAGGACACCGAGGCCGAACGGCAGCAGGATGGAAGCGATCGACACCGTGACCGGAGTGGCACCGCTGCCGCGAATCACCGCCGGGTTCCATTCGAGGCCGACGATGAACATGAACACCGCCACTCCGATCGCCGCCAGAGCGCTGAACAGTGGTCGGGTCTCGGCCGGGAAGAGCGCGCCGGACACGGCTCCGTGGAAAAACGTCGGGCCCAGTGCGATACCGGCCAGCATCTCGCCGATGACGGCGGGCTGGCCCAACCGCCGGGCCAGCACACCCAGCAGCCGTGCGAGCACCACCATCGTGGCCAGGCCCAGCAGGAGCATGCAAGTTTGTTGGGGGGTCATACGTGATGCACTCCGTTCTCTCCCGGCATCAGCCGAGAAGGAGTTCGAGATGGACGGATGAGGGAATGAGCCGCAGCAGGGGGGAACGGAAAGCCACGTCGAGGCGATTCTCGACCGAAAAAGACGATGTCATGGCCCTCGTCAGGCAGCTGTTCGATAGTCGTCAGCCCGCCCCCACTCACACACCTTCATCGATCCATGACCCTTCGCAATTCCGAGCAACATGTGTGCACACACAGGTTAGGCAACACTAATTTGTTTTGGTGGCCCACGTTGAGCTGGGATACGCAGTGGAATCGCTGTCTATGGGCGAAGTTCGGGACATGTCGGCGGGTCCGGGTGCACAGTGCCCCGAACTGCCGCTTCCCGCAGAACTAACGCCCGCACGACAGTACCGAGGGACGTGGCTGTCGACGCCGCGGCACCAGCCGCTACGCGAGTGCTTCGATAGGCGGGCACGAGCACATGAGATTGCGGTCGCCGTAAGCGCCATCGATCCGACGCACCGGAGGCCAGACCTTCGGCCGAAAACCCTTTCCCAGCGGGTAAGCGGCCTGTTCCCGGGTGTAGGGGTGCTTCCAGTCAGCCACCATCAGGCATTCGGCCGTGTGCGGTGCGCCCCGCAGCGGGTTGTCGTCCACCGACCACTCGCCCGACCCGACCCGGTCGATCTCGGCGCGGATGGCGATCATCGCGTCGCAGAACGCGTCCACCTCAGCCAGGCTCTCGCTTTCGGTGGGCTCCACCATCAGCGTGCCGGCCACCGGGAAGCTCATGGTTGGCGCGTGGAAACCGTAGTCCGCCAAGCGCTTTGCCACGTCATCGACCGTAACCCCGGTGTCCTTGGTGATCGCGCGCAAATCCAGGATGCACTCGTGGGCAACCATGCCGTTCTCCCCCGTGTACAGCACGGGGTAGTACTCGTCGAGCCGCCGGGCGATGTAGTTCGCCGAGGCGATCGCCATCAGCGACGCCGCGCGCAGTCCGTCGGCACCCATCATGCGGATGTAGGCCCAGGTGATCGGCAGGATCGAGGCCGAGCCGTACGGTGCCGCCGAGACGGTGTGGTGATCGGAGAGTTCGTCGGCAAGCGGGTGGCCCGGCAGGTACGGCGCCAGGTGCGAACGCACCGCTACCGGCCCGACGCCCGGCCCGCCGCCTCCGTGCGGGATGCAGAACGTCTTGTGCAGGTTCAGATGACTGACGTCGCCGCCGAAACGGCCGGGCCGGGCCAGGCCCACCAAAGCGTTGAGGTTCGCCCCGTCGACATAGACCTGGCCGCCGACGTCGTGCACCGCGGCGCAGATCTCGACGATGTCGTGTTCGTACACCCCGTGCGTCGACGGATAGGTGATCATCAGCGCCGCAACGCGATCCGCGTGTTCGGCGACCTTGGCCCGCAGATCGTCCAGGTCGACGTCGCCGTTCTGCCGGCAGGCCACCACGACCACGCGCATCCCGGCCAGTGCCGCCGACGCCGCGTTGGTACCGTGCGCGCTGGACGGGATCAGGCAGATGTCGCGGCCGGCCTCGCCGCGCGCCACATGGTAGGCCGTGATCGCCAGTAGGCCGGCGTATTCGCCCTGTGAGCCCGCGTTGGGCTGCAGCGACACCTCGTCGTAACCCGTGATCGCGGTCAGCCAGTCTTGCAGATCGGTGATGAGCCGGCGCAATCCCGGGTTGTCCGATTCCGGGGCGAACGGGTGTTGCCGGGCGAACTCCGGCCAGGTGATCGGCTCCATCTCGGCCGCGGCATTGAGCTTCATGGTGCATGAGCCCAGCGGGATCATCGTGCGGTCGAGCGCCAGGTCTTTGTCGGCCAGTGACCGCAGGTAGCGCATCATCTCGGTTTCGGTGCGGTACCGGGTGAACGCGGGGTGGGTGAGGAACTCGGACGTGCGCGTGGCGATGTCTGCGGACGCGAGGAGCAAATTGGGCTCTGCGGACGCGAGGAGCACATCTGGTTGAGCGGACGCGAGGAGCACATCTGGTTGAGCGGACGCGAGGAGCACATCTGATTCGGAAACCCCGAAAGCCTCACGCACGGCAGCCACATGTGCCTCGGTCGTCGCCTCGTCACAGGACACCGACACGTGATCGGCGTCGACTCGCCACAGGTTGATGCCGCCGGCCTTGGCCGCGGCGATCACGTCGTCGGCACGGCCGGGCACCCGCGCCAGCACGGTATCGAAGAACTTGTCGTGCACCAGCGCGTTGCCGAGAGCCGCGGCGATGGCTTTGGCATGACCGTGCACGCGGTGCGCGATCGCGGTCAACCCGTCGGCACCGTGATAGCTCGCGTACATCGCCGCCATCACGGCCAACAGCACCTGGGCGGTGCAGATGTTACTGGTCGCCTTGTCCCGGCGGATGTGCTGCTCGCGGGTCTGCAACGCCAAGCGATATGCCGCAGCGCCGTCGACGTCGACGGACACCCCGACCAACCGGCCCGGCAGCTGCCGGGCGTGCTTGGCGTGCACCGCCAGGTATCCGGCGTGCGGGCCGCCGAAACCCATTGGCACACCAAAACGTTGGCTGGTGCCGAAGGCCACGTCGGCGCCGATCTCACCCGGTGGGGTGATGACGGTCAACGCCAGCAGATCGGCTCCGACCGCAACCAGTGCGCCGCGCTCGTGGCAATCAGAGACCAGACTCGTCCAATCCACAATCCGGCCACTGGCGCCTGGCAACTGCACGATCGCACCGAAGAACTCGCCGCCGGGCAGACCCTGCGTCAGGTCGGCGCGGACGATCTCGATACCCAGTGGCTCGGCCCGGGTGGCCAGGATCGCGGCCGTTTGGGCGTAGATGTCAGCGTCGACCGCCAGTCGGTTGGCCGATCCTTTGACGGCGCGGTGCATCAACGTCATCGCCTCGGCCGCCGCGGTGCCCTCATCGAGCATGGAGGCGTTGGCGACTTCCAGCCCGGTGAGATCGCAGATCATGGTCTGGAAGTTCAGTAGCGCCTCGAGCCGGCCCTGGCTGATCTCGGGCTGGTACGGCGTGTAGGCGGTGTACCAGGCGGGGTTCTCAAGAATGTTGCGGCGCAAGACCGGTGGGGTGAACGTGTCGAAGTAACCTTGGCCGATCATCGATGTCGCGACCGTGTTGGAGTCGGCCAGCACACGCAGCTCCGCCAGCGCGTCCTCTTCGGTCACAGCGGCGGGCAGGCAATCAAGACCCGGTGCGAGGCCTTCTGCGGCGAGCCCGTCGAGGATGCCCACCGGCAGCGCCTTGGCGGCGAGTTCGTCAAGCGACGCCACGCCGATGACGTCGAGCATCTTGGCGACGGCGGCGAAGTCCGGACCGATATGACGATCGACGAAACGTGCTTGCTGCTGGTCGGACACTCAAGGCTCCCTGGTTGCGCCGCGCCGCCGCGGTAGGTCGAGACGGCAGCCCTGTCCGCAGACGACGGGCTGCACTCCCTCTCCCTCTGTCGTCAACCCGGTCCCGGGCGCCTGAGAGATTCGATGCCGGTCGGCATCTTTCCCCATGGGCGGGCACTCGCGGGGAGCACCACTTTCCAGAGGCATCGGGGCCCGTGCGGTCCTGGGTACCTGAGAGGTTGACGGAGAGGTGTTGCTCCTTCGGCGTCCGTAGCTGGCAACCACGGAACTCTCCCGCACAAGGGCGATGCGCGGTCAATTCTACCGGCCGGTTGCGGCCACCGCGAACACCGCTCTTGCCGGCGAAATCGAGCGGCTCAGCCGATCTTGCGGTCGCGACTCTTGCGCCGGGAAGCCAGTTCATCCTCCGGGGCGGCGATCGACTCACCGCCGTCGGCGCGCTCACCCGGGAAGTCCGCGATGGCGCCGGTCAATTCGCGCATGGCACCCGATACGGCGATTCCGAACACCCCCTGGCCGCCCTGCAGGAGGTCGACCACCTCCTCGGCCGAGGTGCACTCGTAGACCGTGGTGCCGTCGGAGAACAGCGTGATGTTGGCCAGATCCTGGACGCCGCGCTGGCGCAGATGATCCACAGCCACGCGGATGTTGTGCAGCGAGATGCCGGTATCGAGCAATCGCTTGACAATCTTCAGGACAAGGATGTCCTTGAACGAGTACAGCCGCTGGCTCCCGGAGCCGGCCGCACCGCGAATCGAAGGCACC
This sequence comes from Mycobacterium sp. 141, assembly GCF_000382405.1. Lineage (GTDB taxonomy): Bacteria > Actinomycetota > Actinomycetes > Mycobacteriales > Mycobacteriaceae > Mycobacterium. The sequence goes on from NZ_KB908272.1 coordinate 11,836, forward strand.
ACCAACGACGTGCGGGCCCAGTAGTCCAACTGCCGGTAGGTGATACCTGCGATCTGGCAGGCACTCGGACCGCGGTAACCGACCAGTTCGTCTGGCACAGAATCGTCGGGGAACAACCCGCCCTGAACAGGCTGGGCAGCCGGCCGAACAGGCGCATCGACCTCGCTTCCGGTGGTGAGATCCAACTCTCCCTGCCGTGGCGTGTCACCCACTGTGAATCCTCTCGCCGATCGAACCCGCCTACCCTCACCGCCGCCGTGACCTGCACCGCAGCGGGTTTGCTGCGAGCCCGAATGTGTCGAGCATACGCTTCCCGCCGAGCCCTCACTGCTCGTCACCCTCAAAGTATGGCTGCCCAAAACGGACTTGGATGACACCCACACCGCGTGTCGAGGCCCATCAGGTCAGTTGAGACGCATCCGTGACCTCGGCGCCCTGAGGTGGCTGACGGTCATGTTGCCTTGAAGTCGTCAGGCGACACGCTGTCGAGGAACTCTTTGAACTTCTCCACCTCGTCCTCGCGGACGGTGCCGGCAGCTTCTTCGTCGTTTTCGTCCGGGATCAGCAGCCCGGCCTCGGCCAGCACTGCCTCCTCCACGTAGATCGGCACCCCGACCCGCAACGCGATGGCCACCGAATCAGAAGGCCTGGCCGACACCGTGATATCCCGATCGAAGATCAGGTCAGCGTAGAACGTGCCTTCCTGCAGGTCGACGATCCGCACCTCTTTCAATGAATGCCCAAGTGCGGCAATGAGATCTCGGATCAAATCATGCGTCAGCGGTCGGGCCGGCTCGACACCCTGCTGTTCCAGCACGATGGCGGCGGCCTCCGACTGCCCGATCCAGATCGGTAGGTAGCGATCGCCATTGGACTCGCGCAGCAGCAGCACAGGCTGGTTCTGCGGCTGTTCCACGCGAATGCCCACTACCCGAACCTCAGCCATCTGTGCCTGCCCTCCGCACCGCTGTGCTGCTTCGTCGCTTATATCCGTCTGTCGCTGATTCGTCGGAGGCACACCTCAACGAAATAGCTGTCGAATACGAGTCTAATCCTCAGCGGTCGAGAACGTCTCGCACCGCCGACTTGATCAACGACGTGTGCAAGGTGATCGCCAGCGCGGCCACCTCCCTGGCCAGATCGTCGGCCCGGTCACGGGCCCCGGCCTTGCCGGCCTTGACCATTGGTCCGGCAATCTGGGCGATCAGGTCGGATTGCCGGTCGGCAGCCGACCGGAACGCGCGCAGATGGCGTGGCTCCACGCCGTAATCTGCAAGCGCGCCGGCACACTGCGCGATCACCACGGAATGCTCGTCGAAGAACCCGCCCGGTCCGGTGGTGATCACGCCGTTCTTGACCAGCGCGCCCAAGAGCTCGTCCTCGACACCTGATCGAGCCAGCAGGTCCTCGCGCGACAACCGCACCTGAGTCGGCGCCATGGCCGACGCTGCTGCTGCGCCGTCAGTCGGTTCCACTGCCACCAAACGCGGTACGCCGTAACCGGATCCACTCTGGGGCAACTCGCCGTCGGGCTGGGCGTCCAGTTGCGCCTTGATCACCTTCAGTGGCAGGTACTGGTCCCGTTGTGCCGTCAGGACGAACCGCAGCCGCGCACAGTCGTACGCGGTGAACCGCCGATACCCCGACGCTGTGCGCTCCGGAGTGACCAACCCTTCGGCTTCCAGGAACCGGATCTTCGAGATCGTCACGTCCGGAAAGTCACCGCGGAGCAGGTCGAGGACAGCACCAATCGACATCCCGGCAAGAGCTGGGCGGTCAGGCTGAGTCATCGGCTCTTCGCCTGTGTCCGCGAGCACTCATAAGCTAGCCGGTCGAGCCACTGTCGTCGTCGGACCTGGGGCCGGTCAGGAACACCAGCCGGAACTTGCCGATCTGCACCTCGTCGCCATTGGCGAGCACGGCAGAGTCGACCGGTTCGCGGTTGACGTAGGTGCCGTTGAGGCTGCCGACGTCGACAACCTGGAACTCGGCACCCTCCAACCGGAACTCGGCGTGGCGACGGCTCACGGTCACGTCATCGAGGAAGATGTCGCTGTCCGGATGCCGCCCGGCCGAGGTGGTCGGCTGGTCGAGAAGGAAACGCGAGCCCGCATTCGGGCCACGTTTTACGACGAGCAAAGCCGAACCCGAGGGCAGGCCCTCAACCCCGGAGACGGTGCCCTCGGCGCTCTTCGCGGCAGGGGCGTCCAGTTCGTTGAGGAAGTCCGCACGGAAGACGGATGTCGTCTCCACCGTAACTTCGTCAGACGTCTGGTCAGCCCCCAGATTGCTGTCCTTGTCCGTCACCCGCTGCTCCTCACTGGCTGCTGTGGCGTTGCCCGGCGGGGCCCCCAGCCGTCGTCGGTGTCACGTCGACCGTACCGCGCAATGGGCCTTGTTGTGTCCACCAACGCCGGATCCGATGTGGTGGAAATCTGCGCGTTACGTACGGCCGAACAGGTCGATGCAAACCCTAACAACTCGTTACTCCGACGCGACCGCGCGGTAGCCGTCGGCGTCGAGCAGGCCGGTCAGCGCGTCCGCGAGCACACCGGACTCCAGCTTGAGGTCCACGAGCCAACCCTCACCGTACGGATCGGAGTTGACCAGCTGCGGGTTGGCTTCCAGATCACCGTTGACAGCAATGACTTTCGCTGTCACCGGTGCATACAGATCCGACACCGACTTGGTCGATTCCACCTCGCCGAACGAGTCACCTGCGGTCAGGTCGGTGCCGACATCCGGCAGTTGAACGAACACCACGTCGCCCAAAGCCGACTGGGCGTAGTCGGTGATACCCACGCGTACCACGTCATCGCCGGTGCGCTGCACCCACTCGTGCTCGGATGTGTAGTACAGCTCGGCTGGGATCTCGCTCACGGCGCTCCTAGGTTGTCAGGGGTCGGGTCAGGTCGCTCGGAAGCTCACTTGACGGGCTGAGCGTATTGGCGTGGTTTCGGTTGCCGCAAGGCGGTCACGTCGACCCGCTCGGCTTGTTGTACCACCATCGTCCCGCCAACCCGCTTGATACTGTCCATCGCGCCGCCGGGAATGTTCATCGCCGCTGCGAGCGTGGGAGGATCGCCAATCGCCAGAACCGAATAGGGCGGCTGCAGAGCGACGTTGTCGATCGTGAGCCGGCCGGGTGTGCCGACCACCCACGTGTCGACGCCGACGCGTACAGCACTTTGCTGATCTGCCCCACCGCCACGGATCTCGATGGCCTCGGCGCCGGCCGCGCGCAGTTCGTTGATGACATCGAGCATGGTCTCGGCCGACACCCCCGGCGCGGTGTCGTCGATGGTCAGGGTCACGCCAGGGCCCGTCGCCCCGACCGTGCCGATCTGGATGGACAGGGCGGCCAAGCGGGCTTGGGCGTTCTCGATCGCGGCCTGATCGCTGCTGCCCGACGCCTGGAGCTGTTGCAGCGTCCGCTGCAGATCGGCCACCTCCGTATTCAGCGATGCCTCACGCTGCTGCAGAGAATCCAGCAGGATCAACAGGTCGGCCGGACGTGCGGTCTCCAGAGAATCACCCGAATCGTTTTGCCGGACCTGGGTGACGATCGCCACGCCGAGCAATACGCACAGCAGCAGCCCGAGCGCGCCAAACATCAACTGGGAGCGGCCTCGGCGCACGACGGCCAGATTCGCCCACCGGTTGCGCGGCGTGTCGTTCGGCATCTCGTGCCTGCCGTGGTGCTCCGCCTTGTGCTGGCCGGTTTCCGTGACATCCTGGGACGCATTCTCGCCGGCCGGAGCATGAGCCGCCGCAGGCGGGCGGGCGGGCAACTCAGCGTCCTTCGGGTGCTCGGCTTCACTCATGTCAGGCGCCGAACAGCCTGCGGCGCAACGCGGCAGCGTTGCCGAAGATCCGGATGCCCAGCACGACGATGATCGCCGTCGACAGCTGGGTGCCCACCCCCAACTGGTCACCGACATACACGATCAACGCCGCGACCAGCACGTTGAAGACGAACGAGATGACGAACACCTTGGAGTCGAAGATGCGTTCCAGGTAGGCGCGCAGCCCACCGAACACCGCATCAAGCGCCGCGACGACGGCGATCGGCAGGTAGGGCTCGACGAACTCAGGCACGTTGGGATGAAACACCAGACCCAACACGATCCCGACGACAAGTGCGGCGATTCCGATCATCTACCCGGTCAATCCTGTGTATCTCAAGGCCGTCCAATCTGCTTGGCGAAGTTGACATCCCGCACCGGCACCGCCGGCACACTGAGGCCGTCACCGGCGCTCACGCTGACCTCGACACCGTACGAGGTCTCCAGCAACCGCAGCCGTTGCAGCCCGGGGCTGCGGTTGAAGGTGTCGGCCATCCCGTGCGGCGGGCCAATGGCCACGATGGCATACGGACTGGTGATCGGCTGATTGTCGACCAGGATCCCACCGCCGGCCTGCCGGATGGTGACTCCTGCACCGATCCGCACGCCGCCGACCGCAATGGCCTCGGCGCCACTGACCCACAGCGAATTGACCACGAGTTGCAGGTCACGGTCGAGGATCACCTGCTGGCTGCCCGCCACCCGCTGCTTGGACACGTCGCTGAGGTCCTTCGACATGCCCGGATCGGTCACTGTGACGGTCAGGCCCGGACCGATCATCGGTGTTGCGGCGGCCACGATATTGGCCGTGTCGAGATCGCTGAGCAACTGTCGGCCGTTCTCGTCCATACCCAGTTTGGCGTGTCGCTCGGCATCCACTCGATCCGTCAGCGCATCCCGCGCAGCACTGGCGTGTCGCGTCGCGGCCTCCACCGCCCGCACTCGGCCGGCCAGGGTGTGCTGGGCCTCTCGGGCGGCCGGCGCCGTGATCTGGGCCTGTGCGGCCGCGACCGCGAAGACGGTGGCAATCGCCAGCGCAGCCAGCACTTGCCAGGCCCATTCGCCGAGCCGGCGCCGCGGTTTCGCACCCGCCTCCCGGGCGGCGGCCGCCGCGGCATAGCCGGGGTCCAGATGCTCTGACAACAACGACCGCAGCAGTGAAGGCACCGGGATACGCACCGGCGCGTCGGCGTCGTGGGTGTTCAGCCCGGCGCCTGAGGCGTAGCCCCCGAGTTCGCTGCCTCCAGAAGTGCTCATGGGCGCTCTCGGCTCATCGCGGCAACCTAGGGAGGTGGCGCACCACCAACACCACCTGAATGAGATACAGCACCGCCGACCACAGATACAGCGCCATGCCCCAGATCAGGAACGCCCAGCCGCAGTACAGAATCACCTTGCTCCACAACGCATCCCACTGTCCGAACAGAACCAGAGGAAACCCCGACATCAGCGCGAACGTGGCAGCCTTGCCGATGTAGGTCACCGACAGGGCGGCGAGCCCGCGGCTGCGTATCACCGGCAAGGTGGCAGCCAACACCAGATCGCGTCCGATCAACGTGGCCACGAACCACCACGGCACCACGCCATACAGCGCGAGCGCCAGCGGGACGGTCACCATGTAGATCCGGTCCACAAGTGGATCGAGCAGCTCACCCAGCCGCGAGGATTGGTTGGCCATCAGGCGGGCGATCTTGCCGTCGGCCCAGTCCGAGAACCCGCTGAACATCAGCACCGCGACCGCCCATGCGTTCGCGTGGGCGCCGAACAGCAGCCACAGGAACACCGGCACCAGCACCAGCCGCAGCACGCTGAGCGCGTTGGGCACAGTCACTATCCGGTCCGGCACCGCGGTCGCGTCGGAAGCCGCGCTCCTGCCCTGGGGAGCAGGCGCGTTGTCCATGGCTAAAACTTAGCGGAACACCCCGGGCAGGCTCAGTGCAGACATGGTGTCGTCGTTGAGCGGGTTGTCGTGAACCATGTAGGTCCACGTCGAGGTGGGCCGTGCCAGTTTGGACAGATCGACGCCGGGTTCGTCCTCGATCGAGTCCGCGGTGTCGAAGGTCTGCTGGGCCGCCTCGATGGCGTCGGCGGCCAGCGAGGCGAACGCGTCCACGGCCATCCGGTGGAACTCGTCGAGCGGGTTCTGCCTCCCCAAAGCCCTCAGGTGGATGCTCTCGCGGATATCGGCAAGGTAGGCAAGATGCTCGCACCAGCCGCGGTCCAGGTGATACAGCATGATCAGCCGGCAGATCTTGACCAGCTTGGCCTCGGCGTCCTCGCCGAGAACCTCGACCAGACTGTCGTAGCGTTCCGGCGAACGTTCCCGGAGCTCGTCACGCGCGGTCTCGGTGCGTAGCAAGGTGTCGCGCCGGTCCACGATGATGGCGCGCTGCTGGGCGATCAGCTGGTTGTAGCGCCAGGTGTTGGCGTGCACGTCCAGTAGCCGGCCCTCCGCCACGCGCTGCGCGTGGTCGAGCAGCCCGGCAGCCTTGGGATTGACGATCCGGCCGTTCTCGTCCGTCTCGGTCGGTAGTTTGCCGCTGTCCAGGTGGGCGGCCACCACGTCGTCTTCCCAGCTGGAGAAGAACACCGACGAGCCGGGGTCACCCTGGCGGCCGGCGCGGCCGCGCAGCTGATTATCCAGCCGCTCGGTGTGGTGTCGACCGGTACCGACCACGTGCAGACCGCCGAGTTCGGCCACTTCATCGTGGCTGGATTCATCGGAGCCGCCCAACCGAATGTCGGTACCGCGTCCGGCCATCTGGGTGGACACCGTGACCGATCCGAGCTTTCCGGCCTCGGCGATCACCGCGGCCTCCTCGGCGTCGTTCTTTGCGTTGAGAACCACGGCGGGAACCCCGGCTTTGACCAGCTTCTCGTGCAGCTCTTCGGATTCGGCGACATCGTGGGTGCCGACCAAGACGGGTTGTCCGGTCGCGTGCACCTCGGCGATGTGCTCGACGATCGCGTCGGTCTTGGCCGCGGCGGTGATGTACACCCGGTCGGTTTCGTCCGCACGGATGTTGGGCATGTTCGACGGGATCGGCGACACGCCGAGCTTGTAGAACTGGCGCAGCTGCTCGCCGGCAGCGAGCGCGGTGCCGGTCATGCCGCACACGGTCGGATAGCGGTTGACCAGTGCCTGGACGGTGATGGTGTCGAGCACCTCACCGGTCTCGGTGGTCTCGATGCCCTCCTTGGCCTCAACCGCGGCCTGCAACCCGTCGGGCCATCGCTGTAGCGAGGCGATGCGGCCACGCGAGGCGTTGATGAGGTGCACCGCGTTGTCGCGCACGATGTAGTGCACATCGCGCTGCAGCAGCACGTGTGCGTGCAGCGCCACGTTGACCTCGGTGAGCGTGGTGCCGACATGCTCCTCGGAGTACAGGTCGATGTTGCCCAGTCGGGCTTCCAACTTGCGGGCCCCGGTGTCGGTGAGGTGCACGTTGCGGTTGTCGTCGTCGGTGTCGTAGTCAGTGCCTGCGGTGAGTTCGCCGACCAGTCGGATGACCTCGACCCGGGGCTGCTCGCGGTGGCTCGTACCCGCCAGCACGAGCGGCACCAGCGCCTCGTCGACCAGCACCGAGTCGGCCTCGTCGATGAGCGCGACATCGGGGTTTGGCGACACCAGATCGGCGACGTCGGTGACCAGCTGATCACGCAGGACGTCGAAGCCGATCTCGTTGACCGACGCATAGGTGACATCGCACTCGTAGGCCGCGCGGCGCTCCTCGGCCGTCGAATCCTCGGTGATCCAGCCGACCGTCAGCCCCAGCGCCTCCAGCAGCGGACTCATCCATTCCGCGTCGCGCTTGGCCAGGTAGTCGTTGATGGTGATGACGTGCACATTGCGCCCGCCGATGGCGTAACCGGCCGCGGCGATCGCGCCGGACAGGGTCTTGCCCTCGCCGGTCGCCATCTCGACGACGTCACCGGCCAGCATGCGCAGCGCGGCCAGCAACTGCACGTCAAAGGGCCGCAGCCCGGTGGCTCGTTCGGCGGCCTCGCGGGCGATGGCCAGGAACTGCGGAATGTCAGCGGCCGCGGCCAGGTCCTCCAGCTGCAGCAGCTTGGCGGCCTTGGTCAGCTGCTCGTCGTCGAGGCCGGCGGCCTTCTCCTCGAACTTGTCGGCGCCTTTTACCTCCGTGAGCGAGCGGGCCTCGTTGCGCTCGGTGGTGGCACCCAGTAGCTTCCAGAACTTGCTGCTCAAGCGCCCCGGTTTGGCGCTGGACGTCTTCGGCACACGTTCACGTTACGCGGCCGCCGGTCCGCGTCGTCCACGCCCGTGGCAGCGCCGCGGAGTACCTTGCCCGCATGGAGATGTTCACCCCGTCACTCGACTGGGGCAACGAGTGGGGCGCGTCACTAACGTGGATTGCCACGGTATGGGTGTACACGGCGATACCAACCCTGATCGTGCTGGTGTTACTCGGGCGGTTCACGACATGGGGTCGGCAGTGGTGGCGCATCACCGGCGCCTACTTCACGGGCCGGCCCAGCGTCACGGTCTGGGTATGGCTCGCGGTCCTGCTGGTCTCGGTCGTCGGCGGCGTGCGCATCGATGTGCTGATGAGCTACTACGGCAACGATCTGATGTCTTCTGCGCAAACGGCCTTCGAGGGGATCGGCGCAGGCAATCAGGCGGTCAAGGAGTCCGGGATCCACGGCTTCTGGTGGGCCCTCATCCATTTCGCCGTTCTCGCCACCATCCACGTGGTCCGCGTGATGCTGGACCTCTTCCTGATGCAACGCTTCACGCTGAGGTGGCGCGCGTGGCTGACCGACCGACTCACCGGCGACTGGCTCAACGGCAGGGCCTACTACCGCAGTCGGTTCATCGACGACAGCATCGACAACCCGGACCAGCGTATCCAGTCCGACATCGACATCTTCACCAACGGGATCGGCCCGTTGCCCAGCAATCCCAACACCTTCACCCAGAGCACATTGCTGTTCGGCGCCATCGACGCCATCGTGAGTGTGGGCTCGTTCACCGTCATCCTCTGGAACCTGTCCGGTCCGCTGACGATCTTCGGGTTCACGTTGCCCAGGGCGATGTTCTGGATCGGTATCGTCTACGTCCTGCTCGCCAGTGTCGTGGCGTTCTGGGTCGGCCGCCCATTGATCCGCCTGACCTTCAACAACGAGCGATTCAACGCCGCCTTCCGATATGCGCTGGTCCGGCTGCGCGACGCGGCCGAGGCTGTGGCGTTCTACCGCGGCGAGGTGGCCGAACGGCTGCAGCTGCGGCAACGGTTCTCCCCGGTGGTGGCCAACTACAAGCGCTTCATCAACCGGTCGGTCAAGTTCTACGGCTGGAACCTGTCGATTTCGCAGATCATCGTTCCGCTCCCGTGGATCATTCAGGCCCCGCGGATGTTCGCCGGGCAGATCAAGCTCGGCGACATCTCGCAGACGTCGTCGGCGTTCGGCAGCATCCAGGGTGGTCTGTCGTTCTTCCGGAACAACTACGACGGCTTTGCCGGTTGGCGTGCGTCGATCATGCGTCTGCACGGCCTGGTCGTGGCCAACGCGGAAAGCCGGGCGCTGCCCGAGCTCACGGTCGAGGCGGGCGACGACTGCCTGGTCGAACTCGAGGATGTCCACATCAACACGCCTACCGGCGAGACGTTGATCGAGGACCTCGACCTGCGCCTGCACGCGGGCGACACCCTGATCGTCACCGGCAAGTCCGGCGCGGGCAAGACCTCTCTGCTGCGTTCGCTGGCCCAGTTGTGGCCGTATGCCACCGGCACGTTCCGCTGCCCGCAGGGTGTCGAGGAGACGATGTTCCTGTGCCAGCTGCCCTACGTGCCGCTCGGCGATCTGCGCGCCGTCGTGTCCTATCCGAAGAAGCCGGGTGAGATTCCCGACGAGACATTGCACTGGGTCTTCGAACAGGTCGCGCTGCCGCAATGCGTCAAACGCCTGTCCGAGGTGGCCGACTGGGCCAAGGTGCTCTCACCGGGCGAACAGCAGCGCATCGCGTTCGCCCGCGTGCTGCTGACCAAACCCAGGGCGGTCTTCATGGACGAGGCCACCTCGGCACTCGACGAGGGCCTGGAATACATGCTTTATGGATTGGTTCGCAAACACTTGCCGGACACCATCCTGGTCAGTGTCACGCACCGCAGCACGGTCGGCCAGCACCATGAGCAGCACCTCGAGCTGCTCGGCGAAGGGCGTTGGCGGCTCGGCGAAACCGATGAGAACTCCGCTCGCAATCCCGCGTTGGTAGACCAGTAGCAGCCTGTCCGCCGGTACCTTCCCGGCATGGAGATGTTCACCCCGACGCTGGACTGGGGCAACGAGATCCTCGCGTCGGTGCTGTGGGTTGCCAAGGCGTGGGTCGTCGGCGCCGTGGTGACGTTGGCCGTCCTTGCCGTGCTGGCGCGGACCACCACGTGGGGCCGCCAGTTCTGGCGGATCACCGGTGGGTATTTCACCGGGCGCCAGAGCATTACGCCCTGGATGCTGCTGTCGGTGCTGCTGCTGTCGATACTCATCTCAGTGCGGATGGACGTGCTGTTCAGTTACTACGCCAACGACCAGTCCTCGGCTTTGCAGGTCGCCTTCGAGGGCGCCGCCGCGGGTGACGACGCGGTCCGCAACTCCGGTGTCAGCGGGTTCTGGCGCTCGATCATGATCTTCGCGCTGCTGGTCGCGGCCGACATCACCCGCACGTTGCTCGACCTGTATCTGATGCAGTACTTCATCATTCGCTGGCGGGTGTGGCTCACCGACCATCTCACCGGCGACTGGTTCGGTGATCGCGCCTACTACCGCGCCCGTTTCCTGCCGTCGTTCGGCGGCGATCTCGTCGACAACCCGGATCAGCGCATCCAGCAGGACATCGACGTGTTCACCACCGGGACGGGGCCGGAGACCAACACCCCGACCGTCGGAACCGCCCAGACGCTGCTGTTCGGTTCGGTGAACTCCGTCGTCTCGGTGGTCGCGTTCACTCCGATCCTGTGGAATCTCGCCGGGCCGCTGACGATTCTGGGTGTGACGGTACCCAAGGCATTGTTCTGGATCGCGCTGGTGTGGGTCGCGGTCACGACCGTGGTGGCGTTCTGGATCGGCCGGCCCATCATCCGGCTGACTTTCCGCAACGAGCTCACCAATGCCGCATTCCGGTACGCGCTCGTGCGCATCCGTGACGCCGCCGAAGCGGTGAGCTTCTACCGCGGCGAACACACCGAGCGCGGCGCGCTCTCGCTGCGCTTCGCGCGGATCATCGCCAACTACCGCAGGCTGGTCCGCCGCGGCGTGGCTTTCCTCGGTTGGAATCGCTCGATCAGCCAGATCATCTCCCCGCTGCCGCTGATCGTGCAGGCCCCGCGGTTGTTCGCCGGAGAACTCAGGCTGGGCGACGTCATGCAATCGGCGGGGGCTTTCGGCTCGGTGCAGAGTTCGTTGAGCTTCTTTCGGGCCGTCTACGACGCATTCGCCGGCTACCGCGCCGCGATCATCCGGCTCGACGGACTGGTCACCGCGAACGAACAGGCAAGGACGCTACCGAGATTGGCGGGTGCGTCCAGCGTCGACGGCACGCTTGAGATCGACGCTGTCGAGGTGCGCTCACCGGCCGGTCAGCTCCTGCTGGACGACCTCGATCTGCGACTGGCAACCGGCGAGGCCCTGGTGATCACCGGCCCGTCCGGAACCGGCAAGACCACGCTGCTGCGCACCCTCGCGCAGCTGTGGCCGTTCGGCTCGGGAACGGTCCGGTTTCCCGACGATCGCCGGGTGATGTTCGTGTCCCAATTGCCCTATGCCCCACTCGGCGACCTACGCACCGTGGTCAGCTACCCGGCGGCGAGCGGGGCGTACGGCGACGACGCCATCCGGGACGCCTTGGCGACAGTCTCGATGGGGCATTTGGTATCTCGACTGGACGAGGAGTCGGACTGGTCGAAGGTGCTCTCCCCCGGCGAACAACAACGCGTCGCATTCGCCCGCGTGCTGCTGGCCGAGCCGCGGGCGGTGTTCCTCGACGAGTCGACCTCGGCGCTCGATGCCGGCCAGGAATTCGCGATGTACACGGCGTTGCGCAGCCGGTTGCCGGACACGATCGTGGTGAGCGTCAGCCACCGCGACACCGTCGAACAGCATCACGACCGGCGTCTCGAGCTGCTTGGCGACGGCCGTTGGCAGCTCACCGAACTTGGCACTCCTGCCTAGTTTCGGCCGCATCATGTAGCCAACACGTCGACCAGCAGACGGATCTGAACCTCGAACACCAGCCTTGGGTTCGTGAGGGTGTCGGCACCGTACTGACCGAACACCTCAAGGCTCACCGCACCGACCAGCGCCGCCCACAGCAGGAAGCACTTCGCCAGCGCACCATCGCCGCCGGGAAAGTCGAACTCCGCGCGCAAGCGGTCGAAATCGCTCGAAAGTGGTTGCGCTACAGCGTATCCCGATTCCCCGACGGCTCCAGCGGCAACTCCTTCGGCCACCGCCGAGAACAGGGCAGCCGCCACCCGGGTCCCCGGCCCGACCGTACGCTCGGCCGGTGCATGGTATCCGGGCACCGGGCTCCCGTACAGCAGCGCCCAGCGTGCGGGCTGATCGATCGCCCACCGACGGACCGCATATGCCATTTCCGACAGCCTCGTCCGCCAGTCTGATTCGACAGAAAGCCCGGCCGCGGCCTGATCGACTGCGTCGGCGAGTTCGGAATAAGCGTCGACCACCAGCAGCGTGAGCAAGTCATCGCGGTCGGCAACGTAGCGGTAGATCGCCGAAGACACCATGCCGAGCTCGCGCGCGACGGCCCGCAAGGACAGTCCGGCCGCACCTTCGGTGACCAGGTGCCTCCTGCCGATCTCGACAATAGCCGCCTCAATGCGCCGCCGGCTCTCCTGCCGTTTGCCCACGGCAGTAGTCTGCCACAACCGAGATCGGCGCTCTTGAATTATCGCCCCGATCATGCCACGCTGCTATTCGAGAGCACTGCTCTGTTTTATGACTTGTAGGAGGCCGACGATGACCGAGCGATACGACGCACCGGGCCTGCTGGCCCGTACCGGCAACAACCTGATCCTCCGGCTCGCCAAGGCCGGTGTCAGCATCGCCGGCACCACCGTCCTGCGCGTGCGAGGCCGGCGCACAGGGCAGACCCGCACGGTGGTGGTGAACCTGATGTCGGTGGACGACAGGGATTTCCTGGTGTCACCTCGCGGTGAAACTCAGTGGGCCCGCAATGCCCGGGCGGCGGGCGAGGTCGAGATCGGTGCTCGCCGGCGCAGTTCGACGCGCCGGCTCACCGAGGTTCCCGACGAGGCCAAGCCCGCACTGCTGCGCAACTATCTCGCGCGGTGGTACTGGGAGGTCAAAGGCCACATGGCCGGGTTGACACCGCAGTCATCGGATGTCGAACTGTGGGCCGCAGCCCCGGCCATCCCGATCTTCGAACTGCTCGACTAACGCTGTAGCCCAGGCGGCTCAGTGACCATCGACCTGACCGGAGGCCTGCACCACGCCGCGAGCCTGGCCACTGGCGTTCTGCCATGACACCGCGGCCGGGAACTGCCCCCAGGTGCTGTTGAACACCCCGACGATGGCGGCCCGCCCATCCGGTGTGACGACGTACACCGGGCCGCCCGAATCGCCCTTCTGGCTGACGATGCCGTGCGCCATGGTGAACCAGCCATTGTTGACCGCCTCGATGCTGCCACAGCTCTCACCGGTGACCACGCCGAAATGGCATACCGCCAGCCCCGGCGTCGGGACAATTCCGCCGTCCTCCACCAGTATTCGTCCGCCCGGCAGGATGTCGTTCGGCGCGACGTCACCGTCGAGCTGGATGGTCTCCCAATCCGAGATCTCGTGGTTGGTATCGATCGTGGCGCCGTCGGGCGTGTTGTCCTCGAACAGGATCTGCCGGCCGATCGGGTTGCCGTCCCGGTCCGTCACCGCCCCGCCGCCCCGGCAGTGCCCCGCCGTAAACGCCACGCGGGCATCGGGATCCACGAAGCCCACCGTGCACACCGTGTCGCCCTGCCGAATCTCCATGCCCGGATACACCAGCACCCCCGGGGTGGCACCCGCCACCGGCTGCTGGCCCGTCAGCAGCCCCAACACCGCGGCCGCCGAAACCACCCCTACCCTAAGCCACGGCTGGCGCACGGTCGGCCTCCGATCGTCATGTGCTCGTAAGGGTTTTCAGGGTACCGGTACGCAGGGTTTCAGCGCTCCACTGTCGCCAGGACGGTGTCGTCGGCGTCGACGATGTTGAGCTTTCGCAGCTTCGGCATCGGAATCGACGTCGCCCCTTGCACAATCCCTGCCCCGGTCGGCATTGCCGCCCAGGTGGCGGCCGGTTGCATCTGCCCGCTGTCATCCATGGTGCGCAGCGTGAACACACCGGCGGCCGGCAACTGCTTGAGGTCGAGCACGATGGCGGTCCCCCACGGCTTGGGCGTCAGGGTCACCGACCCGGAAGCTCCTGCGGCGATGACTGAGTGCATCGCAAACGTGCCGGTACCCGCAGGGGTGGTGGTACCGCGCGGGATGACCAACACCAATGCGAGGGCCGCCAGCACCGCGGCGCACGCGGCCACCGCCACCCGGCGGCGGCGACGGCGACGGCGGGTCGCCGCCGCACGTCGTGCGGCGAGCATGTCGAGCAGCGCCCGGCCATCGTCGGGTTCGGTATCCAGATCCGCCGGGTCGATCTTGCTCAGCAGCGCAGGCAGCGGAGCGAAACCCGCAGCTTCGGCGCGGCACTGTGCGCATTCCTTGAGGTGGACCTCGAACCGCCCACGTTCTTCGGCGTCGAGGCCACCGAGGATGTAGGCGCCCAGCAGAACATGAGGTTCGTCGATCACAGCAGCCCCATCTCATCGAACGCCGCTCGCAGTACACGCACTGCGTAGTAACTGCGTGACTTCACGGTACCCACAGCGACATTGAGCCTTTCCGCCGCTTCGACAAGAGTCAGATCATCGAAGTACAGCGCCTTGATCACCGCGCGGTGTTCGGGCGACAACCGTTGCAAGGATTCACCGATGACGATCCGCTCCAAGGACTTGTTGACGGCATCGGCGCTGGGCAACGCGATATCGGTGTCGACAAGCACCTCGCCCCGCCGGGACCTGCGCCGCCATTGATCGACGATGACGTTGCGGGCAACCGTGAACAGGAACGATCTCGGGTTGCCGTCGTCGGCGTCGATCTGGTCGATGTTCTTCCAGGCCCGCGCGAACGTCTCTTGCACGATGTCCTCACGGTGCTGTACATCGACGACATGGCCGGCGACGAAGCGCCGAACCGCCTCGCCGTGCATCGTGTACAGCATGGTCAGGAGCCGATCGTGGTTCGGCACGGGTTCACTCCGACCCAAAACTCATTCTCCGCAGCATGCCATCGCGCAGGGCCAGCGTGTGCAAAAGCACCGCCGACACGTGCGCCGCGATCATCACGACCAGGGCATACGCCAGCACTGAGTGGCCGTTGCGAAGCAGGCCGAACAGTTCGGCGTCCGCGGGGACGATCGGTGGCAGCCGAAGCACCCCACCCACCACCACGGGAACCCCGCTCGCCGACACCATCGCCCAGCCCAGCAACGGCTGCGCCAACAGCAGCAGGTACATGCCGAGTTCGGAACCGATGACCGCTACCCGCTCGACCCGCCCGACCGTCGCAGGGAGAGCAGGCCCGCGATCGTTGAGCCGGTTGATCACGCGGAACACGAACACCACGAACACCAGTGCACCCAGCACCTTGTGCACGCCCAGCAGCTCCGGGTAGCCCGCAAGTGAGTTGGCCAGAACGAATCCGAGGATCAGCGTGCTGAACACCAGCACTGCGGCCAACCAGTGCAGCACGCGGGTGCGCGGCGCGTAGCGGGAGCGAGTAGCCACTGTCATTGCGCCACCTCCTCGACCTCGACCTGCGGGGCGGCTCCGGTGACACCGGCGCGGCGGCGAAACGACGCCGCGTACACCGCCGAGCGTGCCGGCAGCAGCGGGTCCTCCGAGGGCTCGATCCCGCCCGGCAGCACCATGGGATCGAAATTGACGTCGCGGGCGTTGCCTGCCGACTCCGTCGCGATCGCGTCGAGCACCACCGTCCCGGAGTCGATTGTGCGCCGCTCGGCCGGCCATGCAATGGTGGCGTCACGCACATCGTCCGCGGGCGCACCGATCGTCAGCAGCAGACGCCAGCGCAGCGGTTCGGCCCGAATGTCACGAATGACGTTGTCGAACAACCAGTTCGGACCGCTCGGTGCGGAAGGGGGTGGTTTGACCTGTTGCAGCGGCCGCAGCGACCATCGCACGGGTGTGCGGTCGCCGTCCGCGTTGACGAAGTAGAAGGCGTGGAGCCCCCGGAAAGTACTGTCGGCGAAACCGGAGGTGGGCGGCTGCTGTTTGATCACCGACATCGCAGTCGCGGTTTCGGGATGGTCGGCCAGAAAGCGCGCCATGACCGTGGGATCGGGTGTGCCGGTACCGGGCACCGGTTTGGCGGCGAGCAACCGGTCGTGGAAACCCTGCACCGAATTGTCTTGGAATACCGGAATATTCAGCATGGCGGTGCGCCACTGCAGACCTTCGGGGTACCCGATCGCCAGGCCGAGGCCGCGCGGGGCGGCCACGGTGTCGGAAACCGTGGGGTTGCCCCCGGGCACGGAGAACCGGCCGACCAGCGCAGTGCGGCCCGCCCGGAAGACTGCGGCCTTGGTCACTTCGGCGCCCGCGCCGTTGCTGTCGAAGTATCCGCTGACCGCAACCCCCTTGGCATGGTTGAGGCGATAGCCGGGATGGATCCCGGCGACCCGGTGAAAGGCGTCGACGAACGCCTGCGGGGTCAGTCGCCGTTCCGATCCGAACGGGCCACGAGCGTAGAGCACCGCGCCCAGGTCGGCGGACAGAAATCCGCCGGCCGCCGCGATCCCCACCATGACGCTGCGCCGGGTTACCGACGCGCCGCGCCACGACGAAGGAACGATCGATCTCCGATCCACAGAACACCTACCTCTGCAATATGGGGTATGTACTCATGGGATTACGCTCGCCGGGCGCCAGAGGTTCACAACCGACCGGCCGCCGTCTTGATCGAAAATCGACAACGGCCCGGACGCTGCCGTCCGGGCCGTTGGGGTGTGCGTGGTGAGGTTAGGGAATCGTCAGGACCTGGCCCGGCTGGATCAGGTCGGGGTTGGAGACGCCGCTGGCGTCCGCGATCTCCTGATAGCGGTTGCCGTCGCCGTAGAAGCGCTCGGCGATCGCCCACAGCGTGTCACCCGACTCCACCGTGTAGGTGCGCCGCTCGGGGGCCGGTGGCGGTGCGGCGGGTTCGGGTTCCGGTGCGGGTGCCGGCACTTCAGCCGCGGCCGGCTCGACTACCGGCTCGGGCGCGGCGGCCTCGGGGGCCGGCGGTGGCGGCTCGGTGGTTTCCGTCTTCGACGACCAGGCCGGCCCGTCACCGGCGTAGAGCACCAGGTTGCGGTCGTCCTGAAGGACGAGCTTCACGTTCTTCTTGCCCTTGGTGTCGGTGTGCCACACGGGCTTCGCCGACGTGTAGAGGACGAAGTTACCGTCGGACTGCACCTCGGCGCGAACGACATCCTGTCCGTTGGTCTCCGTCGACCAAACCGCCTGGTCGCGCGCGTACAGCACCAGGTTGCCGTCATCCTGCAACGTCAGAGTGTAGGCACCGTTGTTGGAAGTGAGCGATCCGCCCTTCTCGAGCTTCTGCCCTTCGGTCAGTGTGTCTCCCACTCAGATCCCCTATTCTCTCTACCCGGCCGGCCGGATCGAGTCCGGCTGCGGGTCAGCTTACTGATCTTGGATTTATTTGTGGGGCCTTATGCTCGCCGCAATTCGAAACGGCAGGCTAACTCCCGGTGACGTCGCGACATCGCGCTTCAGCGGAAGTTGAGCACCTCGTCGCCCCAGGCCGTGCGTAGCTCCCGGTCCAGATCGGTCACGGTCCTGTCCTGCTTGTCGATCAACAGCACGGCATGGTCGTCGCGGCGGTACCGGCGCCACACCGGCTCACCGGGCGCACTGTCTGGTGTCCCGGTGGCCGCGAAGTTGGTCCAGCGGCGGCGCATGCGCTCCGACACCGCCCGACCGTGCTTGAGCCCACCCAGCTTGAATGTCGGGTCCTTGGGGCCGGCAACCAGATTGCCCCACACGAAGGGCAGCTCGGTGGCGTGTGCGGCACCGAGTCCCAGTAGCCGCAACATCGGGGTGGCGAAGTCGAATCGGTAGAAATAGACGGGTGCCACGGCACTGTGCCCGTCGGCGAACCATAGTGACGGCATCCGAAATCCGATGTCGCGGGCCACGCCCATGCCGCGGGCCTTGGTACGCAGGCCAGAATATGCAGCAGCGATCTGGGCCTCCGTCGGCAGCGACAATCCGGGCTGCTCGGCGGCGATACCGTCGAACATCGCCCGGATCGCTTCCGGGGTGATCGGCATCAGCGGCGACTTCATCCAGCGGAACAACGCGGCCTCGTGCTTGTTGGTCCCGATGATCAACGGCACCGGATGGGTGCGGCCCTCGCGCGCCCGGTTTACCGGATAGTCCGGCACCACGTCGCCGTCGACGATAGGAGCGAATGCCAACGTTCCCGGCACCTGCTCCGGCACCGAGTTGAACACCCGCCGGGATACCGAGAGCACGGCTGAAACCGGCACCTGCGCCATCAGTCCGGCATCGTCGGGGGCGATGCCCAGTCCGTCGAGGACCTCACGTGCCACCCGGCGGGACCGTTCGGCGTCATAGATCGAAGTGACCGGGGAACTCTGGGCGATCGCCGCGTTGAACAGACCCGCGGCAGCCGGGCTGGCCAGCAGCGTGGTGACGATGCCACCGCCTGCGGATTCACCGAACAGGGTGACCCGGTCCGGGTCGCCACCGAATGCGGCGATGTTGTCGCGCACCCAGCGTAGGGCGCACAGCACATCGCGCAGACCCAGATTGGTGTCGAAACGTATACCGGCTGTGCTCAATTCGGTCAGGTCGAGGAACCCGAAGGCACCCAGCCGGTAGTTGACGGTGACAACGACCACATCGCCCTCGGCAGCCAGCATCTGGCCCCGGTACAGCGGTTGACTGGCCGAGCCCAGCACGTACGCCCCGCCATGGGCCCACACCATCACCGGTTTACCGTCACCCGGCTCGGCACCCGCAGGCGCCCAGACGTTGAGCACCAGGCTGTCCTCGGCCTGGGGCCCACCGAGATCGATCGGAATCCGCGGATCGACGGGTTGCGGGCAGACCGGGCCCACCGTGGTGGCATCGGCGATTTCCCGCCATGGCCGGGGCGGTTCGGGTGCGCGCCAACGCAACTCGCCCACCGGGGCGGCGGCGTATCGAATTCCCTGCCACGCCTTGACCGTTCGGTCATCGGTTCCGCGTACCGGCCCGTAAGTAGTGTCGACCACCGGGCCGTCGGCGGCAACGGTAGGTTCGGACATGACCGGCTCCTCGATGGTGCGACGACTGCCAACTCCCCCACGTTACGCAGCCGCGCCGGCCGCCCCGACTGGGTCTCGTCGTCCAGGACACCGACCTTTCGCTAGGTTGGTGCGGTGCGGACGTGGGCGTTGCTGGTCGCGGCGATCGCCGCCGAAGTCGCGGCCACCCTGTCACTACGAGCCTCCCAAGACCATGCGGCCTGGATATTCGTGGTGGTCGTCGGCTACCTCGGTGCGTTCGCGCTACTGACCATGGTGCTGCGGGCGGGCATGGCGATCGGCGTGGCCTACGGCGTCTGGGGTGCGCTGGGCACCGCCACCACTGCGGTCCTCGCCGCGGCCTTGTTCGGTGATCCGTTCACCTGGCCGATCGCGGCGGGCATCGGCCTGATCATCGCCGGGGTGCTGCTCGTGGAGCTGGGATCACCGGCAGAGGACGCGCAGCGATGATGTGGGTGGTGCTGAGCGGCGCGATTCTGTGCGAGGTGTTGGCAACCCTGGCGCTGCGGGCATCGGATGGTTTTCGCCGCAAGGCCTGGATCTTGCCGGTGTCGCTCGGGTACGTGGTGTCCTTCACCCTGTTGTGGTTAGCGTTGTCGTTGGGCATCCCCGTCGGCATCGCCTACGGCATCTGGACCGCATGTGGCGTGGCCCTGGTCGCCGTCGCTGCCAGGTTCTTGTTCCACGAGGCCCTCACGCCCGTCATGATGATCGGCATCGCGCTCATCGTGTCGGGTGTGTTCACGATCGAGCTGGCCGGTGCGGCACACTGAGTACGTCGTGACTGCTGCCCAACGCCCCTGCCAGCGCCATCACCAGCACGCCGGCCACCGGCACGATGAGCAGGCCGGCGCGTAGTCCGGCGGCATCGGCGACGACTCCGACCAGCAACGGCGCACCGAAGAACCCCACCCGCATCAGCCATGTCACCGCCGTCAGTCCAGTGCCCGGCCGCAATCCGGGCAACTGGTCGGCACCGTGCATGGCGGCGGGGATCAGGGTGGCCACCCCCAGCCCGGCAGCCGCGAAACCTGCAATCGTCGCGGGCACGCTGGGGAACGCGAGCGCAGCGCCCATTCCCGCAGTCGTGACGAGGCCGCCGGCGCGCGCCACGGAGCGCTCGCCGAACCGGTCGACCAACCGGTCCCCGAACAGACGGCCCACGAACATGAATCCGACCACCGCGATGTAACCGAACGGGGCGACAGCCGAGGGCGCCTGCAGGGTGTCCCGCAGGTAGAGCGTGGCCCAGGAGCTTCCGGAATCCTCCACGGTCGCCCCTGCGATGGCGATCACGACCAGCGCCAGCAGGGCCAGGTAGACGCCGGTGCCCGGCCGCGTTACCGGCCGGGCCGGCGCGGCGGGGTGATCCTCATGATCAGGCCCTGAAAGCAGGAAGCGGTCAGCGACCAGGACCACTGCGCAGACCACCACCGCGACCACCGTGAGGTGGACGCCGCGCGGCACACCGAGGGCGATCACCGCGGCGCCGGTCAGTCCCCCGAGTATCGCGCCGACCGCCCACACCGCATGGAACGAGTTGATGATGGACCGGCCATAGCCGCGCTGCACCCGCAGGCCGTGGGCGTTCTGGGCCACATCGGTGATCGCGTCGCAGGCTCCGGCCAGGAACAGCGCCCCGGTGAGCACGGCGGCGCTGTCGGTGATCGCGGCGACGACGACGAGACCGGCCAGCCCGATCGTGGCGACCACGGCGACCCGGGCCGACCGGTAGCGCCGGATCAGCGCGCCCGCGGCCAGGCCGGCGACCAGCGCACCTGCCGAGAACGCCGCGACGGTGGCGCCGTAGGCGGCGTTGCTCAATTGCAGGTCGGCCTTGATCTGCGGATAGTGAGGAACCAGATTGGCGAAGATCGCCCCGTTGGTCAAGAACAGCGACGCGACGGCGACGCGCGCCCGTAGCAGTGGGGCCGAATCGACCTGTCCCGAAACCACTGCGGCGACGATACCGCCCGTCAGCCGACGGTAGACACCAACTGATGGCCGATGCTGTGGGCAACCGAGATGGCACCATGCACCAAGATGGCACCATGACTGGATTGCCGCAGACCCTCGTGGAGCTCGCCCGGCGCTACGGCGTCGCCACCGAGTACAACGACTGGATCGGACACTGGACCACGGTGTCCGAATCGACGCTGGTGGCGGTGCTGGAGGCGTTGGGGGTGGCGGCCGGGACCGAACAGGACCGTGCCGCCGCGTTGAGCGCTCACGAGCGCGGCTATTGGCAGCGTCCGCTGCCGCCGATCGTCATCGGCCGAGCAGGATGGTCTACGGCATTCTGGGTCCATGTGACCCATGGCGACCCTGTCGACGTGACGCTGCGACTGGAGGACGGCAGCACGCGAACCGGGCTACGCCAACTGGAGAACAATCGCCCCCCGTTCGATCTCGGTGACCGGCTGGTCGGCGAGGCAACCTTCGAACTACCGGCCGATCTTCCGCTTGGTTATCACCGACTGCACCTCACGCTCGGGGACTTCCACACCGAAACACCCGTGGTGATCTCCCCTGCCGCACTGACCCTGCCACCCCGGCTCGGTGACCGGCGCGGCTGGGGGGTCTCGGTGCAGCTGTACAGCGTCTCGTCGCAGAACTCCTGGGGCGCCGGCGATCTCACCGATCTGACCGACCTTGCTGTGTGGTCAGCCGCTGCCCATGACGCCGATTTCATCCTGGTCAACCCGTTGCACGCAGCCGCACCGACTCCGCCGATGGAGCCGTCGCCGTACCTGCCCACATCACGCCGCTTCGTCAACCCGTTGTACCTACGGGTCGAAGCCATCCCCGAGTACGCCGCCGCGCGCCACCGCGGCCGCATCCGCAAACTGCAGGCAAACGTCGCCGAGCGGGCCCGCCGCCGCGAGCTGATCGATCGCAACAGCGCGTGGGAGGCCAAATCGGCCGCGCTGAAACAGGTGTATCGCGTACCCCGGTCGGCCGGCCGCGAGCTGGCCTACACCGCGTACCGGGCCAGGGAAGGGCGCGCGCTCGACGATTTCGCAATCTGGTGCGCGCTGACCGAAAAACACGGGCGCGACTGGCACAACTGGCCCATCGAGTTGCAGCACCCGCGTAACCCCGAGGTCGCAGCGTTCGCGACCGCCAATCCCGCAATCGTCGATTTCCACCGCTGGCTGCAATGGCAGCTCGACTGCCAGCTGACCGCCGCCCAGGCCACCGCGATGCAGGCCGGGATGGCGCTGGGAATCATGGGTGATCTGGCGGTGGGCGTCGACCCCGACGGTGCCGACGCCTGGGCCCTGCAGGACGTGCTGGCGCTGGGCGTCACGGCGGGCGCACCGCCCGACGAGTTCAACCAGCTCGGTCAGGACTGGTCGCAGCCGCCCTGGCGGCCGGACCGGCTCGCCGAGGATGCCTACGAACCGTTCCGCGCGCTGGTCTCCATGGCGTTACGGCACGCGGGTGGCCTGCGCATCGACCACATCATCGGCATGTTCCGGCTGTGGTGGATCCCCAAGGGAGCAGCCCCCACGGAGGGCACCTATGTGCGCTATGACCACGACGCGATGATCGGCATCATCGCGCTGGAGGCGCACCGTGCCGGGGCTGTCATCGTCGGCGAGGACCTCGGCACCGTAGAGCCGTGGGTGCGCCATTATCTGCGCGACCGCGGCCTGTTCGGCACCTCCATCCTGTGGTTCGAGGGCGACGACAGCGGCGCGCCGCTGTCCGCCGAACGCTGGCGCGAGTACTGCCTGTCCTCGGTCACGACGCATGACCTGCCGCCGACCGCCGGGTATCTGGCCGGCGAACACGTGCGGCTACGGCAGGAACTCGGCCTGCTCACGCGGCCTATCGAGGTCGAGCTGGCCGAGGACCGGGCCGCGCAGGATGCGTGGTTCGCCGAACTGCGCCGGATCGGTCTACTTGACGTCGAGGCCGGTCCCGAAGAGATCGTGACAGCGCTGTACCGCTATCTGGGGCTGACCCCGTCCAAATTGTTGACGTTGTCGCTGGCCGACGCGGTAGGCGAATTCCGCACGCAAAATCAGCCAGGCACCACTGACGAATACCCCAACTGGCGCGTCCCGCTCGGTGGCCCCGACGGCCGTCGCCTATTCGTGGAAGACGTGTTCGGCAATACCCGGGCGGCGGCGCTCAGCGACCTGATGGCGGCGCTGGTGCAGTCGCGTTTGTAACACCAGGCGGCGCTGCAACGGTTTCACAATCGTCACAGCTGCGATATGTTCGCAGCTCAACCCGAACGTTCGGAGATTTGACGTGAACAAGCAGCTTCTTGTGCTCGGTGGTGGACTCGCCGCCGCCGGCGCGATCACCCTGTTCGGCGCGGGCACCGCGGCCTCGCAGCCCAATGCCGGCGCAGTCAACGTCGTCGGCGAGCCGTACATGAAGGCGCTGCAGATTCTCAAGAGCCAGGGGGTCAAGGCGTACTTCGGCGGGTCGTTCGGTAGCGCATTGCCGCAGTCCCAGTGCCTCGTGGACGCCCAGAAGGTCACCTCCCAGGGCCGGATGCTGCTGACGCTGGACTGCACCGAGCACGCGTTGGAACAGCTGCAGGAGACCCAGAGCTCAGGCGGGGGGCCCGGTGCTCCGCACGTGGGCTCCAACGGCGTGACCACGGTGACGCCCACACCGGTGGTTCCGGTCCCCGGCGCACCGGGTGCGGGAACCCCGGCCCCGAACTGATCCGCAACGCCGGCTACATCCTGATCTGACTGTCACGGGCCGGAAAGGGTGATCATCTGACGCTCGATCTGTAGGGCGCGACGGTACTATTCCGCGCATGCCGCTGGCCCCTGGTGCGACGTTTGCGGGATACACGATTGTCCGATTGTTGGGGTTCGGCGGGATGGGCGAGGTGTACCTCGCCCAGCATCCGCGGCTGCCTAGGCAGGATGCGCTGAAGGTATTGCCGACGGCGGTCTCCGCCGACAGCGAGTACCGCGAACGGTTCAACAGGGAAGCCGACATCGCCGCGTCACTGTGGCATCCGCACATCGTGACGATCCACGATCGCGGCGAGTACCAGGGGCAGCTCTGGATCTCGATGGATTACGTCGACGGCACCGATGCCGCCAAGGCACTGCGAGAGCGGCACCCGAGCGGTATGCCCAAGGATCAGGTGTGCGAGATCATCTCCGCAGTGGCCGAGGCGCTCGACTACGCCCATCAACGCGATCTGTTGCACCGCGACGTCAAGCCCGCGAATATCCTGCTCGCCCAACCAGCTCCCCACGAACAGCGGATCCTGTTGGCCGACTTCGGTATTGCGCGTTATGCCGACGAGGCCAGCGGGCTCACCGCGACCAACATGACCGTCGGCACCGTGGCCTATGCCGCCCCCGAACAGCTGCTGGGACATCACCTGGATGGACGGGCCGACCAATATGCACTGGCAGCCACGGCTTTTCATCTTCTGACCGGCACGCCGCCGTTCGAGAATTCCAACCCCGCCGTGGTGATCAGTCAGCATCTGTCATCCGCTCCGCCGGCACTGGCCGCAAGCCACCCCGATCTCGCCCCGCTCGACCCGGTGCTGGCCAAGGCCATGGCCAAGATCCCCAAGGACCGGTTCGAGCGCTGCGTGGATTTCGCTCGCGCCCTACGTCATCAGCTCGATGCCGGAGACGTCGACGGAACCCGTCTGGCGCCGGTGGCTGCCGCGCCGCACCGACGCCTGCTGCGGCCGGCGGTGCTCGTGCCCGCGGTGCTCGCGACGTTGTTGATCGCGGCGATTGTCGTTGCGACAGTGGAGTTCCGGCGCGCCGACGAGCGTCCGATCGCGAAGACGACGGTGACCACCACCCCAACCACCGCGCCGGCGAGCACTCTGGCCGCACCTCCCCCACCGCCACCGCCCACCGACAGCGCGACGACCGTGACGACAACTGTTACGACGGTGGCTCCGGCCACCCCGGCCGCCGTGGTGATCGGCGCCAACTGCGCGCCCCCGGGTGCGACGGGCACCACCGCCGGCGGCGCCACGGCGTACTGCTCGACGCTGCAGACCACCGGTACGTCGATATGGTCACTCACGCAAGGTGATATCCCGAGCCCGACGATCACCGTCGATCCCACCGAGGAACAGTTACCGGTCACCGAGGAGTCGCCGGTCCGGGTCTGTATGCAGCAGACCGGTATGACCCGGCGCGAATGCCGTGAGTCGATTCGCCGCAGTAACGGTCTGCGATAAGCCTCAGCGTCGCGGACCGGTTGGCGCTGGCACGGTCGAGCGTTGATCCTCACCGCTATCGAGACGCGGCCGCTGCGTCACCTTCGTGGTAACCGGCCAGCTCCGGGGCGGCCATCAGCTGGTCCAGCAGGGGCCGCTGGCCGGCCAACAGCTTCTCCCGGGCAGCAGCCACCGGAAGCCATGCGGCGCAGTCGATCTCGGGAAACTCGCTGAGCTTGCCGGAGCCCCTCGGCCACTCCATCGCGAAGGTGTTGCTGTGGACAACGGTCGCATCGAAGTCGCCGCACACCGCGAACACGGTGACCACCTTGCCGCCGGCCTGCCGCACCGGAGCGAGGTCCAATCTGGGCCCGTCGGGCGCCGGCGCGCCCAGTTCCTCCGTGAACTCACGCCGGGCCGCCGCCCACGGATCCTCACCGTCGGCATACTCCCCTTTGGGGACCGACCAGGCTCCATTGTCCTTGCGCGCCCAGAACGGGCCGCCGGGATGGACGATGAGCACTTCCACACCACCCTCGGCGATGCGGTACAGCAACAGTCCGGCGCTCAGTTTCGGCATTCCCTGCACCCTACGTGCACGCGCCCGGCACCGCCCGACCGTGTTGCCCCGTGGTTCAGCAGCTGACGGGCATCGGCGTGAGGACGTTCTCGGCCACTCACGGCGATGGGTGTGGCGTTGGATCTCCCACGGCTGCCGCGACGAATATCGCCCCCATCACTTTGCTGATGCATTGTAACGCACGTCACGAAATGAACTGAGACGGCCGTCTCAATCCGGCGGGTCGATGACCCGTCCGACAGCCCTTTCGGCTGCCGAGCAGATTTTTGTGCGTATGGAATTAAATCGCTGAACTGCTGGTTTAAGCCGGTGTAACCAATTCGGTAGGTAGTGAGAGTTTGCGCGTGAGTGCCGCAGGCACTGGGTCGTCGCCCACTCGGCGGATAACCGAAGAACGAAAGAAGGCACAGAAGATGAAGAAGTTTGGATTAGCTACAGCACTTGTTGGCGCGGCCACTGCGGCCGTCATCGGGGTCGCCGGTCCGGCGCAGGCCGCTCCCGCCGGACCGGGAAACGCCCAGCAGACGATCTCCGAGCTGCAGGCCCAGGGATACAACGTCATCGTCAACCGGACCGGCTCGACACCGCTGGACCAGGCCACCGTCGTCGCGGTACGGCCGGGCCAGAAGTTCTCGCAGACCGATCACCGCAGCCCGGGCAGCGATCTGCAAACCACCGTCACCGGCAAGACGGTTTACGTGGACGTGAAGTAACGCCAAACAGAACCAAACATCAAGGAGGGGTGCCCGATTCGGGCGCCCCTCCTTCGCGTTCGGCGGCCCGGCCGTGAGTTGCCACAGATCCACGCCGCGCTAGAGTCGCCAGAGTGCGAGGCTTCAACCGCTTTGTCGCACTCGGCGACAGTCAGACCGAAGGCCTGTGGGACGGCGACGACGACACCGGCCTGCTGGGATTTGCCGACCGCCTGGCGGTCGAGATCGACCGGCTCTACCCGGGATTAGGGTATGCGAACCTGGCGGTCCGCGGCCATCGCATCGGTGATGTGCTCACCGGCCAGCTGCCGCAAGCCTTGTCGATGCGCCCCGACCTGGTCACCGTATGCATCGGCATGAACGACGTGACGCGCCCCGGGCGGTCGTTCGACCGCGCACTGATCGATCTGGATCGGATCTACGCCCGACTGGCCGACTCCGGGGCCACCGTGGTCACCACGACGTTTCCCGACATCACCCAGATCCTGCCGGTGGGGCGAGTCCTGGGAAAACGGGTGGTTCACATCAACGCCGCGATCGCCGATGCCGCCGGCCGCCACGGGTTCCGGCTCGTCGACCTCTACTCGGCGCCGTCGATGCGGGAGCCACAGACCTGGAGCCCCGACCGGGTGCACGGCTCGGCCAGGGGTCACGAACTGTTCGCTGCCGCGGCGGCCGAGGCGCTGGGATTGCCCGGTAGCAACCATGATTGGGCGCACGGGCGCGGTCCGGTACCGCCCCAGTCTCTGCGGGCGCGGATTTACTCGCAGGCGTTGTGGACGCAGAACATGCTGATGCCGTGGATCTGGCGGCACCTGCGCGGGCGTTCGGCCGGGGCCGGACGCAGTGCGCGCCGCCCGGCCCTGATGAGCCTGACCGCTTAGGCGCCCACGGTCGACGGGATCAGACCCCTTTCCAGGCGGATTGGATCTCGGTGCCGATGTCGATGACCTTGGCCTTCTCCGCTCCCGGGCTGTCGATCTCACCGGCCACATGCGCGGCGATGAATCGCCTGATCTCGGCATCCACCCCGGCCAGGATGCGCAGCAGCTCGGCTCGCAGCGATTTCGAGGTGACGTGGATCGAGATGTCGGATGGTCGCGGCTTCTTGACGTCGAGGATCAGCAGCAGAGGTTCGGCGGCCAGGGCCGTGGCGCGCAGCGCGATCTCTCCGAACACCATGAACCTTGGACGGTCGATCCGCAGGTCGATCACCATGTCGATCTCGAGCGGTATCCGGATGGAAAACGTGATCGTTTCACCGACATTGCGCGTCACCCGCGGCTGCTGGATCTTCACGCGCGCCGTGACTTTGGCGATCTTCCCCGGCCCCTGCCCGATAGGGCCGATCTCGAATTCGTCGCCGGCGATCGATCCGATCGAGTCACCGACGCGTTCCTCGGAGACGGCGATCTCGAAGAACCGGCGCCCGAATTCCTCGTAGGTGATGTAGTCGTGGTCAACCATGGTCCTGATACGGTCTCACGTCAGCCTCCCGCGGCGGGACAACCGGGCCGAAACGGTGAACCCTTTCGCCTCGTCCAGCGACGCAGCGCAAGCCGGTCCGCCGTCAGCGAACAGGCCAACCCAGCCGGCACGGTCGCGAGAGCCTGCTGCCTGCAGGGATTGCTGGCAGCGGCGAGCAGATCAGCGGGCGTGAAAGCCATATGGTTCGATTGGCATCCTGCTGTTCCCCGGATGCGCGCACACTGGTGTTGACCGCGGTTGACTGAGGAGGACGCGATGAGCAGCAACGGACCCTTCGGATTCGATCCCGACGACTTCGACCGCGCCGCCCGCGAGGCGCTGGACGGGATCGGCAAGTTCCTGTCAGGCGGCGGGCCGGGTTGGGCGGGTCTGGTCGACGAACTCGGCCGGTTCTCGAGACCCCGGACCGAACCGGAGACCACGGGCGAGGCGGGCGACGGTGTGTGGGCGATCTACGCCGTCGACGACGACGGCGGCGCCCACATCGAGCAGGTGTTTCCCACCGAACTCGACGCGTTGCGCGCCAACAAGACCAACACCGATCCGACCCGGCGGGTCAGATTCCTGCCCTATGGCATCGCGGTAAGCGTGCTCGACGCGGACACCGAGGAGTGACCCGCGGCAAAAGGTGACGGGGCCACCGCGGCGCCGACTAGGCTGCTGCCCAGGGCCGACGAGGCCGGCCTGTGCGTCGGCGAACCTGAGGGTGGGACATGATTCGTGAACTTCTCGTCGCCGCGGCTGTCACCGGGGCTGCTGTGGCAACCGCCCCCGGGGCAGCGGCCGACGACAACAGCAATATGTACTTCGATCAGCCGGGCCACTACGCCACCGACGTTCCCGGCATGAGCTATAACGCGGCCAACGGTGCACCGTGCTTCAGCTGGGAGACCAACGTCTTTGGGCGGGGTCCCGGCGGCGAGGCCATGCAGTGCCGGTGGATCCCGAACCAGTGGCCCCCGATCGATACCGGCTTCTGGACCTACGCCTACCCGCTGCAGGGTGTGCAGCAGATCGGTTCGCCGTGCCCGGGCCCGCAGACTGCGGCGCAGTCGCCCGACGGCCGGCCGCTGCTGTGCCTGGGAGCGCAGGGCTGGCAGCCCGGTGCGTTGACCGGAAACGGTTTCTTCCCGCAGTGACCTAGGCCGGGTTACCGGACAATTATCTTGCACGACAGTCGAATTCAGCGTGCCGCCGTCCTTGGCCGTCAGGCTACAAGCGCCATCCCTGCCACGCGCATGGGCTCAGATGGGCGACGCGGCCAACCCCTCGAACGACCCCGACACAACGTGACAATACGCGATGTCCAACAGTTTTCCTTACGTTTCGCTGAATACCGACGCACGCGAATTTGACGGTCGCGATAATCAATGACGCGGACTAATGTTCCGCCGCCGTCGGACCGGGTCAGGAGGCCGAATATGACCGGCAAAGAACAAGCCTGGAGCAGGCCGGCTGCAATGGCCATCCCCAAAGCGGGGTACTTTGAATTGGAGCGCGGCCGGTACGGGCCGGTGTACCCGAAAACTCCTGCTTGCTATGGCTTTTCAATCATCGCCAAGGTCAAGCAAGGTCGTGAGGATGCGGTCCGCGCGTACGGTAAGCAGATCCAGGACGCCGTCGCCGACAGCCCCGATGTATTGGCCCCGTTGCGACTGCACTATTTGCGCTGGCAACTATTCGATGTCGGGTCAGGGTTGCATTTCCAGTATCAGGGGATCTTCGACACCGACTTCGACAAATACACAGAGGATGCCGTCGCTTTGTTCAGCGCGACCGGGATCACCACGGTGTTCACCAACCTGGAGGGTTTCCCCGAAGATTGGAAAGAAAACCCGGCGGCGTTCGTGAAGTTTGTTCGAGAGCATCAAGTCCCGAGCTTCCTGGAGTACGGCGAGTACCCGTACGTTACGGCCGACGAGATCAAGAAAGCGTTGCGCCTCAAGGCCGCGTTCTCCGACATGCTCGACCAGATGCAATGACCGAGGCGCTCGAACTCGACGATATTCAGCACATTCTGCTGACCCGCACGCCCGCGATCACCGGCCGCTACGAGTTCCTCACGTTCGACACCGCGGTGGGCGGCCGGGCGTGGCTGTCGGAGTTACTGGACAAGGTGCAGTCCGCTGCCGACGTGGCGGCCACCATGGATTCCTCGGACCGCTGGGTCACCATCGCATTCACCTGGGCCGGCCTGCGCGCTCTCGGTGTGGCCGAGGATGCGCTGGCCAGTTTCCCCGATGCGTTCCGTGAGGGCATGGCTGCGCGTGCGAGCATCCTCGGCGATACCGGCGCCAACGCCCCTGAACACTGGGTCGGTGGTCTGGCCGGCGAGGATCTGCACGCGATCGCGATCCTGTTTGCCCGCACTGACGAGCAGTGCCAGAAATCCATCGCCGAGCATGACAAGCTGCTGGCCCGCACCGACGGCGCCCGCAGCCTGTCCTACCTCGATCTCAACTCAACACCGCCGTTCAACTACGCCCACGACCATTTCGGGTTCCGCGACCGACTCTCGCAACCGGTGATGAAAGGCTCCGGCGAGGAGCCGACGCCGGGCTCCGGAGACCCTTTGGAGCCCGGCGAATTCGTCCTGGGCTATCCGGACGAGAACGGCCCCGTCACGCTGCTCCCACCGCCGGAACTCTCGCGCAACGGTAGCTACCTGGCCTATCGAAGACTCGAGGAATACGTGGCGGTATTCCGCGACTATCTACGCGAACATTCCGAGACCCCGGAGGGTGAGCACCTACTGGCGGCGAAGTTCATGGGTCGCTGGCGCAGCGGTGCTCCGCTTGTGCTCGCCCCACGCCGCGACGATCCCGAGTTGGGCTCAGATCCTATGCGCAACAACAACTTCAACTACAAAGAGATGGATCCGTTGGGCTATGCCTGCCCCCTGGGCTCGCATGCCCGCAGGCTCAATCCGCGCGATACCGCGCACAACATGAACCGGCGGCGAATGATCCGGCGCGGCGCGACCTACGGCCCCGCGCTACCCGACGGCGCACCTGACGACGGCGTCGATCGGGGCATCGCGGCGTTTATCATCTGCGCGGACTTGGTGCGCCAGTTCGAGTTCGCGCAGAACGTGTGGATCAACGACAAGGCTTTCCACGAACTCGGCAACGAGCACGACCCGATTTGCGGCACCCAGGACGGAACGCTCGACTTCACCGTACCGAAGCGGCCGATTCGCAAGGTGTACAAGGGACTTCCCGCATTCACCAGACTGCGGGGCGGCGCCTACTTCTTTCTGCCGGGACTGCGGGCCCTGCACCACCTCGCATCGCTTGAGGAGGCGTGATGAGCGCGGCACGGACCTACAACCAGCTGCATCTGCCGCGCAAACCTGACGGGCACAGGCGGATCAGTATCTATTGGACGTGGAGCTATCCGTGGGAAGCCCAACGCGATCCGGCCGAAATGTACAACCGGTTCTCCACCATGACCGAGGTCCGCAACGTGCTCTGGCCGGGCTACGAAACCCCGGAGTACGACGCAGCTCATTTCCTGCAGGGCATCGCAGGCACGCTGGAACTCTTCCACCGGTCCACCCTGGCATTCCAGGAGCTGGCCGGCTCGGTCACCGGCCACCCCGTGGCGGTCTTCCAGCGCATCGACCAGGCCGGCTACCAGCTACCCATCGACGCCGGCGTCCTCGACGACTGCGACACGTTGATGGTGTTCGGTCTCGACCATCTCCTCTCCGAGCAGGAGGCCGCACCCGAAGAGCTCGAGGCGATCAAGCAGTGGCTGCGCCGCGAAGGCACCTGCCTGCTGTTGGCCCCGCACCACGACGTCGGTAACACCGATGATTACGGACGGCGTCAGATCGAGTACCAGCATCACGGCGACCCTTTGGTGCCCCGCCAACAACGGTTCGGTCAGTACACCCGGTCCCTGATGACGGGGCTCGGCGTGCCCGTGCACAACAACTGGGGTCTGCGGCCTGCTGTCGTGGCCGGCACCACGGACATCGCCCCGTTGTCGGCGCGCCTCGATCTCGACGCCCCGGGCCTACTGGCCAACGTCACCACCTTCAATTTCCACCCACACCTACCGCACTACGAACTCACCGCACCCGAAAGCGACGATCTGCGGATACTGGGGCGTCAGCAGGTCGACCCGTACCGCCCCCACCCGTTCACCGAAGCCGGCAACACCGAGTTCAACGCGCTGATCTGGATGCCCCCAGCCGGTGACCGCGCGGGTGACATCGTGCTCGTCGACTCCACCAACTTCACGACACTGTTCGGCGGTACCGACAGCCTGAAGAACTTCTGGAACAACCTCGCGACGATGGGCTGACAGCCGCTACGGCAGGGCAGCGAAGAGATCGAACGGGTTTGCGGGCGCGCTCTGCTCTTGTGGAGCGGGCGCCTGAGCCGGAGTCACGGGAGCCACGGTTGCTGCCGCAGGCAAAGCCTGCGAGACAGCCGGTGTGGACGAGGCCTCGAGGGCACTCGAGCCCGGCGTCACTGCGTCGGCCGGACCCGGCGTGGCCGGCTCAGCCAGACTCTGGGGCGCGTGGATGGCCGCCCCCGCGGCTGTTTCTGCCGCGGGCGGCATGGCCTGCTCTGCCGCGGGCGGCATGGCCTGGCTCGGCGGCACAGCGGCAGGGACCGCCGAAATCACTTCGCGGCGCAGCACGTCCACCGGTTTGGCAGCCGCGACCGCCGGTTTGTCGGGCACCGCGGCGGGCGCAGTCCGCGATGTGACCGGTCCTTCGATCTCACGGCGGCTCGCGAGTGCGGCCAGCTGCTTGGCGGGCTGGACGTCCCGGGCGTGCACGGCGACCGTCGGCGGTGTCAGGCGCGGAAGCGCCGCCGTCACGATCTCCGGAGAACCGACCGCGGTCAGGGTGGCCGGTGCGGTCGCGCGCTCGGTGTCACCCACCATGAACAGGGCACCCGCGACGATAACTCCGATGACGACGGCCGCGGCGCTGGCGCCGCCGACCCACCACTTCTCGATGCGGTCGCGTGCGCATAGCTTGACGGCCGCTGCCATCCCCGGCGGCACGGTGTCGGTCACGACGGCGTGCGCGGCGCCGTGTGCAGCGGAGGATTCGGCATGGACGACGAGCGCTGACGGGACGATACGGACATCGTCGAACCCCATGGACTTCAGCGAAGCGATCAGCTTGTCGGCCTCGGCGACGATGTCATCCTCGCCGGTGACACCGACCGAGCGCACCTCGTGACCGCTGGATGCCGCGATCGCCTGGGCCCCGCGGGCCGCAGCGACGGCACGTCCGGCCAACTCGTCGCCATCGTCGACCGCGAACGCATCGTCATCGAGGACGACGTGGTCGGTTGCATCACCGCCGGCGAGTAGGACCCAGCTGACGTCCGTGGACGTCAACGCCAGCCCGAGTACCGTCTTCACCCGCAGACCCCAATTCCTGTCGTTGTACTGGCGCCGCGCAGGAGCATATTTTGCGTCGCTCCCGACGGCATCTCAACCAAAATGCCCAAATTCCTGATTTGTTGCTTCTATCGGCGCCGCCGAACCGTGTGTTACCAGCACCGTTGATCACGTTTGCAAGCCCCGTTCCGGGATGTCGTTAAGCTGGTGATCACGAAGAATTCATCCATCAGGACAACCTCGGCAGCGTCGAGGACTCGTGGAATGTGGCGAGGCATTCGCGCAGGGTCTGTCGCGCAACGGATCGACGCGAGGCCACCTGACCGTGGTCTGCCGCGACACCTGAATTTCGCCGATCCCGCATGCGGCAGAGAGGGCAAACCGGGTTCCGCTGCCGCGCCTCGCCCGCAATGATGGATGACAGGCCCGAGTTCCACGAGGAGCAGAGACTCATGTCCACGATCGAAACCAACGCGTCCGCGAGCGCCCCGTTCGACCAGGATGTGGCCGCGACGCAGGCGTATTTCGACAGTCCGCGCTTCGACGGCATCATCCGGCTGTACTCGGCCCGCCAGGTGGCTGAGCAGCGCGGCACGATCCCGTCCGACTATCCGGTGGCACGCGAGGCTGCTGCCGCGTTCTATCCGCATCTGCGAGAGTTGTTCTCCCAGAAGAAGAGCATCACCACGTTCGGGCCGTACTCGCCGGGCCAGGCGGTGGTGATGAAGCGGATGGGTATCGGCGGTATCTATCTGGGCGGGTGGGCTACGTCGGCCAAGGGGTCCATCAGCGAAGATCCAGGGCCTGATCTGGCCAGCTACCCGCTGAGTCAGGTGCCCGACGAGGCGGCGGGGCTGGTGCGGGCGCTGCTCACGGCCGACCGCAACCAACAGTATCTGCGACTGAAGATGACCCCTGAGCAGCGTGCGACCACCCCGGCGGTCGACTACCGGCCGTTCGTCATCGCCGACGCCGACACCGGGCACGGCGGTGATCCCCACGTGCGTAACCTGATCCGCCGTTTCGTCGAGGCTGGCGTGCCGGGATACCACATCGAAGATCAGCGGCCCGGCACGAAGAAATGCGGTCATCAAGGCGGCAAGGTTCTCGTCCCGTCGGACGAGCAGATCAAGCGACTCAACACCGCCCGGTTCCAGCTCGACATCATGCGGGTGCCCGGCATCATCGTCGCGCGCACCGACGCCGAGGCGGCGAACCTGATCGACAGCCGCGCCGACGAACGTGATCAGCCTTTCCTGCTGGGCGCCACGAACCTCAAGATCCCGTCGTACCGGTCCTGTTTCCTGGCGATGATGCGACGGTTCCACACCCTCGGTGTCACCGAACTCAAAGGTCATCTGCTCTATGCGCTTCCCGAAGGCGAGTACGCCACCGCCGAAGCATGGCTCGAGTACCACGGCATCATGGACCTGGTTGCCGAGGCAGCCGCATCGTGGCAGCAGAACCCCGATCAATCCGTCGACGCCCTGTTCGACGGCGTGGAATCGCGGTTTGTCGAAGCCTGGCAGGACGATGCCGGGCTGCAGACCTACGGGGACGCGGTCGCCGAGTTGCTCGAGTTCCGTACACGGGAGGGTGAGCAGTCCGCCATGACTGCGACGGACTGGCGCAAGTTCGCCAAGGGCGCATCGCTGTACACCGCTCGCGAGAAGGCCAAGGAGCTGGGCGCCGACGTGGGCTGGGACCCCGAGCGGGTCAAGACGCCGGAGGGCTACTACCAGATCCGCGGCGGCATCCCGTATG
Organism: Mycobacterium sp. 141; assembly: GCF_000382405.1. Taxonomy (GTDB): domain Bacteria; phylum Actinomycetota; class Actinomycetes; order Mycobacteriales; family Mycobacteriaceae; genus Mycobacterium. The sequence goes on from NZ_KB908272.1 coordinate 47,213, forward strand.
CCATCGCCAAGTCACTGGCCGCCGCACCGTTCGCCGACATCCTGTGGATGGAGACCAAGACCGCCGACCTCGACGACGCCCGCGAATTCGCCACGGCTGTCCACGCGGTGTACCCCGACAAGATGCTGGCCTACAACTTGTCCCCGTCGTTCAACTGGGACACCACAGGCATGACCGACGACGAGATGCGCCGGTTCCCTGAGGAACTCGGCAAGATGGGCTTCGTCTTCAACTTCATGACCTACGGCGGGCACCAGATCGACGGTGTGGCCGCCGAGGAGTTCGCCACCGCACTTCGGCAGGACGGCATGCTGGCGCTGGCCCGGTTGCAGCGCAAGATGCGTCTCGTCGAATCTCCTTATCGCACACCGCAAACCCTCGTCGGCGGCCCTCGCAGCGATGCTGCGCTGGCAGCCTCGTCCGGGCGTACGGCCACCACCAAGGCCATGGGCAAGGGGTCCACGCAGCATCAGCACCTGGTGCAGACCGAGGTGCCCAAGAAGCTGCTCGAAGAGTGGCTGAAGTTGTGGAGCGACCACTACCAACTCGACGAGAAACTCACCGTGCAGCTACGGCCACGGCGGGCGGGCTCCGATGTCCTGGAGCTCGGCATCTACGGCGACAGCGACCAGAAGCTCGCCGATGTCGTGGTGGACCCGATCAAGGATCGTCACGGCCGCAATATCCTCACGGTGCGTGATCAGAACACCTACGCCGAGAAGCTGCGGAAGAAGCGTCTGATGGATCTGATCCACCTGTGGCTGATCCACCGGTTCAAGCCTGAGATCGTCTACTACGTGACGCCCACCGAGGACAACATCTATCAGACCGAGAAGATGAAGGCGCACGGCATCTTCAGCGATGTGTACCAGGAGGTCGGCGAGATCATCGTTGCCGATGTGAACAAGCCGCGCATCGCCGAACTGCTGGCTCCCGACCGCGAAGCCCTGGGTCGGCTGATCCGCAAGGAGGACTGAGCGCCGCGTCAATCATCGCGGGTGTCGCAGCCGACGAGCCCGCTGTCGGCGCGTCCGTTCAGGTTCCCCAGCTCGGCGCGCAATGCCCGGATTTCCGCGCGCAGGTCCTCGATATGCGCTGCGGTGATCGCCTGGCCCGTGGTGTCCTCCTCGGCGACGCGCTGCACGATCCAGGATGCGATCGTGGCGGTGATGGATCCGACCAGGCTGATGCCGCCGACCATCAGCAACGCGGCGATGACACGCCCCGTCATGGTGACGGGGTACTCGTCGCCGTAGCCGACGGTGGTGATGGTCGTGATAGACCACCACAATGCGCGGCCGAAGCTGTTGATGCTCGCGCTGGGGTCGTTTCGCTCGGCCTGCAGGACTGCCAACGATGCGACATACACGAGCAGCACCGCACCGGCGACCGTGTACAGCACGACTCGCCCGCGAATGGCATTGCCTACTGCCTTTTGCAGCACGGTGATCAGTAGCACCAGACGCACCAGGCGCAGCGGCCGAATGATCGGAAGCACGACAATCGCGAGGTCGAGCAGGTGCCGGTAGAACCATGTCCATCGGTGCGGAGCCAGCCACAATCGGACGGCATAGTCGACGGCGAACGCGCCCCAACACAGTGCCGTCAACAGATGCACCACCTGCGCGGCGACACCGTGCGGCTGTTCGAGAACCTCGACCGAATACCCGATCAGGAACGCCAGGGCGACCACCGCGAGCGGCCATTCACCGCGCTGTTCCCAGCGGTCCAGCGGTACATGTGCAGTCACACCGGAGAGTGTGCGGGATGGCCCTGAGCCAGTCCAGAGAGGCATCCCAGGCACCGCGAAATCAGTGGGCGCTAACGCCTTTGGCAACGGCAGCCGGGCCCGCGCATACCCTGGCGGCCAGTACCGCAACCAGGAAACCGCCCAATGCCGTCCAACCGACAACTCCGCTGAGTCCGTTGTTGGCCATCACCACCATGGCGGTGCCGGCCAGCCAGACCAGCACACCCGTGGCGATCGAGCGGATACCAGTGGGATGCACCCGCGCATCCCACCACGGCAAGGGCCGGTGCTCCAGTGGCGACAGCAGCCGGAACACCACCGCCATGACGACGGCGAACACCGCAGCGCGCAACGCGAGCCTGCCCCAGAAACCCGGTGAGTGCGGGTCGAAGGCGTCAAGACCGAACGCGTGCAGGGTGAAGGTGGCAACGGCGATGGCCGGGATATGCCACAGATAGAGCGTCATCGCTCCCCCGTTGCCGACCGCGACCACCTGCCACACCCGCGGGCGTGCCGCCCAACGCCTGATGGCTCCGGCCGTCGCCACGAACAGACACGACATCCACGTGCAGTGCAACGCGAGCAGCAACGTCGGGGGCGACACGTTCGACACCCGCTCGTTTCCCGTGACGACCAGAGATACGTCGTATGGGCCGTACACCGCCAGCAGGACCTGAACGATGAACGCAGCCGCCGCGGCGACCACGGCTATCCGCACACTGGTCAACCCTCGCGCGTAGGCAACGCCGATGACCATCGGGATCAGCCAGACGATGAGGAGATTAGCGGTGCCGGCCGCCGGATCGCCGACAGCGAGCCGCACGCCGTCCATCACGGCCGAAGCCACCACCAGCGCGATCACCACAGCGGTGGCAGCAGCGCGGTTCGGCAGCCGGGTCAACGGGGGCACGAACGCCAGCGCCATCAGGTAGACGCCCAAAAACCACAACAGCGCAACGCATTCCCGCCCGAGCGCTCGCGCGGAATCGGCTCCCATCGTCACCTGCACCGCGATCAGGGCTAGCGTCCACACCGCGAGGTACCAGAACACCGGCCGACACAGCCGCTGCGCGCGGGTGAACAGCCACGCACCCCACGACGTCATCGAGCCGTTCGGCTGCCAGCTGTAAGCCCCGGCTGCCCCACCCGCGAGGAAGAACAGCGGCATGACCTGCAGAACCCAGGTGGCGGGGGCCAGCGCGGGCAGGGCTCCGAGAATGTTGCCGACCTCCACGCCACCGGCGTCGATGGTGGCCAGGAGCAGGGCGCAATGTCCGAACACGACCACGAGCAGAGCCCCCAGCCGGGCCACATCGACGGCGCGGTCGCGGTCTGGTTTGGTGGCGCGCGCGACGGCGGCCGCCGATGGCACGACCTCGGAGTCAGGCATGGCTACAGTCTGCCGGTGCATGATGCGCCGCCGAAGAGTACTTATACCTGTGTTTCGGCCGGTCTGCTGTACACCGCGACGACGCTGCGGGCCGATCGCACCTCCTCAGCGCGTTGGCACAGATGTCGCCCGTCGCGTAGTTCCCCAGGTGCGGGCCTCGGGGTAGGTCCTACCGGCTCGCGTAGGCGGTGTCTAGACGATGTTGGTTTCCGCAGGGCTGGTAGCAGTGTCGGCGTTGGCGAAGCGGTCGAGGGTGAATCTGCTGATGTCGTAGCGGGGCGTTCTGCCGTGGTAGAGGTCGCGGACGATCTCGCCGGTGGCCGGTCCCATCAGGAAGCCATGCCCGGAATAGCCTGTGGCGATCAGCAATCCCTCGACCTCACCTGGACGGTCGATGATCTGATTGCAGTCGGGGGTCACCTCGTACAGTCCCGCCCACCCGGTACGGATGCCGTAATCGAGCACCGCCGGCGCGCACCGCGCCGCGATCTGACCGACTCCCATCAACCAGTCGTCGAGCTCGAACTTCAGATTGAAACCGGGCTCCTGGCGCGGATCCGACCAGCCCAACAGCAAACCGGCGCCCTCGGGATGAAAGTAGAAACTGGAGGGAAAATCGATGGTCAATGACGGTGAGCGGGCCGGCAACCCCGCCACCGGCTCGGTGAACGCGATCTGACGACGCACTGGCGTGACCGGAATCGCAACACCGATCATGTCGCCGATGACACCCGACCAGGCCCCCGCGGCGCACACCACGGTTCTGGTCGCGATGACACCCCCACTGGTGACCACCCCGGTGATCGAGTCCGCCCGCCGGGTGATGTCGAGAACCTCGCAATGCCGCACGATCCGCGTGCCGTGCTGGCGCGCGGCCGTCGCATACCCCAGCACCACCGCCTCCGGAGTTGCCTTGCCGTCCCGCGGCGACCAGCACGCTCCCACCAGGTCGTCGGAGCGGATCAGCGGTGAAATCCGTTTCGCCTCATCGGGATCGACGATCACACTAGGTACCCCATGTCGATTGTGCACTGCGACCTGCTCGGTGAAGTTGTCCAAGCTTTCCCGATCCGACAATAGGTACAGGTACCCGTCGCGACGAAAGTCGATGTCCTGGCCGTACAACTCACCGAACCGCGCGTAGACCTCCAGGCCACGCAGCCCGATCGCGATATTGGCCGGATCGCTGAACGTTGCGCGCACACCCCCGGCTGCCCTGCACGTCGATCCGCTGGCCAACTCGCCCCGCTCGACCAAAACCACATCACCCACGCCGGAAGCCGCCAGATGACAGGCAATGCTGGTACCGATCACACCGCCACCGATCACGACAACGGAGGCCTGTGGGGGAACAGTTTTCATGCGGTGCACCTCAAATTTTCTTCCTGGCTCCCAGTTACGGCAACGCTCCCGTGGCCAAGCGATGTCGAACCGCGCTCTCCTGTACCCGTGACTCTAATGCCGCCGAGATTGTGCAATTAGGAACAGCGAAAGATTGCAGAACTATCCGTCAAGAATCACTATTGATTCCAAAAGGCGCTCACGAAAGTGAATGGGTGCGGTGCGCGTTCTCTGCGACCAGGCCCCTCAAGCGCTATGCTCGGCCGACTACAGGAGACCTACTTGCGTTCGACCGTCGGTCGCGATCTTCTCGAACAGCGTCATGTCACCGGCGAATACCGAGTCCGGCACCGGCCAATGCAGCACGATTTCGGTAAAGCCCATTGCGCTGTGCTGGCCCGCCCAGTCCACGAAGGCGGCAACGGAACTGAGTTTCGGAGACGAGCCATGGACGAGCACCTTGTCGAGTTCGGTCACGTCCCGCCCCACGGCATCGCATGCTGTGCTGAGCTTGTCCAGCCGACTCCGCAGGACGCGCAAACCTTCTTCGATCGTAACGTCGCCGGTGGCTGTCGTGTCGAGGTCGGTGACCCAGCCTTGTCCGTACCGCGCGGCGAGACCGAGACCGCGCCTGCCCGTCGCTGCGACGTAGAACGGAATCCGCGGCGCCTGAACGCAACCCGGGATGTTACGCGCCTCGATAGTTGTGTAGTAGTTACCGTGCGAGGTTGTCGCGTCCTGCTGGAGCAGCGTGTTCAGTAGTGCAAGGAATTCAGCGAAGCGATCTGCTCGCTCCCGCGGTGTCCAGGGCCCATCACCCAGTACGCTGGCATCGAACCCGGTTCCACCAGAGCCTATCCCGAGCGTGATACGACCATCGGACAGATCGTCGAGCGTAATGAGGTCTTTGGCCAGGGTGACCGGGTGCCGGAAGTTTGGGTTGGTCACCATGGTTCCCAATCGGATGACTTCGGTCGCTGTCGCCGCGGCGGCGAGCGTAGGTATGGTTCCGAACCATGTACGGTCACGAAATGTGCGCCACGACAGATGATCGTATGTGTAGGCGGCTTGGAAGCCGAGCCGCTCGGCTCGTTGCCAGATGACACGCGCCTCCCGCCACGGATAGACGGGAAGGATGATGGTGCTCAGCAGCATGCGACGAGCCTATGCGCCCACACAAGTGTCATTTCGTACTACCTCGGGTCCATGAACTCCTAAGCGACCGAATCCGGTTGCGCGGCGATCAGGCTGCGTCTACGCCGGCAGAAAGCGGAGACGACCTCATCAGAGCCAGCTCGGCGGTCTGATGGCATTGGCGAAGTCGACCAGGGTGTAGCGGTGTCGTCGGCGTGGTGTGTGCCGTGCCAATTCCCGCAGCACCTCCTCGATACTCATGCGTAGGCCCCGCTGGTCAAAGGAATGCCCAAAGATCGGATCGTCGGCGGCCGGCTCAGCCCCTGACCGCAACCAGTCAAGCGCGATGCCCAGCACGAGCGCTCGGATCTGCAGAGCTCGCGGCTCGGTCTCGGACAGGCGGCTCACCCGCCGTGCCGTATCGCGCAGATCTGCCTCGGTGATCTCGGTGCTGGGGCGGCCATCTAACAGCATCACCACCGACGTGAGTTGAGCTTCACCGTAGTGGCGCGATGTCGATGGAACCTGGTCGAGCACCTCGATCGCACCGGCCCGATCGCCGCGACCGGCGAGTAGGCGCGCCAGGCCGAACGCCGCGTTGACCATCGACGAGTCGGTGCGCCACAACGTTCGGTAGTCCCGCTCGGCCAACTGCCGCAATCGCTCGACTCCGGATGCGTCGGGGGTGTCCAGGAGAAGCTCAGCCGTCGCTGCGGCCGCAAGCTTGGGCGCAGCTTCACCGGGCAACAGGGCGACAACCCGTTCGAAACACGCAAGGGCCGCACCGAGATTGCCGGCCTCGAGTCCGGAAATCCCGTCATCCCAATCCTCTCGCCATTCGTCATTCGGCTCCTCAACGGGTACCGGGCTCGGCAGGGAATGGGCGACGTCTCGCGCGTTCAGTCGGACGTTATGCGGGCGCCCGTCGATGAACACATCGGTGGGCTGCAGGGCCAGATCGGCACCGCACGTGGAGCGGGGCACGCTGAACAGCGTCGATACCCGGGGGCATGGCACGCCCGTCTGCGCGGCGAGGATTTCGTGCAGCACCCCCTTGCACTGGTCGGCCAGCTCGTCGATGGACGAGAACCGTTGCATGGGACGAGGATTGGTCGCACGGACCAACAGCCGGTAAAAGGACTCGTACCGTTCGAACAGCGGCACCTCGTCGCGGCTCGGTAATGTCTCGGCGTACCGGTCGTTGGGCAGGTCGACGGTCAGCTTGGCCAGCGTACGGCCGACCGTGTAGACATCCGTGGCGATCGTCGGTCCGGTCCGCACGATCTCAGGCGCCTGGAATCCCTTGGTGCCGTATATGTATCCGAAGTCGCCGATGCCCGACACCGCACCCATGTCGATCAACTCGATGTTGTCCTCGGTGAGCATGATGTTCTCGGGCTTGAGATCGTTGTAGATCAGGCCGAGCGAATGCAGATAGGACAGCGCAGGCATGACATCGAGCAGATAGCCGAGTGCCTGCTCCACGGGCATCATCGGTCTGGGTTCGCCGGCCGGAGCGGCTTGCTGCGTCGCGAGGATGGCTTCCAGCGTGGTTCCGCCGATGTACTCCATGACGATGTAGCCGACGGGGCGCCCATCGAACCCCGGGTGTTCGACGAAGTTGTAGATCTTGACGATGCCAGGGTGGTTCACCATTGCGAGGAACTGACGTTCGGCGACGGCGATCGCCTGTGCCTGCTGTCCTCCGGGCTGAAGCAGGCCTTTGAGCACCACCCACCGGTCGCTGACATTGCGGTCGACCGCCAGATAGATCCAGCCGACTCCGCCGTGGGCGATGCAGCCCTGCACCTCATACTGGCCGGCCACCAATTCCCCCGCATCCAGTTGCGGCGAGAACGAGAACAACGCGCCGCAGTGCGGACACACACCGTCACTCGGCCCGGGCCGGCCGGCGCTCCCCCGCCCCACCGGCTGCCCGCAGTCGCCGCATCCCCGTTTCGACTCGGCGACAACGGGATTGGTGAGGATCGCACTGCCAGGCTCGATGTCCTCGCGAATCGGGATCTCGACTAGGCCGTCACCGATCCGCCGCCGCCCGGTACGCAACCGCGGGCGGGTGGCCTCGACCTTGGTCGGCCCAGATTCGCTCACCAGGACGGCGCGCGTGCCCTCGTCACCGGCCATGTCAATCCCGATACTTCGGTTGTGGCGGGCTCGGCGCCGGGCCGAGGATACTGAACCACTTGCGGTACAGCCGAACCCACGTCCCGTCCTGCCGGATCCGTTCCAGGCTGGCATTGACCGCGCGGACCAGATCTTCTTCGGATTTGTTGACTCCGATACCGTAGGGCTCGTTTTCCAGGCTCGGCCCGACGATCTCCAGGTTCGGATCCTGTCCGGCCATGCCGACGAGAAGCGAATCGTCGGTGCTGGCCGCGTCCACCTGACCCTGCTGAAGCGCGACCAGGCAGTCGTCGAAGTTCTGCACGCCGACAATGGTCGCCGCCGGGGCGACCCGGGCGACGGTAGCAATGGATGTCGTCGCCAGTCCGGAGCAGACCCGCTTGCCTGCCAGATCGGCCGGCCCCTGCACCGGCGAACCCCGTGGCACCAGCAGCCGTTGATGTCCTTCGAAGTACACGGTCGAGAACGCTATCTGCTCCGCGCGGGGACAGGTGATCGTCGTCGCCTTCGTCAGGATGTCGACGGTTTTGTTTTGCACCGCGGGCATCCGCTCCGGCTCCGTCAGGAGCCGGAAATCCACCTTGTCTGGATCACCGACGAGGTCCCGCGCGACCTCGTGCGAGAGGTCGACCAAGAAACCCCGCAGTTCCCCGGTCACCGGATCGCGAAAACTGAGCGGGACGGTGTTCTGGTCAATGCCGACAATCACTCGTCCGCGGCGTCGGATCTCCTCCACCGTCGGCCCACCTGCCGTGGACGGCCGCAAACTCGCTGTCGCGTCGCAGCTTTCGACCGCCGCCCCGCTGACCGACGGCGCCACGACGGCACCGCTGGGCAGCGGCAGGGTCGTGAGCGAAGCGGGCACCTGCGCAAGTGGCTGCACAGTCGAACAGCCTGTCAGCACGGTCGCTGCGAGGACGAGAAGCCCGGTGACGGCACGCATCAGTGGTACTCGCTCAGCCTCGGTGCGACACCCGCGGCAACCGCCAGCGCCGCCAGCACACTGATGGCCGCGGCACCGGCCGGAAGTGCACTCAGCGCCATGTACGCACGCGTGATGCCGTCGCGCTGCCGCTCCCGCAGCCGTGCGATGTCGTCGCCCAATGCTTGATCCAAGAGGGTGAACTGGGCCGCGGAATGCTGGAGCCCGCTGTCTCGCGCGATCGCCACCGCGCCCTGGTAATCGCCCCGGCCCAGTGCGCTTCGGATCTGATCATGGGCACTTGTCCAGCCGTGCAGGGCGTCCCGCGCCCCATCCACCGGGTGGCTGTCGAGCAGTTGCCCGACCTGTGTGGTCCGCTCATCGAACCCGGCGTCGGATCCGGTGTCGGAACCGCGTTTGAGCAGGCCGAGAATTTCGTCCGCGCGGGCTTGCTGAACAAGGATCCGGGCGGTCACCGCGACTTCGAGCGGCTCGCCACCCTTCGTGCGGGCGTCGTCGGCGGCGTGTGCCGCCACCAGCCCGGCGACTGCCAGCCACACCGTGAGCGCTGCCATCAACACCGAAGCCAGCACCAGTCCCGGGTTGAGCCGACGATGACTGTGGCTGGCCAGGAAAACCTGTGCGAGCACCAGCAATCCCACGGCGAACGCGGCTCCCACGATCGCTGCATACGGGGGCGCGGTCGAACGCTGCGATGCCGTGACAGCGTCGGTCTGCGTCCGGTACAACTGCTCGGCATCGGGCAGGATCGACTGTTGCAGCAGCGTGGATGATTCACTGAGATACGCGACGCCGATCGGGAGGCCGGCGCGGTTGCTCGAGCGGGCGGTCGCCATCATCCCGGTGTACAGCGCGAGCTGGTTGGACAGGTTCGTGAGTAACGTCAGCGAGTGGGTGTCGTTGGGCGACACGCCGTTCGACGCCGTCACCAGACCGGCGGATGCCTGTCCGATGGCGGCGTCGTAGCGGTCGCGGATCTCGCTGGGTTCGACACCGCCGGCCAGAAACGCGGTAGCCGCCGTCGTGTTGGCGGACGACAGAGCGCTGTAGATTCGCTGCGCCGCATCGGAGAGCGGTTCGGTGTGCGAGCCGAGGGTCCCTAGCTCCCGTTGCCTGCTGGACACCGTCGCCGACGCCGCGACGCCCACGGCCAGCACCACTGCTACGAGAATGACGGCCACCGCCGCTATCCGGCCGGGCGTGGCCCGCAGGAAGTCGATGACCGGGCGGTCCGGCTCGTCGAGATCGACCAGCAGAGACTCGTCGAGTGTGCGTGCCCGCAAACTCTCCAACTCACCGCTGTGCACTCGACATCTCCTCGTCGCAGGCTGGGGCCAGACCAGCGATACCACACGTCATCCAATGCGGATAAATCGCACGGTAGCGCCTGCAAACGCCTCGCGTGCGGGGTTGCCTCACACAAAGGTCACGATGTCGTGGAAGAGACCCTATGTGCCTGGATATGTAGGCGTAACGCCGCTGAGCGGCCAGTTGCGTCACGCATTCTTCGAAGAGTGGTGCACCAAACTGGCCATTCGGGCTGCCCGTCTCCGTCAGCGCATCCTCAGCTTTCACACAGCAAAACGCCTGAGGTTTGTAGTTGTGATGCCCGGCCCAGTGTCGTACCGTCAACCTAGTTGATTAGCCGTCCTAGCGGAGATTTCCTCTGTCCGCGCCTGGTCGCCGCTCATTGAAAGGGTCACGAATGCAGCGGGTTTCGATCGGACGTCGGCTGAGCCGACGCTGGATGCTGCTGGTGGCCGTGGTGGTGATCGCGGTGGCGGCCTTCGCTGTGTACCGCCTGCACGGCGTTTTCGCCTCGCACGACGTCACATCGACGCCCAGCGGTACGGTGAACGAGATCGTTCCGTTCAATCCCAAGCACGTCGTCATGGAGGTCTTCGGCCCGCCGGGCACGGTGGCAACCATCACCTACCTGGACGTCAACGCCCAACCACAGCGCGCCGACAACGTCACGCTGCCATGGGCCTACGACACGACCACCACCCAGCCCGCAGTGTTCGTCAACGTCCAGGCCCAGGGTGACAGTGATTCGATCGGCTGCCGGATCAAGATCGATGACGTGGTCAAGGACGAGAGAACGGTGAACACGCTGAACGCCTACACCTACTGCCTGGACAAGTCCGGATGAGCACCGAGAACGACGCACAGCACAGGGTTCCGGACCTGATCCGGCGGTTCTCAGTACTCATCGCGATGTTCTGGCTGGGCCTGGCGGTGGTGACGAATGTTTTCGTACCGCAGCTGGAGACCGTCGCCGAATCGCACAACGTGTCGCTGAGCCCCCAAGATGCGCCGTCGTTGCAGGCCGCCAAACGGATCGGCAAGGTGTTCGGCGAATTCGATTCCGACAGTTCGGCGATGATCGTGCTGGAGGGCGATCAACCGCTGGGCGCCGACGCGCACCACTACTACGACGGCTTGATTCAGAAGCTGCGTCAGGACACCAAGCACGTCGAGCACATCCAGGATTTCTGGGGTGATCCGCTGACGGCCGCGGGTTCGCAGAGCGCCGACGGCAAGGCGGCCTTGGTGCAGGTGTACCTCGCCGGCAATCAGGGCGAGTCGCTGGCCAACGAGTCCGTCGACTCGGTCCGTCGTATCGTCGAGGACACTCCGGCACCGCCGGGTGTCAAGGCCTATGTGACCGGCCCCGCTCCCCTGGTCACCGACCAGTTCGAAGTAGGTCGCCAGGGCACGCTGAAAACCACCCTGATCACCATCGGGGTGATCTTGGTGATGCTGTTGTCGCTCTACCGCCGGCTCACCACGGCGATTCTGGTGATTTTCACGGTGATGATCGAGTTGACCGCCTCCCGCGGAGTCGTCGCGGTGCTCGCTAACGCCGGCATCATCGAGCTGTCGACGTATTCGACCAATCTGCTCACACTCCTGGTGATCGCCGCCGGAACCGACTACGCGATATTCATTCTCGGCCGTTTTCACGAAGCCCGGTACGCCGGGCAGGACCGGGTGTCGGCGTTCAACACGATGTACCGAGGAACCTCGCACATCATCCTGGGTTCGGGCCTGACGATCGCCGGTGCGGTGTTCTGTCTGACCTTCACGCGGCTCCCGTACTTTCAGAGCCTTGGTGTTCCCGCCGGAATCGGCGTCCTCGTCGCGGTGTTGGCGGCGTTGACGCTGGCGCCCGCGGTGCTGGTGATCGGCCGCCATTTCGGTCTGTTCGAACCTGCGCGGAAGCTGCAGACTCGAGGCTGGCGGCGCATCGGCACGGCCATCGTGCGCTGGCCCGGTCCCGTCCTGGTGGTGACTGTCGGGGTGGCACTCATCGGACTGCTCGCACTGCCGGGATACAAGACGAGTTACGACGCCCGGCCCTACATGCCGGCCGATGCTCCCGCCAATGTCGGCTACGCGGCCGCAGAACGCCACTTTTCCCAGGCGCGGCTGAATCCCGAGCTGCTGATGATCGAGGCCGACCACGACCTCCGGAATCCGACCGACATGATCCTGCTGGAACGCGTCGCCAAGGCGGTCTTCCACACCGACGGCATCGCCCAGGTGCAGTCGATCACCCGGCCGCTGGGCACGCCCCTGGACCACACGTCGATACCGTTCCAGATCAGCGCGGGAAGCTCGGCGCAGATCAACAATCTGCCCTTCCAGCAGGCCCGCGGCGCAGACCTGCTCAAACAGGTCGACGTGATCAACAACTCGATCGACATTCTGCGCCAGCAGTATGCGTTGCAACAGCAATCCAGCGCTGTCACCGATGAGCAGGCCAAGGCATTCCAGCAGACCGTCGCCACAGCCCAGAATCTGCGCGACAAAATCGCCGACTTCGATGACCAGTTCCGCCCGTTGCGCAACTACTTCTACTGGGAGCCGCACTGTTTCGACATCCCGATGTGCGCGGCACTGCGGTCGGTGTTCGACGCGCTCGACGGCATCGACGCACTGACCGATCAGTTGGCCAACGTCTCGGGCAGCATCGCCAAACTGGATGCGCTGCAACCGAAACTCCTCGCGTTGATACCACCGCAGATCGCCAGCCAGCAGACCAACCGCGATCTGACGCTGACCAACTACGCCACCACCTCGGGGATCAACGACCAGACGCAAGCCGCACTGCAGAACGCGACCGCCCTCGGTCAGGCGTTCGACGCGTCGAAGACCGACGACTCGTTCTACCTACCCCCGGAGGCGTTCACCAACCCCGAATTCCTGCGCGGGCTCAAACTGTTCCTGTCACCGGACGGCAAGGCCGCCCGCATGATCATCACCCATGACGGCGATCCCGCTACGCCGGAAGGCATTTCGCATATCGATAGCATCAGGCACGCCGCGCAGGAAGCCGTCAAGGGCACACCCCTGGCCGGGTCCAAGATCTACCTGGCGGGCACTGCGGCCACCTATAAAGACATCCAGGACGGCGCCAAATACGACCTCATGATTGCCGGGATCGCCGCGCTGAGTCTGATCCTGCTCGTCATGATGTTCATCACCCGAAGCATTGTCGCCGCCTTCGTCATCGTGGGCACGGTCGCGCTGTCGTTGGGCGCCTCGTTCGGGCTCTCGGTGCTGATTTGGCAGGATCTTCTTGGCATCAAACTGTTTTGGATCGTGCTGGCCCTTGCCGTGATCCTGCTGTTGGCGGTGGGATCGGACTACAACCTGCTGCTGATCTCTCGATTCAAGGAAGAGATCGGTGCCGGCTTGAACACCGGAATCATCCGGGCGATGGCAGGCTCCGGCGCGGTGGTGACGGCGGCCGGCCTGGTGTTCGCGGCCACCATGGCCTCGTTCGTGTTCGCCGATCTGCGGATCCTCGGCCAGATCGGCACCACGATCGCGTTCGGTCTGCTGTTCGACACCCTGATCGTGCGGTCGTTCATGACGCCGTCCATCGCGGCCCTGATCGGACGCTGGTTCTGGTGGCCGTTGAGGGTGCGACCCCGTCCCGCAAGCCAGATGCTGCAACCGTACGGGTCGCGCGCTTCAGTTCGTCAGCTACTGCTGTGGGAGGACGGCGACCCGATCGCCGGATCGCCGCGACAGAGCTAAACCGCCGGTTCGCTTGCCAATAACGGAGCTTCTTGCAAGTTCTTTTTCAACCGCGCCACCCTACGCAGCTGCGCGACGATGTTCATGGAGGTCAGCATCGGAATTCCGCCGATGAACGTCCGGAAGGACGGGTTGCCGCCGTGGACATGGAGCTCGTACAGGCAGCCCACGACGTAGAAGAAACCCATGCTGAAGAGCACGGCAGGTATCGCGTACGCGAGCGGATTACGCGCGTCATCGACCAGTTCGGTCGCGTATTCGACCTCGTCCTGCGTCAGCGGTTGACGCTTGCGCAACTTTGCCAGCACCGCTTTGTGGGCGCCCACCTGTTCCCCCATCGGCGCCGGTGTCCGGTTCTCCAACCGGGTGACGTACAGGAATACGCACGACGCGAAAGTCAATGCCATCACACCGGCAAGGATCGTGAGATCGCCCCAAGTACCGAGACCCACGTGAAAGCTCCTCTGCTCGCCTGCGCTTACCTAGCCTCTCTAGGCAAACGCTACCTCAACGCGCCGGCTCGACTGTGCCAACAGTCCGGACTTTTGAATCGCGGATCTTCGGCGTGCCGGTACCCACATCGGACTCCGGGGACGCGATGATGCAGATGTGGCTGTTGATACGAATGTGACCAACGTCGTGCCGGCGCCCGAGCCGGTCGGACCAGAAGCTGACGAGGCGCGGGATGAACCCGGAGCCGTTCCCGGTTCGCAGTCGCAGCAGCGGGTCTGGTCGATGCCCAAGCCTGCGGTGACGCGCAAGCAGGTCGACGAGGTGGGGCGGATCGCCGTCAAGGCCGGCACGGCCATCGTCGGGTTCATCACCGAACTGGCTCGGCGCGGCGCCCGCGCCGTGAGGCAACTGTGCCGCGCGATCGAGGCAGTTCCGCCGACCGTGCGCCTGCTGACCACGTCGGGCGTACTCATGCTGCTGGGTATGGTCGGTGCGATTTCCCTGCACAACTCTGTGGGCCTGAGCTGCATCATCGTCGTGGTCCCCGTGTGCTCGGCGATCCTCGGCGCACTCGGACACCGGTGGTACAGCGGGCTTGACGGACAGCCCGCGCCGCGGGCGGAGGGCCCGGCTGCTGCAGCCGTGATGTCCGATCTGCAGCGTTCGGTCGAGTACGTCGACAACAAGCTCACGGTTGCCCTCAACGCATTCGGTGCCGAACGTCAGCAACACGCAATGATCGCCCTGTTCCAAGCCAAGACTGCCGTCGAACTCACGCTCGGTACCGAGCAGGACACAACGAGCCGCCTTGATGTATTACTGCCTGCGGGAATCCATGACGCACGGCCGCGAATCCGGGCCGGTTCCGCCCTGGCGGCGTCATGAACGACGGGCACACCCTCTCCGGGCAGGTCGCGCTCATTGAAGACGACTACACCTTGGTCATCAATCGTGGCGCTGAGGCAGGTGTGACGCCGGGCATGGTTTTCGCCGTGCACTCCGAGTCGGCTCAGATGATCACCGACCCCGAATCCGGCCGGGAATTGGGCAGACTCACGCGTGAGAAACTGCGGGTGCGAGTGTTCGATGTGCAGCCATTGTTCTCCCGCGCACACACATTCGCCAGGACCGACGACTTCTACGGTCTGTTCCAGGCGACGGGCGTGGTCACCGTAGATGTTGGTGACCGCCTTGAATTGGTACCTGGTGAAGCCGGTGCCCTTCGGGCGACGTTCGGATAGGTCCGGAGTCCGCGGCAGACTCTCAGCGGCTGATCCCTGGCTCGGTAACCGGGGTCAGCTCCCGAACACCGACACGACTTTTTTGGCCGTGGCCTTCGCGGACCCCGGATTCTGGCCCGTCACCAGCCGACCATCGGCGACGACGTAGGAGGCAAAGGGAATCAGGCCCTTAACGTAGCGGGCGCCGCGCTTCTTCATTTCCTCTTCGACGTTGTAGGGCACCAGCTTGTCGACCCGCGCGAGCACCTCCTCCGACCAGGAGAAACCGGTCAGCTTGCGCCCGGCAACCAGAAGCGACCCATCGGACAGCGTGGTGTTGAGCAGCCCGGCATAGCCGTGGCAGACCGAGGACACGATTCCGCCGCGCTCGAAAATCTCGCGGGTGATGCGTTGCAGCCCTTCACTATCGGGGAAATCGAACATCACCGCGTGGCCGCCGGTGAAGTAGATCGCGTCGAAGTCCGCCGAATCGATCTCATCAGGTGAAGCAGTGGTGGCCAACAGTTCCATCTTCGCGGGGTCGGTCTTCCACGACTTTGCGCTCTTGTCGTAGTTCGGAAACTTCAGTGAGCGCGGTTCCAACGGCGAGAGGCCGCCCTTGGGGCTGACGATCGTCTGTTGGTAACCCGCTTCGGCGAAGACGTCGTAAGCGTGTGTCAGCTCCGAGAGCCACAATCCGGTCGGCTCGGACGGATCCTCGTAATGGGAGACGTTGGTGACGACGTTCAGGATGCGCTTGGTCATCTCCTAAGGATTCCGTCGCCGGGCCGGCGTTGCCAGTAACTGGCCACTTATCACAACTTCTTGGCCATCCGTCACCTGTCGAGCGATGCACGCTCGCTCCTAACCTGGATACCGCATGATGAGAGCAAACAGCCACGGCCACATGAGGTGTATGTGAGTACACACGAGGTTCTGCGTTCGCCGGCAAGCGCTGCGCTACTGGTCGACCTGGCAGCAGGGGACGGAATGGCTCACGCCGACTCACTGCACGGCACACTCCTGACCCGAGAAGCCCTCGACGACCTCGACGCCGAGGTCCGCCTTCGCGATGAACTGCAGATCCTCGGCAACATCCTCGACGCGCTGTCTGATGTTCCGGGGCTGGGCGTCGAGGCCGGGCTGCGCTGCCATGCCGCGTCGCCGGGGCTCTGGGGTCTTGCGCTCATGAGCTCCCGGACACTGGGAGATGCGATGGCGGTGGGGATGTCGCTGGCCGCGCTCAGCTTCTGCCTGTGCCGGCTCAGCGTCTCCACCGACGAGGCCGACGGTACCGGCCGGTTGGTTCTCGACCCCACAGCGCTGCCGGTCCGCGTCCGCCGATTCGCCGTCGAGCGCGACAGCACCGGCATCCAGACGTTACAGCGCGATCTGCTCATGAAACCCGATGCCCAGCTGCGGGTGGCCTATACGATGGCGCGCCCACCCGAGGAGGTCGTGCAGAAGTACATCGACGTGTTCGGCGTCGAACCTGAGTTTGACGCACCGCAGAACTGCCTGATCGTCAGCCTGGAATCGTTGAGTGCGCCGCTGCCCCAGGCCAATCAGTACGCCCGGTCGATGGCGGAGAAACAAGCGGTCGGACTGCTCAGACAGCGATCGGCACGGGCCGGCGTCGCGGGCCTGTTGCGCGATCTGATGCTGGCGAGTCCGTCACCCGTGCTGTCGCTCGACGAGGCCGCACGGCAACTGATGGTCAGTCCACGCACCCTACGGCGACACCTCGCCGGTGAAGGGGTGTCGCTGCGGGTGCTGCAGGAAGAGGTGCGCGAGACGCTGGCCGAGGAGCTGCTCGTCACCGATGGCCGTTCTGTCGCGGAAATCGCTGAACGCCTCGGCTATTCACAGGTATCCAGCTTTACCCAGGCCTTCCGGCGGTGGAAGGGTGTCGGGCCCCAGGAATATCGCCGGCGGGCGCGCTCTCGATGACGGCGCCGGATCTGCATTCCAAGCGGCCGGCAGCGAGTCTGGTGCTGATGCTCGACTGGGCCGCCGAGTTCGGCTTGACCGCACAACAGTGTCTTGTCGGCACCAGGATCACCCCGGCCACCGTCCGGATTCCCGCCGCCGAGGTCACCGGACAACAGGAACTCAGGGCCATCGCGAATATCGTTGCGGCTCTCGGGGACCGGCCGGGGCTCGGCTTGCAGGCCGCGGCCAGGTATCCGGTCACCGCCTTCGGAGTGTGGGGTTTTGCCATCCTCACCAGCCCGACCCTGGGTGAAGCGGTCGACGTCGCAGTGAGGTTCGTGCGACTGAGTTACGCCTTCTGCACCTTCGAAACACACCGCCATGGTGACGATCTCTCGATCGTGATCGACGCCCGTTCCGTGCCCGCGCCGGTACGCAGGTTCGTGCTGGAACGTGATGCAGCGGCCATCCCGAATCTGTACCGGGAGATCCTCGGCACGCCCCCGCCACCGAGCCGCATCTCGTTCGCACTCCCCGACCCTGGACCGGCCGTCGGACTGTACGAGGAGATGTTCGGCGCGGTACCCGACTTCGACGACGCGATAACCTCGGTCACCTTGTCGGCGGACCTGCTGAATATGCCCCTGCCACAGGCGAGTACCCACACCGCCAAGCTCGCCGAACAGCAATGCCGGCTGCTGCTCGAGCAACGTGAAGCCCGCACGGGTCGCGCGGGTCTGGTCCGCGATCTGTTGCTGGCCGACCCCGCCCGGCCACCGAGCCTGGCCCAGGTGGCAGATCGGCTGTCGTGCAGTACGCGAACGCTGCGACGGCAACTGGAGGCGGAAGGCACCTCGTTCCGAAAACTGCTCGATGAGGTGCGCCACCACCTGGGGACGGAGTTGTTGCAGAGCGGCATGACCGTCGAGCAGGTATCAAACCGGCTGGGATACAACGACGTCAGCAACTTCTCGCACGCATTCCACCGATGGAAGGGCGATAGCCCACGGGCCTATCTGACCCGGCAGAACACGACAACACACCCACGCACGACAAACAGGTAAAGGAGAACACTGCATGTATGCGATAACGCTCAACGGTTTTGGCGAGCCAGAAGTGATGGAGTGGGCGCAGGTCGACGACCTGCCCGCACCGGGTCCAGGGCAGGTCGCCATCGACGTGGTGGGCGCCGGAGTGAACCGTGCCGACGTGATGCAACGGATGGGCTTCTACCCGCCACCGCCGGGTGTCAGCGAGGTCCCCGGTCTTGAGGTGTCCGGGTATATCGCCGAAGTGGGCGCCGGAGTGCAGGATTGGGCGCCCGGCGATGCGGTGTGCGCCCTGCTGGCCGGCGGAGGGTACGCCGAGCGGGTAAACGTGGCGGCGAGCCAGGTACTACCCGTGCCAGAGGGCGTCAGCGTCACCGCCGCGGCGGCACTGCCCGAGACCGCCGCCACGGTGTGGTCGAATGTGGTGATGACCGGTGGACTACAGAGCGGTCAAACCCTGCTGATCCACGGCGGTGGCAGCGGAATCGGCACGCACGCAATCCAAGTGGGTCGTGCACTGGGTGCCAACGTGGCGGTGACCGCCGGTTCGCAGTTCAAGCTGGACTGTTGCCGCGACCTCGGCGCGCAGACGTTGATCAACTATCGGGAGCAGGATTTCCCGGCGGTGGTCAACTCCGAATACTCCGGCGCCAACGTCATTCTCGACATCATGGGCGGCAGCTACCTGCCCAAGAACGTGCAAGCACTCGCCGAGAACGGGCATCTGACGATCATCGGGTTGCAGGGTGGGGCCTCAGCCGAACTGGATCTCGGCGCACTGCTCTTCAAACGCGGATCGGTGCACGCGACGAACCTGCGTCGCCGGCCCGAGCAGGGGCCCGGTTCCAAAGCCGAGATCATCGCTGAACTGCGGCAACAATTGTGGCCATTGATCGCGCAGGGAGCGGTCAAACCCGTCGTCGCAGCCGAAGTCCCGATCACCGATGCACCAAAGGCACACAAGTTGCTCGACTCCGATCAGACAGTGGGAAAGGTTCTGCTCACCGTGCGTGAACCGTGACTTGCCAACACGATCACCCGGTGAGGTGGGCGTCGAAGAACCCGACCGGGCCCCTGGCACAGCGCCAGAAACCGTCGTGCTTGGCAACGCGGACTGCACCTTGCGCGACTGCGGCGCTCGCGACACCACGACCAGCAGAATCGAGACCCTGCCTCGCTATGGAGTGATCGCCACACGCAGCACTGGCACGTTGCACGTCGGCACTCGTCCGGTACGCGCTCAGTACAACTACTTCGCTGTGAACGCCACCGCTGGAGGCGCGCTGATCGAGCAGGTGATTCTCGTGGTCGACGAGGCCTATCCGGCCATCATCGGCGAGGTGGAACAGCTCACCGCCACTTTGCACCGATCCTTGCTGACAAGCATCGACCGCGCCGCTGAGGCACCCGCTGGTCGAGCGGCCGCATGTCCAGTGTCCACACCCCCACCCGTACGTTCAGAGGCGAACGTAGCGAACAGGGAGAGCTATAAGCGTCATCCGTGTCAACTACCTGACCAACTTCCACTACGGAGACGATGTGGTCCTGCTGAACATGGATCGCGCGGGAGTGCTCGAGTTTGCAGCCGTGCTGCGCGACGCGGCACAGCACGGCGGTTCTCGGCTTGAGCATGCCGGCGTGGTTCACGAGTTCCGTATCGAACCCGGCGCGACCGACATCGACCCAGGGCCGACGCATGTCGTGTGGCGAGTCGATCAGGCACGGGCAACGGAGATCATCGAGGACCTCGAGGGTCTCGGCGAAGGTGAGCACCGTGCGTGTCATCGGTACGTCGACGTCATTTATCCGTGGGAGCAGCCCCAAGTAGTGGCGACCACCCCACCGCACGATAATCCGACGATTACAGCTACGCACCAAGGGGCGTGGCCCCGCACCCGGATCGACGAAGGAATCGACTTCGGGCAGAGCTGTCGGTGATGTGGGCGGTCGGCGGCTCCGCGGCACCTCGGTGTACATGTCCGTCTCCCGGATGCGCCCTGACATGTCCGGCCACCGCGTATTCGCACGCCCGCGCAATGGGAAGCCAGCACAACACCGTAGAACTGCGACGAAGGTAGCTGCGTGCTGTCTTCCGCACCGGTCCTTCGTCGGTTCCTGTCGCTGACCTTCGCCACATCATGGATATTCGGCAGCTACGGCACCAGACCGCACCGCACGGACTTCTGCAAACCAAAATGTACTTAACGCCAATGGGGGTCAAAATGGCGGTCAAGCCAAGGATCCGACTCGACCGGAAGATGAAAAAACCGCCTGTGAGCAGGCGGTTTACTTGTCGGGCTGACAGGATTTGAACCTGCGACCACTTGACCCCCAGTCAAGTGCGCTACCAAGCTGCGCCACAGCCCGTGGTGCCTTCCGGATCTCTCCGGTAGCGGTCGAAAGCGTACCGCAGCTGCCCACCCTTTTCGTAATCCGCCCCACCGGCCCCCGGTCGACGCTCAGTGCGCGAGGTTCGGCCTCCCGCTGGCACTCAAGTCGGAGACGCGTCAATCGTCACCGTGACCGGCTCCTGACCCTCGTCAAAAGCCGCAAGCACGCTGCCGCGAGGAGCGACCATTGCGCGATCTTGCCCGCCCCGGCACCCACGAGGACAGCGCCACCAAGACCGTCGCACCCACCCGCCCCCGGCGCCTGCTGAACGATGATTCAATGAACATTCCGACGTCATAGAGCAGCACCTTGTGGTGCCACGCGAAAGCCCCGGGGGTACTCCAGGCATGAACGGCCGCGTGGCGTCGCCCGGATTGACCTCGACCACCTTGGTACCGAAGCTGCGACTCGTCACGGCCAGTTGAGGAACGCCGTCGGCGCTGCCACCGATGCGAAACTCGACGCGCTTGCAGTGATCGTCGCGGATGCGGGCCACCACTACCGGCTGGACCAGCTATTACAACGCCGATCAGCAGTTCCACGAATCAGTGGCTGCGGCAAGCTATCTCGCTTGAGCGATGAACGAGCAGTGCACGGGCACTACCGCTACGTCATTCCGTACTCCGGGCGGCCTCCGAGATTGCACCAGCCCACCTGAGTCAGACCGTCACCAACCGGTACAGCCCAATCAAACCGACCACCACGATCACACCCCGCAACGCGTTCGGCGACAGCCTCCGTCCGTAGTGCGCGCCGAGGAATCCGCCGACCAGAGAACCCACCGCGATCAGACCAGCCGCCGCCCAGCTGATCCGGTCGAACGCGACAATCGTGTATGCCGCCGCGGCGACAACGTTCACCAGCAGCGCCAGCAAGTTCTTGGCCGCGTTCATCCGCTGGATCGACTCCGGCAACAGCGCGCCCATCACGGCGATCAGCAGGATCCCTTGTGCCGCAGTGAAATATCCGCCGTAGATGCCCACTGCGAAGGTGCCGAGCACGAGCGCGATCATCCGTCGCGGGCTGACGTGGTCGGCAGACTGCCCTGACTCGTCGGCCCGCCGCCGCGCCCATGCCTGGATCCGCGGACCGATGACCACCAGCACCAGCGCCAGGATCAACAGCACCGGAACCACCTCGACGAACACTTTCTCCGGCAGGTGCAGCAGAAGCCACGAGCCCAATCCGGCGCCGATCAGCGAGCCGGGAATCTGCCAACGCAGCCGGTTCCACTGCCCGCGCAGCTCACGGCGGTACCCCCAGGTGCCCGAGACGCCACCGGCAACCAGGCCGACAGCATTGGACATCGTCGCGGTGACCGGAGGAAAGCCCAGCGTCACCAGCGTGGGAAACGTGATCAGCGTGCCCGATCCGACGATGGCGTTGATCGCCCCCGCCCCGACTCCGGCCAAGGCAATCAAGATCATGTGGGTGACAGACACCCGGGCCACCCTACCCACGTGATTTGTGTGCATTTGTCGGCGCCTACCGCCGGTAAATGCACACAAATCACTCGATCAGCGGCGCTTGGGAGCGCCCCTCTTCTCACGGACCCGCACATTGATCCGGATCGGACTGCCCTCGAAACCGAACGTCTCACGCAGCCGACGTTCCAGGAACCGGCGATAGCCGGCCTCCAGGAACCCACTGGTGAACAGCACGAACGTCGGCGGCCGGCTGGCTGCCTGGGTGGCGAACAGGATGCGGGGCTGCTTTCCCCCACGCACCGGTGGCGGGGTCGCGGCAACCACTTCCTTGAGGAAGGTGTTGAGCTGGCCGGTCGAGATCCGCATGTCCCAGGACGCCAGCGCCGTCTCCAGCGCGGGCACCAGCTTCTGCACGGCCCGACCGGTCTTGGCCGAGATGTTCACCCGCGGCGCCCACTGCACCTGTGCCAGTTGCCGTTCGATCTCACGGTCCAGGTCGTAGCGCCGCTCTTCGTCGACCAAGTCCCACTTGTTGAACACCAGCACCAGTGCCCGGCCGGCTTCGATCACCATCGACAACACCCGCTGGTCCTGCTCGGTCAGCGGCTGGGAACCGTCGATCAGCACCATCACCACTTCGGCGGCGTCGATCGCACCGTGCGTGCGCACCGAGGCATAGAACTCGTGCCCGCTGGCTTGCCCGACTTTGCGGCGCAGCCCCGCGGTGTCGATGAAACGCCAGACCTTGCCGCCCAATTCGATCAACGAGTCGACCGGATCGACCGTGGTACCCGCCACGTCGTGCACCACGGACCGCTCGTCACCGGCCAGCCGGTTGAGCAGTGAGCTCTTGCCGACGTTCGGCTTACCGACCAGCGCGACGCGGCGCGGGCCCCCGCCACCGCCTGACAGCTCCGACACCTCCGGCAGCTTCGCTATCACCTCGTCGAGCAGATCGGCGACTCCACGCCCGTGCATGGCGCTGATCGGGTGAGGCTCCCCGATGCCCAGCGACCACAGCGCAGCGGCATCGGCCTCACCGCGGTCGGTGTCAACCTTGTTGGCTGCCAGGAAAACCGGCTTGCCCGACTTACGCAGCAATTTCGCCGCGGCTTCGTCGGCAGCCGTCGCCCCCACCACCGCGTCGACCACGAGGATGATCGCATCGGCGGTGCGCATCGCCACCTGAGCCTGATCGGCCACGAGCTGTTGCAGCCCCTTGGCGTCGGGTTCCCATCCCCCGGTGTCCTGCACCACGAATCGCCGGCCGACCCAGCTCGCGTCGTAGGACACCCGGTCGCGGGTAACGCCGGGAATGTCTTGTACGACGGCTTCGCGACGGCCCAGGATCCGGTTCACCAAGGTGGACTTGCCGACGTTGGGCCGACCGACCACAGCGAGCACCGGCGGAGGCGACGTCACTTCCTCGATCGCCTCGGCGACAGCTTCGCCGATCTCCCAGTCACCCTCGTCATTCCGCGTGCCGTCGGATTCGGTCGAACTCATCGTCGTACTCCCGCATGTTGGATCACGAGCTCCAAAAGGCGTGTGACCACTTGGTTTTCGTCCATATCGCTGGTGTCGACCACCAGTGCGTCGTCGGCAGCCCGAAGGGGTGACACCGCTCGGGTGGAATCGAGATGGTCCCTTCGCTGCACGTCTGCCAACACGCTCACGTAATCGTCAGGCAGCCCGCTGGCGATGTTCTGCGCGTTACGCCGGCGTGCCCGCTCCTCGGCCGAGGCGGTGAGGAAGATCTTCACATCCGCATCCGGCAACACCACCGTGCCGATGTCGCGGCCTTCCACCACAACTCGTCCACCGCTGGCCGCCAGGGCACGCTGCAAGTCGACCAGCCGGGCCCGCACCAGAGGCACGGCCGACACTGCCGACACCGCGCGAGTCACCGCGTCGCCCCGAATCTCAGCCGAGACGTCTTCGCCGGCAAGGTAAGCGCGGTCCACGTCAGGATCCGAGCCTAGGCCGACTTCCGCATCGGCTGCCGCTCGCTCGATGGCAGACTCATCGCTCAGATCGGCGCCGGCACGCAGCGCGGCCAGCGTGACGATTCGATACATCGCCCCGGTGTCCAGATACCGCGCCCCCAGTGCACGCGCCAAAGCTCGTGACACCGAAGACTTTCCGGTTCCGGCAGGACCGTCGACCGCCACTAACAAGGACCCGCTCACAAACCCACCGCCTGATAAAGCTCGCCGATTTCCTTACGGCTGAGCGCTCTGATACTGCCCGGACGCTGATCACCCAGCGACACCGTGGCGATATCGGTGCGCACGAGCTCCTGCACCGGGAAATCTACTGCGGCCAGCAACCGTCGCACGATTCGGTTGCGTCCTTCATGCAGGGTGACCTTCACCATGGTCTTGCCAGGCACCGTGTCGACCACCGCGAAATCGTCGACATGTGCCGGACCGTCGTCCAATTCGACGCCGGCCCGCAGCTTCTTGCCCAGCCCGCGCGGCACGGTACCGAGCACGGTCGCGACGTAGGTCTTGGTCACCTCGAAGGACGGGTGCATGAGCCGGTGGGCCAGCTCCCCATCGTTGGTCAGCAAAAGCAGACCCTCGGTATCGGCGTCGAGGCGGCCCACGTGGAACAGCTTCTTGTTACCGCGAACCCGGTGCTCCACAAGATCACCCACGCATGGCCGGCCACGATCGTCCGACATGGTCGAGTGCATGCCGCGGGGTTTGTTGATCGCCAAGTACACCAGGGTGTCATCGAGCACGATGCGGGAACCGTCGACGCGGATCTCTGCCGCCGCGGGGTCCACACGAGTACCCAGTTCGGTGACCACCCGGCCGTCGACCTCGACACGGCCGTCGGTGATCATCCGCTCGGCCACCCGGCGGGACGCAATTCCGGCCTGCGACAACACTTTTTGCAGTCGCACTCCCTCGTCAACCATGTAAGTCCTTGTCCACGTCGAAGGTCTGTGGCCGGTCACCCTTTGGCGAACCACCGTTGAGTTTGGCGAATCGCGGTTCGTCACCGAGTGATTCGCTCAGGTCTTCGATCACGTCGACATCGGGCAACAGCGGTGCGATGTCGGGTAAATCGGTCAGTGAGCTGAGCCCCAGCCGCTCCAGGAACAGCTCGGTGGTAGCGAATGCCGTGGCCCCGGTGTCCGGATCGGTACCGGCCTCGGTGATCAACCCGCGGGCGAGCAACGTCCGCATGACAGCGTCGACGTTGACGCCACGGACCGCACTGACCCGCGTCCTGGTCACGGGCTGGCGGTAGGCGACCACCGCGAGGGTTTCCAGTGCGGCACGGGTGAGTTTGGACCGTGCTCCGTCCAGCAAGAGGCGCTCCACGTACGGGGCGTAGCGCGCACGGGTGTACATCCGCCACCCGCCACCGGCCTCCCGGAGGTCGATGCCGCTGGCGCGGGCTGCCAGTTCCTCGGCCATCAACCGCAGCTTTGCGGCGATCCGGTCGGTCGGTTGTTCGGTGGCGCTCGCCAGCGCGTCGACCGTCACCGGGGTGTCGACCACCAGCAGCAGCGCCTCCAGCACGGCCTCCAGTTCGTCGTCCTCCAGCTCGGAGACGGCGACGTCGACGTACCGGTCGGCCCCGAGGTCGACAACAGACGGGATCTCGTCACCGTTAGCCATTTCGTCTCGCTATTCTTCCGCGTCAGCGGTTGCCAGGTGTTCGCTGGTAGGCCGATCTCCGGTCCACGAAACCTGGAGCACACCAAGCGGTTCTGATTGCTCGAATGCTACCGCCCTGGCCCGGAACAATTCGAGCAGCGCCAGGAACCGCCCGACGATCTCGATCCCGGCCGAACAGTCCGCCACCAGCTCGGTAAACGTCGCCCATTCGCCGATCCCGCGCTGTTCGAGCAGGCCCAGCAGTCGCTGCGCCTGCTCGGGCACCGACACCTTCGGCGCGTGGATATGGTCGGTCCCGACCGTCGGCACCGGGCGCGGGGTGAAAGCAGCCGCGGCGATGGTGGCGAACTTCTCAGCATCCACCCCGAGCATCACCTCGGGCAGCAGATCGGAATACCGGTCCTCCAGCGACACCGCGCGCGGATAGCTGCGCAACGCCGCCGCCTCCAGTTCGGCGAACATCTCGGCGACGTGTTTGAACGCGCGGTACTGCAGCAGCCGCGCGAACAGCAGATCGCGGACCTCCAACAGCGCCAGATCCTCCTCGTCGTGCACCTCACCGGCGGGCAGCAGGCGCGCGGCCTTGAGGTCCAGCAGCGTGGCCGCGATCACCAGGAACGCCGTCGTCTCGTCGAGTTCCAGCTGCGCGCCGATCTCTTTCGTGTAGGCGATGAAATCGTCGGTCACCTGGTGCAATGCGACCTCGGTGACATCGAGGCGGTGCGCGAAGATCAGTTGCAGCAGGAGGTCGAACGGGCCCTCGAAGTTGGTGAGCCGAACCCGGAACCGGCCCGACTGACTGTCGCTCGAAGCAGCAGCAGGTGCTGCGCCTACGGCGGCATCGGTTACCTCCGTGCTCTCGACATCGTTCACATGCCGAACCGATGAATGACTTCGGCAGCCAGCGCTCGGTAGGCCACCGCACCCGCGGACTTCGGCGCCCAGGTGGTGATCGGCTCACCGGCGACGCTGGTCTCGGGGAAACGGACGGTGCGGGTGATGACGGTGTCGAACACCAGGTCACCGAAGCGCTCGACCACGCGGGCCATCACCTCGCGGGCGTTGACCGTCCTGGGGTCGTACCGCGTGACCAAGATCCCGCTGATCTGTAGTCGCGGGTTGAGCCGGTCATGCACCTTGTCGACGGTGTCGGTGAGCAGCGCCAGCCCACGCAGCGAGAAGTATTCGCATTCGGTCGGGATGATGACGCCGTCGGCGCAGGCCAGTCCGTTGACGGTGAGCAGGCCCAGCGACGGCTGGCAGTCGACCAGCACATAGTCGTAGCGGTCGAGCACCGGATACAGCGCCCGCGCCAGGGACTGCTCGCGGCCCACCTCGTTGACCAGCTGGATCTCGGCCGCCGAAAGGTCGATGTTGCTGGGCACCAGGTCCAGGCCGCTGACCCGGGTCTTGATGAGCACGTCGTCGATCGAGACCCGCGGCTCGACCAGCAGGTTGTGCACGGTCTGGTCGAGCTCGTAGTGCGGCACCCCCAGGCCCGCCGAGAGCGCCCCCTGCGGGTCGAGGTCCACCAGCAGCACCCGACGGCCGTATTCAGCCAGGCTGGCACCCAGGTTGATGGTCGAGGTGGTCTTACCGACCCCGCCCTTCTGGTTGCACATCGCGATGACCTTGGCCGGACCATGCGTGGTGCGGGTCTGAGGCTCGGGAATGGTGCGTAGCGGCCGACCGGTCAGGCCCAGCTCGGGTACCGGGTCGTGTCCGTCGCCGTCGATCATGGCCGCTCCTCGCGCAAGCGCTCGATGCGCGACCACCACCGGCCGGGCAACCCACACTTGGCGAACATCCAGGCAAGTTTAACGTTGCGACGCGCCCGTACCGGGCCGACCCGCGGTCAACGTGCGGATCAAGCCCGCACCGCTTGGGCCTCGCGGTCGAGGCCCGCGGCCCAAAGCCGACCCGTCGGAGCCCTCTCACCGCTTTCCTCGCCGATGCCGATGCGGTTGTGTGGCCGGACCGGTGTCGCTTCCAACAGCAGCGCGACCGCCGTGACTCGCGTCATGGTGTGAGAGGCGTCATGGTGTGAGAGACAGTGCCCACTCAAGCTCGTCGGCGATATCCTTAGCGACCTGAGCGGACTGTTTGGCGACGAACGAAATGAGCCCGGGGCGCGACAGGAATCCGACGAACCGCAACCCTGGCGCCGCAGGAACCGGACCGGTCGAGCGCGGCAGGCCACGTTCGTCCAAGACCCCCAGATGGCCGACCATCGGTTCCAGACCACGCCGGTATCCGGTCGCACAGATCACGACGTCGGGTTGTAACCGCTGACCGTCGATGAGCAGAGCCGAGTCTTCACTGAATGATTCGACGGTCGGTACCACCTCGAACAGTCGGGCCCGGATGGCCCCGACTACCTCGCGGTCCACGACCACCGGCGTCCGGCCGAGGCGCTTGCCCCTGGTGAACACCCCTTCGGTCGGTGTCGGCAAACCGAATTCGGACAGGTCTCCGACGCCCACACGGAGCGCGACACGGGAGACCGCGTCGGCGAGCCACAGCGGCGCGTCGTAGAGCCGATTGGTGATGTAGTCCGACGGGAATCCACCGGGCAGTGCACACAACAGGACGTGCGGTGCAGTGCGCACTGCCAGCCAAGCCTGCGCCGCTCCCCCGCTGGCGACGTCGTAGACGATTTCCATTGCCGAGGATCCCGCCCCGACCACCAGCACGCGTTTCCCTAGGTACGGCTTGGGATTTCGGTAACTCGCCGAGTGCAGCACAGTTCCTCGGTACGAGCTGAGGCCGGGCCAGTCCGGGATTCTCGGGGTGTGCTCGTGGCCGGTGGCCACAACGATCTGCTGGGCACTGATGTCTCCCGAAGTCGTGGCCAGTACCCAGTTGCCCGCCATCTTGTCGATCCTGACCACACATGTGCTGAGCATGAGATCAAGGCCATCTTCATGCGCGTGATGATCCAGGTGCGCGACAACCTGATCCCGGGTCGGGAAGGTCGCGGTGCCTTTAGGGTACGGCCGGTCGGGCAGGTGGGACGTCTGCCGACGAGTGTTGAGTTTCAGCCGGTCGTACCGACCTTTCCAGGACGACCCGACATGATCGGCCCGGTCGATCAGCAGCGGGCGGATACCCCTGTCGCTCAGGCTCAATGCCACAGCGAGTCCCGAAGATCCCGCTCCGACGACGGCAACCTGATGCTCGCGCACCGCGGCCTCCTAGAGCTTGCTCCGCAGCGCAGTCAGGACCGCCCCAGTCGATGACCTTCCGCCGATGGTCACGCGCACGCCACCGTCCGGATAGTGCTTGACCCGCACGCCCGCATCATCGAATACGTCACGCCAAGGCACTCCGCTTGCGGGTAGGTAGATGAAGTTGGCATGAGCCTCGGTGCTGGCGATGCCCATGGCCCGCAATCCCGCCCGCAGGTTCCTGCGTTCCGAGGTGAGAAACCTGATCCGTTGTAGCAGTTGCGATTCCGCCCGGTAGGACGCTGCAACCGCAACCAGGCTCGTGGTGCTCATCCCGAATGGCAACTGCATCGCCCACAGTTTGGCGGCCAGTCCACGAGATCCGAATGCGTACCCGATGCGCAGGCCCGCGAGCCCATACGCCTTTGAGAAGGTCCGGATCACCACGACGTTGGGGAACCGATGCACGAGATCGACCGAGTCGATGCGGTCGGCCGCTCCGACGAATTCCGCATACGCCTCGTCGATGAGTACCACGGTGTCGCTGGGAATACGGGCCAGGAAGGCTTCCAGATCTGCCGCTGACTCCACTGTGCCCGTGGGATTGTGCGGCCGGCAGATGGCCACCACCTTCGCATCGGATGCGGCGTCGGCCATCGCATCCAGGTCGTGGCCGCCAAGGCTGTTCAGCGGCACCTTGATCGGTGAGATCCGCACCATGGCCGAGACGATCGCGTACCCCTCGAACGTCGGATCCGCGAAGACGATCCGGTCCCCAGGGTCGGTGATGGCGTGCAGCACCTGCAGCATGACGCCGGTTGCCCCGGGTCCGAGGATGACCTGCTCATCGGAGATTCCGATATGGCCAGCTATGAGGTGCCGCAACCGCTCGGGCAGGAACTCCGGATACCGGTTGGCGGCATCGATGGATTCGATCAGCGCGGACCGTACCGCAGGCAGGGGCGGGAATGGATTCTCGTTGAGCGACAACGCCATCGGATCCACCGCCATGGGCAGCGCACCGATGTCAGCGTTCAGCGGCAGTTCCGTGATGCGCGGCAGCGGCCGAGATTCGGCGACGATAGTCATGATTCCCTCCCGCCCGCGCGAACAGCACGGTCATCCGGTCGTTTGTTTGGGGCAAGACGGGTATAGGCGGCCTTGGCAAGCGAAACCTGCCCCTTGGCCGCATACCACATCAACCGCATGGTGGAGACCTTCTTGGGCGCCACTAGTGTGCCGGCCAGCCATTGATTGCGCGATTCCCGCCGGCGCAACTTTCCGCTGGAGGTCCGCGGAAGCGTGCCCGGGGCGAGCAGCTCAACATGAGCCGCCAGAATCCCGGTGCGTTCCCACACTCGCTTCGAGACGTCGCTCGCCAGGCTGGCCGGTGCGTCGGAAGTGGTTTCCACCAGCAGCGCCAGCGCTTCCTCTTCCTCGCCGGCAGGAACAAAGCCGACCGCTACCGCACATCCGGTGCGCACGCCGGGCAGCCCGTCGAGCGCCGCCTCGAAATCCTGCGGCGCGTGGTTCGCACCCCGGATGATCACAGTGTCCTTGGCACGGCCACAGACGAACAACTCGCCATCGTGGACGAAGCCAAGGTCACCGGTCTCAAGCCAGCCGTCGTGCAAGGCCTGATCGGTGAGATCAGGGCGGCCGAAGTAGCCGACCATCACACTGGGACCGCGGACAAAGATGCTTCCGACCTTATCGGGATCCAACGTCTGGGAAAGCTCGTCGCGGATCTCGATCTCGACACCGGCCAGGGGCTGGCCCACACTCACCAGTTCTTTGCGTCCCGGCACCACCCGGCCCGAGTAGGCCAGGGTGTCACCTTCCACGCCGTAAGTTCTGAACTGGGTCTTGGACGGCTTGAACGTCAGTGCGAGTGATGCCTCGGCCATCCCGTAGCAGGGCGTCAGCGCTGACGGATCGAAACCCCACGGCGCGAACCGCTCAGCGAATCGGCGCTGCACCGCGGCGACGACGGATTCCGCACCGTTGAAGCACACGCTCCACGAGGACAGGTCGACCCCGTCCAACTCCTCGTCTTTGATCCGATTCACACACAGGTTGAATGCGAAGTTGGGTGCTGCCGAGTAGGTGCCGCGGTACCGGGAGATGGCCCGCAACCACGCGGCCGGCGTCGCAACGAACAACTCGGGCGGCAGCAATACCAGCGCACCCTCGACATAGAACGCCGACAACAGATTCCCGATCAACCCCATGTCGTGATACAGCGGCAACCAGGACACACCCACTGGATTGACAGTGCCCTCCTCCTGGAGGCGGCTGTCGATCGAGGCGAGATTGGACAACAGGTTGCGGTGGGTCAGCGCCACGGGTTTGGGGTCGTGCGTTGTGCCCGAAGAGAACTGGATCAAGGCGATGTCGTCGGGAGCTACGTCGACCTGGTCAGAGTCCTCCCCACCCAGATCCGACGCGATCACACAGCCCAACCGTGGCGCTGCAGCCTCCACCGGGACGCCGAGAAAGCGACGGATACGCTCGTCGGTCACCACCAGTGCCACGTCGGCGGACTGCAACATGGCCGTGGTCTTCTGGTGGTATTCGTCCATCTTGCCCAGCCGCACGGGCGGGTACAGCGGCACCGGAATGGCCCCCGCGCACAGTATCCCGAAGAAGCTCTCCACGAACTCCGGGCAGGTCGGCAACACGAGCGCAACGCGATCCCCTTTGCGCACACCACGTTTCATAAGATCCGCGGAGATTGACAGCGCACGCTCGTGGATCTGCGCCTTGGTGACTTCCTGGTCTTCTTCGCGGGTGTTCACGAAGAACAAGCTCAGATCCGTGCGCGCCGCGGCCGCGAGAGCAGCGGGGAGCGTTTCGTACTTCGGGACGATGGCGTCGGGGCCCTTCATGACTGCTTCTCCACGATGCGCCGCAGCACGAGCCGGCCGAGGTCACCGACGGTCCGCAACTCATCGGCGTCGTCGGCGTCCAAGTCGATCTCCCAGCGGTTCTCGATCCGGAGGACGAGCGACATCACCCGTAATGAGTCGAGTCCACCGTCCAGCAGCGAGGATTCCGCGCTGAGACTCGGGATCGGCATCTCGGCCGAGATCATGGCGATGATGTCGTCGGTGACAGCAGCCAGACTCGGTACCTGTCCTGTCGGAGATGTCATTGCGGCCTCCCACCCCATTGAATTGCGGCGGCACCCGCGAAGTCCCCCGCGTGGGCGAATCCCGCCATCATCACCACATCGCCGGTCTTGACCTGACCGTCGTTGATCGCAGCCTCCAAGTTGGCCGGTATGCCGACCGCAAAGAGATTGCCGCACTGACCGAAGGTGTCGTGGTGCCGTTCGCGGGGCAGCTCGAGCGCTTCGTCCCAGTTGCGTAGCAACAGCCGATTGGGCTGGTTGGTCACCAACAGGTCGAGGTCGTTCGATTTCACCCCGATCCGCTCGCACACCGCCTTGACCACCTGAGGCACCTGACGGTTGCCGCGCGAGAGCACCTTCATGATCTTGGCCTCGCTGAAACCGACGTAGCCCTGTCCGGGGCCGGCCTCCCACCACTTCCGTGGCGGATCGGTGTCGAGGGTCATGTCGACCGCGTTCTCACCGAAAAACCGGCATTCGATGTCCAGCACTGGAGACTGGTCGGACAGCGTGACCAGTCCCACCGCGGCCCCATCACCGGGTACCGACGCCTGTGCCAACTTGCGAACCTGATCCTGCTCGAAGATCTTGCCCGCGGCGTTCACCGAGGCGGCGATCAGCGCGGTACGGCCCGCACCGGACCACAGCAGTTGGCGCGCGAGGCTGAGCATGTACACAAAGGCTGCGCAGCCGCCGTTGTGCACGTCGAGGATCCACTTGGGTTTGATGCCGAGGCGCGCTGCCGTCTCACCGCCGGCTCCGACGATCGGCAGATCGGGCATCTGCGAATGCGTCAGCAGGATGTCGACCTCATCGAGCAGCCCACGCCCGTGCCTGGCCGTCAGCCCTGCGACCGCCCGCTCGATCATGTCGACGTTGGACTCGTCGAGTGTCGAATGATGCCGGTACTCGGGCGGCGCGAACATGGGGTTGTCGCGCAGTGAGTCGGTTTCCGAGTGGTCGGTGTACCACTGTGCCGGCACTCGGTTCTCCGGTAGATAAGTGGCGACGTCAAGCAGGCTGACCGCCGGATTGCGAGTGTCCTTCATCCTCGACCCACGCTTGCTTCGTTGGTTTCTCGCATCCAATCGGGGGTGATGGGCAGTCCATTGTGGTGCCGGTACTCGGCGATGGCCTTGAGATTGCGCATTTCCAGCAGATGACCGGCGCCGAACATGTCCCAGAAGTCACCGACCCACACCGGGCGGTTCGGCGGCGCTGTCTCCGGATAGGCATTGTGGTCATAGAACGGATGGTGGCAATTGGTCCACAGCACAACCGATCCCGGCTTGTTGAACACCAACTGCGCGTCGACGACCCGCATCAGATAGATCATCCAGAGATGCTTGCCTTGATCCCATGCGCAGTGGTAGTCAACCGTGCGCGCCTGGGGATTGGCCACGGTCCTGGTGTAAATTTCGGTCTCCGAACCCAATTTGTCCCACGCCTGCCACAAACCGGGCTCATCGGTTTCCTTGAAACCGCGCAGGCTGTAAGTCCATTCCTCCAGACTGCGGGTGTCGGCCAGGTATTCGTACAGTTCGTCGGGGGGGCAATCGATGTAGTCGTTGACGGTGCAGTACTCGCCGAATACCTCATCGTGCGGATAAACCGAGTGCATCATCTCCAGGATGATCGGCGTCGCCTTCTCCCGCGGCGACGTCTCGATCCGATGGACCCCCTCAATGGGGTCAGAGCTGCCGGAATGGGCGGCGATGTCGTCAAGCGCTGGCAGGGACATTGACCGTACCCTCCTGTTCTGTTGTGTGACTGTTCTCGACAGCGGCCGTGCCGATCGCCGAGAGAAACGGTGCGAACGGTGGTATCTCGTCCGCAGAACATTCGATACTCACGACCGATGGGCCGTCGGTCCTGAGTGCCTCGTCGAGCGCAGTGGGCAGTCGATCGATCGTGGTGACATCGATCGAGGCCAGACCCGGGAACATCGCCGCCAACCCGGCACCGAGTCGGCTGGGCGAGAACCGGTTGTAGCTGTATGCGTCGTCGTAGTAGAGCTGCTCACGGGTCACGCACATCGCATGGGCGTTGTTGTTGAACAACACCACTGTCACCGGCAACCGGTACTGGATGGCGGTGTGCAGCTCCAACCCGTGCATGTAGAAGGATCCGTCGCCGGCGATGATCACCGTGCGCCCGCGCCGGGCGAACGCCATCCCGATCCCCGCACCGAAGCTGTAGCCCATCCCGCCCATTCCCAAGGCGACGATGAACCGTCCGCCCCGCCGTACCGGCAGATAGTGGACTGCCGAGGCGCCCGTGTTGCCGGCATCGACGACGATGTTCACCTCGTCGGGCAGCGCCTGGTCGAGGGCGAGCATCGCGTCCCGGTAGCGCACGCCGCCGTCAGAGCACGACGGTGGGGCAAGCTCGGTCTGCGGCACGACGTCTGGCACCCGAACACCCAGTGGCCTGCCATGGCCGGTCAGCGCGCGGGTCAACCGCGACAGGGAGGCCTGCAGATCCTCGGTGTGCACGTGGGTGCAGGGTAGATACGGTGGCGCCGAACCTATCGACAGTGTGTGCGTGGTGCCGAGCACGGCGTCGAGCCCGGTCCGGGCCATCACCGGCATGCGGGTGCCGACCAGCAGACACACGGCGCTGCCAGCGACCGCGTCGACCGCTCCGGGATGCCCGATCACCCCGGTGACACCCAATGCCGACGACGATCCCAGCCCGGGGATCCCCGCGACGTCCTTGGCGTCGGGAACACAGGCGACGCGTGCCCGCAGCACCGCGCGCAACTGCTCGAGTTCGGCGCGGGCGTCGTCTCGGGCGACCTGCTCTCCGGCGATGATCGTGATGGGCCCGTTGGCACGGCGTAGCGCCCGGACGAGCGGGTGTGGATCGCCCACCTGCTTCTGGCCAAACCCCTGACCGTTGTGCAGGATCGGTCCACCGAGCCCCACGCTCTGCTGCTGGATGTCTTTAGGCAAAAGTAGGACGGCCGGACCGCCGGTGCGCGCCGCGGCGATCGCACGTGGCAGTGCGGTGACGATGTCGCTGGGTCGCAGCACACGTTCACAGCTCACCGACACCGCTCCGAACAGCGCCTCGGCATCCAGCGAACCCGCGCGGCCGCTGGTGTCCTGGAAGCTGCCCCGGCCGTCGAGCGTCGTGGGCGTCTGGCCGATCAGAGCCAAGACCGGAACTCTGCTCGCAAGCGATTCGCCCAACCCGGGTACCAGATTCAGGCATCCTCCGCCAGAGGTCGCCATGACGACGCCGAGGCCCGCGCCGCTGCGACTGTATCCGTCGGCCATGGTCGCGGCGGAGAACTCATGTTTTGCGAGTACGGCGGTGATACCGTCACGGAAGTACGCGGCGTCGTACAAGTCTTCGATGTTGGCGCCGTCCACACCGAACATATGGGTCACCCCGCCGGCGGCCAGATAGTCGACGATATGATCGACGACACGGTACGAGGTCGGGCGTTCAGATACGTCCCTTGCTGTAGCTGCCATATTTCACCCTCGGATCAGCGATGTGAAACAACGACGATAGTTGTGATCCCCGTTCACAACAGCGCTGAGAGCAACAACATACAACGCTATCCGGACGTAGATAAGAGAAAACACAGGGCGGGCATTCCGATCTTTTCGCGTGCAAGTACCTGATCTTTACCGAGCCACTCAGGGGACTGGCGAGGGGTTCAGGCGAGCAGGTCGTTTACCCGATAGTAGCAATATTACGCAGCGACACGCACGGCGAGGGCGGCGGCAACTTCAGACGTGCGCTATCACGGGCCCGTGGCGCCACATAAGCTCATCTGTTTGCATCTGCAAATGTTGAAAGATGTCCACTCTCGCAACGTCGCACCGAATCTCACCAAAACGCTCCGACCAGTATCGAAGCCTCATATACCACCCGCAAGGCGCTTCACCCAATTCGAGCCACACCGCCGTGTACAGGTTGTTTCCAGTGATTTCTGTGCGAAGTCAAATTTATTTCCCGCATCATCGAGCCCTCGCACAGCACGAGAGCCACCGTCCCGCACACCCGACACGACACGCTCGCGCAAACTGGGCGAAGTAACATACGCAGCCACCGGGACGCCGTTGACAACCCCGGCGAACTGGTCAGCGTCCCAGGGCATCGTTTGCTGACTTGACGATTGCTCGACGTGGTATACGTGTGCCATCCTTGTATCTCGCAAATCACCGCCGTTGCCCGATCGGGCAATACCACAGGGAGGCCGGGGGGAAATGCCAAAACAAATGGTGCATTTATCTGGCCCAGCTTTTTGCCGCACAATTGCACTATTTAAAATGTCAACTTCGATAAACTTGACAAAACAATGCAAATTAGCCGTAATGGACATTTCCCCGGAAATTGAACTCATGGAATATGCGGTAAATACCGCGAATTCCATCGAGTCGATCCATAGTCTGACGAGAGCTGTGCCCACACAACGACCGGATACCTTACGCCCGGATACCTTCGCTCACACCCACCGCCCTCAGGCCGAAGATCGCCTCCGTACCCCCGAAGCAATTCTACCGGCGGGCGCTACCAGCGAGAATCATGGTGAGATCAATGCCGTGCCGATCCAAATCCCGCACTCTCTCGTGCCCCGAGGCGGGTCAGGCTGCGCAAGCAAACGCTGTTACATTAGCGCAATTGCATGTCCATTCCGGCTATCTGATTCGGGTATCGGCCAGCACCAGAACACCAAGCTTTCGAACGCGACCCGAATGAGACGGATTCGCAATGGTGTCCATCGTTGCCAAATCTTCTCCGGGAGGCACCGGCAATGCCGGCTCAGTTGATCAAGTCACCCGCTGGGCTCCTCCGCGCGGCTGCTGCCGCGGTCGACCCGGTCAGGTTCTTCCACCGACATGCCGCCAGGGACAGCCCAATCGAACTGAGCTTCCCCGGCCTCGGCGAGGTCATGTTCTTCGGAACCGCCGACGCCGCCCGCGACATCCTGACCATGCCTGCTGCACAGTCTGAGGCACCCACGCCGAATCCGATCGAACCGGTTGTCGGGCCCGGATCTTTGATCTTGCTGTCCGGTGAACAGCACCATCGTGAACGCGGTCTGTTGATGCCGGCCTTCCACGGGGAACGGGTCAAGAAGTACAGCGACATCATCTGCTCGGCGACCCACGAGGAGATCCAAACCGTACGGCCCGGGGACTCGATCGCCGTGCGCCGGCTGGCCGTTAAAGTCACCCTGCACATCGCCATCCGGGTGGTGTTCAGCGTCGCCGAGCCCGACCGGCGCGCCATGTACACCCAGGCGATCACCGCCCTGATGCGCGCCAACACTGCGCCACTGATGCTGCTTCCCGCGTTGCGGCGCGGACTCGGCGGCTACGGCCCGTGGGCGCGACTGTTGCGGCTGCGCGACGATCTCGACCGGCTGCTCTCGGATGACATGGACACCCGGACAAGCAGCAGCCTCGCCGACTCCGACATGCTCGACATTCTGCTGTCGGCGACCGACGAAAGCGGTCAGGGTCGCAACGGCCAGGCCATTCACGATCAGCTCAGAACACTGCTCGCCGCTGGTCACGAGACGACCGCCACCTCGATGGTGTGGACGCTGTATCACATCTACCGCGACGACGCGGTCCGGCAGCGGGTCGCCGATGAGGTGGTCCAGGCCCAGACCCCGTCGGAGATGATCGCGCTGCCCTACCTCGGCGCGGTCATCAAAGAGACACTGCGCATGCATCCGCCCGTTCCCGTCGTACTACGTCGCCTGACCAGCCCCATGACCATCGGCGGTGTCGCGTGCACGAGTGGTCAGGTCGTGGGAATCGCCTTGTACGCGCTGCATTTCAATCCGGCAATCTGGACCGACCCGGAGCAGTTCCGCCCGGAGCGATTCATGGACTCCAAAATCTCACCGTTCCAGTTCGCACCGTTCGGTGGCGGCTACCGTCGGTGCATCGGCGCGGCGTTCGCGAATTCGGAGCTTGCCATCGTCATCGCGACGATCATGAAGACCTTGGAGCTGCGGATGCCGGCGCGGGACCGCGCGCGCCCCGCGCCACGCAGCGCAGCGCGGGGAATTGCCATGGCTCCCGCACGCGAGGTCACCCTCGACGTCATCGATCGCCACTGAGTCCGCCGTCGGTCCTGGAGGTCAAATGTCAACAGACGCACGGCAGTTCCGTCGAGGCGCTGATGGCTACGAGGCCGCGCGGCGCGCCGTCTGGGTGGGTATCTGCCGGTCGGGCCCGCATGTGAGAGCGGCATCGGCGTAGAGGTCGTCACCGCCGACGGCCAGCGGATGTATTGCGACGCCGACGAAAATTCCGACTTGTTCTGGGCCGCGCGCGGTTCCGGTCCCGGATTCTTCGCTGTGGTGACGGCCTTTCACCTCCCAGCTGCACCCACGACCGGCGGTCTGCGGCAGCTGCCTGTACATCTATCGTGGTGGCCTCCCCCGCCTTCGCCGATACCGAAGCCGAGGCCGCCCTGTCGATCCTGTCCAGCTGTCCGGCCGTCGATCGGGCGATCGTCAAAATCCCCTACACCACCACCGATCTGACCGGCTGGTATGGCGCGGTCATGAGCAACTACCCGACGGGGCACCGCTATGTCGCCGACAACATGTGGACATCAGCGTCGGCTGAGGACCTGCTACCGGGCATTGACCGTATCGTCGAGACCATGCCGCCACCGCCGTCACATTTCCTGATGTACGACTGGAGCCCGTCGCCCGCGCGGGAGGAGCTGTTCTACGGGTTGGAGGACGAGATCAACATGGCGCTCTACGCTGTGTGGCCCGACCCGGCCGACGACGACCGATACCGCGACTGGCCCCGCGACAACATGGCGGCCATGGCACACCTGGCCACCGGAGTCGGCCTCGCTGATGAGAACCTGGGCCGGCGGCCCGCCCGGTTCGCCACCGATGAGAACATGGCCCGGCTCGACGTACTGCGCACCAAATACGATCCCGACGGGCTGTTCAACAGCTGGATGGACCGCCCGTGAGCTGGCAGCGCCACGCTCCATTTTTCCGAACTTCCTTCTGGCGCATGGCGTTACGCCAGCGCAATATCATGGCCACCGGACAGGTCGGCGACGGGCGTGAAGCGGCCGCAGCCAAGTACGTCATGGCCAATGCCCGCCGCGGTGACCCGGATGACGTGATCGCCACGATCGACAGATTCGCCTACCAGGAGTCGTTCCTGATCAACGTAGGCGACGAGAAGGGCGCGCTGCTCGATGCTGCGGTGGCCCGCGCACACCCACGGCTTGCACTGGAACTGGGCACCTATTGCGGCTACGGCGCGCTGCGGATCGCTCGAGCGGCGCCGACGGCGCGGGTGTTCTCGATCGAACTGGCCGCCGCGAACGCCGAGATCGCGCGCAGCATATGGGCTCACGCCGGGCTGGCCGACCGGATCACCTGTGTGGTGGGGACAATCGGTGACGGCGGGCTCACCCTCGACACCCTTGAACAATACGAATTCACAACGGGAACAGTCGATTTCATATTCCTCGACCACAACAAGAGCGCCTACTTGGCCGATCTTCACAGCGTGTTGGACCGAGGCTGGCTGCACCGCGGGACGATCGTCGTCGCCGACAATGTCAGACTTCCCGGGGCACCCGACTATCTGGCCTACATGCGCGCTGAACAGGGCACGCACTGGAACACCGTGGAGCACAAGACCCACGGCGAGTATCAGACTCTGCTGCGCGATGTGATGCTGGAATCGGAATACCTGGGCGGTTGACCAGCTAGCGGGCGCGCGGATGCGCCCCGGCCCACACCTCGCGCAGGGTATGCACGGTGACCATGGTGTAGATCTGCGTGGTGGTCACCGAAGCGTGCCCCAGCAGTTCCTGTACGACACGCACGTCGGCACCGCCTTCGATCAAGTGTGTCGCGAATGAGTGCCGCAGTGTGTGGGGCGACACCGCCGAGGTGATCCCGGCGCGCGCGGCCGCATCCTGCAGTACCTGCCACGCACTCTGCCGGGAAAGCCGGCCGCCGCGGGCGTTGAGGAAGATAGCCGGGGTGCCACGGCCGCGGCGAGCCAGATCGGGCCGTCCGCGTACCA
Organism: Mycobacterium sp. 141; assembly: GCF_000382405.1. GTDB lineage: Bacteria > Actinomycetota > Actinomycetes > Mycobacteriales > Mycobacteriaceae > Mycobacterium. The sequence goes on from NZ_KB908272.1 coordinate 87,417, forward strand.
GATAGGCGTCGAGTGCGCTGACCGCCGGACGGCCGATCGGGACGAGCCGCTGCTTGCCGCCCTTGCCGTGCAACAGCACCGACCGGGCGTGGGTGTCGATGTCGTCGACGGCGAGCCCGACCGCTTCGGATATGCGGGCCCCGGTCGAGTACAGCAGCTCCAGCAGTGCGCGGTTGCGCAGCGTCAACGGGCCGTCTGCCTCACTCTCACCCCCGGCGGCCTCCAGCAGCGCCAGCACCTCGTCGAGCGTCAGGCTCTTGGGCAACCGGCGGCTCGGGGTGGGCGGCCGGACTGCCCGAGCGACGTCGAGTTCGGTCAGCCCTTCCGCGGCGGCGAACCGGTGCAGGCCGCGGACCGCGACCACCGCCCTGGCCGCGGATACCGCCGAGAGCGCGGTCACGCCGGCATCGGGATCACCGCGGCGCAGCGCGACCAGGAAATCGCTGACGTCAGTCTCGGCCACGTTGGCCAGATCGTCGATGCCGTGCTGGGTCAAGTGCTCGGTGTACCGGCGCAGATCGCGCCGGTAGGAGCTCAATGTGTTGGCCGCAACACCTCGTTCGATGGTCAAATGGTCGAGGTAGCCCTGTATCTGGGTCTCCAACGCGGACGGTCCGGCAGCCGATGAGCCGCTTGCGCGAAGAGCAGAAGACCCCGATGAGCCGCTTGCGCGAAGAGGCGACGATAAAGTCACTGCAGGCCTTTGCGGCGCCGGAATGCCGTTGGTCGATCAGTCCAGGGTGCGTCGACCGGGCGCAGCGAGTCCACATCGGGCATCGCGTGCGCGGCCAGAATCCCGGCTATTGCAATCGAATTCACGATCTCGCCGGAGAAGACCCGGGATACCGCCTGAGCCAACGGAACCCGTTCGACGCGCATGTCGGCTTCCTCGTCGTGCGCATCGGGCCGGCCGACTTCGGTCAGCCCCGTGGCCAGGAAGATTCGCACGCTCTCGTCGGAGAACCCGGGCGTGGAGTCCAGATCGACGAGCGTGCGCCAGTGCGCGGCGGCCAGTCCGACTTCCTCTTTGAGCTCGCGAGCCGCCGTGACCTCGGGCGGCTCGCCGCCCACGTCCAGCAGTCCGGCGGGCAGCTCCCACAGCCGCCGGCCAAGCGGGTGCCGGTACTGGTACACGAGCACCACGTTGTCGTCGTCATCGAGGGCGACAACGGCAGCCGCTCCGTAGTGCTCGACGATCTCACGCCGGGCCGACTTGCCCCCGGGCATGCTGACCTCATCGGCACGCAGAGCGAAAATCTTTCCGACGTAAACGGTTTCGCTTGCGAGCGTGTTGAAGTCGTGTTCAGCCACGGATTTCCGATGTCTCCAGGGAGTGATTCAAGGACTCCGGGTCACCCTCGTCGTTGTACGACTCAGGCAGGTCCATGCCGGGCAGCCGTTCCTCGGCCTTGTAGGTCAGCGCCGCACCGATGAACGCCGCGAACAACGGGTGCGGCCGGGTGGGCCTGCTCTTGAGTTCCGGGTGCGCCTGGGTGCCGACCAGGAACGGATGAATCTCGGGGGCGTACTCGACGAACTCGACCAGGTGGCCGTCGGGAGATGTACCAGAGAACCGCAGGCCACTCTGAGCGATCCGGTCCCGGTAAGCGTTGTTAACCTCGTACCGGTGGCGGTGGCGCTCGGACACCTCGGTGGCACCGTAGGCCTGTGCCACCACCGATCCGGGCTGCAGGACCGCCGGGTACGCGCCGAGGCGCATGGTGCCGCCGAGGTCGGCCTCGCCGGACACCGCCTCCTGCTGGTCGGCCATCGTGGAGATCACCGGGTCGGGCGTGGCCGGATCGAACTCGGCGGAGTTCGCACCGGTGATGCCGACGGTCCGCGCGGCCTCAATCACGATGCATTGCAGTCCGAGACACAGTCCCAGCACCGGTAGCCGCCGCTTGCGGGCATAGCTGATGGCGCCGATCTTGCCTTCGATACCGCGGATACCGAATCCTCCGGGGATCAGCACTCCGTGGACGTCGGACAAGGCCGCAGCGGCGCCGCTCTCGGTCTCGCAGTCATCGGAGGCAACCCACCGCATCTCCACCTTGGCGCGGTGCTTGAAGCCGCCGGCGCGCAGTGCCTCGGCAACCGACAGATAAGCGTCGGAAAGGTCGATGTACTTGCCCACCAAGGCGATCCGCACGGTTTCCTGCGGGTCATGAACGCGACGTAGCAGGTCGTCCCATTCCGTCCAGTCGACGTCGCGGAAGGGCAGATTCAGCCTGCGCACCACATACGCGTCCAGTTCCTCGCGGTGCAGCACCTTGGGGATGTCGTAGATCGACGGGGCGTCGGGCGTGGAGATCACGCCGTCGACGTCGACATCGCACATCAGCGCGATCTTGTTCTTCAGCGGCTCGGGGACGTCGCGGTCACAGCGCAGGATCAGCGCGTCGGGAGTGATACCGATGCTGCGCAGGGCGGCCACCGAATGCTGGGTGGGCTTGGTTTTCAGTTCGCCCGATGGTGCGAGGTAAGGAACCAGCGACACATGCAGGAAGAAGACGTTCTCGCGACCCACGTCGTGGCGGACCTGGCGGGCCGCCTCCAGAAAAGGCTGCGATTCGATATCGCCGACCGTGCCGCCGATTTCGGTGATCACCACGTCGGGCCGGTGCCCGTGCGCGTCGGGCTCTGCCATGTCCAGGATGCGGTTCTTGATCTCGTCGGTGATGTGCGGGATCACCTGCACCGTGTCACCGAGATACTCACCGCGGCGTTCCTTCGCGATGACCGTCGAATAGACCTGGCCCGTGGTCACATTGGCCGAGCCGGACAGGTCACGGTCCAGGAACCGCTCGTAGTGGCCGACGTCGAGATCAGTTTCGGCGCCGTCCTCCGTGACGAAGACCTCACCGTGTTGGAACGGGTTCATGGTGCCCGGGTCGACGTTGAGGTATGGGTCGAGCTTCTGCATGGTCACCTGCAGTCCCCGCGCGGTCAGCAGCTGACCGAGGCTGGACGCGGTCAGACCTTTTCCGAGTGACGACACCACACCACCGGTGACGAAGAGATGCTTGGTGGTGGTGTGCGGGTGCTTGCGTAAGGCGGGCAAAAGCAACCTCCGTGACGACGGGCAGGGGATCGCCGAACTGGCCTGGGGCCTGCCGACCCACGGAATCTCACCCTAACACTGTCACCGACAAGTGGTCGCTGACGCGCCGCGGAGCAGTCAGCACTACTGCGGCACGGTGACCGACGACGCACCACGGCCGGTGCCATATTGTCCCGGCTTGCCTCCGGCCGCGAGTTCTCCGAGAGCCAGCACGCTGGTGATCTGACCGGCACTGCTGTCGGCGTCGTCGACGGTGCTGACCGCACCGGCCAGGCCGTCGTCGGACCTGACCACGGCAACCGGACCCGTACCGGATGCCGATCCGTCCCGGCCGACCAGAACCACCCCGGACCCGTGCGGGGCCAGACCGGCGGCCAACCGCGCCACAGTGGCGCCCCGGTTGCCGCCGTCGTCACCCAGTGCGCCGCCCGTCACGATCACCGCGGTGTTGGCCGCGCCGATATGCCCGTTGTAGCTCAGGAACCCGGTGTCGCGGAGCGCGGTCAGCACGGTGTTTCGCTGAGTGTCGTCGACCGGCGGAACCGTCGGGTTCTTGTCGATCAGCAGCGTCATGCCGAGCAGGTCGCCCGCCTGCGAGCCCTGGTCGAGAGCAGCGGTGTTGAGCTGTTTGCCGGCAGGCACGATCGGCGAGTTGACTACTGACAGCAGCTTGTCGGCGGAGTTGGCCTCGACGAACTCGCTCGTCAGCGATACCTCGCCGGTGGCGGTGCCGCCGGCTTGTCCGATGATGCGCGCAATCGCGTCGACATCGCCATCGGCGGCGTCCGGCGTACGAAACACCACCACAGATTTGTCCTTGAGCGCGTCACGCACCATCCGCGGGGCCAGTAGCGTATCGAATTCCCCTGCAGCGTTGAGCTTCTGGTTGAGGGCGTTCTTGTCTTCGGTGAGCGAGTCGATCTGATGCTGGAGTTGCTGTTTGTCATCACGCAATCCGGACAACACCGTGTTGGACAGCAACCCGGACCCGAGCGCCACCCCGATGGCCAGCGCGAGGAACACTGCCGCCAACGAGATCGCATGTGCGCGTAGTGAAATCACAACTCAACCATCGCTAATTGATCAGGCTCTGCACCCAGGCGGTGAGTTGGTGCCAGTAGTTGACCACCCAGTCGAGCACCGCGGCGTCGGTCCGCGACACCCACAGCGCGACGATGACGGCGACCAGCATGGCCAGCACCAGCAGCGCAATGGCTCCGCCGGACACCCGGCTGCGATAGAGAGTTGCCACCGCCTTCGCGTCGACCAGCTTCTCCCCCACCTTGAGCCGGGTCAGGAAGGTCGACGGGTTGCTGGCCTGGCGCGAGCGGTCGAAGAACTCCTCGATGTTGGCGGTGTGGCCGGCGGTGACGATCAGCGATGCCCCGTGGTGGTCGCAGAGCAGCAACGCGAGGTCGGTAGCTGACCCGGCAGCCGGGAACGTCATCGCACCGATCCCGAGATCCTGGATGCGCTCAAGTCCGGCGGCGTGGCCATCGGCGTCGGCGGGCAGCACCACCTGGGCGCCGCTGCGCAGCACCTCGACACTCAATTTGTCCGGGTCGCCGACGATGAGCGCAGGCCGGTAGCCGGCCTTGCGCAGCACGTCGGCGCCGACTCCGACGCCGACGAGGACCGGCTGGTACTCCTTGATGAACGGCTTGAGAGCCTTGAGATCGGCGGCCGCGTCGGCTTCCTCTGCGACGATCACCACGTGCCTGCGGTGCAAGTCGACGTCGACGTCGGGGATCCCGATACCGTCGATGAGCAACGGGCTCTCACTGCGGATGAACTCGATCGTGTTCCCCGCGAACGCCTCGAGATGTGCCACCAACCCGCTCTTGGCCTCGTGCATGAGGTCGTGGATCTCGTGGTCGGTGCGCTCGGTACCCAGCGCGATGCGCCGGTCTCCGGCGTAGACGCCGCCGTTGTGCAACCGCACCCGCGAGCCGTCCTTGACCTTCTTGAAGATCTCGGGGCCGGCCTCGTCGATGAGGATCACGCCGTTGGCGACCAGCACCTCCGGGCCGAGGTTGGGGTAGCGACCCGAGATGGAGGGGGACGCGTTGACGACCCCCGCGACTTCGGCCTCGACCAGTGCATCGGCGGTAATCCGGTCGAGATCCTGGACGTCGAGGACGACGATGTCCCCGGCTCCGACACGTCGCAGCAATCTGTCGATGTCGCGGTCTACCCGAGCAGTTCCCGTAATCCCCGGGCGCGAGCTGGCATTGCGGGCAAGCAGCGCTGACATCTTCATGGGCCGATTCTGTCGGGGATCCACCGCCAATCCGAGGAGGCGCGCCGTAACACCAGCCTCATAAGTGAGCTCCAGTCACATACGTAACAGATCAGATATTCTCAATCGCTTCGTGTGATGAAATGCAAACCTTCGCGCGGTTGCCGCAGATCGCCATCTGCTGCGCACCGTTCAAACCAGCCTGCCTGGACCTCTGGGCGCACTCGGCTACGGCTCGCTACGCTCCTGCTGCGCGGATTCCAGCAGTTCCCTGGCGTGGGCGCGGCCGCTGTCGGACTCGCCGAGTCCCGCCAGCATCCGGGCCAGTTCGGCGACGCGGTCGTCGTCATCGATGCGCCGCACACCACTGGGCTTGCCGCGGCCGTCACCGGCGTCGAGCACAAGGTGAGCGTCGGCATATGCCGCAACCTGCGGCAGGTGGGTGACGACGATGACCTGATGGGTCCGGGCCAGCCGGGCCAACCGGCGACCGATCTGCACTGCAGCACGTCCGCCCACCCCGGCGTCGACCTCGTCGAACACCATCGTGGTGCCCTCGGCTGAGGCGGACAGCACCACCTCGAGGGCGAGCATGACGCGCGACAGCTCACCGCCGGAGGCACTCTTGGTCAGCGGGAGAACATCGGCGCCGCGGTGTGCGGTGAAGCCGAACTCGACG
>NZ_KB908273.1 GCF_000382405.1 Mycobacterium sp. 141
GCCATGTCGGTCATCATCCTGCTGGCCGTCGGCGCCGACTACAACCTGCTGCTGGTCTCCCGATTCAAAGAAGAAATCCACGCCGGCCTCAACACCGGCATCATCCGCGCCATGGGCGGCACCGGCTCAGTAGTCACCTCCGCAGGCCTGGTCTTCGCCTTCACCATGATGTCCATGGCCTTCAGCGAACTCGCCGTCATCGGCCAAGTCGGCACCACCATCGGCCTCGGCCTACTCTTCGACACCCTCGTCATCCGCTCCTTCATGACCCCATCGATCGCAGCCCTACTCGGAAAATGGTTCTGGTGGCCACAGAAAGTGCGCCAGCGACCTGTTCCCGCGCCATGGCCTGAACCGGTATCCAAAGAAACACAGGACGCGCTGGCGTGATTCGGCCGCTTCCGGTGGGCGATCGCTCGGCTAACGTCGCCGTGTGATCGTGCTCCTGCCTCCGTCGGAGACCAAGCGCACCGGCGGAGACGGCCCGCCGCTGCGACTGGACCAGCTCAGCTCCACGGCCCTCACGCCGCTGCGTGAGGAGCTGCTCAACCAATTGATCGGACTTTCCGCCGACATTCCGGCCTGCCGCAAGGCCCTCGGGCTCTCGACCAAGCAGGATGCGGAGATCGAGCGCAATGCCGAACTCTGCTCGGCCCCAACGTTGCCGGCGATGCACCGTTACACCGGCGTGCTGTACGACGCGCTCGACATCGGCTCGCTACGCGGCGCAGCGGCTGAGCGTGCGCGGGCCCGGCTTGCCGTCGGATCGGCGCTGTTCGGCTTGCTGCGCGCCGATGACCAGGTGCCCGCCTATCGCCTGTCGGCAACCTCGAAGCTGCCGGGACAACCAGGGCTGAGCACCCGCTGGCGTCCGATCCTGGAGCCGGTGCTCGCCGAACTGTCCGACCAACATCTGATCGTCGACCTACGCTCGGGCTCCTACGCCGCGCTGGGCCGTATACCCGGAGCGGTCCGCGTCCAGGTCCTCGCCCAACACGCCGACGGACACCGAAGCGTGGTCAGTCATTTCAACAAGGCCCACAAAGGTCGGCTGGCGCGGACGCTGGCCGGCTCCCGATCCGAACCGAACGACGCCGCCGCGGTGGCCGCCGTCGCCCGTCGCGCTCACATGCACGTCGAACGCGACGGCGACGAGTTGACGGTCGTGGTGCCGGCTTGAGGCGCAGCTTCGAAATCTCACCGCCAGGAGAGCCGCGATCTCGTACCTCTGGAATCCGCCGGCCCGGACGCCGAAACCGTATGGTCGGGCCATGTCGATCCCGTCACTCGCTCGTACAGCCGCATTGCGAACCGCCGTTGCCCACGCCGAAACATTCTTGACAGGGCTCGACGAGCGCCCGGTGGCGGCACGAGTCGACGCGTCGAGCGTGCGCTCCGCACTCGGTGGGCCACTGCCCGAACACGGTGAAGACCCCATTGCCGTCATTGACGCACTGGCCGCCGGCACCGAGGCCGGGTTGGTCGCCAGCGCCGGACCCCGGCACTTCGGCTTCGTCGTCGGAGGTGCCCTGCCGGCTGCACTGGCAGCCGACTGGTTGGTATCGGCATGGGACCAGTGCGCAGCGTTCCACTCGCTGTCCCCGGCCGCGGCCGCGATCGAAGAAGTGGCTGGCGGGTGGGTTTTGGACCTGCTGGGGTTACCGCCCGATGCCGGCGTTGGATTCGTCACAGGTGCACAGGCCGCCAACACCACCGGCCTGGCCGCCGCCCGTCATACGGTCCTCGCCCGAGCCGGCTGGGATGTCGGTCGCGACGGATTGATCGGGGCACCGCAGGTCCGGGTACTGTGCGGCGAGCAGGCCCATGTGACCATCCACACCGCCTTGAGACTCCTCGGGCTCGGCGAGGGCACGGCCGCCCGGGTACGCGCGGACGGCCAGGGCCGGATGCAGCCGGATGCCCTCGACGAAACCCTCAGTCGCGGTACCGGACCGGCGATCGTATGCGCGCAAGCCGGCAACGTATCGACCGGCGCCTTCGACGATCTCGACGCTATCGCCGATGTGTGCGCAGCCCACGACGCATGGCTGCACGTCGACGGGGCCTTCGGGCTGTGGGCCGCGGCCTCCCCGTCGAACAGGCACCTCACCGCGGGCGTCGGCCGGGCGGATTCGTGGGCCGTCGACGCCCACAAGTGGCTCAATGTGCCCTACGACAGTGCCATGGCGATTGTCGCCGACCAGCAAGCGCACCTGGCCGCGACCGGGCTGGCGGGTCCCTACCTTGTCGCCGACGCCGGCCAGCGGGACAACACGAACTATGTGCCCGAAAGTTCGCGGCGCGCCCGTGCTGTCCCCGTCTACGCGGCGCTGCGCTCCCTCGGCCGGGCCGGAGTGGCCGAACTCGTGGAACGTAACTGCGCGCAGGCCCGGCGGATGGCGGCACTGCTCGCCGAAATCCCCGGGGCCGAGATACTCAACGACGTAGTGCTCAACCAAGTTTTGGTTCGGCTCCCCGGTGGCGATGAAGCCAACCGGCGCGCGGTGGCGGCGATCCAGGCCGACGGCACCTGCTGGCTCGGTGGGACCACGTGGCAGGGTCGGTACGTGTTACGCGTGTCCTTCTCGAACTGGGCGACCACCGATGACGACGTCGACCGGTCGGCCGCGGCGATCCGGGCCGTGCTGAGCACACCGTGACGAGGTGACCGGATTCGGCCGCAGTCACCCGACGCTGGAACCTTGCAACGCCCGCCGCAACATGTGCATCGCCACAGTGGTGGAACGTTCCCGGACATCGGTGCGGTCGCCCGGCAACCGGAGTGTGCGGGTGACGGCCTCACCACCCGCGAGCTGTACGGCGAAGCACACCGTGCCGACGGGCTTGTCCGCGCCACCACCGCCCGGACCGGCGATGCCGGTGATCGCCACCGCGGTGTCGGCCTCGAAGCTGCGCAGTGCCCCGGCAGCCATCGCGACGGCCACCGGCTCCGAGACCGCACCATGCTCGGCAAGCAGCTCGTGATCGACCTGCAGCAGTTGGGTTTTGGCCTCGTTGGCGTAGGCGACGACCCCTCCGGCGACATAGGCCGATGCGCCGGCCCGCTCGGTCAGCCGCGCCGCCAGCAGGCCCGCGGTGCACGATTCCGCAGTTGCGACGCGCCGACCTGCCAGCAGCGCGGCGACCTGCTCGTCGACCGTGGAGCCGTCCTCGGAGAACAGTGTGTTGGCGTGGCGGTCCCGCAGCGTCTTGACCAGTTGGGCGTACGTGTCGGCCGCCGCCGGCTCGTAACGGGTGACGATCTCCAGCTCGCCTCGGCGCAGACACGTGGTGATTTCCAGGTCGGCGAACCCGACGATGTCACGCTCGGCCTCCCGCAGGGTTTCGGCCAGGCCGGACTCGGCGAGCCCGAACATGCGCAGCATGTCCTGGCGGTAGACGGTGCGCTGCGCGATCGCCTGCTGCGCAGCCGCGGTCGCGATGGCCGCAGACCACATCGGCTGCAGTTCGCGGGGCGGACCGGGCAGCACTATGACGGTCGGTGTTCCGGGAACCACGACGCCAGGTGCGGTGCCGACCGGTTCGAGGACCTCCGCGCCGGCGGGAACCAGGGCCTGCTTGCGGTTGGCTGCCCGCACCGCCTCGAAGTCGACCTCCGAGAAGACGCCGCGCCCCGCCATGAGCCGACGCAAGATCGCCGCGATCCGCTCCTCGACCTCGGTGTCCAGCACCAGCTCGCGACCACAGAATTCGGCGACGGTCGCCACCGTCAGGTCGTCGGCGGTGGGGCCCAACCCGCCGCTGGTGACGATCAGGTCCACTCCCTCTGTGGCCAGAAACCGCAGTTGTGCGGCAATGTCCTGGGGACGGTCACCACAGATCGTGATGTGGGCGAGCTCGACACCCAGTTCGAGCAGCCGGTCGGCAATCCACGGCCCGTTGCGGTCCTGAACGCGTCCGGTGAGAACTTCGGTTCCGGTCACCACGATGCCTGCGCGTGTGCTCACACCGAAGCACACTACGCAGACGTGTTCAGGTCGGAACCCGCACTGCCTCGCCGCGACCGATTGTCGCCTTCGGCGGTCAGCGCTTGAGCCAGTTGTTCACCGTCGGCAGGTCGCGCGTGTAGGTGACCATGATGTCGTCCTGGAACCGGCTGGCGCCGCTGATCGCGTTCGATCCTCGCCAGATCACCCGGATCCGATCGTTGCCGCGCTGATAGACGTCCACGCGGTCGACATCACGGCGCGACCAGCCGCTGGACTCGGCCACCTGGGACAGATCGCGGCGCTCATCGGTCGTCGTCATCAGGTGATCCTATCGGCGGCTGGACTGGTCGATCGGCACGGTCACGGGTGCGGAGTTGTAACCGGTGACCCGCACCCAGTTGGCCTGCGGTTCCGTGCCGGTGACGGTGCCGGTCAGCACCACCGTCTCACCCGGGTAGACCGTGACGTAATTGTCGGAGTACTCGATGGGCAGGATCTCGTCACCGTCGTGGGTCTCGGTGATCTCGGCTCGGTCGAAGAACGCGATCTGGTGGGTGGGATTGTGTAGGCGGATCGCCACCACGGTACGGTCGGGGCCGACCGAACGCGAGGCGCTGACCTGCAGGGATGCCGGCGGCATCGTGTTGAGCGGGGTCATGTCGGCCCAGCTGGTCTGGGCGAGGTCGAAGGCCTGGTCGTTCATCGGGTTGCCGACGTCGTCGCGCTGTTGCGACTGCCAGTAGGTGTTCTCGGTGACGACGTCCCCCGAAGCATCGAGCAGTTCGCACCGAACGAAGAACACCCGCGAGTCGCGGACCACGTGCGGCAGCACCAGTGCCCGCACGGCCCCGCCGGACGGCACCGAGATGGTGTCCGTGGTTCGGTCGTCCCGCACCCGTCCCGCCAGGTCGTAGGTGCGCACCCGCACGTGCAGGCCGTGCTGCTCGGACGGCGTCTGGTTGACCACCGTGACGTTGGCCGTGTTGTGGTCACCGGTGGCGAACGAGTCGAACACCACCGACAGCGGGCGCAGCCCCTTCTTGGCGCCGAAGTAGGCACCGCCGGGCCGCAGGTAGTAGTCGAAGAGATGCCCGAAGAACGACGGCCAGTGGTTGTTGAGCATCCAGTAGATCGTCATCTTGTGGTTCGCCCAGCCCATGGCCGCGAACGCCTCGAACTGAGCCCGGGTGGACTCGTAGTGCGCCAACTGTGCCTTGCGCGCGAATTCCTCTGCGTTGGGCGAGGATCCGTATCGCCGCATCACCGCGGTGCGGATGCTCTCCAGCGCGTTGTTGCTGGGGTTGGCGCCGGCATGGAAGTACCAGGCGTCGTTGATCGGCCACAGTTTGTCCGGCGGAATGAATTTCCGCAGGCTCGCGAACGGTGGGATGTTCTCGTTGTCACCCTGCTCGGCGTTCGACCCGCGGGTGGCCTGATACCCGCCGCTGAACCAGTAGCTGGGTGGGCGCCAGGTGTACGGGCCCGCCATGTGGATGCCGTCCCAGTCGGGCTGACCGTCGCCGTCGCGGGCCAGTGACGACACCGTGTCGACGACGGCGTCCGGCCAGTGCAGCTGGGCCAGGATGCCGTGGTAGGCGTCCAGAACCGACTGCGGCGGTTTGCCGTCGCTGCCGTTGGCCCAGATGAACGCCGACGGGTGACCGCGCAGGGTCAGCAGCTGCGAGCGCAGGCTCTCGTTGGCGACGCGATGGTCCTCGGCGTCCCACTGCGACCATTTCTCCCACTGGTTGCAGCACATCCAGCCGTACATCAGCGGGATGCCCAGCTCGTCAGCCCGCTCGATGATGTTGTCGCCGGGGAACTTTCCCTCCAGCCGCAGCATGTTCAGGCCCATGTCGCGGACGTAGCCCAGGATGGCGTCCTCGCGCTGCGGGTCGTACCGAAACAGCAGGTCGGGGGTATAGGCGGCACCGCGGACCAGCAGATCCTTGCCGTTGACCGTGAGATAGAAGCTGCCGCCACGGCCCAGGTCCGGGTACTGCTCGTCGTCGTCGCGATGCTGGGCGATGGTCCGGATACCGAACCGCGAGTCGTCGGTGTCGGTGGCCCGACCATACTGCCGGAACTCCAGGTGCAGGTTGTACAGATTGGGATCGCCCATGGTGTACGGCCACCACAGATCCGGGTTGTGCACCGTCAGCGCGGCGTAGGAGTCCGGATCGAACTTCACCTCACGACGCTCCCCCGCGCCGAGGGTGACCGGCTGTTCGAGGGTGATATCCGGCTTGCCGGACCGGCTGATCGTGGCGTGCACCACCCCGCGCAGCGTGGTCGACGATGTGTTGCGGACATCGCTGTAGACGGTGAGCCGGGCCGTGTCGGTCGACGGCAGCGGCAACTCGGTGGTCACCATCGGGTCGCTGACCACACCGGTTCCCGAGAAGCTCAGGTACACCGGTTTGAAGATGCCCGCGTTGCGGTCGGCGACAAAGGAATTGCCGCGCAGCGGGTTCTTGCCCGGGCCCTGGTAGCCGATCCGGTTCCAGTTGATCCAGTCCCACCAGCTGTCGGCGAGTTCGACGCCGTTGATGTCCTGCAGGGCCCGCTCGGGGGTGACCTTGACGGCCAGGGTGTTCTGACCGCCCTGGTTGAGCCATGGCGTGACGTCGAGCTCGTGGGCGGTGTACATGCCGACCACCTCGGAGCTGCCTGCGATCTGCCTGCCGTTGAGCCACACTTCGGCGCGGTAGTTGATGCCGGGGAACTCGATGCGGTAGCTGGAGCTGCCTGCCGGTGCGGTGAACGTGGTCCGGTACCACCAGTCCTGGCGGTACAGGTCGTCGGGGACGTTGGCCAGGTTCTCGCCGTAGTAGAGGTTCGGGTAGGTGCCGTCGTCCTCCAGTGCCTGCAGCACCGTGGCGGGCATGTGCTCCACCTGGTGCCAGCTGTCCCCACGGAATGCGCCCGTCGAGATCTCGGCTCCCCCGGCCTTGACGTCCCGCGCAGAGGTCAGCTGCCAGCCGGCCGACAGCTCGATACGACCCGATGGTGGTTCCGGCCGGGCGAACACGGGCAGGTCGGTGACACACACCGACAGCAGCAGCAGCGTGACGACGACACCCGCGATGAGCGGGCCGACGCGACGTTTCGGGCTGGAAATGGGTGGCTCCTCGGGACCGATGCGGCGGGCGGCCGCCCGGTCATTCTGCCGTGACGGACGCCCGGCCGCGCGGCCGGTGCACCCTCAGAGCTTGTGTGGGACGTCGTTGGCCAAGTTGGACTGCGCGCCATGGGCGACACCCGGGGCCATCAGCGACTTGGTACGGCTGCACGCGGCAGCGTCAGCGGCCCATCGACACTGAAAACAGGCGCCGCGGTGGTCGATGGCGCACCCCGATCTGGTGAACGCCTCGGCGGTCTTGTCGGCCAGCACCGCATCGTCATCCCAGGCTCCCATAGCGCCCGGACTTCGTCGATGAATTCCGCTGCGCGACGGTATCTTTCATCGGCGGTCGACCGATCTGCCGGCCCGCTCCACGGTCAGCACCGGCCAGCCATGTTCGGCTGCCACCGCGGCGAGACCCGGCCTGGGGTTCACCGGCCGGGGCCGACCCACCAGCCTCATCAGCGCGCCGTCTTCGCCACCGTCGGCATAGAAGTAACTGCTGCGCAGCTCGACGGCTTTGTCTTCGCAAAACCGCTGCACTGCATCGGCTTTACGGGCGCCCCACACGATCGGCAGGACCACGTTGCCGGTCAGCAGTCCGTCGGCGTCGGTTTCGAAATGGTTGCACAGCACATGGTCGATGCCGAGGTGACGCGCGACGGGCTCGGCATGGATGGTCAGCGCCGACGAACTCATCACTACGGTGTGACCACGCTCCTGGTGGCGCCGGACCACCTCGCGCATGTGCGGGTAGACCCGTTCGAGGATGCGCCGGGTGAACAGCTGCTCCCCCAACTCGTCAAGCTCTCGCAGCGACTCGCCCCGTAGATAGCCGGTGGCCCGCACGAGGAGCCTCTCGAATGGCATCCGGCCCAGTCGGTAACGCACCGAAGCTTCGATGATCCCCAGGATCTCGCCGAGCGCGGCCTGTCGATTGCGGATCCGGTGCCCGGCGTGAGCGCTGGCGGTGAACCCGTCGACCAGCGTCCCGTCGAGATCGAAGAATGCCCCCACTCTCGCACCACCTGAACCTTCGCCGATTTCGGCAAGCGATTCGGGCGGCGACAATATGCGACCCATGGAAACAAGTAGACCAAGCCGAGCCACGATCGGGCCAATCCTCAATAGATCGGACCTCTGCGGACTGAATCCCGCAAGCGACGATCAGGGCAGCGGCGGAGCCGGATCAGCCGGCGGCGGGGGCAGCGGGTTGGCTGGTGGTGGCGGAGCAAACGGGTTCGCCGGTGCCGCCGGCGCAGGCGCGCCGGGCAGGACGGGGCTTGCGGGCGCCATGGTGTTCGGCCCCGGTGCGCCCTGCGGCGCCGGCTCGCCCGGAGAGAGCGGAACGTTTGGGCCGGGTGCCTGATCCGGGATCGGGGTGTTCATATTGCGCTGCGCGAGACCGAGCAGCAGCGCCTGCTTACCGCTGATCTCGTTGTTCTGGACCGCGTGCCACAGATCCTTGAGATAGCTCACATTGGGACGGTCCGTGTCCTCCGCGCTGGGATCCATCGTCGACCCCGGCGGCAGCGCGTCCGGACTGGCCAGATGCGGGGTGCCCGAGGGCGGCGCCGCCAGCTGTGTCGGGGCCGCCGGATCGGCCGCCTGCGGTGTCGGGGCCGCCGGATCGGCCGCCTGCGGCGCCGGCACGGCGCCGGGGTCCGGGGGCGGTACCGGCACGCCCGGGTCGGCTGATGCCGCCGCCGCGATCATCAGCGCGACGACGGGGGCCGACACGCAGCACGCAGCCGCGGACGCAAGCTTTCGGATGTCGACAGTCATCGGTGGCCTCTCGCTGTTACTCCAGGGGCTGATGGTAGCGCTGAGTACATCGGCGGTGCCAGTCATTCGTTACACCAGCCGAATCGGAACACATTACAAAACTGAGGACTCTCGATTTTCGATCACCCGCTGCACACCGCCCCACCTGGGGTATCAACAGGAGCGGCAGCACTACACAACGTCGTTGCGAGGAGTCAACAGGCCATGATGCCGACCTTGAATCTCCCGCCGGATTCGGCTTCACCGATCCCGCTGGCCCGGTTATCGTGATTGTCAGCTGAGCTTGCCGCGGTAACGCGGGGCCGTCAGCGGGACGTGCCGGTGGTTGCTGTCAATTTGTCTACCGCGGCCCGAAGTCTGGCCGCCGCCTCGTCGGCGACAGGCTGAAGACTGGGTTCGCCGGCAAGCTCGACCATGAGTTGAGGATCCATCGCCTCAACCCGCACCGCACCGGCGTCCTGGACGTCACTGCGGATGACGACGTTGCACGGCAGCAGCTGCCCGATACGGCGGTCGGCGCCGAGCGCGCGGAATGCCAATGATGGGTTACACGCACCCAAGATCAGATAGTCCTCGATTTCCTCGCCGAGCTTGGACTTCAAAGTCGCCCGCATGTCGATTTCGGTCAGAACTCCAAAACCCTGTTCCGCCAACGCTTCGCGGGTGCGGGCAACCGCATCGTCGAACGATGTCCGCAACGTTGTCGATAACGCCAGTGCCATGGTCTTCCTTACTTTGGACGATCAGTTTCGTTTCACCCATTATACCCCGGCGGGTATATGGTGTCGGCTAGCTCAATACCGTACGTTCTGCCGGTCGAGGCTGGCGCCAGAGACGGTGCAACCCAAGGGCTTTGAAAGTGGGAATCTTGAGGTAGTCGGCCAGCAGTGCTGCGGCGGTGAGTGCCAACATCACGATAGCGGCCACAACTGGTGCCAGCGGCGACATGAGAGTGCCGGTGAGTGCCAGGGTGAGCGCGACGGCAAGATTGATTGCGGTGGCGCCCAGCAGCCAGGTGCTGGGGCGGCTGGTCCAGAGATGTTCGCGGGTGCGCACGAGGTAGATGGTGGCCTGGCTGCTGGTGATGAGTGTGAAGAAGATCAAGCTGCGCAACTGGCCCAGATCCAGGTGGGGCCAGAGGTTACGGGTCGACCACAGCAGTCCAATTGAGGCGGCCAGTAGCGGGGCGGCAATCACACATGCACCGGTGATGATGTGGCGGACATTCCAGTGGTCCGGGCGCCGCGCGTAGTCGGCGCGATCGGTGGTGATGGCCAAGCTGACGACGTCGTTGCCGAGCAGCAGCAACGCCATCAGCAGCGGCGTGAACACGAACTGCTGCCAGGCGAACACACCGAAGGTCAACAGCAGCGGCACCTCCAGCTTCTTCACGCTGACGTTGAGGGCGTAGGTCAGAGAGCGCTGGTGGATGCGGCGACTCTCCGTCACCAGGCCGATGATGTCGATGAGTCCCTCACGGGTGAGCACGATCCCCGCAGCGGATTTGGCGACATCGGTGGCGCCGGCCACCGCGATGCCCACGTCGGCTTGCCGCAGGGCCGGCGCGTCGTTCACCCCGTCGCCGGTCATGCCGACAGTGTGGCCGGCGTCCTGCAGTCGCTTGACGAGTCGGTACTTGTCCTCGGGCAGAACCTCGGCGATCACCCCTACACCGAGCGCGTCGATGCTGGCATCGCTTAGCGCATCGGCCCGCAGCGTCGGCCCCGCGATACCCACCTGGGCGGCCACGGCCGTAGCCGTGGCCGCGCTGTCCCCGCTGACCATCACGACCCTGACCCCGAGCTCAGCCAGCTGCTGGATCAGGCTGGCCGCATCCGGGCGCGGTGGATCGGCCAAGGCGATCAGCCCAACCTGATGCCAGGAATTCCCGTCGTCGCTGACCGCCACCGCCAGGACCCGTGCGCCGGCCGCGGCGAGCTGCTCGACCTGCGGGTCTATTGCTTGACCGGCGAGTTCGGCGATGACCCGGGGCGCACCCTTGGCGACCTGCACTGTCTGCGAACCAGTGCGCAGGGTAGCTTCGGAGCGTTTGGTGGCTGGATCGAAGGGGACGAACCCGATCCGGACGTTGTTCCCGACATCACCCGCCGCAGCGGCACGCAGGATAGCCAAGTCGATGGGATCCTGGGTGGCCTCATCGGAGGCGCCTGCGGCCAGGCGCAGCACGTCGCACTCGGAGGTGCCAGGCCGGGCGGCGACGGCGGCAACGGCCAGCTGGTTGTAGGTGATAGTGCCGGTCTTGTCGACACACAGCAGATCCATCTCGGCGGCATCGGCCACACTGGCCAGCCGCGCAGTCAAGATCCCCCGCCCCGCCAGATGCCGCGCCCCCAGCGCCCCAGCCAACGCGAACGCTGCCGGCAACGCCACAGGCACCGAGGCCAACAGGAGCACCACGGCAAACGACACGATGTCCACTGTGCTTGCTGCGCCGGCGACCAGATAAATCGTGCCGGCGATCGCCAGCGCCACGTCAACGGCGATGAACACCCTCACCATGCGCAGCACCACGCCGGCCAGGTGATCGTTCGCCTCGGCGCCGCCCACCAGTTGCGCGGTGCGGCCGAAATAGGTGCGCGCACCCGTCGCGGTCACCACCGCGGTTGCCTCCCCGCGCGCGATAATCGAGCCGGCAAACACCGTGTCAGTGAGACCACGATCGACCGGCACTGACTCGCCTGTCAGGGTGGACTGATCGACCAGCACATCACCCGAGCTGACCTGAATATCGGCCGGTGCCAGATCGCCGACACGCACATGCACCACGTCCCCGTTGACCAGCCCGGCCGCCGGGACCAGCTGCCAGGCGCCATCACGACAGACCCGGGCATTAACCGCCAATCGGTGACGCAGCAATTCCAGCGCCGCTGCGGCCCGCTGCTGCTGCGCAAATCCCAAACCAGCATTGAACGCCAGCACCGCACCCACGATCGCCGCGTCCAGCCACTTGCCCAGCACCAACTCCAACACGATCGTGGCCTCAAGCATCCACGGCACCGGCGCCCACAATCCACCCGCCAACCGCAACAGCACGCCTGGCCGTTGCTCGGGCACCGTGTTCGGGCCGCACTCGGCCAACAATGCGTCCGCCTGAGCCGACGTCAACCCGACAGGACTCACCGCCGGATCAGGATCAGACATTTCACGTTGGGTAACCATGGGCCACAGCATTTTTCGTTTCGTCTATTTGGGGTGCAGTGACGTCGAGGGCGGCGGACGTGCCGGCCACGTAGTGCCCGGCGACGGTGCTGCCGGATTCATCGACGCGTCCGTCAGGACCACTCGGCCGTCGCCCGGGCAGTTGTCGGGTCCTCATCCATCCGTGACCACCCCAGCCGCACATCGCACCGCTCCCTTCCCTCCCCCGCCGGCCAAACAACCCCGATCAGGTAGCCCTCACGATCCGCCCAACCGCGACCAGGCCCTAGAGGCCATCGCCTCACGGCCGAGGGCCAATAGTCCCGGCGAGACGAATCCCCGAGACCGTCGTGGCTGTGACACCGCAGGAATCTAGGCACGGCAGGTCTGGCGGATCCGCGGGCGGCCCCACCGGCACAGCGAAATTGCGCCAGGCGCTCGATACGCATCGTCGAATGCACGGAATACGTACATGGCGGCCTTATGTGGCGGGGCTCGGAGCCGCTCCCGTGGTTGCCACAGCGCGCCGTGCGGTATCGGCCGCCGGCCTCTGGCGTACTCTCAGCGGCCACCAGAACCACGGTCCGAGCAACGCGGCGATCGCTGGGGTCATCAGTGACCGTACGATGAGCGTGTCCACGAGCAGGCCGATGCCTATTGTGGTTCCACCCTGGCCGACGTTGAGCAGATCGCCGGACACCATGGAGCCCATCGTGAAGGCGAATACCAGCCCGGCGGCGGTGACGACACTGCCGGTGCTGCCCATGGAGCGGATGATGCCGGTGTTGATTCCGGCGCCGATCTCCTCTTTGAATCGTGAGACCAGCAGCAGGTTGTAGTCGCTGCCCACCGCGAGCAGGATGATCACCGCGAAGGCGAGCACGATCCAGTTCAACTCGATGCCGACGATGCGTTCCCACACCAGCACCGACAGCCCGAATGCGGCGCCCAGCGACAACACGATGGTGCCGACGATCACCAGCGACGCCACGAATGCGCGCGTGATGATGACCATGACCAGGAAGATCAGCGTGATAGCGGCAAAGGCGGCAATCATCGTGTCGTACTTGGCGCCGGCCTGGATGTCACGGTAGGTCGCCGCAGTGCCCGTCAGGTAGAGCTTGGCGTCGGCCAGCGCGGTGCCTTTTACGGCTTCATGGGCGGCTACCACCTCCTCGTCGACGGTGGAGATGCCCGCCTCGGTGGCGGGGTCGACGTCATGGGTGATGATCAGGCGCGCCGCCTTACCGTCCGGCGAGAGGAACAGCTTAAGTCCTTTCTGGAAGTCGGGATTGGCAAAAACCTCCGGCGGGAGGTAGAAGTAGTCGTCGCTCTTGGAGGCGTCGAAGGCGTCGCCCATTGCCGTTGCGGTGTCGGTCATCTGCTGCATCTGGTCGATGAGGCCGGTGAAGCTGCTTTGGATGACCTGCAGCGTGTTGCGCATACCGGTGGCGGTGGCGATGATCGGCCGGAACTCGGCGACCATCCGCGGGATCAGCATGTTGGTCTGTTTCATCCCGCCGACCATGCCGTCCATCCCGCTGACCATGGCGTCCATGTCCTTCTGCAGTGTTGCCATATCGTCGCTGAAGGTGTCGACACCGTCGAGGGCGTCGAATGCCGAGCGGATCCCCCAGCAGGCCGGGATGTTGAAGCAGTTCTGTTCCCAGTAGAAGTAGTTGCGCAGCGGACGCATCGTGTCATCGAAATCGGCGATGTGATCCCGCATCTCGTCCAGGGTGGCTTTCATCGTGTTCATGTCCGTGACGCCGCGGTGTGCCGAGCCCGCCATGCGGTCGGCAGCATCGACAGTGCCTTGCATCGAGTCGGCGAACCCCTGCATCAACGTCTGCAGTGCGGTCATCGACGTGATCATCGCGCCGAGATCGTCTGACATATCGCCGATGTCACCGACACGTGCCTTGAGGAATTGCAGGTTCTGGGTGATCGGCACTGAGGACATGCTCACCTGGTACGGGATGGAACTGTGGGCGATGGGCGAACCCAATGGCCGTGTGATGCTCTGCACCATCGCGATCCCTCGAATACGAAAGAGCGCCTTGGCGATCCGGTCTAACACGATCATGTCCGTGGGGTTGCGCATATCGTGGTCGGATTCGACCATCATGATGTCGGGGTTGAGTCGCGCCGCACTGAAGTGCTTTTCGGCTGCGGTGTAGCCCACGTTGGCCGGCACGTCGTCGGGCAGATAACGCCGGTCGTCGTAGCTGGTCTTGTATCCGAGCATGGCCAGGATGCCCAGCAGCGTGACGGCCGTCGCGGCCGCCAGGATGGGCTTGGGCCAGCGCACCGCTGCGGTACCGATACGCCGCCACCCTTTGGTTTTCATCTTGCGCTTGGGATCGAGCAATCCATGGCGGGTGGCGACCACGAGAACGGCAGGCGCCACCGTGAGCGACGCCGCCACCACGACGACGAGCGCGACCGCCGATGGATACGACAACGACCGGAAGTAGGCGAGCCTGGTCAACCGCAGGCACAGCATTGCGCCCGCGATCGTCAACCCCGAACCCAGGATCACGTGTGCGACACCGTGGAAGGCGGTGTAGTACGCGGACTCGCGATCTTCGCTGCGCTGGCGGGCCTCCTGATATCGGCCGATCAGGAAGATCGCGTAGTCGGTACCGGCCGCAATGGCCAGCGCCGTGAGCAGCGGCACCGAGAAGGTGGAGAAATCGATGATCCGGAAGTGCCCGAGCAGTGCGACCGTCCCACGCGCGGAACCCATTTCGATTCCGACGATTGCCAGGATGATCAACACCGTGCGCACTGACCGGTAGACGACCAACAGCATGATGGTGATGACCACCATGGTGGTCACGGTCATCTTGACCATGCTCTTGTCGCCGGTCTCCAACGAGTCTGTGGTCAACGGCGCCGGCCCGGTGACGTAGGTGTGCACGCCGGCCGGCGGTGGGGTGTCAGCGATGATGTCACGGACGGCCTCGACCGACTCGTTGCCCTTGGTGCTGCCCTGGTCGCCGGCGAGGTTGAGTTGCACGTAGGCGGCTTTGCCGTCGCTGCTCTGCACGCCGGCGGCGGTGATCAGGTCACCCCAGAAATCGTGGACGTGCTCGACGTGCCCAGTATCCTGTTGGAACTTGGCAATCAGCGTGTCGTAGTACTGGTGGGCGGAGTCGCCGAGCTTCTCGTCTCCCACGAGGACCACCATCGCAATGCTGTCGGAGGTCGACTCCCGGAACTTCTCGCCGATCTTCTTCGCGGCGATGACTGACGGCGCATCCTGCGGCGACATCGACACCGCGTTGTGCTTGCCGACGACCTCCACCTGGGGCAGAAGCAGATTCAGCCCCGCGGTCAGCACCACCCAGGCCACGATGATGGGCACCGCGGCAGCGCGCAGCAGACGGGGCACAGCAGGGCGTGCGGTAGACGCGCTCATGCGGCCTTGTCCAAGCAGAAGACCTGCGCGCCGTGTGCGTGCGCCTGCTGTTCGATGACGACCGAACCGTTGACGAGGATGCGACAGCCGAGGACATCAGCGTCACCCTGGGCGACGACGTTGGCCAGCACGCCGGGGTCGGTGGTGGTGACGGTGACCGACCATGGCAGGCCGGTAAAGCTCGCCTGCAGCGTCTTGCCTGTGGCATCCAGGTAGCTGACCTGGCCGGTGGTGTCGAGCGGCCCGATGACTTCATAGGTCACGCTCTTGGTGTTGAACGGCACGATCAGATCGGCCCGACCGGCATCGGGAGCCAGCGGCTGATCAGAGTCGAAGAACGTCCGCAGCCGACCAACCACTGCGACAGCCGCGACCACGGCGATGGCAACGACGAGCACAACCCAGTACTGCTTGAGCACGCCGAGCGGCGACCGGCTCCGGGCAGCACGGTGGGGCGCACCGGCGCCGTCGGGCTGCGTGGGCGATGTCCGCGGCGCGGGATCCGGCCCAGATGAGGGTGCGGAACCCGGTGCAGGATCGGAGGGCGGAACGTGAGGCATGTGCCATATATACCATAGGGGGTATAGTATTAAGTAGGCTCACGGAGAGATGGGCGATGAACACGACGGTGGGCACTCACCGGAGAGGACGAACTCACTGTCGCCGAGTTGGAAAAGCTGTTCTTGAGCCTCGCCTGATCAACCAGAAACCCGACAGCCAACCAAAAACGAAGGGAAACAACATGTGCCGTGCAGTTCAATGCCGCGAATGCGGAAAGACCACCTGGGCGGGATGCGGTATGCATGTCGAGGCCGTCCGGCGTGGTGTGCCCGCCGCGCAGTGGTGTAGCGGACACTCCGACGGCACGCCGAAGCAATCGCGGTGGAACCCGTTCAAGAAAAAGAGATAAACCCCTCGGGCGCGAGGGAATATACCCCTTTGGGTATGTCGGTTCGCAACGATGCCTGGCGCTGGCTGCCGAGCCTGGTGACCAAAGACCCTGTGCGCCTGACAACCACCGCACCTATACTAAAGCGACATACCCCAGGAGGTATGATTTGAAGAATGCGGCTGCCGTTGATGTAATGACAGCCGATGCTCAAGGATCTTGTTTAGCAACAATGCCTTTCACGAACCAACACACAAACACAGGACCACTATGACCAACACCATTGAGACGCCGGCGGCCACAGTCGGCACCATGCCGAGAATCGGGGACCCCGCCCCCTCGTTCACCGCCGCAACCACACAGGGCGATATCAACTTCCCAGCCGACTACGCCGGTCAATGGGTCATTTTGTTCTCGCACCCCGCCGACTTCACGCCGGTTTGCACCAGCGAGTTCATGACGTTTGCCTCCATGCAAAACAAATTCGCGGCCTACAACACGGCACTGGTCGGATTGTCGGTCGACGGGCTCTACAGCCACATCGCCTGGTTGCGCACCATCAAGGACAAGATCACGTTCAAGGATATGAGCGGGGTCGAAGTCACCTTCCCGCTCATCGAGGACATCTCGATGGACATCGCACGCAAGTACGGCATGATCATGCCGGGAGAAGACTCGACGAAAGCGGTGCGGGCCGTGTTCGTCATCGACCCCAAGGGCATTGTCCGAACCGTCATCTACTACCCATTGTCCTTGGGCCGCAACTTCGATGAGCTGCTTCGCGTGGTGAAGGCACTACAAACCGCTGACCACTTCGACGTCGCGACACCCGCGGACTGGCGTCCGGGCGATCCCGTGATCGTGCCAACCGCCGGGTCGTGCGGCACCGCCAAAGACCGCATGGACGGTCATGACGACGGCGTCGAATGCGAGGACTGGTTCTTCTGCACCAAGCAGCTTCCTGAATCCGATGTCGAGTCGGCGATCCGGAGTCGACGCGCCTGAACCCTACCGTGGCCACTGAGGGAATACCCCCACCCGTACATTCGCTACACTCGGCGGCGGTGCGACCGCACTGATCGGGAAGAAGGATGTGAACGTGGCCGGTGACGAAGAATCGATGACTGCCGTTCTCAACAGGTTGAGGCGGGCCCAGGGGCAGCTTGCCGGAGTGATTTCCATGATCGAACAGGGCCGAGACTGCAAGGACGTCGTCACGCAACTCGCTGCGGTCAGCCGCGCGCTCGATCGCGCCGGGTTCAAGATTGTGGCCACCGGGTTGCGGAACTGCATCACTGGCGACGACCAATCTCGAAATCCGTTGACCGAGGCCGAACTAGAAAAGCTGTTCCTAGCCTTGGCGTAAGCGGACCCCACGGGTCGGCGCGCGCCATTGGTTGCGAGCCGTGGGGTTCCAGCTGGGCCGTGGTGCCGCGGCTGGCGTCGGTCCTGGAATCTGTTGCAGCCCAACGCCGGAACCGCTCCGCTGCTACAAGGCGTCGCTGAGAACCTACGGCAGGCTACGTCGCGAAGTGGCCGTCAGGCGTTGATGATGATCGGATCACCGATGCTGACGGTGTTGAAATACCACGCCGCGTTGTCCGGGCTCAGGTTGATGCAGCCGTGGCTGACGTTCGAATTGCCCTGCTGTGCCACCGACCACGGTGCCGAATGCACGTACACCCCGCCCCAGGTCACTCGGACCGCGTCGTTGACGGTTAACTTGTAGCCCTCCGGGTCACTCAGTGGGATCCCGATGGTCCGCGAATCCATCACGACCGTCTTCTCTTTCGACAATGCGGTGAAGGAGCCGACCGGGGTCGGATGCTTGGGCTTGCCCATCGACGCGGGCATGGTGCGCGCAACCTCGCCGTCGATGCTGACGGTGAAGGTGTGAGCGCTGATATCGGCCACACCGAGCACGGTGGCACCGGTCTCGAAAGTGGTCTTGAAGCCCTCCGCGACAACCGAGACGGTGGAGTGGCCCGGGTAGAACTGATCCGGGGTCCACCGCATGACGTCATCGCTCAACCAGGTGAACTTCCCGGTCGGGGTGCGCGCCGCAGAGGTCGACACCCGCAAGCCGTGCTCGGCCGCACCTCGGTCGATGATCGGCTGGCTGAACGTCACCGTGATCGGGTAGGCCACCCCCACGACAGAGCCCGCCGACGGCTCGACACTGGCCACCGGGTTCGGGGTGCTGACGGCAGCCTCCGCGACATTAACCGACGCGGCGGTGGCAAGCATGGCGATACCGATCACCGCAAACACTTTTCGGACCGATCCCAGCGCGGTTCGAGGACCGGGCGACGAGGCGTTCAGCATTACTGCAGTGTAGTTCGTTCGCGCGGCCACCCGCAGTATACGCAGGCCGAGGCCGGTAAGCGGCACATGGGATTCACGGAGGCAGCGATTCACAGTTACTGCATCGGTGCGCGGCGCACAAACGTTTCACCTAACCGCAAACCACCCTGTCGTTACGCGCGACCAGCAACATCGGGTCGCGCTGCAGCACCGGCTGGCGAAACCGAATCGGTAATTGCCGACAGCCGGCGCTGAGCGTTACGGCGTAAGAACCGGTGCCAAGTCAGGCGGTTGATCGCCAGCCGACATCCCGGCCTGGTCCGGAATCTCCCCGGCGGGCTGATCCGACGGGACCTCCGCCGGGGGCGGCGCGACAGGTGCTGCTGCCGGCACTTCCTCGGACGCCGGCACCGCGGCCGGGGACTGATCGGCACCGGGCTCGACAGCTGATTCCGGTGTCGGTGGTTGTTGCGCGGGTGGATCGACAGATGCGGGCTCCACGAGCTGTGCGGACGGCGCGGGTGGAACCCCCGTCGTAGCGGGTTGCCGGTGCGGTATCAGCTGCATGCTGACGGCCAGAGAGATCGACACGACGAATGTCACCACACCGCCGGCCAGCATCGCTATCGGAGCCAATGTGGCTGAGGTCCAACGCTTTCGGCGCTCAGGCGTCTCGTCATCAAACATGAACCGGCCGCGCCGCGCCGCGACCAGAGCCGCACCACGGGCCAGCGCGAGTTTGGCCTCAGCCGGCGTGAACACCGGAACCCCAAGTGCCCGTTCCAGCTTCGGCATAACAGCGCTCAGATCTCCGGCAGAGCCGACGACCACAAGCGCATCCGGACGCTCATCGGCCGCGGCGAAAACCTGATGCAGCCAGCCGGACAGCGTCTCGTGGCTGTCGACGAGATGATTGACCGTGCTGCGGACCGGGCCGGCGCCGGGCCGTACGGTCAGCGCGACGACCATTTCGGGCTCGATGACACAGATGACCGTGGTGTCGAACCCGACGGCATCGGCGATCCCGCGTGCCAGCGCTTCAGTGGCCTGCGGCAGTCGGATCGGCCCCGTTCTTCCGAAGCCGGACTCTGAGAGCGAGTTCACGACCTCAGCAGCCTCGCGCTCGGCGTAGTCACTCCACGTGACGCCGACCGAACGCAAGGTGTGGCCGCTCCGGGCCGCCGTCTGACCCAGGTGCGCGACGGCGGAAACAACCTCGTCGCAAACGTCACTCTCGTCATAGGCCCGCAGGTCGATCGTGTCGTGCGCGAGGGTGGCGCCGTCGCCGTTTCGCCCCTTGACCAGGACCAGACCGACGCTGGCCGCTGTCATCGAGACGCCGAGCACCGCGTCCACGCGCATACCCCCTCGGAGCTGTGGCCACGACACGGTGGTCCACCGGCACGAGCAACGACGCAAAGCACCGCGGATCCGGACAATGTGGCCGACGTCCACCTGTTCGAGCTGACCATACCCGCGCCAGGCCGTACGAGCACACTTGGCGCACGGCGGCTTCGCTGACCCCGCGGTACGTGAAAGTGTGCTGCGCCATCAGAATCCGGTGAACAGACCCACGCATCGGTTTGCCGATGGATAGGCGAAATTCCGGCCCCGCCTTCGGCTGCGCGACAGGGTCGGCGCCATGACAGCCGCACCTGCTGGAGGGTGTGCACTAGCCATCGGCGAAAACAGCTCTCAGTAACGCCGGTTCGATGTTTCCGCCGGAGACGATGACCACCGCAGGCCCCTCGGGGAACTGCCCGCGGTGGTAGCCGGCAAGTGCGACGGCCCCGCTCGGCTCGACGACCAGATGCGCCCGGTAGGCCAATTCCCGCATGGCAGAGCGGATCTCGTCCTCGCTGACGGTGATGACGTCGTCGAGTACGCGCTGCAGATGCGCGAAAGTCAACGCCGAAGGAGTGGACCTCAGCCCGTCGGCTATGGTCCGATTGCGTTGCGCCACAGGCCAATCTACCAGATGACCGCTGTCCAGCGCTTCGGCGGTGTCGGCCGCGAGTTCCGGTTCGACCCCGAATATCTTGGCTTGCGGGCACAGCGCACGCACCGCCGTGCCGATGCCGGAGGCCAGGCCGCCGCCGCTGATCGGGATAAGCACGGTCGCGACTCCGGGGAGGTCTTCGGCGATCTCCAGCCCGACGGTGCCCTGCCCGGCGATGACGTCGAGGTCGTCGAATGGCGGTATCAGCACCCCTCCCGTGCGTTCGACGACTTCGGCGGCCACCCGCTCGCGTTGACCAGCCGCGCACAGCACCACGTCTGCGCCGTACGCCCGGGTCGCGGCAACCTTGACGGCGGGGGTCTCCTCGGGCATCACGATATGCGCGACTACGCCATAACTTGCCGCGGCACAGGCGACCGCCTGGGCGTGATTGCCGCTGGAATACGCCACGACTCCCCTAGCCCGGACCCCTGGATCCAGTCGGCCGAGCGCGTTGAACGCGCCACGGATCTTGAAAGCGCCCATCGGCTGCAGATTCTCGGGTTTGATCCACAGCGGGCGGTCGGGGTCGGCCCACGTGGCAGGCAGCAGCGGGGTGCGGATCACGTCGGCGGCGATACGCTCGGCGGCACCGCGTATGTCGTCGATCGTCACCAGTCTCACGACTCCAAGTCTTCACCCCGGCCATACAGTTGCCGGCGCTCGGGTGTCGGGCCCGTTGACCGGCACCGTTGAATCATTCCCGCACCGGTAGGACAATCGAGGTCATCGCCGGCCGATCGGGGAGGAACGATCATGACCTATGCCGACAATGGGGCGTTCGACGACGACGCACCCGAGGCTGATGCAGTCGAACAGCTCACGCCCGTCAATGTCGACGACGATGACATATCCGAATCCAGCCTGGTTCGTATATCCCCTGATGCCGACGCCGACGAGGCGGACCTCATCGAGCAGGCCACTGCCGTACCGATCGACGACGATCTGGATTTCGACCGCTGACCCGAAAGGACGCCGGCATGCGGATGCCCGACGCGTTGGAAGCCCTGTCCACCGATGGCGATCCCGACCGGTTGTTCGGCGAGCCATACCAGACCCCCGACGGGACCACTGTGATCCCGGTGTCCAAGGTGCACCACCGGCGCGACGGCGGCCGGGTCACCCGCGCGTTCGGTGTGTTCGTGATCAAGGACGGCACCCCGACTTGGGTCCCTGCGGTGGACGCCACCCGCATCGCCCTGATGGGTGAGCTGATCGGTCTGATCGCGGCCACCCTCGCGACAGTGGCTATGATCCGTCGCCCACCGTGGCCGGATCTGCGGGGCGACCTTTCGCGACGCGCCTGACGGCAAGCCGCCACACCGCGCCGCAGACCACCAGTACGGCCAGCGCAGCGAAAGCACCGAACACCGTCACGAACCCGACCGTCACAGCGACGGTGAGCGCTTCGCCTGGTTCTTTACACCTGAATTGCTTCGGTGAATACCAGGATTGCTGGAACCAGTGCGGTGCCGATAGCTTCAGCGACTGCAACCACTGCGGTGACGCGGACAAGGGGTCTGCCCAGCCCCAGGGTGAGGAAGAACAGAAACCACAAGGCCGCCCACGCGAACCAGTTACCCGCCATCCACACATTGAAGGCGCCGCTGGAGGTAGACAGCGAATATATTCCGACAGGAAGGGCGACCGCCGTCACCACGAGTGAGAACCATCCGAGTGCGGCGCCGTTCACACCGGTGAACTGATTGGCGCCTACCCAAAGATAGGTCAGTGCGAAAAGCCCGATGTAGGCGGCCGGGGCGGCGCTGGCGGCGTCGGTGCTTCGGGCCAGTGTCAGCGCGATGATCACTAATCCGACAAACCCGGTGAAGATGTTGAGAACCGCGATATCTTTGCCTGCCAGCTGGTTTGGAGCGTTCGGTGTGGCGGTGCGCCACATCCATACTCCGTTGACGAGCAGGCTTGCACCGACGAACACGAGAAATACCGGAAGCATTGCTAAACACGCTTTCGTAGTGGGGCCATGGCCGATCCGTTTGGAACACACGATGATCGCCACCTGCGGAATACCAGAGTCCCCGCTAGGTCATGATGTAGTCGACTCGGTGCCGAATACCTCCGCAAACGAATTCTCCCCCAAGGTCATTGAGCCGATGAGGGGGACACGCTTGAGCTGAGAAAGGATCAACAGCGCCTGGATGGCGCCGTGATCAGGCTTGATAGCGCCGTGCGGCAACTCGACGATGCCGTCGATATGCAGGCCGAGGCGTTCGAGATTGGGCATGAGTGTGCCCGGGCCAGGCCGCATCAGAAGTCCCGGGCCGACGACGAAAGCCCCCAGTCCTTCGGCTGTCAGGCATCGACACGCCTGAATCATGGCGACATTGGCGGGATCCTCGGTGAGTGTTACCACTGCACCTATGGGGTCGGTCACGTCGATAAGCTCGGGCGCCCAGTGCCAAGCCGGCATGCCCACGACCAGGTCGATGCCCGACGGCAGATCGAACTGTGGGCCGGCCGGATTGGCCACTTTGTAGTCGACGACCTCATGCCGCGAACGGCGCATGGTGAGCGACTGTTGGACCAGTTGGCTACCGCACAGGCCAACGGCCGTTTCCGCTTCCAGTCGCATGGACAATGGCGCGAGCATATGCCCGCTGTCCGCCCACAGATCGACGATTCGCTGCACACGCCCGAGCCGATACGTCAGGTACTCGGCCATGAACGTGATTACCGCGTCATCGAGCAGCGCGGGTTCGCTTCGAAACCACTTCGATTTCATCGTCACCCGGCGCCGGCCATTTCGCAGCGCTGAGTCGCCCACCGGGCGACCGGCGAGTCCGTCTCATCGTCGACAGATGGCAGGGTTTCGATCATTCTGCGCCACGTATGCTCCACGGTCGGCCATGACGCCGGCGCCGACTCGCGTCCGTAGAGGGCCACCGTGATCTCGGTGCGACCGAGGTTGACTGGCTTGGCGATCAGGATCGCGCGATGTGTCGGCAACTCCACAATCGTCAGATTGGGGAACCCGGATATGACCACCGCCGACCGCAGACCTCCCCGATCACCTGGTAGCGGTCGCAGACCGTCAGGTAAGTCTTGCGGCGGAATGATCACGGAAACATTCGATACGGGGTCGCGTGCACCCATCGCATAGGCCAGGCGCGCCGCTACATAACGCCAATTACACACGGCATCAACGTGAAAGTAACTGTGGAAGCGCAGATCGGATGATGCGGACACCAGGGCGCTGACGCCCTCCGGGGTCTGATCGGCCAAGGGGGCAGGCTCATGCCCGGGGAGAGCGACGAAGATCACCGGTCCAGCCGTGGCGACGCGGATCGCTACCCGACGAGACGGACGGGCGCCGACCATCTGCCGGATGAGCCGGTTCTCGGAGACGCCGGGACGGAGGACGTCTCCGTCCCGGCTGTGCCCGCACGAAACATAAGCGCATTCGACTTTTGCTCCGTTGCTACATTGCGCGGGGATATTCCAGCACGAGCCCTGCTGGAATGCGTTATATCCACCGTCGAGGTGTCCCTGGCTGGTCCGCAAGACATGGACTCCGTGATCGCCAATCGTCGCCGGGAGGATCTCCCCTGGTTCTGCGATCATCTCCTCGACACCGGCCGCCACCCAGCATCGACTCCACAGCTGGGCGTTCTCGTCGGAAAACTGCGGAAGTCGCGAAATAGCGGTCGGTAAGCCGAGATTGGCCGCAGGACTCACCGCGCACTCTCCGCTGGACGAAGGGCGTCGAGGCGCACTCGGTTCAACTCGGGATCGTAGTCCGCGCGGCCACGGTGCACGACGCAGTCCGCACTGGGTTCGGGCAGGGGGCCGTCTTGGGAGAACCGATTGAGGACGTTTCCGACGAGGCGGGAAATGTTGTTGTCATAGTTGTTGTGCGACAGCGAGCCACAGAACGCGATCGAGCTGAATGCGAAAGATGCACCCCCATTGGGAGTTTCATGGAACGCAATGTCAGAACGCACGCGCGGGTGGTGTGTTCCGTCGATGCCGGCCTGGCTGAAGCCGTAATCCTCCATGACCAACAGCACTCCCTCGGTATGGCGGCCCGCCGACGTCGCGGTGACCAGTGTGTGCGGCGGTGAGCCCAGCGTGGTGTCGACGATATCGAGCTCCAGGCCGGCGGCACCGCCCGAAACGAGCCCGAAATCACCTAGCCGCTCGTCGTAGTCGATGCCCTCGAACGCCCACGCCACCCGCGGGTCGTTCGATTCCGGTGTACGGGTGTAGTAGGTGCCGATGTCGAAGCCTTCGGAGGACATACCCGTTCCCGCGACCGAGTGCAGGTAACGGCCGACGTACCGCCACATTCCTCCGAGCTGGCCGTTGGATTGGTGGTGATACTCACCGGGATCGGCCCGCCAGGTGCGGATACCGGACTCGCAGCGGCGCATCTCGGTCACCTCTCCGCGACCGTAGGCGGGGTGGAAGGTGTGAATCCAGTAGAAGCCGTCGGCCCCCATGTACATGAAGCGTCCACCGCGCTCCTTGTAATTGTGGATCGCGTCGAGGTAGTGGCCGTCGTGATGTTCGGGATGTGTACCCGTGAGCACGACGTTGTAGTTCTCGATGCGCTCCAGCCCGTCGTAGGAAACGTCTTCATCGGTGATGACGTCGAACTCGTAGCCTTTCTCGGTGAGCCAGTCGATCAGGTGGAGGTCGGCAGGGAACTGCCACGGAGCCTGAGCGAGGAAGTGGTCGTATTGCGGACGGAATGACAGCACAGGCCGTAGGCGTGAGGACAGGCAGAGTCCAGAGCCATCGGTGTGAGTATCGTAGATGGAACCGCCGTACTCACGATGTGTGGCCAGAAACATGTTGGCCGCAGCCATGATCGGGACGCGGTAGACAAGCAGCTCAGCGGCGCCGGCGTTGGCCGCCAGATGCTCGTTGGCATAAGCCATGTAACTCTGGGTGGAGAGAATGACCGCGATCTTCGCCGTGGGCTCACCCAGTTTAGGACGCACGACGAAGGGCACGTAGTCGAAGTTTCCGTCGTCGCTGGTGAGCTTGACGGCCCACACTGCAGACTTCATGTCTGCGTCGATATCGAAGCTGAAATCGGCCTGCCACCGCGCATCGTCGATGTCGTCGTCGTGAAAGTGAATCGCACCGTACTGTTCGGGGGCTTGCCGCCAGTCGGTCTCGGTGCCGGTCCAGTTGTATCCCGTCATCGCGCGCGTGGGGAGGTTGACGATGTCTCCGTCGAGGCGGTACGGACCCTCGTCGCGCACCTTCTTTGTCGGGATGTCCTTGCCGAAATCCCATGACGCGACGACGCGGTCGGACAGGGGTCCGAAACTGCGCCGCTCGTCCAATCCGGAACTGAGACCTCCTTTGAGTTGCTCGATTTCCAGTCGGGACAGTGCCTTGGAGGCGATACGGACGCTGTCGATCTTTCCGTTGTAGTGGTTGGTGATGACTAATCCCTGCGGGACCGAGGAAGCGCCTTGGGGGCCTTCGTCGTAGCGCCCCGCCGCCGCCGCGATGGAAAGCGGAACGTCTGCGTTGACGAGCCGGTCAGCAAATACTGTTTCCGCACATGGGATTTCGGGGTCAAGCGCATACCGTACGAGCGGTTCTTGAATCAATGTCGCCTTACCGGTTTCAGCGTCGTATGTGGCGGCGACAAAGGTCCAGGCGTGGTCCCGCACGGGCGCGCCCGTGGTCAGCGTCTGGCCGTTCACGCGCAACTCCAACTCGGCCCGGTCGTTGATGAACAAGCCGTAGCCCTGATTGTCGATGCACTTCGCGACGATGGCCTGTGCGCCCGGTCGCCAATAGCCATCCACCTTGTGCGGCATGGTCGGCCAGATGAACGCCTGGATGGTGAAGCTGTCGACATCGAGCGGCTGACGCTGGGGCACAACGATATAGGATCCGCTGTTGATTACCTGTCGTCGACCTGGATAGGTACCGTTGAGTTCTGCGTCGGTGGGGATTTCCTTCAGCCCGGGACCAGCAGGATCGGTATTGCCATTGATCAATTGCACCAGTTGGGCGTGATACCGGTCCGGCCCATCGCAATTGACGTAGAAGTGGATCTTGTCGCCGCGCTCGACGGTCCATTTGTCGGCATACGCGGTGATCGGCATCCAATGTGGCTGGGTCGAATTATCGGCTAGTGTCGTCATTTTCTTGCATTGTCCTTCGTCAGGTGAGTTGTCAATTACACCGGCATCGTGGTGAGGCAGGTGCCCAGAATTGCTCGGTTTCCTTACTCAAAGGACCACCGAGGCATGATAATTCGGCAGAGCCGGTTAGGTGACAGCCCAGCTGTCGTTGTGGCGTTTCCAGCCTTCGTGGAAGTCTTCGGGCATGCCGTCGGTCTCGGGATATTGGTCGAGTCGCATCAGGAAGATGGCGTGCTGAATTTCGTTCTCATCGTTGAACACTCGATCATCGACAAAAGTTGGAGGCACTCCGCGGATTCCGGAGAGCCGGCCAATTCGCCACGCGCGCTCCCGCTCCACACAGATCGTGACAAGTTTCCCGCCGTGGGCACCCGGATTCTGGGCGCGCATACGCACCAGGACGTTGGCCAGGTCCTTGTGCTCATGGATGCCGCCGTGGGGGCCGATCGCGCTTCCAGGTCGCTCTGTGCGCAGTATCGAACAACCTGCTACGCCCTTCATATCGTCGATGCACGCTCTGTGCTCATCGATCAGACGCTGACGTTCGACGGTGTCTGCACGTGGGATCGGGTACATCGGTTTCTCCTCGTTGAGCCAGGTGAATATCACGGGCCGCCTTGGCGGTGTGGCGGGGGCTGCCACCAGTAGTAATCTAGTGAAATAGTTTCATGTGATGGTGATTCACGTCACGCTACCGTCGGATGCGTGCCGTTGGCAAGGGACCCACAAGAATTGGTGCCGGACGATGTCCCGAAGGCGCGCTTGGCTGCTCGCTATCGCAGAAGGTGGTCCCTTGCGGCAAAAAGACCCGGCCGCGAGCCTCCTAGGTCCCGGGACGGGACCGCATCGTCAGCTGACTTCAGAGTCCAGCGAGTACGTCGAAGTCGAAACCGTCGGCTTGAGCGAGGTAGATATGCTGATTGCTCTGCGGCCCGTGGTACTGGACCACACCCCTGGGCCCGTCGTAGGCCAGCCCGACAACGGATGAGTTGATTCGAGTCATTTCGGTTGTCTTGGCACGCGCGTACAGGTGATAAAGGGTCGAGATACCTTCGTAGATGCTCTCGGCGGTGTTGTTCAGGGGCGGTGCCACTGGTCCGTGGAGCGCACTGTAACGGGACTGGAGATCGAGAGTCGCCACGGTTACCAGCGAACGGTAGTACGCCGCAGACGAATAGAGATTTTGGGTCGCGTCCACGCCGCTTGCCAGCAGCATGCTCTCATCCATGAGCGGGCTGTAGCGCAACGTTCGCAGATGCAAACCGCGGGCCGCGAAGCGGCGATTGAAGATGGCTGCATCCTGGCCTACAAAGAACATCATGACTGCTCGCGCTGATGAGCGCTCGACAAAGTCGACCAGCCGGAGCACGGCCGGTTCGTCATCCATCGGGGCGAATGCCGCTCCGCGAACTCGGATACCGATGCGTTCCGCCACATCGACTACGAACCGCGCCGACCTGTGCGGCCAGGAGTAATCGTGTCCGACTACGACCCAGTCAGTCACACCGAGATTGCGCCGCAGCCAGCCAAGTGCCGGAGCCACCTGGTTGTGCGGTACCTCACCGGATGAGAAGACTCCCGGTCTTGCTTCACCCCCCTCATAAAGGGCGGTGTACACGTAGGGAACTCTTCCGCGGACTTGCGCAACGATGGCATTGCGGACCGGATTTGTGTGCCACCCGGTGATGGCTTGTACTCGTTCCTGGTCGACCAGACCGGCAACCTCACGGGCTACGAGCGCGGGGGGAAGCCCACCGTCGACGACGTGCAATTCGGCAGGCCGCCCCAGGATGCCTACGGTCTGGTTGATTTCTTCTACAGCCAGTTGGGCAACCGCGCAGCACGAGGGACCGAAGATTCCGCCGGTCGAGCGCAAAGGCACCACCAAGGCAATGCCGAACGGCTCGCAGTCTCGCGTACCCATATCCCACTTCCCGTCAGTGTGGAGTTTGTCGGGTAGCAACACCGAGAAAGTATCGACGTTGCGGCTCACGCCATGCCGGGCTTGGCATTCTTACAGACGACGAAGGGATCTGTGTCCCTGGTCACTATGACATACTCGTCCGGAGGAGCAATCGTATGGTCAACGGGGTGGTACATGTCAGATGTCGACAGTGGCCGGGCTAGCCTGCGACTGTTACTGCGTTCACGCCTTGCCAGCGAGGGGATCAACGCGGTCACATCTGCCTTCCAGCTAACCACTGACCAGTGGTTGGTCCTGGAACTGTTGGTCGAAAATCAGCGGACGGGTCTGTCGATGGCGGACGTGCGCAGCCAGACCGGTTTGTCCAGCCCGACGGTGACGCGAATCGTCGATCACCTGGTGACATCGTCGCTCGCGTTCCGCGAGACTGATCCCGCAGATCGTCGGCGGGTAACGGTCCATTGCTCGGCGCTTGGCGAGCAGACCTACCACGAATCGAAACCGCTCGTCGACGTAGCCGAGCAAACCCTGGAGCAATGATCGGAACCGGCGGGCCACCAACGTCGGAACTACCTGATCAATCATCTTGACTCCCCCGCCACCCGACGGTGCATCTCGACTTTGACCTGCCGAAGCCACGCCGCGATGTACACGCACGCGTCATCCGGTGCTCGGCATTATCGGTTCGTCGAGAGCTGGCGCCTACTTGACGATCAAGTTGCTCACCATCGCCGGATGGTAGGTGCAGTCGAAGCCGTATTCGCCCGGGTCCGAAGGCGCGGTGAGAAGCGCGCGTTGCTTGCCGGCCACATGAACGTCGAACAGCCCCTTGGTAAGTGAGGTCACCGTGTGCGCGACCTCGTCGTCGTTGACGATCGTGATCTGTGTTCCGGGGGCTACGGTGAGCGGCGCGCTGAACCCCATTCCGGCGATCGTGATGACAGGCGTTCCCGGAGCCGGTGCGGGCACCGGGCTGCCTGTGGCCGCTTCGGAGTCATGCCCGGCGGAAGGCTGCGAGTTCGAACATGCGACGGCTCCGAATGCCAGTGCCGCCGCCGCACAGCACACCACGATGCGATTCATCACACTCCCTGAGGGCTGTCATCAAACACTACGATTATCTATCCCGCGTCAACCGTCGGGTCACGAGTCGGCCAGATACCGGCGGCGTTCCAGATGCCTAGCACGTCGAGCATCCTTGCGGCAGCCCGCGGCCAGGTGAACTGCTCGGCACGCTGGCGCGCACTGCTGCGGCGTAGCGATTCCGGGCGGCTGATCACCGAGGTCACCGCATGCGCGATGGCCCGGGGATCGTTGTCGGCCGTCGCGCCGCTGTCGGACGTGAGGATCTCGGCCAGCGCCGAGGTTCGTGACACCACCGCGGGGGTGCCGCACGCCAGGGCTTCCAGCGCGGCCAGGCCGAAGGTTTCATGCGGACCGGGAGCGAGCGCGACGTCGGCCGACGCCAGGATGGTCGCCACAGTGTCACGACAGCCGATGTAGCCGGTGAACTCGACCGGTAATCGCGCCGCCTGGCGTTCCAGCCGGGCCCGCAACGGCCCTTCCCCGACCACCACCAGGCGCGCGTCGACACCGGAATCACGCAGCGCTGCAACGGTATCGATACTTCGATGGGCGTGTTTCTCAACCGAGAGTCTGCCGCAGTGCACCAGCAAGGTGTGTTCCGGCGCGGCCCACCGGCTGCGCATCTGCTCGCTGCGCCACCGCGGGTGGAACTGCTCCAGATCGACACCGAGCGGCACGGTGGCGACGTTGACCGCGCCGATCCGGTCGAACTCCTCGCGGGCGAACGCCGTCGTGCACACCACCGCGTCGTAGTTCGCTGCGGTGCGGCGGTTGGCGAAGTTCGCCACCGCGCGGGCCGTGGACCGCGGAAGTACCTGTCCGACCAGACGATCCAGGCGTTCGTGGGAGATCATCACAGTGGCGACGTGGTGGCGACGCCCCCACGGCCCGAGCGAGCGCAGGGTCAGCCGGTCGGACACCTCCAGCGCGTCGGGCTCGAGTTCGCGCAGCAGCGTGGTGACCGGGCCGGGCAGCACGGCGCGGTACCCCCCGGTGAACGGGATCTGTCTGGCCGGCAACGAGATTCGTACGACGCCACTGGGTAGGACATGCTGTTGCGGGTGGGTGCCGGGCACGATGAGGTACACCTCGTGACCAGCGGCACGGTATTCCGCACCCAGCCGGTCGACCGCGGTGCGCAGACCCCCCGAGCGCGGGCCGTAGAAGTTGGCTACCTGGACAACCCGCATGCCCAGATCAGAACCGGGCGTGATGTGCGGTCAACAACGTGACGCCCACCGTTGGCTGAACACGTGCTGAACTCCCGTTCCGGACGCGGCTCGTCGGTCGTCGGCCGTCGGTCATCGCGAGCGTTTGTCACGCCAGTGTGGCGCTCGAGCTCGAGCGCCACACTGGCGTGACAAAGCCGTGCCGAGGCGCGCGGATGGAAGTCCGGCGGGCAATCAGCCGAGGTGCTGGCTGAACCAGTCCTGGACGCGGCGCCAGGCGTCGGCCGCAGCGGCGGGGTTGTAGCGATCCCCCGTGTCGTTGAAGAAGGCATGGTTGGCGTCGGGTTCGGTGATGAGGTCGTGCACCATGCCGGCCTTTTCGAGTGCAGCGCGGACCACGGGCTCGGTACTGGTCACCCGTTGATCCTGCGCACCATAGAAGGCGAGGACAGCCGCCTCGCGGGAACCGGAGAAGTCCGGATTGTCCGGGGCCGGCCCGTAGAACGGCACTGCTGCGGCCAGTTGGGGCGTGCCTGCGGCCAGCAGTTGCCAGACCAACCCGCCGCCCATACAGAAGCCGACGGCGGCAAGTTTGTGGTCGGGGACGCGGCGGGCGAGTTCATCGACGCCGGACTTGAGGTTGGCGATGAACTCTTCGGGTGTGATCTTGCTCAGCGCTGCGGTGGCTCCGGCCGGGTCGGCGAACGCCCCGGTTCCCCCCTGGGCCGACAACAGGTCGATCGCGAGCGCCGAGTAGCCGATGCCTGCGAAACGTCCTGCGACAGAACGCACCCAGTCGTTGAGTCCTCTGTTCTCGTGGACCACGAGGACCCCGCCGCGAGGTTGCGGAGCCGCAGCCCAGGCACCTTGAAGTTGGCCGGACGGACCCGCCCAGGTGACTGGGGCGGTGGGCAATGCGCCGGCCGAACCCGGCGGTGCCTCGGCGGTACCCGTCGCGGTCGATGACGATGAAGTTGCCTGCCCACCGGCCGGCTTCTGTTCACTGCATGCGGCGATCAACGCAGTGGCGGCGGCGGTGCCCATGCCGATGAGGGCCAGCCGGCGCAGAGCCTCGCGCCGGGACAGCAGGCCGTCCACGTGGTCGGTGGCGATTTCCTCTGCAATGTAGCGCTGTAGCGGTGTCATCTTCGCCAGTATGCGCGGTAATGCTTGAACCGCAACAATGCTGAACCACGGTGTTCACAGAACCGCGGTGGTCAACGACTGTCGGGCGCGATACTCATCGGATGGTGTGGACGCCGGATCCGAATGCGCTGCGGGGCCGTGTCGCGGTGGTCGCGGGTGCGACACGGGGTGCGGGCCGGGGCATCGCCATGGCACTGGGTGAGGCGGGTGCCACGGTGGTCTGCACCGGGCGCAGCAGCGTATCCGGCAGTCGCCTGTCCGACTACGACCGCCCTGAAACGATCGAGGAGACCGCCGAACTGGTCTGTGCGGTCGGCGGCGCGGGCATCCCGATCCAGGTCGACCACCTCGACATCCCACAGGTCCGGGCGCTCGCCGAACGTCTCGACCGCGACTTCGGCAGTATCGACATCCTGGTCAACGACATCTGGGGCGCCGAGATCCTGAAGGGCGCTCCGGCCACGTGGGGCCAGCCGATGTGGCAGCACGATCTCGACGACGGATTGCGCATCTTGCGTCTGGGCCTCGACACACATCTGATCACCTCGCACTGCCTGCTACCCTTGCTGACCACCAAGCCCGGCGGCCTTCTGGTCGAAATAACCGACGGTACAACGGAATTCAATGCCGAGAATTACCGCTTGTCAGTTTTCTACGACCTGGTGAAGGATGCGGTCAACCGGTTGGCCTTCAGTCACGGTTTCGAGCTCGCCGTGTTCGGTGCCGCGGCGGTCGCCGTCACCCCGGGCTGGTTGCGCTCGGAGATGATACTGGACAACTACGGTGTCACCGAGGCGAATTGGCGCACCGCCCTGGATCCGCTCCGCGCCGACGGCTACCCGATGGCGCCACCAGGTTTCACCGAATCCGAGACCCCCCGATTCGTCGGTCGGGGTATCGCCGCCATGGCCGCCGATCCCACCCGGGCCCGCTGGAACCAGCGGTCGGTCAGCTCCGTCGACTTGGCCAGGGAATACGGATTCACCGACCTCGACGGACGCCAGCCGGATGCCTGGGCGCCGCTATAACCGCCGGTCATCGATTCACCAGCGCCGCCCATCCGAACCGGCCCACGCAGAACGGCGAATTCGCCGGTGCCAGTTGAAGATGCGATAGTCGGCCCGCAAACCTGCCGATCACCGGAAGAGATTCTAGTGCTTGACCGCAAGCGACTCGGCGCTATCCTCACCCCAGTCCCGCTGCGCCAGCACCCGGTGTGCGATGCGCTCAAGCGCGGCCTCGACCTGATCGCGGTCCGGTCTTCCCTCGAATGACGGTGACGTGGCCAGCTTCTCGACGATCCGCCCCACCAGAGCCGCCGACACCGCATCAACCTGACTCAGCCCGCGCTGCGTCAACCAAAGCTGATCTCCGGCGCGCAGGACATACCCGTCGCCGACCAGCGTGTCGAAGGTCGGTTCGAGGACCTCGTGGGGAACGCGTAATCTCTCGGCGATCTCGGTGAGCCGAGCGGAGCCGAACACCTGGCTCTGCCGGTAGATCTGCAGCAGCGCCCACAATCTGGCGACGTCGAGTTCGCAGCCCGGCGAGCCGGCGACGGTACGCAGCCGGATGTCGTGGGAGTTGCGCATCAGCCTGCTGATCGCGGTCTCCAGCACCTTCTCCGCCGACTCGGCACTGGGCATGCCGAATCCCTCACCGAGATCGACCGCCACGCTCGCGTCCATCTCCTGCAGCGGCACCTCCTTGAGGAACAACGCCACCACAAACCCGAGCAGCGCGACCGGCGCCGCGCACAGGAACACATTGCCCAGGGCACCGGCGTACGCGTCGACAATGGGCGCGGCCACCTGGGCCGGCAGTTCATGCAGCGCCTTGGGCGAGGCCCCGGCCGCCGCCGGGGCACCACTGGCAGCCAGCGCGCCCGGAAGCCGACCCGACAGGAAGTTGGTGAAAAGCGAGCCGAAGATGGCCGCGCCGAAGGAGCTGCCGATGGTCCGAAAGAACGTCACGCCAGACGTCGCCACACCGAGATCGGCGAACTTCGCGGTGTTCTGCACGGTCAGGATGAGCACCTGCATGCACATACCGATGCCGATACCGAGGATGAACAGGTACAGCGACTGCTGCAGCGTCGGCGTGGCCGCGTCCATCCGGGACAGCAGCACGAACGCGATCGTCATCACCGCGGTGCCGGCGACCGGGAAGATCTTGTAGCGACCCGTGCGGCTGACGATGGCGCCGCTGCCGGTCGAGGTGATGAGCAGCCCGGCCACCATGGGCAGCGTGCGCAGCCCCGATTCGGTCGCCGAGACACCGTTGACGAACTGCATGAACGTGGGCATGAAGGTCAACGCGCCGAGCATCGCGAAACCGACGATGAACGACAGCACACAACACACCGCGAACACCGGGCTGGCGAACAGGCGCATGGGCAGGATCGGTTCGGCCGCACGCATTTCCGCGCGGACGAAGGCGGCCAGAGCGATCGCCGACCCGATGAACAGGCCGATGATGACCGGCGACGCCCAGGGGTATTCGCCGCCACCCCAGCTGGTGGCGAGGGTGAGGCCGGAGGCGCCCAGCCCGACAAGGACGATACCGAGGTAGTCGATTACCGGCCGGCCGGCGCGGCTCAGCGCCGGGATGGTGCCCGCGGCGACGAAGAACACCACGATGCCGACCGGGACGTTGATCCAGAACGCCCAGCGCCAACTCAGGTGGTCGGTGAAGAACCCGCCGAGCAGCGGGCCGATCACCGTGGTGACGCCGAAGACAGCGCCGAGCATGCCCTGATAGCGGCCTCGGTCACGGAGCGGGATGACTTCGCCGATAAGCGCGGTGGCGGTGACCATGATCGCACCGCCGCCGATGCCCTGCAGTGCACGGGAAGCCACCAGCATGGCCATCGAGCCGGATGCACCGCACAGCACCGAACCGACCAGGAAGAAAACCACCGCGGCCTGGAACACCGCCTTGCGGCCGAAGATGTCGCCGACCTTGCCCACCACGGCGGTGACGATCGTGGAGGCCAACAAATAGCTGGTCACCACCCAGGACTGATGGCCCGCGCCGCCGAGATCGGCGACGACGGTTGGCAGCGCGGTCGCCACGATGGTCTGGTCCAAAGCGGCGAGCAGCATGCCGAGCAGCACCGCGACGAAGACGAGGTTGCGGCGCCGCAGGCTCAGCAGAACACCGCCGCTGGGCTGCGGTTCCGCGGTGGTCGGTGCGCTTGTCATGACATCCTTTCGCCGACGACGGGACGGTCGGTCCAGACGTCATATCGTTAGGTTGCCTATGAAAGTTACCGTGAGGCGCAACACAGACGTAAACCGCCTCGGACCTCCGGTACCGAACCGGACATCCGAGGCGGCGACAAGCGTGGCGGCCGAGGGCTACTGCGGCGGCCGGGAGACGCACTGCGCGGCGTAGAGCGCATCGCCCAGCTTGTCCATGAGTTCCAGCTGCGTTTCCAGGTAGTCGATGTGACCTTCCTCGTCGCCCAGAATCTTCTCGAACAGATTGGCCGTCACGGCGTCCTGCTTCTCACGGCACATGATGATGCCGGGCTTGAGCCGCTCGACCACCTCGTATTCGATGGCCAGATCCGCCTCGAATTGCTCCCGCAACGTCTGCCCGATGCGCAGCGAGGACAACCGCTGATAGTTCGGCAATCCATTCAACAGCAGAATACGATCAGTG
This sequence comes from Mycobacterium sp. 141, assembly GCF_000382405.1. Lineage (GTDB taxonomy): Bacteria > Actinomycetota > Actinomycetes > Mycobacteriales > Mycobacteriaceae > Mycobacterium. The sequence goes on from NZ_KB908273.1 coordinate 35,757, forward strand.
ATCACCTCCGCGTGCTGCATTTCTTCGAATGATTCCGAGCGCGTATGGCCAGCCAGTTCTGTGAATCCCCAGCTGTCCTGCATCTTGGAATGCAGAAAGTACTGATTAATGGCTGTGAGCTCGCTCGTCAATTGCTCATTCAGCAATTTCAGAACGTCCGGATCCCCTTGCATCGTCACTCCTAAGCACTTGAGGGCTGTTCAAGCGTTGCTGTTTGCCGTGCATTGCCAATCTACTGCAGAAACTCCCGATGAGCGCATTGATTTCGGGTACGTTCGCGCATTTTTCGGGTGGAATACCCGCCCCTGCCTAACCCGTCGACCCATCAGACCTCGAAGGCTGGACTGCCTGTCCTAAGTAAGGTTAGACTCGGCTAACATGCCGGCCGACGGACAGGAATCGCGAGAAGAAATGCGTGAGTTCGATTTGCACTCGCTCATTTTGTCCTGCGATTTCCGGCTCGACGATGTCGAACAGATGTGGAAATGGATGAAGAAACATCGTTCGAGATTACTGACTATCGGAGCACATCATGTGGTGCTCTACACGTCGATTTGGGAGCCCGGCCGGGTTCTGGTGACCATCGGTATCCGTAATGCCCGATCAATTCGCGATATATTGCGTTCGCCGGCCATTTTCGAATGGTTCGACATATCCGGCGTCGAAGACATTCCGCCGATATTCGGCGGGGAGGTGGTGGAGAAAATCGACCTGGCCGGGCCGACCGCGGACGGTTACACGGCCAGGGTGGTGGTCGGTGCGGTCTCGGTGGTCGACGACGTGCCAACGCTGATGCGCAAAGTGCACGACGGGCTGGGCCGGTTCGAGAACAGCGGCGTGCGCAAGGTGTGGGTGTACCAGGCGCTCGACGACGGGCAAGAAGTCATGATCCTGCAGGAGATCGAAGACGAGATCAGCGCCCGCCAGTGGATCGACCACCCGGATGCCGCCGCCGAATGGATGACGCGAGCCGGCTTCGGCGCCTATCCGAGCCTGTTCGTCGGCAAATTGGCCCACATCATGACTGTCGACGGCCAGGAATGAGCCGGTGAGCTGATGTTCGTCTGCATGTGTACCGGAGTCACCAGCCACGTGGTCAATGAAGTCGTGGCGGCCGGAGCCACCACCTCCAAGCAGATTGCGGATGCCTGCGGCGCGGGCATCGACTGCGGCCGGTGTCGGCGCACCATCCGTGCGATCATCGCCGCCCACCAGGCCAACGGGTGCCCGACCCCATTCAACGGCTGCCCGGCGCGCAGCAAGGCCTCACCCCGGCTCTGCGGCGAGATCGTGGCATCCGCTTCGGACAACGGGACCGGAAGCGCTTCCTGAATCGCGGCGGCATACCCCAGGCGATTCGCGCCACTTGACCGCGGTTGGCGACGTACCCGGGCGCACAGGCGCGAGAATGGGCGGGTGCAGACCGGTGGACAGGCAGCAGACGCGCTGCGGCTGAGCCCTCCCGACGCGGGGGCGGTGGCGCGCAGCCTGATCGGCACCCTCGTGTTCACCGGGCTGGCGCTCTACGCCATCTCGACCCCCGCGGCCATGTGGACCCTGGGCGCCGGGGTGATCGCCGGCGCCATCGCGCTGCAGCGCAGCCCCGGCGGGCGGGTGCCCCTCGTGGTGACCGCATCGGTCGAGTTGGCCGCCGTGGTGCTGCTCGCGGTGTTGAGCGGCGCGCACAGTGCGCTGTTCATCATCGTGGTCGGACTGTGGTGTTTTGCCGCCGGGATGCAGTGGTCGCTGGGCGCCAACGCCGGCCTGGTCGCTTCCGCCGCCAGTGCACTGCTGGTGATCGCTCCGGCGAATGCACCGACGTGGGCAGACATCCTGCTCACCCCCGTCCTGGTCCTGGCCACCGGTCTGCTGCAGGCGGCGCTCATCGCGGTGCGGCCACCGCGTCGGTGGCGGGCCCAACGGGAGGGACTGACCCGCGCCTACCGGTCGCTGGCCGCCGATGCCCGCAGCGTGGCCGCGGACTGTGCTGCCGATGTCGAGGACGCGCCGATGACCTGGCTGCGCGAAGTGTTCGCCAATTCTCAGGTGAGCCAGCGGCCCCGGGCGTACCACGGCGGCTACCGGTTGCCCGAACGGCTTGCCGCAAGTCTGGCCTCGTTCCGCTCGACGGCGGGCGGTGACCGCGATGACGGTGTGCCGCAGCTGCTGGCCGCGGCAGCGGTGCTGCTCGATGCCATCGCCGCCCACGGCCACACCGCACGCCGCGACGCCGAGCATGCGCTGGTCCGTGTCGACGCCACCGCGGCTGCCGTGACCGGACCGGAAGCCACGCGCGCACATCGTTTCTCCGAGCAATTGCGAGAAGCGGCGGTGCTGCGGTTCGGGCAGCTGCACCGGCCGGACTTGATCGGGTCGCTGGCCTCGGCGCCTGCGGTCGTCCGGTCACACCTGACCTGGACGTCCCCGATCCTGCGACACGCCATCAGGCTGTCGGTGACCACTGCGATCGCTGTAGCGGCCACCCGGTACGGCACGCTGGGGCACGGCTGCTGGATGGCTTTGGCGGTGGTGGTCGTGCTGCGGCCGGAGACCGCGCATACCTATACGCGATGCGCCGGGCGGATAGCGGGGCTCGCCGCGGGGATCATGGCCGCGTCGGCGCTGACGGTGTTCTGGCAGCCCGATGCGCTGGCCTCGGCGATCTGCGCCACGGTGGTCGTCGGAATCGCCTACAGCGTGATCAGATACGGCTATCTCGCGGTGGTCGTCGCCATCGGAGCGGTCCTGGTGTTCACGGTGGGTGTCGGCGGGTTCTCGGAGTGGCCGGGGATTCTCGACCGGTTGTTCGGTGTGCTCATCGGAGGCGGGCTTGCGGTGATGGCCCACGTGCTGCTGCCCGACCACGCCCTGATCCGGTTGCGCCAGCGCGCCGGCGAGCTGCTGATGACCGAGATCGATTACGCGGCAATGGTGGTCACGGCGTTCGTGCACGAGGTGGACCACCCGGCCGAAGCACTGTCGGCGGCCTGGCAGCGGGCGTTTCGGGCCCGCGCGGCGTTCGAGGCGGCATGGGGTGCGGCGCGGCTGGACTCCCCCGCGCTGCGCCGGTGGCTGCGGTCCTACCGCACCGCGCTGAACGCCGTGACGAGCGCGTGCAGCACACTGGAGAACAGCCTGCCCACCCACCCATCGTCCGCGCTGGACTCCGAGTTCATCGCCGCGGTCGACGACTACATCGAGGCGTTGCGCGGGGCACCACCCAGTCCCGCGGTGCCGTGGAGCCTGGACACCGACGAACTGTCGGCCGCTCTGCACCGGATCCACGACCTCGCATCGACGCTCGCTACCGACAACGGGGCGGCCCGCATCCTGGTGGGTGAGCTCACCACGATCACCGGCAGCGTGGCCGACATCGCGATCGACCGCGTCGAGGCCGTCCCGCATTCACGCTGACGCCGGTCGGCTCCTAGCCCACGTCGTCGGCAGCACCGAGGTAAAAGTCGGTAGGCGGCTGACCGTCGTTGTGGCCCGGACTCACCGCCGCCACCGTAAACTCGCGACCGTGGCCATCAGCGACACTGACCTCAAACACCTGCGCAAATGCGTTGTACTCGCCCGTGAAGCTCTCGACGCCGGCGATCAACCGTTCGGATCGATCCTGGTCGACTACACCGGCACCACGGTGTTCGCCGACCGTAATCGGGTCAAGGACGGCGACGAGACCCAGCATCCCGAGTTCGCCATCGCTCGATGGGCAGCCGGACACCTCAGCCCGCAACGACGGGCCCGCACCACGGTGTACACCTCCGGCGAACACTGCCCGATGTGCTCGGCGGCGCATGCCTGGGTCGGGCTGGGCCGCATCGTGTATGCCAGCTCCACGGCGCAGCTGACCGAATGGCTCACCGAATGGGGTGCCCCACCGGCGCCGGTGGCACCGCTGCCGATCACCACAGTGGCGCCCGGTGTCGAGGTGGACGGCCCGGCCCCCGAACTAGCCGAAGAGATGAAGGATCTGTACGCGGCGAAGTTTCGTGGCTGAGCCCGGGTGGGTGGCGCACGCCATCTGGTGGCAGATCTATCCGCTGGGCTTCGTCGGCGCGTTTCCCGCCGAGCCACCGCCAGCCCCCGACGAGCACCGCCTGCGCCGCGTCGTCGAATGGCTCGACCACGCCGTCGAACTCGGCGCCTCCGGCATCGCACTGGGCCCGATTTTCGCCTCGCGCACGCACGGTTACGACACCACCGATCACTTCCGCATCGATCCGAGACTCGGCGACGACGCCGATTTCGACGAGTTGGTGGCGCAGGCGCACCAGCGCGGGCTGCGCGTGCTGCTCGACGGCGTCTTCAACCACGTCGGCACCGACTTCGCGCGGTACCGCGAAGCGCTCGACGGCGGGCCCGACCACCCGGCATCAGCGTGGTTCCGTCGCCGCGGGGCGGAACGGCAGTTCGACACCTTCGAGGGACACGACGAACTGATCGCGCTCAACCACGCCAACCCTGAAGTGGTGGAATACACGGCCGGGGTGCTGCGGCACTGGTTGGGCCGGGGTGCGGATGGCTGGCGGCTGGACGCCGCGTATGCAGTGCCGGACCGGTTCTGGGCACGGGTATTGCCGAGAGTGCGCCAGGATTACGCAGAGGCGTGGTTCGTCGGCGAGGTGATCCACGGCGACTACTCGGCCACCGTCAGCGCCTCCACCTTCGATTCCGTCACCCAGTACGAACTCTGGAAGGCCATCTGGAGCAGTCTCAACGATGGAAACTTCCATGAGCTGGACTGGGGGCTGCAGCGCCACAACGGTTTTCTCGACACATTCGTCCCGATGACGTTCGTCGGCAATCACGATGTCACCCGGATCGCCAGCCAGCTGACCAACCCGGACCATCTCGAACATGCGCTGGTCATCCTGCTCACCACGGGCGGAACCCCGAGCATTTACGCGGGTGACGAGTCGGCCTACCGCGGTGTCAAAGAGGAGCGTCGCGGCGGAGACGACGCGGTCCGTCCCGAATTCGATTCTCCCCCTGAGGATTCCGACGCCCTGCGATTCCACCGCTATCTGATCGGGTTGCGTCGGCGCCACCCGTGGCTGCACACCGCGACGACGGCCGCGCTGAAACTGACCAACACGCAGTACATCTACCGAAGCACCGCTGCCGAGAAAACACTGATCGTCGCCCTCAACGTCGACGACGCCGCGCTGACGGTGTCGCTGCCGGAGCTGGGAGTGTCCTCCGGGACAGTGATCGCAGGCTCGGGTGCCCCGGCGCACACCGATATCGTGACCACCGAGGTGAGCCCGCACGGATGGCTGATCATCGAGCCACACTGAGCATCTCAAGGGTCACGGGATCGCCGAGTCCGTCGTAGAACTTGTCCAGTACGGCCCGGAAGTCCGCCAGTTCGTCAAAGTCTGTGGCAACTGCTGCGAAGAGTGTCATGCAGGACCGGACCTTGAGGCAGTCTGGCCAGCCGAAGATCTGCTCGGCGGTGCGTCCGTCAACCGCCGTCACCAACCGCGCACATTCCCGCAACCGCGGCCCCAACGTCGGGTGCTTCAGATAGTCCAGTGCCTCCTGCCGCGACGCGATGCCGTAGTGGTGCGCCGTCGAGCTGCGGCCGAGCCCGCGTAACTGCGGGAAGTGAACCAGATCCAGTGACTGCGCTTGCGGCCCGCCCGCAACTCGGCGAGCACGGTCGGATAGACGCGCTCTTGCACCTCAGTGAAGCGACGCAGATCATCCGAGTCGTCTTCGGTGACCATATGTCGAATGTCGCACAGATATCCCCCGACCGGCACAGGCTTGGCGGGAAAGCGCTGAGCCCGCCGAAGCGCACAGCTAGTGTTCCCTTTCGATGACGACCGCAGCCGAACCCCCGGATCCGAAGACGCCCGCGCGCAGGCAGAGGCACCAGCGCCATCGCATCCTGTCCCGGATCAGCATTCAGTCCAAGCTGCTGGCCATGCTGTTGGTGACCAGCGTGCTGTCGGCGGCTGTGGTCGGAGCCATCGGATATCAGTCGGGCCGGAGTTCGCTACGCGATTCGGTGTTCGATCGGCTGACCGAGATTCGCTCGGCGCAAGGGCGCCAACTGGAGGCGGAGTTTAGCTATCTGCGAGATTCACTGGTGGTGTACACCCGGGGCACCACCGCCACCGACGCCGTACGGGCGTTCACGGCCGGGTTCGACCAGCTCAACAACGCAGTGATCACGCCGGCCCAGCAGCAAGCGATCGTCGACTACTACCAGAACCAGTTCGCCCAGGCGGAAAAAGCCCAGACTGGAAACGACATCAATGTGGCCGCGCTGCTGCCCACGTCCAATCCGCAGAGGTATCTGCAAGCCAATTACACGGCACCGTTCGGCAACTGGGATGCGTCGCTGAAGTTCTCCGACGCCCACGACGGCAGCGCCTGGTCTGCGGCTTGCGCACGGTTCAACGACTACTTCCGCACCATCGTCGACCGGTTCAAATTCGAGGACGCACTGCTGCTCGATACCCGCGGCAACGTGGTGTACAGCGCCTACAAAGGGGTGGACCTCGGCACCAACGTCTACACCGGTCCGTACCGCGGCGGTGGGCTCACCGACGCGTACCAGCGGGCACTCGCGTCGAACGCCATCGATTATGTCGGCGTCACCGATTTCGGCGACTACCAACCGGCCTCGGCTCCGACCGCATGGATGGTCTCGCCGGTTGGAACCGAAGGTCGGGTGGAAGGCGTGCTGGCCCTGCAGCTTCCGATAACCGCCGTGAACCGGGTCATGACGGCCGACCGGAAATGGGAACCTGCCGGCATGGGCGCGACCGGTGAGACGTTCCTGGTCGGACCGGACGCACGGATGCGATCGAACTCCCGGCTCTTTGTCGAGAACCGCGACCAGTACAAGAAGGACGTCGTCGATGCCGGCACGCCGCCCGACGTCGCGGAGTCGGCGATTCGCCAGGGCGGCACCACCCTGGTCCAACCGATAGCCGGCGAGGCCGCTCGACGGGCTCAGCGCGGCGAGACCGGCACCCTCATCGACGTCGACTACCTGGGCCACGAGACGCTACAGTCTTACGCCCCGGTGAACCTGCCGGGTCTGAACTGGGTGGTGATCGCCAAGATCGACACCACCGAGGCATTCGCTCCCGTGACGGCGTTCACCCGGACCCTCGTACTCTCGACCGTGGCGATGATCCTCGTGGTTTGCGTCGCCGCCATCGTTCTCGCGCGGTTCTTCGTGCGGCCTATCCGGCGGTTGGAGGCCGGCGCCCAGCAGATCAGCTCGGGAGACTACGGAGCATCGCTACCAGTGCTGTCCCGTGATGAATTCGGCGATCTGACAGTCGCCTTCAACGACATGAGCCGCAATCTGCGGATCAAGGAGGATCTGCTCACCGAACAGCGCAACGAAAACGATCGGCTACTGCGGTCGATGATGCCCGAACCGGTGGTCCAGCGGTATCGCGAAGGCGAGGAGACCATCGCCCAGGACCATCACAATGTGTCGGTCATCTTCGCCGACCTCATCGGTCTCGACGTGCTGTCCGCCGACCTGAGCTCGGACGAAGTGCTGAGCATCGTCAACAAGCTCGTGAGGCAATTCGACGCCGCCGCGGACAACCTCGGCGTCGAGCAGGTGCGCACCCTGCACAACGGATACCTGGCCAGCTGCGGACTGACTGTCCCCAGGCTCGACAATGTCCGCCGCACAGTGGATTTCGCGGTGGAGATGCAGCGCATCGTGGACCGGTTCTGCGCCGAATCCGGCTGCGACCTCAAGCTCCGGGCCGGCATCGACACCGGTACCGTCAGCAGCGGCCTGATCGGCCGCTCCAGCCTGGCCTACGACATGTGGGGCGCTGCCGTGGACCTGGCCTACCAGGTCAGGAGTGGTTCACCCCAACCCGGAATCTATGTGTCCGGCCGTGTGCACGACGCCACCCAGGATGTCCGGCAGTACACCGCGGCCGGATCGATCACCGTCGCCGACACCGAGGAACCCATCTGGCGGCTCGCGGAGCGTCAGCAATGAGAAGCGTGCTTGAGACCGATTGGTTCTACTGGGCACTGGGCGTCGCAATCGGGCTGCCCGTCGGGCTGGTGGTATTGACCGAGCTGCACAACACGCTGACCCGCCGCGACAGCTATCTGGCCCGGCCGGTCGGACTGGTGCGCAACTACATTCTGCCGCTGGGCGCTCTGCTGATCCTGATGGTGAAGGGCGGCAACATCTCAGGCGAGACCACCACAGTGCGGATCGTCGCCACGGTGTTCGGTTTCGTGGTGATGGTTCTGCTGCTCTCCGGGCTCAACGCCACCTTGTTCCAGGGCGCTCCGGACGGCAGCTGGCGCAAGCGAATTCCATCGATCTTCCTCGACGTCGCGCGGTTCGCCCTGATCGCGATCGGCATCGGCATGATCTTCGCCTACATCTGGGGGGCCAATGTCGGTGGTTTGTTCACCGCGCTGGGCGTCACCTCGATCGTGCTCGGCCTGGCGCTGCAGAATTCCGTGGGCCAGATCATCTCCGGTCTGCTCTTGCTGTTCGAGCAGCCGTTCCAGCTCGGCGATTGGCTCGACACCCCGTCGGCCCGCGGCCGGGTCGTCGAAGTCAACTGGCGGGCAACGCACATCGATACCGGCAGCGGGATGCAGATCACGCCCAACTCGGTGCTGGCCGGGGCGTCGTTCACCAATCTGAGCCGGCCTGAACTGTCCCACTCACTGAGCATCGTCAGCGTATTCCGCGCATCGGATCCGCCCGACCGGGTGTGCGAGCTGCTCACGCATACGGCCCTGCAGTTGCCGCAGGGCCGCGGCGGTGCGGTGCCCCGGGCCGTGCCGCTCGGCGGGAACCAGTACAGGACCACCATCCCGCTAGGCGGCCCTGCCGAAGATACCGCCGCCCGGGCCACCTTCCTGCGCTGGATCTGGTATGCGGCGCGGCGTGGGGGACTCCACCTGGACGATGTCGACGACGACTTCGCCACTCCGGAGCGGATGGCCAAGGCAGTGCGGCTGGTCGCACCGACCTTCCGGCTCAACCACACCGAACAGCAAGACGTTCTCGGTCATGCCAGTCTGACGCGATTCGGCGCGGACGAAGCCGTCGAGACCATCGGCGAGGTGCCCGAGCAAATGAGTTTCATCGTGCAAGGACAGATCCAGGTGACGGCGATCGGCGACGAGGGCGCCCTGATTCCGGTGCGGGTCCTGCGCCAAGGAGATTTCTTCGGACAGACCACACTGACCCGGGAGGCTGTGCTGGCGTCGGCCCATGCGGTCGGGGAAGTAACGGTCCTTCAGATCGAGCGGGACTTCTTGGAGGAACTGGTGCTGCGCAACCACCGGCTGTTGCACGACATCGACCGCGTAATCGAGGAACGCCGGGCCCGCGTCAAGCATGTACTTGCCGCAGGCGGGCGCTGACGGTCTCGGTGCTGAGTTCCAATCGTTAGCCAACCGCGATGCGCGGGCACGGTGTTGTTACGCGTGTGACTGGTGTGGCCCGTGATTCACTTTGCTCGCAAAAGCGACGGCAATTGCTTGTGGCATGCGAAGAAAGGTGGGTTGGTCGCCGTTATGAAGTTCCTCAGAGACATGCGTGGCACGACAGCATGGATCGCGTTGCGCCGATTGATGGTTGGTGTCATCGCGCTGCTGACGCTGCCCGGATTGGTCGGTATCGCCGGGGGGTCGGCGACCGCAGGAGCCTTCTCACGGCCAGGGCTGCCTGTGGAGTACCTCGATGTGTTCTCTCCGTCGATGAACCGCAACATCCGTGTGCAATTCCAAGGCGGCGGACCGCACGCCGTGTATCTGCTCGACGGTCTGCGGGCCCAGGACGACTTCAACGGCTGGGACATCAATACCGCGGCGTTCGAGTGGTACTACGAGTCCGGCCTGTCCACGATCATGCCGGTCGGTGGGCAGTCCAGCTTCTACACCGATTGGTACCAGCCGTCGAAGGGTAACGGGCAGGACTACACCTACAAGTGGGAAACGTTCCTGACCAACGAGCTACCGGCCTGGCTGGCCGCCAATCGTGGTGTGTCGCAGACCGGTAACGCCGTCGTCGGTATCTCGATGGCCGGCAGTGCGGCACTGACCTACGCGATTTACCACCCGGAACAGTTCATCTACGCGGGAACGCTGTCGGGCTTCCTGAACCCGTCCGAGGGCTGGTGGCCGATGCTGATCGGCCTGGCGATGAACGACGCGGGCGGTTACAACGCCGAAAGCATGTGGGGCCCGGCCACCGATCCGGCCTGGAAGCGCAACGACCCGATGGTCAACATCAACCAACTGGTCGCCAACAACACGCGCATCTGGATCTATTGCGGCACCGGCACCCCGTCGGACCTCGATTCCGGGAACAACGGCGCGAACCTGATGGCCGCACAGTTCCTCGAAGGGCTGACCCTGCGCACCAACGTCACATTCCGCGACAACTACATCGCGGCAGGCGGCCACAACGGAGTGTTCAACTTCCCGCCGAACGGCACACACAGCTGGGGCTACTGGGGACAGCAGCTGCAGGAGATGAAGCCAGACATTCAGCGGGTATTGGGCGCTCAGTCCGCGACCTAGAACAGATCCACCCACCCAGGGAGCCTGCCGTTACCCCCGACGGCAGGCTCCCTGTCCATGTGCCGGGCCCGGGTCACATCCCGAAGCGCGTCCGGCGGACCGCCGCGACGGCCTCGGGCGGACCGGTCACTTCGACCTCCGCCGCATCCCGGCGTCCGAACAGGTACAACAAAAGCTCCCCCGGCCGACCGCTGAGCCGCGCGGTGGACTCGGCGGTTCGCACCGCCATCCGACAGTCAGTAGTCGGCCACACGAGCTGCAATCCGAACCCACGTAACCGTCGGCTCAGGTACCGGCTGCTTCGGCAGGCATTTCGCCACAAAGCGGCCTGCAGCTCCGGGGCGAGAGTGTCGCGCGGACCGAGCCCATTGGCTCTGCGCAGGTCTTCATGGTGGACGAAGAACTCGTTCAGGTTGGCCAGGGAACGCACCCAGCTGAGGCGGAAGATCCCAGGCGGTCCCGACCGCACCCGATCGACAAGCCATCCGAATTCCCGCTCGCGGGTCAACCGCTGCCTGCGCCGTTCGGCAAACCGGTGAAACGGCCCGGGCAGGACGAGGCATGGTCCGGCGATGAGATCACGCTCCCGAAGCACCAGGTGGGCGGCGAGGTCGTCGGCGCTCCAGCCCTCGATCAGCGTAGGCGCATCCGGACCCAACGCATCGAAGAGATCGCACAAAGCACGACGTTCCTGTGCATCGAACCGCGCTTCCATCACGTCCACCATCCCGGCCCGGCCGCCGGGACAAGTGGCAGATTCGGATGATTCCCGATATCAAACTCCAGACGAGCCGCCGATGATCCACGCTCGGGCTTGTTCGAGATGACCGCTGGGAAACTGTCGGATCTCGGCGGAGATGAAATGTGCGGCCAGATGCTCGGCGAGATCACCGAGGTGCGAATCGGTGACAACCGCAATCTTCTTCACGTGCTTGTGATGGTCACGTACAAAACGGATATGGGTCACCATCGCGCCCAGACTGTCCCACCCGGGAAAGCGAGGCGCATCGATGATCAGGCCGGCCAGATCGCCATGGACCTCGATCTGTGGATCGACCATCCGGGCCAATTCGATGAAATCGTTCTTGTCGAGCGCCGTGTCAGGACGCACGAGGACGATCGAGTTCTCTTGATCCAAATTGCAATCGAGCATCATGCGCTCCTCGATGTCAGGGTGATATTGCCGTCATCGTCCTCTTGCCGACAGCACTCCAGAAGAGCACAAGGTCACCGGTGTCAGGGGTGATCATCATGGGTCACGTTGCGCTTCAACCCCGTTGATACCGCGGCCGATCCCGGTGGTCGTGGTGGCCATGCGGTCCAAGGCCAGCTGGGTTCACCTTTCGGGAACAAACCAGCGCCCGACAGAGTTGAGTGCATCAGACTGAACTTTGGAGGTTTGATGTCCGACCCAATTTCTGTGCCGGTGTTGTTCGTCGAAGAACCGATCCTGCTGCCTGGCATGGTGGTGCCGATCGAGCTCGACGACGCTGCGCGCGCGGCTATCGAAGCAGCACAGGCTGCTGCTCCGACCGGAGAGCCCGGCAAACTGCTGATCGCGCCGCGTCTGGATGACCGCTACCCCACCCATGGCGTGGTCGCGGCGATCGTGCAGGTTGGCCGCATGCCCGGTGGCGGTGCCGGCGCCGTCGTCCGTGGCGAGCGGCGCGCTCACATCGGGCCCGGCACCACCGGACCCGGTACCACGCTGTGGGTCGAGGTGGATGAGGCGCCTGAGCCCGAGGTCACCGACGAGACCAAGGCGCTGGCCGCCGAATACAAGAAGCTGTTGCTGGCCATGCTGCAGCGTCGCGAGGCGTGGCAAATTGTCGACGTGGTCAACAAGATCACCGACCCATCCGCCCTCGCGGACACCGCCGGCTACGCGTCGTACCTGACCGACGTCCAGAAGCGTCAGCTGGTGGAGACCGCCGATGTGGCCGAACGGCTGCGTGTGCTGATCGACTGGACCGGCGAACACCTTGCCGAGGTCGAGGTCAACGACAAGATCGCCGAGGATGTTCGGGCCGGGATGGACAAGCAGCAGAAGGAATTCCTGCTACGCCAGCAGCTGGCCGCCATTCGCAAGGAGCTGGGCGAATCGGATGAACACGGCGCCGGTTCCGTTGACGACTACCGGGCGCGCGTCGAAGCAGCCGAGCTACCGGAGAAGGTGCACGAAGCCGCGCTGCGCGAGGTCGGCAAGCTGGAACGGTCCAGCGAGCAGAGCCCGGAGGGCAGCTGGATTCGCACCTGGCTGGACACCGTGCTGGAGCTGCCGTGGAACGTCAAGACCGAGGATTCGACGGACCTCAAGGGGGCCCGCGAGATTCTCGATGCCGACCACCACGGGCTGGGCGACGTCAAGGACCGCATCGTCGAATACCTGGCCGTGCGAGCGCGTCGTACCCAGCGCGGCATGGCCGTCGTCGGCGGACGCGGGTCCGGTGCCGTGATGGTGCTGGCCGGTCCTCCGGGCGTCGGCAAGACGTCCCTGGGTGAGTCCGTCGCACGTGCATTGGGCCGGAAGTTCGTGCGCGTCGCCTTGGGTGGCGTGCGCGACGAAGCCGAGATCCGCGGCCACCGGCGCACCTATGTCGGCGCGCTGCCGGGCCGCATCGTGCGGGCCATCGGCGAGGCGGGTTCGATGAATCCTGTTGTGCTGCTGGACGAGATCGACAAGGTGGGCTCCGACTACCGCGGCGACCCGTCGGCCGCGCTGCTGGAGGTGCTTGACCCCGCGCAGAACCACACGTTCCGCGACCACTACCTGGAGCTGAATCTCGACCTGTCCGACGTCGTCTTTCTGGCGACCGCCAACGTCATCGAAAACATCCCGTCAGCGCTGCTGGACCGGATGGAACTGATCCAGCTCGACGGCTACACCGAGGACGACAAGGTCGCGATCGCGCGGGACTATCTGTTGCCCCGGCAGGCTGAGCGGGCGGCCCTGACGGCCGACGAAGTCACGGTCACGGACGCAGCTTTGCGCAAGATCGCTGCGGACTACACCCGAGAGCCCGGTGTGCGGCAGTTCGAGCGGCTGCTGGCCAAGGCGCTGCGCAAAGTCGCGACCAAGCTCAACTCGACTGAGGCTCCGATCGTGGTTGACGAGCCGGATCTCGTCGAGTACCTGGGACGTCCGCGGTTCACGCCGGAATCCACCGAGCGCACCGCGGTGCCGGGGGTGGCGACGGGTCTGGCCGTCACGGGTCTGGGTGGCGACGTGCTCTACATCGAGGTGAACGCCGGCGGATCAGGTGGAGCTGGTGAGTCCGGTTTGATCCTGACCGGTCAACTGGGTGACGTGATGAAGGAGTCGGCGCAGATCGCACTGTCCTACGTGCGCGCCCACGCTTCGGAACTCGGTGTCGATCCCAAGGCGCTCGACCGTCGGATTCACGTCCACGTGCCCGCGGGGGCGGTGCCCAAGGACGGCCCGTCGGCGGGTGTCACGATGGTGACGGCTCTGGTGTCGATGGCAACCGGACGGCAGGTCCGCGGCGACGTCGGCATGACCGGTGAGGTCACGCTGAACGGCCGCGTGCTGCCCATCGGGGGTGTCAAGCAGAAACTGCTTGCGGCACAACGGGCTGGGTTGAAGACGGTCTTCATCCCGCAACGTAACGAGCCCGATCTCGACGATGTGCCCGCCGAGGTGCTCGAGGCAGTGGAGGTCAAGCCGATGACCGACGTGGCCGACATCATCGCGCAGGCGCTCGAGCCGGCCGAGCAGTTCGCGGCGGCTGCGGCGTAATGCCCGAGTAATACCCGGTTTCCGAAGCGCACCGGCGGGTACGCGACCAGTATGGCCAACGACGATCTGGTCCGGCGCCTGCTGGACGCTGCCGGGACGACATACGCCGAACAAGCCGGGATTCACCTGCGGGACAAGCCGATGCCACTGTTCGAGTTGCTCACGATGTGCATGCTCGCGAGTAAACCGATCGACGCCGGGATCGCGACGCAGGCGGCCCGCGAGCTCTTCCGCTGCGGGCTGCGTACGCCGCAGGCCGTTCTCGACTGCGACCGGCAGACGATGATCGATGCCTTCGGCCGGGCGCACTACGCGCGCTACGACGAAAGCTCCGCGACGCGCATGTCGGCGATCGCGGCGGCGGTGTGTGACGACTACGGCGGCGATCTGCGTCGCCTTGCCGAGCACAGCGGGCGAGACACCACCGAGGCCAAGCGATTGCTGATGCGGTTCAAAGGAATCGGAGGCACCGGCGCCGACATCTTCCTGCGAGAGGTTCAAGACACCTGGCCGTGGGTCCGGCCGTACTTCGACGACCGGGCCCGCTCGGCCGCTGCCGACCTCGGACTGCCCGACACGCCCGAGGAGCTGGGTCGACTGGTGCCGCACGACACTGCGAAACTCGCCGCGGCATTGATCCGGGTATCGCTGGATAGCGGCCTGCGTGCTGAGCTGACCGACGGGCAATGAGCCGGCCGGCCGCTTGGCCGCTGCTATCGTTCGCCGCGACATGCGCGCGACGGCGTGAGAAACCTTCAGTCCGCGGGCTATGGTTGCGCGTCGTGAGGCGTTGCGCAGTCCTGACCGCGGCAGCTGCTGCATTGGTCGGATGTTCCTCCGGCACGGTGGTCAACACCGGTGACGCACCCCCGCAGATCCCTACGCCCACGTCGACAGCCGTGCCGCAGTACAGCACCGCGAACCTGGTCGACGGCTCCGGCTACGCCACCGAGGTGGACGGTCGCACCGGGTACTACTTCCGCACCCCGAGCGGACGCTGGCGATGCGCAATCCTGCCCCGAGACAAGGCGGGCTGCCAGTCCGCGAGCGGGTTGTCGACCATCGCCGTCACCGGCGCACCGACCTCGGTGCCCGACGGTAGCGGCGGCACCACCGCGCCCAACGCGATCGCCGTCGACCGCGACCACGACGCCGGATTCATCGCGCTGACCGAACCCGAGTTCTCCGTGGACAACGCAAAGACACTGCCCTTCGGCAAAGTGCTTGCGGTAGCGGGATTTCGGTGCAATGTGCAGGAATCCTCCGGTATATCGTGCGTGCGCGAATTGACCGGCAAAGGATTCACCTTCTCCGGCGAAACATTCACTCCGCAGTACACGGACATCCCTTAACGTGAAGGGATGATCCGGATCGGCAGGGTCACCCAGTGCGCAATGCCCGAACACCAAACGGTTGTTCTCGCCGCGAGTACGCTGAGTTGGCATGACCCAATCCACGTCCCAGTCATCCACTTTCGTGATCGTCGGCGGTGGCTTGGCCGGCGCCAAAGCCGCTGAAGCACTGCGGGACAACGACTTTGGCGGGAAAGTCATACTTTTCGCCGCCGAGGATCGGCTACCCTACGAACGCCCACCGCTGTCCAAGGAATATCTGGCCGGCAAAAAGGCCCTCGCAGATTTCACCGTCGACCCCGCCGACTGGTACCGCGACCACCACATCGACCTACGGGTGGGCACGACGGTGACCGCCGTCAACCCCGGCGACCACACCGTCACCCTGCCCGACGACAGCACCGTGGGCTACGACAAGCTCCTGCTCGCCACCGGGTCGGCCGCGCGGCGCCCACCGATCCCCGGCAGCGACGCGGCCGGTGTGCGCTACCTGCGCACCATCGACGACGCCGCGGCACTGCGCGACACGCTGACCGAGGGGGCTTCGCTCGCGATCATCGGCGCGGGATGGATCGGCCTCGAGGTCGCCGCGGGCGCCCGCGAACGCGGCGTGAACGTCACCGTCGTCGAATCCGCGCAGCTGCCGCTGCTGGGCTCGCTCGGTGCCGAGGTCGGCGAGGTGTTCGCCCAGCTGCACCGTGACCACGGCGTCGACCTGCGGCTGAGTGAGACGGTGCAGGAGATCACGGTCGCCGGCGGCCGCGCGACCGGCCTGAAACTGGGCGACGGGTCGACCGTGGCAGCCGACGCGGTGCTGGTCGCGGTCGGTGCGGCGCCCAACATCACGCTGGCCGAAGAAGCAGGCCTGACCATCACCGACGGCGGCGTGCAGGTCGATGCGACCCTGCGCAGCAGCGATCCTGACATCTACGCCGTCGGCGACATCGCCACCGCTCAAAACCCGGTGTTCGACGCACGGATCCGCACCGAACATTGGGCCAACGCACTCAAGCAACCTGCCACCGCCGTGGCCGGCATGCTCGGCAAACCCACCGAATACGCCGAACTGCCGTACTTCTTCACTGACCAGTACAACCTCGGTATGGAGTACGTCGGATACGCCCCCGAGTATGAGCAGGTGGCGTTCCGCGGGAACGTGGCCAAGCTCGAGTTCGTCGCCTTCTGGCTCTCCACCGACAACCGCGTCCTGGCCGGCATGAACGTGAACGTGTGGGATGTGCTCGACGACATCAAGACCTTGATCCGGTCGGGAGCCCAGGTCGACCCACAACACCTGGCTGATCCACAGCGGCCGCTCAACGCTCCGACTGCGTGAGGCCTGCCGCCCCGATTCCCTGGGCCTCGATACCTCGTGGTCAAGTCGTGCGATTGGCCGGGCCAACCGCAGAGGAACTCGCGGTTGCGCTCGATCCCCTCCCGGCCGCAGCGCCGGTGGTGATCCACTGCCGGCTGCGCCCCGGCGCTGCCCGCGTCGTCGTCGACAGTCTCCTCGACCAGCTGGAAACGGTTGCGTGCCAGCTATTTCCGGCCTGGCTTCCCGATGCTGACATGTTGCACACCAGCGACCTGGACCGTCGGGTGGTCCGCGCGTTGGCGCGCAGGCACGCCGCCACCAGCGAACATTTCGGTCCATTCCTCGCCGACCTGGCCGAGGCTGCGCTGCTGGGCCGGCCCAGGCACGAGCGCCACGACCCGGAACTGCAGGCGCGGGGACTGCGACGCGCACTGGGCGCCGCATATGGCAGGGACGATCTCGCCGTACTGATCGACGCGTCATCGACGTCTTCGTCGGCCGACGAGGACGTCGATGAGGCGTCCTGTGCGACAGCACTGAAGTGGCTTGCCACTCACGGGGGCTTTGGAGTGTGGCTTCTCACCGGCGCCATGGCATCGGTGGACCGCTTCCCCACCGTCACGCTGCCCGGCGGGTGCCGCGCAGTGGCCGCCGATACCGACGACCGCGTCGAGTTTCCGCCGTTGCTCGGGCTCCCGCACCCCGCCAGCGCCGCCGAGCAGGCCCTCGAAAAGGCCTTGGCGCGGTGCGGCTGGGCGGCCGAACGCACCTGGAACCAGGTCTATCAGCCGCATTCGCTGGTTCGGCCCATCCGCGTCGACCTACTGTGGCCACAGGCACGGTGCGTCGTCGAGATCGACGGGCCGGACCATCGTGGCGCACTGAAGTACGCCGACGACCGGTGGCGCGACAACACCTTGGTACTGGACGGCTTCATGGTGTTGCGATTCACCAACGACGAGGTAGCCGCGGATGTGTCACGGGTGGTTGGCATGATCGAACGGATGCTGGCGGTCAGACGAGCTGAAGGGGATACGCAGTGACGACCAATCCGGATGAGCTGACCGGGGCCCAGCAGGCGGTGCTGCTGGTGCTCATGGCCGAATGCCGCGCGGTGCCCAACCCTGAACTCGAAAAGCTGGGCCCCAGGCTGGACAAGGACAACAGGGTGAAGCTCAACGAGAAGGGCCTGGTGGAATCCAGCCGGCCTGGCCGGAGCTGGGTGCACGAATTGACCGACGACGGCTGGGCCACCTGTCGCCGCATCATCGGCAGTGACACTCCGCCGCTGTCCTCCGGCCAGGGTAAGGCGCTCTACACCGTGCTGCGCGGCCTGGCCCGTTACCTCTCGGGGTCCGACGTGCCCCTGTCGGAAGTCTTCGCCGCACCGCCGGCCACCGGACCGCAAGATGCCCCCGCGTCGTCACCGGTCGCCGATGCCGAGCAGTTGGTGCGCGAAGCGTACGCCCGCCTTGCACCGCGACCCGGGGGGTGGGTTGCGCTGGTGCGCCTACGCGCCGAGATCCCGCAGCTCGCCCCGACGGAGCTCGACTCCGCACTGCAGCGCATGTACCGCCTGCCCGGCGTCCACCTGATCCCCGAGGAGAACCAGAAGGTGCTCACCGGCGATGACAGATCGGCCGCGGTGGCGATCGGTGATCAGGACAAGCACCTCATCGCGATCGAGCAGTGATGGATCCGGTATACCGCGAAGCGCTCGGTGCGCTGCGTCTGACCTGGGCACCGACCACCGACGACCTATGGCGGCCCCAGGGCGCGCTGCACGTGCCCGGCTTGAACGAGGGCCCGCTCGGCGAGGTGATGGCGGCATTCACCGACGCCGTCCGCCACCCCGACGTCAGCCCGCTCGGGGTGGCACTGCGCGGTCCGGCCGGCTCGGGTAAGACGCACATGCTCGGTCAGGTGCGGGAACGGGTGCAAACCGGCGGCGGCTTCTTCTTCATCGTCGAACTGCTCGATGCCACCAGCTTCTGGCAGTCGGCCCGAGCAGGCATGCTGGAGAGCCTCGGACGCCCCGGCGCCCGCGAAACTCAGCTCAAGGACCTGCTGTGGGCGCTGGCGTCGCTGGCGCACGTGTCACGGGCAGACCGCCGCGCGATCGCCGGTGAAGACGACCTGTCACCCGAAACGCTCGACGGGTTCATCACCGCGTTGAGCAAGGTGGACCGGGAAACCATGAGGCAGTGCCGGCACATGGTCCGTGCCCTGGTGCTGTCCGGCTCGAACGACTTCGGCCTCCAGGACATCGGCGACGCCTATCTCAACGGCACCGACAGCCCTGCCGGTGAGCGAGCCACGTGGGGGCTACCGGCTCCGGCGGGCACCCCGCAGGAAGTCGTGCGCGACATCTCCAGGGTGGTGGCACTGGCGGGTCCCTCGGTACTGGCGGTCGACCAGATCGACACCTTGCTGGCGCAATCCACTGAACGCACGGAATCGGCAAGCGAACGCACCGACAACCGCGACATCGAGCACGTCGCCCACGGGTTGATGTCGATCAGGCAGACGATGCGCCGCACGGTGGGCGTCGTGGCCTGCCTGCCGACCGCCTGGGAGAGCATTCGCCGCCACGCCACCTCGACGGTGCAGGACCGGTTCAGGGAAACCTCGCCGCTGCAAGGCCTGCCCACCCCGGAGGTCGGTCGGGCCATCCTGGAACGGCGGTTCGCCTCCGACTACGCCACGGTCGGGTTCGCCCCGCCCTACCCGAGCTGGCCGATTCTGCCCGAGGCCTTCGCCGACGCCCCGGCCTACACTCCGCGGCAATTGCTCAAACGGGCCGATACGCACATCCGGGCGTGCCTGGCCGGTGGGACCGTCGAGGAGCTACGCGCCCTGGCCGCCGACGCGCAGGTGCCATCGCATGACGAAGCGCCACCGGAGCCCGTGCTGACCGACGACGAAACCGCGGCGCTGGACGCACGGTTCGCCGATTACCGCCGGCGCGCGGTCACCATCGCTGCCTTCGACCCGGAAGGCGAAGACACCACGGTGCCCGACCTGCTCGGAGCAGCGCTGACCGCCTGGATCGTCGAACGCGACGGCGGCGAGCAAGAGTTCCGGATCGACCCCAGGCCCGGCGCCAAGGCCGTGCTGCACGCCAGACTGCGGCAGAGTCTGGACTCCACCACCGACGATGAACGACACTGGGCGTTTCGCGCGATCGCAGCTCCAAACGCCGTCGCAGCTCAGAGTCGGATTCGAAATGCTTGGAGTGCAACAGGATTCGGTACCGACGCGAAGCGTCGCCAGCTGTTTTTCCTGCGCAATACGGCGTGGCCGAGCGGCAAGAAGATGGTGGAGATGATCGCCGAACTCGAGGCGGCGGGCGGGCGCACCCTGCGCATGTCCGACGACGACGTGCGCACCATGGTCGCACTGCGCGACCTGATCGATGAGAATCCCCCACATCTGCCCGCCTGGCTTGCGTCCCGCAAGCCCGCGCACGGCGTCGCGTTGTTGCGGGAGGCGCTCGGCGACGAGGCCGGCGACACGCCACCACCGGTACCCGAGTCGCGCGAATACGCGGCGGTCGACGAGCCTACGCCCGCACCGGTTTTCGACGCACTCATCGCTCCCACCGCCATCCCGCTCGGTGTCGACAACATCGGCGGGGTCACGCGTACTGTCGACCTTGTCGCACTGCGCAAGCATGTCGCCATCTTCGCGGGTTCCGGGTCGGGCAAAACGGTGCTGCTGCGGCGCATCGTGGAGGAATGCGCGCTGCGCGGCGTGTCGTCGATCGTCCTCGACGTGAACAACGACCTGTCCCGACTTGGGCTGCCGTGGCCGGAAACCCCGCCGGGCTGGAACCCGCAGGACACTCCGCGGGCCCACGACTATCTCGACAACACCGAGGTGGTGGTGTGGACACCGAACCGGATGAGCGGGCGTCCGTTGGCTTTTCAGCCGCTGCCCGATTTCGGCAGCGTCGTCGACGCCCCCGACGAGTTCAACGAAGCGGTCGAATCCGCTGTCGCCGCCCTGGAACCCAGGGCGCTGATCACCGGGAGCAAGTCGAAGATCGCCCACGCTCAAGCAGTGCTCAAGGAGGCCCTGCAGTGGTACGGACGCCGCTCCGGCACCGATTTGAAAGAGTTCATCGGGGTGCTGGCCGACCTCCCCGACGAAGCCAGCACGCTGACCGGCGCCCGGGAACGGGCCGCGGAGTTGGCGACAAACCTGCGCGTCGCGATGATCAACGACAACATGTTCGGCGGCGCGGGTGAATCCGCCGACCCTGGAGTGTTGTTGACCCCGTCGGACGGTTATCGGGCGCGGGTGTCGGTGATCAGCATGATCGGCCTCATCAGCGACCAACAGAAGCAGGCATTCGTCAATCAGCTACAGATGGCCCTGTTCTCGTGGATCAAGCGCCATCCCGCCGGGGACCGCCCACTTGGCGGCCTACTGGTGATGGACGAGGCGCAGAACTTCGCCCCCTCGGGACGCTCTACCGTCAGCCTTCGCAGCACACTGGCCCTGTCGTCACAGGCCCGCAAGTACGGACTGGGGCTGCTCTACGCCACCCAGATGCCCAAGGGCATCAACACCGGGATTCCCAGCAACGCCGCCACGCAGGTCTACGGCTTCCTCAACTCACCGGCCCAGATCGCGACCGCCGTCGAGTTCGCCCGGGTCAAGGGTGGCGAGGTGCCCGATATCAGCAGGCTGCGGGCCGGCACTTTCTATGTCGCGGCGGAAGGCGAAGCCTTCCACAAGATCAAGACGCCGTGGTCCCTGTCGCATCATCCCGCGAGCCCGCCGACCACCGAGGAGGTGTTGGCCCTCGCCCAACGAAAGCTGGCTCCCAGGTAGACATTCGGGACCAACTTGCCACCGGTGCACCTCGGCGGCGCGGCGGGTCACTCACCGCGGGCGGACGATGGACTTGAGGCTGGCGGCATCGCTGTCACTGTCGAGGGCCTCGCCGACGTGTTCGAGGTCGTAGCGACCGGTGACCATGGCATCGAGGTCGACGGCACCGCTGGCCGCCAGATGTATTGCGGCGGGCCAGCTGTCGGTGTAGCGGAACACGCCGGTGACGTTGATCTCCAGGTTCTGGATGTGGCTGACGGGCAGCGTGTACTCGTCAGCGCCCATGCCGACCAGCACGACGTGACCGGCTGGGCCCACGGCCTTGATGCCGCTCACGACGGCCACCGGTGCACCGCTGGCGTCGACAAACGCGTCGACAGGATCGATCGCGGTGACATCGACCGCCGTCGGATCGAGCACCTCGGTGGCGCCGAACTGCAGCGCCCGCTCACGCCGTGCAGCCACCGGATCGGTAACCACAATGCGGGCCGCACCGAACGCGCGCGCGGTCTGCGCGCAGATCACGCCGATCGGCCCAGCCCCGGCGATCAGGACCGACGAACCAGGAACCACGTGCGCCTTGCGCATCGTGGAGATGGCGACCGAAAGCGGCTCAAGCAGCGCCGCGGCCTCGTCGGACACGGAATCCGGTACAGCGTGCGCCATGTCGTCGTCGATGGTGACATAGCGGCAGAACGCACCGTCGACGGGCGGGGTGGCATAGAACTTCATCTCCGGGCACAGGTTGTACCGACCAGCCAGGCACTGCTTGCAGCGCCGGCATGGGTGCTGCGGCTCGACGGCGACCCGCTGACCGACCCGGTCGGGGTCGACGCCATCGCCCACGACGACGATCCGCCCGGACAGTTCATGCCCGAGGATCATCGGTTCCTCGACGACGAAATCTCCGATGCGGCCGTGCCGGTAGTAATGCACGTCAGAGCCGCACACACCGACAGCAGCCACCTCGACCAGTACCTCACGCGGCGCAGGTGACGGCACGGGTCGGTCTTCGATGTGCAGTGTGCCTACGCCGGTCAGCACGCTGGCCCGCATGGTGGCGGGTGCCTCGGCGGTGGGGGTGGTGTTCATCTGACTGTCTCCGTTCGGTGGTCGGTGTCGACGCCGCGAATCCGCCGCCATCAGACCGACGGCTCGACCCCGGGATTTTTCTCACGCTCGTTGACCTGGCCGTACCCGACGAGTACCGGCGTCTTCGGGTTGATGGGCATCGATGCACCATATCCGGCCGACGTGCGCCATTTTTCGCGATATCGCTGCCGTTGACGTCAATAATTCTTACCCGTTGTTTACCGGTCACGACCATGATGGGACAGATGACTGCACAGGCACTCACTTCGACGCTGTCCGATGACGAACTGACGCTTATCGATTCCTATTGGCGCGCCGCCAATTACCTGTCGGTCGGGCAGATCTACCTGCTGGACAATCCGCTGCTAAGGGAGCCGCTGGTCGCCGAGCACGTCAAACCTCGCCTGCTCGGCCACTGGGGCACCACCCCGGGACTGAACCTCATCTACGCCCACCTCAACCGCATCATCCGCGAGCGTGATTCCGATGTGATCTATATCACCGGGCCAGGACATGGCGGTCCGGGATTGGTGGCCAACGCCTACCTGGAAGGTACCTACAGCGAGGTCTACACCGGAATCGGCGAAGACACCGACGGACTGCAGAAGCTGTTCCGGCAGTTTTCTTTTCCCGGCGGCATTCCCAGCCATGTCGCGGCCGAGACACCGGGTTCCATCCACGAGGGCGGCGAGCTGGGCTACGCGCTGGTGCACGCGTACGGCGCGGCTTTCGACAACCCTGACCTGGTGGTGGCTTGCGTGATCGGTGACGGTGAAGCCGAGACCGGACCGCTGGCGGCCAGTTGGCATTCCAACAAGTTCCTCAACCCGGTCACCGACGGCGCGGTGTTGCCGATCCTGCATCTCAACGGTTACAAGATCGCGAATCCCACTGTGCTTGCCCGCATTCCCGCAGAGGAACTCGACTCACTGCTGTACGGGTACGGCTATCGGCCGATCACGGTCGCGGGCGACGACCCGGCAAGTGTTCATCAGCAGCTGGCGGCGGCGTTCGATGACGCGTTCGACCAGATCGCCGCGATCCAGCGTGCGGCGCGGCTCGACGGTGAACCCGGCCGGCCGTTGTGGCCGATGATCGTCCTGCGCACGCCGAAAGGCTGGACCGGCCCGAGCGAGGTCGACGGCAAGCAGGTCGAGGGCACCTGGCGCTCGCACCAGGTGCCACTGTCGGAAACCCGCACCAACCCCGCACATCTCGCACAACTCGATGAGTGGCTGCACAGCTACCGCCCCGAGGAGTTGTTCGACGAGACCGGCGCGTTGCGGGAGGAGCTGCGGGCCGCCGCACCCACCGGCAATCGGCGGATGAGTGCGAACCCGCATGCCAACGGCGGGCTGCTGTTGCGTGACCTCGACCTGCCCGATTTCACCGACTATGCCGTCGCCGTGGACCGACCCGGGACCGAGACCGCGGAGGCGACCCGGGTACTCGGCACCTTCCTGCGCGACGTCATCACCCGCAACCCCGACCGGTTCCGGTTGATGGGCCCCGACGAAACCGCGTCCAACCGGTTGGCGTCGGTGTTCGAATCGACCGACCGGGCCTGGCTGGCCGAGATCGAACCCGGCGATGACCACCTGGCTCCCGACGGCCGGGTTATGGAGGTGCTCTCCGAACACCTGTGCCAGGGCTGGCTCGAGGGTTACCTGCTGACCGGCCGCCACGGTCTCTTCAACTGCTACGAGGCGTTCGTGCACATCGTCGACTCGATGCTCAACCAGCACGCCAAATGGCTGTTCAGCAGTTCGCACCTGCCGTGGCGGCGGCCGATCGCGTCGCTGAACTACCTGCTGACCTCACATGTCTGGCGCCAGGACCACAATGGCGCGTCACACCAGGACCCCGGGTTCATCGATCATGTGGCCAACAAACGGCCCGAGGTGGTGCGGGTGTATCTGCCGCCGGATGCCAACACCCTGCTCTCGGTCGCCGACCACTGCCTGCGCAGCCGTGACTACGTCAACGTCATCGTCGCCGGCAAGCAACCGGCGCTGAACTACCTGACGATGGACGAGGCCATCGCGCACTGCACCCGAGGGTTGGGGATCTGGGAATGGGCCAGTACCGGTTCCGAAGAACCCGATGTGGTGCTGGCCTGTGCCGGTGACATCCCGACGCTGGAGACCCTGGCCGCGGCCGACATCCTGCGCCACCGACTCCCCGACCTCAAGGTCCGGGTGGTCAACGTCGTCGACATCATGCGGCTGCAACCCGAATCCGAGCATCCGCACGGAATGTCCGAGCGCGAATTCAATTCGGTTTTCACCACCGACAAGCCCGTCATTTTCGCCTACCACGGCTATCCGTGGCTGATCCACCGGTTGGCCTACCGGCATGCCAATCACAACCAGCTGCACGTCCGGGGATTCAAGGAGCGGGGCACCACGACGACACCGTTCGACATGGTCATGCTCAACGACCTGGACAGGTTCCACCTGGTCATGGATGTCATCGACCGGGTCGAGGGTTTGTCGGCCCGCGCCGCCGGGCTGCGACAGGAGATGGTCGATGCCCGGTTGGCTGCGCGCAGCTACACGCGCGAACACGGTGAGGACGATCCGGCGATCTCGGAGTGGACCTGGCCGAGAGACTGACCAGCGCGGTGTGCCCTAGGCCATTGCGCTGCGCCGGTATCCTGGTCGAGTTATGTCTGACCATGCCGCGGTAGCCGAGCACCCCCTGGTGGGCCAGCTGTCTGCGTTGCACCATTTCCGCATCTACGCCGATATCGGTGTCGTGGTGGTGGTCCTGACGCTGACGAATGTGATCGCGCACTTCACCACACCGTGGGCCAGTGTCGCGACCGTGCCTGCGGCGGCGCTCGGACTGCTGCTCCTGGTGCGGGCGCGCGGTCTGGGTTGGGCCGAGCTGGGTCTGAGCCGCGAGCACTGGCGTTCAGGTGCCGGTTACGCGTTGGCGGCGGTCGCCCTGGTGTTGACGGTGATCGCCGTTGGCGCGCTGCTGCCGTGGACGCGGCCGATGTTCATGAACAACCACTACGCGACGATCTCGGGCGCATTGATTGCCTCGATGGTGATCATCCCGTTGCAAACGGTGATTCCCGAGGAGCTGGCCTTCCGCGGCGTGCTGCACGGCGCGCTCGACCGCGCCTGGGGTTTCCGTGGTGTCGCCGCGGGTGGTTCGCTGCTGTTCGGCCTCTGGCACATCGCCAGCTCGCTCGGCTTGACCAGCGGCAACGTGGGATTCACCCGCCTGTTGGGCGGCGGGATCTTCGGCATGGTGGCCGGCGTCGTCATGGCGGTGCTGGCGACCGGAGTCGCCGGGTTCGTGTTCACCTGGTTGCGTCGACGCAGCGGCAGTCTGCTGGCGCCGATCGCCCTGCACTGGTCATTGAACGGGCTCGGTGCGCTGGCCGCGGCGCTGGTCTGGCATCTGTCGGCCTAGATTCGTCAGGGCAGCAGCACCGCCGCCCCGGCGATCCGCCCGGCGGCCAGATCGGCAAGCGCGTCGGCGGCACGATCCATCGGATACCGCGGTGTGGTGACCTCGACCCGGTGGGCGCCGACGAAGGCCAGAAATTCTCGGGCGTCGTCGCGAGTGTTGGCGGTGACCGACCGGATCTCGCGCTCTTGGAACAGGTGCCGCTGGTAGTTCAGCACCGGGATGTCCGTGAGGTGGATACCGGCGATCGACAGGATCCCGCCGCGGTCCAATCCCTCCATTGCCGGCAGGACCAGCTCCCCCACCGGTGCGAACAGGATCGCGGCGTCCAGCGGCTCGGGCGGTGGGTCAGCGCTTCCCTGCACCGACGCCACACCCAGCGCCAGCGCCAGCTCACGTGCCTCCTCGCCCCGGGTCATCACATGGACCGTGGCACCCTCAGCGATCGCCACCTGAGCGGTCAGGTGCGCACTCCCGCCAAAACCGTAGATGCCCAGCCGCCCACCCGGCGGCAGGTCCGTTCTCCGCAGCGCACGGTATCCGATGATGCCGGCGCACAGCAGCGGTGCCAGTTCGGCATCGGAGTAACCCTCCGGCAGCCGGTGAACGAAAGATGCCGGTGCGGTGGTGAATTCGGCGTATCCGCCGTCGGCATCCCATCCCGTGTACCGCGACTGCGGGCACAGGTTCTCTCTGCCGCGACGGCAGTAAGCACACTGTCCGCAGGTATGCCGCAGCCAGGCGACGCCCACAAGGTCGCCCGGAACAAAGCCACCGTCGGCGTCTGGGCCGACCTCGACCACCTCGGCGACGATCTCGTGCCCGGGGATCACCCGCGGCCGGTGCACGGGCAGATCACCCTCGGCGACATGCAGATCGGTGCGGCACACACCACAGGCGCGCACCGCTACCAATAGCTCGCCGGGTGACGGCTCCGGAATCGGAACCGTCACCCGCTGCAGCGGGTGCGTGCTCACCGGGCCGGGATTGGCGACCTGCCACGCGGCCATGCTCCCACTGGTCATTAGGGAGAGCTGTCAGCTGCGTTTGCGGACCAACCCGACGATCCAGAGCAGGATCACCGAGCCGAGGATTGCCGTGAACAGGGTGAACCACCAACCACCCGCGGCAGTGTTGAGGAAGAAGCTCAGCAGGAAGCCGCCGATCAACGCTCCGATGATCCCGATGACGACGTTCATCAGAATGCCTGAACCGCCGCCCTTGACGATCTTGCCCGCGATCCAACCGGCAATCGCGCCGATGATTATGTAGCCGATCCAGCCAACACTGGTCAGCGTCGTGGAGCGGGCGAGGAACTCAGTCGCCGCCATTACATCCATTGCAGTTCTCCTGACTATCGCTGGCTCAGCCCAGCGGGGCCCGCGGGGCCTCTCTCAGGTGTACCAACCGAAGGTAACAATTCATCTGAGAATTGAGCACGATCGATCGACGATAGCCGGTCTACCAGGATTATTTGCCCCGGCACCAATATCCGGTCGAGCAAATCGTTATCACATTGTCGGCGTGTCGTTGCGCGGCTATTCTTTGTCTTATCTGGCAACTCGCCGTGGATCAGGTGTGGCCACGTGGCTGCGATGCCTCAGGGGCACGGAAGGTCGCAATGTACAGGACAGATATCCCGGGCGAGCGGCTCGGATTACACCCCCGCTCTCGCCGTACCGGACGTCCGGTACTTCGTCAGCTACCTCACACCAGCCACTTTCATCACACCCGCACCACCTATCACAGCGCGGCGCCAGCAAACGCATCCCACGGGTTCGACGAGGAGAGGACGATGAAGGCTCTCATTGGGCTGGCAGTCACCGTACTGGCGACAAGCGGCGTCGCACTGGCGACGGCTTCCCCGGCCGTTGCCGGCTGCCAGGGCGGATGGACGCCGTGGGGCGGCGGTACGACCTGTGACGGGCCAGTCGGGCAGGACGGCACGTTCCAGCGGTGTGTGACAGCAGGAGCGATGGGCTTCGGCGGCACCAACTGCTACCTCATGAACATCAACAACCTGGCCGGCAACGTGCCGTACGTCGGTCCGTAGGCTCCGGACCACCCGTCAGGGCGGCGGCATCATCTCCGGCGGCGCGTTGGTGACCGGAACCGGCACACCGACCGCCGGATGCCCCGGCGGAGCGTTCGGTGGCGGCGGTGCATTCGGATCAGCAGGCGGCGCAGCCGGGGCATTCGGGTCCGGCGGCGGCGCGGCGGGCGGCGTCCACGGCCGGATCGAATTGGCCAGGGCCACCGCGGCATCCTTATCCACTGGGTGATCGGCCGACCCGAGCCAGACCACGAACCACCGTTCCGGTGCGCGCTGGCCACGCGGTGCGCCCGCGGGTGTGGGATTGCCGACCACCCCGGCCCAGATCTGGCCGTTGGGTTTGTTGGCGTCGGTGAATTTCACCTCGTAATACGAAGCGGCGCCAGACAATCCGTTCGCATCGAGCGGAACAGTCTCCTGGTTGACGCGGGTCCCGGGGAACGGCATGAAGAACTCACCCATGTCCGATGCCAACCGGACCGCGGCCTTGCCGTTGTCAGCTTCGGCACCGGCGAACAGTTTGAGGTCGAGCCGGCCGAGCAGCACGCTGGTGTCGTTGGGCGGCTCCGGTGTGCCCTCCGGCGGAATCTTGGTCAGCAGGGCTTGCCCGTAGGACAACTGGGTGGCGTCGGAGACCTTCCAGTCGGGCGGAACGACATAGCTGAAACCACCCGCGGCGTTGTCCACGCGGCCCGGCTCCGGCTCGGGTGCCGGCGGCGCGTTCGGATCGGCGGGGGCCGGTGCCGGCTCACCGGGTGCCGGCGGCGCGGCAGCGGCCGGGGCGGCGGGCGCACCAGGGTCTGCCGGCGCAGCAGGCGCGGCAGGCGGCGCGGCGGGAGCAGCGGGCGGCGCGTTGGGGTCAGCGGGAGCCGCGGGCAGGGAGGTGTTACCGGGGGGCGGAGGCGGCGGCTCAGGATCCGCTTGCGCCACCGCCGGCAGCGCCACAGCCACCGCGGTCGCACCGGTCACCGCGGCCAGTGCCAGCTTTTTCGACAGACCTCTGCGTCGAGGAGACATCGTGTCCGACTCGTCCATGGGGAAGAAACTACCGTGTTGCCGCCGTGACGCAAGTGTGAGTTGCACTCAAAGTGTTT
Source organism: Mycobacterium sp. 141 (assembly GCF_000382405.1). Taxonomy (GTDB): domain Bacteria; phylum Actinomycetota; class Actinomycetes; order Mycobacteriales; family Mycobacteriaceae; genus Mycobacterium. The sequence goes on from NZ_KB908273.1 coordinate 65,236, forward strand.
AATTCGATGATTGCTACACACCGTTAATGCGCTTGTCAGCACATATTTATCGCATTGCTGACACGGCAAGGCCGCAGGCGCCACGCCGGACCCGCGACTGGGCCTGAGCAGGCCTTGATCTCACCGGTTATCGCCTGTGCAGCAGGCACCGTTACGACGCGGGATGGACCGCAATCTCCTGCGCCTTGACCGTGAAGTAGACCCGCTCGCCCGGCGTCAGCCGGAGCTCAGCAGCCGATTCCGCAGTGATGTCGGCTGCCAGGCCCGGCGCCCCGTCAGGTTGCTCATCGGCGCGCACCCGGATCCCTGGCCCACGGCTGTCCAGTTCGGCGACGGTGACCGCGACGGTGTTACGGGGGCTGCCATGCGGCTCGTCGCGGTACACCGCAACCGCCGACGGCGCGAACACCGCGACCGCCGGACCACCCGGCACCACGTCCCCGGTCGGCGTGCCGTGCCAGCTCGCACCCCATGCCGTCGTCAGGTCACCGGCACCGGCCGCAATGCCCGCGACGAGGTTGACGCCGGCGAAATGTGCCGCAAAACGACTTTTCGGCACCGCCAACACCGCTGCCGCAGACCCACTCTCGACGATGTGGCCGGCCTCGATCACCACCACCCGGTCGGCGAGGGTCAACACGTCGAGCAGGTCGTGGGTGATCAGCACCGCACACCGTCCGTTCACGGTCAGGACCCGGCGCAACACCTTGCGCATTGCACCCGCCACCGCTACGTCGAGCCCCGCCATCGGCTCGTCCAGCAGCAATGCATCGGGCTCAGCGGCCAATGCGCGGGCCAGCGCCACCCGCTGCGCCTGGCCGCCGGACAATTGACGTGGCGTGCGGTCGGCCAGGTCACCGGCGTCGACCTCGGTCAACCAGCGCAGAGCGCAGGCACGCGCGGCCGCCCTGCCCATCCGATGCCGACTGCGCGGACCGAACGCCACGTTGGCACCGACGCTCAGATGCGGGAACAACAGCGGGTTCTGCAGCATCAACCCGACCCGACGCGCATGGGTCGGCACCTGGACGCCGGTGTCGGTGTCGGTGACCACCCGATCGCCGATCCGGACGCAACCCGCGTCGGGCTCGACCAGACCGGCGATGACGTGCAACGTCGTTGACTTCCCCGCGCCATTGGGGCCGAGCACCGCCAGTACCTCACCGGGTGGCACGGTGAGCTCGAGGTCGAGCCCTCGCCGGGCGACCACCGCACGTGCGGCCAGCCCGGTCATGCCCATGCTCCCGAGCGCAACCTGCGGCCACCCAGCCCGACCACCACGACCGCAGCCACCACGACCAACACCACGGACAACGCCACGGCGGCATCGGCATCGCTCTCCCGCTGCAGGTAGATCTCCAATGGCAAGGTCCTGGTCACACCCTGGCGCGAACCTGCGAACGTCAGAGTGGCACCGAACTCCCCCAGCGCCCGGGCAAACGCGAGCACCGCACCCGACAACAGGCCAGGGGCGAGCAGAGGCAACGTCACCCGCCACCAGACCGTGCTAGGCCGCGCCCCGAGGGTCGCGGCCACCACCTCGAACTCGGCTCCCGCCGTACGCGCCGCTCCTTCCAATGAGATCACCAGGAACGGCAGCGAGACAAAAGTCTGCGCCAGCACCACAGCCGTCGTGGTGAAGGCGATGTGCACGCCGCCGGCCTCCAGGTAGCGGCCGATGATGCCGAGCCGGCCGAACGCATACAGCAGCGCGATTCCGCCGACCACCGGCGGCAGCACCAACGGCAGCAGGATCAGTGGACGGGCCAGCCGCACAACCCGGCCCTCGCTGCGCGCCAGTACCAGCCCGAGTGGGACGCCGAACAGCACGCACAGCAGCGTGCTGGCGGTGGCGGTCTTGAGGCTGAGCAGCAACGCTGCCGTGGATGAGTCGCTGGCGATCAGCGTCCAGAACCGGGTCCAGTCCACTTTCACGAGCACCGCCAGCAGTGGCAGTACCACGAAGGCGGCTCCGAGCACAGCCGGCAAATAGATCCACCGCGGCAGGCCGGGGGCTGTGTTCACGACCGGGCGGAACGGGCGCTGGTCCGCGTCATGGCACAAACCATAGGCGAACCAACACCGGATAGACGCGCGTCAGGTTTCGCCAGATTGCTACCCTCCAGTAACATCGTCGGGTGATCGTCCCCGCCCTGGCGGCGATCCCCAGGTACATGGAGGTACATCATGGCGGAGGTGCTGGTCACCGGTGGCGATACCGAGCTTGGTCGCGTGATCGCGACGGGGTTCAAGGACGCCGGCCACAACGTGATAATCGCCGGCAGTCGCCGTGACGACCTGGAGGTCGCTGCCAAGGAACTCGAAGTCGAGTCGATCGTGTTCGACGCCACCGACCCGGCCAGCGTCGACGAGGCCGGCCCGCAGTTCCCGCACCACATCGACACCCTGGTCAATGTCGCGGCACCCCGTTGGGACGCCAAGGATCCGCGCACCTTCACCTTGACCGAACACGCCGCCGCGTGGCGCAATGCACTCGATGCCACGGTGGTGTCGGCGGCGCTCATGATCCAAATCATCGGGGATCACCTGCGCTCGGGCGGCACCATCGTCAACGTCGTCGCCGAAACCCCTCGCGAGGGCAGCGCGGAGGCCGCCGTCAGGGCCGCGCTGGCCGACTGGACCGCCGGTCAGGCGGGTCATTTCGGCGCCCGCGGGATCACGATCAACGCTGTCGCCCCGGGCCGCAGCTCGAATCCCGGCTACGACGGCCTGAGCAGCACCCCGCAGTCGGTGGCCGACGAGATCGCGCGGCTCGCGGTGTTCCTGACCACACCCGCCGCTCGCCACATCACCGGCCAGACGATGCACGTCGGCCGTGGTGCATTTGCCGGCTTCGCCTGAAATACCGGCGTCGGCGAAGCACTCAAACCGCTGACAGCAGGGTAAACAGTCGGTGCCATGAGCTATCTCACCGCGCCGACGGGAGGGCTGCGGACTACCCTGTCGGTTGTATTGATCGATTCTATTGAAAAGCCAAACGTCGGCGAGGAGCAGTGAATGAGCGATCCCGTAGCTACGGCATCGGATCGGCATAAGGTCGTCATCATCGGATCGGGTTTTGGCGGTTTGAACGCCGCGCAGGTGCTCAGGCATGCCGACGTCGACATCAAATTGATCGCGCGCACGACGCACCACTTGTTCCAACCGCTGCTGTACCAGGTGGCCACCGGCATCATCTCGGAAGGTGAGATCGCCCCGCCTACCCGCCTGATCCTGCGCAATCAGCACAACGTGCAGGTTCTGCTGGGCGACGTGACCCATATCGACCTGGAGAAGCAGACCGTCGACTCGGTGCTGCTCGGGCATACCTATACAACGCCGTACGACAGCCTGATCATCGCCGCGGGCGCCGGACAGTCCTACTTCGGCAACGACCATTTCGCCGAGTTCGCCCCCGGTATGAAGACCATCGATGACGCCCTTGAGTTGCGTGGGCGCATCCTCGGTGCGTTCGAGCAGGCCGAGCGGTCGAGCGACCCCGAGCGGCGCAAGAAATTGCTCACGTTCATCGTCGTCGGCGCCGGCCCCACCGGTGTCGAGATGGCCGGCCAGATCCAGGAACTCGCCGACCAGACGCTCAAGGGCAGTTTCCGTCTCATCGACCCCACCGAGGCGCACGTCATCCTGCTCGACGCTGCACCCGCCGTGCTGCCGCCCATGGGTGAGAAGCTCGGCCAACGGGCCAAAGCCCGTCTGGAGAAGATGGGCGTCGAGATCCAGCTCAACGCCATGGTCACCGACGTCGATCGAAACGGCATCACCATCAAGGACAAAGACGGCAGCCTCCGCCGAATCGACTCGGCCTGCAAGGTGTGGTCGGCCGGGGTTTCGGCCAGCCCGCTCGGCGAGGATCTGGCCGCCCAGTGCGGCGTGGAGCTGGACCGCGCCGGACGGGTCAAGGTGTTGCCCGATCTGACCATCCCGGGATACCCCAATGTCTTCGTCGTCGGCGACATGGCGGCGGTGGACGGCGTCCCGGGTATGGCACAGGGTGCGATCCAGGGTGGGCGTTACGCAGCCAAGTTGATCAAGCGCGAGGTCGACGGCACCAGCCCGAAGATCCGGACGCCGTTCAAATACTTCGACAAGGGCTCGATGGCCACGGTCTCGAAGTGGAACGCAGTTGCCAAGGTCGGCAAGCTCGAGTTCAGCGGGTTCTTCGCCTGGCTGGCCTGGCTGGGCCTACACCTGATCTACCTCGTGGGTTTCAAGACGAAGATCGCGACCCTGATGTCCTGGGCGGTGACGTTCCTGAGCCGCCAGCGCGGGCAGCTCACGATCACCGAGCAGCAGGCCTACGCCAGAACCAGGATCGAGGAACTCGAGGCGTCGGCCAAAGAGACCGAGCGGGCAGCCTCCTAGCATCGGGCGGTAGACAGCCGGTCACCTTGCCAGGCGGCCAGGCTGTCACCGCACACCATGCGGGGGCAACGCAGTGTTCCAGGGACTACTCGGGCGGAAGGTTCTGCAGCCGCACCTGGCCGCGCGCGACCGGCTTGTTGTTCTCGTCGGTGACGGTGACCAGCCACAGTTGCTGGCGGCGGCCTCTGTGAATCGGTGTGGAAACCGCTGTGACGGTGCCGGATCCGATCGCGCGCAAGAAGTCGGTGTTGTTGTTGACGCCCACCACCGTCCCGCCGCCGTGTTCGGACAGCCAGATGTGCGCAGACACGCTCGCAAGACTCTCGATGATCGCGCAATAGACGCCGCCGTGCGTGATTCCCCACGGCTGCAACAGCTTGTCGGTGATGATCAGTTGCGCCTGGCCGCCGTCAGGACTGAGGTCGACGAACTTCAGTCCGATCTCGTTGTCAAATCCTTTGTCCAGATCCTCGGGCACGTCTGTGGTCACAATCCTCGTGTTTACACGGCGAACCGCCGCAAAGAAGCGGGCGGGTCCCGCGCCACACGCGGGACCCGCCCTTCGAGCGGACCGGGGGTCTCTGCAGCCCTCAGGACTCCGGCACGGTCCGTTAGTTTGTTACCCAAATAATAGGCAAGCCTGCCCTAATTTAGCAAGACTTTCCCCGCCCGGCCGGCGCCACGAACCGGCAACCCGAACCCTGCCAGCGCATCCAGCACTGCTTGACCTCTGCGCATGCTGACGAGCTCACTGGATCCCGCCAGCAGCGGCACCTGCGTAGCGGCGCCGACGACCGCAGCTCCGACCATGTGCCACATGGCCACACCGGATATAGCAGCATCGCTGATCTCGATCAGCCGATCGAACAGCGGTTCCAGGGCGCGGTGACTGCGATGCGCCACCCAGGTGGTCAGCGCCGCCTCGTTGGGCAGCGCCACGATGCCGTCGCGTGCCGAGTCGGCAATGCGGGCCTGCCGACCGCTGAAGTAGGCGTCGTCAGGCAGCGCCCGGAGGATCGGATCGACCACTCCGACCCAGTCGATAGCCCCCTCCGAGTCGACGTGCACCCAGAGGTTCTCCAGCCCCGTGTCCCAGGCCCGGCCTTCCAGCACCAGAAGCGGCACCACCCGGCCGACGACCACGTGTGCCAGCGTTGCCGCCAGTTGTTGCGTCACGGCCGCACGGTTGTCCGTTTCGGCGATGGCCGCGTCGAACATGCGCTGCAACCGGTCGACTGTGAGAGCCTCCGCGAGCGGCCACCATCGCCGCCGCGACAAGTCCCGCATCACGGCCACGCCGTAAACCCGCGGACATTCCGGATACAGCTCACGCAAGCGTCGGCTGGATTGATGCAGCGGCAGCGTCCGCCTGATAGCCATACCCGCGATCAGCGGGTCTTCGACCACGACCGTCATGACACCTCCCAAGGCTCCCCGATTGAGTTAGGTTAGCCTTACTATAGCTACTTGGCGTTCATGGGCCAGTACCTGTGACTGGTTTCACAGGCATCACAGAACGTGCGCTGACCTTGGGCTAACCGCCCGAAAACCGCTGTACGCAGGCATCCGAAGAATCGATACGACACGCGGTAGTAACCCCGTAGTACGCTGGGTTTACTGCTCAGGAGAGTGAACGGAACATGGCCAAACTGACGCGCCTCGGGGAGCTGGAGCGCGAGGTTATGGACCACCTGTGGTCTGCACCCGAACCCCAAACGGTTCGCCAAGTTCACGAGGCGCTAGCCGCCCGCCGCGACTTGGCCTACACCACGATCATGACCGTACTGCAACGACTCGCGAAGAAGAACCTCGTTGTACAGCATCGTGATGATCGGGCGCACCGCTACGCGCCCACCCACGGCCGCGACGAGCTGGTCGCCGGTCTCATGGTCGATGCCCTTGATCAGGCCGCGGACTCCGGTAGCCGCCAAGCCGCACTTGTCTATTTCGTCGAACGTGTCGGCGCAGACGAAGCCGAAGCCTTGCGCCGCGCACTCGCCGAGCTCGAGAGCGAGGACCGAATCCCTCCACCTGCTGGTAATTCCGGCATCTCCTGAGGGAGACTTACGGCGTGTCCGCGCTGGCCTTCACTCTCGTGGCGCTGGCCCTAGTTGGGCCAGTGCCCGCGATACTTGCGCGAGCATCCTGGCCACTGCGCGCACCACGCGCGGCAATCGTGTTGTGGCAGTCCATCGCGCTGGCTGCCGTGCTGTCGGCATTCTCGGCCGGAATCGCCATTGCCAGCAGGCTGTTCGTGCCCGGCCCCGACGGACGTCCGACATCCACCATAACCGGGGAGATCGCCGCACTGGGCTGGCCGCTGTGGCTGACCTACGTCGTGGTGTTCACCGTGACCCTGTTCATCGGCGCGCGGCTGTGTCTCGCCGTGCTGCGGGTCGCCATCGCCACCCGACGCCGGCGCGCATACCACCGCATGATGGTCGACCTGCTCGGTAAATCGCGCGACGGGCTACCGCCACATCTCTGTACCTCGGCCGGCGCGCCGCTGCCGCTCGAGCGCGGCGGCCTTCGCATCCTCGATGTCCCCCAGCCGCTGGCCTACTGTCTGCCGGGCGTGCGCAGCCGCCTGGTGGTCAGCGAGGGCACCTTGACCACGCTGTGCGACAGTGAGATCGCCGCCATCATCACCCATGAGCGAGCACACCTACGGGCCCGCCACGATCTGGTGCTGGAGATGTTCACGGCAGTGCACGCCGCATTCCCCCGGTTCGTCCGTAGTGGCAACGCACTCGATGCGGTTCGGCTGCTGATCGAACTCCTGGCCGACGATGCCGCGGTGCGTGCGGCCGGGCCCACGTCGCTGGCGCGTGCCCTGGTAGTGTGCGCCTCGGGCAGCACCCCCTCGGGGGCGCTGGCTGCGGGCGGGCCGACGACGGTGATCCGCGTGCGTCGGCTCGGCGGAAAACCCAACAGCGTGCTGCTCGCGGTGACCGCGTACCTGGCTGCGGTCGCCGTCCTCGTCATACCCACCGTCGCGGTGGCTGTACCCTGGTTGACCGAACTGCGCCGGCTGTTCACCGGTTAAGACAGCTACCCGGGATCGCACCGCAGACAGAAAAGCGTTTTGCAACAACAAAACTACGAAAGGCTGCTGCATGACGAACACGGGTACGACCGGTACGGCACAAATCGGGGTGACAGGCCTGGCGGTGATGGGCTCGAACATCGCCCGCAACTTCGCGCGGCACGGCTACACCGTCGCCCTGCACAACCGCTCGGTGGCCAAGACCGACGCCCTGCTGGCCGAACATGGGTCCGAGGGCAAGTTCGTCCGCAGTGAGACCATCGCCGAATTCCTTGATGCACTTGAGAAGCCGCGGCGCGTGCTGATCATGGTCAAGGCCGGTGACCCGACCGATGCGGTGATCAACGAGCTCGCCGACGCCATGGAGCCCGGTGACATCATCATCGACGGTGGCAATGCGCTCTACACCGACACGATCCGCCGGGAGAAGGCGATCCGCGAGCGCGGGCTGCACTTCGTGGGTGCGGGCATCTCCGGCGGTGAGGAGGGCGCGCTCAACGGCCCGTCGATCATGCCGGGCGGTCCCGCCGAGTCGTACAAATCGCTCGGGCCGCTGCTGGAAGAGATCTCAGCCCACGTTGACGGCGTACCGTGCTGCACCCACATCGGACCCGACGGTGCCGGGCACTTCGTGAAGATGGTGCACAACGGCATCGAGTACTCCGACATGCAGCTCATCGGCGAGGCCTACCAGCTGCTGCGCGACGGGCTCGGCCTGACTGCCGCCCAGATCGCCGACGTGTTCGCCGAATGGAACGAGGGCGAGCTGGACAGCTACCTGGTCGAGATCACCGCCGAGGTGCTGCGCCAGGTCGACGCCAAGACCGGCAAGCCGCTCGTCGACGTCATCGTCGACGAGGCCGAGCAGAAGGGCACCGGGCGCTGGACCGTCAAATCCGCGCTCGACCTCGGCGTACCCGTCACCGGCATCGCCGAGGCCGTGTTCGCCCGGGCGCTGTCCGGATCGGTGTCGCAGCGCAAGGCCACGGTCGGGCTCACCGCCGGAAAGCTCGGCGACCAGCCAACGGACAGTAAGCAGTTCATCGAGGACGTCCGCCAGGCCCTGTACGCCTCGAAGATCGTCGCCTACGCCCAGGGGTTCAACCAGATCCAGGCCGGTAGCGCCGAGTACGGCTGGAACGTCACCCCCGGTGACCTGGCTACTATCTGGCGCGGCGGCTGCATCATCCGGGCCAAGTTCCTCAACCGCATCAAAGAGGCATTCGACGCCGACTCCGAGCTGGCCACGCTGTTGGCAGCCCCGTACTTCCGCGACGCGGTCGAGGCCGCGATCGACAGCTGGCGCCGCGTCGTGATCACGGCAACCGCCCTCGGCATCCCGATCCCCGGCTTCTCGTCGTCGCTGTCCTACTACGACGCGCTGCGCACCGAACGGCTGCCTGCCGCGCTGACGCAGGGACTGCGGGACTTCTTCGGCGCGCACACCTACGGGCGTACCGATGCCGAGCCGGACCAGAAGTTCCACACCCTGTGGAGCGGGGACCGCAGCGAAGTCCAGGCCTGAGTAGATTCGATGCCGTGAGGTTTCTGGGCGGACACACCCCGCCGTACGACCTGACCTACAACGATGTGTTCATCGTGCCGGGACGGTCGAACGTGGCGTCCCGCTTCGACGTCGATCTGTCCACCGTCGACGGGTCCGGCACCACTATCCCGGTGGTGGTGGCGAACATGACGGCGGTGGCCGGTCGCCGGATGGCCGAGACGATCGCCCGTAGAGGCGGCATCGTGGTGCTGCCGCAGGACCTGCCGATCACCGCGGTGGCCGACACCGTCGAGTTCGTCAAGAGCCGAGATCTGGTGGCCGACACCCCGGTTGTGCTCGGTCCGGACGATTCGGTCTCCGATGCCATGGCGCTGCTCCACAAGCGGGCTCATGGCGCAGCGGTGGTGACGTTCGAGGGCCGGCCGATCGGCTTGGTCACTGAGGCCAGCTGCACCGGGGTCGACCGGTTCGCCCGGGTCCGCGAGGTCGGGCTGTCCGACTTCGTCACTGCACCGGTCGGCACCGATCCGCGGCGGGTGTTCGACCTGCTCGAGCACGCCCCCGTCGATGTCGCGGTGCTCACCGCGACCGACGGCACCCTGGCCGGGGTGCTGACCCGCACCGGCGCGATCCGGGCCGGGATCTACACACCCGCAGTCGACGCCTCCGATCGGCTGCGGGTGGCCGCGGCCGTCGGCATCAACGGTGATGTCGCCGGCAAGGCCCGCGCGTTGGTCGAGGCGGGCGCCGATCTGCTGGTCATCGACACCGCCCACGGACATCAGCTCAAGATGCTCGACGCCATCAAGGCGGTGGCGTCGCTGGATCTCGGTGTACCACTGGCGGCGGGCAACGTGGTCTCCGCCGAGGGCACCCGCGACCTGATCGAGGCCGGCGCGACGATCGTCAAGGTCGGGGTCGGCCCCGGCGCCATGTGCACCACCCGGATGATGACCGGTGTGGGCCGGCCCCAGTTCTCCGCGATTGTCGAATGTGCTGCTGCGGCAAGGCAGCTCGGCGGGCACGTATGGGCCGACGGCGGTGTGCGCCACCCACGCGACGTGGCGCTTGCGCTGGCCGCCGGCGCATCGAACGTGATGATCGGTTCGTGGTTCGCCGGCACCTACGAATCACCCGGTGACCTGCTGCGCGACCGCGACGATCGGCCGTACAAGGAGAGCTACGGCATGGCCTCCAAACGTGCCGTGGCGGCGCGCACCGCCGCCGACAGCCCGTTCGACCGGGCCCGCAAGGCCCTCTTCGAGGAGGGCATCTCGACCTCGCGGATGTCGTTGGACACGGCGCGGGGTGGGGTTGAGGACCTGCTCGACCACATCACCGCCGGGGTGCGTAGCACCTGCACGTATGTCGGTGCCGCGACCCTGCCCGAACTGCACGAGAAGGTGGTGCTGGGGGTGCAGTCGGCGGCCGGATTCGCCGAAGGCCACCCACTACCCAGTGGCTGGTGACGCAGCCGGCCACCGACAGCCGCGATAAGATGGATGCTTATCGCATTCACTGCTGGCCAGATTTCGCTGCGCCAACCGACCGAAAGGGTTCACGTGCCGCAGGCGCCCGCTGAGGCCTCCGGTTCTGAACCGGCCTTCTCCGCGGAACAGCAGACATCGTCGGACGCCGACACGGGCGACCCCTCTACTAGTCGGCCGGGCTCATTGCCCGGCGCCCCCCTGGCGAGCACCCGATGAGCCCCGAGCTGGTCTATTCTCTGCTCTCGATCCTGGCGATCGTGCTGCTGACCATAGGCACTGCGGTGTTCGTCGCCGCCGAGTTCGCGCTGACCGCCCTGGAACGCAGCACCGTCGAGGCCAACGCCCGCAGCGGCGACCGCCGCGACCAGCTGGTCCGGCACGCCCACCGGACCCTGTCCTTCCAGCTTTCCGGCGCCCAGGTCGGTATCTCGATCACCACGCTGGCCACCGGTTATCTCGCCGAACCCGTCGTCGGGCGGCTGATCCGGCCCGGGCTGGAAGCGCTGGGAATCCCTGCCGACGTCGCCGGTGGCCTGTCGTTGTTTTCTGCCGTACTGATCGCGACCTCGCTGTCGATGGTGTTCGGCGAGCTGGTTCCGAAGAATCTCGCGGTGGCCCGCCCCGTTCCGACGGCCCGTGCCGCGGCGCCGTTCCAGCTGCTGTTCTCGACGGCGTTCACTCCCGTCATCCGCGTAACCAACGGCACCGCGAACTGGATCCTGCGCCGGCTGGGCATCGAACCCGCCGAGGAACTCCGATCGGCGCGTTCCGCCCAGGAACTGGCGTCGCTGGTGCGCAATTCGGCCCGCAGCGGCTCCCTCGACCCGACCACGGCGTTGCTGGTCGACCGGTCGTTGCGGTTCGGCGAGCGCACCGCCGAGGAACTCATGACGCCGCGGTCCAAGATCGAGGCGCTGGAGGCCCACGAAACGGTCGCCGACCTGCTGGAACTCGCTATCCGCACCGGCTACTCGCGCTTTCCGATCGTCGAAGGCGATCTCGACGAGACCATCGGTGTCGTGCACATCAAGCAGATCTTCACTGTCCCGCGGGACGAACGCGCCCGGACGCGGCTGGCCGCGCTGGCCCTGCCCGTCGCAAGGGTTCCCTCGACGCTCGACGGCGACGCGGTGATGGCCCAGATACGCGCCAACGGACTTCAGACCGCGCTGGTCGTCGACGAGTACGGCGGCACCGCGGGCATGGTGACCGTCGAGGACCTGATCGAAGAGATCGTCGGCGATGTGCGTGACGAGCACGACGACGCCACCCCGGACGTGGTGCCGGCGGGCCGCGGCTGGCAGGTCTCGGGTCTGCTACGCATCGACGAAGTCGCGGCCGAGACCGGTTTCCGCGCCCCGGAGGGCGAATACGAGACAATCGGCGGTCTCTTGCTGCAGGAGCTCGGCCACATCCCGGAGACCGGCGAAGCCGTCGAGCTGGCCGCGTTCGACCCGGACGACCCGACCGACGAGCCGGCCCATTGGCTGGCGACCGTGGTCCGCATGGACGGCCGTCGCATCGACCTGCTCGAGCTGACCGAACTGGGCCGGCGCTCCGAACAGGGAGACGAAAATCGTGGGTGATGTCTTCGGGGTGCTGCTGACGATCCTGCTGCTGGCCGCCAACGCGTTCTTCGTAGCTTCGGAGTTCTCCCTCATCTCGGCCCGCCGGGACCGGTTGCAGGCACTCGCCGAGCAGGGCAAACGCAGCGCTGTGACCGTGATCCGAGCGGGCGAGAACCTGTCGTTGATGTTGGCGGGCTCGCAGCTGGGCATCACGGTGTGTTCGATCCTGCTGGGCCGCGTGGGCGAGCCAGCGGTCGCCCATCTGCTGTCCAAACCATTCGAGCTGGTCGGGGTGTCCGACACGGTGCTGCACACGGTCTCGTTCGTGGTGTCGCTGGCGATCGTCGTGACGCTGCATGTGCTGCTGGGCGAAATGGTGCCGAAGAACATCGCGATCGCCGGCCCGGAATCAGCAGCCATGCTGCTGATCCCGACCTATCTGGTCTATATCCGTGCTGCCCGGCCGTTCATCGCGTTCTACAACTGGTGCGCCAACGCCACGCTTCGACTGTTCCGGGTCGAGACGCGCGACGAGCTGGAATCCGCAGTCTCTACCACCGAACTGTCGGAGATGATCGCTGAATCCCTGTCGGAGGGTCTGCTGGATGCCGAGGAGCACCTCCGCCTGACCCGGGCACTGCAGACCCGGACCCGGAAAGTGTCCGACGTCGCGATGCCGTTGCGGGAGATGCATGCCATTCGCGTCGCTGCGCCCGGCTCGGGTCCGACGGTCGGTGACGTCGAGCAGGCGCTCACCGAGACCGGCTACTCCCGTTTCCCGGTGGCCGATTCGTTTGGGGAATTCATCGGGTATCTGCACATCAAGGATGTTCTTTCGGAGGTCAACGACCCCGACGCCGTCCTCGACGTATCCATGGTGCGGCCGCTGCCACAAGTCCCCGCCTCCCTACCGCTGCCCGACGCGCTGTCGCGGCTGCGACGCAGCAACAGCCACCTGGCGTTGGTCACCGATGACGCAGCCGGCGGCGCCGTCACGGCGATGGTCGCCCTGGAAGACCTCGTAGAGGACCTCGTCGGTACCGTCCGCGACGGAACCCACCGTGTCTGAATCGGTGCTCGACGAGCACGACTGGACGGATCGGGAACACCGTCACCGCGACCGGGTCGACGGTTTCCTGGCCCCGCACCTGCGCCGCCGGGAGCACGGCCAGGCCCATCCGGTGTGGGACTTCCTGTTCAGCTACTACAGCCTGCGACCGCGCCAGCTGCGCCGCTGGCACCCCGGATTCGGCGTGATGCTGGGCGGGCCGGCCGCCCGGCGTTATCTCGGGGCCAGTGGATACGGCAGCCTTCCCGGCGGTGTCGGTGTCACCCGCGAGCATCTGCAGTCCCGCGCCGATACCGTGCGGTTCGTCGCGCGGCTGCTACGCGCGACCACGACCCGGCCGGCGCGGCTGAACTGTTTCGGCCTGCACGAGTGGGCGATGGTGTACCGCACACCGGAGAAGCGTCACGGCCAGGTGCCGCTGCGGCTCGGTGCCGCCGGAACCGACGCGGTGGTCGACTCGATGCCGCTGCGCTGCAGCCACTTCGACGCTTTCCGGTTCTTCACCGAACCGGCTGTCGCCCGCAACGACCAGCGACTGAGCCGCGAGGCGCAGATCAGCACCGAGCAGCCTGGCTGCATTCACGCCGCCATGGACTGCTACAAGTGGGCCTACAAGCTGGGCCCGCTGCTGGCCGCCGAGCTGGTGATGGACGCGCTCGAACTCGCCGCCGACGCGCGGGCGGTGGATATGCGGGCCAGCCCCTACGACCTGCGCGACTTGGGTTTCGCGCCGATCGCCATCGAAACACCGGCCGGCCGTGCTGAATACGTCCGCGCCCAACAGGACATCGCCGAGCGGGCCGCGCCGTTGCGGGCCAGGCTGATCGACCACTGTGACCTGCTGCTCGACGCGCTGCACACCGACCATCCGCGGTCGATCACCGAAACATCGCGGCGCCGGATGCGATAACCAAGCATGCTTGAGCACAGATTCGTCGCTCACCTCGAGCCAGGGAGGGCACCGATGCACACAACCACCGTGACCGCGGTGACGGCGCTGTTGCTGAGTACAGCCGGCACCGTCGGCATCGCCCCGGCTCACTCCGCTCCGGAATGCGCCCCCGCCACCGTCAGGCTGGTCTCGGTGACGGCGGACAGTACGGATGGCACCATCACCGGCTCTCCGGTCGGCGGTGGCGCACCGATAACGCTGACCGGTCCGCTGGATGCCTACCAGAGATCGGAGGGCTTCGGAGACAACCCGCCGGCCGCCATCAAACAGTGGGACACCACCCTTGATCAGGCGAAGGCCCCGATCGCACCCGATGATCCGAACTGGTACGGCCGCGCAAAAAGCCAGGCCTTCGCGCCCCGTTCCCTGAACGATCTGGCCGTGTCGTTGCCGGTAAACACCCTGGTAGTCCATTACTGGCAGGGCGAGGCGCCCGGTCCTGCCTGCGTCATGTCGTCCATTCAGCCTGTCGCCCAATAGCCGTCCCAAACCGAACGAGACCGGCGCCCGGTGAGCCCCCGGACGGCGCCGCGGTCGTCATCACCGCAGATACTGACCGTTACGATGGACAGATTGCCGCTATCCCGGAGCAAGGACTGAGAACTGATGACCGATCGCGTGAAGGTGGGCAACCTACGGGTCGCCAAGGTGCTACACGACTTCATCACCAATGAGGCGTTGCCCGGCACCGGTGTTGATCCGGACGCCTTCTGGTCAGGTGTGGACAAGGTGGTCGCCGATCTCACCCCGAAGAACGAACAGCTGCTGGCCCGTCGTGACGGTCTGCAGGCGCAGATCGACAAGTACCACCGCGCCCACGTCATCGAGCCCTTCGAGGTACAGGCCTACAAGCAGTTCCTCATCGACATCGGCTATCTGGAATCGGAGCCTGCAGATTTCAGCGTCACCACCGCCGGAGTGGACGACGAAATCACCACCACCGCGGGCCCGCAGCTGGTGGTGCCGATCCTCAATGCCCGGTTCGCGCTCAACGCGGCCAACGCCCGCTGGGGCTCGTTGTATGACGCGCTCTACGGCACCGACGTCATCCCTGAGACCGATGGCGCGGAGAAGGGATCCGGTTACAACCAGATCCGCGGCGACAAGGTGATCGCCTACGCGCGCACGTTCCTGGATGCAGCGGTGCCGCTGGCCGCCGGGTCGTGGAGCGATGCCACCGGGCTCAAGATCGACGAGGGCCAGCTGCTGGTGATTCAGGGTGACGGCCCGGCTGAGGCTGACGACTCCTCGCGCGAGCGCTCGTCGTCCGGGCTCGCAACGCCAGAGGAGTTCGTCGGCTACACCGGCAAGCTCGGCGAGCCCCAGTGGTCGGTACTGCTGAAGCACCACGGGCTGCACATCGAGATTCTCATCGACCCCGACTCCCCCGTCGGCGCCGCGGACGCCGCGGGCATCAACGACGTCGTGCTGGAATCCGCGATCACCACGATCATGGACTTCGAGGACTCCGTGGCCGCCGTCGACGCCGACGACAAGGTGCTCGGTTATCGCAACTGGCTTGGCCTGAACAAGGGCGACCTGACCGAAGAGGTCACCAAATCGACTCCGGGGGGCAACAAGACCTTCACGCGTGTCCTGAACGCCGACCGCACGTTCACCACACCTGACGGCGAGGGCGAGTTGACCCTGCCCGGCCGCAGCCTGCTGTTCGTCCGCAATGTCGGGCATCTGATGACCAACGACGCCATCGTCTTCGACAATGATGCAGCCGAAGGCGCCGAAGTGTTCGAGGGCATCCAGGATGCGTTGTTCACCGGCCTGATCGCCATGCACGGATTGAAGGCGGACGGTGACGGCCCAGTTGTCAATGGGCCGCTGCAGAACAGCCGCACCGGCTCGGTCTACATCGTGAAGCCCAAGATGCACGGTCCCGACGAGGTCGCGTTCACCTGCGAGCTGTTCAGCCGGGTTGAAGACGTACTGGGCCTGCCCGAGGCCACGCTCAAAGTCGGCATCATGGACGAGGAGCGCCGCACGACGGTGAACCTCAAGGCGTGTATCAAGGCGGCCGCCGACCGAGTGGTGTTCATCAACACCGGCTTCCTCGATCGCACCGGCGACGAGATCCACACCTCGATGGAGGCCGGCCCGATGATCCGCAAGGGTGCGATGAAGTCGCAGCCGTGGATCAAGGCCTACGAGGACAACAACGTCGACGTGGGCCTTGCCGCCGGATTGTCGGGCAAGGCGCAGATCGGCAAGGGCATGTGGGCCATGACCGAGCTGATGGCCGACATGGTCGAGCAGAAGATAGGCCAGCCGCAGGCCGGCGCGACCACCGCGTGGGTGCCGTCGCCGACGGCCGCGACGCTGCACGCTATGCACTACCACGTCGTCGACGTGTTCGAGGTGCAGAAGGAACTGGCCGGCCGCGAGCGCGCTTCGATCGATGACCTGCTGACCGTACCGCTGGCGGACTCATCGCTGACCTGGTCGTCCACGGAGATTCACGAGGAGGTCGACAACAACTGCCAGTCGATCCTCGGCTATGTGGTCCGCTGGATCGACGCCGGTGTCGGTTGCTCGAAGGTGCCCGACATCCACAACGTGGCCCTCATGGAGGACCGGGCCACATTGCGGATTTCCAGCCAGCTGCTGGCCAACTGGCTGCGCCATGGCGTGATCACCCCCGACGACGTCAAGACCAGCCTGCGCCGGATGGCCGCAGTGGTCGACGAGCAGAACGCGGGCGATCCCGACTACCTGCCGATGGCGCCGGATCCGGACGCCAGCATCGCATTCCAGGCCGCCCAGGAGCTGATCCTGTCCGGCGCGGCGCAACCCAACGGTTACACCGAGCCGATCCTGCATCGGCGCCGCCGCGAGTTCAAAGCGACTACCGCTGCGCAGTGACTAGACTTCGGCGGCGGAACCGGACGTTGGGTCGACGCGACGAGTACAGGGGTTAGGAATGGGCAGACACAGCATTCCCGGTCCCGACGACTCGGCAGACGAACCCGAGCACCAGCCGGACTACCGGTCGGGCCGGTATGACTCGGACGACTACGAGGATCCGGACGACGATGCCGAGCACGACGACACCGGCTACGCGGAGCACCTCGACGAGGACTACGACGACGAGGACGAGGACGACTACGTCGATCGCGACGCGCCGACGGCACAGTTCGGCGCCGTCGGCCCGCGTCAGCCCGGCGGCCGCCAACACGGTGGAGACTGGGACGGCGGCGAATGGACAGGCAGCCACCGCGCCGTCACAACCGGAAGGCGCGGTGTCAGCGTCGGGGTGATCGTGGCACTCGTCGGTATCGTCGTGGTGGTCGCGGTGGTCATCCTGTGGCGCTTCTTCGGCGATGCCCTGTCCAGCCGCAAGGAAGCCGCCGCGGCGCGTTGCGTAGACGGTGACCTCGCGGTGGCCGTCATCGCCGATCCGACCATCGCACCGACCGTCCAGACACTGGCCGGCAGGTACAACGACTCGGCGAACCCGATCGGTGATCACTGTGTCAAGGTGCAGGTGAAATCTGCCGAATCCGACCAGGTGGTCAATGGTTTCCCCAACGCGTGGCCCGGCGATCTCGGGGACCGGCCCGCGTTGTGGATCCCGGCCAGCAGTGTGTCCGAAGCGCGACTGGAGGCCACCGCGGGCGCCAAGACCGTCAGTGACAGCCGCTCCCTGGTCACCTCGCCCGTCCTACTCGCAGTGCCGCCGCAGCTCAAAGATGCGCTGGCACAGCAGAACTGGTCGACGCTGCCGAACCTGCAGAGCAATCCGACCGGCCTGACCGACCTGAAACTGAACGGCTGGGGCTCGCTGAAACTGGCCCTGCCCACCCGCAATAACGGTGACACCGCATACCTGGCCGGTGAGGCGGTGGCCGCAGCGGCAGCGCCGTCGGGGTCACCTGCGAGCGCCGGTCTCGGTGCCGTGAACACACTCATCGGCGGACAACCGAAACTCGCCAACGGCGAGTTGGGAACGGCGTTGGACGCGCTGCTCAATGCTTCGGACCCGGCCAGTGCACCGGTGCACGCGGTCGCCACCACCGAGCAACAACTGTTCCAGCGTGCCGCATCGCTCAGCGACGCCAAGAGCGATCTCGCCGGATGGCTGCCGCCCGGGCCCACCGCACTGGCCGACTACCCCACCGTGCTGCTGGACGGTGACTGGTTGTCGCAGGAACAGGTCACCGCCGCCAGCGAATTCGCCCGTTTCATGCGTAAACCCGAACAGCTCGGCGAGTTCGCCAAAGCCGGTTTCCGCGCCGACGGCGCCACGGCACCGTCGAGTGACGTGACCCAGTTCGCGCCGGTGAACGCACCACTGTCGGTCGGAGACGACACGATGCGTGTCACGCTCGCCAACTCCATGGCCACGCCGTCGAAGAGCCAGGCGGTGATAATCATGCTGGACCAGTCGATGCCCACCCAGGAGGGCGGTAAGTCCCGGCTGGCGAATGTGGCTACGGCTCTGGACTCCCGGCTCAATGCACTTCCGCCGACCTCCGAAGTCGGGCTGTGGACTTTCGACGGCGCCGAGGGACGTTCCGCGGTGTCGAGGGGCCCGTTGTCCGATCAGGTCGGCGGCGAGCCGCGCTCGCAGGCGCTCAGCGAGACTCTCGACGAGCAGACGGCGTCGGGTGGCGGCGCTGTCTCGTTCACGACGCTGCGCCTGATCTACACCGATGCGACGTCGAACTTCGTTGATGGCAAGGATAATTCGATCCTGGTGATCACCACGGGCCCGCACACCGACCAGAGTCTCGGCGGACAGGGCCTGCAGGACTACATCCGCGGTGCATTCGACCCGGCCCACCCGGTTGCCGTCAACGTGATCGACTTCGGCGGCGAAACCGACCGCGCCACCTGGGAAGCTGTCGCCCAGACCACCGGCGGCAAATATCAACATCTGACCGATTCGGCTTCCCCTGAACTGGTCGCCGCTGTCGCCACCATGCTGAGCTGACCCGCGAAAAAAGTGCATCGAGGCTCCCAGGCGGGACTCGGAGAGCTCGCCACGGGTGTGCCGAGGGATCAGTGGCGGCTGGGTCGCGCGCTGCGCTGAGTGTCGTCTCGCCTTGGCGCCGGTCCTACTCCCGCCACACCCGCTCGAATGGCAACCGCCACGCATTCGGCGCGATCAACTGGTGAATCGCGTTGGGTCCCCACGTCCCGGCCGGATATATCTTCACCCCGGGCGGATCCTGCAGCAGCGGTGCCGACCGTTCCCATAGCGACTCGATGCCCTGAGCTGTGGTGAACAGGGTGTGGTCGCCACGCATGGCGTCGAGGAACAACCGTTCGTAGGCTTCTAGCACGTCGGCCACCGCCGGGCTCTGTTCGGTGGAGAACTGCATCGAGAGCTTCTCCAACCGCATGCCCGGCCCGGGGCGTTTGCCGTAGAACGACAATGACACCTTCGACTCGTCGGCCAGGTCGAACGTGAGATGGTCCGGTCCTTGCGCGCCCACCCCGGAGCCTGTCGGAAACATGGTGCGCGGTGCTTCTTTGAACGCGATCGAGATGATGCGTTGGCCTTGGGCCATTTTTTTGCCGGTGCGCAGGTAGATCGGGACGCCGGCCCAGCGCCAGTTGTCGATGCCCACCTTGAGGGCGATGAACGTCTCGGTGTCAGACTCGGCCGACACTCCCGGCTCGTCGCGGTAGCCCCGATACTGGCCGCGCACCACGTCGTCGGTGTTGATGGGCAGCATCGACCGGAAGACCTTGTCCTTCTCCTCGCTGATGGCGCGGGGCTCCAGCGCGGTCGGCGGCTCCATCACCACGAAAGCCATCACCTGGAACAGATGCGTGACCACCATGTCCTTGAAGGCGCCGGTGCTCTCGTAGAAATTGGCCCGCCGGTCCAGGCCGAGCTTCTCGGGGATGTCGATCTGGATGTGGTCGATGAAGTTGCGATTCCAGATCGGCTCGAACAACCCGTTGGCGAACCGGAACGCCAGGATGTTCTGGGCGGCTTCCTTGCCCAGAAAGTGATCGATGCGGAAGATCTGTGTTTCTTTGAACGTCTTGTGGACGAACGCATTGAGTTCGACGGCGCTCTTCAGGTCGGTGCCGAACGGTTTTTCCATCACCACCTTGGAGCGTTTCACCAGGTCGGCGTCCTTGAGCATGGTGATGACGGCCCGGGCGGCCTTGGGCGGCACCGAGAGATAGTGCAGTCTACGGGCTTCGCTGCCGAGTTCCGCCTCGGCGGCCGCCACGGCCGCGGCCAGTGCCGCCGGGCCTGCGCTCTGCGGGACGTAGTGCACTTTGGCGGCGAAGTTGGCCCACTGCTCGTCGGTGGGGTGCCGGTTGCCGTACTCGTCGATGGCCTTCTTGGCGTGCTGGAGGAATTCCTCGTCGGTGAAATCCTCCAGCGAGGTGGCGACCACCCGGATCTCCGGGGAGAACGTCGACTGGTCCAGATAGGCCAGGCCCGGCAGGAGTTTGCGTTTCGCCAGGTCCCCGGCCGCCCCGAACAACACGATGACGTGCGGCGGCAGCGTCGCGTCCTCGTGCCGGGTGGGGTGTGCGCCGGGTGCGGGGTAGGCGATGTCGGGCGCATTGTCGGGAACCAGGGTCAGCAGCGACATGGGAAACCCTCCAGGATTTCGGCGGAACCGCAGGATTCAGATTTCACTGGATCGGGTCGACGGCCAACGACGGAAACGCACCGTCGTGGAAGACCAGCGGAGCAACCTTCCGATCATGGCTGGCCGCGTGGATCTCGAACATCACCAACGTGTGATCCCCGGCGGGCAACTCGGCCACCATCTCGCAGTCCAGCCATGTCACGGCCGAGTCGATGAACAGCGCACCCTGGTCGGTTTCTACGGTTTTCACGCCGCCGAACCGTTCTCCCCTCCTTGAGCTGATCTGGCGGCAGACGTCGTTTTGCCCGTGGGCGAGAATCGAGATCCCGATCCGAGGTGAGGACCGCAAGACAGGCCACGTGGTGGACTCGTTTCGCACCGAGAACAACGTCATGGGTGGCGCATAGGAGACGCCGATCGACAGCGATGTCGCCACCAAGCCGTGGGGCTGGCCGTCAACCGTCGCGCACAAGGCGGCCACCGCGGCCGGGAATCGGCTGAAGACCATCCGCATCTCATCGGAGTTGGCCCGCGCGGGGTGCATGTCATCGAGGCCGGTGCCGAAGGGCACCGAGAGATCCATGGTCGTCATCGCAGGGCCTGCCTCGGTGTCAGGACATGGGTGTTCATTGGAACCTCCTGAAATTTTGTTGAACTTGTGAAGGGCGTGATGAAGACCATATTGACAACGCCGGCGCGGGCACATCCGTGGTCAACACGGGTCTTCTTACGGTCGCGCCACGGAACCGGCACGCAACCGACCCTCGGGGCCTTGCGTGCATCGCCGATCACGCATGCGCGGCGACGGTCAAGCCTTCATCGCGAGGCTTTCCCGAAACGACCCGCGAAACGGCACCCACCCCACGGGTTATGCGCCTTCGATCGATGAAATACCGTGCCGGAGTTCGGATTCGAAGATCTGCAGCGTCGACCGCACGCCGCTGCCGGCGCCTGCGGTGCCCCGGAGCGTATTCGGATTCGAAGATGCGCAGGGCCCCGGGAGCCGGTTGCAGGGACGTTTCAGTGGCGGGACCGTAGGAAGTTCAGTGTTGACCACGGATGTGCCCGCGCCGGCGTTGTCAATATGGTCTTCATCACGCCATCTCCAGCTGCGGGAGTGGCCATCCCATGAAAGAGGAGATTGATCTATGTCGAGTTCAGTCGGGCTGCTGGTGCTTCTCGAGGCAATCAGGGGTAAGGAGCAGGAACTGTCGCATTTCCTGGTTGAGTCTTTGGAATCCGTTGTGAAAGAACAGGGTTCATCGTCCTGGTATGCATTTCGGATCAATCAGTCCCAGTTCGGGATCTACGACACCTTCCCGAACGAGCAGGGTCGCCAGGCCCAGCTTGCCGGGAAGGTAGCCGAGACGCTCGGCACGCGGGCCCAAGGGCTCCTGGCCTCGCCGCCCAAGATCCAGTCACTGGAAGTTCTCGCCTCCAAGTGACATGACGATGCTTGCCGGCCGGCAGGCACTGAAGACGTTTACGCACAACACTATTCAGATCAAAAGAAAGGTCAGAACCCATGGGTGTGGGCGATGCCAAGAAGCAAATGTTCCTCAGTGCGTTCGACATGAACTGCGTTGGGCACCAGGCCCCGGGGATGTGGAGGCATCCAGAGGATGAGTCCTGGCGCTACAAGGATCTCGATTACTGGGTGGATCTGGCGAAACTGCTCGAACGCGGTGGATTCGACTGCCTGTTCATAGCCGATGTGCTCGGATACTACGACGTCTACGGGAGTTCGAATGACTCCGCATTGCGTAATGCCATTCAGGTCCCGGTCGGCGATCCTCTTCTTACCGTCTCCGCGATGGCGGCGGCGACCGAGCGGCTGGGCTTTGGCTGCACGGCATCGCTGACATACGAACTGCCGTATTCGTTTGCGCGGCGCATGACCACCCTGGACCACCTGACCAAGGGGCGGGTCGCGTGGAACATCGTGACGTCCTACCAAGCCAGCGCCGCGAAGAACCTCGGCCTGGACGATCAGATTCCTCACGATGAGCGGTACAACGTGGCGGACGAGTTCATGGAGGTCTGCTACAAGCTCTGGGAAGGGTCCTGGGAAGAAGACGCGGTCGTCAGGGACCGGGAGAAGGGCGTCTTCACCGATCCGGCCAAGGTGCACGACATCGAGCACAAGGGCAAGTACTACACCGTGCCCGGGTCGCATCTCGCCGAACCGAGCCCGCAGCGCACTCCGTTCCTGTTCCAGGCGGGGGCGTCCTCGCGGGGCCGGGGCTTCGCCGCCAAGCACGCCGAGGCGGTCTTCCTGATCGGAACCGATCCGCACGAGGTGCGCCCCGTGGTGGATCAGATTCGTATGGCGGCGGCCGAAGAGGGCCGAGACCCCCGCAGCATCAAGATCATCATGATGATGACGACGATCACCGCGCCTACCGATGAAGAGGCACAGGCCAAACTCGCTGACGTCTACAAGTACGCGAGTCCTGAGGGCGGGCTGACCCTGATGGGCGGCTGGACCGGCATGGACCTGTCGACGAACGCACCCGACGAGCCCCTGGCGAAGGTCAAGGGCAATGCCATGCAGGCGATGAACGATATGCTCACCCGGGTCGACAGCGAGGTGATCTGGACGACGCAGAAGCTTGCCGAATGGGTCTGTGTCGGCGGCATGAGCGCGGCTGTCATCGGTTCGCCGACGACGGTGGTCGACGAACTCGAGCGGTGGCAGGAGGTCGCCGACGTCGACGGGTTCAACTTCGCACGGGTGCTGGCCCCGGGAACAATGGAGGACTTCGTTGACCTCGTCGTTCCCGAGCTGCGCCGCCGGGGACACATTCCCGAGGTTCCTAATGGGGCCATGACACTGCGGGAGCGGTTCACCGGAGAGCCGCGGCTGCCCGCCGAGCACACCGCCGCGCAGTATCGCCACGGTGCGGATAAGACACCGGTTCGCGAACGTCCCTTCACCCTCGAATCGACGGCAGCAGGAATCCAGCGGTCGCCTCGGCAGGTTGGCCTGTTGGTCACCTTGAATGCCAAGGCGGGCAAGGAGAACGAGCTGGCCCAGTGGCTGCGCGACGGCAAGAAGATCGTGCAGGGAGAACCCGACACCAGCAGTTGGTACGCCTTCAAGATCGATGAGTCGACCTACGGGATCTACGACACCTTCATGACCCAGAGCGGCCGAGATGAACACCTGCATGGTGAGATTCCCGAGCGGCTGGCAAAGATCACGCCGGAGCTTCTGGAGACACCTCCGACCATCCAGATGGTGGATCTACTTGCAGTGAAGCGCTCCTAGCTACCGGATCTGCGAGAAGTGACGACGCGGCGGCCATCAGACCGTACCGGTGTGGTGGCCGCCGCAGTCTTATCCGCGAATGATTGGCGAATCAAGCATGGAATCAAGTGTGGACAGTGATCGAGGCCCCATCGGGGCTCCCGTGCAATCCCCGGCTTTAGGGTGTCCTGCCCGCCGGCAGTGGTTTCTCATTGCTGCAGTTCAGGTGATGGCTCTGGCCGTCTGGTTCTCGGCGACGTCCGTGGTGCCGAGCCTGACGGTGGAATGGCAGATGTCCAGTGTGGCGGCAGTCTGGCTCACGGCATCGGTACAGATCGGCTTCGCTATCGGGGCGATTCTGTCGGCCCTCGCCAACCTGGCCGACCGCATCCGTCCCCAGGTGTTGCTGGGAGCGAGTGCTTTGGGCGCGGCGGGGCTGACGCTGGCGTTCGCGTGGTTCGCGGACGGCCTCGTTCCGGCGATGATCCTGCGATTCTTCACGGGTGTGCTCCTGGCCGGTGTGTATCCGGTCGGTATGAAGCTCATGGCGTCATGGTCAACAACCACGAATCGCGGCATATCCTTCGGATTGTTGATCGGTGCGCTGACACTGGGATCGATTCTGCCGCACCTCATCAACGGCATCGAGACGCTGCCCTGGAAAACGGTCATGACCGTGGCCGCGTGTGTCGCTGGAGCCGGCGGGCTGGTGGCCCTGCTGTTCGTCAGGTCGGGCCCCGCCCTCAGCTCGGCACACGTGGAGGCGAATCCCCGATACATCTGGCAGATGTTCAAACACCGGGAATCCCGGCTGGCCAATATCGGCTATTTCGGCCACATGTGGGAGCTTTATGCACTGTGGGCCTGGATCGGGTCGTTCCTGGTCGCATCGGTGAGTGAGAATCAGCGGCCGATCTCGTCGAGCGCGTCGAGCGCCACGATATTCGTGACGATGGGAATTTTCGGACTTGTCGGGTGTCTCGCCGGTGGTTGGCTCGCGGACAAGATCGGGCGGCCGATGTCCGCGGGCATGGCCCTGGCGATCAGCGGGGTATGTTGTCTGTTGTCCCCGTTCGCTTTTGACGCCCCATGGATAGTGCTTGTGTTGTTCCTCGCGATCTGGGGTGCCGCGGTGATTGCGGATTCCGGAGTCTTCTCCACCATGCTGTCCGAATCCGTGGACAGCCGCTATGTGGGCACTGCGCTGACGGCGCAGACTGCGATCGGATTTTTGCTGACGGTGGTGACGATACAGATCGTGCCTATCATCGCCGACGCTGTCGGATGGCGGTACGCATTCCTTTTACTCTTCGTCGGCCCGCTGATGGGAGTGGCGGCGATGAGGGGCCTACGTAGTGTTTTCTAGCTTTCACAACCTCGGCCCCCGAGGAAACGCTCGAATCGAAGCTCGCGCTCTGATTGCGGACGAGAGCAATGGAGTTGTTGTAACCCAACGAGTTCGGATCAGGAAGATACCGATATTACTGTGAGAGTGGAGGGTTGAGATGAAGAAAGATGACTCGATTCCCAATACGCGTGCTGTGGAGCGTGCCGTGGAACGTCTGGCCGAAGGAAACGTTGTCATTGTCACCGACAACGCAAATCGGGAGAACGAAGCGGATCTCGTGTGCGCTGCGGAGGACATCAGCACCGAGACCATGGCGTTCTTCGTAGAGCACACTTCGGGGATCATCTGCGTGCCGATGCAGCGGCAAAGGTGCGAGGAATTACTCCTGCCGCAAATGGTGGAAACCAACACCGATGTGCACGGCACCGCTTTCACCGTCAGCGTCGACCATGTCGAGGCGGGGACCGGAGTGTCGGCGGCTGCTCGGGCGCTGACGGCGCGTGCCCTGGCAGATCCGGACACGCAAGCCGTGCAGCTGCGCCGGCCGGGGCATATCTTCCCATTGCGGGCCAGGACTGGCGGCACTCTCGAGCGGGCCGGCCATACGGAGGCCGCGGTCGATCTCATGAAGTTGGCCGGCCGCAGGCCGGTCGCCGTCATTTCCGAACTGGTGAACCGCAACGGGTCCATGCTCGCCGGTCACGCGGTCACCGAATTCGCGAAAGAGCATGACCTGCCGGTCATCTCTGTTGACGACCTCATCGAATACCGGCGACACACCGAATCTGTGGTTACTTCGGTTACTTCAGTTGCGGCAGCAAGCCTACCGACTCGATACGGCACGTTCGAAGCGATCGTCTACGTCGACCCCGACGGCGACGTCGAGCATCTTGCTCTGGTCTCTCGTGATCGAAGGGGCAACGTGCCTGCCTCTTCTCCCACATTGGTCAGGCTGCACAGCGAGTGCTTGACGGGAGACATCCTGGGATCGAGACGGTGTGACTGCGGAACGCAGCTCGAGCACGCGGCCCAGCAGATATTCGACGAAGGGTCGGGCGTCATCATCTACCTGCGCGGCCATGAAGGCCGGGGCATCGGATTGGCGAACAAAATCCGGTCCTATGCACTGCAAGAGACAGGCCTGGACACGATCGAAGCGAATCTGGTGCAGGGACTGCCGGTCGATTCGCGGTCATACGAAGTGGCCGCTCATATCCTGGAGGATCTGGGGCTGTCGAAGATACGGCTCATGACCAACAACCCACAAAAAGTTAATGCGTTGCGGCAGCGCGGATTCGATGTCGAAGTTGTGTCAGTGCCCTGCGTGCCCACCACCGAGAATGCGCGATACCTGATGACCAAGCGCGACAAAATGGGACACTCGATACGATTCGATCACACACCGCAAGAGCTTGTGCGGTAACGGTATTCATCCGAATGTGAACGTCTGCTTGTTGATGCCGGTCCGCCTTGCGGGCTGACCGGCCCGGCGAAAGAGGAACCCATATGCAATTGGGGTTGATCGGCCTGGGCAAGATGGGCTTCAACATGCGCGAGCGGCTCCGCGAGGGTGGCCACGAGGTCATCGGCTACGACCCGCGCCCTGAGGTCAGCGACGTGGCGAGCCTCGCCGACCTGGCGGCCGCACTGAGCACGCCTCGCGTGGTGTGGGTGATGGTGCCCTCCGGAACGATTACCAACGACACCATCAAGTCGCTGGCTGATGTGTTGAGCCCCGGCGATCTGGTGATAGACGGCGGCAACTCGCGGTACACCGATGATGGACTGCACGCGAAACTGTTGGGCGAGAAGGGCATTTCGTTCATCGACGCCGGGGTGTCCGGCGGTGTGTGGGGCTTGACCGAAGGCTATGGGCTGATGGTCGGTGGTAGCGATGCCGACGTGGCGCGGGCGATGCCGATCTTCGACACGTTGCGGCCGGCCGGTGAGATCGCCGACGGGTTCGTGCACGCCGGTCCGGTGGGCGCCGGGCATTACGCCAAGATGGTGCACAACGG
>NZ_KB908274.1 GCF_000382405.1 Mycobacterium sp. 141
GGGAGTGTCGCAGTAACGGTGTAAGTGGCCTTAAAGCCCCCGGTGTGTCGGGGGCGGAAAGGTCACCTGATGACCGAGACTGTCGTGGCTGTGGAGCCATCGCAGAATGACTATGACGATCCCGCTCCGGCGGCGATTGATATCCCGCGCGGCCGTGAGGTCGATGAACTCGAGGTGGCCCGGGAGCTGGTGCGCCAGGCCCGGGAGGCCGGTGTTGCACTGACCGGCCCGGGTGGGCTGTTGAAGGCGATGACCAAGACGGTCATCGAAACCGCGTTGGATGAGGAGCTTTCCGAGCATCTGGGGTATGACCGCCACGACCCCGCGGGTCACGGTAGCGGTAACTCCCGCAACGGAACCCGCTCGAAAACCGTACTCACCGACTCGTGCGGCAATATCGAGATCGACGTGCCCCGCGACCGGGCCGGCACCTTTGAACCGCACATCGTCAAGAAACGCCAACGGCGCCTCACCGACGTCGACGAGGTGATCGTGTCGCTGTATGCCCGTGGGCTGACCACAGGCGAGATCAGCGCCCATTTCAGCGACATCTACGGCGCCGAGGTCTCCAAGGACACCATCAGTCGGATCACCGATCGCGTTGTCGAGGAAATGACAGCCTGGCATACGCGTCCACTGGAGCGGGTGTATGCCGCGGTGTTCATCGACGCTCTGCACGTCAAGATCCGCGACGGCCAGGTCGGTCCCAGGCCGATCTACGCGGCCATCGGGGTAGATCTGGCCGGCCATCGTGACGTGCTGGGTATGTGGGCAGGTGAGGGTGACGGCGAGTCGGCCAAGTACTGGCTCTCGGTGCTGACCGAACTGAAGAACCGCGGCGTGGCCGACATCTTCTTCCTGGTCTGCGACGGCCTCAAAGGACTGCCGCAATCGGTGGGTGCGGCGTTCCCCGACACCGTCGTGCAGACGTGTGTCATTCACTTGATCCGCGGGACGTTCCGTTACGCCGGGCGCCAGCATCGTGATGCGATCGCCAAGGCCATCAAGCCGATCTATACCGCGGTCAACGCCGAGGCCGCCGCGGCGGCGTTGGATGCCTTCGAAGCCGAATGGGGACAGCGCTATCCGGCAGCAATTCGGTTGTGGCGCAACGCGTGGAGTGAGTTCATTCCGTTCCTGGACTACGACACTGAAATAAGGAAGGTGATCTGTTCAACCAACGCCATCGAATCCTTGAATGCCCGCTATCGCCGTGCGATCCGGGCCCGTGGACATTTTCCGACTGAGCAGGCCGCCTTGAAATGCCTATACTTGGTCACCCGGTCACTGGACCCGACCGGGACCGGCCAGAAGCGGTGGACGATGCGCTGGAAACCAGCACTGAATGCCTTCGCGATCACCTTCGCCGACCGCATGCCGGGAAGCGAAACTGCCTAACAGAACACGCCGCTTACACCGTTAATCGGACAGTCCCGGTTTACGCCGCTGCTGCGGGCGGAGTTGTGCCGCGCTGAGTACGACCGCGGCGAGAAGCGAATCATACAGAAGGCCAAGACGATCAGCGTCAACACATTCACGGCAGATGACATCCAGTGGTGAGCCGCAGCCGCCGCCGATGCAATCGAAAAGTTCCTCGACATTGTCAACAAGCGGCTTGGCCACGCGCCTAGCGGTTCTCTAGGGCGTCGGTTATTCCGGCCCACGCAGGTTTGCGCTCATATCTCGGCGAGAGGGGCAGCGCGGCCCCGTAGCCAGAGAATGACTCGGGGTAGTCGGTGATCCAGGACCGTTTGTCGGTGAAACCCCAGAGCGTGATGCCGGTGCATTTGGGCTGGTCTAGGCACAGGTCGGTCATGGTCTTGTAGACCTGGCGTTGACGTTCCAAATCGGCGGGATCAGCCTTGCCGTTGACGACGGGAATGCGCACGTCGAGTTCGGTGAACCGGATGTCGAGTCCGAGATCGGCGAACCGTTGCAGGTTGCTCGCCATGTCTTGGGTGCTGGGCTGCTGGTCTTTGCCGCCGAGCATGTGTCCTTGAAATCCCATGCCGTCGATGAGCGGCTTGGTGGTGGGCTGTCCGTCGATGTTGACGTCGACTGTTGTTTCTCGCAGTCGCTTCACGAGGTCGTAGATGGCGTTGGATTTGTCGCTGTGGGTCTCAGCACTGTGGTCGTTGTAGTACAACAATGCTTTTGGATCGGCCAGCCGGGCAGCGCGGTAGGCGTCGAAGATGTACCGGTCGCTGTGGGTGGTGTCCCACCACACGGTAGGTTGGAGATTGCCCATCTGGTCGAACGCCTCGTTGACCACAGTGACCGTGCTCGATTTGCCGGCGTAGCGGCCCATGACGGTGGAGATGGAGTCGAGCATCAGCTGGTGGCGCTGATCCGGCGGGAGCATCTTGATCGTGTCCGGCACGATTTTCCACTGCTGTTGGTCCAGTGGATCCCAGATCAGCGAGTGGATTTGGAAGTCACGTCCGGTGCGTTCGGCCAGTGCTGCCACGGCATCGGCTTCTTTGAAGTCGAACCGCTTCGGGTCTGGCTGAACTGTGTTCATCATCGTGCCGATTTCAGTTGTCAGAGAGTTGAACTCGGTGACAGCGACCTGCTCGTAACACGGATCGTTGGCAGCGTAGGTGCTTCGATACGCGGTGCCGAACGTTTTTCCGCGGTCGGCGGCCAGGTCGGCGATTGTGGGGTTTGACATTCCGCAGGCCTTGTTCTGGATGGCTGCTTGCTGAGTGAGGTCGGGAGGGGACGGCGAAGGGGCGCACCCGAGGGGGAGTCCGATCACCAACGCGCCGATGAAAACGGGTGCTGCCCTGAGTGTTTTCCTCGTGTCGACAAGCATCACACCAACTGATTGTGCCGCACTTCTTCGATGCTGGAGGGTGCGCCGACTCGCTTTAGCGGTGGTTTACCCATGCATTGCGTCGTTGTACCAGCGTTAGATCGCGATTCTGTCGACCAGGGAGAGGGGCGAGGTTTCGGCGGCGCTGGATTGTGTTGCTACGGAAGGTATTTGAGTGGCAGTAGTGAAAGAAGTGGCTGACAGGAATTTGCGCAGAGCCGGCCCGTGCTCGGGATCGGTGATTGCTGAGGCGAATTGAGCGATCAGATAGTCCGTGTGGTTGCCGGTGTCGTACCAGGCGCCGGTGAGCACCTGCCCGTAAACGGCACGCGTGCCGGCGTAGCTGTTGATCGCGTCGGTCAGATAGATCTCGCCCGACCTGTCGTCATACCAACGACGGACCTGTTCACGCAGCACATCGATGATTCCCGGTGTCACGATGTACCCGCCGATCGCCGCATACGCCGACGGGACGGCTCACAGATAGTGCGGGAAAACGACTCAGCAGTGGATCGCTGGCCCGCCCACCCACCGGCGAACACGCCGACTGGTGGTGGTACCAACCCTTCCAACCCCAACCACCAGCAACCAATTAGGTGATGTGCGCCGGCCACTGGTGCACGTGTTCACCGATCCGATGACTGCCACCGCGACATCGTGCGAGTGGCCCGACTGCACATCAATCGGACGCGAGACACACCACTAGCTGGTGCCCAACGGATCGATGGTCCACGCGATGTAGAGCACCGCCGCGCTGACGGTCGCCGTGGTGACGAAATCGATCGCCCGGGTACGCACCACCAGCAGGCCGGCCCGGTCATCGGTCAAGGTCAGCCGCAGCGCCGCGGCCACCCCGACACCGATGCCGATGACCAGCGCACCGCGCCGCCAGTAACCCGCCACGACCAGAGCGAACGCCGCGATGAAGATCAGCCCGACCACGAGGATCGGCCATTGCCGGGCGAACAGCTTGTGGGCGAATTCCTGGACAGTCACGCCAGTTTCGACTCTTCGAGTTCAACGACATTGGTCAGCAAGAACGCGCGAGTCAGCGGGCCGACCCCGCCGGGATTCGGCGACACGTGACCGGCCACCTCCCATACATCGGGCGCCACGTCACCGGTCAACTTGCCATCGACCCGACTCACCCCGACGTCGACGACGGCCGCGCCCGGCTTGATCATGTCCGCAGTCAGCAGATGCGGCACGCCGACCGCGGCGATGATGATGTCGGCCTGCCGGGTCAGGCCGGCCAGATCCCGGGTTGCGGTGTGACACAACGTCACCGTGGCGTTTTCCGAGCGGCGCGTGAGCAGCAGACCTATCGGACGGCCTACCGTGACACCGCGGCCGATCACCACCACGTGGGCCCCGGCGATCGGCACGTCGAACCGGCGCAGCAGATGCACGATGCCACGCGGGGTGCAGGGCAGTGGCGCCTCTATACCGAGGACCAGCCGGCCCAGGTTGGTCGGATGCAGCCCGTCGGCATCCTTGGCCGGATCGATACGCTCGAGCGCCGAGTTCTCGTCGAGGTGCTTGGGCAGCGGCAGCTGCACGATGTAGCCGGTGCAGTCAGGGTTGGCGTTGAGTTCGTCGATGGTCGCATCGAGTTCGGCCTGCGAGATGTCCGCGGGCAGATCGCGCCGGATCGAGTTGATGCCGACCTTGGCGCAGTCGGCGTGCTTGCCGCGCACGTAGGCCTGCGATCCGGGGTCGTCACCGACCAGTACGGTGCCCAATCCGGGCGTGCGGCCCGCAGCAGTCAATTTCGCTACGCGGTCCTTGAGATCGGTGAAGATCTCGTCGCGCGCGGCCTTACCATCCAGCGTTATCGCACCCACCCTGTCATTCTGACAGGCCGCCCGGCGGGCTCCCCGCTGTGCACGGTTCTCCGGACGCGTTCAGTGCGTCCAAGCTCGACGATTTACCGCCACACCCACGGTGTGATCACCGGAGCGCCGGGTTCTCTGTCAATCTGAGGGGTATGCGGGAAACCGCCGATGACGCGATGGTGACCTACCGCTACGTGCGGGTCGGTCTCGTTGCGCTGGTGGTGTTCCTGATCGTGTCACTGGTACTGACAGCTGCACGCAGCTGTCTGCAGGGTTCGATCAGTGCGTTCTTCTACACCCGCACCCATGCGGTGTTCCTTGCCGCGCTGTGCGCCATCGGCGTCTGCCTGGTCGCCTACCAGGGCAGCCGCACCGCCGAGGACGCGCTTTTGAACTTCTCCGGGTTCATGGCGGTCATCGTGGCCCTGATCCCGACCGACAGTGCCGGGGTCTGCCGACCCTGGCTGCCGACCGTGGCCGACCCGCTCGGCGGCGTCGCCAACAACGTCATCGCCCTGTTCGTGGCCGCGGCCGCCGGTATCGCGCTGTATCTGGCGTTGAGCCGATGGCGGCCACCCCAGCCGGAGCCCACCGCCGAAGACGAGGAGTGCGCCACCGCCGCAGCTCTGTGGAAGTGGCTGGCGAAGGCCCTGTTGAAGACCGAATCGTGGTTGCCCAAAGCCTTGTTCGCACTCGCGGTCATCGGCGCGCTGGCGCTGTTCTCGGACTGGTTCATGGCGCGGGCGCACGCGTTCGCCGCGGTCGCCATGTTTCTGGCGATCACGATGGTCGCGGTCTACCACGCGTGCTACGCCCGCGCCGCCGGACGCCAGCAGCGGGCCCGCTTCTACGCCGTGATCGCGGTGCTGATGCTGGCCACGGTGGTCCTGGCCGTGGTGCTGCTCGTCAAGCATGTGGAGTTCGGCCTGCTGCTCGTCGAGCTCCTCCTGATCGGCCAGTTCGCGCTGTTCTGGGCGGTGCAGACCTGGGATGTCTGGGAGCCCCGCGACAAATATCCCGCCGAGGCGGTACCCGCGCTGGCCAATACGCCTCAGTCCGCCCGGTAACCGTCGATCAGCAGGTTCTGCCCATCGCGCCGCAGCACAAGCACAGCTCCGGGTACCGGGACCATGCCCTCGATGGCCGCTACGGGAACCGCTCCGGATTCTGCACACGTAGTGCTGTCGAAGGTGCGCAGCGCCGGCTGGATGCCCCGGTCGGCGACGAGGAAGCTGCGGGGAAAGACCAGGTAGGACAGTCCGGATGCACGGCCCGGCACTCGATTGTTCAGTCCACTGACGTTCCTATTGACCGTGCAACGTTGCTTGCCGTCGGCGCCGAACAACGTCAACTGCCGGTCGGAGACGACGAACTCGTCACCGGGCCCCTGGGACGGTTGTGGGAACCCTTGTTCGGGTAACGCAGTGACCGTCTTCTGCGCGACGTTCGCGTACGACGGTGCCCGCGGCGCGCCAAACCCGTCGAACTGCAGGAACACCCCGACGGAGTTGGCGGGCGCGGCGATCACGTCCAGCGATCTCCCCTCTTGGTCTTGGTGTTCCTGCGGGCGCGCCGCATGCAGGACCGTCGTGTCCCACTGAGTGTGACCACTGGCAGGGTCGAGCGCGATCAGCCGGATGTCGACACCGGCCGCCGAGATACAGCGGGCGATCGACACCACCCACGAGCGCGTGTCGGCGTCGATCTCCCCGTCCGCGCACTCCGGCGGGTTCGGATCCGGCACAGTCCAGGCCGATTTGCCGGTGCGGGTGTCGAACCGAGTCCACGACGCCACATCCCGGAAGACCAGGAACGGCACGTCCTGGTCACCGGCATGCCCGACGGCCTCCAGTAGCCGGGGGTCGGCGCTCGTCCACAACTTCGCCCCGGTGACAGCGTCGAGTGCCACCAATGCCCGGCCCAGGGAGACCACCACGGTGGCCCCGTTGTCGTAGACCGAGATGCCGTCGACGACGACATCGCCCTGGCCGGTGCGGGCATAGTGCCAGCGCTCGGTGCCGTCGGCGCCGTAGGCCGTCACCCGGTGGTTGGTGTAGACGACAAAGCCGGCTCCAGCGGCGGCGATCTGATAGTGCCCCGGTTTGCCGCCGATCGCGCCGGCGCCTCGGCGTCGAACGCGCCGGGAACCGTGAGGCCGAATCCGCGGCGGCCGAGCGTCGACGGCAGTGCGGGCACATCGGTCGTGGCAGCCGTGGACGCGTCGACAAAGCGGTCGTCGTCGCCGGCCCGCAGTGCGCCGACGGTCACCACGACCCCGGCGACCACCGCGATGACCACGCCCACCGCGACCAGCCGCAGGCTGTCGCGCCCCAGCCGGGCGAACGCCGCGGTGGCCAGCAGGGTGGCGATCGCGCCGGCCACGCAGAGCAGCCACGCCGCCACGCCGGCCGCCAGCGCCGGCGTCACCGGATACGCCTGTGTGAGTGTGCGGTAGAACGCCGGTATTCCCTGCGTGAAGTACGCGAAGAACACCAGGACCGCCAGCGACACCAGCACCACCGGTATGCCCGGCAAATTTCGTCCGTCACGCTCACGCTTCCGAACACTGACCATCGCGGCGATCAACAGCAGCGCCACCACGGTCACTGCGAGCGGGATCCGGCTCGGCAGATCCGCACCCCAACGGTGCAAACCGCCGATGAACCAGGCATCAAGGCCGAGCGGGCGCGGCGGCCCCAACCGGCTCCACCACGCCAGCGCGACCGCGTACACCAGCAACCCCATCGCGACCCCGGCACACACCGTCGCCGCCAGCCGCAGCACGGCACGAATTCGTTCAGTCGCCTCATCCCAGGCCATGCGGGCCATCGTCACACACGCCGCCACGCGTCCGTGGCGCGGCAATTCATGCGGCCGGACCGATAGAGTTGGTCCCGATGAGCCGACCAGCCCCGCCCGCGCTGACCGTTCGGTACGACGGGTCGACCCGTACCTTCGCCCCCGGCAACGATGTCGTCATAGGCCGTGACCTGCGCGCCGACGTCCGCATCGCTCACCCGCTGATTTCGCGTGCGCACCTGGTGCTGCGGTTCGACCAAGGCCGGTGGGTCGCGATCGACAACGGCAGCCTCAACGGTATGTATGTCAACGGCCGCCGAGTGCCTTCCGTGGATATCCAGGACGGCCAGGTCGTCAACATCGGAAACCCGGACGGCCCACAGCTGAGCTTCGAGGTCGGCCACCACCAGGGCAACGTGGGCCGCACGCCGACTGTCGCGGTGCCGATCGCCACACGACAATCCGGCAACTGGCCCACCCAGGCGCCCACCGGAGGGGGCTGGCAGCAGCCGCCCGGCAGCGCACAGCGCCCCGGCTATCCGTCGGGCCCGCAGCAGCGTTACCCGACCGCCACGCAGTCCGGTTTCTCCAGCGGCCCGCAAGCGGACTATCCGAGCGGCCCGCAGACGGGTTATCCCAGCAGCCCGCAGTCTTACCAGCCACCGCCACCGGCACGGCCGACTGGTCCGCCGTCTGCGCAGGCCCCGACCACTATGGGACCCGCCGTGTCGGCACCGCGCGGCAACGAGCCGATCGCCAACAAAGCGACCAGCATGCTCAAGATCCTGCGGCCGGGCCGGGCACCCGAACCGGCTGCAGGAGCGGTGAAGATCGGTCGCGCGACCGACAACGACATCGTGATTCCCGACGTGCTGGCGTCACGGCACCACGCCACCCTGCTCCCGATGCCCGGGGGCACCCAGATCCGCGACGAACGCAGCATCAACGGCACGTTCGTCAACGGCGCCCGGGTCGACTCGGCGATCCTGCACGACGGCGACGTGGTCACCATCGGCAACGTCGACCTGACCTACACCGGCGGCACGCTGGTGCGACGCAGCGAGACCGAGGCCGACACCCGCACCGGTGGGCTGGAGGTCCGCGCCCTGACGTGGACCATCGAGGGCAACAAGACCCTGCTGGACAACATTTCGCTGGATGCCCGACCCGGCACGCTGACGGCCGTGATCGGTCCATCCGGCGCCGGCAAGTCGACCTTCGCCAAGCAGGTCGCGGGCCTGACCCATCCGACCAGCGGCACGATCACGTTCGAGGGTCACGATGTCCACGCCGAGTACGCCTCGCTGCGCTCCCGTATCGGCATGGTTCCGCAGGACGACGTCGTGCACGGCCAGCTCACCGTTCGGCAGGCGCTGATGTACGCCGCCGAACTCCGGCTGCCACCTGACACCACCAAGGCCGACCGGGAACAGGTCGTCATGCAGGTGCTCGAGGAGCTCGAGATGACCAAGCATCTCGATACCCGCGTCGACAAGCTCTCGGGCGGGCAGCGCAAGCGCGCTTCAGTGGCGTTGGAGCTGCTCACGGGCCCGTCGCTGCTGATCCTCGACGAGCCCACCTCGGGGCTGGACCCGGCACTGGACCGCCAGGTGATGACGATGCTGCGGCAGCTGGCCGACGCCGGCCGCGTGGTGCTGGTGGTCACCCACTCGCTGACCTACCTCGACGTGTGCGACCAGGTGCTGTTGTTGGCGCCCGGCGGGAAGACCGCCTTCTGCGGGCCGCCCAGCGAGATCAGCGCGGAGCTGGGCACGACCAACTGGGCGGACATCTTCAGCACGGTCGCGGGTGACCCCGAAGCGGCCAAGCAGCGGTACCTGGCCATCCACGGGCCGCCACCGCAACGCCCGCCCGCGGACAAGCCGGCGAGCCTCGGCGAGCCCGTGCACACCAGCCTCTTGCGCCAGTTCTCCACGATCGCGCGCCGCCAGATGCGGTTGATCATCTCCGACCGTGGCTACTTCATCTTCCTGGCGCTGCTGCCGTTCATCATGGGCGTGCTGTCGCTGTCGGTGCCGGGCGAGACCGGCTTTGGACCGCCGAACCCGCTCAGCGACGCCCCGAACCAGCCCGGGCAGGTGCTGGTGCTGCTCAACGTGGGCGCAATCTTCATGGGTACCGCACTGACCATCCGCGACCTGATCGGCGAGCGCGCGATCTTCCTGCGTGAGCAGGCCGTCGGGTTGTCGACGACGGCCTACCTGTTGGCCAAGATCTGCGTGTACAGCATCTTCGCGGTGATCCAGGCGGGCATCGTCACCGCCATCACCATCATCGGTGTCGGCGCCCCCACCCAGGGCGCAAACCTGCTCGGCAACGCGTCCCTGGAACTGTTCGTCGGCATGGCCGCGTGCACCGTCTGCGCCGCGACGGTCGGCCTGGCCTTGTCATCGGTCGCCAAGACCAGCGAGCAGATCATGCCGCTGCTGGTGGTCGCGATCATGAGCCAGTTGGTGTTCTCCGGCGGCATGATCCCGGTGACCGGCCGGGCCGTGCTGGACCAGATGTCGTGGGTCACCCCGGCCCGCTGGGGATTCGCGGCGACGGCATCGACGGTGGGACTCACCGATCTGGTGAAACCGCCGATCATGCCCGCCGACTCGCTCTGGAAGCACTCCGAAGGGGCCTGGCTGTTCAACATGGCCATGCTGGCCGCGCTGTCGGTCTTCTACGTCAGCTTCGTGCGCTGGAAGATCCGCCTCAAGAGCTGAGTTCCCTGGGCGAGCAGACACTCGGGTACGCCAGCCCCGGCGTGTCGGGTACCGCAGCGTCTACTCGGCGGGAGAAAGTTACCCGCCGACGACGAGGCCGTGCGCGGCGGCGTAGGCCAACGACTGGTCGACGTCGATGCGTGCACCGCGCAGTTTGGCGGTGGTCCACAGCGTGGGGTCGACGCGGGCACCGCGCAGGTCCGCCTCTTCGAGCCGGGCGTCCTGCACCCGCACGCCGGTCAGATCGGCGCGGCGCAGCACCGCCTTACGCAGATCCGTTCCCACCAGGCTGGCCTCGCGCAGCCGACAGTCTGACAGGTCAACGCCTCGCAGATCGCATCCGCCGAGCACCGCCAGCGTCAGATCTGACTCGACGAGAGTGATCGGCCGCAGGCGCGCTTCGCTGAACACCGAGCCCAGCAGACTGCAGTTGGTGAACGTGCTGTGCCACAGCGTGGCCCGGCGGAACGTGCAATTGCGAAACGCCGAGCCGGAATGCTCGGACTCGGACAGGTCGACACCGCTGAAGTCACACTCGGTGAAGACCACCCGCTCGGTGCGGAGACGACTCAGAGCTCCGTCGTATTCGTCGGCACGAAAATCCACGCCGACAAATTCCTCGTCGGCCCAGAACAGCTCCGCCATGGGCTCAGCCGCGCAGCGCGGTCAGGCTGCTCAGCGAGTACTCGGTGAGGGCGATCAGCGCGGCCTTCGCCGAGTTGCGATCCCGGGCGTCGACGGTCATCACCGGAATGTGCTCGGGCAATGCGAGCGCCGTGCGCACGGCCTGCGGAGGGTGTCGCGGCGCGTCGTCGAATTCGTTGACCGCCACGATGAACGGCAGATTGCGGGCCTCGAAGAAATCCACCGCGGCGAAGCTGTCCTGCAGTCGGCGGATGTCAACCAGCACGATCGCACCGATGGCGCCGCGTACCAAGTCGTCCCACATGAACCAGAACCGCCGCTGGCCGGGGGTGCCGAACAGATACAGGACCAAATCCTCGTCGAGGGTGATCCTGCCGAAATCCATCGCGACCGTGGTGGTCCGCTTGTCGGGCGTGCCGTCGAGCGCGTCGACGCCCTCGGAAACGTTGGTCACCAACGCTTCCGTCCGCAACGGCATGATCTCCGAAACCGAGCCGACGAATGTCGTTTTTCCTGCGCCGAACCCTCCGGAGATGACGATCTTCGTCGACGCGGCCCTCCGCCGGGGGCTGCCGTCGGCGCGGTCAGAGTGCTCGTAGACCACGCAGGGTCCTTCCTATCAGCTCGCGGCGCTCGTCGAAGCTCGCCGAATCGTCGAGGGTGGTGAGTACGCGTAGATAACCCTGCGCCACCAGGTCCCCCACAAGCACGCGCGCCACGCCGAGAGGTAGGGACAAATGTGCCGCAATCTCTGCCACCGACGGCCTGTCGGTGCACAATTCCACGATTTGGCCACGAACATCGCGAGCCGACCAGCGCGGTTCACGCGGCGGTGACTCCAGTGCCTCTACCGGCGCTTCCAACGGCAGGTGGACGCGCGAATCGGTCCGGCCAGCCGTCAGCGTGTAAGGCCGGACAAGACTTGGTCGTTCGGCTGGTTCAAACGCATCCATGAGCGGCTCACGAAGGTTGGGGCGTCCGGCGCGACGACTGCACCACAGCGCCGACGCGTTCGACCAGGATCGCCATCTCGTAACCGATCTGCCCGATATCGCAGGACCGGCCGGCCAGCGTCGCCAGGTTCGAGCCATCACCGACCCGCATCAACAGCAGATAGCCGTTGTCCATCTCGACCACCGACTGCAGCACGTTGCCGCCCTCGAACAGTTGTGCCGCACCGGTGGCAAGGCTCGCCAGACCGGATGCCACCGCCGCGAGCTGATCGGCGTGCTCGATCGGCATGTGCTCACTGGCCGCCATCAGCAGCCCGTCGGCCGACACCAACACCGCGTGCGACACCCCGGACACCTCGCGGGCAAACTTCGACACCAACCAGTCCAGGGAGTCACGCTGCGTTCCTCCACGGGTCATTCGTTATCTGTTCCTCTGGTCTCTCGGGCATGCGACCGGCCGGCGGCCACACCGCCGAAATGGTTGCTGATGCTCGCGCGGACGGCGTCGGGATCGCGCGGCGGGAGCACCGCGAAAACGTCGCTGTCAGGGTTGTCGGCCGATGCTACCGCTTCAGGGCTGTCGTCATGCCGGTGTGCGGGGCGGCGGTCGTCGAGCCCGACGACCGCCGCAACCCCGCCCGGCACGAGGCGGGCACCCGGCGTACGCATCGGCAGACCGTCCTCGGTGTGCTGCTCGACGGGTGCGTCCTGCGCCGCGGCCGCTACGGTCCAGCCCTTCTCCCAGACGGTCTTCCAATCCAGGTCAGCGCTGCGCACGTGCGTCGCGGGGTCGATGTCCCATTCGGTCATCATCGACTGGTAGATGGCGTCGACCGCTGACGCCGGACGCGGCTCACCTGCCGGCGATTGCTCGGCAGCGGCGGGCGGCGGGGCGAACTCGGGCTGCACGCCGTTGGAGGCAGCCTGCGCGCGCGAGGCGAAAAACGCCGAGGTGTTGGTGACCGCGGTGTTCGTCAGCGCCCCGGTGCTCGGCCCCGGTTCGGGAGGCTGCTTCTCGTCCGCGGCCGGCTGCTCAGCTGCCTCTGCTGCGGCAACACCCTCGGCTGGGGTCTCTGTGTCCGAGGCACCGGGATTGCGCTGCGACAGCTCGGAGATGCCGCTGGCACCGGGATTGCGCTGCGGCAGATCGGCATGGCCGTTGCGCAGCAGCTCAGCAGACTCGGTTGCCGCGTCGGCCGGTCGCATGTCCAGGCCCATCGCGGCAGCCAGCCCGTGCGAGGGGTGATCAGATGCTGTTGCCAACGATGGCGGGGCGGTCATCGGCGCCCCGTCGCGCGCCAGCAGCTCCACCGGAACATAGATTCCGGCGATGGTCCCCGAGTTCGGTTCCTCGGCGACGGTGCTGCGCAGCCGGACCACCAGACCGTGCTGGGTGGCCAGGCGCCCGACCACGAACAAGCCCATGTGGCGGGCGGTGTACGGATTGACCTCGCCACCGGACTGCAGACGCGCGTTGGCGACGCGAAGATCGGCGTCGGTCATACCCAGACCGACATCGCTGACCTCGATGACCAGCCCGCCGGTGTCCGCATGCTCGGCAGACACCCGGACTTGGGAGATCGGCGGCGAGTAGCGCAGCGCGTTGTCGAGCAACTCGGCCAGTAGGTGGATCAGGTCGCCGGCGGCGGAGCCGACGATCTCAACATCGGCGACGTCCGCGGTGACGACGCGCGCGTAATCCTCGACCTCGGAGGCCGCGGCGTTGATGATCGTCTCGACCGGAACCGGCTCTTTGTGCTCGCGGGTCACCTTGGAGCCCGACAACACCAGCAGGTTGGCGCCGTTGCGCCGCATCCGGGCGGCCAGGTGGTCCAGCTTGAACAGGCTATTCAGCCGCTCGGGACTGTCCTCGTCGCGCTCAAGGCGGTCGATCAGGGACAGCTGCTGATCCACCAGCGAACGGCTGCGCCGCGACAGCGTCTCGAACATGTCGGAGACCTGCGACTGCAACTGCGCCTGTTCACCGGCCAAGAAGACGGCCTGCTGGTGCAGCTCGTCAACGGCGTGGGCGACCTGACCGACCTCTTCGGTGGTGAAGACGGGCAGCGGCTCGACGATGCCCGGCTCACCGCCGCCACGGATGCGTTCGATCTCGGCGGCCAGATCCTCGTGGGCGACCTTGAGCGCACCATCGCGCAGCGCGCGCAGTGGACGCACCAGTGAACGGGCCACCAGCAGCACGATCACCAACGCGATGATGATGGCTGCGCCGACCAAGATTGCGTCGCGGACAACCACGTTGCGCTGATGATTCGCTTGGGCATCGACGTCGGCCGGGATGGAGGCC
Organism: Mycobacterium sp. 141; assembly: GCF_000382405.1. Taxonomy (GTDB): domain Bacteria; phylum Actinomycetota; class Actinomycetes; order Mycobacteriales; family Mycobacteriaceae; genus Mycobacterium. The sequence continues at coordinate 14,088 of NZ_KB908274.1, forward strand.
GTGAAGTCGCCGATCATCTGTTCGGCGATCTTGCCGGTTGCCTGCAGCGAAGCGAGCAGGTCAGGATTGTCGACGAGCGTAATGGTCGGGTCGGACAGCATCCCCAATCGCTTGACCATCTCCGAACGCAGCGTCGCCGCCTGCTCCGAGGCACCGCCCAAGGCCTTCGTCATCGCCGTCACGGTCGACGGTTCGGTACCGGCCAATGCGATCATCGAGTCGCGAAGTACCGGCTCGGAGAGATCACCACCGCGGGTGACCAGCAGCTGCTGCATCATCATCTGTCCGCGGGCACCGATCGCCCGCGACAACGCGTCGGCCTTCAGTTGCACGTCCTGATCGTCGGTTCGTACCGATCCGGTGACCGCAGTTTCCGCGGTGAGCAGCAGCGACCCGTACTCCATCACCTGGGTCCGCAGGTCGACCGCGTTGGTCGTCACCGCGCCTACCAGTTCCTGGCCCTTGTCGAGCAGACCGTGCACCGATTGCCCGACGTCGTCGGCAACCTGGGTGGAGTCGGTACGCTGACGCAGGTCGGTCTTATGCGCGTTGAAATCCGCCAGCGCAGCCTGGCTGTCACCACCCTCGGTGGCGGCCACCATGACGCCTTCCAACGCAGCCAGGTACTTGTCGATGTCCGGGATCAATTCCGCGCGGTCGGCGGCCAACCGCAGCCGGGAGGCCTCCACTGAGCTGCTGTAGATGCGTAATCCGCCGAACACGACGGCCAGAATCAGCGGCACCAGAACAATGGCGAGCACTTTCCCTCGGACGGGCCAATTCGCCGGAGACCAACGGGACGGCCGCTTAGCCGGCACGTGTGGCGCCGGGGTGAATTCGACCACCGTTCCGTCGGCCTGTTTCAGCTGTGTAAAGGCGGTCATCGGCATCCAACCCTGCTACCGACCGAGTCTCGCCACTTTGGTCCTGAGGCGTGATTCATAAGGCTTCCTGCTGATTTCGCCCACACTCGGGCGGGCGTCACTACGCCTGGCAATTCGACGAGTATGACAGCCACTCGCAAGCGTTTCCACAATTCTTACTGAACAGTCAAAGTTTGTGACCGAGCTGTAGCGCAGTCGTGTGGTAATTGAGCAAACCTCGCAACGATCACCGATCTTGTCGACGGCAATCACTCGGAGTACGGTACGGCGCCCCACCGTACGATCGTCGGCGAAATGTTTCGGTTGCTGTTCTTCTCACCTCGCATCGCGCCCAACACGGGCAACGCGATCAGAATGGTCGCTGCCACCGGCTGCGAATTGCATCTCGTGGAGCCATTGGGATTCGATCTGTCGGAGCCCAAACTGCGCCGCGCCGGACTCGACTACCACGATCTGGCGTCGGTGACCGTGCATCCGGATCTTGCGACGGCATGGTCGGCGCTGATGCCCGCCAAGGTATACGCGTTCACAGCGCACGCTGCGTCGTCGTTTGCCGACATCAGCTACCAACCGGGCGATGTGCTGATGTTCGGGCCCGAACCCACCGGATTGGATACCGAGACGCTCGCCGATCCCCACATCACCGACCGCGTGCGGATCCCGATGCTCGACGGCAGGCGGTCGCTGAACCTGTCGAACGCCGCCGCGGTCGCCGCTTACGAGGCGTGGCGGCAACACGGCTTCAGCGGCGCGGTCTGATTCCCTGCCCCGTCCGGCTCACCAGGTGTCCCAGTGCGTGAGCTGCTCGGCGGGCAGCCGCTTAGCCGGCTTGAAGTCGGTTCCCTTGGTGTAGGCAATCGGGAACAGCCCCGCCTGCGCGTACCGGTCGAACGGAATGCCCAGGACCTCGGCGGCCTGCCTCTCGCCGTCGCCGAGCAGATGCAACGTCGTCCACGCCGAGCCCAGCCCGCGGGACCGCAGCGCAAGCATGAAGCTCCACACCGCAGGCAGCAACGAACCCCAGTACGACGCCTGCTTTCCGACCGGCGCTCCGTCCGGACGGCCCGCCAGGCACGGCACCATCAGCACGGGCACCTTCTCGAAGTTCTCGTTGAGGTACTTCGCTGAGCTCATCACGGCGCCGACCTGCTCGTCGCGAATGTCGCCGCGCTCAGGGGTCGGGTGGTCGAGGTACGGGTTGGCGTTGGACCGATAGATGTCGGCCAGCGCCTTCTTCTTTGCGGAATCGGTCACGAAGACCCACTGCCAGCCCTGAGCGTTGGACCCGGTCGGCGCCTGCAGCGCCAACCCCAGGCACTCCATGATCACTTCGCGCGACACCGGCTTGTCGAAGTCGAGTCGCTTGCGCACCGACCGAGTCGTGGTCAGAAGTTCGTCGGTGGACAAGTTCAGGTTCGAATCGGCTGTCATGGCGCGAGATTACCTTCGTGCGGACGTGGAGCGGTTCGACCAGCAAGCGCGAGCGCAGGCTCAGCGGTGCTGCATGACCGCGATGTGCCACGCGCCGTGGTGGTTGTGCCAGCCGGGCACAGCGTTGGGCGCGGGGTGGGCGTGCGTACTCGGGCTGAAGGAGTGGCCCGGGCCTGACGGAGCCTGGGCAGTGGTGCTGGCCGATGCGGTGCCGGCCAGACCGAGCGCGGCCCCGCCGATGACGCCGGCAGAGATGATCGGGAGTGCGATGGTGCCGATGATGCGGATCATTTCTGTAATCCTTTGCGTGAGTTGGGTTTTGACTTATCTGTTTGGCTTGTTTCGCCGTTGAGATAAGAATGCCGCCCAACTCGGCCCGGGTCTGTCGCCCTAGTGGTGGATGCACGCGATGAACGTGGTGTCCCCCTATCGGAGGAAGCCGGTGTCGCCCGCCGGGGGCGGCCCGCGTCAGCGGAAGTCCCGCGAGCGGGACCCCATCCTGAGGTCCACGGGACTCATCTGGTCGGCCAGAACGGTGACCGCGCCGCTGGCGTTCTGCACGATGCCCCTGATGAGCAGCGCCGAGGCCGTCTGCGCCAACCTGCGGTAGCGCGCCCACACCCCCGGCGCGCACAGCACGTTGACCATGCCGGTCTCGTCTTCCAGGTTGACGAACGTGACGCCCTGCGCCGTCGCGGGCCGTTGTCGGTGTGTCACCGCCCCCGCCACCAGGATTCGGGTTCCGTCGGGAATCTCCAGCAGCCTGCCCGCGGGCACGACTCCCAGGGTGTCGAGGCCCTCCCGCAGGAACTGGGTGGGATAACTGTCTGGCGAGATGCCGGTGGCCCACACGTCGGCAGCCGCCAGTTCCAGGTCGGTCATCCCGGGCAGCGTCGGGATGTGCGATGCCGACCCCACCCCCGGCAGCCGGTCCGGGCGCTGGGTGGCGGCCGCACCCGCTGCCCACAGCGCCTCGCGGCGGGTGATCCTGAAACAACTCAGTGCACCGGCGGTCGCCAGCGCCTCGGTATGCGGGACGCTCAATTGCATCCGCCCGGTCAGGTCGATCAGAGTCGTGAACGGCCCGTTGATATCCCGTTCGCTGACGATGCGCTGCGCCAGCTCGTCACCGATGTGCCGCACACTGCCGAGCCCGAGCCGAACCTCCATCCCGCGGTTCTCCAGCGTGGCGTAGGCCAGGCTGGCGTTGACGTCGGGCCCACGCACCGCCACCCCGTGCCGCCGCGCGTCGGCGACCAGCGATTGCGGCGAGTAGAACCCCATGGGCTGCGCCCGCAGCAGCGCCGCGCAGAACGCCGCCGGGTGGTGCAGCTTGAACCACGACGAGTAGAACACCAGCGACGCGAAGGAGAGCGAATGGCTTTCCGGAAAACCGAAATTGGCGAAGGCCTCCAACTTGTCGTAGATCCGTTCGGCCACCTCGCCGGTGATGCCGTGCTTCTCGCGCATCCCGTCGTAGAAGCGGGCCCGCAGTCGCTGCATCTTCTCGGTGGAGCGTTTGGACCCCATGGCCCGCCGCAGTTGATCGGCCTCGGCCGCGGTGAACCCCGCACAGTCGACCGCCAACTGCATGAGCTGTTCCTGGAACAGCGGCACACCCAACGTCTTGGCCAGGGCCGGCTCCATCGACGGGTGATCGCACTCCGACTCTTCTTCCCCGTTGCGCCGCTTGATGTAGGGGTGCACCGAGCCACCCTGGATAGGGCCGGGCCGGATCAGCGCCACCTCGACCACCAGGTCGTAGAACTCACGTGGTTTCAGCCTCGGCAGCGTCGCCATCTGGGCCCGTGACTCGACCTGGAACACCCCGACCGAGTCGGCCTTCTGCAGCATCTCGTAGACCGCGGGCTCACTCAAGTCCAGCTTGGCCAGGTCAACCACGATGCCCTTGTGGTCGGCCACCAGATCGATCGCGTAGTGCAGCACCGAGAGCATGCCCAGCCCCAGCAGGTCGAACTTCACCAGGCCGATGGCCGCACAGTCGTCTTTGTCCCATTGCAGGACACTGCGATTGGCCATACGAGCCCACTCCACCGGGCACACATCGGCGATGGGACGGTCGCAGATCACCATGCCACCGGAGTGGATGCCCATATGGCGGGGCAGGTTCGCGATCTGGGTGGCCAGGTCGATCACCTGCTCCGGGATGTCCTCCACGTCCGGCGAGTCGACCCGGCCGTTCCACCGGCCGATCTGCTTACTCCAGGCATCCTGCTGGCCCTGGGAGAACCCGAGCGCGCGGGCCATGTCGCGCACCGAACTGCGCCCGCGGTAGGTGATGACGTTGGCCACCTGGGCGGCGTAATCCCGGCCGTAGCGTTCGTAGACGTGCTGAATGACGTTCTCGCGCAGGTCCGATTCGATGTCGATGTCGATGTCGGGTGGGCCGTCGCGAACCGGCGACAGAAATCGCTCGAACAACAGGTTGTTGGCGATCGGGTCGACATTTGTGACCTTGAGCGCGTAGCAGACTGCCGAGTTGGCCGCCGATCCCCTGCCTTGGGCCAGGATGTTTTTCTCCCGGCAGAACCGGGTGATGTCGTGCACCACCAGGAAGTAACCCGGAAACCTCAGCTGCTCAATAATTTTCAGCTCATGCTCGATCTGTGCATACGCCTTGTGCGCCTGCGCGCGCGGACCGTAGCGTTCGGCGGCACCGGCCATGACCAGATGCCGCAGCCAGGTGTCCTCGGTGTGCCCGTCGGGGACGTCGAAGGGCGGCAACTGCGGGGCGATGAGTTCCAGCCGGAACGCGCACTGCTCGCCCAGGTCAGCCGCTGCAGACACGATTTCGGAACCGAACAGCTGCGCCATCTCCTCCCCCGAGCGCAGATGCGCTCCGCCCAACGGGGCCAGCCAACCGGCGGCGGCCTCCATCGAGTCGCGGGCCCGGATCGCCGCCATGGCCATCGCCAACCGTCCGCGCGACGGTTCGGCGAAGTGCGCACCGGTGGTCGCGACGATATTCACCCCGAACCGCGGCGCCAGCTCAGCCAGCACGACGTTACGTTCGTCGTCGCACGGCCGACCGTGATGGGTGAGCTCGACGCTGACCCGGTCGGCCCCGAACCGGTCCACCAGTTCCGCCAGTGCCCGCTCGGCGCCCACCGGGCCGTCGCGGGACAATGCCTGGCGGACATGGCCTTTGCGGCATCCGGTGAGGATGTGCCAGTGGCCACCGGCCGCCTCGGTGAGCGTATCGAGGTCGTAGCGGGGTTTGCCCTTCTCGCCGCCGGCCAAATGCGCCCTGGCGATCTCCCGGGACAACCGCCGGTAGCCCTCGGGCCCGCGGGCCAGCACCAGCAGGTGTGGGCCGGGCGGATCCGGAACGTCCGTGCGCGGCGTATTGCCCAACGACAACTCGGCGCCGAACACCGTGGCCACATCGAGTTCGCGGGCCGCCTCGGCGAACCGCACCACCCCGTAGAGCCCGTCGTGGTCGGTCAACGCGATAGCCCCCAGATTCAGCCGGGCCGCCTCCTCGACCATCTCCTCGGGGGTGCTGGCGCCGTCGAGGAAGCTGTACGCCGAATGGGCATGCAGTTCGGCATAGGGCACCGCATCGGAAGCACGGGGCACCTCGGGCGGCCGATAAACCCCACGCTTACGCGACCAGGCCGGGCTGTCGCCACCATCGCCGGACGATTCCAGCGGAAGACCGGACCGACGCGGCTTGCCATCCTCGGCGGGCCGAGGCAGCCGACCAGACAACACCCGCTCCATCTCGGTCCAGCTCGATGGCCCGTTGTGCCAACCCACCCGGTCAGCTTATCGAACATATGTTCGGGTGCGCTACTCACGGACGCACGGTGGGCCGGTAGATAAGCTCTTGAATGCGGCCGTCAAGCATGCGGCTCTCGATCAGCTCGAGGTCGAAGTCGGCCGCACCCTGGAAGATGGGGTCATCACCGGTCTGACCCGTGATGATCGGGAAGATCGTCACCTGGATGCGGTCGACCAGGCCGGCTGCCATCAGCGCCCGGTTCATCGACAGGCTGCCGTGCGAGCGCAACGGTACCTCGGACTCCTCCTTGAGCCGGGCGACCACCTCCACGGCGTCGCCGCTCACGACGGTCGCGTCCGGCCAGTCGAGCGGCGCGTCCAGGGTGCTCGACACGACGGTCGCAGGCAGGTTCCGCATGCGGGTCACCCAGGCGTCTCCCACCGACTCCTCGGTGCCCGAGTCGAGGAGCTCGATGAACGTCCGATAGGTGTTGGCGCCGAACACCATCCGCTGTTCCTCGCGGTAGAGCGCAAGGCGGTGCTCAAGCAGTTCAGGGCCCTGCTTGCCCCAGTAGCCGCCCCAGTCACCGCCGCTGACGCCGCCGTAGCCGTCGAGGCTGGAAAAGACGTCGAAGGTGTACGCGGCAGTCATGGTGCTCTCCTAGGGCGCGGTTGGTCAGGTGCCGATATAGACGGGACACCACGGCGAAACTCATCGCACACTCCGAGCGTTTTATGAGTACGACGAGATCGCCGATCTGCTCAACGCGGAATACCCGGCCGACAATGTGCGCTAGGCCGCAACCGACGCGTTTCGCGCGTCATTACCCCTCGTCGTCACCCCCATCGTCGCGCGGTACCACCACCATCGGAACATGGAGCACCCGCAACATCTTTGCCGCAGTGGAGCTGAGGAAGATTCGCCTGGGTGCACTGAGCCTGCTGGAACCCACCATCAGCACGTCCCCGTCCTGCCACTCCAGCTTGCTCACCGCGGCTTCCACCGTGGGTCCGTCGACCACCGTCGAGGTCACCGGGAAGCCTTCCGGCAGACTGGCTTTCGCTGTTTCCAGGGTCTTTCTGGCGTGGTCCAGCGCATGCTTACGAACGGCATCGCTATCCGAACGCAGCGAGCCGAAGGTGGGATCGAGCGCCACCAGGGACACCAACCGCAACGGTGTACCCGCCGCCTTGCTTGCTTGTACCGCGGTATCCAGCAACCGATCCGCGCCTTTGCGGGTCCCGAGTGCGCAGGTGACTTCCCGAACCCGCTCGATCTTCGATTCGCGGGTTCCGCGCGGCGCCACCGCGACCGGTACCGGCGACGAGTACAGCAGCTCGTTGACCACCGAGCCCAGCGAATAGCTACCGGCCAGGCCGCCGCCGGAGCCACCTACCACGATGGCCTCGGCCTCGAGCCGTACCGCCTCGTGGATCAGTCCGTCGGTGAACGATTCATCGAAGCTCAGATGGCTATGCGCGACAACGTCAGCGGGTACCGCGGCGAGCGCCTTCTCGAGCCAGCCCCGGGCCTGCCGGGCGAGGGCCTTCTCGAAACCACCTCTGGGCACCAATGCGGGTAGGCCCGTGTCCGGTGGTAACACGATGCATATCTCGACCTCTGCGCCGAGCGTTCGGGCGAAGCGCAACGCGAGAGCCAACGCGTCGGCGCCGCCGGGTGTGGCGAGGTAACCAACGACCAACTTCATGTGTCACCGCCATTTCCGCACTGCGTTGTGGACTGTAGTCGCACAAATCCTGTCAACCCACGGCCCGGCTTATCGTCGCTTCGACGAAATTGACTGCAGGGCGGGAATCCATCAGCCAACACACTCGGCGACCCCATCGTCGAGCACCACCCGGGCGGCCGTCCCGTCCGGCGCGGCGGCCTCGGTGCGGAACACGGCTGTACCCGGCGCCGTACGCCAGATCGACGTGGTCAACGTCTCCCCCGGAAAGACCGGTGAGCTGAATCGGGCGGCGACCGCGCGCAGTTTCGTTGCGTCACCGCCGCACAACTCGGCCACCAGTGCACGTCCGGCGACACCGTAAGTGCACAGCCCGTGCAGGATCGGCTTCGGGAAGCCGGCGAGGTTCTTGGCGAACCACGGGTCGCTGTGCAGCGGGTTGCGGTCACCGGACAACCGGTAAATCAGCGCCTGGTCCTCGCGGGTGGGCAGGGCCAGCCGGGCGTCGGGTTCGGACTCTGGAATCTCTGGGACCGCCGGGCGCCGGCCGGGTTGCCCGCCGAAACCACCCTCACCGCGAATCACCACGGTGGTAAGGGTTTCCACGAGCACCTCGTCGGTCGCCGGATCGGTGCCGATGCCTTTGAGCATCACCACGGCGTTCTTACCCGCGCCCTTGTCCTGGATGTCGGCGACCTCGGAGACCACCCGTAGCTTCCCGGCCGGCGGCAGCGGTTTGGCCACCCGGATCTCCTGCGAACCGTGCAGCAGCATGCCGAAGTTGAACGTGCCGATCTTGGCGGCCGCCGCAAACGGTGAGCACGCGATGATCGCGTACGTCGGCAGCACCTGCTGTTGGATCCCATGGCTGTTCTCGGTGGTGAACGCCAGATCGTCGATGCCCGCGCCGACGCCGATGGCGTACAGCAGGGTGTCGCGGTCGGTCCAGTCGAAGATATACGGGTCGGTCTTCTCACCGATGGCATTGGGGTTGATCGGCATGATTCGGACGATAGACCCTCGGTTGACTGGTACCCAGCGTGCACTGGCAGCCGAGGGCGTTATCGTGGGCGACGTGCCGCCGCAGCCCGTCTTCGCCGACGTCGACACCGGAGTCGATGACGCGATGGCCCTGGTGTACCTGCTGGCCAGCCCCGACGCGGAGCTGGTAGGCATTGCCGCGACAGCGGGAAACATTGGTGTGCAACAGGTTTGTGTCAACAACCTGGGCCTGCTGGAACTGTGCCGAGCGGGCGCCATCCCGGTGTCCAAGGGCGCCGAGCACCCCCTGAGCGTTCCGTTACGCACCGCGGAGGACACCCACGGGCCCGCGGGGCTGGGCTATGCGCGGTTGCCGGTCACCGATCGCCAGTTGACCGGGTACGGTTCCGCGCAGGCCTGGGTGAACGCGGCGCAGGCGTGGCCGGGTGAGCTGATCGGGCTGGCCACCGGCCCGTTGACCAATCTGGCCCTGGCGATGCGCGCGGAGCCCCGACTACCCCGCCTGCTGCGCCGGCTGGTGATCATGGGCGGGGCTTTCGACTACCGCGGCAACACCACCCCGGTCTCGGAGTGGAACATCAGCGTGGATCCGGAATCGGCGGCCGAGGTGTTCGGCGGCTGGGCCGCGGCATGGGGTTCCGCTGCGCCGGAGCATCTGCCGATTGTGTTGGGGCTGAACCTCACCGAGCACATCGCGATGACGCCGGCGCTGCTGGGCCGGCTGGCTGACGCAGCGGGGTCACCGACCGGACCGATGAGCGAATTCGATGAGCGTGGGACCCGATCGGCGGCGGTCAATCCGCTGATCCGGGTGCTCGAGGACGCGATGCGGTTCTATTTCGAATTCCACTTCGCCACCGGTGACGGGTATCTCGCGCATCTGCACGATCCGTTGGCCGCCGCAGTGGCGCTGGATCCTGATCTGGTGCGGTGCCGGCGGACCACGGTCGACGTCGAGCTGACGGGCACCTTGACCCGTGGCATGACGGTGGCCGACTGGCGTGGGCACTGGGGTCGTCAGCCCAACGCGCTCATCGGCGACCACGTGGACCCGGCGGCGTTCTTCGATAGGTTCATCGGCCGGGTCGGCCCATTTGCCCGGAGGCTGGGCTGAGCACCGGCGGCTGTTCAGGCTATTCATAGGCCCCCTCCAGGTACCACCGTCGCTGCCGGTAGCACAGCAGCAGCGCCTGACCGTCCTCGCCGTCGCCGAGCAACACCTGCGCCCGCGCGGTACGACCAGCACCCCGGCTCTGCGGATCCCACCACCGCTCGTCGACCGGCCACGGCCCGGCCCACCAGCGCAGGCTGCCGTCGCGCCGGCCCGCACCGGCCAGCCGGGCGGGATCGGTGGAGAACATCCCCCGGCTGGTGACCCGCACGGGATCACCCTGCCCGTCAAGGAGTTCCACCGGATCATCGAGCAGGACGGTCGGCGAAGGCTCGGGTAGTTGCCCGGGCCAGGGCTGCCTCGGGTCGGCGCGCGGTACCGGCTCGTCCCCCAGCGGGGTGAAGGTGATGCGTTCGGCGGGCCCGCGCCCACCACTGAGCACCGGCACCTGCACTGCCTCCGGCCCGAGCAGGCCCTGGACCCGCACCAACGCACGCCGGGCCCGCAACCGGTCATCCTCGCCCATCCCGCCCCACAACGGCAGCTGCAGCGCCGCCGCGGGCACCACCTCCACCGGGCGCAACCGCAGCACGGTGACCGGTGCGGTAGGCCGGTCGGAGGTACGGCGGTTCAGCCAGCCGTCCAGTTGCCAGCGCACTCGGTCGGCCGTGGCATCCTCGGTCAGCGGTTCGGCACACCGCCAAACCCGTTCCAGCTCCTCGCCGTTGGCTGTGACGGCATGGACGGCCAACCGGGTGCAGCCGACCCCCGCCGATTCCAGGCTGCGATGCAGAGCACTGGCCAGCGAACGCCCGGCGAAGGCCGCCGCATCCACCCGTTCGATCGGTGGATCACAGTTCATCACCGCGTCGAGTTCAGCCGCCGGCTCGCGCCCCGACGGCCCCCTGGCCGACTCGCCACGGGCAAACCGATGCGCGAGCACCGCGTCGGCCCCGAACCGGGAGGCCACATCGGTCCGCGACAACTCGGCGAACTTGCCCAGGGTGCGGATACCCATCCGCCACAACAGATCTGCCAGCTCCTCTCGGCGGGGCGCCGCCAAAGCCGGTTCGGTGGACAACTGCCGGATCGACAACGGGGACAGGAACGGGGCATCCATCCCCGGTGCGATGATGCACCCCTCCCGGGCGGCGAAAACCGCGGTGGGCAACTGATCTGCGATGCCCACCTGGCATTCCACCCCCGCCGCGGCCACCGCGTCGACCAGCCGTTCGGCAGCGGCCGGTTCGGATCCGAAGTAGCGCGCTGCGCCGCGCACCGGCAGCACCAGCAGACCTGGCCGCAGCACCTCGGCCCGCGGCACCAGGTCGTCGACTGCGATCGTGACGCTCTCGAAGTGCCGGGCGTCGCGAGCCGGATCGGCGGCGACCACATGCAGGTAGGGACACCGAGCCTGAGCTTCCCGGCGGCGCAATCCGCGCCGCACCCCCGATGCCCGCGCTGACGCGGAGCAGGCGACGACCCGGTTGGCCAACGTGACCGCGACCGGCGCGGTCGGTTCCAACCGTGCCGCAGTGGCCGCCGCGACAGCAGGCCAGTCCATGCACCACAGCGCCAGCACCCGAGACGCCGACACGATCTATCCGCCTGCCGCGCAGATTGATCCCGCAGCTCCCCGCATGGACAGCCGGACCTTGCCGATCCGGCCGCGCCCAGGAGCAAGTGCGCCTGCGCCCGCACCGGTCACGTCATAACCGCAGACCCTGGCTTCCAACCGCGTGGACGCACCCTGCCAATCGCCGTCGACCACCAGCAGCGTGCACCCTTTCTGCCGAGCTCGTGCCACCATCACCCGCGCCCGGCTCGGCGGTACTGCGCGTCCGCCCAGCCCGAGCAGCACCAGGTCCATCCCGTCCATCAGCACCGACGCCACTTCGACCGGATCGGCACCCGGATCCGGAACGACCGCAAGACGGCTCAGATCTGCACCCATTTCCACCGCGGCCAGCAGCCCCACATCGGGTTGCCCGACGATCGCGGCATGCCCTCCTGCCTTCGTCACGGCTGCCACCATGCCCAGTGGTAGCGACCGGGCACCCGTCATCACCGCGACGGTTCCGCGCGGCAGCGTCGTGGGCAACTCGGCGGGTACCGGATCAGCCGGTGATTCGGGTAGTTCCAGCAAAGAATTCCCGACAGGTCCCACCGCACCGGTCCGGCCCACCCCACGGTGCGCCGGACCGACCTTCCCCGATACCGCAGCGATCTTGCGGCGCAGATGTTCTACCTGTTCAGCACGGGTAAGATGACTCAGGCCGAGGTCCACCGCAACGGTCACAGCAGCACCTCCAACACCATCCGACCCAGTCATATTCGAAAGTATGTTCGATATGTTGAGTAAACACCCCCACCTCCACACCGTCAAGCCGCGGACGCCGGGCCTGCGGGTCGGTAACACCACCGGGAATGCCCCACACCCTTTTGAGCTTTAAGTTAAAGTTCGACTACCAAAACCACCTCGGAACGGGATCTGGTGCACGATCATCCGATCGTGCGTAATCGCACAACGCTTCGCCGAAAGCCAGCGCTCTAATACCGGGGGACAAGTGAGGACACCACCATGAGGTCTGGGCAATTGACTCGTCGGCTCGCCGTCATCGCAGGCGGCGCCGCAGTCGTCGGGATGATTTCGTTCACCGCATCGTGCGGTACCAAGGAGAAGGCCCCCGAGACGACGACGCCGACCACCACCACGACCACCACCACGACGACTCCGGCCACACCCGCACCGCCGCCATCGGTGGAGCCCACCGAGAAGTCGATCAACCCCACCGGCGGCAACCTGTTCACCCCCACGGTGAAGGCACCGCCCGCACCGACCGCCATCCCCGGCGACAACTAGAACCTCGCGAGGTTCGTTCGTCAGTCGTCCGTCCATGGCCGGGACTCGCGTCATCCCCGGATACGCACTACTGACGCTGATCCTGGCAGGAGCGTTGCTCCTGGCCTCGGACCTGCGGGTTACCCAAGCACCGGGCGTAAGGACTCCCATCGGGGGTCCTTACGCCCAGTTGCTTGCCGCCTCAACCGATCTCGGGCCTTCGCGCAATGACTCGGTCCAGCTCACCGTCGTACTGCAGGGCCCGCACCGGCCGGCGGCGCTGTACACCTGGGCGGACGGTCGAGGGCTGTCGGTGCGATGGCGCGCGGGCGACCCGTGGGCCATCGTCGACGGTGCCTCTGATGCCATGGCAGCTGCCTTCGGTGTCGACATCCACGATTACCGGGGCAGACGCGGCCAGGTGTTCTACGCCTCGCCGCAACAGCCGTCGACACCCGAACCGCTGCGCGGCGAGATCACCGAAGTCGGCCGTATCCTCAGCTACACCCCGCCCCGGATGTCCCGGCCGGACCTGTCGAACCTGCCCACCGACGTCCCCGACCGGGGACTGACCCCGACGGCGCTGCTCAATACCTACAACCTGAGCGAGCTGGCACAGCAGGGCTACACCGGCAAGGGCACCACCATCGTGATCTTCGCGTTCGACGGTTTCAACCAGACCGATCTGGACACCTTCGCCACCACCTTCAATCTGCCCAGGTTCACCCCCACTCTGATCGGCGGACAGCCCAGCGAACCCCACGGCGAGACGACCATGGATCTGCAGGTCGCCCACGCCATTGCGCCCGATGCGCGCAAGGTGGTGATCAATGCCCGGCCGACTGTCCAGGGAGACGGAGCCTACGAGAAGATCGGGCAGATGCTTCAGACGGCGGACTCCCAGTTCCCCGGTGCGGTCTGGAGCTTTTCCATCGGTTGGGGCTGCGACAAGCTGATCACCGCCGCCGATCTGGCCCCGGTCCGCTCCGCGCTGGTCACCGCACACTCCCACGGCACCACGGCAGTCAATGCCAGCGGCGACCTGGCCGGCCTGGAATGCAAAGGCGGACAAGACTGGTCGTCACCTCCGGGACCCGACGACATCGGGTTGGACTCGGTCGCATCGCTGCCCGAGATCACCAATATCGGCGGCACCACGTTGTCCACCGACACGGATGGCGGCTGGCTGGCAGAACAGGCCTGGTTCGACGTACCACTGACGCAGGGCACCGGCGGCGGGGTTTCGGCGCTGTTCGACCGGCCGGACTGGCAGCGCGGTGTCACCGCGCCCGGCAGCACTGCAGCCGGCGGCGACCACAAGCGGCTCACCCCGGATGTGTCCGCGGTCGCCGACCCGTTCACCGGTGTGAAGATCGTGTTGAACAATCAGCTGTTGGTCGGTGGGGGCACGTCCCAATCGGCGCCGCTGTGGGCCGGCATGGCCGCGGTGATGGATCAGTATCTGCTCGCCAACGGTGGCCGGGAGCTGGGTGATCTCAATCCGCTGCTGTACCGCATGGCCGCCGGGGCGCCACTGCCCGCCTTCCACGACGTCACGCTCGGCGGAAATGCGGTGGCCAGCGCCGGGCCGGGCTATGACCTGGTGACCGGGCTCGGAACACCCAACGTGGACAACCTCGTCAAGAACATCCTTGTCTGGCAGAGAGCGAACCCATGAATAGCCGGCGAGAAGCGAAGGCGGGTCCCGCATGAATAGCCAGCGAGAAGCGAAGGCGGATCGCGCATGAAAACCGACCCAGGCCTTGTCGGTCCGGAGACGATGGAATGCGAGGTCTGCCAACTCGAGGTCCCCGCAGGCCGATACTGCGGGCTCTGCGGCGCTCCGCTGTCAGACCACCGGGGCAACGGTCCGCATTGGCTGCGGGCGCGGTCTTTCAGCGCGGCTCCGGGACAGCCCCTACTGATCCCTTCGGTCGCCAGTTCGCTGTTCCCGCATCTGTCCCCACGGTCGCGGATGGCGTTCCTGATCGGCCTGGCACTGCTGTTGGCGGCACTGGTGGCCGCTGCCCTGTTCCGGCTGCCTGCCGCGCTCATCACCGTCGCCTCGCTCGGACTGCCTCTGCTGTTCGGAATGTACCTGCGGGAGTCCGATGTTCATCGCGACGTCCCGAGCAGCACCCTGGTACTCACCGCACTGCTGGGCACGGGTCTCGGAGTCGGCTGGGTGCTGTTGACCGGCGAGGCGATGGCCCGCGCGTACGGCGTCCCGCTGGGCATGGGCATCACCGGATCGCGCATGCTGCGCGACAGTCTCGGGGTGTCCCTGGGCGGCATGGTGTTGATGCTGATACCCGCGCTGGTAGTGCGCTTCACCCGGCAGGGAACACAAGAAGCGTTGGACGGCTACGCAATCGGCGCGTTCGGTGCGCTGACCTACTGTGCTGCGGCGACGATGACCCGCCTGGCGCCGCAGTTCACCACCGGCATGGTGGCCCGCGACCGGCCGATGAGCGGGCTGCTGATCGAGGCCGGGATCCGCGGTGTCGCGGTACCGACGACTGCTGTCGCGGTGGGCGGGCTGATCGGTACAGCATTGTGGTTCACCAGACCGCCCAACAAGGTTCACGTACACCGCGGGTTCGTGCGTGTCACCCTGACCCTGTTCGCGGTCGGTGTGATGATCCTCTACGCCGGGCTCGGCCTGGTCGACATTGCGCGATTCCCCCAGTGGCTGCAGTTCGGGCTGCACATCGCCTTGGCAGCGATCGCGCTGCTGCTCCTGCGGCTCGGTGTGCATCTGGCGCTGCTACACGAGGCCCAGGATGAGATCCACACCGATGAGCCGCTGCTGTGCATCCAATGCGGGCATGTTGTGCCCGACGCTCCTTTCTGCGCACACTGCGGTGCGGCCATCCATGCGTCGTCGCGCAGTTCGCGCGAAGCCCGCAGAACGGGCCGGCCGATACGTCAGGACGAGCCGGGGGAGATCACGGTCGGGCTGCTGCCCGGCTACTCGATCCACAAGGGGACATTCACCGCTGCGCCCGTACACAAGACGTCGTACACCGGGTTGGCACTGGCCCTCGGGATCGTCATCGTCGTCGCGGCGGCCGGGTTGGTCGGCCTCTCGGCGGTGCTGCAGAAGCCGTCAGCACGCTACGTGTGCCCGCCGAACTGCGGCTCGCCACCGCTCGGACAACCCGTCACCATCAACCCCCTGTACACGGCGGCCGACAACTCGTTCACCGTGTCGTATCCGGCCGCGGGGTCGGCCTACAAGGTCAGCACCAACGATCACGGCGTGATGGCGAACCTACTGGCCGGCGACGGCGGCACCATGCAGCTGTTCAGCAGGCCGGCGGCCGGGAAATCACCGAAAGACATTGCGGTCCAACTGGTTCGCCAGACGTTCCCGGACACCAAGACCGCCTACGAGATCCCCAACACGATGGTGGGCTATCAGCCCGGGTTCGGACTTGTCGCCGACTACTGGCCACAGGGCTCGACCAGCAGCTACGCCCGGATGCGGGTGATCATCATGGTGGCGGTCAAACATGATCTCGCGCTCATTGCCGCGGCCGTCGGACCCTACCGCGAATTCGGTCCGGACTCGGGTTCCGGCAAGCCGTCAGGCGCCAACCTGCAGCTCGCGCTTGATATGGGTAAGTATGTCAACAGTTTTCGCTGGCGCGGAGACCCCGCCCGGTAACCAACCCCTCCTACCGCGAGCAGACACTGCGGTACCCGACACGCCGCAGTTTGGGTACCGCAGTGCCTGCTCGCGGGGAGAACTATTCCCATTCGATGGTGCCTGGCGGTTTGCTCGTGACATCCAGCACCACTCGATTGACCTCGGGCACCTCGTTGGTGATACGGGTCGAAATCCGTTCCAGCACTTCATAGGGCACCCGGGTCCAGTCGGCAGTCATGGCATCCTCGCTGGATACCGGGCGCAACACGATCGGATGGCCGTACGTGCGCCCGTCGCCCTGCACGCCGACGGAGCGGACGTCGGCGAGCAGTACCACCGGGCACTGCCAGATCTGCTGATCCAGACCCGCGGCGGTGAGTTCCTCACGGGCGATCGAGTCGGCGCGGCGCAGCGTGTCGAGCCGCTGGGCGGTCACCTCGCCGACGATGCGGATGCCCAGCCCAGGACCCGGGAAGGGTTGGCGCCCAACGATTTCCTCCGGCAGACCGAGCTCACGGCCCACCGCGCGTACCTCATCCTTGAACAGCAGGCGCAGCGGCTCGACGAGTTTGAACTTCAGATCATCAGGCAGGCCGCCGACGTTGTGGTGGCTCTTGATGTTGGCCGTGCCGGTACCGCCGCCGGATTCGACGACGTCGGGATACAGCGTGCCCTGCACCAGGTACTCGATCTCGGTCTCGGAGCTGCCCAGAGTGTCGCGCACCGCACCCTCGAAGGCCCGGATGAATTCGCGGCCGATGATCTTGCGCTTGCCCTCGGGATTGGTGACGCCGCTGAGCGCCTGCAGGAACCGGTCGGCGACGTCGATGGTGACCAGTTTGGCACCGGTAGCGGCGACGAAGTCGCGCTCCACCTGGGCTCGCTCCCCCGCCCGCAGCAGGCCGTGGTCGACGAAAACGCAGGTAAGTCGGTCGCCGATGGCGCGTTGCACCAGCGCTGCGGCCACCGCGGAATCGACGCCACCCGACAGCCCACAGATGGCCTGGCCATCACCGATCTGCTCCCGCACCGCCGCGATGAGTTGCTCGGCGATGTTGGCCGACGTCCAGGTCGGTCCGATCCCGGCGAACTCGTGCAGAAACCGGGTCAGTACCTGCTGGCCGTGCGGTGAATGCAGCACCTCGGGGTGGTACTGCACACCCGCCAGCCGGCGGGCCCGGTTCTCGAATCCGGCGACCGGCGCCCCAGGGCTTGAGGCGATGACGTCGAAGCCGTCCGGTGCGGCGGTGACGGCGTCGCCGTGGCTCATCCATACCGGCTGCGTTGCGGGCAGGTCGGCGTGCAGGTCACCGCCGGTCACCTTGAGATCGGTACGGCCGTACTCACTGGTTCCGGTGTGCTCGACGGTGCCGCCGAGCACCTGCGCCATGGCCTGGAATCCGTAGCAGATGCCGAACACCGGCACGTCGAGGTCGAACAGCGCGGGGTCCAGTTGCGGGGCACCGTCGGCGTAGACGCTGGCCGGGCCGCCGGAGAGCACGATCGCCTGCGGGTCGCGCGCCTTGATCTCCTCGACACCGGCGGTGTGCGGAACGACCTCGGAGTAGACCCGCGCCTCACGGATGCGCCGCGCGATCAGCTGGGCGTACTGCGCGCCGAAGTCGACGACGAGAACGGGGCGGGGGGATTCTGCTGCCACCGGCTCAGTCTAGGAGTTGGCTGGTCCCCGTCCGCGTCGCCACCGCACAGAGGCACATTCCGCGAGTACGGGGCGCGGCATCAGCGCGGGGCTCACATCTTGATGGCCGGTATCAGCCTGTTGAGGTTCCACAGTCGGTCCCGCCGAGCGGACAGGCACGAGATCGTCATCGCTGCGGCCCAGATGATCACCAGCGCGATGATGGCCTGCCATAGTCGGAAGTCGATACCGCCGAGGATGAGCTGACGTAAACCGTTGACGCCGTAGGTCATCGGATCGTACTTGTGGATCACCTGGAACGGCTTCGACGTGGTTTCGACGGGATACATGCCGCCGGCGCTCACCAACTGCAGCATCAGCAACGCCATCACCAGCACGCGGCCCACCACCGGG
Organism: Mycobacterium sp. 141; assembly: GCF_000382405.1. Lineage (GTDB taxonomy): Bacteria > Actinomycetota > Actinomycetes > Mycobacteriales > Mycobacteriaceae > Mycobacterium. The sequence continues at coordinate 32,495 of NZ_KB908274.1, forward strand.
CCGACGAGGGCGTTGATCGCCTGCGTGGCAGCGACGAACGCACACGAGATCAACACCATGAACCCGAGCATCGCGACCGGGTGCGCGGCGTGCATGCCGAGGGCGAACCGCACCACGCAGTACAGGATGACTGCCTGGCAGAACCCGATCATCGCCGCGGGCAGGTAACTGGCGAGCACCACCCGGATCGCCGGCACCTCGGCGGCGACAGCACGGCTCTGCAGGGGCCGCAGGATCATCCACAGCACCAAAGCACCGAAGAACAGGGCCAGGGTGAGGAAGAACGGCGCCATACCGGTGCCGAAGTTCGGTGCGGCGTTCTCGTGTGAGGTTTCGAGATTGACCGGACCGCCGATCGTGTCGGCGATCGCATTCTTCTGCTGGGCACTCCAGTCGGGAACCTGCTTGGCGCCTTCGGCGAGTTTGGTCGCCAACTCGGCCGACCCCGACCGCAGCTGGGCGGTGCCCGATTTGAGCTGTGTCGCACCGTCGTCGAGTTTGACGATACCGCCGGCCAATTCAGCGCTGCCCGAGGACAGTTGCTGTGCTCCGTTACGCAGTTGCGTCAGCTTGTTGTTGAGGTCCTGGCCCGTGCTCCCGGCTTGGTTGAGCGCGGAGTTGAGCGGGCTGCCGGGAGCGCGCAGCGCAGTGGTCATCGAGATGGCCGCGTTCTCGGCGTCGGTGAGCTGCTGGCGGATCTGCGGGGTGAACTGGTGACCGCGCAGCTGGTCCTGGATCCCGCGGAGGGTTCCGGCGGCGTTGTTGGCCACGGGGTCTGGGCTCGCGGACAACTGGTCGATCACCGTCGTCAACGAATCGGCAGCGGCATCCTGCGCCGTCGCGATGCCACCGATCTGGTCGTTGGCCTGCTGCAGCGCGGTCGCGCCCTGCTGCAGCTGGTCGGTGTTGCCGCCGATCTGCGACAACGCCTTGGTCACCGTGACCAATGGATCGGTGGCCTTGATGATCCCGTCGGAGAGCTGCTTGGCACCAGCGGCCACCTGCGCCGAACCAGACCGGGCAGTGTGCAGGCCCGTCGCCAGTTGCCCGGCGCCGTCGTCGACTTTCACTGCTCCGTCGGCAAGCTGCTGAGCACCGTCGGCGGCTTGCTTGATACCCGCCCCGGACGAAACCACCACTGACAGCACCTGATTGACCGCCTGCCCGGAGATGCGGGTGGAAACGGCATTGAGCACCTGGTCGACGGCGGTGCGTCCGATACTCGACGAGATGTAGTTGTTGGCGTCGTTGTACACCGCAATCAGGTTCGCCCGCTTGGGTTCCCCGGTCACGGGCGACGCGATCGCCGCACTGAAGTCCGGCGGCAACTCCAGCATGAAGTAGTACTTGCCATGGTCGACGCCCTGGCGGGCCTCATCGAGGTCCATCACATGCCAGTCCAGGCTGGCGTCATCGGTGAGACTCTTGGCGATCTCGTCGCCCGCGTTGATCTTCTGCCCGGAGACCACGGTGCCCCGGTCGGAATTGACCAGCGCCACAGGCATCTTGTTGACGTGACCGAACGGGTCCCAGTACGCCCACAGGTACAGCGCACCGTAGACCAGTGGCAGCAGCATCAGCACGACGATCGCCAGCCGGGTCATCCGGCTGCGGCCGAAGCGCTTGATCTCCGAGCCGAGTGCGAGTCCAGCCAGTGGGGATGAGCCGCTTGCGCGAAGACCTTTCAGTGGGGATGAGCCGCTTGCGCGAAGACCGTTTGGCATCGTCAGTCCTTCCGGTCAGGATGCGGTGTGATCGTGCAGATCGTGGATGGGGGCGTCGACGCCGAGCGGGTTGGTGACCCCGACCACGACGGTGCGCCGCGTCGCGATGGCGGCGAGACGTTCGACGGCGGTCGCGCGTCTGGTGTAGTCGCGGACTTGTTCGAGATCGCCGACGACCAGGATCGGCCGGTCCGAGAACAGCGACAGGGTGACGCGTAGCAGGAACAGCTCGAGGTCGGACAGGTCACTGATGAAGTCCTTCGGCGACGGCGTCGGCACGTCACCGAACACCTCGGCCAGTTCGGCCTCTCCGGCTTGGTCGGGCACCCGCGAATACCACGGCGCGAGCCACCGCCGCTGCTCGGCGACAACGGTCCGCACGGTCACTGAGTCCGGGAGATCGTCGATGTCGTCGAACGCCGCGATCGAGCAATGCCGGCGGATGGCTCGGGGCTGGGTGTCGCCGCATACGGTCACAGTTCCGTGGGTGGGCTTGAGGCGGCCGGCCAACGTCAGCAGCAGCGCGGTCTGCCCCCAGCCTCCGGGCATCTGGATCGCGTGAAAACCTCGCGTGAGTTCCAGGTCGATACCGGAGAACAGAGGCTCGTGTTCGCCGTCCACGCCGAGGCCGGTGGCGACTATCAGCGGCTTGTCGTCCGGTTCGGCCGGGCTCTCGCTGGGCTGCGCATCACCCTCGTCCGGTTCGTCCTCTGCGTGCATGCGGTGCTCTTTCCGTTGCCCGTCACCGGTCGGTCCGATACGAGGTGCCATTGCCGCCACCCCGCCGAACCACCGGATCAAAGTCTGCCATCCCGATAATTTCGATACTAATCAGTATCCATTCGATACTAGTGAGTATGCTGCCGGGTATGCCGTCCGTCAAACCCGCACGCACCAGGCCCACCCGCGGCGAGGTACGCGACCGAATCCTCGACGCAGCTCTGGAGGTGTTCGCCGCCGAAGGGTTCGCAGGCGCCACCATCGACGCGATCGGTCAGGCCGCGGGTTTCACCAAGGGCGCGGTGTACTCCAACTTCGAATCCAAGGACGACCTGTTCCTGGCATTGCTGGACCGTCAGTTCGAGACCCGGGGTGAGCTGATCGCGACGGCTTTCGACAACAGTGGCGGCGACACGGCCGCCACTGCGCGGGCGTTGAGCCGGTCCATGCTGGAGTCCATCCACACTCAGAACGAGTACTACGTCGTCCTCACCGAGTATTGGCTGCGTGCCGTGCGCGATCCACAACTGCGCGATCGGCTTATCGCGCGCCGCCGCGCCGCCGTCGAGCAGGCACTGCAGGTCGTCAACAATGTCGCGACCGCGTTGCCACGGCAGAATCTGCTGGCACTCGCTCAACTCGTCGTCACGATGTCGACGGGAGTCGCGATGGAGGAAGTGCTCCAGCCCGGGACGATCGACGAGACCATGCTGGCGCGCCTCATCACCGCGTTGGTCGAAGCGGCGCCGGACGCCGACGCGCGGTAGGACAGGACACGATCCGCCGACCTCGGGACCATGACCGGCCCGCGGTCGATGATGGCAATCCGCCGGGTAGTACCGCATACCCGGATGTGACGACTTAAGGTGGCGTGATGCGCAGGAGAATGCTGGTACCCCTGGTGAGCGCGGTGATCGGCGCCGGCCTCGGTGTCGCCGGCGTGGCCGCGGCGGATCCGCCGCCGCCTCCACCCCCGCCCCCGCTGAATCTCAATGCGCTTGCGCAGGTCAAGCCGTCGGAGTTCGCAATGCAGAACGGTGAGTACTACGCATTCGCAGTGCCGGGCGACATCGCGTGCGCCATCAGCCGCACGTCGGGCAACTACGGCTGTACCGGCCCACTGCCCGCAGCTCCAGACGGGGCCAACGCGGTCACGGGCGCACAACAGGGACCGCCCACCTTCCGCAACGACAACCGGCCACTGTTCGCCTTCGACGGGCTGCCCAACCGATTGCTGCCCGGGTCGCGCATCAGCTTCCGCAACGTGACGTGTGGGACCGACGGCACAGTGACGATGTGCAGCAACTCTTTTGACGGGGCGGGGTTCGTCCTGAGCCCCGGGAGCAGCTATATCCTCGACCCGAACAACCCGCTGCTGCTCAACACCGGCGAGGGCCGCAACCCGTTCGCCAACTAAACGGTCGTGTTGACCGGCTCGATCGGCAACCGCCGCAACGCACCCGGAGCATCGACGGGCACCACGGGATACAACGGGGTGACCGGGTCGAGCCGCTGATACGGCTGCCCCTGGGCCGGCCGGACATCTTCCTGATCCTTGTTGGGCCACAGCGACGCCGCCCGCTCCGCCTGTGCAGTGATCGAAAGAGACGGATTCACACCGAGATTCGCTGAGATCGCGGCGCCGTCGGCGACGTAGAGCGTCGGGTAGTTGTACACCCGCTGGTACGGGTCGATGACGCCGTGTTCAGCGTCGGCACCGATCGCGGCACCGCCGAGGAAGTGCGCGGTCAGCGGGATGTTGAACAGTTCACCCCAGGTACCACCCGCGATACCGCCGACCTTCTCCGCCATCCGCCTGGTGAATTCGTTGCCCACCGGGATCCACGTCGGATTCGGTTCTCCGTGGCCCTGTTTGGACGTCAACACCCGTCGGCCCCCCGGCCCGCGTCTGGTGAAGGTGGTGATCGAGTTGTCCAGATGCTGCATCACCAAGGCGATGACCGTCCGTTCACTCCAGCGCGCCGGGTTCAGCAGCCGGATCAAAAGTGCAGGCCGCTCCCGGCCTTGGTCCAGGAACTGGCGCCAGCGCGGCACATCGGTGCCGCCCGGGCCGGTGCCGTCGGTCATCAGGGTCTGCAGCAGGCCCATCGCATTGGACCCCTTGCCGTACCGCACCGGCTCGACGTGGGTATCAGCGGTGGGATGTACCGACGATGTGATCGCCACCCCATGGGTGAGATCCAGATCCGGTGGCACCGTGAGGGTTTGGGCTCCGACGATCGACTCGGAGTTGGTGCGGGTCAGCACGCCCAGACGTTCGGACAGCTTGGGCAGTTTGCCAGTGTCACGCATCTTGAAGAGCAGCTTCTGGGTGTTGTACGTGCCCGCCGCCAGGACCAGGTGCGACGCGGTGAAGGTCTTGCGGTGACGACGCAGCTTGCTGCCCGTCTTCACCGTGCTGACCTCCCACAGACCGTCGGGCCGCTGCTCGAACCCGGTGACCGTCGTCATCGGATGCACTTGCGCGCCAGCCGATTCGGCGAGACCGAGGTAGTTCTTGACCAAGGTGTTCTTGGCGCCGTGGCGGCAGCCCGTCATGCACTCGCCGCATTCCAGGCACCCGGTGCGGGCGGGCCCCGCGCCACCGAAGAACGGGTCGGGCACAGTCTTGCCCGGCGTCTTCTCGCCATGAGGCCCGAAGAACACGCCGACAGGCGTGGCAACGAAGGTGTCCCCGCATCCCATGTCGTCGGCCACCTCTTTGACGATGCGGTCGGCATCGGTGAAGGTCGGGTTCTTCACCACGCCGAGCATGCGTTGCGCCTGCTCGTAATGGGGCATGAGCTCGGCGCGCCAGTCGGTGATGCCCTTCCACTGCGGATCGTTGAAGAACGGCTCCGGCGGCACGTACAACGTGTTGGCGTAGTTCAGCGATCCGCCACCGACGCCGGCACCGGCCAAGATCATCACGTTGCGGAGCAGATGGATGCGCTGGATGCCGTACATGCCCAGCTGCGGCGCCCACAGGAACTTGCGCAGGTCCCACGAGGTGTTGGCGAAGTCGGCGTCGGCAAACCGTCGGCCGGCCTCCAGTACACCGACGCGATAACCCTTTTCGGTCAGCCGCAGCGCACTGACGCTGCCACCGAACCCGGAACCGATAACCAGGACATCGTAGTCAGGCTGCATGTGACCAGTATGACGCTACTGAACAGTAACTTCTAGACAGGAGAGCCTAACTTGTAAAGGGCTCATTGCCGCGAGCAGACGCGCAATCGCATGGATCGCGGCGGTTTCCTGCGAGTCTGTGTCTGCTCGGCGGGAGGAAGTTATCCACAATCCTGACTTCATCCCCAGATTGCGCAAGTGGTGCCGCAGCCAGGGTCGGCGACGGCACACGATTCGAACGTGACTACACCTGCGTCGGCACTGCTGGAAGAGGCCGGCGGGTTCGCCACCACTCGACAACTGCTGACCGTGATGACGCGTCAACAACTGGATGTCCAAGTGCGCAATGGCCGCCTCACCCGTGTCTGGTACGGCGTCTATGCCGCAGCCCCACCAGACTTGATGGGGCGGCTGGCGGCGCTCGACGTGTTCATGGGCGGCGGTAGGGCGGTCGCGTGTCTGGGCACCGCGGCTGCCCTGTACGGGTTCGATTTCGAAAACACGACGGCGATCCATGTGCTCGATCCGGGTGTACGGATGCGTCCCACCGTCGGCCTGATGGTTCACCAACGGATCGGCGCCCCGCTGCGGCGGGTGGCCGGACGTCTCGCGACGGCACCGGCATGGACCGCGGTCGAGATCGCCCGACAGCTGCCGCGCCCCCGCGCACTCGCCGCCCTCGACGGCGTGCTGCACTCAGCGCTCTGCACTCCCGCCGACCTCGACAAAGCCGTGCGCGAACAGGCGGGGCGACGCGGCATCGTCGCGGTGCGCGAGCTTCTGCCATATGCCGACGGCCGCGCCGAATCCGCCATGGAAAGCGAGGCCCGCCTCGTCATGATCGATCACGGCCTGCCACTACCGGAACTGCAGTACGAGATCCACGGCCGGCACGGTCAGCTTTGGCGTGTCGACTTCGCGTGGCCCGAAGCGCGCGTCGCCGCCGAGTACGAGGGCCTCGACTGGCACTCCGGGCCCGCCAAGATGATCGAGGACAAGACCCGGCTCGCCGGTATCCAAGAGCAGGCGTGGACTGTCATTCCGATCGTGGCTCAAGATGTTCGCCGATACCGCAGCAGGCTTGCCGATCGCATCGCCTATCACCTTTCAGCTGCGCAGCTGGCTGGGTGACGCTGCCGAGCAGACAGAGACTCGCACAAATCCGCCCTCGTTCATGCGATTCAGCGACTGCTCGCGGGGAGTCAGGACCCGACGGTCAAGCCGACCTTCTGGAACTCCTTGAGATCGCAGTACCCGGCCTTGGCCATGGCCCGACGTAGCCCACCAACCAGGTTCAGCGAGCCGAACGGGTCATCCGAAGGCCCGTTGAGGACGGTCTCCAACGCCGGCCGCTCCCCGAGCGCAATCTGCAGCAGTGCACCGCGCGGCAGCGACGGGTGCGCCGCGGCGGCCGGCCAGAACCAGCCGTCCCCCTGCGCCTCCGCGGCAACCGAAAGTGGCGTGCCCAGCACCACCGCGTCGGCGCCGCACGCAATTGCCTTGGCCAGGTCGCCCGATGTGTGGATGTCGCCGTCGGCCAGCACATGCACGTAGCGGCCGCCGGTTTCGTCGAGGTACTCCCGGCGCGCGGCGGCCGCATCGGCGATCGCCGTGGCCATCGGCACGCTGATACCCAATACCTCGTCGCTGGTGGTGACCCCCTGTGTGGAGCCGTAGCCGACGATGACGCCGGCCGCACCCGTGCGCATCAAGTGCAGGGCAGTGCGGTGGTCCAGGACACCGCCCGCCACCACCGGCACATCGAGCTCGGAGATGAATTTCTTCAAATTGAGGGGCTCACCGGCGCCGTCATCCTTGGCGACCCGCTCGGCCGAGATGATGCTGCCCTGGATGACCAGCAGGTCGATACCGGCAGCCACCAGGGCGGGCGTCAGCGCCTGGGCGTTTTGCGGGCTGACCCGGACCGCAGTCGTCACCCCGGCCTCCCGGATGCGGGCCACCGATTGCCCCAGCAGCTCCGGGTTCAACGGTGCCGCGTGCAGTTGCTGCAGCAGCCGGATCGCCGCTGACGGCTCATCGGAAGCCGCCGCCTTCTCCAGGACCTGGGCGATCTTCTCCTCGACATCGGCGTGCCTGCCGATCAGACCCTCACCATTCAGCACACCCAGCCCGCCGAGGCGGCCGAGTTCGATGGCGAATTCGACCGATACCAACGCGTCCGTGGGGTGGGCGATGACGGGAATCTCGAACCGGTAGGCATCTAGCTGCCAGGTCGTCGACACATCCTTCGACGACCGAGTGCGCCGGGACGGCACTATGTTGATGTCGTTGAGTTCATAGGTCCGGCGGGCGGTTCTGCCCATGCCGATTTCGACCATGTCACGCATGACGAGCCCTCTCTTTGCGTGTGCTTCGGCGCGCGAGCGCTCGTCAGCGGGTGGAGTAGTTCGGTGCTTCGACAGTCATTGTGATGTCGTGCGGGTGGCTCTCTTTCAGCCCCGCCGCAGTGATCTGCACGAATTGGGCCTGCTGCAGCGCTTCGATGGAGGCCGATCCGGTGTAGCCCATGGCAGCCCGCAGACCGCCGGTGAGCTGGTGGATGACGGTCGAGAGCGGCCCGCGGAACGGCACCCGGCCCTCGATACCCTCGGGCACGAGCTTGTCCTCGGAGAGCACATCGTCCTGGAAGTAGCGGTCCTTGGAGTAGCTCTTGGCCGCACCCCGGCCCTGCATGGCACCCAGCGAGCCCATACCGCGGTAGCTCTTGAACTGCTTGCCGTTGACGAAGATCAGATCACCAGGCGATTCGGCGGTGCCGGCCAGCAGCGAGCCCAGCATGGCCGTCGACGCACCGGCCGCGAGCGCCTTGGCGATGTCGCCGGAGTATTGCAAACCGCCGTCGGCGATCACGGGCACCCCGAACGGCTTGCAGGCCGCGACGGCCTCGAGGATCGCGGTGATCTGCGGAGCTCCCACGCCAGCCACCACCCGGGTCGTACAGATCGAGCCCGGGCCGACACCGACCTTCACCGCGTCGGCGCCGGCCTCGACCAGCGCCGCTGCCGCGGCCCGGGTGGCGACGTTGCCGCCGACCACCTCGACACGGTCGCCGACCGCGGTCTTGAGCCTGTACACCATGTCCAGCACACCCCGGTTATGGGCGTGGGCGGTGTCGACGATCAGCACGTCCACGCCGGCCTCGAGAAGCGTCATGGCCCGGGTCCAGGCGTCATCACCCACACCGACGGCAGCGCCGACCAGTAGCCGGCCGTCGCTGTCCTTGGTGGCCAGCGGGAACTGCTCAGTCTTGACGAAGTCCTTCACCGTGATCAGGCCGGTGAGCTTGCCGTGGCCGTCGACGATGGGCAACTTCTCGATCTTGTGCCGGCGCAGCAGCCCGAGCGCGGCCTCCGCGGAGACACCCTCGCGGGCGGTGATCAGTGGTGCTTTAGTCATCACCTCGGAAACCGGCTTGTTCTGGTCGACCTCGAACCGCATGTCGCGGTTGGTGATGATCCCGACGAGGGCACCGTCCCCGTCGACCACCGGTAGCCCCGAGATCCGGAACCGCGCACACATCGCGTCCACCTCGGCCAGCGTGTTGTCCGGCGAGCATGTCACCGGGTCGGTGACCATGCCGGCCTCGGACCGCTTCACGGTCTCCACCTGACCCGCCTGCTCGGCGACCGGCAGGTTGCGGTGCAGCACGCCCATACCGCCGGCGCGGGCCATCGCAATCGCCATCCGCGACTCGGTCACGGTGTCCATGGCCGAGCTGACCAGCGGTACCTTCAGCCGGATCTTGCGGGTGACCTGGCTGGACGTGTCCGCTGTGGCAGGCACCACGTCCGAGGCGGCCGGCAACAGCAGCACATCGTCGAACGTCAGACCGAGCATGGCGATCTTCGTCGGATCGTCGCCGCCGGTCGGCACCGGTACGGCAATGGGAACGCTGCTTTCAGCGATCGACATGGGCGGGCCTCCAGGTGACAGGCGCGGTCGCAGAGCTTTACCCCTAATCCTATCGGCTCGCTACTTATGCCCGTGCCACCGCCGGACTGGCGCGCGGAGTCGCCGTGCCACGAGGCGCGGGCCCTCGCGGCGGCTGGCGCGAGGGCTGTGGTGCTGCGTAGGCTGGGACTCGTGCGTGACCACCTCCCACCTGGTTTGCCACCCGATCCCTTCGCCGACGATCCGTGCGATCCGTCGGCAGCGCTGGATGCCATCGAGCCGGGCCAGCCGCTGGACCCACAGGAGCGCACCGCGGTCGAGGCCGACCTGGCGGATCTTGCGGTATACGAAGCGTTGTTGGCGCACAAGGGAATTCGCGGCCTCGTGGTGTGCTGCGACGAATGCCAGCAGGACCACTACCACGACTGGGACATGCTGCGCGCCAATCTGCTGCAACTGCTCGTCGACGGCACCGTCCGCCCGCATGAGCCGGCGTACGACCCAGAGCCCGACGCCTACGTGACGTGGGACTACTGCCGCGGTTACGCCGACGCTTCACTCAATCAAGCCACCTCGGAAACCGACGGCTACCGCTGACCGCCGCCACCTGTACCGGGTAATTCGGGAGCTTCTATGACCGAGGTCACCGGTAGCTGAGGCCGATCGGCGTGCCCTGGCTGGTCAAGGGCGCCCTGTCGCTGCTGCGGCACGTCCTGACCGGGCTGCTCTGCGCTGTCACCGCCACTTGTCGAGCCGCCGTGCGCCGAACCGGCCACAGTCGGTTCGGCCGTCGGAGAAACGCTCACGGTAGGCAGGGTCGTGGTCTGGGTATGCGTCGGCGATGACACCACCGACGAAGGCACCGACGAGACGGCCGAGGACGGCGTCACTTCCTCGCGCGGACTGGACGACGGGGCCGCCGTACTCGTCGACGTGACTGGCGACGACGTCGTGGCTGGCGACGACGTGGCTGGCGACGACGTGACCGATGCCGAGGTCTCGGTGGATGTCGACGGGGTCGGGGACGACGCATCGGACGACGACGTATCGGACGACGACGTGGTGGTCTCCGCCGGCGTCGACGAACTCGTGCCCGACGGCGTGCTGGTCGGTGACGTGCTCGTCGGTGCGGACGTATCGGATGTGCTGGACGTGCTGGTCTGCGTCTCAGGTACCTCCGGCAGCACGACCGGCGGAGCGTTGGGCGGCACCGTCGCGTTGGGATCGCGGTTCTCGACCTTGACCGACAACTGCTGCAACTGATCGACCAACTGCTGCTTGCGCTCGGCGTCGTTGACCGTCGCCACCGTGGTGGTGATGGTGCTCAGCTTTTCCTGTGCGGCCTGCCACTGGCCCTGGTCGATGAGCTGCTGGACCTGCGCCAACTCGGCCGAGGCAAGCTCGACCTTGACGTCCCGGGTGGGCCGGTCGCCGAACATCACGGTGCGCATGCCGTAGAGCGCGTCGCCGGGACCGGCGCCGTAGACGGCCGCGCCGAACCCGCCCAGGCACAGCACTGCCGCGGCCACCGATCCGACCAACGCCAGCGGCAGCCGCGGCCACCTGCGCGGAGTTCCGCGGTTCAGGGCCGAGATCGCGTCGCGGGTAGTCACGACACCTGACGTCGGACGCCGTGCCTCGTCGCGCCACCCTGCGAGCAACTGGGCCAGCTCGGCCTCAGCGGAGTCTGTCGCGTACACCGGGTTGTCGAGCGAAAGCGCCTCGATGAACCGGTCGGTGCGGTTGATCTCGTTCAGTGCGGGATCGCCACCATTGGACGTCCAGCGGCCGAAGTCAGGCATAGTCACGTCCCGTCGCCATGACTTCCGACTTCAGCCGACTCAGCGCCCGGTGCTGGGCCACCCGGACAGCGCCGGCGGTGCTGCCGACGGCTTCTGCGGTCTCCTCGGCGCTCATGCCGACCACGACCCGCAGGATCAGGATCTCGCGTTGCTTCTCCGGCAGCACCGACAACAGCTTGGCCATCCGCGCCGAGGATTCGGTGTCGAGAGCCGACTGTTCCGGGCCGGCTTCCAACGAGTAGCGCTCCGGCACCGCATCGGTAGGGTCAGCCCGATTCCGGGCTGCCGCGCGATGCGCGTCGGCAACCTTGTGCGCGGCGATGCCATACACAAACGCCAGGAAGGGTCGCCCCTGATCCTTGTAGCGCGGCAGCGCCGTAATGGCGGCCAAGCACACCTCCTGCGCAACGTCATCCGCTGAAAGACCACTTCGTTCGGTCATGCCGACTCGCGCCCGGACGTACCGAACGATGATCGGCCGGATGATCTCCAGGACTTCCTGAAGCGCATTCCGATCGCCGGCCACAGCCTCGGCAACGACAGCGTCGAGACGGTCTCCCGAACTTGTCATCGTGGGCGATATCTCCAGCGTTACTCGGCACCGACACTCGCAGGCACTTGGTTGAGCTAAACAATAACGATCGGCGGGAGGCGACCGGGATCAGTCGCCGGACCAGGCCCCGCCCCTGCGACGCACTGTATCGGCGCACCCGCCGCGGATCGTGCCGACTTGCGCAGGTGAGTGGGTCGCGCTGCCGATGTCGGCCAGCAGACACGCCAGCGCCCACCGTAGCGGGATCAGACCGAATTTCTCGGTGGCCAACAGCGCAGCGTCGGCCACGGCGCGGGCCCGGTCCAACTGCCCGGCGCTGCACAGGGCGGCGGCCAGGACGACATCGGACTTCACCGCGTGGCGCGTCGACGGGTAGCCGGCGGCAACCTCGATTCCCCGTTCGGCATGCGCGACCGCCCGGGTGCCGTCGCCGCACATCATGGCCAGCTCGGCGCTGACCCATGCCAGCCGCACCGCCGGGCGCCCGCTGCAGTCACCCACAACCGAGCGGGCCCGGTCCAGCAACCGAGCCGACGCCGGGAACCGGCCCACGCCGAGCGCATCTGCGGCCAAACCGATCAATGCGTCGGCGGGTGCCTCGGGATCGGCGGCGCCATCTCCTCCGCTGTGGGCCCACGCTTGTCCGTCTGCGTCACGGGCCCGGTCGTGGCCGCCGAGCTGACGCAAGAACGACGCCCGGGTGCTGTGGCTGAGCGACAGCAACGGTCCGGATCCGACGCTGCGGTCGATGACGGACAGTTCGGCCAGTGCACTGCCGTAGCGGCCCTGGCCTCCGGCGGCCACGGCGCGCAGCCATCGGTCGCGCGCGGTCGTGGCGCTCGGCAGCGGCCAGCGTCCCGGATCGTTTCCGAACGCGGCGTTCGCCAGCACGGTTGCTGCGTCGTCGGTGCTGCTCATCGGTTTCCGACGCTATCAATGTCCCGCAAATACGGGGTCCGCGGGAACTGATACCGCCAGGCACAGCTCAAAAGATATTGTGGAATCCGCGGCGGTTAACAATGGATGCACGCAATGTTAATCAATGTCAACCGGCGTCCCGACGTTATGAATGCCGTGTGCCGTCGTCACCGTTCCGAACTGCACAAACGTCATCACGCCGAGCACGCAGTAACACAGTTTTCGCAGCGCGCACATCTCAACGATGAACGTGATGTAAATTCTCGACCTGCGGATATGTCACGAAGCACACGCTCAGACTATTGACGCGAATTAATGAGCGCCCCTAGTTTATGTGCACGAGTAGTCATCAGCGACATGTGCTCAGTTCGGTTCCACCAACTCACGCACGCTCACATAATCGGAATGGGCGTGCAGAGAGGGGTTTTCCCATGCCACAGCCGCAGCAGCTACCCGGACCCAATGCGGATATCTGGGACTGGCAGATGCAGGGACTTTGCCGGGGCGTCGACTCGTCGGTGTTCTTCCACCCCGACGGGGAACGCGGCCGGGCCCGCGCCCAGCGCGAACTGCGCGCCAAGGAGATGTGCCGCAGCTGCCCTGTGATCACCCAATGCCGGTCACATGCCCTCGCCGTCGCCGAGCCCTACGGCATCTGGGGTGGACTCAGCGAGTCCGAACGCGAGCTCCTCCTGAAGCGGGGCATTCGCCGCACAGCCTGACATCAGCAAACCCGTCGAACCGACGGTGGTCTTGAGTGATACCGACGGTGGTCTTGAATGATTCGGCATCGTCGACGGTGGGCGGGCCGGCCCAGCGTGCCCCACAATGGGGCACGATCCGATGTAGCGGTGTGCAATCCGCCCCGCTCGCCGAGGGAGGGTTGCATGACGACCGATGTGACCGTGACAGAAACCGGCTCGAGAACCTATACGCAGGAGATCATCGCCGGAAACCACCGACTCACCGCCGACGAACCGCGACCGGTCGGCGACGATGCCGGCCCGAATCCCTACGCCCTGCTGCTGGCCGGCCTCGGCGCCTGCACCTCGATGACCGTGCGGATGTATGCCAACCGCAAGGGCTGGCCGCTGGAGCGGGTACGGGTGACACTGCGGCATGCCCGCATCCATGCCAAAGACTGTGTCGACTGCGAGACGCACGTTGGAATGCTCGATCAGATCGACCTCGTCATCGAGTTGACCGGCGACCTCGATGACGACCAGCGGACACGGCTCATGACCATCGCCGAACGCTGCCCGGTACACCAGACGCTGACCTCTGAGGTACACATCACCACGACCGCAGTGTGATCACGGGTCAGCCCGTGACCTTGAGGTCGTGGCCCGCGCAGAACGCCTTGCCTGAGGCCGCAAGCACCACGACGGGCACCGCCTCATCGGTTGCCAGTACATCAGGCCTCACCCAACGCCGTGAGCATCGCCTCAGACAGCGCATTGAACGCGGGGGCGCGGTTCAGTGTCAGTGTCAGGGAGTCGCGGGAAGTCCGCAGCGGTTGCGGAAGTCGACCGAGGGTTGTCTGATCCGCTGAAGATCGTCACGGACTGTGGGATTGGCTTCCAGATAACCCTGAACCTTGTTCCCGATTTGATCTTTGGGTTGCCCCTTGAGACCGGTGAAGAAATCGTTGACGGCGGGGTGCTCGGTCAAATAGTTGGAGGTGTCAAAGGTGACACCGGACATGACGCGCGCCAGTTCCGCCGCCGTGCACGGCGGCGGTACCGGAGGGTCGGCGACGGCGGACGCGGCGCCGAACAGCGCCAGGCCGGCCAGGACACCGGTACCGATCGCAGTGCCGATGGCGCGGTTTGTCAGACGGATTGGCAACATATTGGCTCCTTCAAGCAGCTGGTCGACACTTCACGAGGCGAATCCTCAACGTGGGCCGATACCACCACCCCCGCCGGGGCGACCTGGACCGCCTGGACCACCCGGCCGCCCTGGGTTCCAAACGATGCCGAGATCCCAGTCGTTGCCGCAGTACCAGTCGTTTTCACAGGGATAGGGAACGACCGGCGTGGCAGCTACAGGTCCGCCATCCACACCGCGCACATCTCCCTGCGCGCATACGGTGGCGTAGCCCGAACTCGTGCAGTCGGCCTTCGCTGGCGGCGCCATGGTGACCACCCCGATCGGCAACATCGCCATCGCCAATCCCAAGACCAGGTAGCGCTGTGTTATCCGCACGGCCGCATCCCCTTTTTTTTGCAGTAGGAGGGCTCGATGACCCGAATGCACCGAGGTTATACGGCATTTTCGGCACAGAGACACAAATCGACGCAATCGTAAACTCGGACGGCAATTATGTTCCCCAACGCAATAAATTCGGCGTAGCAACCCCATACCAAATGAGCCGCGGCGCGGTAGGCGGCGATCGCGGCGTCGGGCCAGCCGGTGGTTCTCGGATCGGCACTTGCTCGCGGTTCGATCCGAAAACCTCTCCGGCGACCACCACTCGACGGCACCGAGCAGAGACATCTGACGCGAGACCCGCCCGTCCCTGCCGGTGCTACCGCCATGTCCGGGTCGTGAGGTACCGAGCAATGAAAACCGGCCGGTCACACGGCATGTCGCGCCATCTACCCAAGATGGTGAGGTCTTGAGCCCCCAGTTCTGACGGAGACGTGAATTTTGAGCCGAGACCGACCGGGCTAATGCCTGTTGACAAGATTCAAACGCTGACTGCATATTGGGTTTTGCTGTTGGTTAAGTCACGCTCGATCCTCGCTATCAGCAGCTAACACAAAAGCTCGGCGCGGGGAGACGGTCATGATCACCACCGGTAGCCAGCGGCTCGCCGCTGCGTCCTTGATGACGGCCGCACTCCTGATGAGCACCGTGAATGGTGCGGTTGCCTCCGCAGATCCCGAGTCCGATTCCACCTCAGGTGCGAGTCAGGAGAACTCCAGCAGTTCGGCCGGTGACGCCGCCGCCAGCGACCGCAACGTCGCGAGCACGGCTGTTACAGGCCCAAGCACCGACAGACCCCGCTCCACACTCTCCGCGCAGACGAACACCTCCACCCAAGCGACGGACAACACAAACACCACACCGCCAACCACCAAAGCATCGGCGAATCCACTCAACGCAGACCGCACCGTCACCACCACGACGACTTCCGGAACCGGCCCCAACAAACCCCGCTCCACACTCTCCGCGCAGACGAACACCTCCACTCAAACGACGGACAACACAAACACCACACCGCCAACCACCAAAGCATCGGCGAATCCACTCAACGCAGACCGCACCGTCACCACCACGACGACTTCCGGAACCGACCCCAACAAACCCCGCTCCACACTCTCCGCGGCGGCGGACACATTCACGTCATCAGCCTCACCAGGCCCGTCAGACAACTCCGGCCAAGCTGCAGCCGAACCGATAACCGCCATCGAAGGGTTGGAAGCCCTGCTCGCCGTGGCCGACCGGCAGGTCCCGGCTATTCCACTGTCCATTCCGGCTATTCCATTTTTTCCCATTCCAGCCGTCCCGGCCAACAAGATCACGTCGAGTGCCGCCTCCGGGAAAGATTCGGCCGCCGTCGTGGCACCGAACGATTCCGAGACCGCCAAATCCGCGCAGCCGTCGACTTCCGTGCAGCCGTCGACCTCCGCAACGACGGCCACCGTGACGTCTGACGTCGACATTGCCACCACGGCGATCGCTGAGATGGCTGCATCGACCTCGATAGCCGAGATAGTCGCGACGGCTGCGACAGCGACGGTGCAGTACGCCATCACCTGCCTCATGCAGACATTGGCCACAGCCTCCAATCTCGTCCACGCCATCATGCAGCTGCCGGCAACTATCCGCGAGATACTCAGCGTCCTGTGGATCGCCCCCAATGTCGAGAGTCACCACGGGCTCTTGTCCACCTCAGACGACGGGCCCTTGTACCTGGCCGCGCTGGCGAACGTACAGGCTGGTTCGCTAGGCGCTGTCAGCAGCTCCCTGGTGGTCGGTCACAGCGGCACAGAGGTGGACGGCGGGATTGTGCTGTTGGCCTCGTTGCAGCCGCAGTCGGCCGCACCGGCGCCCGCCAAGGCGACGCCTCCGGATCACTCGGCACTGAGTCTGATCAAGAAGGCGATCACTGCCGTTGCGGTGTCGGTGTCGATATGGGCGCTGGTGTATGCGGCATTGCCAGGTCTGGGCGGCTTCCTGTCCTTTGGGGCAATCGGCGTGCGGATCGGCTATCGCCAGTCCAGCGCCGGAATCGCCTTGCGCAGCCCGGAATTGGCGCGTTTCGCGCGACCCGGGCCTATCGGCGTCGTACGTACTGGATCATTGGTTTCCGTTCATGTCCGCACCGCGGCTGTCGACCACGCGGTCCGGTACCTCCAACGCATCGCCTAGCGGACCGACCGCATGACGTCGCATCAGAAGTTCAGGCCCGAGAACATCACCCGCCCCGGGTCGTATTTCTGCCGGACAGCGGCCAGCCGGGAGAGGTTGGCGCCGAAATACCGTGACGCAGGCTGGTTCGCCTCGAGATAGTTCACGTAGCCGCCGACCGAATACGGTGCCACCGCTTGGTGAGCCGTACCGAGCCAGCCGGCCGCTGCCGCCGGCGAGCCTGAGGTCTCCACATACCACTGGACCAGAGCCGACTGCCTTCGCCACGGGAAAGCGGTGTCTCCCGGCCCTATGGTGGCCAGAGCACCGTCGAGCGCATGCATGATCACCAACGGGCGCCCGGCCCCATCGGGAAAAGCCTTGAACGCCGCGGCGATTCCCTGGGCCGCAGCCGGGGTGATCGAGGGAAAAACGTCGGATCCGCCGACGTAGCCCAGCGGCGACGGGTTGAGGTTGTTGACGGCCAGGTATTGCACCAGGTCCAGGTAATTGAACCTGTGTTTCTCCACCCCGATGGGTTGCAGCCCGACCGCTTTGGTGACGGCGGCCGCCGCGGCGTCACCGGCGCCGGCCGGACAGGTGGCCAGGATGCGACAGTGCGCTCCACCCGGGTCGGTGATGGTGTCGGCCAGGGCCCAGCTGCTGCGGTCGGCGGTACGTAGCCAGTTCTGCCACCCGACCAGAACCTGTGCGAAAGACTCCAGCGGGAAATGGAGACTCACGGCATCCACCTCGCTGGTGGGAAACGTGGTGAAGGTCAGCGCTGTCGTCACCCCGAAATTGCCACCGCCCCCGCCCTTTAGCGCCCAGAACAAATCGGGGTGCTCGTTGGCCGATGCGGTGACAGCCGCGCCGCCGGGCAGCACCACCGTCGCCGAAACCAATTGATCACACATCAGGCCCGCGTGCCGCGATTGCGCACCCAACCCGCCACCCAAAGCGTGCCCGGCCACGCCGACCGTCGGGCAGGTCCCCGTCGGGATCCCCCTGCCAGCTGAGGCCAGGGCCTGGTGGATCGTGTACAGACCGGTCGCCGGCGTCACCGTGACATACCCGGTGGCGGCGTCGTAGTTGACACCACCTGGCAGCTGACGCAGGTCCAGGATCATGGCGCCGGTCGCGGTCGACGCGCCCACATACGAATGCCCGCCGCCCCGTGGAGCAACCTTGAGGTTGTGGGCAGCAGCGAAGGCCATCGCCTTTTGCACCTCTACCGCCGAGGTCGGGATGACGACCGCCGCCGGTACGAAATCGTTGAAGTTGGTGTTGAAAACCGCTTTGGCCGAGTCGAATTGCGCGTTATTCGGCAAAATCACCGGATCGTTGATGGCTGCAGAGAGGCCCTCCCAGCCGGAGGTGCTGGGCTCGGCACCTGCCCGGTTCGACCCGAACACCGCTCCGGCAGCCAATGCCCCCACGGCGCCCCGCAGGAATGTTTGACGCGGGATCCGACGCGGCGACTCCCGCGGTACCGTCATGTCCGAATTGTGGCCCAGTGGATACGGAAAGCCGTACACAGCAGGATGTGTCGCGGTATCAGTCCGATAACCGATTCGTCTACAAAGCGTGAAGTTTGTGACCACCTTTGAGCGGGGAAAGGATGCCGGGGTTCGCCGAGACATTGCTTCGGTCGTTGATATCTACAAAGTTGCAGCCGATCAGATTCGGCAGACCATCCGCAACTACGAAAGTGGCACCACCATCGGTGGCGACGCCAGCACTGGCACACTGACGGCAGTGCCACCACTCGCGCATGTGGCGCCGGGTGACCAGAGCCGCGGTGGCTGAAAGTCATTGCACGCGCCAGCACAACTGCGCCAATTACGTTGGGCGACAATGTCCCGCCCCATGACGGCAAGCCGGTCGACTGGAAGCTGATTCGGCTAGCACGACTGACACAAACGAAGCGCTCCCGGCCCAACAGGACCGGGAGCGCTTCGTACGCGCTACCTAGTGGGCGTGCCCGTGATGGCCGTGGTCGGCCTCTTCGGCAGGCTTGTCCACAATGGCGGTCTCGGTGGTCAGAATCATCCGGGCCACCGATGCGGCGTTGAGGATTGCCGAACGGGTCACCTTGACCGGGTCGACGATGCCGTCGGCGACCAGGTCGCCGTAGGTCAGCGTCGCGGCGTTGAAGCCCTGCCCGTTGCCAAGCTCGCTGACCTTGTTCACCACGACGGAGCCGTCCAGCCCGGCGTTGGTTGCGATCCAGTACAGCGGGGCCGACAGCGCCGAGGAGAACACCTCGACACCCAGCGCCTCGTCACCCTTGACCTCACCGCGCAGCTTGTCCAGCGCCGCGCGGGCTTGGACCAGTGCGGCGCCGCCGCCGGTGACGATGCCCTCCTCGACGGCCGCTTTGGCCGCCGCGACGGCGTCCTCGACCGCTTCCTTGCGCTTCTTGAGGTCGGTCTCGGTGGCTGCGCCGACCTTGATCACCGCGACACCGCCGGCCAGCTTGGCCAGCCGCTCCTCCAGCTTCTCGCGATCCCAGTCGGACTCGGTGGTCTCGATCTCGGACTTGAGCTGCTTGACGCGGTCGGCCACGGCCTCCTTGGAACCGCCGCCGTCGACGATCACGGTGCTGTCCTTGCTGACCACGACGCGCCGTGCCGAACCCAGCACGTCGAGACCGGCCTCGCGCAGCACCAGACCCACGTCGGGGTTGATCACCTGGGCGCCGGTCACAATGGCGAGGTCTTCCAGGAACGCCTTGCGGCGGTCACCGAAGAACGGCGCCTTGACCGCAACGGCCTTGAGCGTCTTGCGGATGGCGTTGACGACCAGGGTCGACAGCGCCTCACCCTCGACGTCCTCGGCGACGATCAGCAACGGCTTACCTGCCTCGGCGACCTTCTCCAGCAGCGGCAGCAGGTCGGGCAGTGAGCTGATCTTGTCTCGGTGCAGCAGCACCACCGCGTCCTCGAGCACTGCTTCCTGCAGGTCGAAGTCGGTGACGAAATAGGCCGAGATGAAGCCCTTGTCGAAGCCGACGCCCTCGGTGATCTCCAGCTCGGTGTTGAGCGTCGAGGACTCCTCGACGGTCACGACGCCGTCGTGGCCGACCTTGGTCATGGCCTCGCCGACCAGCTCGCCGATCTGCTCGTCCCGCGAGGACACCGTGGCGACCTGAGCGATGGCGGTCTTGTCGGAGACCGGCTTGGCAGCGGCCAGCAGGGCCTCGGACGCCGCGTCGGCGGCCTTGCCGATGCCGAGACCCAGCGCGATCGGGTTGGCACCGGCGGCGACGTAACGCAGCCCGGACTTGATCAGTGCCTGCGCCAGCACCGTTGCGGTGGTCGTGCCGTCGCCGGCGACGTCGTTGGTCTTGGTGGCCACCGACTTGACCAGTTGGGCTCCCAGGTTCTCGAACGGATCCTCGAGATCGATCTCCCTGGCGACGGTGACACCGTCATTGGTGACCTGCGGGCCACCGAACGCCTTGGCGAGCACCACGTAGCGGCCGCGCGGGCCCAGGGTCACCTTGACGGCGTCGGCGAGCTTGTCGACACCGGCCTCCATGGCACGGCGCGCAGTTTCGTTGAACTCAATCTGCTTGCTCATAGATGTCTTTCCTTAATTTCCCCGTCGCTGCGCTCGCCCAAAGGCAATAACGCATACCGCCCCGGACACCACCCGTGCTCACACGGGGATCTCCGGGGCGGGACACGGGTGCTTTTACTTGGAGACGACAGCCAGCACGTCGCGGGCCGACAGGATCAGGTACTCCTCGCCGTTGTACTTGATCTCGGTGCCGCCGTACTTGCTGTAGATGACGGTGTCGCCCTCGGCAACGTCCAGAGGGATCCGCTTCTCGCCGTCCTCATCCCAGCGGCCGGGGCCAACTGCGACGACGGTGCCTTCCTGCGGCTTTTCCTTGGCGGTGTCGGGGATGACCAGACCGGAAGCGGTCGTGGTCTCGGCCTCGTTGGCCTGAACGAGGATCTTGTCCTCGAGTGGCTTGATGTTGACTGCCACGATGGAAGCCCTCCACTTGTCGGGGTGTGGATCCGGGGGATCCCCAGATGCCAATTACCAGGTGTTCGTGGCATGCGCCCGTGCCCTCGCTCCGTCGTCGCGGGTGCCGGCGCTGGGTTTGGCCGCGTGCCACCTAGCACTCTATACATGCGAGTGCTAGCACTCAAGGTTGGGCCGTGACTATTTGGCCGGTTGTTCATCCACAGCGAACACGGTGGCGGTGCGGGTCGCGTCGCAGCAGCCGGTGATCTCCAGCTTGTCGGCGACGGTGCCGATGCGCGATCCGCCTGCGGCTTCTCGCCGGCTCACGCCACTTGCCCCCGCACCACCGGCAGTCCAGGATCACTCGCGGCGTCCAGCGGTGAGGGCTCGGCGCCCGCCGCGATCAGATGCGCTGCGAACGACGCGATCATCGCGCCGTTGTCGGTGCACAATCGCGGCCGGGGCACCCGGAGCGTCAAACCTGCTGCAGCGCAACGCTCTTCGGCCAGTTCACGCAGCCGCGAGTTGGCCGCCACCCCACCGGCGATCAGCAGCGTGGAGACTTCTAGGTCGGTGGCGGCACGCACAGCCTTACGGGTCAGCACGTCGGCGACCGCCTCCTGGAAGCCGGCCGCGACATCTGCCTTGACCGCCGCGGAATGGACCGCTTCTTTCTCCCAGTGGCGCGCCACCGCCGTCTTCAGACCGGAGAAGCTGAACGCGTACGGGTCGTCGCGCGGCCCGGTCATCCCGCGCGGGAAGACGACGGCGTTGCGGTCACCCGTGCGGGCCAGGTCGTCGAGCACCTTGCCGCCGGGATAGCCCAGGCCGAGCAGCCGGGCCACCTTGTCGTAGGCCTCGCCGGCCGCATCGTCGACGGTGCTGCCCAGCTCGACGATCGGTTCCCCCAGCGACCGGACGTGCAGCAGGTGGGTGTGTCCGCCGGAGACCAGCAGCCCCACGCTCTCCGGGAGCGGACCGTGGTCGTATACGTCGGCGGCCAGATGCCCGCCGAGGTGGTTGACCGCGTAGAACGGCACATTCCAGCCGGCCGCGTAGGCCTTGGCTGCGGCCACTCCGACCAGCAGCGCCCCGGCCAGGCCCGGACCGATCGTGGCGGCGACGACGTCGGGTCGCTCGATGCCCGCGGTGTCCAGCGCGCGCCGCATGGTGGGGCCCAGCGACTCCAGGTGGGCGCGCGACGCGATCTCGGGGACGACGCCGCCGAACCGGGCGTGCTCGTCGACGCTGGACGCGACTTCGTCGGCAAGGAGAGAAACGGTTGCCGGCCCCCCGTCTTCCGGCAAGGCGAGCTCGGCGATGCCGACTCCGGTTTCGTCACAGGAACTTTCGATGGCCAGGATGATCACGATGGACTCCGGGTGGGAAGGCGTTGCATGGTATAGGCGTCGGCACCGCTGGCCCGGTAATACCGTTTGCGCAGACCGATGTTGACGAAGCCGACGCTCTCGTAGAGCTTGATCGCCGGTACGTTGTCGGTGCGGACTTCCAGGAAAACCATTCCCCCCGAGGCTATCTCGAGCATGGCGTCGAGCAGCCGCCGGCCGATGCCCTGACCTTGGAAGTCGGGATCGACACCGATGGTGTGCACTTCGTACTCGTAGGGGCGGACCCGACCCAATCGGGAGATCCCGGCATAGCCGACCAGGCGTCCCTCACTGCGCGCAGCGATGTAGTGGTTGTGCTTGGCGGCCAGCTCGGCGAAAAAGGCTCGTGCCGGCCAGGGATCGTCCCCGGGGAACAGCTGGGACTCCAGTTCCGCGCAGCGGTCGGCGTCGGCCTTGGTCAGCGCGCCGTACACGATGGTCATTTCCGCAC
Organism: Mycobacterium sp. 141; assembly: GCF_000382405.1. GTDB lineage: Bacteria > Actinomycetota > Actinomycetes > Mycobacteriales > Mycobacteriaceae > Mycobacterium. Next base: position 55,432 of record NZ_KB908274.1, read on the forward strand.
CGCCACAGACGGTTTGGCGTCGGGCCGGCGCAGGTAGAGCGGGATCAGCGGCGCCGGGTCGCCCCAGTCGTTCACCGCAGCGACGAGGCCGTCCGGCGTCGGATACACCGCCTCCTGGCGCGGCAGGTCGAACAGCGCGGTGTGCTCGGGTGATCCGGCCACCTCGTCTGCACCGGCGGGTACGTCGGCGGGGGCGTTGACGGCCGGGCCGTCGATGCGGAGCCCGTCGCGGTAGCGCGCCCAGTACACCTCACGGCGACGCGCATCGGTAACCACCAGCACGTCTCCAGAGGTACGCACGCCGATGGCGTCGAGGCTGCACACGCCGTACACCGGGACACCGAGCGCGTGCCCGAACGCCGCGGCACTCGCCATGCCGACCCGCAGCCCGGTGAAGGGACCGGGACCGCAACCGACGACGACGGCGTCCAGGTCGGCCATCGTCAGCCCGGCATCGGCCAACGCAGCCAACACATTCGGGGTGAGTTGCTCGGCATGCGCTCGCGGGTCGAGGGTGACCCGTTCGGCCAGGATGGTCACGGTGCCGTCGTCGGCGCGCCGCACCGCCCCGGCGCTGACCGCCGGCGTTGCGGTGTCGATCGTCAGCAGGTTCACGGCGCGCTCCACTGCCATGTCACGGTACGGACCTCACTGTCGGGGTCCCGGTCGATCCGGATGTCGAGATGGTGGTCGGACAACCGCTCGGCCAGCCCTTCACCCCACTCGACCACCACCACGGCGTCCTCCAGATCGGTGTCGAGGTCCAGCGCGTCGAGTTCACCGAGCAGATCGGCTCCGGCGTGGTCGAGCAGCCGGTACATGTCGACGTGGATCATGGCTGGCCTGCCCGCTTGGCGCGCCCGATGCACCCGGGCCAGCACGAAGGTCGGCGACACCACAGGCCCGTCGACGTCCATGGCTTGGGCAATGCCCTTGGCCAGCACCGTCTTTCCCGCACCCAGCGGCCCGGACAGCACCACCACGTCGCCGGCGCTCAAGCCCGTACCCAGTGTGGCACCGAGGGCGATGGTGTCGTCGGCGGTCGACAGTTGCGCGGTACCCGCGGTGCGCTCAGCCATGGGGCCGGATCCGGTCGCGCACCCGACGCGACAGTGTGACCAGCTTGGACGGGGTGGCCCGCTGGACCAATCCGACCAGCGCGTCGTCGATCACCTCGGGCTCCTCCAGTTGCACCAGATGGCCCGCTCCCCCGACGATCACCAACTCCGATTTGGGTAGCTGCGCGGCCATGACCTCTGAGTATTCCATCGGGGTGAGCAGGTCCCGATCACCACAGGCGATCAATGTCGGCACCCGGGCCAACACCGGCAGGGCCGCCGTCTCGTCGTGCACCTCGAGTGCGTGCAGGAACTCCACCACTGTCGTGATCGGCGTGCCGTGCATCATCTGCTCGGAGAACTCCACCACGCTGGGGCTGATCTTCTCGTCGCCGTAGGACGCGGCGCGCAGGATCGGGGCGATGACCGACCGTGCGGCACCGCGGGTGCGATGCACCGTCTTCGGTGCGTACCGCGCGGCGAACCGCACCACTTCCAGCGCCGGGTTGCGCAATATCTCGCCGAGCGGGGACCGCGACACTCCTTCGGCGGCCGAGGCGATCAGGGCGGCACCCACGACCCTCGACGGGTAGCGCTTCGGGAACTGGTGGGCGTGCGACAGCACCGCCATACCGCCCATCGAATGGCCCACGAGCACCACCGGGCCACGCGGAACCGTCACCGCCAGTACGGATTCGAGGTCCTCGCCCAGCTGCTCGACGGTGTAAGTATCAGGCCCGGCTGTCCCTGACTGGCCGTGGCCACGCTGGTCGTAGAACACCATCCGCACCTGCGGGCCCCATTGCTCGGCCAGCCGGGCCCGCTGAAAGTGGAAGGCGCCCATCTCAAGACAGAATCCGTGGGCGAACACCACGGTCAGCGGAGCGTCGAGCGGCCCGACCTCGCGCACCGCCAGCGGCACTCCGTCGACGGTGGTGACGACCGAACTGCGGTCAGCGTCGAGTAGGTGAAAGTCCTCCCCAGCGTAGGGATCTTCGGCGAGGACCCGACGGCCCAGCGACCGTGCGACCGAGAGACTAGCGACGGTGCCGACGGCGGTCAGTCCGGCTGCACCCGCCAGCCAGCGGGCCCGGTGATGGTGCTCATCGAAGGTGCTGCCGCTCAATGGCCCTGGCCCGAAACGTAGGTGCGCACGACCCGGCCGCGCGGGCTGGTGACGATCTCGTAGTGGATGGTGTCGAGCAGATCAGCCCAATCCTGGGCGGTGGGCTCACCCTGGGTGCCCGGCCCGAACAGGATGGCGTCGTCGCCCTCGGCGACGTCGGCCGCGTCAGGTCCGAGATCGACGACGAACTGGTCCATGCACACGCGCCCGACGGCACGCCGGCGCCGACCCCCGATCAGCACGTCGATCCGGCCGCTCAGAGCCCGGTAGACACCGTCGGCGTAGCCGATCGGCAGCAGTGCCAGCGTGGTGTCGCGGTGGGCGACCCACTGGTGGCCGTAGGACACCCCGTCCCCGGCTCGAACCGAACGCACCAGTGCCACTGGGCATTTCAACGTCATCGCGGGCCGCAGCCCCATATCTCCCCGGTCCGGGACCGGGTTCAGGCCGTAGACCGCGACGCCGGGCCGCACCATGTCGAAGGCCAGGTCGGGCCGGGTCATCACGGCGGGCGAATTGCTCAGGTGCGCGATCTCGAAGGGCACTCCCTGTTGACGGCCACGGTCGCGCATCTCGGTCAGCCGCTGCGCCTGCACGCCGTTGAATGGATGCTCCGGAACATCGCCGTGCACCAGGTGGCTCATGATCCCCCGCACCCGGATCGCCCCGTCGGTGTGGGCGCGGTGCAACGCGGTCAACGTTGCGGGATAGTCGGCGGCGCTCACCCCGTTGCGGCTGAGCCCGGTGTCGACCTTCACCGACACCGTGGCGGGGCGGCCGGTCTGTGTGACCGCCAGCAAAACATCGTCGAGTTGGCGTGGCGAGGACACCGCGATCTGAACATCGGCCGCCACGGCCGGGGCGAAGTCGGTTCCCGGGGTATGCAGCCATGCCAGCACGGGGGCGGTGATCCCGCCCGCGCGCAGTGCCAGCGCCTCGGCGATGGTCGCGACGCCGAGTTCGGCGGCGCCTGCAGCGAGTGCAGCCTGGGCTGCCGGCACGGCGCCATGCCCGTAGCCGTCGGCCTTGACCACCGCCATGACCTGCGCCGCTCCGGCCAGCTCACGCAGCACACCCACGTTGTGCCGGATGGCGCCGAGATCCACCACTGCCTGCGGCGTTGCGCTCGGAGCCAGCGGGGTCGTGAGTTCGGTCGTCTGCATAGTCATATCACCGCCCGCCATTGTCCCAGAGACGACGAGCGGCCCCGCACCAAGAGCGGGCACGGTCAGTGTGTGAAGGGCTGCACCCTGTCGAAGAACCCGCCGGGCTTGAGTTTGTCGAGGTGGCCCAGGGCGGTGATGGTGTCCTCCTTGAAGGCCCTGGCCAGATCGGTCGAGAAACCTTCCCGGACCACGATCCGCAGCACGACGACGTCGTTGGCCTTGTCGGGCATGGTGTACGCCGGAACCTGCCAGCCGAATGCGCGCAACGCCTGTGACACGTCGAATTCGGTGTAGCCCGGGTTGCCCTTGAGCCGGAAACTGATCACCGGGATGGCCGACCCGTCGGAGATGATGTCGAAGTGCTCGCTGGCGCGCAGCTCGTCGCCGAGCCACCGCGCGGTCTGCGAGAGACATTTCATGACCTTGGTGTATCCGGCGCGGCCGAGGCGCAGGAAGTTGTAGTACTGGCCCACCACCTGGTTGCCGGGCCGGGAGAAGTTCAGCGTGAACGTCGGCATGTCGCCGCCGAGGTAGTTGACCCGGAACACGAGATCTTCGGGCAGGTGTTCCTTGCTGCGCCACACCACGAACCCGATACCCGGATAGGTCAGCCCGTACTTGTGCCCGCTGACGTTGATCGACACCACGCGGGGCAACCGGAAATCCCACTCGAGGTCGGGGTGCAGGAACGGCACCACGAAGCCACCGCTGGCGGCGTCGACGTGGACCGGTATGTCGAGTTTTCCGGAACCTGCGAGCTCGTCGAGGGCCGCACAGATCTCGGCGACCGGCTCGAGTTCGCCGGTGAACGTGGTGCCGAGGATCGCGACGACGCCGATGGTGTCCTCGTCGACCGCGTCGAGCACCTGTTCGGGGGTGATGACGTATCGCCCCTCATCCATCGGCAGATAACGCGGCTCGACGTCGAAGTAGCGGCAGAACTTCTCCCACACCACCTGAACGTTGGAACCCATCACCAGGTTGGGGGTACGCCCCTTCCATCCGGATGGGTTGTCGGTTCCGCCGAACTTTTCGCGCCAGCGCCATTTCAGTGCCAGGCCCGCCAGCATCACGGCCTCGCTGGACCCGATGGTGGATACGCCGGTGGCACTCGACGGATCGTCGTCGCGCAGGTCTTCGGCATGGAAGAGATCGGCGACCATGTTGACGCAGCGAGTCTCGATGGCGGCGGTCGCCGGGTACTCGTCCTTGTCGATCATGTTCTTGTCGAACGTATCTGCCATCAGCTTTGCCGCCTCGTCATCCATGAAGGTGGTGACGAACGTCGCCAGATTCAGCCGCGAGCTGCCGTCGAGCATGAGTTCGTCCTGGATGAACCGGTAGGCCGCAGGGGGATCCATCGCGTCGTCCGGCAAGCGCAGCGCCGGGACGGGCGCCATGTCGAGTCGCGCGGTGTAGGCGGGGGCGACGAGGGCATGGGAGTGCTTGCGGGACATGTGGATCCTTCCGGTTACAACGACGCGATCGCGGTGCGGATGTGAGCGAGAATGCGGGAAGCTGAAGTCGGGGCCGGGCGCGGACCCGGGTCGGCGGCGGAGAGGTTGGCCGCGCGGGTGTGCACGAACGCCCCGGCCGCCGCGGCCTGCGCCGGCTGCAGTCCAGCGGCCAGTAGCGCCCCGATGATGCCCGACAGTACGTCACCCGAGCCCGCGGTGGCGGCCCACGACTGCCCGGCCGGGTTGAGGTAGGTCGTCCCGTCGGCACCGGCGATGACGGTGACGTTGCCCTTGAGCAGCACGGTGGCGCCGAGCCGGTCGGCGAGGCTGCGGGCGGCGACGACCCGGTCGACCCCGACGGGTTCGCCGGCCAGCCGCTGGTACTCACCCGCGTGCGGGGTCAGCACAGTCGGAGCACGCCGTCCGGCGAGCAGGCCGGGATCCTTGGACAGCAGGGTCAGCCCATCTGCGTCGACAAGTACCGGCAGATCGGTGTCGAGCGCGAACCGCAGGACCGCCTTTGCATGGTCATCGGTGCCCATGCCGGGGCCCGCCACCCACGCCTGCACCCGGCCCGCCTCCTCGGGTGCGGCCGCGGCGATCACCTCGGGCCAGTGAAAAAGGACCTGCTGCGCAGCACTTCCCGCATAGCGGACCATCCCGGAGGTGGCGGCCACAGCGGCCCCGACGCTCAACACCGCGGCCCCGGGATAGGTCGCCGAGCCGGACAGCAGCCCTGTCACACCCTGGGTGTACTTGTCGTCGTCGGGTCCGGGCACCGGCCACAGCGCTTTGACATCGTCGGCGTCGAGCCCGAGCAGATCGGTGGCGGGCAGGTCCAGGCCGATGTCGACGAGTTCGACGCGTCCGCAATCGGCCAGCGCATGTACGGGTTTCAGGCCGCCGAAGGTGACCGTGAGCACAGCCCGCACATGCGGACCGTCGGTGGCCCCGGTCTGCACATCGATACCGCTGGGAATGTCGACCGCCACCACCGGTATCCCCACGTCTTCGACGGCCGCGAACACTTCGGCGGCGGCGGGACGAAGTGGGCCGGAGCCGGATATCCCGACCACCCCGTCGATCACCAGATCCGAAGCCGCGGGCACAGTCGCAACCACACGTCCGCCCGACTTCCGGAACGCGGCCAGCGCCTTGTGGTGGGCCCGCTCCGGATTGAGTAGAACCGCCGCGGCCATCGCGCCTCGGCGACGCAGGAACGTCGCCGCCCACAACGCGTCACCGCCGTTGTCACCCGAGCCTACGACCGCGCACACTGACCGGCCGGCGATTCCGCCGGTGCGGGCGACCAGCTCACGGCCGATCGCCGTCGCCAGTCCGTAGGCGGCACGGCGCATCAGGGCGCCGTCGGGCAGCGACGCCAACAGCGGTGCTTCGGCTTCGCGGATTTGGTCGCCGGTGTAGTAGTGCCGCATCAGGACCAGGATTCCACAACGCGGACGGTGACCCGCGCAAAGCCGGCAAAGCTGGCGCAGCACAGTGCCGAAGCGCATTTCCGTATCTGGTCGAACCGTAGCGCCCGAAATGTGACTAGTTGACCTCGTACCACCCGTCGCGACTGTTGGACGTGCACCACAGCTTGACGATGACATCTCCCGGTTCGGTGCCCCAGTTCGTGGCCGTTCCGCCGTTGGTGCCGATAGCGAACTGGGCCGTGGATTCTTGCATCGCGTCGATGATTGGGTGTTTCCCGGTACCCCCCGGGGGATTGTACGGAAGGCGCGGCCCCAGTTCTGTACCCATTGTCACGCCGATCCCACCCATCTCGATAACCTCGAGCCCGTTGGGGACCACGCGGCCGGGTGAGTAGTTGTGGTTCTTCAGATACGGTATCGAGGCCGGGCATTTCATCGGCAATAGATGCCTCATGACCCCACCGGGGACGGCGCCATACTTCTGCTCAACCGTGGTTTCGTCGGCAGATGCCGGGCCGGCAGCGCAGAGCGCGAGGCCCGAGGCGACCGAAGCCACTGCGACCGTGGCGGTCAGATAACGGCGAAAGCCGCCGCTGCCAATCTTCAACATGTGAATCCTCCTGTGTGAACGGCGTTTTTGCGTTGGCCCCACAACGGTGGCTCATGACGTCGGTGGTGTATGTCGGGTGAATGGCCATCGCAGGGGCCCATCCCATGTCCCCCGATCGGGCGAAGCGGACGCTCATTTCGACAGCATCTTCTGAATCTGCGCCGCGACCATTCCGACGTCTTGGTTGGCTTCCTGTAGGCCGGTGAGCACATCGGGGTAGGTGGCGCCGCTCATCGACAGGTCGAATACCAGATGGCGACCGTCGTCGGTGGTCATGAATCCGGCGAGGCTCTGCACGTTGAACAGCGCACGCCCCGTCACGGGGTCGACAACCGCGACCGTCCCGGTCTTGGCCTGCACCTTGCCTTTCGCCGGACTGTCAGCACCGACCGCGGCGATGGTGCCGCTTTCACCCAGTACCGGCTGACCCGAGACCAGTGCCTCTCCCCACGACTGCGCCGCGGCCCATTTGACCCAGTCGGTCATCTGCCTGGGGGTCGTCGAGGCCGGATAAGCCCCCTCGCCGTCGGTGAGCACCACGGCGTCGGGCACCAGGCCCGCCTTGTTCACCGCGGCGCGAACGGCTTTCAGTCCGTCGGTGCAATCGGTGGATCCAGACTTGGTCGCCAGGAGGCACAACATCGCGTTGGCTCCGGTGTTGTAGCTGGTCCGCAGGATCATCGACCCGAAAGCCGCTAACGGAGGTGATTGCAGCGCGGCCAGTTGCCGGTCCGCGGGGTAGCTGCCCTTCGGCGGGAGTCGGGACTGGTCGTTGGGCCCGACCGTGGAAGAGGTGACCGCGATGCCTGCCCGGTTGAGGGCTTCGATGAACAACGTCCGCGCCCAGGTGTCGGCATCGGACACCCGATAGATCGTCAGCCGCGGCTCGCCCACGGGGATGGTCCCGGTGACGACGATGTGGCGGGGATTCGCGGGGTCCGCGGTGGCCTCCAAGTTCGGCGATGCACCGGAGTCGACGGTCGAGACGTTCGACTGCACGGCGAATGCCGTTGTGGACGGGATGGTTTCGATGGTTGCCAACTCGCCGACGCCCGCCGGGGAGACATTGATGTCGAGAAGATTGTCGTTGACGAAGATCGGCGGGACGGCGCCCTCATGGCCGTCGGTCGCCCGCCAGAGTCGCGTGTCGACGACGACGTCGCCGACGATGTTCTTGACGCCCTTGGCGGCGATCTGGCGGGCCAGGTCGTCGAGTCCGGCCAGCGGATCGTCGTCGACTGTTGCGGCGTTGGGCGCGATATCGCCGTAAACGTGGTCGATATGTGTGGCGTCGAACGCGTCGTCAACCCGACCCTGCCGCCCGCCGCGACCGCCCAGCGTGAGATCGCCTGCGGCGACCAGAATCACGTCACCTCTGACCATGCCGTCGACTGTCGGCGCGGTGGCATAGACGGGGGTGGTCAGACGAGTGTCAGGGCCGAAGGTGTCGTACACCGTGCCGATCGTGAATTCCTTTGCCGTTGACCCCGTCAACACCATCTCGTCGGGCCGTTGGCTCAACAACACTTCGCCGGAGTCGCGGTCGGCGACGTAATAAAGCCACCGCGCAGTCGAATACGCCGGCTTCTCCATGATCTTTCGTGCGGCCTCGGGCAGGTCTGCGCTCGCCGGTGCGCCCGTCGTCGCATCGCAGGCGGCAACCACTGTGGCAGTGAGTACCAGGGCGACGAACCGACCGATCGCATTGCCCATCGCGTTCGACCCCTGCCTGACCGATAACTGACTCGGTTGACATCCTCGGCGGACCCCGCCGGGCCGATACCCGTACGGGACTACCTGGATTTCACCCTCGCCGCATTACCGATTACTCAGCTACCGCCCCGACTACTCGCCTCAGGCCGCCGCCAGCGCGGGACTGCTTGCGCTGCCGCAATTGTTCACGATTTCACCGCGGAACACGCGCGATACCGGCGGGCAGCGTCCCGCTCAGCACTCGACCACGTTCAGCGGCAGCTCGACGACGTTGAGCGCCAAGCCGCCACGAGCGGTCTCCTTGTACTTGACGCTCATGTCGGCGCCGGTCTCGCGCATGGTCTTGATCGCCTTGTCCAATGAGACGTGGTGGGTGCCGTCGCCGTGCAAGGCCATCCGGGCAGCGCTGATCGCCTTGATCGAGCCGACGGCGTTGCGCTCGATGCACGGGATCTGCACCAGCCCCCCGACGGGGTCGCACGTCAGTCCTAGGTTGTGCTCGATGCCGATCTCGGCAGCGTTCTCCACCTGTTCAGGGGTGGCGCCGAGCACTTCGGCCAGGCCTGCCGCCGCCATGGAGCACGCGGAGCCCACCTCACCCTGGCAGCCCACCTCAGCGCCCGAAATAGAGGCATTCTCCTTGAACAACAACCCGATTGCTCCTGCTGTCAGCAGGAACCGCACCACGCCGTACTCGCTGAAGCTGCTGATGAACTGGCGGTAGTAGTGCAGCACAGCGGGGATGATGCCGGCGGCACCGTTGGTCGGCGCGGTGACGACACGACCGCCCGCGGCGTTCTCCTCATTGACCGCGAGCGCATACATGGTCACCCACTCCATCGCCCGCAGCGCGTCCTGCTCGTCGCCGCCGCTCTCCAGACGTTCGCGCAGCTCGGCGGCGCGGCGACGGACCTTGAGCCCGCCGGGCAGCACGCCGCTCACGTGCGTCCCCCGCTCGACGCATTGCTGCATGACCTCCCAGATGTGCAGCAGGCCCGCCCTGATCTCGGCTTCGCTGCGCCACACCTTCTCGTTGGCCATCATGAGATCGCTGATACTCATTCCGGTCTCGGCGGTCAGCCTGAGCATCTCGGCTCCGCTGCTGAACGGGTAAGGCACCGGGGTCGGATCGACAACGAGGACCCGGGTGCCCGTTTCGTCCTCGTCGAGGACGAAACCGCCCCCGACGGAGTAGTACTCGCGGCGCTCCAGTTGCTCGCCGGCCGCGTCGAATGCGTAAAAGACCATGCCGTTGCTGTGGAAGTCCAGGCGCTTGCGGCGGTGCAGCACGATGTCCTCGTCGACGTCGAACCGGATCGGGTGAGTACCCGCGAGCCGCAGCTGCCCTTCGGCCCGGATCGTATCCACCCTCGGGCCGGCCGCGACCGGGTCGACCAACTGGGGCTGTTCGCCCTCCAAGCCCAGGACCACCGCCTTGACGCTGCCGTGGCCGTGGCCGGTGGCTCCGAGCGAGCCGAACAGTTCACAGCGTACGGCGGCGGTGTTTTCGATCAGGCCCTCCGCGGCGAGCCGGGACACGAACAGATATGCCGCCTTCATCGGCCCGACCGTATGGGAGCTCGACGGGCCGATGCCCACCTTGAACAGCTCGAAAACGCTAACAGTCACGCCGTTGACCTTTATGTTCGGCGGCCACCCGAGGAAGCCCACCTCGGTGCCGCGATTAGATACACGATTAATATATCAACTGAATTTCAATCTGTATAGAAGTCGTCGGAGACAATAACTATTGGATACCACTGCTAAAATCTGGCCGTGGCTATCGCTCCACTGGGCTCGATGGACCAGGCCAGCCCTCCAGCATCCTTGGCGGACCGTGCGTACCTGGCGCTGCGTGATCAGCTGACCACGCTGCAGATCCGGCCGGGCGAGCCCATCGACGATGCCCGAGTGGCCAGCGAATTGGACGTAGGCCGCACGCCGGTGCGCGAGGCGCTCAAACGCCTCGAAGACGATCGTCTGGTCATCTCCTATCCACGCCGCGGGACGTTCGCGACCGGCGTGGAGATCACGGACCTGGCCTATATCAACGAGATTCGGCTGCAGCTCGAGCCCCTGGCCGCGCGTCGCGCAGCTGAACGCGCCAGCGCAAGCCAGCGCGCCGAGCTGCAGCAGCTGCTCGACGCCTATAAGACCATCGACGACCTGCCTGGCGACCCCACGGAATTGATGCGGCTGGACATCGTCATCCACCGCAGCATCTACCGCGCCGCGGGCAACCCACACCTGGAAGACGTGCTGGTCCGCTACCACAACCTCGTGACCCGGATCTTCTGCCTGTTCCTCGAGCGGCTCACCGATGTGGCAGAGCACATCAACGAGCATTCGGCCATCCTGTCGGCCATCATCAACGGCGATGCCGACACCGCCGCCGAGTTGACGCTGCAGCACGTGACCGGCTTCGAGGTCGGGGTTCGTGCCGTCATCTGACGCGCACTGCCAAGAAACAATCCCCTCGTAGTAGGCGCGCCCGCTGGCAACTCGTCGGCACCCCCTGCTGCGCCCTGTGTCGAGAGTGTCGGCTTCCGCGACGACACGCCGAGCACCATCACAACAAGGTGCACGTCCGCCACCGTGTCCGGCTCGCAATATCACCGGCAAACGCACGTCGATCAAACCCAACAGACCCTTGACCAGCCGCTATCGCGACCGCTAAGGTGATCGCCAACTGATATATCAATCGTCTGGATCACAGGAGTCCGTATGGGTGTTCAAACAGAGGCCGCACACGACACCGTCTTGGGCCGATCGCTGGCCGCTGCCGACCCGGAGGTCTATGCCGCCGTCGTCGACGAGCAGCGCCGCCAGGAAAGCACCCTGGAGATGATCGCCAGCGAGAACTTCGCGCCGCTGTCGGTGATGGAGGCGCAGGGCAGCGTGCTGACCAACAAGTACGCCGAGGGCTACCCCGGCCGACGCTACTACGGCGGCTGCGAACATGTCGACGTGGTCGAGCAGCTGGCCATCGACCGGATCAAGGCGCTGTTCGGCGCCGAGTACGCCAATGTTCAGCCGCACTCGGGCGCACAGGCCAACGCGGCCGCCATGGCCGCCCTGCTCCAGCCCGGCGACACCATTCTCGGTCTGGCCCTGGCCCACGGCGGTCACCTGACCCACGGCATGCACCTGAACTTCTCCGGCAAGCTCTACAACGTCGCCGCCTACCACGTCCGCGAGGACGACCACCGCGTCGACATGGCCCAGGTGGAAGAACTCGCCCGCGAGCACCGTCCCCAGGTGATCATCGCCGGATGGTCGGCCTACCCGCGTCAGCTGGACTTTGCGGAGTTCCGCCGAATCGCCGACGAGGTGGGTGCCTACCTCATGGTGGACATGGCGCACTTCGCCGGTCTCGTCGCCGCCGGGCTTCATCCGTCGCCCGTGCCGCATGCTCACGTCGTCACCTCGACGACCCACAAGACCCTCGGCGGCCCGCGCGGCGGCATCATCCTCACCAACGATGCGGCGCTGGCCAAGAAGTTCAACTCGTCGGTGTTCCCGGGTCAGCAGGGCGGCCCGCTGGAGCACGTCATCGCCGCCAAGGCCGTGTCGTTCAAGCTGGCCGGCGAGCCCAAGTTCCGCGAGCGCCAGCAGCGCACCCTCGACGGCGCGAAGATCCTGGCCGACCGCCTCCTACAAGAGGATTCCCGCAAGGCGGGCATCAACGTGGTTTCCGGCGGCACCGACGTGCACCTGATTCTGGTCGATCTGCGGGAATCCGAACTCGACGGCAAGCAGGCCGAGGACCGGCTGCACCGAGTCGGAATCACCGTGAACCGCAACGCGGTTCCGTTCGACCCCCGACCACCGATGGTCAGCTCGGGCGTGCGGATCGGCACCCCCGCACTGGCTACGCGGGGATTCGACCTCGACGCGTTCCGCGAGGTCGCCGACATCATCAGCCTGGCCCTGCGGCCGGACACCGACGACGCCGGCCTGGCCGCTCTGCGCGACCGCGTCGACGTCCTGGCCGCCCGCTTCCCGCTCTACCCCGCCCTGACGAAGGCCGCACTGTGACAACAGCTTCCACGCCGACCCCGCCCGGAGCGCACCTGCCGGAGCACCCTGATTTCCTCTGGCGCACACCGGAGCCCAAGAAGTCCTACGACGTCGTGATCGTCGGCGGCGGCGGACACGGCCTGTCCACCGCCCACTACCTGGCGAAGAATCACGGCATCACTGATGTCGCAGTGCTGGAACGCGGTTGGCTGGCCGGCGGCAACATGGCCCGCAACACCACGCTGATCCGGTCGAACTACCTGTGGGACGAGAGCGCCCGCATCTACGAGCACGCTCTGAAGCTCTGGGAAGGGCTCGAAGAGGACCTGGATTACCCCATCCTGTTCAGCCAGCGCGGCGTGCTCAACCTCGCACACAGCCTGCAGGATGTCCGCGACAGCGTACGGCGGGTGGAGGCCAACAAGCTCAATGGAATTGACGCCGAGTGGGTCGATGCTAAACAGGTCAAAGAGCTGTGCCCCATCGTCAACATCTCCGACGACATCCGGTACCCGGTGCTCGGCGCGACCTATCAACCGCGCGCCGGTATCGCCAAACATGATTATGTCGCATGGGGATTCGCGCGCCGCGCCGATGAGGCCGGCATCGACATCGTCCAGAACTGCGAAGTCACCGGGTTCGCCACCGACGGCGACCGGGTCACCGGGGTGCGCACCACCCGCGGTGACATCGCGGCCGGCCAGGTACTGCTGTGTGCGGCCGGGCACACCTCGACCCTGACCGACATGCTCGGCATCCGCACCCCGCTGCAGAGCCATCCGCTGCAGGCACTCGTCTCCGAACTCCTCGAGCCGGTGCATCCCACGATCGTCATGTCGAATGCCGTGCACGTCTACGTCTCTCAGGCGCACAAGGGCGAGCTGGTCATGGGCGCGGGTGTCGACTCCTACAACGGTTACGGCCAGCGCGGCGCGTTCCACATCGTCGAACGCCAGATGGCCGCCGCGGTGGAGTTGTTCCCCGTCTTCGCCAGGGCGCACCTGCTGCGCACCTGGGCGGGAATCGTCGACGTGTGCCCGGACGCGTCGCCCATCGTGGGCCGCGCCGGCTACGAGAACCTCTACCTCAACGCCGGTTGGGGCACAGGAGGTTTCAAGGTGACCCCCGGCATCGGATGGTGCCTCGCGGACACGATCGCCAACGGCCGCGAGCACGAGTACGTCGCACCGTTTTGCCTCGACCGATTCATCACCGGCGCGCTGGTCGATGAGCACGGCGCCGCCGGCGTCGCCCACTAGATCTCAGGAGTCACCATGCAACTCATCGAATGCCCGTGGTGCGGGCCACGCGAGGAGACCGAGTTCCATTACGGCGGTCAGGCACACGTCGCCTACCCCACCGATCCACAGGCTCTCACCGACGAAGAGTGGGGCCACTATGTGTTCTTCCGCAATAATCCCAAGGGGCTGTTCGCCGAGCGCTGGACCCACAGCGCCGGCTGCCGGCGCTGGTTCAACGCGCTGCGCGACACCGCCACCTACCGATTCCACCGCGTCTACCGCACCGACGAGCAGGCGCCGCCGGCGGGTAGAAGCGCAGCGACCGGGGAATCGAGGGAGATCTGATGAACGCACCATTGCGCACCACCGACGGTGGCCGTATCGACCGGAACACCGTGCACACCTTCACTTTCAACGATCGTGGACTGACGGGGTACGCCGGCGACACACTCGCCTCGGCCTTGCTGGCCAACGGCGTGCACCAGGTGACCACCAGCATCAAACTGGGCCGGCCCCGTGGCTTCACCTCGGCGTGGGCTGAGGACACCGGTGGTCTCGTCCAGATCGAATACCCCTTCCCCGAGCCGATGCTCCTCGCGACCACCGTCGAACTGTTCGACGGGCTCGTGGCGCGTGGCATCCCCGGCCAGGGGCGTCTGGCCGAAACCGCCGACCCCGCAAAGTACGACGCCACTCACGTCCACACCGACGTGCTGGTCGCCGGCGCCGGGCCGGCCGGCTTGGCCGCCGCACTGACCGCGGCCCGCGCGGGCGCCCGGGTGGTGCTGCTCGACGAGCAGAGCGAAGCCGGAGGGGCCCTGCTGGGCAGCACCGACACCATCGACGGCAAGCCCGCCCTGGAGTGGGTCGCCGACGTCACCGCCGAGCTGGCCACCTACCCCGAGGTGTTGCACCTGCAGCGCACCACCGCGTTCGGTCACTACGACGACGGCTTCGTGCTCGCGGTGCAGCGGCGCACCGACCACCTCGGTGCCGCGGCACCCGCGCAGATCAGCCGTCAGCGGGTGTGGCGCATCCGCGCTCGGCAGGTCATCGTGGCCGCCGGTGCACATGAGCGTCCTGTGGTCTTCACCGATAACGACCGGCCCGGCATCATGCTGGCGAGCGGTGCCCGGACCTTCCTGAATCGCTACGGCGTCAAGGTCGGCGAGCAGGCGGTGGTGTTCACCACCAACGACAGCGCTTACCTCGCGGCCTTCGAGCTGCACGCCGCCGGTGTGACGGTCGACGCGATCGTCGACGCCCGCCCTGACGTCGCCGCGCGCTTGTACGAGGAATGCGCCGGCCGCGGCATCGAACTGCGGACCGGCTCGGTGGTGCGCGGAATCCGCGGCCAGGACCGCGTCAGCCACGCGCTCGTCGCCCGCTCCGGCAGTACCCATGCCGTCTCGGTGGCCTGCGACGTGCTGCTGGTCAGCGGCGGCTGGAACCCGGCGGTGCACCTCTTCAGCCAGGCCCGCGGCGTCCTGCGTTACGACGAGGCCCTTGGCGCGTTCGTGCCCGGTGAGCCGATGTCCGGTGTCCACGTCGTCGGTGCTGCCAACGGTGTGTTCGATCTGCCCGGCTGCCTGCGCAGCGGACGCAAGGCCGCGACGGCCGCGCTCGGTTCGCTCGGATTCACCGCCGAGGCCGAACCGTTTGGGGGCGAAGCTGATTCAATCCCGGACAGCGACGCCGGCATGGTGCTGTGGCGGGTCGCCGACCCGGCGGGCACGGCCAGCCAGTTCGTCGACGTCCAGCGCGATGCCACCGTCGCCGATGTGGAGCGCGCGGTCGGCGCGGGCATGCGGTCGATGGAGCACATCAAGCGCTACACCACCATCGGTACCGCGCACGATCAGGGCAAGACGTCCGGCGTGGTGGCCTCGGGCATCACCTCCGAACTGCTTGGTGTCCCGGTCGCTGACCTGGGTGTCACCACTTTCCGCGCGCCCTACACTCCGGTGGCGTTCGCAGCCCTCGCGGGCCGCAGCCGCGGCCACATGTTCGACCCGGAACGCGTTACCGCCGTGCATGATTGGCACGTGGCCCGCGGAGCGGTGTTCGAAGACGTGGGCCAGTGGAAGCGGCCGCGCTACTACCCGGTGGACGGTGAAAGCATGGAGACCGCGGTGCTGCGCGAGTGCGCGGCCACTCGCGGCGGCGTGGGCATCCTGGACGGCTCCACCCTCGGCAAGATCGACGTGCAGGGCCGCGACGCCGGGGCATTCCTCGACCTGCTCTACACCAACATGATGAGCACGCTCAAGGTCGGCATGCTCCGCTACGGCGTGATGTGCGGTATCGACGGCATGGTCATCGACGACGGCACCGTGATGCGGTTGGCAAACGACCGATTTCAGGTGTTCACGACCACCGGCGGCGCCGCCCACATCCTGGAGTGGATGGAGGAATGGCTGCAGACCGAGTGGCCTCACCTGCGGGTGCGGATGACCTCGGTCACCGAGCAGTGGCACACCTTCCCCGTCGTCGGCCCGAAGTCTCGCGACGTGATCGGAGCTGTCTTCGGCGATCTCGACGTCAGCAACGAGGCGTTTCCGTTCATGGCGTGGCGCGACACCACGCTCGCCTGCGGACGCGAGGAGCACAAACAAGACGGCGGACGCGAGGAGCACAAACAAGATGACGGACGCGAGGAGCACAAACAACACGGCGTGCCAGTCCGGATCGGGCGGATCAGCTTCTCCGGTGAGCTGGCCTACGAGGTCAACGTCACCGGCTGGTACGCGACCGCGGTGTGGGAACGCCTCATCGCCGCCGGCGAGCCGTACGGGATCACGCCGTATGGCACCGAGACCATGCACGTGCTGCGCGCCGAGAAGGGCTACCCGATCATCGGGCAGGACACCGACGGCACCGTGACACCACAGGATCTCGGCATGAACTGGGTCGTGTCGAAGAAGAAGCCGGACTTCATCGGCAAGCGGTCGTTCACCCGCGCCGAGAACCTCAAACCGCTGCGCAAACAGTTCGTCGGGCTGCTGCCCGTCGATGCGCAGACCGTGCTTCCCGAGGGCGCCCAGATCATCGAGACCTGCACCGGAGGCGTGCTTCCTCCGCCGCCCGTGCCGATGCTCGGCCATGTCACGTCCAGCTATCGCAGCGCGGAGCTGGGCCGGCCGTTCGCCCTGGCCCTGGTCAAGGGCGGGCACGCCCGCATCGGCGAAACCCTGCACGTTCCCGTGGACGGCAGGTTGGTGTCCGTCGAGGTCACCAGCAGCGTCCTGGTCGATCCCGAAGGAGCACGCCGCGATGGCTGACACCCTGTACCGCCAAAGCCCCCTGCAGGACTGGCATTCTCGGTTCGCCGAGCTGCCGCCCTCGGCACAACTCGCCGAGGAGCCCTTCGTCACCATGGTCGATCTGTGGGTCGATCCCGGTGGTGCCGGCGCTGCCGCCGCGGCCGGGGTCCTCGGTGTCGACGCGCTGCCCACCACCCCGTCGACCGTGGTGAACGGCTCGGACACCACGGTGATCTGGTTCGGGCCCGACGAATGGCTCGTCACCTCGACCGGCCGGCCCGGTGCAGAGCTGGAGACTCAGCTGCGGGCCGTGGTCGCCGAGTTCGACGGCGCCGCCGTCGACGTCTCCGCGCAGCGCACGACGCTGCGGTTGCGTGGCGCGCATGCCCGTGACGTGCTGGCCAAGGGCTGCTCACTGGATCTGCATCCGTCGGTCTTCGGGCCGGGCGCCGCCGCGCAGACCATGCTCGGGCTTACCGCCGTCGTCCTGATCCCCTTGGCCGACAACGGAACCGACTACCGCATCCTGGTGCGGTCGTCGTTCGCCCGTTACCTCGCGGAGTGGCTGGTCGACGCTGCCGAGGAGTACGCGGTCACGTGGTAGCCGGGTACCTATCCGGCCAAAAGCTCGGACCCTTGACCGGCCCCGCAGCCTGCCGTACCGTTTAAAGTGAACTGATATATCAGACGGCGATCAATAGTTCGATATTGGTGTCGCAGTCAAAGCAGACGGGAGACCGGGAGATGCATCTCGATTGGTATGACCGATGCATCGTGAGCTTCGTGTTGGACTCCGATCTGCTGTCCCGGCCCGACAAGGAGAGCACCCGGGCGCAGTTCGGAATGGATGCGCGCAGGATTATGAAGCGGTTCGACGCCGTCCTCGACGTGTCCGTATCGCAGCACCTCCCCCTCGATGCCGCAGACATGGATCTGGTGAACCGGGCGATGCAGTACCGGGCGATCGCCCGCCCGCCGTACGCCTGCTAAGCCGCAGCGCCGAACGTGAACAAGGTGGCGAAATCGGCCACAAAGCTCGCCATCTTGTTCACGTTGGGCGACAAGCTATTCGACGGTGACGGACTTGGCCAGATTGCGTGGTTTGTCGACGTCGTATCCGCGGGCCCGGGCCACCCCGGCGGCGAACACCTGCAACGGAATCGTCGACAGCAGCGGTTGGAAAAGCGTTGACACCACGGGTATCTCGATGAGGTGATCGGCGTACGGCCGCACCGTGTCGTCACCCTCCTCGGCGATGACGATGGTGATCGCGCCTCGCGCCTGGATCTCCCGGATGTTGCTGAGCAGCTTGGCGTGCAGCGTCTGAGCGTTCTTGGGTGAGGGCATCACCACGATCACCGGCAGGCCTTCGTCGACCAGCGCGATCGGACCGTGCTTGAGCTCACCGGCGGCGAAACCCTCGGCGTGCATGTACGCCAGCTCCTTGAGCTTGAGCGCACCCTCCAGTGCCACGGGGTAGCCCACGTGACGCCCGAGGAACAGCACCGCCGACGACGGTGCGAACTGCTGCGCCAACCGGCTCACCGGCTCGATACCCGCAAGCACCCGGGTCACCAGCTCCGGCATGGCTTCCAGCTCGTGGTACTCGCGCTGCACCTCGTCGGGGTACTTGGTGCCGCGCGCCTGCGCAAGCGCCAGGCCGACAAGGTAGTTGGCGGCGATCTGGGCCAGGAACGTCTTGGTGGCCGCCACCCCGATCTCCGGCCCGGCCCGGGTGTAGAGGACAGCGTCAGCCTCGCGCGGAATCTGGCTGCCGTTGGTGTTGCAGATCGCCAGCACTTTGGCCTTCTGCGCCTTGGCATGCCGGACCGCCTCGAGCGTGTCAGCGGTCTCGCCGGACTGCGAGATGGCGATCACCAGCGTGCTGCGATCCAGCACGGGGTCGCGGTAGCGGAACTCGCTGGCAAGCTCGACCTCGACGGGCAGCCGGGTCCAGTGCTCGATGGCGTACTTGGCCAGCAGGCCCGAGTGGTAGGCAGTCCCGCAGGCGACGATGAACACCTTGTCGACCTCGCGGAGTTCCTGATCGCTCAACCGCTGCTCGTCGAGCACGATGCGGCCATCGACAAAGTGCCCCAGCAGGGTCGCGGCCACGGCCGTCGGCTGCTCGGCGATCTCCTTGAGCATGAAGTAGTCGTAGCCACACTTCTCGGCGGCGTCGAGATCCCAGTCGATGTAAAACTCGCGGTAGTCGACATTGGTGTTGCCGAAGAAGTCGGTGACCCGGTAGCCGTCGGCGGTGATCACGACGGCCTGGTCCTGGCCCAGTTCGACGGCGTTGCGCGTGTGCTCGATAAATGCCGCGACGTCGGAGCCCACGAACATCTCGCCGTCGCCGACACCGACCACCAGCGGGGTTGATCGGCGGGCCGCCACGATGGTGCCGGGATCTTCGGCACTGGCGAACACCAGCGTGAAGTGGCCTTCCAGCCGCTGCAGCACGGCCAGTACCGAGGCCGGGAAGTCGCCTGCGGTGTCGCCGTGGGCGTACTGCCGGGCCACCAGATGCACGACCACCTCGGTGTCGGTGTCGCTGGCGAACTCGACCCCGGCGGCTTCCAGCTCGGCGCGCAGGCCGGCGAAGTTCTCGATGATGCCGTTGTGGACGACGGCGATCTTGCCCGCGGCGTCGCGGTGCGGGTGCGCATTGCGGTCGGTGGGCCTGCCGTGGGTTGCCCAGCGGGTGTGGCCAAGACCTGTGCTGCCGGTCAGCAGGGCGGGGTCGGTCTCGGCGAGCGCGGCCTCCAGGTTGGCCAGACGACCGGCGCGGCGACGTACCGTCAGCCCACCCCGGCCGTCAACCAGCGCGATCCCCGCGGAGTCGTAGCCCCGGTATTCCATCCGGCGCAGCGCCTCGACCACGATGCCGCAGGCCGGGCGCGTCCCGACGTAGCCGACGATTCCACACATAGACTCCCAGGATAGTGCAATCGGCGACGGGACCCGATTCTGCGCCGATGGCCGTTGACGCAAATCACCTGCCGGCACATTCGGTGACCGATTCCGCACCGTGGGCTACGGTCAACCCGTGGCCAGCACCAGGAAGCTCTTCAGCGCGTTGACCCGCCGCGGCCCGCATCGCGTACTGCGCGGTGACCTGGCGTTCGCCGGCGTTCCGGGTGTCGTCTACACGCCCGAGGCCGGCCTGAACCTGCCTGGTGTGGCGTTCGGTCATGACTGGCTGGCAAAAGGCGAGAACTACACGCGGACCCTGGAACACCTGGCGTCCTGGGGCATCGTCGCGGCCGCACCCAGCACTGAAACCGGTGTGGCGCCCTCGGTGCTGAACTTCGCCTTCGACCTGGGCGCGACGTTGGACATCGTCAGCGGTGTCCGGCTGGGCCCCGGCAAGATCAGCGTCCATCCGGCCAAGCGGGGCCTGGTCGGCCACGGTTTCGGCGGTTCTGCGGCGGTGTTCGCGGCGGCCGGGATGGCGTCCGGACCCCAGGCTCCGAAGGCAGTGGCCGCGCTGTTCCCGACGGTCACCAAGCCGCCCGCCGAGCATCCGGCGGCGGCGCTGAAGCTGCCCGGGCTGATCCTCGCGGCCACCGGCGACTCGCTGAACCTGCGCTCCAACGCCACCGAACTGGCCGCCGCATGGCACGGGGTGACGCTGCGCACCGTGGACAAGGCCGAGCCCGCCGGGCTGGTGGAGGGCCGCAAGCTCGGCCGGTTCATCGGGCTGCCCGGCCCCGACCGCCGCACGCAGAAGGCAGTCCGGGCATTGCTCACCGGGTACCTGCTGGCCGCTCTGACCGGCGACAAGGCCTATCGCGACTTCGCCGACCCGGAGGCGGTACTGCCCCGCAGCGGGTTCGCCGATCCCGATGCCCCGCCGGTCCAACTGGAGGACAAGGTCGCCGCGCTGCTCAAGGGCTGAGCACGCGCAGGCGAATTCGACGTCATGCCCCAAGACCTGCCGCCAGGTGTGGCGAGGCGAGAACGTCAACTAAAGAACAACCGCGAACGTATTCCGATCACTATCGCGACGCTGGGAGCCGAAGCGCGCAATGGCTCCGCCATCCGGTGACGGCTGAGCCCACGTCCAAACTTCTGGACTCGCCCCCCAGTTGGCCCGCAACGCGATAGAGATACGGAGTGGGAAATTGGGAAGGTCAGGCGGGCCGCTGGCTGCGCAGTACGTTGACCGGCTGGCAGAAGCCCACATTGCGCCCCGTCGACAACAGCGGCGAAGGCGCCGAGAGCTTGGTGGGCTTCGTTCTGACGGCGGCGGTGGTCGGCGCACTGACCGGCCTCGCCGCGGCCAGCTTCCGGTTACTTCTGGTCCGGGCGGCCAAGTGGCGTGAAACGCTGTCCGGCTGGGCCCACGGCGGCTGGTGGGGCCTGATCGTCGTGGTAGCCATCTGCGCCGCGTGCACAGCGGTCGCGGCGGCACTGGTGGCACGCGTCGAACCGAATGCCGTAGGCAGCGGCATCCCGCGCGTCGAAGCGGTCGTCGAGGGCCGTGCCGACCCCGGCCGATTCTGGATTCTGCCGATCAAGTACGTCGGCGGTCTGCTGTCGCTGGGCGCCGGTCTGGCGCTCGGACGCGAGGGGCCATCGGTGCAGATGGGTGGTTCGATAGCAGTGATCATCGCGTCGGCGACCCGCCGATCTCAGGCTGATCTGAGGATTCTGGCCGCCGGCGGTGCAGCTGCCGGCCTGGCGACCGCCTTCAACGCGCCTATCGCCGGCGGAGTGTTCGTGCTGGAGGAGCTCGTCAAGCGCTTCGATCCCCGAACCACCCTCGGCACCCTCGTGGCCACGGCATCGGGGTTCATGGTGGCCTACCCGCTCATCCATTCCGGCACCGATTTCCACATGCCGCAGCTGGCCGAACCCCGTCTGGCCGACGCTGGTTGGGTGGTGGCCGTCGGCATCGTCACCGGCGTACTGGGAGTGCTTTACAACAAGGCCATCATGTTCGGTCTGCACAGGGCCGATACCAGCCGATGGCCGGTCGAGATGCGTGCCGCCGTCATCGGCGGGGGTGTGGGAATTCTCGTCTGGTGCGCGCCAGACCTTGCCGGTGGTGGCGACAACCTGACTCAGCAAGCACTCCTTGGCCACGGCGCGATTTGGGCTGTCATCGGGGTGCTGGCGTTGCGTTTCGTCCTTGGCGCCGCGTCTTACGCAGCGGGAACCCCGGGCGGTCTGTTCGCACCGATGCTCGTGCTCGGTGCGTACACCGGACTCATCGTCGCACTGGTAGCCGCCCACTTCGTCCCGCATGCCCCGCCCAGTCCGGCGGCTCTCGCCCTGATCGGGATGGCATCGTTCTTCACCGCCAGCGTGCATGCCCCAGTTACCGGTCTGATCCTCGCCACAGAGCTCACCGGCACCACCAATCAACTGCCACCGATGCTCGGCGCATGCGCCACGGCGCTACTGGTCGCCATGGTCCTGCGGTCACGACCCATCTACGGCCTGCTCGCCGACCGCGCTGCCACCCCGACCTGATCCGATCAACCTACTAACCACCCACCTGCGGTAACTCGTCGGCGGCGATCTCGCAGGGCGTCTTGGCAGGCGCCGCCATCGGCTCGGCCGGCGCAGCCGGGGCGGCGGGAGGCACGACCGTGGGCGGTGCCGGCTGCGGCGCGCCCGGCAGTTCGCCGGTTTCGACCGGTGTCTCAGCAGGTTCGGGCGCCGGTACCGCGACCTCATCCTCCGTCGGCACCTCGTCGCCGGAAGCGCCATCTGCATCCGAATCGTCCTCGGGTGCAACATCTTCAGCCTTATCGTCAGCGCCGGAGCCGTTCGATTCTTCCTCATCAGGCTTATCGGATGTGTCCTCGTCACCGACCGGATCAGAGACCTCCGGCTCGTCGAGTTCCTCGGGCGTCGCGGTGTCCGCGGCGAAGCCCGATCCTCCGGCTGTCGATCCGAGCAAGCCACCAAAAAGGTCGGCGAGTTGCTGGCCGATGCCGGACAACCCCGAGCCGATGCCAGACAACCCGGCCCCGGGCAGTCCACCGCCGAGCGGCGACGCACCCCACGCCGCCGCGGGGTCAGACGCAGCCGGACCGGTAACCGAAGCGGCCGGTTCGGCGGACAGTGTTGCGGGATATGTTGCAGCAGAAGTGATCTGAGGTTCCGCCGGCGGCATGCTCATCGGGCTCGCCGGGGCCACCCATGGCACCGGATCGGTCCGGTCGGACGGTACGAAACCGGCGGGGACCGTGCTGCCGCTGCGCACCGGTGAATCGATCGGAACCGCCGGACCCATGCGCGGCAGCCACGACGGTCCAAGATCGCCGGGAATCTCGAACACCGGTATAGAACCATCGGTGAGCTCGGTGATCGCAGCGGCGTAGGCATCTGACACCGATGTACTCGCCGAACGCATCGCGGACACCCAATCCACACCGATGTCGTTGTCCACGAACGGCTTCACCTGCGTATCGATCAACTCGCTGGCGACGTCGTGGCGACCCGGACCGGTCCGGACGATGCGTGCCGCGGCCAACCACGCGTCGCGGTGCGCCGCACACCGGGCCTCGATCCGCTCGGTGATCGTGACCTTGCCGTCAATGGCCCGCCACAGCTGATCGCGCAACTCGGCCAAGGCGCCGACGGCTCTGCGTACGGCGACCACGGCTTCCTGGGCCGCGCCACCATGCCGGAGCAGGAACTCGTGCGCTGTCTGCGCCCCCGCACCCTGCCACGCCTGCGCGAGTGCGGTCAGTTGATCGTCCTGTAACCGCAGCGCCCGCTCAGCCGACCCCGCGACACCTGCGAGCGCCGCGCCATCGGCGTCCAGCGCTCGCAGGTCCAAGCCGTCTTCTGCGGCATACCAGTCGTGCACCTGGCCGAGGTGCGCGGTGAGGTCCGGGTGCCGATAGCCCAGCTGCCCGCAGGCCAGGACCAATTCGGCGAAAGTATCGACCGCACGTTGCCCCTCTGCCAAACGTGCTGCAACGTCGCCGATTTGGGCCATTTTCACCGCACCCTCGCGGCGGCGTCGACATCGGCGGCGACGTAGCGGTCGGTGGTGCTCCGCAGGACTGCGGCCACCTCGCCGACCGCCCGGGCCCACTGCCGCAACGACGCGGCACGTTCATCGAGCGCAGTCCTTAGCGCGTCACCCGAGGAGATGTGCGCTCGCCCGGCCGTCGCGCCGTCGAACCGAAACCTCGCCCGAGTAGCGGCATCGATGATCCCGGCGGCGGCATCGTACTGGCGTGCCGCCCGCAGCAACTCCCCGACATCGACGTGGGCGGCGTCAACTTCTCCCATGCCCGGTTTAGACGCAGCGGGCCGTGGTGGGGTTCCCTCAGTTCTGGGCGCTGACCGACTCGGCGACGTGGACCGCGACCCGACGTGCGGTGTCCTCGTCGGCCGCTTCGACCATCACCCGGACCACCTGCTCAGTTCCGGACGGTCGCAACAAGATCCGGCCGGTCTCCCCGAGCTGAGCTTCGGCCTGGGCGACCGCGGACTGCACCGAGGGCGCCAGGGCCACGGTCGCCTTGTCGGTGACCTCGACGTTGATCAGCACCTGCGGTAGCGTTCGCATCGGTTCGGCCAGCGCGGCCAGAGTGGACCCGGTCTGAGCTATTCGCGACATCAGCCGCAGACCGGTGACGATGCCGTCGCCGGTGGTACCGAAACTGGGAATCACGATGTGGCCCGATTGCTCACCGCCCAGCGAAAACTCGCCGGCCCGCAGTTCTTCGAGAACGTAACGGTCACCGACACTGGTGGTGCGGATCTCGATACCGGCTGCGCGCATGGCCAGGTGCAGGCCCAGATTGCTCATCACCGTGGCGACCAGGGTGTTGGCCGTCAGTTCGCCGGTCTCCTGCATGGCCAGCGCCAGCACCACCATGATGGCGTCACCGTCGATCACCCGGCCCGCCGCGTCCACCGCGAGACATCGGTCGGCATCGCCGTCGTGCGCGAGGCCCAAGTCGGCGCGATGCTCCCGGACGGCGGCCTGCAACACGTCGAGGTGGGTGGAACCGCAGCCGTCGTTGATGTTCAGGCCGTTGGGCTCGGCGTTGATGGCGATGACATCGGCGCCCGCAGCCCGGTAGGCCAGCGGCGCCGCTACCGACGCCGCGCCGTGCGCACAGTCCACCACCACGGTCAGCCCGTCGAGCCGGGTGGTGACGGCCTTGCCGGTATGCCGCAGATAGCGGTCAAGTGCATCCTCGGCGTCCTGCACCCGGCCTATCCCGGCACCGGTCGGCCGCATCCCGGGACCAGAGCTGACCAGATCCTCGATGCGGTCCTCGGCAGCGTCATCGAGCTTGTGCCCACCCGGACCGAAGATCTTGATGCCGTTGTCGGGCATCGGGTTGTGCGACGCCGAGATCATCACGCCGAAGTCGGCGTCATAAGCCCCGGTCAGGTACGCCACGGCGGGTGTCGGCAACACCCCGACCCGCAACGCGTCGATGCCTTCACTGGTCAGCCCCGCTATCACCGCGGCTTCCAGCATCTCGCCGCTGGCCCGCGGGTCGCGGCCGACGACCGCGACGCGGCGGCGCGCCCCACCTGCAGAACCCAACCTACGAGCTGCCGAGGAGCCCAGCGCCAGCGCCAGCTCGGCCGTTAGATCGCGATTGGCGACTCCGCGCACCCCATCGGTGCCGAACAGTCGACCCATGCCCATAAATTTCTCATAAGAAGGGCATAAAGAGCCAACTGAGGTCATGCGCAGCCGTGCCGCCGCCGTACCGGTATGCCATCGAGACCCAGCAGATGTGCCGCCCGCACGCATTCGGATGCGGGCGGCACAACGCTGCGCCGATTATCCTGCCGGCGAGGTGTGCGGCGGTTCAGGGGCCGCCGGCGCGCTCGTCGTCGGGGTAGTCCCGTACGCACCGGGCGCGGCGTTCGGGGCGGCTGGAGTTCCCTCCGCGCTGTTCGCATCGTTCTGACGCAGATCGACCGCACCGAGGGTGCTGTTGCACACGTTCTGCTCTCCGCCGTTGCTGTCGACAGCCTCGATCGCCGACGTCACCTGTCCGACGTCGTGGTTGCACACGCTTCCGACGATCTGTGCGGCCGTCGCGACCGGAACGTTGTGCAAGGTGCCGGCAGAGCCGACAGTCACGTCGACCTGCCCATCGCCGCGAGGCTCGGCATTGGCCAGCCCCAAACCAACCGACGCCAACAGCGCCCCGCCAAGGGCGGCGCCAACCGTCACGCGCTTGATCGTGCTTTTCATCAACCAGTCCTTTCAGTCAGGAAGCGGCCCGGTCCCCCATCGAGCTGACTGACCCGTACCGGCGGGCAGGTTCGGCCCACCCAGACGCATATCCGCGCCCCGCCTCGGCACCCAGGGTTTTCTACTTTCCGAGCGAATGTCAAACCAAGGCATCAGGAAATAACTACCATTAGCCGAGCTATTGAATTAACTATATTCGTACCGATTCCAATATCAAGAGGCCTTGACTAGCCGATTACCGATAAGGACCGATGGTTGGGATGATTACTGAATTCGACATACTGGGATAAATAAGAAAACCGCCGAGCGTGGATATTCCACGCTCGGCGGTTTGACGGCGAAACAGATCAGCGCTTGCTGTACTGAGGAGCCTTACGAGCCTTCTTGAGGCCGTACTTCTTACGCTCGATGGCACGCGGGTCACGGGTCAGGAAGCCTGCCCGCTTCAGCGCCGGACGGTCCTCCGGCTGCACCAGGATGAGCGCCCGGGCGATGGCCAGACGCAGCGCGCCGGCCTGGCCGGACGGCCCGCCACCATCGAGGTGGGCGTAGACGTCGAAGCTGTCCAACCGGTCCACGGTCACCAGCGGAGCCTTGATCAGCTGCTGGTGCACCTTGTTCGGGAAGTAGGCCTCCAGGGTGCGGCCGTCCAGGTGGAACTGACCCGTGCCGGGCACCAGACGCACCCGCACCACGGCCTCCTTGCGGCGGCCGACGGTCTGGATGGGACGGTCGATGATGACCGGCTCGCGGCGCTCGACGACCTCTTCGACGACCTCAGTCACAACGTCGGCCACGGCTTCGGTCTCATTCACTTCGGTCACTGGGCCACCTGCTTGATCTCGAACGGAACCGGCTGCTGCGCGACGTGCGGATGCTCCGGACCGGCGTACACCTTCAGCTTCTTCTGAATCTGCCGGCTGAGCTTGTTGTGCGGCAGCATGCCGACGATCGCGTTCTCTACGACCCGGGTCGGGTGCTTCTGCAGCAGCTCGCCGATGGTGCGCTTGCGCAGACCACCGGGGTAACCCGAGTGGCGGTAAGCGAACTTCTTGGTGAGCTTGTCACCGCTGACGGCAATCTTGTCGGCATTGATGACGATGACGAAGTCGCCTCCATCAACGTTGGGCGTGAATGTCGGCTTGTGCTTGCCGCGCAGCAGCTTGGCTGCTTCGACGGCGAGCCGGCCAAGCACCACGTCGGTGGCATCGATGACGTACCACGAACGCGTGGTGTCACCCGCCTTCGGCGTGTATGTAGACACAGCGCTTACCTCTCTCGTTTCGGGTTTCCCCGTTTGGCTGCCGGTCCGGCGAGTGCGTCTCGATGTTCCCGGCGACCGACATTGACCCGGGACCTGCTTACCCGCGAGGGCAGCACACGCCAACCGAGCAGCCTACCGCCCACTGTCGATGCAAGCCAAAACGGCTCTTCCGGGATGGACCGCACGCTCGCTGCATCCGCGGCAAGTCACGTCAACAATTCTCCTAGCCAACTCACATGGGCGCTCCCGCCTATTTCTCAGATTCCGGACGTGAACTGCAGTTACAGGCGGGATATCGGCCATCTGGAGTGAGCAGCCGAATAGCAGGACCCCAACTTCACAAGGACGAAGGAGCTGAGCACATGGCCACCGAAAGGAAGATTCAAATCCGATCTGTCTCAGCAATCGTAGGCGGCTGCGCGGTTCTGGCGCTGAGTTGGCTGGGTGTGGCGTCGGCGGGTATGCCGAGCCAGCATATGGCCAAGCTAGATAATCCCTCGCCTTTTACAACGTTGACATCGGAAGCTATGAAGCTCGGGGCGACAGCAACATCGACGGCAGCGGAGCCCTACATTGCAACGATTACGAAGGCACAGCCCCCTATCACGGGCCCGGCGGCACTGCCGTCGGAGGAGGCCAACCTGCCCTGAGCTGCAGCTGAGTGCGCGCGATTTGGCCCCGCCGATCCAATCGACAGGGCCAATCGCGCTTTTACGGGGACCGGACATACCCGGTTGCTCGACCTAGTCGTAGGGCGCGGTGCAGCGCCCTATCCACCTGGATGACCAAGATCATCAACGCGTTGCGCAATCAACGGGCGTTGAAAGCACTGCGCCGCAACGGGAATAGGAAGCGGCTAACCCGCAGGAGCCGGGGTGGTGGGCGATGCAGAGGCGCTGGCCTTGGCCGCCGCGGCTGCAGCCCGTCCCTCCGGGCTGCCCAGAGAGTTGCCCGGGGTGGTGGCCGATGCCACGGCAGCATCGCAATTGAGCGATACCAGCGTCTGACTCACCGCCGAGCCGTCGCTGTTCACCGGCGCCGGCTCCGTGTGGTCCACCTGATTGGTGACGACGCAATCCGACCATGCCAAGCGGTCACCAACAGTGCTCCGGACCACGGGCGTGTAGCCGGCCCCACTGAGCGTGGTGCTGGCGTCGCCATATTTCTGGCCGACGACATTGGGGGACGACGCCTGGGCGACCCCACACAATGCGAGGGACACGGCCGGCATCGCGATGGCGGTCACGGCCATGCCCAAGATGCGCGAACTCATCTCTTCGACCTCCTCGTCATCGGGCCTGCTCCTAACCCGCCGAACTGGCGGGTGGTGTCGTCGCCGTCGCCGTGTTGCCGACCTTCATCTGCCCGACCGCGGGCTGACTGTAGGTGGTGTCCGCAGGAGCATCGCCAGATCCGGCCAACGGAATGTTGACACCCGTAGAACCGTAATTTGGTTGTGCAAGAGCGAATGTCGCCATCGCTGCGACTGCACCGGCGCCGATCACGACGCCGAGAACTCGTCCGCTGCGGTGCCGAGTTGTAGGCTCTCCGTCGTAAGTGTCCATAGGTCAAATCTGACCCCGGATTATGTAGGGAAAGCTGCCGCCACGCTGTGTGGTCACTGAATCCAGCAACCTCCCACGAATCCATCAGCGTATTCGCGGATTACCTTGCGAGACTGCGTTTTACATGATCGCTACCCCGACCATCGGTTAGCGCTGCGTCCGAAACCCTCTCTCGCTCATCAATTGAGTTCGGCCGCGCCGCCGGGCCCCAGGGTTGCGGTTCGCGAGGTGTCTTTGAGGTCGACACCCGAGCGGCCGAGCTCGCGGGCCCCGGCGACCAGACCGGCCGCCACGCGGGCAGCCTCGGAGTATCCGAGGCCGTCGGGTGGATGGATGTTCGAGATGCAGTTGCGGTCGGCGTCGGTGCGTCCCGGCCGGGGTAGATGGGTCAGATAGATGCCCAGGCTGTCGGCCACGCTCAGGCCGGGCCGCTCACCCACGATCACCAGCAGCGTCCGGACCCCCGCCCGGCTTCCGATGTGATCGCCGAGGGCGACCCTGGCCTGCGTGGCAATCACGGGCGGCGCCATGGTGTAGCGCTCCTTCAACTGCTCCACCAGCGCCGCCAGCAAGGCTGGCCCATGGTGGTTCAGGGCTGTCGGCGACAGGCCGTCGGCGAGCATGAAGCCGATGTCAGCCGGGGTATCGAGCACGGTCATCGAGTCGGCGGGCAACCGGCCCAGGTCGGGGCGGCGCAGGTATTCCTCGCGGGAGATTGCGCGGCTGGTCACCACCGTCGGCTCACCGATGCCGACCTCGAGGACAGCTTCCCTGAGCTGATCCAAGTCCAGCGGCACGTGCACGGCATCGCGAGCCGCGGCATGCGCCGCCGCCAGCTCGAGCACCCGCCGGGTGGGCAGTCCGTTGCCGGCCCGGCCCAACCCGATACGAGCCTGCGTCGTCTTGCGCAACTCATCCCAAAACTCTTGTACTGCAACGTGGTTAGTACTCACAGCGCCTCCGCCGACGTGAGTGACCGGAGCGCCGAACGCTCCAGGTCGAACGGGGTGAGCCGGCCGGACTCGTCGACCATGCCCACATTGCGCAGCCAAGCCTCGAACTCCGGCGCGGGCCGCAACCCCAGCGTTCGTCGCACGGTCAGCACATCGTGGAAAGACAAGCTCTGGTAGCCCAGCATCACGTCGTCGGCGCCGGGCACAGTGATCACGAACGCCACCCCGGCCGCGGCCAACAGTGTCAACAGGGTGTCCATGTCGTTCTGATCAGCCTCGGCGTGGTTGGTGTAGCAAACGTCCACACCCATCGGCAGGCCGAGCAGCTTGCCGCAGAAGTGGTCTTCCAACCCGGCCCGGATGATCTGCTTGCCGTCGTACAGGTACTCGGGCCCGATGAACCCGACGACGGTGTTGACCAGCAGCGGTTGCAGGTCACGGGCGACGGCGTAGGCGCGGGTCTCCAAGGTCTGCTGGTCCACCGGCTTGCCGCCGACCCCCAGGTGGGCGTGCGAACTCAGCGCCGAACCCTGCCCCGTCTCCAGGTACATGACGTTGCCGCCGACGGTGCCTCTGTTGAGGCTGCGCGCAGCCTCGTTGCCTTCCCGCAGCACCGCGATGTTCACCCCGAAGGCCGTGTTGGCAGCCTCGGTGCCGGCTATCGACTGGAAAACCAGGTCCACCGGCGCCCCCGCCTCGATCAGCCCGATCGTCGTGGTGATGTGGGACAGCACACAGGACTGGGCCGGGATTTCATAGCGGGTGCGGATCGAATCGAGCAGGTGCAGCAGGTCGGCGGTGGCTTGCGGCGAATCGGTGGCCGGGTTGATCCCGATGACCGCATCACCGCAACCCAGTAGCAGCCCGTCGAGCACCGCAGCGGCGATTCCGCGCGGATCGTCGGTGGGGTGGTTGGGCTGCAGCCGGGTGGCCAACGTGCCGGGGGCGCCGATGGTGGTGCGGAATGCCGCACTGACCCGTATGGCGGCCGAGACCGCGATCAGATCCTGGTTGCGCATGATCTTGCTGACCGCGGTGACCATCTCCGGGGTGAGGCCTGGCGCGATGGCCGTGATGCGCTCGGCGCTGTCATCGCGCGCCGCCGTTTCCAGCAGCCAGTCCCGGAACCCTCCGACGGTGAGGTGTGAAACCGCCGAGAAGGCTTGGCAGTCATGGGTATCCATGATCAACCGGGTAACCTCGTCGGTGTCGTACGGAACGATCTCCTCGGTGAGGAACACCTCCAGCGGCAGGTCCGCGAGCACCCACGCTGCGGCCGCCCGCTCCCCGTCGTGTTCGGCTGCGCATCCGGCCAATTGGTCACCGGAACGCAGCGGGGTGGCCTTGGCCATCACCTCCACAAGCCCGTCGAAAGTGTAGTTCACCCCTGAAATCTGTTGCTGATACTTCATGACTGGCGCTCGGCCGCTGTGAGCATCGCGAACTCCTCATCGGGCGAGTTGGCCACCGGGCGATGGCGACGGAATGCGAAGTACACCATGAATGCGGTGAACACGGCCAGGCATAGCCCGGCTGCCACCGGATTGACCAGGAAGGTCGCCATGACGGCCAGCACTGTGATGACGCCAGGCAATCGAGACTCCTTACTGCGCAAAGCTTTCGATCGCCGACATGGCAACACCTCGTCACGATTGGAGTTTCCCCCATCAGGGGACCAAAAGGTAGATAAAACAACCTTTATCTAGTATCGCTGACTCCAACCCAGTTGTCCAGATGCAGTTTGCATGCTGAATCCCATTGTGTTGCAATACTTCCTGCAAAATCGCCAAAACACCACGAAGTGCCGGCGGTACGAGTCACGGGCGTTTCTCGCAACACCAGCACATTCGAGGTGCCGGATTTTCAGTTGTCGGACTGGCACGCCTCTTTAAAAGAATCCCTGGGCTTTGTTGCTGTAGGACACCAGCAGGTTCTTGGTCTGCTGGTAGTGATCCAGCATCATCTTGTGGTTCTCGCGGCCGATCCCGGACTGCTTGTACCCGCCGAACGCGGCGTGGGCGGGATACTGGTGGTAGCAGTTGGTCCACACCCGGCCCGCCTTGATGTCGCGGCCGGCGCGATAGGCGGTGTTACCGTCACGGCTCCACACCCCCGCACCCAACCCGTACAGCGTGTCATTGGCGATCCAGATCGCATCGTCATAATCCGCGAACGAGGTCACCGCGACGACCGGGCCGAAGATCTCCTCCTGGAAGATCCGCATGTTGTTCTTGCCCGCGAACACCGTCGGCTGGATGTAGAACCCGCCGGCCAGGTCACCACCGAGGTCGGCGCGTTCCCCACCGGTGACCACCCGGGCCCCTTCGGACTTGCCGATCTCGATGTAAGACAGGATCTTCTCGAACTGATCGTTGGAGGCCTGCGCCCCGATCATGGTCTCGGTGTCCAGCGGATCACCCTGGCGGACCGCCTTGGTGCGGATCGCGGCCAACTCCAGGAACTCATCGAAAATGTCGGCCTGAATGAGGCTGCGCGACGGGCACGTACATACCTCGCCCTGGTTGAGGGCGAACATCGTGAAGCCTTCCAGGGCCTTGTCCTGGAAGTCGTCGCCTGCCGCCATCACGTCGTTGAAGAAGATGTTGGGGCTCTTGCCGCCGAGTTCGAGGGTGACGGGGATGAGGTTCTGCGACGCGTACTGCATGATCAGCCGGCCGGTCGTG
>NZ_KB908275.1 GCF_000382405.1 Mycobacterium sp. 141
TCGTCGAGCAGGATGTTCGGGGTGGTGTAGCTGAAGTTGATGCCCACACCCAGTGACCACGGGAAGCCGATCTGATAGCCCAGTTCCAGCGTGCCCGCGAAGTCATCGGCACCGGGGCCCTCAACGTGGTACTTGGCCCGACCGGAATGGAACCACTCACGAGTCAGCCGGTTGCGGTCCAGGGGAAACACCCCATTGAGGAACGTGTCCCACTGCTGGACCGTCAAGGTCCGATCCTGGCCATCGACCAGACTCAGCTCATTATCCAGACCTGCATGCGCCGTACCGGCGCCGGTGAATAGCGCTGCGAAGCCAGCGGCCGCGGTTGCCATCGCAACCACCAACGCGGCCAGCACCCGACTGAATGCCTTCATGTCTCTTCCTGTCGCCAGTTGTCGTCGTGGGCGCCCGGGACGGTAGGTCTCGAACGGGTCTCGATTAGGATTCGGTGAGGTTTCCCTCAGAGATACAGCACCGTACACCTCTGCTGTCTCTTCTGCACCACGTACGGTGGATTTTGTGCGGTTGCTTCTTATCGCAGACACCCACGTCCCCACCCGCGCTCGCGATCTGCCGGCTCCGGTCTGGGAAGCGGTGGGTGCCGCCGACGTCGTGATCCATGCCGGCGACTGGGTGGAGCCAGCGTTGCTTGACGCTCTGAGTGCCCGCGCCCGGCAGTTGGTGGGCTGTTGGGGCAACAACGACGGCGCCGAATTGCGGCGACGGCTACCCGAGCGAGCGGACGTGACGCTGCAAGGGCTGCGGTTCACCGTCGTGCACGAGACCGGCGCGGCGACCGGACGCGAGGCCCGGATGGCCAAGTCTTATCCGGACACCGATGTGCTGGTGTTCGGGCACAGTCACATCCCGTGGGACACCACCGCGAAAACCGGTCTCCGCCTGCTGAATCCGGGATCACCCACGGATCGCCGGCGCCAGCCGTTCTGCACCTACATGACCGCCGACGTCGTCGGCGGAATTCTCTCCGGCGTCACCCTGCACGAACTCTGACGAGCGCGCGGAAATCATCCGCGCCCGCTCACGCGATGGTCCATTTTGTCCGACATAGGTATATGGGTATGGTCAATACAAGCCTTGTATTGACAAGTGAGATGACTTGGGCCACGGTAATGACATGGGGAACCAGCAGAGCTACGACGTCGTCGTCGTGGGCGCCGGCATCGTAGGTCTGGCGCACGCGTATCACGCCCACGAGCGCGGCCTGAGCGTCGGCGTCATCGACCACGCCGAGGGCGTCGTCGGCGCATCGGTGCAGAACTTTGGCCACGCCTGCATCACTGCACAGTCCGGTGTTGCCCGCGATTACGCGCGAGACGGCCGCAGGCACTGGCTCGACCTGTCGCGTAAGGCCGGCTTCTGGTCGGCGCAGGCCGGAACCTACTGCGTGGCCCGCCATGCGGACGAACTCGCGGTGATGCATGAGTTCGCCCCCACCCGCTCCGAAGATGAAGTGATGCTGCTGGATCGCGAGCAGATCCTAGGCCGCATCCCGGTGGCCGAAGCGGGCGTCACCGGCGGTATGTACCTGCCCAACGACGTACAGGTCGACCCGCGCACAGCGGCTCCGTCGATCGCCCGGTGGCTGGCCCGCGAGGGGGTCGAATTCTATTGGCGCACAGCGGCAACCGGCTTCGCCCAAGGTGTTGTGAACACCTCGCGCGGGCCGGTCTCCGCCGGTATCACGTTCATCACCGTCAACGACGACATCGACCGGCTGTTCCCCGACTTGGCCGAACGCGACGGGCTGCTGCGTTGCCGGCTGCACATGCTGCGTGCCCGCCTGCCGCTCGCGTTCACTCTGCCGGCGCCGCTGTTCACCGGCTGGTCGCTGTTGCGCTACTCCGGATTCGAGAATCTGCCGAGCGCCCAGGCGGTGGCCGACCGGTTGCGTGCGGAATACCCGGGATACGTCGCCATCGACCTGCATCAGATGTACACCCCGCAGCCCGACGGATCGCTACTCATCGGCGACACCCACTATCGCGACGTGTCCGCACCCGCGTTCCAGTCCGAGGAAGGTTTCACCGCACTCGTCGACGAGACGCGGAAGCTGTTCGGAGTCAACGATATCGAGATCAGTGAACGATGGCAGGGCGTGTACTGTTCGGCGCCCGGCCAGGAATTCCTGATCGAGGAGCCGATCGAGGGAACCCACGTCGTGACCGTGACGACCGGCATCGGCATGACCACCAGCATGGGACTGGCCCGTGGCAGCGTCGACAACGCGTTAGCGCGCGATAGTGCTGACCCAGTGGTCATCGCAGACCCCTGACCGAACACACTGAAAGGGAAACGCCATGACCGACAACACAAATCAGCCAATCAGCCTCGTCGTCTTCGACATGGCCGGCACCACAGTCGAAGACAGCGGGCTGGTCGAGCAATCGTTCCTGGCCGCCGACAGCCACGCCGGGTTGTCGAAGACCGACGCCGATCGCGGGGAGATGCTGCGCTACGTCAGCGACACCATGGGCCAGTCCAAGATCGTCGTGTTCCGGCACCTGGCCCGCGGCAATGAGGAACAGGCGCAAGCCGCCAACAAAGAGTTCGAGCGCTGCTATGCCCAGCTGGTCGCCGAGGGCAACTGCAGCCCGATCCCGGGCGCCGAGGATGTCATCACGTCACTGCGGTCCCGCGGCATCAAGACCGCGCTGACAACGGGATTCGCCCGTGAGACCCAGTCGGCCATCATTGCTGCACTGGGTTGGCAGGACCTTGCCGACGTGGTGCTGTGTCCGGAACCGGGAGTTCGCGGCCGGCCTTACCCGGACATGCCGCTGACCGCGCTGATGCGCACCGAGACCGATTCCGTGTCGTCGATGATCGTCGTGGGCGACACCTCGTCCGATGTCATCAGCGGGCTCCGTGCCGGCGCACGCGCCTCGATCGGTGTGCTGACGGGTGCGCACGACACCGCCCAGCTGTCGGCGGCGGGCGCGACCCACATTCTCAACAGTGTTGCCGATCTGCCCACCTGGTGGCCACGCTCAGCTGACAGCTCTTCCTGTTGATTACCGCGCCGGAACCGAAATCTTTCGCCTACGTTCGTGCGTCGATGGTCTTGGCGTTGACGATGCTGAACGCGACCAACTCGGGACGGTAGCGGTCGTCGGCGTATTCGAAGACCTGGCCGTTCTGATCCCGCGAGGTGCGGCGCTCCCGCAGCAGAGGGCTACCGAGGTCGATACCGAGGTTCTCGGCATCAACCTCGGTAGCCGCCACCGCGTCGAGCACATGCTCCATCGAATCGAAGTAGACGCCGCGGCCGGCCAAATAGTCCGTCATCGAGCCGGAGTCGGTGTCGAAGTCGAACAACATCGAGCCGACAGAATCGATGAAGGTACTGCGCTCGATCATCGCGGGCTCGCCGTCGAGTAGACGCACGCGCAGCACGTCGACCACGAAGTCCGTCGCCGCCAGGCCCAACGCCACCTGAGCCGGTTCGGCGGGCCGCCGCCGTGCGATCTCAACCGTTCGGCTACCCGGTTTGCGGCCGTTGCGTCGTGCCCACTGGGTGAACGGCGTGAACGTGTCGAGGGTCTGGGTGGCGTCGTGGCTGCGCACCACCGCGGGCTTGCCCTGCGAAAGTTGGATCAGTCCTTCGTTTTTCAGTGTCGCCAAGGCCTGACGCACCGGGCCGCGGGACACTCCGAACTCGGCGCACAGTGCGTTTTCGGTCGGCAGGGACTCGCCGATCAGGTAGTCACGCCGGATGATCCGCTGACGCAGTTCGCCCGCGACCTGCACATGGCGGGGCAACGCTTCGGAAGAAGCCATCGATGCCACCCTCTCCGGCAGTTGTCAAGACAAGTATGCCAATAGTAATCGCCGAAGTTCACCCGCTCGGCGCGGCCACGGATGGCAGGCTCGTCGACATGGAGCAGAAGCCGCCCACCGCAGTCGTCGAATCCGCCAACCGAGCCAGCTTGGACAAGCTGCCCTTCCACGACACCCGAGACTTCGCCGACGCCGACCGCGGATTCATCGGTGCGCTGGAACCCTGCGTCGTCACCGCCGCCGACGGCCGAGTGGTGTGGGATAACGACTCCTACGGGTTCCTCGACGGGGATGCGCCCACCACTGTGCACCCGAGCCTGTGGCGGCAAAGCCAACTGTGCGCCAAGCAGGGGCTGTACGAGGTGGTCGAGGGCATCTACCAGGTCCGTGGGCTGGACCTGTCGAACATCAGCTTCATCGAGGGCGAAACCGGCATCATCGTCATCGACCCGCTGATCTCCACCGAGACCGCCGCGGCCGCGCTCGCCCTGTACCGGTCCCACCGGGGAAATCGTCCGGTCAGCGCTGTCATCTATACCCACAGCCACGTCGACCATTTCGGCGGCGTGCTCGGCGTGACCACTCAGGCCGACGTCGACGCGGGCAAGGTCGCGATCATCGCCCCCGAACACTTCACCGACCACGCGGTGCAGGAGAACGTCTACGCCGGCACGGCCATGACTCGCCGCGCCGCCTACATGTACGGTCTGGCGCTGGCCCGCGGACCACAGGGACAGGTCGGCTGCGGCCTGGGCCAGGCCGGATCGACCGGCGAGGTGGCGCTCATCGTGCCGACCCTCGACATCCGGGAGACGGGCGAAACCCACACCATCGACGGCGTCGAGATCGAGTTCCAGATGGCACCCGGCACCGAGGCCCCCGCCGAGATGCATTTCTATTTCCCGAAATTCCGCGCGCTGTGCATGGCCGAGAACGCCACTCACAACCTGCACAACCTGCTGACGCTGCGTGGTGCGCTGGTCCGCGATCCGCACGGCTGGTCCGGTTATCTGACCGAGGCCATCGACAGCTTCGCCGACCGCACCGACGTGGTGTTCGCCTCGCACCACTGGCCGACCTGGGGCCGCGACAACATCGTCGAATTCCTATCCCTGCAGCGTGATCTCTACGCCTACCTGCATGATCAGACCCTGCGCCTGCTCAATCAGGGTTACACCGGGGTCGAGATCGCCGAGCAGTTCCAGCTGCCGCCCGCGTTGGAGGCGGCATGGAACACCCACGGCTACTACGGCTCGGTGAACCACAACGTCAAGGCCGTCTACCAGCGGTACATGGGCTGGTTCGACGGCAACCCGGGCCGGTTGTGGCCGCACCCTCCTGAAGCCTTGGGGCCACGCTACGTCGAGGCCATCGGCGGTATCGACCGGGTCGTCGAGCTCGCTCGGGTCGCCGCCGATGCGGGTGACTTCCGTTGGGCAGCAACACTGTTGGACCACGCCATGTTCACCGACGAGAACCATGCCGCGGCCCGGGAGCTGTACTCCGACACCCTGGAACAGCTGGCCTACGGCGCGGAGAACGCGACCTGGCGGAACTTCTTCCTGTCCGGCGCGACCGAGCTTCGGGAGGGCAATTTCGGTACCCCGACCCAGACCACATCGCCGACCGTGCTTGCGCAGCTGACGCCCGAGCAGATGTTTGACACCTTCGCGATCAGTGTCAACGGTCCGCGGGCCTGGGACCTCGACATCGCCGTCGACATCGCGTTCGTCGACACCGGGTCCAACTATCGGTTGACCCTGCGCAACGGCGTTCTGGTCTACCGCAAGGTGCCCGCCGACCGATCCACCGCTCAGGCGACGGTCACCCTGGCGAACAAGCTGCGGCTGCTGTCCTTCGCTGCGGGCGACGCGACCTCGCCGGGCCTCGAGATCACCGGTGACAGCGCCGTTTTGGTGTCGCTGGTCGCTGTGCTGGACCGGCCCGACCCGGATTTCGACATCATCACGCCATAGGACCCTATGGTGTCCCGGTGCAACTGCTTCTGATCCGTCACGCGCTGCCCTTGCGCAGCGAGCCCGGTCAAGGGTCCGACCCGCACCTGTCGGAGTCCGGCGTCGAGCAGGCCAACCGGCTACCGGCCGCGCTGGCCCGCTTCCCGGTCTCGCGGTTGGTGAGCAGCCCGCAGCTGCGCGCGGTGCAGACTGCCGAGCCGATCGCTGCCGCGCTCGGGCTGACAGTCGACGTCGATGACCGGCTGGCCGAATACGACCGGGACATGTCGCACTATGTGCCGATCGAGGAGATCGCCAAGGAGAACCCCGAGGAGCTGGCCCGGCTGGCCGGCGGGCACCTGCCCAGCAGCGTGGACGAGGAAGCCTTCTCCACCCGCATCAGCGCAGCGTTCGAGGACCTGGTGGCTGCGGGTGATCACAGGCAGACGGTCGCGGTGTTCAGCCACGGCGGGGTGATCAACGTGCTGCTGCATCAGATCCTGGGCACCGAACGGCTGCTGTCGTTCCACGTCGACTACGCCTCGGTCACCCGGCTGCTCGCGTCGCGCTCGGGCAAGCTGGCGGTCGCATCGGTCAATGGCACCGAGCATGTATGGGATCTGCTGCCTCGTAACTCACGGTGGTAAACAGTTCCCGTGACGTCTCTGGAAGGCCTCGACCTCGACGCCCTGGATCGCCATCTGCGTGCCGAGGGCATTGCCCGCAGCGGTGAGCTGCGTGGGGAGCTGATCTCCGGCGGCCGGTCCAATCTCACCTTCCTGATCACCGACGATGCGTCGAAGTGGGTGCTGCGGCGGCCGCCACTGCACGGGCTGACCCCGTCGGCTCACGACGTGGCGCGCGAATACCGCGTGGTGGCCGCGCTGGCCGACACCGCGGTGCCGGTGGCCCGCGCGGTGACGATGAGCAACGACGACTCGGTGCTGGGCGCCCCGTTCCAGATGGTCGAGAATGTCGACGGCCGGGTCGTCCGCAGTGGCGCAGAACTCGAAGCGCTCGGTGACGCGACGGTGATCAGCAACAGTGTCGATGCCCTGATCCGGGTGCTGGTCGACCTACACGCAATAGATCCGGAAGCAGTCGGTCTCGGCGACTTCGGTAAGCCCGCCGGTTACCTGGAACGCCAAGTGCGGCGGTGGGCTTCCCAGTGGGATCTGGTCCGGCTGCCCGACGACCCCCGCGACGCCGACGTCAAACGGCTGCACCGGGCGCTGGCCGAGTCAGTTCCTGCACGGCACCGCAGCTCGATCGTGCACGGCGACTACCGCATCGACAACACCATCCTCGACACGCAGGATCCGACGAAGGTTCTTGCGGTACTCGACTGGGAACTGTCGACGCTGGGCGACCCGTTGTCGGACGCGGCGCTCATGTGTGTCTACCGCGACCCGATGTTCGATCTGATCCTGAGTATGGAGGCGGCCTGGAGTTCGCCGCTGATGCCGTCAGCCGATGATCTGGCCAACCGATACTCGGTGCAGTCGGGTCAGGAGCTGGCGCACTGGGACTTCTACATGGCGCTGGCCTACTTCAAGGTCGCCATCATCGCCGCGGGCATCGACTTCCGACACCGTCAGGGTTCCGAGGCCCTGGGTAGCTCAAGCGTGGGCACGGCGATTGCCCCGGCCATCGCGGCGGGGCTTGCCGCGCTGGGCTGAGCATCAGCTGCTCAGGGCCGCCTTCAGATTCTTCTTCGCGGTGCGGCGCAGCTGGAAGATCCGCGCTGTACCCGCGGCCACCGTC
The DNA here is from genome assembly GCF_000382405.1 of Mycobacterium sp. 141. GTDB lineage: Bacteria > Actinomycetota > Actinomycetes > Mycobacteriales > Mycobacteriaceae > Mycobacterium. The sequence continues at coordinate 7,518 of NZ_KB908275.1, forward strand.
AGCAAGCCGCCGGCCACCGCGGCGCCGAGGATGGCTACGCCCGTCGGCAATGACCAGTGCCAGCCCAAGAACCTCAGCGGGACCGGATCGGTGTTCTGCCCGATGAAGATCAGCAGCACGATCAGAATTAGGAAACCCACGATCAGCGCCGACCACAGCGCGGCGGCACGGGTGAACTTGGGTGATACCGGTGGCTGCGACTTGGGCGCATCCGGCGTCGACGTGGGCTGGTCCGGCTTCGGAGCCGCGGGCCTGGGCTTCGGCCCCGGTTGATCGGGCGATGCAGGCAGATCGCTGGTCATGGGTCTATCTTTGCCCGTATCGGCGGCAAAGCAAACAACCGGATGGTAAAGACAGGCAGCATGTCGGCCCTGCGGTTAGGGTCAGGAAAGCCGGCCGAGGTCATCGGATTCGGCTGCAGCCGTCGGAAGGACGTTCGCATGCAGCATCGAACCCTGGCAGTGCTCGTGGTTCTGCTCGCTCTGATGGCGCCCTTTTTCACCGCCTGCGGCAGTGCGAATCCGCTGGGCGGTGGGCAGATCTCCGGTGACCTGAAGTCGATCGTCGTCGGGTCGGCGGACTTCACGGAATCGAAGATCATCGCCGAGATATACGCCCAGGCCCTGGAAGCCAACGGCTTTCAGGTCGGCAGGCAGTTCGGCATCGGCAGTCGGGAAACGTACGTACCCGCGGTACAGGACCACTCGATCGATCTGATCCCCGAGTACACCGGGAACCTACTGCAGTATTTCGACAAGAACACCACTGCGACAACGTCCGACGCCGTATTGATCGGCCTGTTCAAGGCGCTGCCCGGGGATCTCTCGATCCTGTATCCGGCGCCCGCCGAAGACAAGGACACCCTCGCGGTCAGCGCCGAGACCGCCCAGCGCTGGAACCTGAAGACCATCGCCGATCTGGCCGCGCACTCGGCAGAGGTGAAAGTCGGCGCACCATCGGAGTTTCAGACGCGGCAGACCGGCCTGGTGGGCCTGAAGGACAAATATGGGCTGGACATCGCCCCGGCCAATTTCGTCGCGATCAGTGACGGCGGTGGTCCCGCCACGGTGCAAGCGCTGACCAGTGGTGCCATCACGGCCGCCAACATTTTCAGCACCTCGCCGGCCATCGACCAGCACCACCTGGTGGTGCTGGAGGATCCGAAGAACACGTTCCTGGCTGCCAATGTCGTACCGCTGGTGGCCTCGCAGAAGATGTCCGATGAGCTCAAGACGGTGCTCGACGCGGTATCGGCCAAGCTCACCACCGAATCCCTCATTGCGCTGAACACCGCGGTCGAGGGCAACTCCGGGGTCGACCCGGACCAGGCGGCCGCGAAGTGGATCAAGGACAACGGATTCGACAAGCCGGTGCAGGGTAGGTGAATACCGATGATCACATTCACCGACGTCACCAAGCGGTACCCGGATGGCACAGTTGCGGTCGACACCCTCAATCTTGAGGTCCCGCAAGGCACCTTGACGGTGTTCGTCGGGCCGTCGGGCTGCGGTAAGACCACTTCGATGCGGATGATCAACCGAATGATCGAGCCCACCTCGGGCACCCTGACCGTCGACGGACGTGACGTCACCACAGTCGACCCGGTCAAGCTCCGGTTGGGCATGGGTTACGTCATCCAGAGTGGCGGCCTGATGCCGCATCAGCGGGTGATCGACAACGTGGCGACAGTTCCGGTACTGCGCGGTGAATCACGGCGTGCCGCACGTAAATCCGCCTACAGTGTGCTGGAGCGCGTGGGCCTGGACCCCAAGCTGGCCAACCGGTACCCCGCGCAGCTCTCCGGCGGCCAGCAGCAGCGTGTCGGGGTGGCCCGCGCATTGGCCGCCGACCCGCCGATCCTGTTGATGGACGAGCCGTTCTCGGCGGTCGACCCGGTGGTCCGGGAGGATCTCCAAACCGAAATCCTGCGTCTGCAAAACGAATTGCGAAAGACGATCGTGTTCGTCACCCACGACGTCGACGAGGCCGTCAAACTCGGGGACAAGGTCGCGGTGTTCGGCCGCGGTGGTGTGCTGCAGCAGTACGACGCCCCGGCACGCTTGCTGTCGAACCCGGCCAATGACCTGGTTGCCGGATTCGTCGGCGCCGACCGTGGGTATCGCGGACTGCAGTTCCTGCACGCCACAGGGCTGCCGCTGCACGACATCCGGCATGTCGGCGAACCGGAGGTCGACACGCTCGAGCTCGGACCCGGCGACTGGGTGCTGGTGACGAAGCCAGACGGGGTGCCCTACGCGTGGATCAACGCCGAAGGCGTCGAGGTGCACCGCAGCGGAAAATCGCTGTACGACAGCACAATCGCGGGCGGGTCTCTGTTCCGGCCGGACGGCACCCTGCGGCTGGCGCTGGATGCGGCGCTGTCCTCGCCGTCGGGTCTCGGTGTCGCGGTCGACGAGAATCAACGGGTCATCGGCGGTGTGCGGGCCGAGGATGTGCTGGCGGCCCTCACCGACCAGCGGCAGATACCCGAACTGGGGCACTGATGCGGTATCTGCTGACCCATCTCGACACGCTCTGGGCGTTGACCATCGTGCATCTGCGGCTGTCGCTGGTGCCGATCGTGTTGGGATTGCTGATCGCTGTGCCGTTGGGTGCAGTGGTGCAACGCACCACCACCTTGCGACGGTTGACCACCGTCATCGCCAGCATCATCTTCACCATTCCCTCGCTGGCGCTGTTCGTGGTGCTGCCGCTGATCATCCCGACCCGCATCCTGGATGAAGCCAATGTCATTGTGGCACTGACTCTCTACACCACCGCCCTGCTGGTACGGGCGGTCCCCGAGGCGCTGGACGCGGTACCCGAGCCGGTCCGGGACGCCGCCACCGCCGTCGGCTACCGCCCGCTGGTTCGGATGGTGAAAGTAGAACTGCCACTGTCGATTCCGGTTCTCATCGCCGGGATCAGGGTGGTCGCCGTGACCAACATCTCGATGGTGTCGGTGGGTTCGGTGATCGGTGTCGGCGGGTTGGGCACCTGGTTCACCGAGGGATATCAGGCCAACAAGAGCAGTCAGATCGTGGCAGGCATCATTGCGATCTTCGTGCTGGCCGTCGTGATCGACACCCTGATCATGCTTCTGGGCAAGGCCATCACACCCTGGGCCCGCACGTCCCGTACGCCTCGCGCCGAGGCAGCAGTATGAACTTCCTGCAGCAGGCGCTGAGCTACATCTTCACCGCGGCAAACTGGACGGGCCCGGCCGGGTTGGCTGTCCGCATCGTCGAACACCTCCAGTACACCGCCGTCGCGGTGGTGTTCTCGGTCCTGATCGCAGTCCCGGTCGGATTGCTCATCGGACATACCGGTCGCGGCACCTTCCTGGTAGTCACCGGGGTCAATGCGCTGAGGGCGCTGCCCACGCTCGGCGTGCTGCTGCTTGGGGTGCTGCTGTGGGGGCTGGGCCTGGTTCCGCCGACAGTGGCCCTGATGCTGCTGGGCATTCCACCGCTGCTGGCCGGCACTTATTCCGGCATCGCCAATGTGGACCGGGCAGTGGTAGATGCCGCGAGGTCGATGGGGATGACCGAGGCCCGGGTGTTGTTGCGGGTCGAGGTTCCCAATGCGCTGCCGCTGATCCTGGGTGGGCTGCGCACCGCGACGCTTCAGGTCGTCGCGACGGCGACGGTCGCGGCCTACGCCAGTCTCGGCGGGCTCGGCCGGTACCTCATCGACGGGATCAAGGTGCGCCAGTTCCACATCGCCCTCGTGGGTGCGCTCATGGTGACCGCGCTGGCGCTGATCCTCGATGCCGCACTGGCGTTCGCGGTGTGGTTGTCGGTGCCGGGCACAGGGCGCTTGCGCAGGCTGCCTCAGTCGTTGATCGACGACGAGGTGGCACTCGAATCGCGGCCTCTGCCACATCGCGCGGGAGTTCCGGAGTCGGCCACGAAGCCGATGGTGCGTCGCATACGGTAGAAGAGTGAGTGAAGCGGTACGCACAGACGAGCAGACGAGCGAGCCGGGGTCGGCCTGGCCGGCCGTCCTGACGTGGCGAGCGCGCGACGTACCCCGCATGGAATCGGTACGTGTGCAGCTCTCGGGGAACCGTATCAAGGCTTATGGGCGAATAGTGGCTGCTGCCACCGCGTCTCACCCAGCGTTCTCGGCGTCCTATGATCTGGTGACCGACGAGTCGGGTGCGACCAGACGGCTTTCGCTCACCGTTACCCTCGCCGAGCGGGAACGCCAGCTCTCCGTCGCCCGCGACGAAGAGAATATGTGGCTGGTCCAGGACCACAACCAGACCAAGCGATCGAGCTACGCCGGCGCGCTAGATGTCGACGTCGTTTTCAGCCCGTTCTTCAACGCGCTGCCGATTCGTCGGACGGGCCTCTACCTGAAGAACGAGTCGGTGACGCTTCCGGTCGTCTATGTCCGCCTGCCCGAGTTGTCGGTCGAGGCCGCCACCATCAGCTACACCAGCACGGCGACGGGCATCGAGCTGTCCTCGCCCGTGTCGCAGACGACCATCACCGTCGACCCGTACGGCTTCATCCTCGATTACCCAGGACTGGCAGAGCGGATCTGATCACCCCGCCGGCCCGGCCCTCGGCAGCCAGCTCGGTCCGCCAGTTCTCCGCGCCGACGACGGTGGTGACGATCTCGGGGCGGACGAAATTGGCGTAGCGCATCCGGGCGGAATGGCCACCCTCGACCAGGTCGGCCAACGAGCCCGTGGCGGCCAGGCTGTCCCGGGCCTGCTTGAGCACCTCGATGCCCTGCTCCAGGGCCGGAAGCAGTTGTGCGGCGTTGGCCTCGCACATGGCCCGCACCAGATCGGGTGCGGTCGCCGCAACGCGAGTGCCGTCCCGGAATGAACCGGCAGCGAGGGCGAACGCCAGCGGTACCTCAGCCGCGTTCAAGGCCAGTGTCTCGGCGAACAGATGGGGAAGATGGGAGATGGCGGCGGCCGCCGCGTCGTGCTCTTCGGAGCAGGCCGGGACCACCACGGCGTGACAGTCCAGCGCCAGCTTGGTCACCTGCGTCCACACCTCGGGGTCGACGTGGTCATCAACGCTGACCACCCACGGCGCCCCGATGAACAGCCCGGAGTCTCCTGCGGCCCAGCCGGAGTGCGCCGTGCCCGCCATCGGATGCCCGCCGACGAATCGGTTCAGCAAGCCAAACTCTCGAACCTGTTGCAGCACTGCGCCTTTGACACTGATCACGTCGGTCAGCGGGCAGGTCGGGGCGATTTCGCGGATGTGACCCAACATGAGCGGCAGGGCGGGCATGGGCACCGCGAGCACGATCAGCGCGTCGCGGTCGACGGCCCGGCGCAGGGTCTCGTTGAGATTGTCACTGGCGTCGAATCCGTCGGACCGGGCCGCCTGGACCACGTCGACCGAACGGTTGTAACCGAACACCTCGCGGCCCGCGGCCGCCGCCGCCCGCATCAGGGAGCCACCGATGAGTCCGAGTCCCACCACACATACGGGCGTGTTTGTCACCTACCAAGATTGGCACACCCCTGCGGGAGAGGTGGACGGTGATGCCTGGTCAACATCGCTGGTCGGCGACTACCGTAGGCGTTCATGGGAGCACAGCGTGCGCCGGCGGACCTGCCCGACGGCTTCGGCGTAGCAGTCGTCCGCGAGGAGGGCAAATGGCGATGTGCGCCGATGCACGCGGCGTCACTGAACAGCCTGACCGCCGCGGAGACCGAGTTGCGGGAACTGCGCAGCTCGGGGTGTGTGTTCGGGCTGCTGGACATCGACGATGAGTTCTTCGTCATCGTGCGGCCCGCACCGGCCGGAACCCGGCTGCTGCTCTCGGATGCCACCGCGGCGCTGGATTACGACATCGCCGCCGAGGTGCTCGAGACGCTCGACGCCGAGATCGACGCCGATGATCTCGACGACGCCGATCCCTTCGAGGAAGGTGACCTGGGGCTGCTCTCCGATGTGGGGCTGCCCGAGGCGGTGCTCAGTGTCATTCTCGACGAGACGGACCTGTATGCCGACGAACAGCTCGGCCGCATCGCCAGAGAGATGGGCTTCGCCGATGAGCTCTCGGCGGTGCTCGATCGACTCAATCGGTGAATTCGTCTGACGAAATCCTGATCCGCGCCGCGCTGGACGCTGCCGGTATGGCCGGTCCCCGCGATGTGCCGATCGGCGCGGTGGTTTTCGCGGCCGATGGCACCGAGCTGGCCCGTGCCGCCAACGCCCGGGAGGCCACGGGCGACCCGGCCGGACATGCCGAGATCGTGGCGATGCGCACGGCCGCGCAGGTGCTCGGTGACGGCTGGCGGCTGGCGGGCACCACCTTGGCCGTGACCGTCGAACCCTGCACGATGTGCGCGGGCGCGTTGGTGTTGGCCCGGGTGGCGCGAGTGGTGTTCGGGGCCTGGGAACCCAAGACCGGAGCGGTCGGTTCGCTGTGGGACGTCGTGCGGGACCGGCGGCTCAACCACCGGCCGGAGGTGACTGGCGGGGTGCTGGCCGACGAATGCGCGGGCCTGCTGGAGGAGTTTTTCGCGCGTCAACGGTGAGGACCTCGCCCAGCGTGAACATGATCGCGAATTCTCGGCCGGTCTTCGTCATCTTGTTCACACTCGTGGGCGGCTGATTAGGGTCAACGGCCCACGTTCGGTAAGCTGCCACACGGTGGCGTGTCCGAGCGGCCTAAGGAGCACGCCTCGAAAGCGTGTGACGGGTAACCCCCGTCCGAGGGTTCAAATCCCTCCGCCACCGCCAAAGCTCCCCTGCCGATTCATGCGGTCGGGGAGTTCGTGTCTCCGGCTCTCCTGCCGGTGGGCCGGTTGTGGTTTTGACAAAATTACTTGGGAATTAACCGTTTTCACGCCGGTCGGCATTCATCGAATGCGTCTTGGATCGAGTGATGTGCCCCGGCGCGCGGTTCGCTCCTCGTTTTCCCACTCCCATTCCTCGCGAAGCGTTGAATGGGTCGCATGGAGTTGATGTCGCCGACCGATTCGATGTTTCTCATCGCCGAGACACGTGAGCACCCCTTCCATGTCGGCGGCTTGGCGCTCTACGACCCGCCGGAGGGAGCAGGTAGCGAATTCGTGCGTGAACTGTACGAGGAAATACTCGCGCACAACGACTTTCAGCCGGTGTTCCGCAAACGCCCGGCAACCATCCTGGGCGGCATCGCCAACGTCGGGTGGACTTACGACAACGATGTCGACCTCGACTACCACCTGCGCCGCTCGGCATTGCCGTCGCCGGGCCGCGTGCGTGACCTGCTCGAGCTGACATCGCGGCTGCACGGCGGTTTGCTCGACCGACACCGTCCGCTGTGGGAGGCCCACCTGATCGAGGGGTTGGCCGACGGCCGGTTCGCCGTCTACACCAAGCTGCACCACGCACTGATCGACGGGATCTCGGCGCTCAAGCTGATCACGCGCACCCTGTCGGAGGATCCGAACGACACCGAGCTTCGGGTGCCGTGGGACCTACCGCGCACGAAGCAGCCGCACCAGAGCCCGTCGCTGCTGCACACCGTGACGGATGCGGCGGCGGCCGCGGTCGGGATCGCGCCGTCGACGGTCAAGTTGGCCCGCGCGGCGTTGCTGGAACAGCAACTCACACTGCCGTTCGCCGCACCGAAGACGATGTTCAATGTGAAGATCGGCGGTGCTCGGCGCGTGGCGGCGCAGTCGTGGCCGCTGGAGCGGTTCAAGCGGATCAAGGATGCCACGGGGGTGACCATCAACGACGTGGTGCTCGGTATGTGCGCCGGGGCGCTGCGCGCCTATCTGCTCGAGCAGGACGCGTTGCCGGACCGGCCGTTGATCGCCATGGTTCCGGTCAACTTGCGCTCGGAGAACGAGGTCGATTCGGGTGGCAATCTCGTCGGCTCGATCCTGTGCAACCTCGCGACCGATCGGGACGACGCCGCAGAGCGGCTCACCGTCATCAGCGAGTCGATGCGCGGCAACAAGAAGATCTTCTCCGAACTGCCACGCGTGCAGGCACTCGCCCTTTCGGCGCTCATGATCGCGCCGCTCGGGCTGGCCGCGGTGCCCGGCTTCGTCAAGGCCACCGCGCCGCCGTTCAACCTCGTCATCTCCAACGTGCCCGGGCCGCGACATCCGTTGTACTGGAAGGGTGCCCGGCTGGACGGCAACTATCCGCTCTCGATCGCGCTGGACGGGCAGGCGATGAACATCACCCTGGCCAACAATGCCGACAACCTCGACTTCGGTCTGGTCGGTTGCCGGCGCAGTGTCCCGCATCTGCAGCGGATACTCGGCCATCTGGAGGATTCGCTCAAGAGCTTGGAACTCGCGGCCGGCGGGTGACGCCACAAACCCCCTAGCCGGTATTGGCCAGCGCCGGGCGCAGGAATTCCCCGGTGAGTGTGACCGCGGGGGTCGACGAGTCCCCGCCGACGATCAGCGTCGCGAACGCGATGTCACCGACGATGCCGGCAAACCAACCGTGGGAATGGGTGTTGTCGCCGTATTCGGCCGTTCCGGTCTTGCCGCCGAGATCGGGGATGTCGCTGAGTTCGGCGGCGGTGCCCTCGGTCACCGTCTGGCGCATCATCGCGCGCAGCGCGTCAACGACGTCGGGCGACAACGGCACCGAGGGCTTGTCGGAGGTGGTCTTCTCGCCGTCGACCAGCATCGGCACGATCGTCGAACCATGCGCCAGGCTGGCCTCGGCGACCGCGAGGCCGAACGGGCTGACCGTGACGGTGCCCTGGCCGATACCGTTCTCCACCCGCTGTGCGGCGGTGTCGGCGTTGGGTACCTTCCCGGTGACGGTCGTCAGTCCCGGCACGGTGAAGTCCACACCGATGCCGAAGTCGCGCGCGGTGTTGGTCAGGGCGTCGGCGGGCAGCTTGTCGGCCAGCGCCGCCATGCTGGTGTTGCAGGAATGCGCGAACGCCGAACTCAGTGGCACCGTCCCCAGATCGAAGTTGTTCTCGTTGGGGATGGTCCGGTTCTCGATGGTCACTTGCCCGGGGCAGGCGACCGGGGTCTGCGGCGTCACGAGGTCGGCCTTGAGTGCGGCCGCGGTGGTGATGGTCTTGAACGTCGAGCCCGGTGGGTAGAGCCCGGAAAATACGATGGCCCCTTGCGGATCGGCGGCGGCGTTCTGCGCGGCGGCCAGGATGCCACCCGTCGAACTCGACAGGGCGATGAGCACCGCAGGCCGGGATTCGGTCGCGACGGCGCGCTGGGCGAGCAACTGCAGCCGCAAGTCCAGCGAGGTCTGCACCGGCTCGGTCGGGGCCGGCGGGGTGGAGATCAACCGTTGCGCCGCGGCGCCTTTGGCGTCGACCAGATAGACCGACCATCCCGCGGATCGGGTGATGCGGTCATGCCAGAGCGGTTCCAGGCCGCTGATCGCCGGGGAGTCCAGCTCCCGGTTGGCCGTGAGCAGCTCGCCCTGTTCGACGACGGTGACGCCGGGGATCGGCGTGAGTTGATCGCGGACCTTGGCCAAGTCGTCCTCACGCAGCTTGATGACGGTGACACGGTCGTCCTGTGTGGAGTTCAACTGTGCGGCAATGGAATCCGGTGTGGTGGTGGGATCGAACTGGTTGAGCAGCGCCGCCAGGGCGGCTGCTGATTCCGGATGGGTGCGGTCCAGGTTGATGACCCCGACGGTCTGCCAGTTCATCAACGGCTGACCGGTTCGGTCGAGCACGGGAGTCTGCAGCTCGCTGTCCTGGCTGTACTGAAAACTCAGGCCGTCCTGCAGATCACGGTGCAACAACGTCGGCGACCAGGTGATGCGCCAGTTGTCGCCGGACTTGGCGGCCGATCCGGTGGTGTCATATCCGAAATCGTGTCCCTCGCCCCAGGACCACTGGTATTTCAGGTCGAAGCCGTTCTCCTGGCCGTCGGCGGGTGACGAGGCGACGGTCAGTTTGGCGTGCTCGCCCATGCCGTTGAACATGGCGGTGATCGTCTTTTCGGCCGTGGCCGGATCACTGGTCTGTTCGGCGGCCGCGTGTGCGTCCTTGCGTTGCAGGGCATCGGCGAAGGACGCGAAAACGTCAGCGGGCTTGGGTGCCGACGAGCAACTGACGACCCCCAGCAGCAGACCAAGCAGCGCGAGCACGCTCAGGACGCGTCGGCTCATGCCGGCACCAGCGCGCGGATCTGCTCGCTGAGAGCCACTCCGAGATCGTGGTTGTTGGCCTCGGTGAAGTGAATGCCGTCGACTCCCTGCGTGGTCAGCACCGAGCCCGCGTCGAAGAACGGGACTTTCATGAACGACGCGAGTGCACCGTAGACCGTGGCCAGCTCGGCTGACTTGCGTTGCCCACCTTCGAAGATCAACTGGAACCACGGATGCGGCATCGGTGCCAACGGTGGCGGCGCGACCATCAGCACCTGCGGCGCGGGATAGACCGTGCCCACCCCGCCGGCACTCGTGAGCACCTTGGTCACCAGCACTGACATGCCCAGCGCTATGTCCAGCGGCTCGCGTCGGAAGTACGCCTTGGTGTCATTGGTGCCCAACATGACGACGACCAGGTCGAGAGGAAGGTGGGCGGCCAGGCAGGACGGCAGGTACGCAGCACCGTTGAGCCGCGGATCGGTCGGGTCGTCGATGTTCGTGGTGCGGGCGCTGAGACCCTCCTCGATCACCTCGTAATCCGCGCCGAGCCGGTCGGCCAGCACCCCGGTCCAGCGGATGTGGCGCGGGAACCGTTCTGTGGGTGCGCCGTCCGTGACGGGCACCCAGCCCCACGTCAGCGAGTCACCGAAACACAGAATTCGCTTGGCCACCATGGACCAAGCACATCACATACCTAGGACGTCGAGCTCTTCTTCGACGACGGCTTCGGCGTGTCTTTCTTCGGTGCTATGTCGTCAGGGGCAGGTGATCTCCACTTCGTACGACTTGGTTACTGCTCCTGCCGTCGGGTTGGCCATATCCATCCCGGTGGCATTTCCCTTGATGGTGTAGGTGTTTCCGTCCTTGGTGGCCTCGGCGCTACCGCCGGGGACGCCGGGTGTGTAGCCGAGCGACACTCCGTCGATGTTGCCCAGTGCCAAGGCGGTGACAGTCGGCGAGTCACCGGGCGTGAGGGTCGCGCTGACGCCCGTCGGCGCCTGTCCGACGGCCAAGCTGACGGTGTTCGCAACCGTCGCACATACCACTGAACCCTCGACCTGATGGTCTTGGCCGTCGATGGTGACCTTGGCGGTACCCGTCCCCGTGGTGGCGGTGGCACCGCCTCCCGGTGCCGACATTGTCGCCGTCGCCGAGACCGTCGCCGACGAACCACCCGATTCCGATTTCTTCTCGCTCGACGAACAGCCCGACAATCCGGCGATGATGATCGCCGCGCCCCCGACGGTTACTACGAACCCACGTTTCATCACTGCTCTCCTCCAGGTATGCGGCCCGTCGACGGTGACGGGCCATCTTGAGCAGTATGGGGTGAGCAGCCGGTGGTGGCGACGGATTGGCCGAATTGTCCAGCCCAGCATCGGCAACGATCGTGGGTTCAGTATCATGCAGACCTTGCGAACCCTCGATGAGCGGTTCCGCGACTTACCTGAATTCGCCTATATCCCAAACTGTTTCGAGATACAGAAGTGCGATCCCCGCCTCAGGGGCAGGTGACTGCGATGTCGAACGGGGTCTCGACGGGAGGCTCGGTGCTCGCGGAGTTGGAGCCCATACCGCTGCCGGTCACCGTGTAGTTCTTGCCGTCGTGGGTAGCGACCGCAGACGTGGCGGACACGCCTTCGACGTAGGCCAGTGCCGGTCCGTCGGAACCGATATCGCCGATGCTCACCGACTTCACCGACGGTGCGTCACCGTCGGTGAGTTCGACGGTGGTGTGCAGGTGGCCCTCGATGTTGATGGTGGTCAGCCCGTCCTTGGTTTCGCAACCGATCCCGGTGAATGGGGCAGCATCGTTGGTGCCGAAGATCACTCGGGCTTGATCGGGTTGCGCGGGCGTCACCGGCGGTGGTGTGGACGTCGAGGTTTCGTGGCCGGGTGCCGTCGGTCCGGGCGCTTGGGAACCGCCCGGCGAACCCGAATTCTGCGACGAACACCCGACAGTCCCGGCCAGCAACGTCGCGACTCCGGCGGCGACGACGAATCTGTGCTTCACGACAAACGAGTATGGTCGCGTGCGCCCCATGACGGAAGTCGGACGTGCATCCGGTTGAATACCTGCTTGTGGGCGAGCCGTACTTCACCGTGGAAGCCGAGCTGCCGGGCCGGCTCGGCCGGGTCGGGGTGATCCGCACTCCGCACGGCGACATCCACACGCCGGCATTCATCGCCGTCGGCACTGCGGCCACCGTCAAGTCTGTGCTGCCGGAGACCATGAAACAGCTTGGCGCCCAGGCGATCCTGGCCAACGCCTACCATCTGTACCTGCAACCCGGTCCGGACATCGTGGCCGAGGCCGGCGGGTTGGGCGCGTTCATGAACTGGCCGGGCCCGACTTTCACCGACAGCGGCGGCTTCCAGGTGATGTCGCTGGGGGTTGGGTTCAAGAAAGTCCTGGCGATGGACACCGCCAGGCTGCAGACCGACGACATCATCGCCAAGGGCAAGGAGCGGCTCGCGGTCGTCGACGAGGACGGGGTCACGTTCCGGTCACACGTCGACGGCTCGAAGCATCGGTTCACCCCCGAGGTCTCGATCGGTATCCAGAACAAACTCGGCGCGGACATCATCTTCGCGTTCGATGAGCTCACCACGCTCGTCAACACCCGCGGCTACCAGGAAAGCTCGGTGCAGCGCACACACGAGTGGGCGGTGCGGTGCCTGACCGAGCACCACCGGCTGCAGGCCCGCTCACCCGAGCGGCCGCGGCAGGCACTGTTCGGGGTGGTGCAGGGCGCCCAATACGAGGATTTGCGGCGTCAGGCCGCGCGCGGGCTGACCGAGATCCGCACTGCCGACGGCCACGGGTTCGACGGCTACGGCATCGGCGGCGCTTTGGAGAAGCAGAACCTGGCCACCATCGTCGGCTGGGTCAGCAGCGAGCTGCCCGCCGACAAGCCGCGCCATTTGCTCGGGATCAGCGAACCCGACGACCTGTTCGATGCGGTGGCGGCCGGCGCGGACACGTTCGACTGTGTGTCGCCGTCACGAGTGGCCCGCAACGCGGCGGTCTACTCGTCGACCGGGCGGTTCAACATCACCGGCGCCCGGTACAAGCGGGACTTCACCCAGATCGACGCTGAATGCGACTGCTACACGTGCGCCAACTACTCGCGGGCCTACCTCCGGCACCTGTTCAAGGCCAAGGAGATGTTGTCGGCGACGCTGTGCACGATCCACAACGAGCGGTTCGTGATCCGGCTGGTCGACCAGATCCGCGCCTCGATCCTGGCCGGTGAGTTCGATGAGCTGCGGGCGCACGTGTTGGGGCGTTACTACGGCACTGCGGCGCGGAAGTAACCGCTGACCTGCCCGCTTCTTCAACGCGTGCACAATAAGTAGATGACGACCGTCGCAGAAGATCAGTCGCTCCTGCTGCAGTTGCTCGATCCCGCCAGCCGAGCGGACCCCTACCCGGTGTACCGGCGGATCCGCGAGCGCGGCCCGCTGCGGATGCCCGAGTCCAATGTCGCGGTGTTCTCCACGTTCGCCGAGTGCGACGCGGTGCTGCGGCATCCGGCATCGTGCAGTGACCGCAGGAAATCCACTGTGGCACAACGCCGAATCGCTGTCGAGGGCGAGGCTTCACAGAGCGGCGCCACCAGCTTCCTGTTTCTCGACGCACCCGACCACACGCGGCTGCGTGGATTGGTCAGCAAGGCATTCGTGCCGAAAGTGGTCAAGGCGCTCGAACCGGACATCCGGGCGCTGGTGGACGGTCTGCTCGACCAGGCCGAGGCCGGTGCCGGTTCGTTCGACGCGATTGCCGAACTGGCCTACCCGCTGCCGGTCGCGGTGATCTGCCGACTACTGGGCGTACCGGTCGAGGATGAGCCCAAGTTCCGCGACGCCTCGGCACTGCTGGCCCAGTCGCTCGACCCGTTCTTGGCGATGACCGGCTCGGTGTCCGAACTGTTCGACCAGCAGATGGCCGCCGGTCAGTGGCTCAGCGAATATCTCCGGGACCTGATCGCCCAACGGCGGCGGAAGCCGGGGGAGGATCTGATGTCGGCGCTGGTTCAGGTCGAGGAATCCGGTGACCAGCTCACCGAGGACGAGATCATCGCCACCTGCGATCTGCTGCTCATCGCCGGGCACGAGACGACGGTGAACCTGATCGCCAACGCGGTGCTGGCGATGCTGCGGAATCCGCGGCAGTGGACGGCCCTCGGCAGTGACTCCGCCCGGGTGTCGAGCGTGATCGAGGAGACCATGCGCCATGACCCTCCGGTGCAACTGGTCTCCCGAATTGCCGGGGATGACATGACGATCGGTGATGTCCACATTCCCGAGGGCGACACCATGCTGCTGTTGCTGGCTGCCGCACATCGCGACCCGGCCGTGTTCGAGCGGCCTGACGAGTTCGACCCGGACCGTGGCGGTATCCGCCATCTCGGGTTCGGCAAGGGGCCGCACTTCTGCCTCGGTGCGCCACTGGCCCGCCTCGAGGCTGCCGTGGCCCTGTCGGCGGTGACGGCGCGGTTCCCGAATGCCCGTCTCGGCGCCGAGCCGACATATAAGCCGAACGTGACGTTGCGCGGGATGTCGACCCTCCCCGTCGCCATCTAGGTGCTGCATTTCGCCGAGCGTGCGTGTCTGTTGCCCGCCACGCCGCGATTTGGCAGCAGTTTGCGCACGCTCGGCGCGCCTGAGGCTTGGGCAGGCTCAGCTGGGTCGATATATCCACGGATGCCGTGGCAACCGGGCCGGGTCGAATCGCTGCAGCATGCCCTTTACGTCGAGCGGGGGCCAGCTCAGTGACGCGCTGATCTGTGCCAGTGCACGGTCGACACCGATTTCGGCGAGGGTGACCGCACCGTCCCGTTTGGCCAGCCGGGCTCCGTCTTCGTTGAGCACCAGCGGCACATGGGCATACGTCGGTTCGGGATATCCCAGTAAGCGGGCCAGATAGGCCTGCCGCGGCGAAGAACTCAGCAGATCGTCGCCGCGGACCACCTGGTCGATACCCGTCGCCGCGTCGTCGACCACCACGGCGAGGTTGTAGGCGGGGACGCCGTCGCCGCGACGCACGACGAAATCGTCGACGATGCCGGTATAGGGGCCATGCAGCAAGTCGACGACGGTGCCGACGAAGGTGTCGGTGCGCAGCCGCAACGCCGGCGGCCGGCCGGTTTCTGCCTGCCGGGTCCGGCGCTGCGCGTCGGTCAGATCCCGGCAGGTGCCCGGGTAGGCGCCCTGCGGAGCGTGCGGGGCTTGTGGTGCCTGCGCGATATCTCTTCTGCTGCAATAGCATTCGTAGAGCAGGCCATCATCCCGCAACTGTTCGATGACTGCGTCGTATCGCTCGCGGTGTTCGGTCTGCCACTCGACCGGGCCGTCCCACGTCAATCCGATCGCCGCCAAGTCGTCGACCTGGCGGGTGCCGATATCGCTGAACGTCCGGTCGTCGAGATCCTCGACCCGCAGCAGGAACCGTCGTCCGGTCGACCGGGCGAACAGCCAGGCCAGCACAGCGGTGCGCAGATTGCCGATATGCAGGTCGGCCGAAGGGCTCGGCGCGAACCGTCCGGCCGGGGTGAGGCTCACGACTGCAATGTAGCCAACGACAGTGCCCGGGCGCTGCCGCGTAGCGGCGAGCAACCTCGCCCGCGAATGTGAATCCTCCGCGAAATCTCGCGTGTTTTTTCGCACCAGCTTCACACTCGCGGGGCGCGCAGCCCCGGCACGATATCGCTCAACTCGAAGGCCACCGGCCGGTCCAGCTGCTCATAGGTGCACGAGCGGGGATCGCGGTCGGGTCGCCACCGGTTGAATTGCGCGGTGTGGCGGAACCGTTGATTTCTCCCCGTCGCTTCGCTCGCCCCAGGCCGGCCTTCCATGTGGTCGTAGCGCACTTCGACGACCCGCTCGGGTCGCAGTGGTACGAACGACAGATCCTTGCCGGCGTTCCAACGGGACCCGCCGTACCGGCGCTGGGTTTCCTCGTCGAACTGTGCCGCCCAATTCCATGGGTGGCCCTCGAAATCGGTGACCAGTGGCTGTAATTCGGTGAACAATGCCCGGCGTTCGGCCATCGGGAAGGCGCCGATGACGCCGACCGATGCCAGGGTGCCGTCGTCCTCGTAGAGTCCGAGCAGCAGTGAGCCGATCGCGTCGGGGCCGGATTTGTGCAGGCGGTAGCCGGCCACCACGCAATCGGCGGTGCGCTGATGCTTGACCTTGAACATCACCCGCTTGTCCGGTTGGTACGTGAGGTCCAGCGGTTTGGCGATCACCCCGTCGAGTCCGGCGCCCTCGAACTCGGCGAACCAGCGCTGCGCGGTCGAGAGGTCGGTGGTCGCCGGGGTCAGGTGGATCGACGGTCCTGAGCCGGAGTCGGTTTTGCTCCTCGCGTGCGCGCCCAAGGCGTCGACCAGGGCCGCCCGCCGCTCGGCGAACGGGCGTCCGGTGTAGTCTTCGTCGCCCAGAGCGAGCAGGTCGAACGCGATGAACGCGGCCGGAGTCTGCTCGGCGAGCATACGCACGCGCGACGCGGCCGGGTGCAGCCGCAGCTGCAATGCTTCGAAGTCCAGGCCGTTGTCGGTGGGCAGGACGATCTCGCCGTCGACGACGCTGCGCGGCGGCAGTTCCGTCGTGGCGGCTGCCACCAGTTCGGGAAAATACCGCGTCAACGGGCGTTCGTTGCGGCTACCCCACTCGACCTCGTCGCCGTCACGGAAACAGATCGACCGGAAGCCGTCCCATTTCGGTTCATACGACATGCCGGCGGGGATCTCGGCGATCGATTTCGAGAGCATCGGGGAGACCGGCGGCATGACAGGCAGTTGCATCGCTTCATTCTCGCCGTCCCACCCACCGCCGGACCGCCACGATGACATTGCCCGGCCTCCCCGGTCTACGTGAGTATGGAACCTGTGGACCTACCCGTAGCGCCTCCGCTGGAACCCATGCTGGCCAAGGCGCTCGTCAAAGTGCCCGACGAAGCCGGGGTGTGGTCGTACGAGCCCAAGTGGGACGGCTTCCGGGCGCTGGTCTTTCGCGACGGCGACGACGTGCTGCTGCAGTCACGCAGTGGCAAAGACCTCGGCCGATACTTTCCCGAGTTGCTCGACGCGTTGCGTGACGAACTCGTCGACCGCTGCGTGTTGGACGGCGAAGTGGTGGTGCCGCGGGAGGTCGGTGCGGACGCGAGGAGCAAAATAGAGATCGGTGCGGACGCGAGGAGCAAAATAGAGATCGGTGCGGACGCGAGGAGCAAAACGGCATCCAGCCTGGTCCGGTTGGACTGGGAGTCGCTGTCGCAGCGCATCCACCCGGCTGAATCCCGTATCCGCATGCTCGCCGAGCAGACACCCGCGCACTTCATCGGCTTCGACGCGCTCGCGACGGGCGAGAATTCCCTGCTCGACGAGTCGTTCCGGATCCGACGCGAAGCCCTGGTCGACGCGGTCCATAGGAATCTTCTGCGCACGCGAGGAGCACGACAAGTCTGGTGTCACGTCACCCGCACCACCGAAAATCCTGCGCTGGGCACTCAGTGGCTCAAGACATTCGAGGGCGCCGGACTCGACGGCGTGATCGCCAAGAGGATCGACGGGCCGTACCTGCCGGGCAAGCGGGAGATGGTGAAGGTCAAACATCACCGTGACGCCGACTGTGTGGCCATCGGCTACCGCATCCACAAGAGCGGGGCAGGCGTCGGGTCGATCCTGCTGGGCTTATACCGCGACGGCGGTGAGCTCCAAATGATCGGCGGTGCAGCGTCGTTCACCGCCAAAGACCGATTGAAACTGCTGGCCGATCTGGAACCGTTGCGGGAGGGCGACGAGATGCGTGAAGGTGATCCGAACCGGTGGAACTCGGCGGCCGACAAGCGCTGGATCCCGGTGCGCCCGGAGAAGGTGTGTGAGGTGGCGTATGACCAGATGGAAGGCCAGCGATTTCGGCATGCGGTGAAATTCCTGCGCTGGCGGCCCGACCGGGAACCGTCCAGCTGCACCTTCGATCAGCTCGACGTGCCGCTCGACTACGACCTCTACGACGTTCTGGAGACGAGCTAGTGGCAACGCCTGCAACTGAACTCGATGTCGACGGCATCAAAGTCCGCTTCACCAACCCGGACAAGGTCTACTTCCCGAAGCTGGGCAAGGACGGCACCAAGGGCAAGCTGATGGATTACTACCTCAGTGTCGCCGACCGCATGGTGACCCTGCTGAAAGACCGCCCCACGCATCTGCAGCGGTTTCCCGACGGCATCGAGGGTGAGGAGATCTACCAGAAGCGGGTTCCCCAGAAGCATCCCGACTATTTGCAGACCTGCCGCGTCACCTTTCCGTCCGGTCGCACGGCCGACGCGCTCAAGGTGACCCACCCGGCGGCGATCATCTGGGCTGTCCAGATGGGCACCGTGACACTGCATCCGTGGCAGGTGCGTTGTCCCGACACCGAGCATCCCGACGAGCTGCGCATCGACCTGGACCCGCAGCCCGGCACCGGTTTCCACGAGGCCCGGACCATCGCCTGCGACGTGCTCAAACCGTTGCTCGACGAACTCGGTCTGGTCGGCTATCCCAAGACGTCCGGTGGTCGGGGCGTGCACGTGTTCTTGCGGATCAAAACCGATTGGGACTTCATAGAAGTCCGTCGCGCCGGGATCGCGCTGGCCCGGGAAGTGGAACGCCGCGCACCCGATGCGGTAACGACGTCGTGGTGGAAGGAGGAGCGGGGCCGGCGGCTGTTCATCGACTACAACCAGAATGCCCGGGATCGCACCTTCGCCTCGGCGTATTCGGCCCGCAAGACCCCGATCGCGACCGTGTCCACCCCGCTGAGCTGGGTCGAACTGCGCGACGCGGACCCTGATGACTACACCATCGCAACCGTGCCGGATTTCGTTGCCGGGCGCGATGATCCGTGGGCCGATATCGACTCCGACAACCAGTCGCTCACGCCGCTGCTGGACATGGTCGCCGCCGATGAGGAGCGTGGCCTGGGCGATCTGCCGTATCCGCCCAACTATCCCAAGATGCCGGGCGAACCGCCTCGGGTCCAGCCGAGTAAGAAGGTGGCCGCGCACTGGGACGACAAGGGCAACCGCCGCGAATAGCGCAGGCGCTCACCGCTTCAGGCGCCTTGTGCGCGGCTGCGGCTATACCCTCCTGAAACCGTGGCTGCGCAGGGACGTCGCTGCTCGATAGCTGCTGACCGGCTGGTGCAGCCCGTAGGGGACCGCGGAGATGAGGGTGACCGGAATCAGGTTGCCACTGGGCACCGAGTAGCTGCGACGCTCACCCGGACGGGCCCCGAGAATCGCGGTGCCCAGCGGGGACTGCACCGAATACACTTCCATGTCACCGTATTCCGCGCCGCGGACGCCGAGCAGGAACTCCTCGGTGTCCCCGTCGTCGTAGCGCACGGTCAACACCATGCCAGGTTCTGCCACACCGTCGTCCGGCGGATCCTCGCCGACCACGCAGTTGAGCAGCAGGTCGTGGATGTGCTGGATGCGGGTCTGGCGAGCGCGTTGGACGGCGACGCTGTTCTCGTCGGAGTCGATGGCCGCCTCGGTCGCGATCAGCTCGCGCAACTTGGACAGCTCGTGCTGCAGGCGGGAGTGTGCCTGCGGTGACATCCAAATACGTTGGCTGGTGGTCATTCTGGTTCCTCCTAGTGAAGTGTGTTTGCCGTCAGGGGCGGGGCGGGACACCGCCCCTGACGACCCGGTCGCCCGCAATGGGGCCTGGATGCTGTGGACTCCTAACGCAGTGGGTCGAATTCGCGCAGGGCTTCGGGTTGCTTGCCGGTGGTGACATATTCGGCCAGCAGCCGGCCGGTGACGGGCCCGTGTGCCAGCCCCCACATTCCGTGCCCGCCTGCGACGAAGGTTCCATGTGCTATTTCGCCGATCAGCGGCCGGCCGTCAGGGGTGATCGGACGGCCGCCGACCCACACGTCGGTGCGTTCGTCCCAGCGGACGCCGTCGAGCAGCGGCGCGGCCGAGGCGACGATGGCCTCCATCCGTGCGGGCCGCAGCGGATCGTCGGGCGAACGGAATTCCATGGTGCCGGCGACCCGCAGCGCACCCCGGTACGGCGTACACGCCACCCGGACATCGGGCAGGTATATGGGTCCGGGAACCGGGCGGTCCACCGGGACCGTGAATGAGTAACCACGTCCGGCCCGCACCGGGGTACGGACCTTTGGGCCGGCCAGCCGCGACAACCACGCGCCGGTGGCGATCACCGCGACGTCGGCAGTCAGGTCCGCGGCGCGCATCTGCACCCTGACGCGAGCGCCCGCGGGCTGCACGGCAGTGACCTCGCCGGTGCGGATCGTGCCGCCCCTGGCGACGACGGATTCGGCCAGGGCATGCACGAACCGGCCCGGATCCACGTAGCGCTGGCCGTCGACACTGATGCCTGTGGTGATCGCCGGCGACGCCAGCGGGACATGGTCGCGCAGCGTTTTCCCGGACAACCGGGTGAACGACACGGCCTGACCGGCTGCAGCAAGCCCACTCAGCTCGGCCAGCAGGTGCTCGGCCTGGCGCGGTTTTTCGAACAGCGCGGTGATGGGTCCGTCAGTGGTGGGTGCGTCCACACCGTTGCTGGTCAGAACGTCGTAGGCCTCGATGCACTCCGCGTTGAGCGGCAGGTTCGCGCGGACCACCCGAGTCCACGACGAACGCCGGCAATTGGCGGCAAACCGCAGTAGAAAAGACCACAGCCGGGGATCTGCCGTCAGAGGTATGTACAGCGGCGCGGCCGGGTTGAACAGCGAGCGCAGCCCATAGCGCAGCACGCCCGGATCGTTGAGCGGGATCGTCAGGGTCGGCGAAACCCAGCCGGCGTTGCCCCAGGAGGCGCCCGCGGCGACCCCGGTGCGGTCCACCACGGTCACCTCGACGCCACGTTCTTGCAGGAACCACGCAGTGGACAGACCGACGATGCCGGCGCCCACGACGACGGCCGAACGCGGACCGCCGTCGAGCCGTTCGACGCCCATCATGACGTCCACCTCCGCGGTCGAAGCTCACCCTGACATCACCCATGGTGGGGTCGGAGACCACGGCACTGTTTGCCCGATTTCGACAATCGGGCTATGGTGGATTGTCGGCTTCTGACAGACCGTCGATGACGGCTAACTCGATCATCATTGCCAGCCGCTTACGTGCGTCTTCGAGACCGAGATTGGTCACCTCGGCCATCTTGCGCAGCCGGTACCGCACGGTGTTCTCGTGCACGTCGAGCCGCAGCCCGGCGTCGGTCAGATCACCTTGGGCCTCCAGCCATGCCCGCAGGGTCTCGGTGTACCGGGTGGAGTGGGTCCGGTCGTGTTCGCGCAGCTCGGCGACCGGACCACGCTGCGGCGCCCGCCCCGACTGCGCGGCTACCCGCAGCCGCTGCAGCAGGATGTCGTCCCAGGCTTCGTCGTATACGGGGACCGATCCGGTGCGCCGCACCTCGTGCAGGGCCAGGCACTCCTCGGCCTCGCGCCGGGCCGGCGCCAGTTCTGCCACGGTCGCCGGTCCACTCACTCCGGCCAGCAGCGTCACCTGCGCGGGCAAGGCGGCTCGCAGTGCCGTCAGCCAACGGCCGGCGGCCTCGGCCTCGGCGCCGGGTAGCACGGTGTAGACGGTATTGCCCGCCAGCGCGCTGCGGCCCGGCCGGGACCAGCCGAAACCGGTGGTGGCCCGATCGAATGCGAGCAGCAGTGGGGCATGACGGTCGTCGGCAGTGTTCGCCCGCAGTGCGATCACGCGCAGCGGGGTCTGCGGTAGCGCGAGCCTGCTGGCGACCGTCGTCGCGTCGGCGGCGCCCTCGAGCAACCGCAGCACCAGCTCGGACTCCACCTGGCGTTCCAGGTCCGCACTGGCACGCGAGCGCAGCAGGTGCATGGCCACCAGGCGGGCCCCGTGGGCCAGCGCGGTACGTCGCACGTCCGGCAGCGGCTCGGCGCAGGTGACCCACACCGAGCCCAGCAATTCCCGGCCCGCTCGCGCGGCCACCACCATGCGTCCGGTCAACCCGTATTCGGGGTCGCCCGCGACAAACATCGGCTCGTCCGATTCGGCGAGATGCCGGAAGACCCCGCGCGCTTCGAACAACGCCCGCAGCCGCTGCGGAGCCTCGCGGCTCAGGATCGTCTCGGCCCGCGCCGGGTCGGCGTGCTGCTGCATTCGTGAGTACGCGAGCACCGCCGAGCGCTGACCCTCGATGGTCACCGAGCCGCCGACCGCATCGGCGAGACTGTCCGCGAGTGCGAACAAATCCGTCGGGCCACGGCCCGATTCAGTTTCCCGGCCCTCCAGCACGAGGCCGTACACCACGGCTGCCAGCTCACTCCAGGACACCTGCGGATCGACGGACATCACCGCGATGTCCTCGGGATCGCCGGTGACGGGCGCATTGGTGTCTCGGACCAGGACCACCACGGCCCGGGCTGCCGCGGCCCAGGCGATCGCCTCGGCGGCGCCGACGGCACCGACGGCGATCAGGACGTCGCCGACCACCTGGCCGGGTTCGTGGATCACGACACTGCGCAGCTCGGTCGACCGCGGGGTGGAGCAGTACCGCAGGTGGACGCCGTAGCCGCCCAGGACGTTGATCAGCCGGTCGAGTGTGATCACTCCGTCGAGCGTAGTTACGGTCCGGCGACCAGCGTGGCCTTGCCGTTGTGCTGGGCGCCTGTGGGGTCCACCCAGGTGAGACCGATGACGTCACCCGGATAGTGCCGGTCCAGGACCAGGGTCAGGGTCCGCGCCGAATCCAGGGACGTACCGTCGATCGTGGTCAGCAGGTCGCCCGGCGCCAGACCCGCAGCCTCGGCCGGGCCCCCGCGCATGACGTCCTGGACGATCACGCCGCCACCGTGTCTGGGTGCGCTGCCTACCCCGACGCCGAGCATGGTCGGAGCCCCGATGTGCACAGAGCTCGACGGGGTGCCGGAGCGGATCTGCCCGGCGATGGACATCGCCTCGTTGATGGGGATCGCGAAGCCCTTGCCGCCCGGGCCCATCCGAAAGTTCACCGACGCCGCCGTCGTCATACCGACGACCTGGCCGGCACCGTTGATGACCGGACCACCCGAGTCACCGGCCCGCACGGGTGCGGCAAACTCGAACAGCCCGGTGATCTCGTCGCTGCTCCCGGTCAACTCGTCCTGGGCGTTGACTGTGCGTCCGAATGCGGTGACCGTGCCGACCTCCTGGGTCAGCGGGGCGTCGCTGCCCTCCGCATTGCCGAGAGCGACCACGGGGTCGCCCGGTACCAGTGCGTTGGAATCCCCGATCGTTGCCGTCGGCAGACCATTCGCGCCACGCAGCTGCAGCAGCGCAATGTCGTGTTGACGGTCGTAACCGATCAGATCGGCGGGGTAGGACCGGTCGTTGACCGTGGCACTGACGGCGTTGGCGCCCTGCACCACGTGGTAGTTGGTCAGCACCTCGCCATCGGGGGACAGCACGATGCCGGTTCCAATGCCATATGCCTGCTGGTAGTCGACCCTGGTGTCGACCCGGGCCACGGCCGGTTGCACCACGGAGACGGCCGATAGGGGATCGCCCGGTGCGGCTGTTGCCGGTACCAGGGGCGTCACCAATGCTAAGGCGGCAAGGACCGCCAGGATCACCGACGTGGAGCGGCGTGACCGCAGTTTGCCCATAGATCTATCTTCGCCCGCACGAGCACCGGTGTCGACGCGCAGGGTTTCAGTCCTCGACGGTGACGTTGTCGCGGGAGTGCCGACGCAGACGCGAGAACCCGCCCTTGTTCGCCGGCCGCCGGTTGCGCAGTTTGCCCTTCTGACGTGCGTCGTCATCCTCCGGGGAGTCCTCTTGTGAGACCGCGACCGGTTCCGGCGCCGAAGCGCCGTTCGGCTCCGCCTCGACGACCGAAACTTCGGGCTCCTCCGCTGCGGATTCCGTGACCTCGGAGTCTTCGGATTCGTCGACCTCGGCAGGTGCTTCCGTTTCCGCAGAGTCCTCGGCCTCATCGGCCTCGGTCTTGTGGCGGCCCCGCTTCTGCTCGGTCTTGAGCGGTTTGGGCGGCGGCGGTGGCAATTCGGCGAGAAACGCCAGATAGAAGCCGAGGATGCCGAGCAGTGCGATCGACGCGGACGCGCCATAGATACCGAACAACCACTGGCCGGCGGTGTCCAGGGAGAACCAGATCTCGGAGACCGCGCCGCCGACGATGAGCAGCCCGGCCAGCACGTGGAACGCGACGGCCGAGGTCCGCAGCCGCAACGCCAGCTGCGGGGTGCCGTACTCGGGGCGTCGCGTGCGCTGCAGCGTGAAGAACACCGGTAGCGCGGCCAGTGCGATCAGCACCCCGGTGACGATCCGGAGCACCAGGCCGAGCGTGGGCGAGGTCTCACCCATGAGTTCGGGCCAGCGCGGAAGGACGAAGAAGAAGTAAAGGCCGGCAGCGATGAGCGAGAACGACGCATGCCAGATCACCGCGACGGTGCGGCCCATACCCCTCCTCGGCGGTGGTGGGCCGGGGTGCGACCAGACAAACTGCATATGAGCAGGTCACACCCCGGACCGAGCGCGGAGGATAGGGGATTTGAACCCCTGAGGGCTGTTAACCCAACCCGCGTTCCAGGCGAGCGCCATAGGCCACTAGGCGAATCCTCCGTCGGCAATCCTAACCGAAGGCGCAACCGGCTTTGTCCGGTGCGGCGGTGGACCGGCTGCACGCCTGGGGTCGCAGAGGCATCGGGCGCGGGGTACTACACTCGCCCGTGGACCCCGCGCGGCGTCCATCCTGTGAACTCCCCCAGGGCCGGAAGGCAGCAAGGGTCAATGGGCTCTGGCGGGTGCGCGGGGTCCCCTTCATCGATCATCCCCGGTGGCATCCGGGTCCACGCTTGTGAAAGGCGCGCGGTGTCGTTCCATTCCCTCGGCCGCGACGATCTGCTCGCGCAGCACGAACTCCAGCAGCGCAACTACGCTGAGCTGGAGGCCAAACAGCTCAAATTGGACCTGACCCGCGGCAAACCGTCGCCGGCCCAGCTGGATCTCGCGAACACACTGCTGAGCCTGCCCGGCAGCGACGACTACCGCGACCGTGACGGGACCGATACCCGCAACTACGGCGGCCTGAATGGGCTGCCCGAACTGCGGGAGATCTTCGGGGAGCTGCTCGGTATCTCGGAGCAGAACCTGATCGCGGGCGACAACTCGAGCCTGGCCATGATGCACGACTGCGTCGTGTTCTCGCTGCTGCACGGGGGCGTGGACTCGGAGCGGCCCTGGCTGGCGGAAGCCGCTGGATCCGGAATCAAATTCCTGTGCCCGTCACCGGGCTACGACCGACACTTTGCGATCACCGAATCGTTCGGTATCGAGATGATCCCGGTGCCGATGCGCGACGACGGCCCCGACGTCGACCTCGTCGAGGAACTGGCCGCCGCCGACCCGGCCATCAAAGGCATGTGGTGCGTGCCCGTGTACTCCAACCCGACCGGTGCCACCTACTCCTTGGAGACCGTCCGCCGACTCGTCCAAATGCGCACGGCCGCACCGGATTTCCGGCTGATGTGGGACAACGCCTACGCCGTCCACACGCTCACGCCCGATTTCGTCCGGCAGGTCGACGTGCTGGGCCTGGCCGAGGCCGCGGGCAACCCGAACCGCCCGCTGGTATTCGCCTCGACCTCCAAGATCACCTTCGCCGGGGCCGGCGTGAGTTTCCTCGGCGGATCCACCCGCAACATCGCCTGGTACACGCTGCACGCGGGGAAGAAGTCGATCGGCCCCGACAAGGTCAACCAGTTGCGGCACCTGCGGTTCTTCGGTGATGCCGAGGGAGTGCGGCAGCAGATGCAGCGACACCGTGAACTGATCGCGCCGAAATTCGCGCTCGTGGCCGAGGTCCTCGAAGACCGGTTGGCCGAGTCGAAGATCGCGTCGTGGACCGATCCCAAGGGCGGCTACTTCGTCAGCCTCGACGTGTTGCCCGGCACCGCCAAGCGCACCATCGCCCTGGCCAAGCACGCCGGTATCGCGCTGACCGAAGCGGGTTCGGCGTTCCCGTACCGGAATGACCCGGAAGACAAGAACATTCGCATCGCCCCGACCTTCCCCTCGCTGCCCGAAGTGCGCGAGGCGATCGACGGCGTGGCTACGTGTGCGTTGCTGGCGGCGACCGAGTCGCTGCTCGGATCCTGATAGTCCGACCCGATAGGTAGCCTGCACCCGTGGCTCTCTACCGCAAGTACCGCCCGGCAACCTTCGCCGAAGTCGTCGGGCAGGAGCATGTCACCGAGCCGCTCTCGACGGCGCTCACCGCGGGCCGGATCAACCACGCCTATCTGTTCTCCGGGCCGCGCGGCTGCGGTAAGACCTCATCAGCGCGGATCCTGGCCCGCTCGCTGAACTGCGAGCAGGGCCCCACGCCGACGCCGTGCGGGGTGTGCGACTCATGCGTGGCGCTGGCCCCCAACGGGCCTGGCAATGTCGACGTCGTCGAACTCGATGCGGCCAGCCACGGCGGTGTCGACGACACCCGCGAACTTCGGGACCGGGCGTTCTATGCGCCTGCGCAGTCGCGCTACCGCATCTTCATCGTCGACGAAGCGCACATGGTCACCACAGCCGGGTTCAATGCGCTGCTCAAGATCGTCGAGGAGCCACCGGACCACCTGATCTTCGTGTTCGCCACCACCGAACCGGAGAAGGTGCTGCCGACCATCCGGTCGCGTACCCACCACTATCCGTTCCGCCTGCTGGCCCCGCGCACCATGCGCCCGCTGCTCGAGCGCGTGTGTGGTGACGAAGGCGTGACCGTGGATGACGCCGTCTACCCGCTGGTCATTCGCGCGGGCGGCGGCTCGCCCCGCGACACCCTGTCGGTGCTCGACCAACTGCTTGCCGGGGCCGAGGGCAACCGGATCACCTACCAGCGGGCGTTGGCGCTGCTCGGCGCCACCGACATGGCGCTGATCGACGACGCCGTCGAGGCGCTGGCCGCCGGTGACGCCGCGGCCCTGTTCGGGGCCGTTGAGGCGGTGATCGATGCCGGTCACGACCCCCGCCGGTTCGCCACCGACCTGCTGGAACGCTTCCGCGACCTGATCGTGCTGCAAGCCGTGCCCGACGCCCCGGCCCGCGGCGTCGTCGACGCGCCCGACGACGTGCTGGACCGCATGCGCGAGCAGGCGGCCCAGGTCGGATCGGCGACGTTGACCCGCTACGCCGAGGTGGTCCATGCCGGGCTGGGGGAGATGCGCGGTGCCACCGCACCCCGGCTGCTGCTCGAAGTGGTGTGTGCGCGGCTGCTGCTACCGTCGGCACACGACACCGAATCGGCATTGCTGCAGCGCATCGAACGCATCGAAAACCGGTTGGACATGTCGATCCCGGCCGGTGAGGCCCAGGTATCGGCGGGCGAGCCGGCCAAGACCTACACCCGGCGCAGCCAGGCGGCGGCCGCACCGCCGCCGGCGCCCGAGCCGGTCCCTGACCCGACGCGTGCCGCTGCGGCACAGGCACCCGAGCCCGAACCTGAACCGGTCCCTGAGCCGGTGCCGGTCGAGGTGGTGCACGCGCCAGAGCCGGAGGTGCCCGCGACGTCGATCGTGCCGGGCGTATTGGACACCACGGCCGTGCGCAACGCGTGGGTGGAGATCCGGGCCAAGGTGCGCGCGCGCAGCAAGACTCTCGACGCGATGATCAACGACATGACAGTCCTCGCGCTGGATGGCAATACGCTTGTGCTCTCGCATGTTTCGCCTCAGCTGGCGAAGCGGGTCACCGAGCCGCACAATGCCGAGGTCATCCGGGAAGCGCTCAAGGATGCGTTGGGTGTCGACTGGCAGATCCGCTGTGAAGCGGGTAACCGCGAAGCACCCGCTCGAGTTGCGCCACGTGCCACCAAGGCGCCACCGAAGGTTCCGGCCCGGGTGGCTCGTTCCATTCCCGAAGCCGACCTGGCGCCCCCTCCGGAACCGCCGTCCCCGGAGGACGAGGAAGAAGAGCTGCTCGCCGAGGCGGGGCAGAGCGAGGTCGGGCCTCGCCGCGACCCCGAGGAAGTCGCGCTGGAACTCCTGCAGAACGAACTGGGTGCGCGCAAGATCGAGGGCTAGGGTCCGTCAGCGCACCAGCAGCGTATCCACCAGCACGTACACCGCCACGGCGAACACCAGATAAGCAAACCAGCGTTGCAGACGCCGGGTGTCGACCCTGGTACCGAGATGCCCGGCGATCAACGATCCGACGATCGCGGTTCCTACGAACGCTGCGGTGATCGCCCAGTCGATGCTGGCGTCGCTCATATGGGAGATGACACCTGCCGCCGAATTCGCGACGATGATGAGCAGCGACGTGCCGATAGCGATGGGTATCTCGACACCGAGCATCAACACCAGGGCCGGGATGATCAGGA
This sequence comes from Mycobacterium sp. 141, assembly GCF_000382405.1. Lineage (GTDB taxonomy): Bacteria > Actinomycetota > Actinomycetes > Mycobacteriales > Mycobacteriaceae > Mycobacterium. Next base: position 35,956 of record NZ_KB908275.1, read on the forward strand.
AACCGCCGCCGACGCCGAAGAGGCCGGTGAGCAGACCGACGAGCATCCCCGCCGGGATGGATCTCGGGGCGCAACGACGCCAGTTGATTCCCGAATCACCGACCTCGCACGCGGTGCCGGTTCCGCCGCTGCTGCGCAGCATTCGGAATCCGGCCAGCAACATGACGATGGCGAAGCCGATCATGAGCGTCGACTGCGGCAGGTGCCGACCGATGGCGCTGCCGAGGAAGGTGGTCGGAATACCCACCGCCGCAAAGATGGTGGCCAATCGCCACTGGACTTGGCCGGCAAGGATTTTCGGCAACACACCTACCGCCGCGGCGATGCCCACTACCAGCAGGGACATCGGAATCGCCTGCTCGACACCGAGTCCCAGCACATAGACCAGGGCCGGCACCGCCAGGATAGATCCGCCACCCCCGAGCAGGCCCAGCAGTACACCGAGCACTGCTCCGAGCAAGAGGGCCACCAGGATGCTCATGCGAGCACGCTCACCGCCGCATCATGCGGTGATAGGACGGACGACTCGTGCCCGCAGCTGGGGCACATCGCTGGACAACACATGGATTCTCCTGGGCTGCTCGTGAATAGATCAGGAAGTCGGGACGATCTTGGCGCGAACTTCGGCGATGTCGAGCGTCTTGACTCTGGTGATGAGGTCCTCCAAGGCCGCCGCCGGCATCGCACCGGGCCGGCGGTGGACGAGGATGCCGTCGCGAAAGGCCATGATCGTCGGGATCGCCTGAATGTCCAGGGCTGCGGCGAGTTGCGACTGCGCTTCGGTGTCGACCTTGGCATGCACTACGTCGGGGTGCGCCTGTGACGAGCGTTCGAAGATCGGGGCGAACGCGCGGCATGGGCCGCACCATGACGCCCAGAAGTCGACGAGCACGACGGGATTGTTGGTGATTGTCGCCTCGAAATCGGCGGCAGTCAGATTGATGGTTGACATGACGAAGTCCTTTCCTTGTGGCGCAAGTCCTTGTGGTGCACGCAGATTGCTAGGCCAGGCCCTTGAGCATGAGATTCCAGTACATGAACGGAAGTCCGTACTTCTTCAGGTACCAGTACGCCCGGTGCGGTGTCGTCGGATTGAGCAGCGGGAACGAGGGCGCCAACTGCAGGTCGTAGTCGAATTCGGCGAGCAGCATCGCGTGCGACGAGGTGACGATCGGGCAGGACGAATATCCGTTGTACGACGCAAGCAGCGGTTTGCCTGTAAGGAAGGAGTCGATGTTGTCGACCACGACCGGGGCCTGCTTGCGGATCGCGGCGCCGGTCTTCGAGTTCGGCGATGAACCGGCGTCACCGAGGCTGAACACATTCGGGTAACGCACGTGCTGCATGGTGTGCTTGTCGATGGCGACGTAACCCGTGGCGTCGCCGGTCGACAGCGGACTGGATTTGATCCAGTCCGGCGCAGACTGCTGCGGTACGGCGTGCACCATGTCGTAGGGCAACATGGCGTCGGTCCCACCGGCAGCGACGCTGGAGACCTCGACCTTCCGCGAGGCCGCGTCGATGGACGTCACCTCGGAGTTGCTGTGCAAGGTGATCCCGTAATCGGCGATCACCTTGTCGAGGCTGTCTGCGATCGCCGGAATCCCGAACGGGCGTGGTCCGGGCATCACCAGATGGACGTCGATGTTCTTGAGAACCCCCTGCGAACGCCAGTAATCACTGGCCAGGTAGGCGATCTTCTGTGGTGCGCCAGCACATTTGATGGCGCCTGAAGGAACGGTGAACACTGCGGTGCCCGAACGGAGGTTCCGGATGAACTCCCACGTCCTCGGTGCCAGGTCGAACCGGTAGTTCGACGAGACCCCGTTGCGGCCCAGGGTGTCCTCGAGCCCTTGCGTTCGGTTCCAATCCAGTTGGATGCCTGGACAAACCACCAGCGCATCGTATTCGTACGTCGTGCCGTCGGCGCACGTCACCGTGTTGCTGTCAGGGTCGATGGCGCTGGCGAAGTTGCGGATCCAGGTGGCCCCCTTGGGCATCACCGACGATTCGGGCCGTGCGGTCGTCGTGGCCTTCGCTTGCCCGCCACCGACGAGTGTCCACAACGGCTGGTAGTAGTGCGTGCCGGACGGCTCGATGACTGCGACATCGGAATAGCCTTTGCGAAGCATCCGCGCTGCGACGGTGATCCCCGCGGTTCCACCGCCGACGATCAAGATCTGATGTTTGGCTTTGATGGTCATGGTGATTCCTCTGCTATTCGTGCTCAGGCGTTCTGGTGCGCTTCGTCCCAGGCGCCGAAACCACCCAGGATGTCACTGACATCGGTGAAGCCGTTGTGCCGCAGCAGGCTCGCTGCGACCGACGACCGATAGCCGCCCGCACAGAACACCACGGTCGGTTTGGTGGGGTCGAGCTCACCGAGCCGAGAAGGCAGCTGCCCCACCGGGATCGGGGTTGCACCCGGGATGGAGCCGGCCTCGACTTCGCCCGGGTTCCGGACGTCGACGACCTGCAGGTCCTTGACCTGGGCGACTCGTTGGTCGAATATCTTGGCGGTCAACCGAGATGCCACCGAGACGTCATCCTGGTGAGTGAACATCGTCTGATATGGGTTGGCGACATAGCCGATCACGCGGTCGAAGCCGATTCTGCCGAGCCGGTTCTTGGCCTCCAATTCCTGACCGGGCTCGGTGAACAGGACGATGTCGACATCCGATCTGAGCACTGATCCGGCGAATTCGGCGTAACGGCCCGCGAGTCCGATGTTGATCGACTGTCGCAGGTGGCCCAGGGCGAACTCCTCCGGGGTCCTTCCGTCCACCAGGATGGCACCAGACTCGATCGCCGCACGGACCTCCTCGTAGGTCATCGCGACCGGAGCTTTGGTCTCGTCCAGCAGTTCTCGATCCTTGCGGTTGAGGATCGCGTCGTAGACGAAGTAACCGGGCGCCGGGGGCTGCCCCTCGGTGACGAGCTTCATGAAGGTCGCCTTGTCGGGTGCCCGCAGCGCGTAGTTCGTTGCTTTTTGTTCCCCGATGGTCGACCACAGATCTGTCGACAGGTTCTTGCCGCACGCCGAACCCGCGCCGTGCGCGGGATACACGCGGGTGGAGTCGGGCAGCGTCATCAGCTTGTCGTGTAGTGAGTCATAGAGCTTGTCCGCCAGTTCATCCCGAGTGAAGCCGATCGAGGCCAGCAGGTCGGGACGGCCCACATCGCCGATGAACAGCGCGTCGCCGGTCATCACCCCATAGGGCACCTCGTCGTCGGCGTGCTCGTAGACCACCACGCTCAGAGATTCCGGGGTGTGTCCGGGCGTGTGCCGGAACTCCAGGGTCAGGTCGCCCAACGAGTACCGCTCGCCGTCTGCGACGCCGACCGACTCGAACTCGGTCTCCGCGACAGAGGAATAGACGATCTTGGCACCGGTGGCCTTAGCCAACTCCAGGTGGCCGGACAGGAAATCCGCGTGGAAATGCGTCTCGATGACCAGTTCGATGGTCAGGCCGTGGTCCCTGGCGTCGTCCACGTACTCTGACACATCCCGCTGTGGATCGATAACCACTGCGCGGCCGGTGTTTTCGTCACCAATCAGGTATGACGCGTGCGACAGGCACTCCAGATAATACTGCTGAAAAAACATCCTGCTCCTCCTCGTGGCGGCTGGGGTTCTGCCCATTCTTAGATACCCCTATAGGTATGTCAACCCACCCTGGGGGGTATTCTATTTCACAATTGACAATACGGATGGGGGTATATATATCATCGTGAGGAACATACCCCAGGCTGTATCTCAGGTTAAGGGTCTTTTGTCACCGCGTCCCTGCGAAAGGAATCACCAGCATGACCGTCGCCACGACCATCTCCGCCCAGGATCTCCATGAGCGCCTTCGATCGGGTCACGATCTGCGTGTCCTGGACGTGCGGACACCCGCAGAGTTCGAGACAGCTCACATCGCCGGCGCGTACAACGTCCCACTCGACCTCTTGCGTGAGCACCGCACCGAGATCGCCGCGCACCTCGATGAAGATGTGATCCTGGTCTGCCGGTCCGGCGCACGAGCAACGCAGGCCGACGAAGCCCTCCGCGCCGCCGGGCTGTCCAATGTCCACATCCTCGACGGTGGCATCACCGCATGGTCCGCCAATGGACTCGACGTCGTCGAGGGCAAACAGCGCTGGGATCTAGAACGGCAGGTACGCCTGGTGGCCGGCTCCCTGGTCTTGGCGAGCATCCTGACCAGCGTGTTCGTCCCGAAGGTCAAGTGGTTGGCCGGGGCGATCGGCGCGGGCCTGAGCGTGGCCGCGGTTACCGACACCTGTGCGATGGGGATGGCGCTGGCGAAACTGCCCTACAACCGCGTCCCAAATGCCGACGCCAAGGCAGTGGTCGCGCAACTCATCGGATCGTGATCCGGGGACAGAGTACCCATGGAGATATACCCCCATGGGTACTCTGTCATTAGGTCGAAGAGAAGGATGTGGACCATGAATTGCGACGACGACAGCATTGCCGCGGTATTGAATCGGTTGCGGCGCGCGCAGGGCCAGTTGGCCGGCGTCATCGCGATGATCGAGGCGGGTCGTGACTGCAAGGACGTGGTCACCCAGCTTGCCGCGGTGTCGCGCGCACTGGACCGGGCCGGCTTCAAGATCGTGGCCAACGGACTGCGTGAGTGCATTGCCGGGCGGACCGCCGACGGGGCCGCTCCGATGACCGAGGCCGAGCTGGAGAAGTTGTTCCTCGCGCTCGCCTGAGTCTGCGCGTCAGAGGCTACCCTTACGCTTGCCACCACGGCCGCAGCGGCAGGCCGCCGTCATTGCCGTGCTCGTCCAGCTTGACCGCCAGAATCTGGTGCAGCTGAATGATATTGGTCTCGAAGCCCAGTCGTGATCCAGCCATGTACAGGCCCCACACCTTCGCGGTGGGCAGCCCGACCTCGGCCACCGCCTCGTCCCAGTGTTCGACGAGGTTGGCGCACCAATCGCGCAGGGTCATCGCATAGTGATGGCGCAGGTTCTCCTCGTGCACCACCTCCAGGCCCACATTCTGGATCTCGGTGATGATCCGGCCGGAGCCCGTGAGCTCGCCGTCCGGGAACACGTAGCGGTCGATGAAGCCTCCGGCAGCCGCCCCCGACCGGTTGTCGTGGCGGGTGATGCAGTGGTTGAGCAGCAGTGCACCGACCCGCATCCTGGACTTCAGGAAATCGAAGTACGACGGATAGTTGTGCACGCCGATGTGTTCGGTCAGGCCGATTGACGACACCGCGTCGAAGCCGGACTCGGTGACATCGCGATAGTCGCCGTGGCGTACCTCGGCGAGATCGCCGAGACCTTCCCTCTCGATCGCCTGCTGCGCCCAGGCGGCCTGTTCGCGCGACAGCGTCACACCGATGGCCCGCACGCCGTGGCGGGCCGCGTAGCGAACCATGGCGCCCCAGCCGCAGCCCACGTCGAGCAGGCGATCGCCGGGTTGCAGCCGCAGTTTGTCAAACACCAGCCGATACTTGTTCTCCTGCGCCTGTTCCAGGGTGGCGTCAGGTTCCGGATAGCAGGCACACGTGTAGGTCATCGACGGGCCCAGCACCCACTCGTAGAACGTATTGGACACGTCGTAGTGGTGGTGGATGGCCTCGGCGTCGCGAACCCGGCTGTGCCGCAACCCTTCCACCATACGGCGCCAGCGCGGCAGGACCTCCTGCGGCGGCGGTGCGATCGGTTTCAGGTGTTCGATGCCGATCGAGCGGACGATGTGGGCCAGCACCCGGGCCGGCGGACGCTTGAAATCCATTTTCTCGGCCAGCGCGCACAGCAACGGGTACGGATCACCGGGGTGTACGCCGTATGGTTCCAGATCACCCGACACGTAGGCCCGCGCCAGCCCGAGATCGCCGGGCGCGGTGGCGAGGTAGGTGGTGCCGCGCGGGGTCTTGAGGTCGAGTCCGAGCGCGGCGTCCTCAGGGCCGGCGGTGCTGCCGTCGTAGGCGGTGAATTTCAGTGGGAGCTGTCCCGCAGCGAAGATCTCCAGGATCTCGGCCAGGGTGAGTTTGTTCGCCTGAGCGTGCGCCGAATTGTCCCTGAATGTTGTCATTGCCGTTGCACCGCTTTCGAATACAGATCAAGTAGACGTGAATCGGGATCGTAGGTTTTCTTGACCGTCTTATAAGCTTCCCCGCCGTATAGTGCGTCAAACTCGTCACGCGGGTAGAACGCGTCCGAATACAGCGATTTGTGTCCGTCGAGTTGGCTGACCTTGCGTTCGATGAGCCGGTTGGTGTGCCCGGGCTCGGGTCCGACCGGGACGGACGACCAGAATCCGACGTTGACGTAGGTGTGGTGTGGGCGAAGCGGATAGAGCGGCCATGTTCCGGCGGTTTTCGGATCGTCGCGTAATCGCAGCGGGCACAGCCAGATTGGCTCGATCGGGACGTTGTCGAGAAACCATTTGAGGAACCGTCCGCAGTGCTCCAAAGGCACCTCGATGTCCTGCACCACACGTTCCCTGGGCGGGCGGCCGTTGCGCTTCTCGATCCGGTCGGCGATGTTGAACCGCCGGTCGTAGCCGATGAGCTTCCAGTAGAAGCTGCTGCGGCGGTAGCGGCGCGGCCACAGCCGCCGAATCGTCGGATTCTGTGCGCCGAACGCCCGTGAGCACCAGAACCAGTCGGTATCCCACCGCCACAGATAGTCGTGAATGGTCAGCCGGTCATGTTTCTCGGCGCCATTCTCGCCGTCATGCTGTATCGACCGGTAGTAGATGTGGTTACCGGTGTAGTCGCTGACCGGCCCCGCCGTGGTCGTCTTGATGCCCACGCACAGGTAGCTCTCGTCGGCGCTGAACACCACAGCGTCGAGATAATCGACCTTCTCGCCGCCCAGCCCGCCGGTTTCGATGATGCGGTCCATCGCCGCGATCAGGTCGATCAAAGTGTGGAAGCGCAGGTGGCGCAGTGCGACGAACGGCAGCACCGGTTCCAGCTCGATGCGCAGTCGCGTCGAATAGCCAAGTGTCCCATAGGAATTGGGAAACGCCCGGAACAGATCCGAATGCTCCGTGGGGGACGCGGTGACGATTTCGCCTGCGCCGGTGAGGATGTCCAACTCCAGCACGGATTCGTGCGGCAGCCCGTTGCGGAACGAGGTGGACTCGATGCCGAGGCCCGTGACGGCACCACCGAGGGTGATGGTCTTGAGTTGCGGTACCACCAAGGGCGCCAGCCCGTACGGCAGCGTCGCCTCCACCAGGTCTTCGTATGTGCACATGCCTGCCACGTCCGCGGTCGACGTGTGCGGATCGACAGCGATGACATTCGTCAAACCTGATGTGTCCAGGCCTTTGCCGGCATGACGGTCGCGGGCGCGGAACAGGTTCGACGTGTTTTTGGCAAGACGAACCGTCTCGGTGGGCTTTATGGCGCGGTAGCTGTCGAGGAGCCGCTGTACGCCGGCAGCGTGGACAGCCTGTGCGTCAGTCGGAACAACAGACACACATATACGCTAGTCGGCGGTTGCATCCGATGCGACTCGGAGTAGCGCGGTTATCAGACCGCGACGTCATTGATACAAGGAGTATTCGCCGATGGGACAGGTCAGCGCGGTCAGCACCGTTTTGATCAACGCCGAACCCGCCGCTGTGTTCGCCGCGATCGCCGACTATCAGACGGTGCGGCCGAGGATTCTCTCCTCGCACTACAGCGGCTACCAGGTCCTCGAAGGGGGTCAGGGTGCGGGGACCGTCGCCACCTGGAAATTGCAGGCGACGAAATCGCGGGTGCGCGACGTCAAGGCGACTGTCGACGTGGCGGGGCACACCGTCATCGAGAAGGACGCCAACTCGTCGATGGTGATCAACTGGACCGTTGCCCCGTCCGGGGCCGGATCGTCGGTCAACCTCAAGACCACCTGGACCGGAGCAGCTGGCGTGGGCGGCTTCTTCGAGAAGACGTTTGCCCCGTTGGGCTTGCGGAAGATCCAGGACGAGGTGCTGGCCAACCTCAAGAAGGAAGTGGAAGGCGCCTAGCGCGCCGACGCGACCTGCTGCGAGCCGAGGAACCCGGTGATCCCGCGGACGATGGCGTCGGCGTATTTCTGCCTGCCTTCCGGGGACTTCATCAGCGACGAGTCGACCGGGTTTTTCATGTTGCCGCACTCGACGAGGATCGACGGGTACTGAGCAAGGTTGAGCCCGGCGATGTCTGATCGCCCATCCAGACCGCCCGATCCGATGTAGGTGGCCGGCGGGATGCCCGAGCCGGAGATCTGATCGCGCATGATCTTCGCGAACTGCACCGACGGCCCGGCCTGGACGGCATTGAGCGGCGGCGAGGAGTACAGCACGTGGAAGCCGCGGCCGTTGGCGGGGGCGCCGTCGGCGTGGATGGCCACGATGGCATTGGGGTGCACCGCGTTGGCCATCGCCGCGCGCTCGTCGACGCACGGGCCCACCGACGTGTCGTCGCCGCGTGTCATCGCGGTCCGCACACCGAGGGCGGTCAGCGCGGCCCGGACGCGCAGTGTGGTGTCCCAGTTGAAGGTGTGTTCGGGGTAGCCGTCGTCGGTCGACGTGCCGCTGGCCTGGCAGTCCTTGGTGCCGCCGCGTCCGGTCGGCACTTGTTTGCTGATCGAGGCGTCGTTGGCGCCGTTGTGACCGGGATCGAGGAAGACGATCATCCCGGCGATATTGGCAGGCGCGGCGTGGGCTGTGGGTGTGGCAGCGACGGTCGCGACAGCAATGAGCACGCTGCTGGCAACCGCGGTGCCGACACGCAGGCAGGCTGGGACTCGCACGGGCGTCACCGTAGCCCGGGCGCCGTCTACGCTGGAAGCTCAAACCGCCGCGCTCTAGCGGAGAGCAACCAAGTCGAGACCAAGACGCAACCAACACGGCAAGGGGACCTGTCATGCAACCCGGAGGCACACCCGACATGTCGGCACTGCTCGCACAGGCACAGCAGGTGCAGCAGCAGCTGATGGACGCTCAGGAGGCGATGACCAAAGCCGAGGTCGAAGGCCAGGCCGGCGGGGGACTGGTCCGGGTCACCGTCAAGGGCAGCGGAGAGGTCGTCGCAGTGTCGATCGATCCCAAGGTCATCGATCCGTCCGATCCCGAGACCCTGCAGGATCTCATCGTCGGTGCGCTGGCCGATGCATCGGCACAGGTGCAGCAGATGGCGCAGAGCCGGCTGGGCCCGTTGGCCGGCGGGTTGAGCGGCCTCGGCATTCCGGGACTGTAGGTGTCACGGAGTGTTTGAAGGCCCTGTCCAGGATCTGATCGACGAGCTGGGCAAGCTGCCCGGCATCGGGCCGAAGAGCGCGCAGCGGATCGCGTTTCATCTGCTGAGTGTCGAGCCGCCGGACATCGACCGGTTGACGGCGGTGCTGGGCCGGGTCCGCGATGGGGTCACGTTCTGCGAGGTGTGCGGCAACGTGTCCGACGCGCAGCGCTGCCGGATCTGCAACGATCCCCGGCGTGACGCGTCGCTGGTGTGTGTCGTCGAGGAGCCCAAGGACGTGCAGGCCGTGGAACGCACGCGCGAGTTCCGGGGCCGTTACCACGTACTCGGCGGGGCGCTGGACCCGTTGTCAGGAGTGGGTCCTGATCAGTTGCGCATCCGTGAGCTGTTGACCCGAATCGGTGAACGCGTCGACGGTGTCGACGTCGCCGAAGTGATCATCGCCACAGATCCCAACACCGAGGGCGAGGCCACCGCCACATACCTGGTGCGGATGCTGCGCGACATCCCGGGTCTGGCCGTCACCCGTATCGCGTCGGGCTTGCCGATGGGCGGGGATTTGGAATTTGCCGACGAACTCACGCTGGGCCGCGCGCTGGCCGGCCGCCGCGCCATGGCTTGATTTCCGTTTTGCGGTGAGTGGCCAGTTAGTACCCGGATTTTCGGAATTGGCGTGCAGCAAGTGGCCATTCGGCGGCCGCTAGACCCGCCGCGGCGCCGCGAGCCGCTCGCGGCGCAGCATTTGCACCTCGGGCAATTCCAGTGCAGGCAACTCTCCGACCACCCGCGACAGCAGATGGTCGGCCAGTTCAGGATTGCGGGCCAGGCATGGTCCGTGCAGATAGGTGGCCACCACGCTGCCCTGTACGGCCCCGTCGTAGCCGTCGCCGGCCCGGTTGCCCGCACCCTTGGTGACGGTCGCGAGCGGCCGGGCATCAGGGCCGAGAACCGTTCCACCGCGGTGATTTTCGAAACCCGTCAGCGGCTGCGTCAGCTCCGGCGGCAAGGGTTTCGAAGCCACCTCGCCGATGGTTCGGGCCTCTTGCGGTGACGTGGTGACATCCAACAGTCCGACGCCCTCGACCCGCTCGCCGGCCGACGTCTCATACCAGTGCCCGAGCACCTGGATCGCCGCGCAGATCGCCAGCACCGGAGCTCCCCGCGAAACCGCTTGTTGCAGACCGGGATACCGGATCAGATGCTTGGTAGCCAAGCGCTGCGCGTAATCTTCGGCGCCGCCGAGGGTGTAGAGGTCACACGAGTTGGGTACGGGCTCGGCCAGGGTGATCTCCACGATCTCGGCATCGATGCCGCGTAGCAGCAGCCGCTGTCGCAGCACCACCGCATTGCCGCTGTCTCCGTACGTGCCCATCACATCGGGGAGCACCAGCCCGATGCTGACCGTTGAATTGCTCCTCGCGTGCGCGCCGGTCAATTTGTGCTCCTCGCGTGCGCGCCGGTCAATTTGTGCTCCTCGCGTGCGCGGTCATGAGATCCGCCGATTCAGTTGCAGGAACGCGGTGTAGTTGGCGATCACCTCGACATGCCCCGGCGGACACGACTCGATCGCGGCGACCGTGTCATGCACGAGCGAGTGTTCGACGCCCGCGTAGCCGAGGCGCACCGCGAGGTCGGTGCCCCGTTCGCCCGCCGCGACGACGACGCGTGACCGTGCCGTGTCTCCGACAAATTGCTCGAACCGCACGTCCCACAGCCACGACAGATCCTCGCCGTCGGGCACCTGTCCGTTGACCGCGATCACCACACCGGCGCCGCGTTGGTCGACCATCGACAAGGCCTCCTGCCATCCGGCGGGGTTCTTGGCCAGCAGGATGCGTGCGGTGTGCGAGCCGATCTGCACGGTGCGGTACCGGCCGGCCACCTCGTCGACACCGGAGACTGCTGCCACCGCGGCAGCGGGGTCGGCGCCCAAAATGACTGCGGCCGCGACAGCCTGGGTGGCATTACCGCGGTTGACCGCGCCTGGCAGGGCCAGCGCCATGGGCAGCACAAGACCGTCGGGCCCATAGATGTGGGTGTCGTCGAACCACCATTGCGGATCGGGGCGTTTGAATTCGGTTCCGGTCGAGTACCAGCCGGCACCGTCTCGGACGATGATTTCGCCGGACCGCGGGCAGCTGACCGAGTCGCCCGCCCAGCTGCCGCCCGCGGCCACCCACACCACGTTGGGGCTGTCGTACGCGGCCGAGGTCATCAGGACGTCGTCGCAGTTGGCCACGATCACCGCATCGGGATGTCGGGTCAGGCCGGTCCGCAGCGTGCGTTCGATGTGGTTGATCTCACCGACCCGGTCCAGCTGGTCGCGGGACAGGTTCAGGAGCACGATCACCGCCGGGTCCACGGCGTCCGACACATGCGGCACATGCATCTCGTCGACTTCGAGCGCGGCGAGGCGCGCATCTCGCGTCCCGGCCAGGGCCGCCACCAGTCCGGCGTCCATGTTGGCGCCCTCGGAGTTACTGGCCACCGGACCGAGGGTGGCCAGCGCAGCCGCGGCCATCCTGGTGGTCGTCGACTTGCCGTTGGTGCCGGTCACGACGACGGTGCGGCGGCCCTGACCCAGCTGGCGCAGGATCGACTGGTCCAACGTCATGGCCACCAGGCCGCCGATCATTGCGCCTGCACCACGGCCCGTCACCCGCGACGCCCAGCGTGCGGAGGCCCCGGCCGCAAGCGCAGCACGTCCGCGGAGGGTCAGCATTCCCGGAATTTTAGGTGCACCACACGCTGGCCTGCTCAGCGCGGCGCTGCGCGGCGCGGCAATCGGACTCTGTCGGACAGGCGTGCCATCCTGGCGACTATGAGCACCGCACCGTCGACGGCCCGCCCGTCGTGGGGTAGACCGGCCGCCGAGCCGGGCGCGGGCTGGGCCGTCGTCGACGTGGAGACCTCGGGATTCCGGCCTGGGCAGGCACGCATCGTCAGCGTGGCCGCACTGGCGGTCAGCGACGACGGCAATATCGAACGCAGCGTCGCCACCCTGCTCAATCCCGGCGTCGATCCGGGCCCCACCCATGTGCACGGGCTGACTGCGGAGATGCTGGAGGGGCAGCCCTGTTTCGGCGATGTCGTCGACCAACTCGTCGACGTGCTGCGCGGGCGCACCCTGGTGGCGCACAACGTGGGCTTCGACTACGGCTTTCTGACCGCCGAGGCCGAGCTGGTCGGCGCGGAGCTCCCAGTCGACAGTGTGATGTGCACGGTCGAGCTGGCTCGTCGTCTGGACCTGGGCACCGAGAACCTGCGGTTGGAGACATTGGCAGCACACTGGGGAATCAGCCAGGTGCGCCCGCACGATGCGCTCGACGACGCCCAGGTGCTCGCCCAGATCCTCAAACCCACCCTGGCCCGGGCGCGGGACCGCAAGGTCTGGTTGCCGCTGCGTGAAGTCAGCCGCCGGCGCTGGCCCAACGGCCAGGTCACCCACGAAGAGCTGCGGCCGCTGAAGGTGATGGCGCCACGGCTGCCGTGCCGGTACGCCAACCCCGGCGCATACGTGCCGGGCCGGCCGCTGGTGCAGGGCATGCAGGTGGCATTGTCAGCCGAGGTGGCCCGCACCCACGAAGAGCTGATCGAACGCATCCTGCACGCGGGGCTGGCCTACACCGAGGCCGTCGACCAGCAGACCTCGGTAGTGCTGTGCAACGAGCCCGCTCCGGGCTCCGGAAAGGGTTACCACGCCAAGGAACTCGGTGTTCCCCTCGTCACCGATAACGACTTCGTGAATATGTTGGACGACGTGATCGGCGGTGCCGTGGTCGAAGAGTTCTCTGACACCGCCCCGGTGGGCGACCAGTTCACCTTGTTCTGATCGCCCACCGGTTCTGACGGTCAGCGGAGTGCCTTGGCCTTCAACATCTCGTATTCGTCGGCGGTGATGGTGCCTGCATCGAGCAGAGCCTTGGCATCGGCGATCTCATCTGCCGGTGTGCGCCTGGCGGCCTCACGGATGTAGGCGTCGGTCTCCTGTTTGGCGGCCGCGGCGGCGGTGGCAGAGCGCTGGGCCATCCCCTTACCGCGCGCAATCAGATATATGAATGCGGTAAGCCACGGGAAGATGATCAGGAAGATCACCCAGATCGCTTTGACCCAGCCCGAGGTCTGATGGTCACGCCAGAGCAGGTCGCCGAGGATCTGGAACAGCACCAGCAAATAAGCGATCCAAGCGAAGATGATCAGGAAGTGCCAGAGAAAATCCCACGTCGATCCCCAGTCCACGGGTTACTCCTTGATTTGAGTTGTCGGACGCGTAGAGCATCTACGCTCCCGTCAGTTAATCATGTACGCAAGAGTAACCGGGAATACCCGGCCCCTCTCGTCGTTGGCTGTGTCAGATTTGTGTGGCCCGGTTCACAGCGGACACGACGGCGCGCAGTGACGCAGTGGTGATCGATGTCGCGATACCGACGCCCCACACGGTCTTGCCGCCGATCGAGGCCTCCACATAGGCCGCGGCCTGCGCTTCTTCCCCGGAGGACATCGCGTGCTCGGAGTAGTCCAGCACGTTGACATGGATGCCCAGGGCACCCAGTGCATCACAGAACGCTGCGAGCGGTCCGTTGCCGGCGCCGACGATCTCGCGTTCGACCCCGTCGATCTTCACGATTGCGGTGATGGTGTCGGTGCCACCGTCGACCTCGGCGGCGACGACCTTCTGCCGAATCCGCTCCAGCGGGGTGATCGGGGCCAAATATTCGTCGAAGAAGACGTCCCACATTTCCTTCGGCGACACCTCGCCACCCTCGCCGTCGGTGATCTTCTGGACCACCTGCGAGAACTCGATCTGCAGCCGGCGCGGCAGCACCAGCCCGTGATCGGCCTTCATGATGTAGGCGACGCCGCCCTTGCCGGACTGCGAGTTGACCCGGATGACGGCCTCATAGGTGCGGCCCACATCCTTGGGATCGATCGGCAGGTATGGCACCTGCCACAGGATGTCGTCCATATCTTTATCAGCGGCATCGGCATCGAATTTCATCTGATCCAGGCCCTTGTTGATGGCGTCCTGGTGGCTGCCCGAGAACGCGGTGTACACCAGATCGCCGCCGTAGGGGTGGCGCTCGTGCACCGGCAGCTGGTTGCAGTACTCCACGGTCCGACGGATCTCGTCGATGTTGGAGAAGTCGATCTGCGGATCCACGCCGCGGGAGAACAGGTTCATGCCCAGCGTCACCAGACAGACGTTGCCGGTCCGCTCACCGTTGCCGAACAGGCAGCCCTCGATCCGATCGGCACCGGCCTGGTAGCCCAATTCTGCTGCGGCAACGGCGGTTCCACGATCGTTGTGAGGATGCAGGCTCAGGATGATGCTGTCCCGCGGGATCAGGTGCCGGCTCATCCACTCGATCGAGTCGGCGTAGACGTTGGGGGTGGCCATCTCGACGGTGGCGGGCAGGTTGACGATCAGCGGCCATTCCGGCGTGGGCTGGATCACCGCGGCGACCGCGTTGCAGACGTCTACGGCGTACTCCAGTTCGGTACCGGTGTAGGACTCCGGCGAGTACTCGTACCGCCACCGCGTGCCGGGATACTTCTTGGCCTCTTCGACACACATGCGGGCACCGTCGGTGGCGATCTTCTTGACGGCGTCGCGGTCGGCGCGGAACACCACGCGACGCTGCAGGATCGAGGTGGAGTTGTAGAAGTGCACGATGACACGCGGCGCACCGACGCAGGCTTCGAAGGTGCGTGCGATCAGCTCGGGCCGGCACTGCGTCAGCACCTGGATGGTGACGTCCTCGGGAACGGCGCCCTGCTCGATGATCTCGCGGACGAAGTCGTAGTCGGTCTGGCTCGCCGATGGGAAGCCGACCTCGATCTCCTTGTAGCCCATGCGGACCAGCAGGTCGAACATCCGGCGCTTGCGCTCCGGGCTCATCGGGTCGATCAGGGCCTGGTTGCCGTCACGCAGGTCGACCGCGCACCACATGGGGGCGTGCTCGATCACCTTGTCCGGCCAGGTGCGGTCAAACGGAACATTCGCTGCGCCAAATGCCGGGCTCCCGCCCGGGACTTCAGCGGCGAAGGTGCGATACCGGCGGACCGGCATCGTGGATCCGCGCTGGGTGTTCCAGGAAGGCTGACCGTCCCGACGAGAACCGGACGGTGTGGTGATGGTGCGTACCGACGTGTAGGCGTCGACAGAAATTTCGGGGGTGGTCATGATGTCTGCTCCGGGAGTTGAAAGGGAACTCGACCGGCGCATCGCCAAATACCCGCGACGGGAAGCCGGTCTGGTCAGACCCCGCCGCGGCGGCTGAGGAGGAGCACCCGCTGCACGCGTCCACAATAGCGCGCTCGCGGCCGGGCACCCAAACCAGCGTTCGGCTCGGGCGTCGAGCGGGGCCGAGTGGCGCCGTCGCCGACGGTTCGTGCGGCGGAATCGGTCAGACCTGCGAATCCGGGAACGCGATGACCGACAAGAACCGGATCGGCAGCTCTATCAGATCGACAGGTCCGTGCGCGCCTTCGCCGTCGATCTGCAGTGAGTCGCCGGGGTACATCCGATACACCGAGCGGCTGTGGCCGTAATCCATCACACCTTCGAGCATGTAGATGAACTCGGTGCCCGGATGCTGGAACAACGGGTAGGTCTGGCTCTTCTCGGTCAACGTCACGTGCAGGCACTCGAGCCGTTTGTGCTCGCCGCGCAACGAGCTCAGCAGATGGTATCTGTGGCCCTCACGGGTGCCCTCACGCACGATCTGCGCACCCGTGCCGGCCTTGACGAACGCGGCCGGGCGTTCCACGTCCGCACCCCGGAACAGGCTCGTCACCGGAACGTCCAAGCCCTTCGCCAACAACGTCAGGGTGGACAGGCTGCACGACGTTTGTGCGTTCTCGATCTTGGACAGCATGGCCTTGGAAATGCCGACCCGGGCCGCCATATCGGCGACGGTCAGGCCGTGCTGCTGCCGGAGCTGACGCACGTTGCGCCCGATCGTGGCCTCGACCTCCATCTCGTCGGCCGGGGCGTGCGGATCGCGGTCCCGCGCTGTGCCGGACTGGTTGCGGAGTAGCGGAATGTCGCTCATTTGCCGTTCCCCCGAATCCAGCTCGTGCCCGCCACGGAACCCGCGCCATGGCGGTTGCCTCGATGGTAATCGTGACCAGGTCCCGGGTTCCGGATAGCACACGCGGGCCTTCCCGAAGAGCCGCGCGACGGGGTGGAACTGGCGAACCTCGATTTCGGCGAGGGTGCGCCGACAATGCGGCTCAATCTCGGCGAGGGCGAGAAGACTTCTACGCCGGAGATGCCGGCGGGCAGTTCCAGCCTGCGGAGGCGTTCAGCTTCGTGGCTGTGTCCCAAGCCGCGACGTCGCCGGGGTGCTCCGCCCGGGCGAGGAAAACCAGCTGCGCGTCTCCCTTATCCTTGATGCGACTCATTCCCGCATTTTCGAAGGGCAGACAGTGGCGCTCGTCGTACAGAAATACGGCGGATCTTCGGTTTCAGATGCCGACCGGATCCGTCGCGTCGCCGAGCGCATCGTGGAGACCAAGAAGGCCGGCAACGACGTTGTAGTGGTCGTCTCCGCGATGGGCGATACCACCGATGATTTGCTGGACTTGGCCCGCCAGGTCTCGCCCGCGCCACCAGCGCGCGAGATGGACATGCTGCTCACCGCGGGTGAACGGATCTCCAATGCATTGGTCGCGATGGCCATCGAGTCCCTGGGCGCGCAGGCCCGCTCGTTCACTGGCTCGCAGGCCGGCGTGATCACCACGGGCACCCACGGCAACGCCAAGATCATCGACGTCACACCCGGCCGACTGCGCGACGCGCTGGACGAGGGGCAGATCGTGCTGGTCGCCGGCTTCCAGGGGGTCAGCCAGGACAGCAAGGACGTCACCACACTGGGTCGTGGCGGCTCCGACACCACCGCCGTCGCGCTGGCCGCCGCGCTGCACGCCGACGTGTGTGAGATCTACACCGACGTCGACGGCATCTTCACCGCGGATCCGCGCATCGTGCCCAACGCCCGCCACCTCGACTCCGTCGCCTTCGAGGAGATGCTCGAGATGGCGGCCTGTGGTGCGAAGGTGCTCATGCTGCGTTGCGTCGAATACGCGCGTCGCTACAACGTGCCCATCCATGTCCGCTCGTCGTACTCCGACAAACCGGGCACCATCGTCAAAGGATCGATCGAGGACATCCCCATGGAAGACGCCATCCTGACCGGAGTAGCCCACGACCGCAGCGAGGCCAAAGTCACGGTGGTCGGGCTGCCCGACGTGCCGGGCTATGCCGCCAAGGTGTTCCGCGCGGTCGCCGAGGCCGACGTGAACATCGACATGGTGCTGCAGAACATCTCCAAGATCGAGGACGGCAAGACCGACATCACCTTCACGTGTGCCCGGGACAACGGCCCCGGCGCGGTGGAGAAGCTCACCGCGCTCAAGGACGAGATCGGGTTCAGTCAGGTCCTCTATGACGATCACATCGGCAAGGTGTCGCTGATCGGTGCGGGCATGCGCAGCCATCCCGGCGTCACTGCCACGTTCTGCGAGGCGCTGGCCGAGGTGGGTGTCAACATCGACCTGATCTCCACCTCGGAGATCCGGATCTCGGTGCTGGTCAAGGACACCGAGCTGGACAATGCCGTCGCGGCCCTACACGAGGCGTTCGACCTCGGCAGCGACGACGAAGCCGTGGTCTACGGCGGGACGGGACGCTAACGCTAATGGTCAACATCGGAGTCGTCGGCGCCACCGGCCAGGTAGGCCAGGTCATGCGCACCCTGCTGGAGGAGAGAGGGTTCCCCGCTGAAGGTTCCGGGTCTGTGCGGTTCTTCGCTTCCGCGCGATCGGAGGGCAAGAAACTGACCTTCCGCGGACAGGAGATCGAGGTCGAGAACAGTGCGACCGCCGACCCGTCCGGGCTGGACATCGCGCTGTTCTCCGCGGGCGCGACGATGTCGCGCGTGCAGGCGCCGCGGTTCGCCGCGGCAGGCGCCGTCGTCGTCGACAACTCGTCGGCCTGGCGCAAGGATCCCGAGGTGCCCTTGGTGGTGTCCGAGGTCAACTTCGCGAGAGACGCCGGTGTGCGACCGAAAGGCATCATCGCCAACCCCAACTGCACCACCATGGCCGCGATGCCGGTGCTCAAGGTGCTGCACGAAGAGGCGGGCCTGACGCGGCTGATCGTGTCCAGCTACCAGGCGGTGTCGGGCAGTGGCCTGGCCGGTGTTCAGGAACTCGCCACGCAGACCCGCGCGGTGGTCGACGGCGCCGAGGCTCTGGTGCACGACGGGTCGGCTGTGGTGTTCCCGGAGCCCGTGAAATACGTTGCGCCCATTGCGTTCAACGTGGTTCCGCTGGCCGGCTCCCTGGTCGATGACGGCTCGGGGGAGACCGACGAGGACCAGAAGCTGCGCAACGAGAGCCGCAAGATCCTGGGTATCCCCGACCTGTTGGTATCGGGTACCTGCGTTCGGGTGCCGGTCTTCACCGGGCACTCGCTGTCGATCAATGCCGAGTTCGCCCAACCGCTTTCGGTCGAACGCGCCCGGCAGCTCTTGGCCGTGGCCCCCGGTGTCAAGCTCGTCGACGTGCCGACGCCGCTGGCCGCCGCCGGTGTCGATGAATCACTCGTCGGCCGGATCCGCCAAGATCCGGGTGTACCCGACGGGCGTGGTCTCGCGCTCTTCGTCTCGGGTGACAATCTTCGAAAAGGTGCGGCGCTCAACACCATTCAGATCGCCGAGCTGCTGGCCGCCGAGCTCTGACCAGCGGGGTGTCCACAGCGCTCCGGTTCGCTGCGGCGGCGGTGATCGCCGCGGCGGTGTGGCAGGCGCCCTCGGCCTCTGCCGATCCGCCTTCGCCCTCCTCTGATCCGGTGCTGCCGCCACTGGCCCCCGGCCAGGTGCAGCGGATCGGTCCCGCAGCCGGAACGGGAACGCCCACAGGGGATTACGGGATCGGCGCGACCGATCTGTGTGAGTTCATGGAATTCCCCACTCGCGTGTTGCAGGTGTGCGGTGACAGCTTCGCCGGCCAGGCCGTGGGTTTCGGTGGTTGGTACTCACCCGTCGCGTTGCACGTGGAGCCGGATTCGGTCGACGACCCCACGGGTGTCCGCTACGACGGCGTCACCGGCGGCGGCGTCGGCAAGCCGCTGCTCGCCGACACGACGCCGCCGGGCAGTTCCCAGTTGCCGGCCGGTGTGGTCTCGATCAACCGGGACAACTACCTCATGGTGAGCACCACGCGCGACCTCGTACCGCAGAACTCGAGGCTGGTGAAAGCCAATGCCTCACAGGGAAATTGGCCTACCGTGCCCGGTTCGGTGCGGCCCGCAAGCTATCAGGGCGGTGGGCAGTCACAGATCAGCGGCTACTACGACCCCATCCCGACACCCGAGTCGCAGACCGGCTGGGTGTACATCGTGGCCAACAACTTCGACCGCAGCGGGCCGGTGTTCCTGTACCGGTCCACACCGCAGACGTTCACCGACCGGGCCGGCTGGCAGGGCTGGTCGTCCAAAGGCGGTTGGGGCAAGTCGCCGACCGCGCTGTGGTCCGACCGGGTCGGCGAGATGAGCATCAGGCAGATCGACGGCAAGCCCGTGCTGTCGTATTTCAACGCCAGCACCGGCAACATGGAGGTCCGGGTCGCCTACGACCCGACCGGCCTCGGTACGGCACCTGTGACCACAGTGGTGTTCGGAGGCGGGGACTGGCCTGATCCGGCTGATGCGTTACCGCCGCCGGGGGACAACCGGCTGGCCCAGCCGTACGGGGGTTACATTTCACCGGGATCGACGCTCGACGAGGTGCGGGTGTTCATCAGCCAGTGGAATACCACTCCGCGCGGCGGCGCGCCGTACCGTGTGATCCAGTACGCCGTGAACCCGATAAAGCCCTGGTGAGCATTCACAGCCGATTCATAGCCAATTCATGATCGGCACTTCGATGACACTCGCAATCTGGGCTACATGACTGATACATCTTCCGAACCCACCGGCCCGGTCGTCACGGCCGAGCCGCCCACCGCGCCCGTACCGGCAGCCGCCTACGGGGAACCCCGCAAGCAGAGCCGTCTCACCCAGGCGGTGGCCTGGGTCGGCATCGTCGCGGGCACAGTTTTCATTGTTGCTGTCGTGTTCGGCACCGGATTCTTCCTCGGTGTCCATTCGGGCGGCGGTCATCATCACTACGGCGGAGGTGGCTGGGAGCGTCCCGGGATGATGTTCCACCACCGCGGTGGTCCGCCGATGGCCCCGTGGGGCCAGGGTGGACCCGGCTGGCAGGGCGGTCCGGGCGGACCCGGTTTCGGCCAGGGTGGGCAGGGTGGTCAGGGTGGTCCGGGTGGGCAGGGTGGCCCCGGCAGTCCGGGTGGGCAGGGCGGTGCTCCGACGACGGCTCCTCGCTGATCACCGATAGTCTTTTGACCGATTCCAGAAAAGACGCATACTGGAGCGGTGACTCCGGTTCGTGACGACGACCCCAAGGCCCGCTTGCGGGCCGTGGGGCTTCGAGTCACCGCACCGAGGGTCGCGGTGTTGGAGGCACTCGCCGCCGAGCCGCACGCCACTGCAGACGATGTGGCCGTCCGGGTCCGGAAAACCCTGGGATCGGTCTCCACCCAGGCGGTCTACGACGTCCTCCGGGCCTGTGTCAGCGCCGGTCTGATCCGCAGGATCGAGCCGGCCGGCTCATCCGCCCGCTACGAGACCAGGGCCGGCGATAACCATCACCACCTGGTGTGCCGAGTCTGCGGCTTGGTGGTCGATGTCGAATGTGTCATCGGGCCCGCGCCCTGCCTCGAGCTCTCGAATGTCGGCGGCTTCGTCGTCGATAAAGTCGAGGTGGTGTTCTGGGGTGTCTGCCCCGACTGTCGGACGGACCGCAACACCACGTAGACCGCATCTGCAGCCCTGACGTCCCGGCTACCACATCAGGTGGCCGGGACGTCTGATTTCCTGGGTGTGTCGGCACGAAACGTGAGATTGTGCCTAACCATGACGCGCAATCGGGCCTTGGTTGCCGTGCTGATCGCCATCCTGGCATCCGCGGTCGGCTGTGGCTCCGCACAACCGGAACGCAACGCGGCCATGATCTTCGCCGTCGGCGACTGCGTCAGCTTCCCGGCCGGCACCCCGTCGGCCCCAGAGGTCGCGCGTGCCACCAAGGTGGCCTGTAGCGCTGACCCGAGCTACACCGTCGGAGCTGTCGCCGACGCCGCGGGCAGCTGCCCGAGCGGCGAGTACCAGCATCTGCCCGCCAAACTGGCCGATCCGTCGACGGCCCGGCTGTGCCTGGTGCCCAATCTCGTGACCTATCACTGCTACGAACTCGGCATGCCCGCCGGCGTGATGGGACTGGCCGACTGCACCTCGCGCGGCAACGGCGTGCTGGTGCAGGTGACACAGCGGCTCGACGTCCATGATGGTTCGACCTGCCCGAAAGCCAGCGGCGAGTACGCCTGGCGTTATCCGTCTCCGGCTCGGACCTACTGCACTCGCACGCTGTACTGACTGGCATGATCGAGTGGATGCGTGCTCTGACTGTGGGGCTCGGGGTGGCCGGTCTGGCGTTGGCCCTGTCGGCACCGGCCGGTGCCCGTCCGTCGGACCCGGGTGTGGTGTCTTACGCGGTCCTGCCGAAGGGTTCGGTCGGTAACGTCGTCGGCGCCCCGATGACCTGGGCTTCCGACTCCACGGTTCCGATCCAGTCGTTCTGGGTCGACGACCCGGTGTGCAACAACTGGGCTGACATCGGACTGCCCGAGGTCTACAACGACCCCGATCTGGCGTCGTTCAACAGTGCCACGACCCAGACTTCGGCCAATGACGACAGCCACTACGTCAAACAGGCTGTCGGGGTATTCGCCACGGCCGACGCCGCCGACCGGGCGTTCCATCGGGTGGTCGACCGCACCCAGGGTTGTTCGGGGCTGACCAGCGCGATGCACCTGGACAACTTCGTCACCCAGGTGTGGACGTTTACCGGCGGCCCAGCCGGTCCGACGGATGCGGACTGGGTGAAACAGGAGGCCGGTACCGATCGGCGATGTTTCACCACCACACGTAAACGGGAAAACGTGCTCTTGCAAGCCAAAGTGTGTCAGTCCGGCAACGGTGGCCCGGCCGTCAATGTATTGGCCGGCGCCATGCAGAACTCGCTCGGGCAATAACTGCGGCACAGAGTTCGGTTACCCGGCACGAACGCGTAATCCGTCCAGAGGGCGACTTGTCGGTCCCATCTGGAAGATGGAAACAACCAGACGGTCCGACACCGGTAAGGACCGGGAGGGGTTTGTTGCCATGGCAGTACCCATCAGGGCTGATCCCGGGCCCCGAACACCCATCGAATTCAGCAGTTCTCAGCAGGCCGCTGCTTATATCGGTGCGCATTGTCTGCATGACGGTGCAGTCGGCCGGGTCGGGTTGGAGATCGAGGCTCACTGTTACGACCTGACGGATCCGATGCGCCGTCCCGGCTGGGACGAGCTGACCGCTGCCATCGAGACCGTGCCTCGATTGCCGGGCCGCAGCCGGATCACCGTCGAACCCGGAGGTGCGGTCGAGCTGTCCGGGCCGCCGGAGGACGGTCCGCTCGCCGCAATCACCGCACTCCTGGCTGATCGGGCGACGTTGCGCGCGGCCTTCGCCCGCCGCGGCCTCGGTCTGGTACTCCTGGGCACCGATCCGGTGCGGTTGACGCAGCGGGTGAATCCCGGTGCGCGGTACCGGGCCATGGAACGGTTCTTCGCCGCCAGCGACACCGGCGCCGCGGGTGCCGCGATGATGACATCGACCGCCTCGGTACAGGTCAATCTGGATGCCGGCCCCCGGGCCGGCTGGGCAGACCGGGTGCGGCTGGCCCATGCGCTCGGCCCGACGATGATCGCCATCACGGCCAATTCACCGCTGCTCGGCGGCGAATTCACCGGCTGGGTCTCCACCCGGCAGCGGGTGTGGGGTGAGCTCGACTCGGCGCGCTGCGGGCCCGTTCTCGGTGCCGACGGGACCGATCCGGCCAGCGACTGGGCGCATTACGCGCTGCGGGCTCCGGTGATGTTGGTC
This sequence comes from Mycobacterium sp. 141, assembly GCF_000382405.1. Taxonomy (GTDB): domain Bacteria; phylum Actinomycetota; class Actinomycetes; order Mycobacteriales; family Mycobacteriaceae; genus Mycobacterium. The sequence goes on from NZ_KB908275.1 coordinate 59,203, forward strand.
AACACCGCCGACGACGTGGGCGCGGTGCCTGTCGTCAACTGGGTGCCTTTCGCGGACTGGGCCGACGGCCTGGCTGTGCTGGGCGGCAGGCACCCCACCTCGGCCGACCTGGATTACCACCTGACGACACTGTTTCCGCCGGTGCGGCCGCGCCGGTGGCTGGAGATCAGATATCTCGACAGCCTGCCCGACGGGCTGTGGCCGGCCGCAGTGTTCACGCTCACCACGCTGCTCGACGACCCGGACGCCGCCGCGATCGCTGCGGAGGCGACCGCACCGGTGGCGACAGCGTGGGACCGAGCGGCCCGGGTGGGCTTGGCCGATCGACGGCTTCACGCGGCGGCGGTCAGCTGTGTCCGGGCCGCGGCAGAGCGTGCTCCCGCAGAACTCGCGGAATCGATGCGGCGTTTGGTGCGGTCGGTCGAACAGGGCCGCTCGCCGGCCGACGACTTCGCCGACCGGGCGGTGCGGTTCGGGATCGCGTCGGCGGTGAGCCAACTGGCGAAAGGTGAGTCTTGACCACACGTGAGACGCTGGCGCAGGAGCTGATGCGGGCCCGGGAACGCACGCTGCGGTTGGTCGATTTCGACGATGCCGAGCTGCACCGCCAGTACAACCCCCTGATGAGCCCGCTGGTGTGGGATCTTGCGCACATCGGGCAGCAGGAAGAACTGTGGTTGCTGCGCGGTGGCGACCCAACCCGGCCCGGCATGTTGGCCCCTGCGGTGGAACGGCTTTATGACGCGTTCGAGCATTCCCGCGCCAGCCGCGTCCAGCTGCCACTGTTGCCGCCCACCGAGGCCCGGGCCTACTGCGCGACGGTGCGTGCCAAGGCGCTCGATGCGCTCGACGCGCTGCCCGAGGACGCGTCGCAGTTCAACTTCGGTCTGGTGATCAGTCACGAAAACCAGCACGACGAAACCATGCTGCAGGCGCTGGGTCTGCGGGTGGGAACGCCATTGTTGGATACCGCCAGCCCGTTGCCACCCGGACGCGCCGACGTAGCCGGCACCTCGGTGCTGATCCCGGGTGGCCCGTTCACGCTCGGCGTCGACGAGCTCACCGAACCGCACTCGTTGGACAACGAGCGGCCCGCGCACGTGGTGGACATACCGTCGTTCCGCATCGGGCGAGTTCCGGTCACCAATGCCGAATGGCGCGGGTTCATCGACGACGGCGGCTACCAACAGCCGTGCTGGTGGTCCGAGCTTGGCTGGACCCACCGGCAAGAGGCGGGTCTCGTGGCACCGCAGTTCTGGAATGCCGACGGCACCCGCACCCGGTTCGGACACGTCGAGGCGATCCCGGGTGGCGAGCCCGTCCAGCACGTCACGTACTTCGAGGCCGAGGCCTACGCGGCCTGGGCCGGGGCCCGGCTGCCCACCGAGATCGAGTGGGAGAAAGCCTGTGCGTGGGATCCCGCAACTGGGTCCCGGCGCCGATTCCCATGGGGCGCTTCAGAGCCCACCGCTGTCCTGGCCAACCTCGGCGGTGACGCGTTGCGCCCGGCACCCGTCGGAGCCTATCCCGCAGGGGCATCGGCCTATGGCGTGGAGCAGCTGCTCGGCGACGTCTGGGAGTGGACCAGCTCCCCGCTGAACCCGTGGCCCGGCTTCACTCCGATGATCTACGAGCGTTACACCCAGCCGTTCTTCGGCGGCGACTACCGGGTGCTGCGTGGCGGATCGTGGGCAGTGGCCGCGGGCATCCTGCGGCCCAGCTTCCGTAACTGGGACCACCCGTTCCGCCGCCAGATCTTCTCCGGTGTCCGCCTCGCCTGGGACGCCACCTGATGTGCCGGCACCTCGGTTGGCTCGGCGCGCCCCGGTCGGTGGCCTCGCTCGTGCTCGACCCGCCGCAGGGGCTGCTGGTGCAGTCCTACGCGCCGCGACGGCAGAAGCACGGCCTGATGAATGCCGACGGTTGGGGCGTGGGCTTTTTCTCGCCCGATCTCCCCGGCGGCAGACCCGCGCGCTGGCGTAGCGACAGACCACTGTGGGGCGACGCGTCGTTCGCGTCGGTGGCACCCGCGCTGCGCAGCGGCTGCGTCGTCGCAGCGGTCCGCTCGGCGACCGTCGGCATGCCGATCGAACCGTCGGCGTGCGCCCCCTTCACCGACGGGCAGTGGCTGCTGTCGCACAACGGCGTGGTGGATCGCGCGGTGCTGCCGGTGACCGCGCACGCCGAATCCACGGTCGACAGTGCGGTGCTCGCGGCGCTGATTTTCTCCCGCGGGCTGGAAACGCTGGGCGATACGGTTGTCGAGGTCGGCGAGGCCGATCCCGACGCCCGGCTGAACATCCTCGCCGCCAACGGTTCTCGCATGCTCGCCACCACCTGGGGCGACACCCTGTCGGTGCGGCAGCAGCCTGACGGCGTGGTGCTGGCCAGTGAACCGTACGACGACGCGCCCGAATGGCGCGACATCCCCGACCGGCACCTGGTGTACGTACACGACTCACACGTCGAACTGATACCCCTGAAAGGACCGGCATGACGCTCACACTGTCCAACTACCTGGCCGCCGACTCCGCCGCGGAAGCCCTGCGCCGTGACGTCCGCCAAGGCCTCGCCCAGACACCGAAAAGCCTGCCACCCAAGTGGTTCTACGATGCGGTGGGCAGCGACCTGTTCGACCAGATCACCCGGCTGCCCGAGTACTATCCGACCCGCACCGAGGCGCAGATCCTGCGCGAGCACTCCGCCGAGATCGCTGCGTCCGCCGGTGCCGACACGCTGGTGGAGCTGGGTAGCGGCACCTCGGAGAAGACCCGGATGCTGCTCGACGCGATGCGCGACGGCGGACTGCTGCGCCGGTTCATCCCGTTCGATGTCGACGCCGGCATGTTGCGCGCCGCGGGTAAGGCCATCGGACGCGAATATCCCGGGGTCGAAATCCATGCGGTGTGTGGCGATTTCGAGGAGCACCTCGGCAAGATCCCGCAGGTGGGACGGCGGTTGGTGATCTTCCTGGGGTCCACGATCGGCAACCTGACCTCGGGGCCACGCGCCGAGTTCTTGGACACCCTGGCCGACACCCTGCAGCCGGGCGACAGTCTGCTGTTGGGCACCGACCTGGTGAAGGACGCGGCGCGGCTGGTCCGCGCCTACGACGACAGTGCCGGTGTGACAGCCGAATTCAACCGCAACGTGCTGGCCGTGGTGAACCGCGAGTTGGGCGCCGACTTCGACCCGGCAGCCTTCGAGCATGTGGCCCGGTGGAACGGCGACGAGGAGCGCATCGAGATGTGGCTGCGGACTCGCGATGCGCAGCAGGTCCGGGTAGCGGCACTCGGCCTCGATGTGACGTTCGCAGCGGGCGAAGAGATGCTGACCGAGGTGTCGTGCAAGTTCCGGCCGGACGATGTGACGGCAGAGCTGGCGAAAGCTGGCCTGCGACAAACTCATTGGTGGACCGACGGGCCCGGCGACTTCGGCCTGTCGCTGGCCGTCAAATGAGTCTCGCGCAGCAGTGGCGCGCCGCCCGTCCGCAGGTCGCGGGGCTGCACCTGGACAGTGGTGCATGCTCCCGTCAGGGTTTCGCGGCGATCGACGCGGCAGCCGCCCACGCCCGCCACGAGGCCGAGGTCGGTGGTTACGTCGCGCTCGACGCCTCGGCCCCTGTGCTCGACGCGGGCCGGGCCGCGGTCGCGGCGCTGACCGGCCTGCCCGCCGCCAACGTGGTCTACACTTTCGGGTCCGGCAACGGCCTGGATCTGCTGCTGAGCAGCTGGCCGGGGGAGCGGACCGCCGCGTGCCTGGTCGGTGAATACGGTCCCAACCTAGCGGTGATGGCGGCCAACGGGTTTGCGGTACGGGCGCTGCCCGTCGATGGCGCGGGCCGGTTGGACGTCGACGCGGCGGCCGGTCAACTCGCAACTGACCCGCCCGCGCTCGCGCACCTGACGGCATTGGCCAGTCATCGCGGTGTGGCCCAGCCGCTGGCGGAGTTCGCCGCGGTATGCCGGGCCGCCGGCATCCCTCTCGTGGTGGATGCCGCCCAGGCGCTCGGCCATCTCGACTGCAATGTCGGCGCCGCCGCGCTGTACTCGTCGGCCCGCAAATGGCTGGCCGGCCCGCGCGGCGTGGGAGTACTCGCACTCGGCGAGGAACTGGCCCAGCGGCTGCAGCCTCGGGTGCCGCCACCTTCCTGGGGCATACCGGCGCGGGCGGTGCGGACGCTGGACGGGGTCGAATCGAATGCCGCTGCCCGCATCGGGTTTTCGGTTGCGCTCGGCGAGCACCTCGCGGCCGGTCCCGACCGGGTGCGTGCCCGGCTGGCCGAGGTGGGCCGGCTGTCTCGGCAGGTGCTCGCCGATGCGCCCGGCTGGCGCGTGGTGGAATCGGCCGACGAACCCACGGCTATCACCACGCTCGAGCCGACCGACGGGGCCGACCCAACCGCGGTGCGGGCCCGGCTCATCGCTGAGCACGGCATCGTCACCACGGCATGTGAACTCATGCGGGCACCGTTCGAGATGACCAAACCGGTGCTGCGGATCTCCCCCCACGTCGATGCGGGTGTCGAAGACCTCGAACAGTTCGCGCGGGCATTGCGGGAAGTGGTGTAGTGAACGGTGTCTAGCGGCGGCCCTGCAGCACTGCCTCGATGTTGCGTTCCGCCAATGCCGTGATCGACATGAACGGGTTGCACCCGAGATAGCCGGGGATCAGCGATGCGTCGTTGACATAGAGGTTGTCGTAACCTTTGACGCGTCCGAACGCATCGGTGACGTCACCGCGGACACAACCGCCCAACGGATGAACTGTGTTGGGGGCGAAGATCTCCCCGGAATAGATGTCATCACGGTAATCCACCCCGTTGACCTGCGTCAGCTTGTCGAAGACCTTTCGAGTCCGCTCGGTCAGGTGGTCGGTGTAGGCGGCAGGCCAGTCGATGGTGATCGAATCTGACGTCCGGTCATAGGTGATGTTGGCGCGATCACCGGTCTTGACCATGACGTAGTAGCCGAGCATCAAGGTCTCGACCGGCAGCGGAAGGGAAAACATGGTGGCGTAGACCGGGTTCTCGGTGTCAGCCCGGCCGTCGAGGTTGATCAGCCCGAGCAGTGACTGCTGGGTTCCGGCGGGATCGCTCTTCTTGAGCCAGTGCGACACCATCATGTCACCGTTGTTGCCGTATCCGGATCCCAGAGCATCATTCAGGTCCGGTAGCGCCCCGGTCTCCCGGGCGCGCAATAGAATCTGATTGGTACCCAATACACCGGCGGTCAAAAATAGCTGATCGCAACCGATTTCGTCGCGGCCGGTCTCCTTGCCCCAGCGGTCGATCGATCTGGTGGACACCACGTACTCGCGACCCTCCCGGCGTACGGCGGTCACCTCCGTAAGCGGCCGCAACGTGACCTTCCCGGTGGCCAGAGCGGATGCGACATAAGTCTGGTCGACGCTGCCCCTGCGCCCGTAGTTGTTGCCGAACTGCTGCTCGAACGCAAACGCCGATCGTTCAACCGTCCCGGCCTCTTCGTCCTTCATATAGTCGAACGAGTAGGCACTGCCGTTGTAATCGACCGGATACCCTGCCGCGGCGGCGTATTCGCGGCCGACTCGGGCGAACTGGAACCACGGTGTGCGTTCGAACCAGTCCATGTCGCGGTAGCTGATCAGCAGCGTGCGTTTGGCGCGCTCGATGTATGTCCCCAGAAACTCGTCCACCCCGATGTCAGGGAAGCATTCGGCGATCTGCCGCGCAGTCGGTACGGCGGCCACGGCCGCGTTGACCAGTGAGCCTCCGCCGACTCCGATCCCGCGAAACACATGGTGAGCGCCGTGCGTCGTCTTGTCGCAGATCCCGGCTTGAACGGGCTGCGGCGACGGCGAATTGCGCGCGATCTCGTCGATCGAGAATCCTTGGAACGATGTGACCAGGCTCGGCGGAACCGAACTGAACCAGCCCGCCCGAGTGTCGGCGGGCAACATCTTGGTGAACCGTTTACCGTCGGCGTCGGGTGTGTCCCACAGCCGGCCCTTCTCCAGCAGGAGGGTCTCAATACCGGCCTCTCCCAGGCGAAGTGCAGACACCCCGCCGCCGTAGCCGCTGCCGATCACGATCGCAGAGTAGTGAGCGCGAGGCTCGGAGCGGTCGGCATGTTGGTACATCCACCAGCCCGCGCCGCCGGCACTGAGTGCGACCGCCGTACCGGCGCCCAGAAACTGCCTGCGCGATATGGCGGTCATGCCACGCGCGTGTGGTGTCTGCGGATGAGGTGTTCGCGGTGCCGCGGGTCGAGCGCGGCCAACTCGATGCGACCCGAATAGTGCTCGAGCACCTGCGGATCCATGACTCTGCGCCACAGCGGCGGAACCAGTGACAGCACGAACATGACGCCGTATCCGTTGGGCAGCTGAGGCGCCTCGTCGAGACTGCGCAGGGTTTGGTAGCGCCGCTGGGGATTGGTGTGATGGTCGGAGTGGCGCTGGAGGTGGTAGAGGAAGACGTTTGCGACCAGGGTGTTGCTGTTCCAGCTATGCCGGGCGGAGACGGGTTCGTACCGGCCGCTGGGCAGACGTTGGCGCCGCAGTCCGTAGTGCTCGAGGTAGTTGACCGCTTCGAGCAGACAGAAGCCGACGATCGCCTGGCCGATGAGCATCGGAAGGACCACCGGCCCGAACCACACGGCGAGCCCGCAGAACAGGACGAGACTCATCAGCCATGCGTTGAGCACATTGTTTCTGAGTGTCCACGGTGTCTTTCCGCCGCGGGTGAATCGCCGCGCCTCCAACGCCCATGCCGATCGAAGCCCGCCGATCACCGAGCGCGGGATGAAGCGGTACAGGCTTTGACCCATCAGTGAACTGGCGGGATCGGCCGGTGTCGCGACGCGTACGTGGTGCCCGCGATTGTGTTCGACGAAGAAGTGGCCGTAGCACGTCTGGGCCAGGGCGATCTTGCTCAGCCGCCGCTCGAGGCGGGCGTTTCTGTGTCCCAACTCGTGGGCGGCGTTGATCCCGATGCCGCCCACGATCCCCACCGTGACCAGTAGGCCGGCGCGGTCGATCGGCGACAGAACCACCCAGCCGCCACCGCTCCACAACCAGCACGCGAAGATCAGGGACAGGTACTGGGTGGGCAGGTAGAGGTAAGTCGCCCAGCGATACCAGTGATCGTTGTCGAGATCGATGTAGGCGTCCTCGGCTGGGGTGCTGCGGTCGGTCCCGACGATGCGGTCGAGCAGCGGCATCACTACGAACGTCAGAAGCGCACCGAGCCACCAGAACCCGCCGAACCCCGTTACTTTCACGGCCAGCCAGGACACCATCACCAAGCCGGGGATCGCAGCGGCGAGAAGCCACAGATACCGTTTTGGGTCATTCCAACTGCGCTGTGTGTCCGCGTTGTAGTTGTAACTGCTCGTTACGAAGCCGGCTGTCATGACCGCCCCGATCTTCAAATGACATTTGCCTCGGAGCACTCTAGCAATGTTTATAAGAATTCGACAGTCCTTGTGTGCGTTGCCCACGATATTTGCTAGCACCGCGGGTGGGCGCACGAGCGACGGTAGTCAGCTTTGCTGAGCAGAGCTAGATGCCCGATTTGACCTCGATTGTTCGAGGATTTACCTGTTGGAGTGCATCTGCGTGCCCATGGCTGTAAGGGTGGCTGTCTGTTCGGTCGCATGACCTGGGTGTGCTACTTCGGCAAATGTGCAGTTGTATCCCATGGTGCGGTTCCGAGGATGTCTGGGCGTAGCAGCTTTGCCGACGGGCGATCGGGATTGGGCCCGTTGCGCAGGGGAGTGCGCGCGGCCGGTAGTGGGAACGGCCGCGCTGAGGCGGTATATATGTCGCCGTGCGACCGTGACGGAAATGCCGACCGCTCAGGGCGTGTCGGGCGACAGACACGCGCGCTCGCGGTGCCTGGGGTGTCTCAGCCTTTGTGTGCGGTCAACAGGAAGGCCGGGAACTTGATCCGACCCTTCTCGTCGTGATCGTGCGGCAGTGCTTCCACCGGTGCGCCCGGGATGGCGGTTACGTTCGCGTGGATGAAGGCCGGGCGGATGTCGTCGACCACCCAGTGCTTGGACACAGCCGCCCGTAACTCATCCTCGTCGACTTCGTTGGGCTTGGTCTCCAGGTCTTCCGGGAACGCGCCCTTGGCGAACACCAGCACGTAGTAGGACGCGCCGGGCGTCGAGGCCTGGTGAATCGAGCTCAGGTAGCCGTCGCGGCTCTCGACGGGCAGCGAGTGGAACAAGGTCGAGTCCACCACGGTGCTGAATCGGCCGTCGTAGCCGGTGAACGAGGTGATGTCACCCTGTACGAAGCTGGCGGTTCTCAGATTGCGCTCCTGCGCGGCGCGATTGGCCGCGGCGATCGCCGTCGGGCTCAAATCCATGCCTACGACGGTGTAGCCGTCGGACGCCAGGGTCAACGACAGTTCCGCGTGGCCGCAGCCGGCGTCGAGCACATCACTACGAAACTTTCCGGCCCGGTGCAGCGCCGCCAGTTCGGGCTGCGGCTCACCGATATTCCACGGTGGCGGGCCGGCGAACTCGCCTGTGCCGCGGTAGGCGTTGTCCCAATCCAAGACCTGATCGAATGCCATGCAATCCAACGTACGCGAGTCAATCCCAGCTGTGGACCGGCTCATTACTGTGCATCTGCTGGACGTACAGCCGCAACATTTCGGCCAGTGCCTGCGGCCTCGACACCCCGCGCCGTTCGATCCGCTGCACCGTCGATACCTGCCAGGCTGCACCGGTCTGCCCGGTCTTCGCCCGTGCTTCGATCACGCCGAGGTAGCGGTCACACACCTCGCCTGCCACACCCCAGTGCCGCAGCCCATCGTGGGCCATCGGCAGCAGCCGGCGCAGTATCAGTTCGTCTGGAGTGACCTCGCCCAGCCCGGGCCAGTACAGCCGGGACTCCATGCCGTGTTGCGCAGCGGATTCGAAATTATGTTGTGCAGCAGCGAAACTCAGCCTTGTCCAGATCGGCCGGTCCTCCTCGGACAGGGTGCGCAGCAGCCCGTAGTAGAACGCCGAGTTGGCCATCATGTCCACCACGGTCGGCCCGGCAGGCAGTACCCGGTTCTCCACCCGCAGGTGCGGCAAGCCGTTCACGACGTCATAGACGGGCCGGTTCCAGCGGTAGATGGTGCCGTTGTGCAGCCGCAGCTCCGGCAGTCGCGGTGCCCGGCCGGCCGCCAGCTCGGCTGCCGGGTCCTCGTCGGACAGCTCGGGCAGCAGCGACGGGAAATACCGCACGTTCTCCTCGAAGAGGTCGAAGATCGAGGTGATCCAACGCTCGCCGAACCACACCCGTGGGCGCACGCCCTGCGTCTTGAGCTCGTCGGGGCGGGTGTCGGTGGCCTGGGCGAACAGTTCGATGCGGGTCTCGGCCCACAGCTGGTGGCCGAAGAAATACGGCGAGTTGGCGCCGACGGCCAGCTGCGGGCCGGCCAGCACCTGCGCGGCGTTCCAGTTTCGGGCGAAATCGGCGGGCGAGACCTGCAGATGCAGTTGCATGCTGGTACACGCGGATTCCGGGGCGATCGACGCGGCCTGCAGCGAAAGGCGCTCCGGACCGGAAATGTCGATCGTGATGTCCTCGCCGCGCGCGGTGAAGATCGAGTCGTTGAGGGCTTGGTATCGCGTCGACTCGCTCATCCAACCGGCCGAAAGATGTTCGGGCATAAGCGTCGGCAGGATGCCGACCATGACGATGTGCGCGCCGTTCTGGCTTGCCTTCGTCTCGGCTGCATTGAGGCTGTCCCGCACTTCGGATTCCAGGTCCAGTGCGGAACGACCGGGTAACGGCCGGGGCGGCACATTGAATTCGATGTTGTAGGCGCCCAGTTCGGTCTGGTACGCGGGATCGGCGATGGAGGCCAGGACCTCCTGGTTGGTCATCGCCGGTTGGTAGGCGTTGTCCACCAGATTGCATTCGATCTCCATGCCGGTCAGCGGCCGCTCAAACTCGAAGCGGGACTGCGTCAGCATGGTTTCGAACACGTCGAGGCAGAGTTGCACCTTGCGCCGGTACTGTTGCCGGTGCGCCCGGGTGTATTCGGTATTGCTGACCTCTTCGCCCACACGCCGATGCAACAACGTCGGGGATCCGGTGCGCAGGAAAATTGCGTAATAGGCTCGCTGATTGTGTGCCCGACAAGCTGACGAGGAACAGGGCGGGCTCGAGCAGGTCGACGGAGTCGACCGTGTCGCCGCCCTGACCGGGGTACGGGCGGTCGCTGCGATGACCGTGATGGGAACCCACGCGTCCTACGGCACCGGGCTGCTCACTCACGGCTATGCCGGTCTGCTGGGCGCGCGCCTGGAGATCGGGGTGCCGATCTTTTTCGTGCTCTCAGGCCTGTTGTTGTTCCGCCCGTGGGTGCGCGCCGCGGCGGACGGTGGCAGGCCGCCGTCGGTGCTGCGCTATGCCCGCAGCCGGTTCCGCCGGATCGTGCCCGCGTATGTGGTGACGGTGCTGCTGGTGTTCGGGATCTACCAGCTGCGCCCGGTGCACCCCAACCCGGGCCACACCTGGGTGGGCCTGGCGCGGAATCTGACCTTGACCCAGATCTACAGCGACGACTACTTCACTGCCTACCTGCATCAGGGGCTCTCCCAGATGTGGAGCTTGGCTGTGGAGGTGGCGTTCTACGCAGCGCTGCCGGTGCTGGCCTATCTGCTGCTGGCGGTGCTGTGCCGACGCCGGTTCCGGCCGCTGCTGCTGCTCACGGGGCTGGTGGTGATCGCCGCGGTGAGCCCGGCTTGGCTGGTGATCCTGCACAACACCCACTGGTTGCCGGTGGGTGCGGGGGCGTGGCTGCCGCACTACCTGGCCTGGTTCGCGGGCGGGATGATGCTCGCGGTGCTGGGGGCGACGGGGGTGCGGTGCTACGCGCTGGCGGTGCTGCCACTGGCCGTGGCCTGCTATCTGGTGGTGGCGACGCCGATTGCCGGGCGGACCACCGCGGTCACCCTCAGCCTGTCCGAAGATGTGTCCAAGACGATCCTGTATGCGGTGATCGCCACGCTGGTGGTGGCACCACTCGCGCTGGGGGATTCCGGCGGGTACGCCCGGCTGATGGGCAGCCGACCGCTGGTGTGGTTGGGCGAGATCTCGTACGAGATCTTCCTGCTGCACGTGGTGGTCATGGACCTGGTGATGGCGCTGGTGTTGCGGTGGCCCGTCTACACCGGCTCCGCTGCAGTGCTGTTCGCCGTCACGCTGGCCGCGACCGTGCCGCCGGCGTGGTTGCTGCATCGGCTCACCCGGCCCCGGCGCTAACCACGGCGTGCGATGACGATTTGGGGCAGCGTGAGTCCGCTGCGCAGTTCGAGCTGGATGGTCCGGTCGGCGTGCAGAGCGAGGCTGCGCAGCGCCGAGGGGCTGTAGGAGCGCAGCGAGCTGATGACGCCGTCATGGATGAACGGGACGAACGGCGCGGCCGGCAGCATCGTCGCGAGCCTGAGCAGATGCAGCAGGGCGGGCGGGCGCGGCAGGTCGATGATCAGCAGCCTGTCCGCGACGCGGGTGCCCTCGGCGAACACCCGGGAGGCTTGCGCGGGCGACAGATGGTGGAACGACAGTGCGAACACCGCGAGGTCGAAGCTGCGATCGGCGGCGTCGATTGCCGTGGCGTCGAGCCGTCGGACTTCCGCGCGGGGATGGGTGCCGAGTTCGCCCGCGGCCAGCGCGTCCACCGAGGCCCGGTCGATATCGGAGACGGTGACATGCGCCGACGGGTGATTGACCAGCAGCTGGCGTGACAGCCCGCCGTGCCCGGCGCCGAGTTCCAGAATCCGCGGGTCGGCCACCTCGGCGACCAGGTCCAGCGCGATCGCCGCGAACTTCTCGTGGTTGCCGAAGAACCGGCCGCTCCAGTCCAGCGCGTCGATCACCTGTTTCTTGCGTGCGTCGGCACTGCCGTCTCCGTCATCGTCGCGGTCGAGGTATTCCAGCCGGTCGGTCTCCAGCAGCCGGTCCAGGCAGGATGCGTCGTAGCCGCCACGGGGCATCCGTTCGATACCGATTTTCGGCGACGTGCCGCTCGTAGGAAGAGAATCAGCTCCAGGTGCCATGTAAGCCATGATGGACGTTTCGGAGGGTAGGAGCGACAGCGACTCGGGAAGGACCACAGTGGCCGATTTCGTCGCAGCCATCGACCAAGGCACCACCAGCACCCGCTGCATGATCTTCGACCACGCCGGCGCCGAGGTGGGCCGCCATCAGCTCGAGCACGAGCAGATCCTGCCGCGGGCCGGGTGGGTCGAACACAATCCGGCGGAGATCTGGGAACGCACCGCAGCAGTCATCATGACCGCGCTGAACAAGACCGGACTCACCGCTGCGGACCTCGCGGGGCTCGGCATCACCAACCAGCGGGAGACCACACTGGTGTGGAACCGCCACACCGGCAGGCCGTATCACAACGCCATCGTGTGGCAGGACACCCGCACCGACCGGATCGCCGCGGCCCTGGATCGCGACGGGCGCGGCGAGGTGATTCGGCGCAAGGCCGGGCTGCCGCCCGCAACGTACTTCTCCGGCGGCAAGATTGCGTGGATCCTGGAGAACGTCGACGGCGTGCGGGCTGACGCCGAGAGGGGTGACGCGCTCTTCGGTAACCCCGACAGCTGGTTGGTGTGGAATCTGACGGGTGGTCACCGCGGCGGCGTGCACGTCACCGACGTCACCAATGCCAGCCGCACCATGCTGATGAACCTGGAAACCTTGGACTGGGACGATGAACTGTTGTCGTTCTTCGGGATTCCGCGCCAGATGCTGCCCGAGATCCGGCCGTCGTCGTCGCCCGTGCCCTACGGCCTCACCCGCGCCGAGGGGCCACTGGACGGTGAGGTGCCGTTGACGGGCATCCTCGGGGACCAGCAGGCCGCGATGGTCGGCCAGGTCTGCCTGGATGCCGGCGAGGCCAAGAACACCTATGGCACCGGCAATTTCCTGCTGCTCAACACGGGCGAGAAGATGGTCCGATCCGACAACGGGCTGCTGACCACGGTGTGCTACCAGTTCGGTGACTCGAAACCCGTGTACGCCCTGGAAGGTTCGATCGCGGTCACCGGATCGGCCGTGCAGTGGTTGCGCGATCAGCTCGGCATCATCAGTGGCGCCGCGCAGAGCGAGTCGCTGGCCCGGCAGGTCTCCGACAACGGCGGCGTGTACTTCGTGCCTGCGTTCTCCGGGCTGTTCGCGCCGTACTGGCGTTCGGACGCCCGGGGCGCGATCGTCGGGCTGTCGCGGTTCAACACCAACGCGCACGTGGCCCGGGCCACGCTGGAGGCGATCTGCTACCAGAGCCGCGACGTGGTCGACGCGATGGAGGCCGATTCCGGTGTGCACCTTGAGGTTCTGAAGGTCGACGGCGGTATCACCGCCAACCAGCTGTGCATGCAGATTCAGGCCGATGTGCTCGGCGTGGACGTGGTCAAGCCGGTGGTCGCCGAGACCACCGCGCTCGGCGCGGCCTATGCGGCGGGGCTGGCGGTGGGGTTCTGGAGCAACGCCGACGATCTGCGGGCCAATTGGCAGGAAGGCCAGCGCTGGAGCCCGCAATGGAGTGAGGAGCAGCGATCCAGTGGCTACGCCGGTTGGCGGAAAGCCGTGCAGCGCACGCTGGATTGGGTCGAGATCGACTGAATCACCGCGGCAGTGGGCAGGCCATCAACAGACCCTTGAGCTCGTCGTAGTACTGCACGCCCAGCATGGCGTGGCGACCCTTGTCGTTGGTCCGCTCAGCCTCGGCGATCTGGCCGGCCAAATCACCCAGCCGTCGGGCATGTTCGGCAGCCTTGCCCGAAGTCACCTGCTTCGCCTGGTCGCCGATCACCTTGGCCCATTCGTTGAAGTCGCCGACCGTCGGACCCTGGTTGGCGGAGAACGACGGCAGGATCAGACCGGAACTTGCCCGGCTGGACTGCACCAGGGGCTGGGCCTGGCGGCAGCCCTTGCCGGAAAGGTAGGTGAGCGTCACCGAAGCGGCGACGATGACCACGGCCAGGGCCGCGGCGGCCACTGCGAGCCTCTGGGTGCGGGGTTCGGCATCGGGAACTCGCCTGCGCCACATCACGTGCGCGAAGATTGTGGCTGCCATCGCGAGCACCGCCAACAAGGTGGCCTCAAGCAGATTCCCGACACCGGATGCCGAGTTGGTGGCCCCTAAAGTCGCCAACGCGGCGAGCAACACGAGCAGCCACTGCCAGAATCCGCGTCGACGCGCGTAGGCGTCGACGTCACGGAACTGGACGCCGATGGTGGCGCCGACAGCCGCCAGCACGGCCACGAGGGCGGGAACGATGTATGCGGTGATTTCTTCGGTCATCTGCTCACGCCGTCCAGCCGGTCCGAGATGTCTTCGGGCAGCGAGATATCCGCCACCGCAAGGTTCTCTACCAGGTGCGCCGGTGACGACGTTCCCGGAATCAGCAGGACGTTGGGCGCGACCGATAGTGTCCATGCCAACACGATCTGCGCCGGCGTGTAGCCGAGGTCGCCTGCGGCCTGCCGGACAATGTCGTTGCCGAGCACGGGACTGTTCGGATCGAATGCCGAACCGAGCGGAAAGAATGGAACGAACGCGATACCGTGCTCGACGCACAGGTCCAGGACCGGCTGCGCGCTCCGGTCGATGATGTTGTAAGCGTTCTGTACACACGCGATTGCGGTGTGGCCCAAGGCAATCCGCAGATGCTCGGGGGAGATGTTGCTGAGGCCTATGCCGTCGATCAATCCTTCGTCGCGGGCCGCGATCATAGCCGTCAGTTGCCGCTCGAACAGGTCGTGGTCGACGGTGGTGGCGGCGCCGATCCCGTTGCCGTCGTGGATGCGTAGGTTCACCGCGGCCAGCCGGTCGATGTCGAGGGTCCGCAGGTTGTCCTCGATCCCGCGGCGCAATTCGCCGGGATCCTGGGCCGGCAACCACTGCCCCTGCTCATCGCGGCGGGCGCCGACCTTGCTGACCAGCGCGAGGTCCGACGGGTAGGGGTGCAGCGCGGCGCGGATCAACTCGTTGGCGACGGCGGGTCCGTAGAACTGTGCGGTGTCGATGTGGTTGACGCCCAACTCGATAGCGCGTCGGAGCACCGACAGAGCTTGCTCGCGGTCCCGCGGCGGGCCGAACACGCCGGGCCCGGGCAATTGCATGGCACCGAACCCGACGCGCGACACCGCGAACGGACCTAGGGGGAAGGTCTGCATGCCGGTCAGCCTACGCAGACCTTCGTGGCCGGCTATTCCTCGCCGAGGATCTGGTAGATCTCGCGGCGTGCGACGTTGACGATGTCGAGGATGCGTTGCTGCTGTTCTTCGCTCGCGGTGTGCACCGACTGTGCGACGGCGCCCATCAGCTGGCCGACGGCGGCGCGCATGTTGACGGCGTTGGGGTCGGCGTCCTCGGCGATGGCGTCCCAGGGCGCGGTTTCGATCTGTTCGGCGGCCGCGCGGCCTTCGTCGGTCAGCTCGAAAGTCTTCTTGCTGCCTTCGCTTTCGGCCGGGGCGATCAGGCCCTCGTCGACCAGCAGCTGCAGCGTCGGGTAGACCGAGCCCGGGCTGGGCCGCCACAGATTGTTGCTGCGTTCGGCGATCTGCTGGGTCATCTCGTAGCCGTGCATGGGACGCTCGGTCAGCAGTTTGAGGATGGCGGCGCGGACGTCACCGCGCCTGCCGCGGCCGCCGTTACGTCCGCGGCCACGGGGGCCGCCGCCGAAGCCGGGGCCGAAACCCGGACCGAAGCCGGGGCCGAAACCGAAGCCTGGGCCAAAACCGGGACCACCGAAGCCGCGACCGAACGGGCCGTGATGGCCTGCGGACTCTTCGCGGACGTGATCGCGGAACTCGCGCCGGGCGCGGCGCCGCTCATCGTGCAGGGCCCGACGGTCGCCGGGTCCGAAGCCGAAACCGAAGCCGCCCGGGCCGAAGGGGGGATTGGGGGGTGTGAATGGGGTGTTCATGGGTGAGGTTCTCTCTTTCGACGGGAAGCGTCGGATGCGCTTCCGATGCATTAACGATATATCGGAAGCTATCGCGATGCAACGATCAAATCAACGTGGCTCGTCCAAGCGGCCGGCCAGCCAGCTCGCCCACTCCGCCTGCACGGTGTTGATACGCAGGCCGAACTCCAACGCGGCGTGCCCATAAAAATCTGCCACGTCGTCGGTCCAGGGGATCGAGGCTTCGAGGGCCTTGAGCCGGTCCACCTCGGCGGAGCAGTGGCCGGCCAGCGCCAGGAGGTGCTCGCGCGCCTGGTCGGGAGGCAGTTCGCCCAGCAAGAAGACCCGCAGCAACTCAGCGCTGCGCTCCGGCGGATCGTCGGCAGGATTGCGGATCCATTCCATCAGTTCTTCCCGGCCGGCTGTGGTGACCCGGTACTCCTTGCGACCACGCGGCCCGATGTCGGATACCTCGATCAAGCCCGCCGCGGCCAGCTTGTTCAGCTCACCGTAGAGCTGACTCTGCGTGGCCGGCCACACGTTGGCCATCGATTTCTCGAACCGTCTGAGCAGGTCGTATCCGCTGCCCGGGTGTTGGGCCAGCAGGCCGAGTGTGGCCATTCGCAAACTCATGGGAGCATCTTAACCTCCACTATTGACATGTCAGTAGTGGAGTGTCACCGTGGATGCCATGACCTCAGCCCTGCCCATCGGTGAAACCGAATTCTTCCGGCGCGGCAATTACGCGCCCGTCGCCGACGAACTCACTGAATATGACCTGCCCGTCGAGGGTGCCATCCCGCCCGAACTCGACGGCTGGTACCTGCGCAACGGACCGAACCCACGCCAGGCGACCGCCCACTGGTTCACCGGAGACGGGATGATTCACGGCGTCCGCATCGAAGGTGGCGCCGCCAAGTGGTATCGCAACCGCTGGGTGCGCACCGACAGCTTCATCGAGGACTTCCCGCTCTACAACGCCGACGGCAGCCGTAACTTGCGGGCCGCGGTCGCCAATACCCACGTGGTCAACCACGCCGGGAGAACCCTCGCGCTGGTGGAGAGTTCGTTGCCGTACGAGATCACCAACGAGTTGGAAACAGTGGGCGCCTACGACTTCGGTGGCAAGCTCATCGACTCGATGACAGCGCATCCCAAGATCTGCCCTACGACGGGGGAACTTCATTTCTTCGGGTACGGCAGCATTTTCGAGCCGTACGTCACCTATCACCGGGCCGACGCCGCCGGCGAACTCACCGTCAACCGAGCGGTGGATGTCAAGGCGCACACCATGATGCACGATTTCGCGATGACCTCCGGGCACGTCATCTTCATGGACCTGCCGGTCGTGTTCGATCTCGACGTCGCGCTCAAGGGTGACGGTGATATGCCCTACCGGTGGAGCGATGACTACGGTGCCCGCTTCGGCGTCATGCGCCGCGACGATCCGAACGCCCCGATCCGCTGGTTCGATATTGACCCGTGCTATGTCTTTCACGTGGTGAATGCGCATGAGATCGGCAATTCGATTGTGCTGCAGGCGGTCCGCTACCCCGAACTGTGGCGGGACAACGGTGGATTCGACGCGGAGGGGGTGCTGTGGGAATGGCGAATCGACCTGACGGCAGGCACCGTCAGCGAGCGTCAGCTAGACGATGCCGGCGTGGAGTTCCCACGGATCGACGACCGCCTCGCCGGACTGGATGCCCGCTACTCCGTTGCCGTCGGCGCAAAAGCCTGGATTCGCTACGACCTGACCACAGGTGACGCGGTTCGCCACGACCTCGGTTCCGGCGGTCCCGGTGAGGCGGTGTTCGTTCCCGGTGCCGGTCCGGCCGGCGAAAGCAACGGGTGGTATCTCGGCTACGTCTACGATCCCGAACGTGACGGCAGCGATCTGGTGATCCTCGATGCCTGTGCCTTCACTGGCAAGCCGGTGGCGAAAATCGCGCTGCCGCAGCGTGTTCCCTACGGATTCCACAGCAACTGGATCAGCGGATAAGTAACGTATCGGGCCATGGTGGTGAAATGGCTCGACAAGCCCGAAGATCATGATTTCGACGCGGCCGCGGACTACCTGTCGCTCGTGGCCGAGTCCGACGCGGTCGACAAGACGGTGTCGGCGCTGAAGAAGGCGCCGCCGGTCACCCGTAAGGCCAAGGACATTTTGCGGGCGGCCGGGCTGACGTTGTTGCCCGAGACCAATGTTCATGTCCGCGCTGACCTGGCCAAGATCACTGGCGGCAAGAAGCTGTCGCCGATCCTGCTGGTGCGTGGCGACGCGCGCAAAGGTTCACCGCTGCAGGTGGCCGACGGCTACCACCGCGTGTGTGCGAGTTACCTGACCGACGAGAACACCGACATACCGTGCCGGTTGGTGTCGTGGCAGTCGTGATGTGCTGACATGACGGGCATCGGCTTCGGCACGCTCGCACTGATCATGGTGATCGGGCTCACCGGCCCGGCACTGGCATCGGTGCCGCGGATGCGGATCCCGGTGGTGATCGGCGAGCTACTGGCCGGAATCATCTTCGGTAGAACCGGACTCGGTGTCATCGACGACACCGACCCGACCTTCTCGTTGTTGGCCAACATCGGCTTCGCGCTGGTGATGTTCGTTGTCGGCACTCACGTTCCGGTGCGAGATACCACCCTGCACAGCGCGATTCCCAAGGCGCTGGTACGAGCACTGCTGGTGGGTGCGGTGGCCGCGGTGCTCGGCGTGGTGCTGGCCCGGGCGTTCGGCACTGCTCACGCGCTGATGTATGCCGTGCTGATGGCGTCGTCTTCGGCGGCGCTTGCCCTACCGGTGATCGACGGGCTGCGGTTGCAGGGCCCACAGGTGCTTTCGGTCACGGCCCAGATCGCCATCGCGGATGCGGCGTCGATTATCTTGCTGCCCTTGGTAATCGATATTCAGCAAGCCCCGCGGGCGGCTCTGGGGGCGTTGGCCATCGCCGGCTGCGCCGTGGTGGTGTACGTGTTGCTGTGGGCCGAGAACCGGGCCGGACTGAGGAAACGACTGCACCATTACTCCGAGGATCACGAGTTCGCCCTCGAATTGCGCATCAGCTTGATCCTTTTGTTCACGCTCGCGGCTGTCGCTGTCGCGACCCACGTCTCGATCATGCTGGCCGGCTTCGCGCTGGGGCTGGTGATATCGGCGATCGGTGAGCCACGCCGGTTGGCCCGGCAGCTCTTCGGCATCACCGACGGGTTCTTCGGGCCGTTGTTCTTCGTGTGGCTGGGGGCTTCATTACAGGTGCGCGAACTCGGCCACGATCCCAAACTCATCGTGCTCGGCGCTGCGCTGGGTTTCGGTGCCGTGCTCGCCCACACTGCGGGTCGGTTGACGGGCCAGTCGTTGTCGCTGGCGGCGTTCTCGGCAGCGCAGTTGGGGGTGCCCGTGGCCGCCGCGACATTGGGCAATGAACAACATCTGCTCAGGCCGGGGGAGGGGTCGGCGATGATGCTCGGGGCGCTCATCACCATCGCGACGAC
The DNA here is from genome assembly GCF_000382405.1 of Mycobacterium sp. 141. Classification (GTDB taxonomy): domain Bacteria; phylum Actinomycetota; class Actinomycetes; order Mycobacteriales; family Mycobacteriaceae; genus Mycobacterium. The sequence continues at coordinate 78,618 of NZ_KB908275.1, forward strand.
GTCAGTCGCCGGGGCGCTGGCCGCGCGCTCGGCGGCCGCTAAGCAACCACCGGAGGCGGCCTGAACTCAGGGTTTGGCAAATCCCGCTTTCGCAAGCGCCTTCTGGCCGGCCTCACCGGTGACGAGGTCGACGAAGCGATGGGCCGCAGCAGCGTTCTTGGACTGCTTGAGCACCGCGATCGGGTAGGTGTTGACGGCCTCGGCGGCCTCGGGGAACGGCACAGCGGTCACCTTGTCACCCGCCCCGGCGGCGTCGGTGACGTAGACGACTCCGGCGTCGGCCTGCCCGGTGGTGACCTTATTGAGTACGTCGGTCACCGAGGACTCCTCGCTGACCGGATCCAGCGTGATACCGGTGACCTTCTCGACAGTCTGCGTCGCTCCGCCGCACGGCACCGGTGGGGCGCACACCACTACGCTGACGCCGGGCTTGGTCAGATCGCGGAATGACGTGATGTCTTTGGGGTTCCCGGGCGCCACCACCATGGTCAGCGTGTTGGTCGCGAAATTGACCGGGTTGCCGTCGAGCAGACCGGCCTGGGCGGCCTTGTCCATGTTGCGAGCGTCGGCCGACGCGAACACGTCAGCGGTGGCGCCCTGGGTCAACTGCGTGACCAGGTCCGAGGACCCCGCGAACGAGAACTCCACGGACGAGCCCGGGTTGTCTGTCTTGTACTGGTTGGCGATCTCGGTGAATGCGGACTTCAGCGACGCCGCGGCGAACACCGTGATCGAGCCGGCTTCGGACGCCGAGCTGGGTTCCGAGGTGGAATTGGACTGGCAGCCGGTGGTCACGGCCAGCACCATCACACCGGCGATGGCCAGCGCACGCACACGGGTCATGAGATTCCTTTCGGGGGTTTCTACGATCACTGTGCTTCTACGATCACTGTGCTTTGACCACCGCGACAGCCACGCTGCCGACCCGCAGCTCGGCGGCCTCGCGGATCCGGATGTGCCGGGGCACGGCGTCAGCGTAACTACCAGTGCACTACCACTGCCAGGACCAAACAACCGCATCTGCGGACTCGGGCGGCGGATTTGTTCGTGGCTGCGGTCTCGACCATGGAGACGGTCTCGACCAGGAGTCAGGAGTAAGGAAACCGAAGCGGCGGTTCAGGCGGCCTTTGGACGAGATCGGGCAACGGCTCGCCTGTACGACACTGCATCTCGCCTGTACGACACTGCATAAAGTCCCGCGGAGTCGTCGACCGCAGGTCGGCTCCGATCGGACCTCAATCAGTGAAATCTGCCACTCCGTGACGGTTCATCGGTGATACTGGCCCCGAGGCACTTCCGCCGCACTGGAGCGTCGGCAGTCTGTGGAAATTTGCCTTGCTGAATTCTCTTGCCCAAACGTTTCAGCTGGTGTTTACTAGCGGTATACGTTGATTCCTACCACGAGACAAGGTGCATAAATATGTCCCCTGACCTCGAACTTGCTACCCTGGCTGAAAAGTCAGGAACGAAGTTCATCCTTGCAATGTTTGTGGACTTGCGAGGAAAGCCCTGTGCCAAGCTGGTACCGGTCGAAGCCATCGATGAACTCACCAAGGAAGGCGTGGGCTTCGCCGGCTACGCCGCCGGGGCCATGGGACAGGAGCCTAAAGACCCCGATCTGATCGCAATTCCCGATCCGGTGTCGTTCACCCCGATTCCTTTTGTTAAGGAAGGGCTGGCGCTGGTCCATTGTGATATGTACGTCGAGGGCAAGCTGTGGCCGTACGCGCCCCGCAACATCCTCAAGGCGATGGTCAAGCGCGCCGCCGACGCCGGCTTCGAGCCGTGGATGGGCGCTGAGGTCGAGTACTACTTGCTTAAGCGCAACGAGGATGGCTCCCTCACCACCGCAGACGTCCAGGACGTGGCGGCCAACCCATGTTATGACGTCCGCGGCCTGACCCGGATGTACGAGCACCTCTCGGGGATCTCCGCGGCGATGAACCAGCTCGGCTGGGGCAACTACGCCAACGACCACGAGGACGGCAACGGTCAGTTCGAGCAGAACTTCCAATACGACCAGGCTCTGGTCACCGCTGACCGGGTGGTGACGCTCCGCTACCTGTTGGCGATGAGCGCCGAAGAGCGCGGCATGATCGCCACGTTTATGCCGAAGCCGTTCTCCGATCGCACCGGCAGCGGGTTGCACCTGCACATCTCTCTGACCAGTGCCGGGACACCCGTGTTCCCCACTGACACCGACGATCGAGGCCTTGGCCTGTCGGACACCGCCTACCACTTCATCGGCGGCATACTCGAGCACGCGAGTGCGCTGCAGGCCATCATCGCGCCGACCGTCAACTCCTATAAGCGGACCCGCGCGGTCGCGGTGAGTTCGGGCGCGTCCTGGGCGCCGAACAGCCCGACGTTCGGCGGCAACGACCGCACGCACTACGTCCGCATTCCCGACAACCAGCGCATCGAGCTGCGTGGCGGCAGCGGGTGCGCGAATCCGTACCTGGCGGCGGCGGCAGCCCTCGGCGCCGGCCTCGATGGAATCGCCAACAAGGTCGATCCCGGCGAGATGGGGGCGCAGGCGACCTCGCGGCCCGCGCTGCCGGTAACTCTGCTCCACGCCGTGGAAACGCTTGAGTCCGATCCCGTGATCATGGAAGTTCTGGACGCGGCCGGTAAGGAGGCGGGCGTCTCCAAGTACTTCGCCGACCTCAAGCGAGACGAATTCTTCACCTACCACAGCCAGATCGGTTCGTGGGAAATCGACGAATACCTGACGGCTTTCTAAGAAGGGAGATCAAAACAAATGTGCGGAATCGTGGGGCTGCATCTGCGCAACCCCGAACTGTATCCGAGGCTGGGCGAACTGCTCACCGGGATGTTGTGCGAAATGTCCGACCGTGGAATGGATTCAGCGGGTGTCGCTGTCTACGGAGACCCCAACTGGACGCCGTCCGGACAGGGTGTCGTGTCGCTGCTCGAGGTTGACGCCCCGGATTACGAGGTTGCAGCCCTCGTCGGCGAAAAGGCGGGTGTCAAGGTCAACGTGCGCGTCCTCGACGCGACTTACCTGTTGACCGCGTCGATCGACTCCGAGGCGCTGCTCGCCGCCGCTCGTGAGGCCCTCCCCAACGCGCTGGTTGCCGGCTTCGGCGCCGACCTCGCGGTGCTCAAGGGCGTGGGTGCTCCGCGGACCCTCGCGGAAGCCTGGGGCTTGCCGAAGGCGCAGGGTTGGCAGGGTGTGGGGCATACCCGCATGGCCACCGAGTCTGCAGTCACCCCGGCCGGGTGCCACCCCTACGCGGTGGGTACCGGGCAGTGCCTGGTGCACAACGGTTCGTTCTCCAACCACGCCACCGTGCGCCGGGATCTGCGCCGGGAAGGTGTGCACTTCGACAGCGAGAACGACACCGAGGTGGGCGCCCGCTTCGTGGCGCATGAGCTGGCGAAGGGTCGTGACGTCGAAACCGCATTGAAGGAGCTTTGTGCCACCTTCGATGGGTTCTACACCCTGCTGGTGTCGAACCACGACTCGTTCGCGGTCGTGCGCGATGCAATCTCGTGCAAGCCTGCCGTGATCGCCGAGACCCCCGACTTGGTCGCGGTGGCGAGTGAATACCGTGCCCTGGCACATCTGCCGGGTGTCGAGAACGCAAAGATCTGGGAACCTGAGCCCGAGGTGGTGTACGCATGGAGCCGTTGATATTCGACCTGGAAAAGACGCCACTGCGGGAGGTAAACGCCGCCCTGCATGCGCCGGATCTGTCCGGTGAGTTCATCATCGAGCACCCGTTCGGGGCGCACAGCGTCGCGGTCGGTGTCAACGCACCGGTCAAGATCACGGTCAACGGGCACCTGGGCTACTACGGCGCGGGTATGAACCAGCAGGCCGAGATCACCATCAACGGAAATGCCGGCACCGGCGTGGCCGAGAACATGATGAGCGGCACCGTGTGGGTCAAGGGCAACGCCTCTCAGTCCGCGGGTGCGACTGCGCACGGGGGACTGCTCGTGATCGAGGGCAACGCCTCGGCGCGGTGCGGTATCTCGATGAAGGGTGTCGACATCGTGGTGGGCGGCAGCGTCGGCCACATGAGTGCCTTCATGGCGCAGGCCGGACGCCTGGTGATCCGCGGCGACGCCGGCGAAGCGCTCGGTGACTCGATCTACGAGACGCGGATCTACCTGCGCGGCAACGCCGCATCACTGGGCGCCGACTGTGTCGCCAAGGAGATGCGGGCCGAGCACCACGAGGAGCTCGCCAAGTTGCTCAAGGCGGCAGGGTTCGAGGATGACGACACTGCCTCCTACACGCGGTACGGGTCTGCCCGCAACCTCTACCACTTCCACGTCGACCACGCCGGAGCATACTGATGAGCCAAACAGACGACGACCGGGCCAGGCTTGGCCTGCGCGAGTCCGCCACTTTTGACCGGACTACGATCGCCGCCATCCAACAGGCCGCCGACACGGGTATCTACGACATCCGTGGCTGGGGCGCCAAGCGGAAGCTGCCGCACTTCGACGACCTGCTGTTCCTCGGCGCGTCGGTGTCGCGTTACCCCCTCGAGGGCTACCGCGAGAAGTGTGCCACCAACATCGTGCTTGGTGACCGGTTCGCGAAATACCCGCTGCACCTTGACATTCCGATCACCATCGCGGGCATGAGCTTCGGTGCGCTGTCCGGACGTGCCAAGGAGGCCCTGGGCCGTGGCGCCAGCGCGGTGGGCACCTCCACCACGACTGGTGACGGTGGTATGACGCCGGAGGAGCGGGGCCAGTCGAAGAACCTGGTCTACCAGTACCTCCCGTCGCGCTACGGCATGAACCCCGATGACCTGCGTAAAGCAGACGCCATCGAGGTTGTGCTCGGGCAGGGTGCCAAGCCGGGTGGCGGCGGCATGCTCCTGGGTCAGAAGATCTCCGAGCGCGTCGCTGGAATGCGTACCCTCCCGCAGGGTATCGACCAGCGGTCGGCGTCGCGGCATCCCGACTGGACTGGCCCGGATGACCTGGCCATCAAGATCGCGGAAATCCGTGAGATCACCGACTGGGAAAAGCCGATCTACGTCAAGGTGGGTGCTACCCGCACGTACTACGACGTGAAGCTCGCTGTCGCTGCCGGTGCCGATGTGGTCGTCGTCGACGGCATGCAGGGCGGTACCGCGGCAACCCAGGAAGTGTTCATCGAACACATCGGTATTCCTACGCTGGCCGCGATTCCGCTGGCTGTGCGGGCGCTGCAGGAACTGGGTATGCACCGCAAGGTCCAGCTGATCGTCTCCGGCGGCATCCGCAACGGTGCCGACGTTGCCAAGGCATTGGCGCTGGGCGCCGACGCGGTGGCCATCGGAACCGCTGCGTTGATCGCTCTCGGCGACAACGATCCTCGGTACGCCGCTGAGTACGAGAAGCTGGGCAGTGCCGCCGGCTTCTACGACGACTTCCAGGACGGAAAGGATCCGACGGGCATCAGCACGCAGGATCCCGACCTGGCAGCCCGATTCGACCCGATCGAGGGCGGTCGTCGGTTGGCGAATTACCTGCGGGTGTTGACGATGGAACTCCAGGTCGTCGCACGCGCTTGCGGTAAGGCGCACGTGCAGCACCTGGAGCCCGAGGACATGGTGTCCTTGACGGTTGAGGCGGCGGCGATGTCTCGCATCCCGCTCGCCGGAACCTCGTGGGTCCCCGGTACGGCTTACTGAGATTCCCTGGTACGGCCTACTGAGTTGAACAAGAGTTGGTGATTCCACCGTCCGGTTCCCCGGACGGTGGAATCACCGCTCTCGGCGCTCGCATAGCGTGCGCCACTCATCTGATTTATGAATGTGGTTGTCGGGGACCGCAATTCGTTGACCGAGCTTGCGTCTGTTGGACGCAAGCTCTTCTGGATTCTGCGGCAGATGTCAAAGCCGTCCCAACAGTGAGTACGACCTACTCAACTCGCTCCCCACTCGTGTCGTCGCCGAGGACGGGGCTAGCGGCGTGCCTATCCGCTTACTAGGTCGACTACCGAATCTTGTTGAAATCAAGCCGCTTTCCCTCGATGGCTTATCAGCAAAGTATGCGGAGGCTTTTCCCGAACAACGTGGTGTCCTTGGATTGCTCGGCAGTCTTCGACGGTGGACGGATCAACCTGGGCGGGCATCTAAGGCAAGCTCGCCACGCCACCGCGCCAAGATCATGGCTGAGCTGGAATATCGACGGCCCTAGCCCATACACGCTCAAAGCCGCGATGAGGGCGATGTTTATGCGCGGCTCGCGTGTCGAAAATGTGATCTTGCACTCGGATCCTGGCAGTCAGTACACAGCCTCTGTCCAGGTCTCGGCAGCGCCCGCGCACGGGCTGCGCCGCTCCACGGATGCCACCGCATCTACTGGCACAATGCCGGTGACGGATCACTGTGGCCAACATCCAAACACAATTGCAACTACCGCCGCGCTTTCCGCTTCGACCCGGAACTGGTTGCAGCAGTTGATAATTGGATGTGTTTCTGCAATCGTCGGCGTGGGCATTCGGCGAGCGAAAAATGTTCCGTCACCTACGGGCACACTTTGAAAATCACCGCGGAAGCAAGCTGGCCGTGGCCACTTTCCCCAGGGGATTCTAGATCTCGACCGCCCGCCCAACGCTTGGCCGGCCCTCTATCCCAAGCCGCCCAATATAATTGCAGTGATCACTTGACATTGATCGAGAAACTACAGTGGAGGGGTGACCGACGCCTCGCTCCTGCGCAACGTCTCGGGTATCGCGAGGGATCGCGGTCCGGACGAGTCTGTCGAGGCGCTCGAACTCGAAACAGCTATCGCGCGCAATGTCCGGCAGTTGCGCCTGCAACAGGGTCTGACCCTTGGCGAGATGGCTACCACGGTCGGCATCTCCAAAGCGATGTTGTCCAAGATCGAGAATGCCCAAACCTCATGCAGCCTGTCGACGTTGTCGCTGCTCGCCAAGGGGCTCAATGTGCCGGTAACGTCGCTGTTCCGCGGCTCGGATGTGGAGCGCCCCGCTGCGTTTGTCGAAGCCGGCACCGGCGCGAGAATCGCGCGCGACGGCACGCGCGTGGGCCACGAGTACCAGCTGCTGGGCTCCCTGCGAGGTGAGCACAAGCGGCTGGAATGCCTGCACGTCACGCTGACCGAAAAGAGCCGGACGTACCCGCTGTTTCAACATCCCGGTACTGAATTCATCTACATGCTCGATGGCGTGATGGACTACAGCCACAGCCGCTCGGTGTACCGGTTGCACCCCGGTGACTCGCTCCTGCTCGACGGTGAAGGCACGCACGGGCCATTGGACCTAATACAGCTGCCGATCAGGTTCCTGTCGGTGATCACCTTCCCCGACTCTCACCTCTAGACGGCGGATCTCTGGATGGTCGGGGAGTGTCGCAGTAACGGTGTAAGTGGCCTTAAAGCCCCCGGTGTGTCGGGGGCGGAAAGGTCACCTGATGACCGAGACTGTCGTGGCTGTGGAGCCATCGCAGAATGACTATGACGATCCCGCTCCGGCGGCGATTGATATCCCGCGCGGCCGTGAGGTCGATGAACTCGAGGTGGCCCGGGAGCTGGTGCGCCAGGCCCGGGAGGCCGGTGTTGCACTGACCGGCCCGGGTGGGCTGTTGAAGGCGATGACCAAGACGGTCATCGAAACCGCGTTGGATGAGGAGCTTTCCGAGCATCTGGGGTATGACCGCCACGACCCCGCGGGTCACGGTAGCGGTAACTCCCGCAACGGAACCCGCTCGAAAACCGTACTCACCGACTCGTGCGGCAATATCGAGATCGACGTGCCCCGCGACCGGGCCGGCACCTTTGAACCGCACATCGTCAAGAAACGCCAACGGCGCCTCACCGACGTCGACGAGGTGATCGTGTCGCTGTATGCCCGTGGGCTGACCACAGGCGAGATCAGCGCCCATTTCAGCGACATCTACGGCGCCGAGGTCTCCAAGGACACCATCAGTCGGATCACCGATCGCGTTGTCGAGGAAATGACAGCCTGGCATACGCGTCCACTGGAGCGGGTGTATGCCGCGGTGTTCATCGACGCTCTGCACGTCAAGATCCGCGACGGCCAGGTCGGTCCCAGGCCGATCTACGCGGCCATCGGGGTAGATCTGGCCGGCCATCGTGACGTGCTGGGTATGTGGGCAGGTGAGGGTGACGGCGAGTCGGCCAAGTACTGGCTCTCGGTGCTGACCGAACTGAAGAACCGCGGCGTGGCCGACATCTTCTTCCTGGTCTGCGACGGCCTCAAAGGACTGCCGCAATCGGTGGGTGCGGCGTTCCCCGACACCGTCGTGCAGACGTGTGTCATTCACTTGATCCGCGGGACGTTCCGTTACGCCGGGCGCCAGCATCGTGATGCGATCGCCAAGGCCATCAAGCCGATCTATACCGCGGTCAACGCCGAGGCCGCCGCGGCGGCGTTGGATGCCTTCGAAGCCGAATGGGGACAGCGCTATCCGGCAGCAATTCGGTTGTGGCGCAACGCGTGGAGTGAGTTCATTCCGTTCCTGGACTACGACACTGAAATAAGGAAGGTGATCTGTTCAACCAACGCCATCGAATCCTTGAATGCCCGCTATCGCCGTGCGATCCGGGCCCGTGGACATTTTCCGACTGAGCAGGCCGCCTTGAAATGCCTATACTTGGTCACCCGGTCACTGGACCCGACCGGGACCGGCCAGAAGCGGTGGACGATGCGCTGGAAACCAGCACTGAATGCCTTCGCGATCACCTTCGCCGACCGCATGCCGGGAAGCGAAACTGCCTAACAGAACACGCCGCTTACACCGTTAATCGGACAGTCCCG
>NZ_KB908276.1 GCF_000382405.1 Mycobacterium sp. 141
GTGGTGTGCGACGTAGTCTGGGTTTCCGTTGTTTGGGTTGGTGGTGTGGATGGAAGGTGTTGGCAGGGTGAAGGTGACGGTGTTGGGGGCGAGTGGTCTTATCGGGAGTCTGTTGGTTGATCTTTTGGTTCGGGAAGGCGAGGAGGTGGTGGGGGCGTCGCGGCGCTCGGGGGTGGATGTGTGTAGTGGGGTGGGGGTGGCCAAGGCGGTGGCTGGTGCGCAGGTTTTGGTGGATGTGACGAATGCGTCGTCTTTTGATGATGAGGAGGTGATGGATTTTTTTGTGTCCTCGACCAGGAATGTGGTGGCGGCGGCGCGGGCGGCGGGGGTGGGTCATTATGTGGTGTTGTCGGTGGTGGGGGCTGATGGTTTGCCGGATAGTGGGTATTTGCGGGCGAAGGTGGCTCAGGAGCGGATTGTTGTGGGTTCGGGGTTGCCGTTCACGATTGTGCGGGCGACGCAGTTTGGGGAGTTCGCGGGGGTGATTGTGGAGTCGATGGTGGTGGAGTCTGATGCTGATGAGGATGGTGAGCATGATGTGCGGGTGCCGGATGCGTTGATTCAGCCGATTGCTGCTGATGAGGTGGCGGCGTTTTTGGCGGAGGTGGCGATTTCGTCGCCGCGTAATCATGTGGTTGATATTGGGGGGCCGGAGAAGATTTCGTTTGCTCGGTTGGCTCGGGAGGTGTTGGCTGTGCGGCATGATGATCAGCGGGTGGTGGTGGATCGGCAGGCGCGGTATTTTGGTGCGGCGTTGAAGAAGGACAGTTTGGTGACTGGGCCGGGAGCGATGATCGCCTCGATCCCCTTCTGCTAACCAGTCCGCGACAGTGCCATCCTCACGCGCGGTGGCGGGATTCTCCATCTTCATCGACCCGAGTCGATCGCCCAAGTGAGTAGCCTTGTTGCGCAACGGAATTGAGGCGAAGACCCTGTCGGCGATCTGGTTGTCGGTCACGAGTTGTTGGTAATGCGCCCTGGGCGAATCGGTGCCGGTCGAGCTCGCCGGTGACACGACAAGCCGGCAACATCGAGACGTTTTGTACCCCGAGACGATAGTCTTGCTCTATGTATACTGCGGGACCACCAGTGACCGTGCTCGGCGAAGACGAGTGCTGGAGCCTTCTGTCGAGCTTGTCGTTAGGCCGGTTCGTGACCTGCCTGGACGGGCAGCCCGAAATCTTCCCGGTCAACTTCGTCACCCAACGTCCTACGGTGCTGTTCCGAACTGCCGAGGGCACCAAGCTCTTCGGCGCAGCGGCGGACTCTATCGTGGCTTTCGAGGCCGACTATCACGACGCCGCACTCACCTATGGCTGGAGTGTCGTCATCAAGGGCCGGGCACACGTGTTGTCGGGCAGCGCCGAAATCGACGAAGCTGAGCGGGCGCACCTCCGGCCGTGGACTCCGACGCAAAAGCTTCACTATGTGCGGGTGGAGGCTTCGGAGATCACTGGTCGTCGGTTCAAGTTCGGCCCAGAATCTGACCACGCAGTCGTCTACGACCGAAGCGGCACATGACCGCTGGTGTCGGCTCTCAGGTCTGCGCTGCTTGTTCGGCGCGCACCGAGCCTGTTGCCTGATCCGGGGATAGTGTCTGCGCGCAACGGCATCCCGGTCAGTATCTTTGCTGCACAAGGGATTCAGGTAGCACGATATCAGCTCACAGATCCGGACTGAGGCTGTCGTCCAGGAAAGACGAGGGGACTGGCGCCCAGTCGGGTTTCCACCGGTTCGCCTGCAACTCGCGGCGTAACGTCGCGAGCAGTGCACGGACCGGTGGCCCCTCATCAAGGAGGAACCGGACCATCCGGTGCTCGGCGCACACGGCCGCCGCCGCGGACAGCAGTTGCAGCGCCTCGGTGTCGTGGCCGGCAACCGCCAGGCACGTCACCAGGAGTCGCTTGGCTTGCAGCAGCGCCCTATCCCGTCCGCGTCCCTCCAACTTGTCTACCCATTCCCGCGCCCAGGTGATGGCCAGGTCGAGACGTTCTGGTTGAGTCTCGTTGAGCAGCAACCGAATAGCGGTGGCCTCCTCCAGCTGGAGGGTGACCTCGTCGATGCCGTCGACGGGATCGCGGCGAGCGGCGTGATCGATCCGCGGCGAAGCGGCCAGTCCGGCAGCGGCGGGTACGTGTAAGCGGACACGTTCGTGCTCGACAGCGGCGCGCAGGCGTCGCAGCGCCAGGGACTCGGCGACCTGCGTCCCCTCATCGAGATACTGCGCCGCGGCAACGAGGTTACCGCGCAGAGCCTTGATCCGAGCGCCGGTCGTATAACGCGCGATCATGAAGTCAACAGTGCCGTTCTCGGCGCCAAGTTCTTGGCTCAGGTCGAGAAGTCGCTCGGCTTCGGCGATCTCGCCGCGCTCATACAGCAGATCCCCCAGTAGAGCGGAGGCGATGCGGGCGGTATAGGAGTGTTGATCTCCGGCGCTTATGGCCAACCGAAGACCCTCGCGGAAGAGGTCTTCGGCGGCGGTCATGTCGAGTTGCTCGGAGGCGGCGAGCCCGGCAAAGCGATAGCCGTACACCACCGAGAGTGGCCCGCGCGTGCGTGCGTGATAGGGCAGAGCCCATTGGTGGCGGCGACGTGCGGCGTCGAAATCGAACCGGAACAGACTGGCGAACACTGCGTCGTCAGCCGCACAGGAGACCACCCAGGCAGGCAACGTTTCCGGGCGCGACAGGCACTCGGCGACAAGCTGTTCGACACCGTCGAGCTGATCGCTGATGACATGGATATCGGCCTGAATGATGTCGGCCTCTACCCGCAGATCGGCGAGTGCGGGGTCGTCACCCTGTTGCGCTGTGAGCAGGGTGCGCGCGCCACTCACGGCGGCCTGCGCGGGCACTGGGGAGACCGCCGCGTTGTTCGCCCAGGCGAGAGTGAGCTGCAGTCGTGGGCTCTGATTCACCCGCCGAAGCGGCAGTTTTGCCACCAGCCCGAGCAACGTGAACATCCGCCCTTGCTCAAGTAGCTCCATACCGTCGCGTTCGACCAACTCGACAGCTCGTCCCGGATCATCTGCGGCCAAGGCGTGATCGACGGCTTCGCTGAGCATCCCGTGCTCGGCGAACCATGCGGACGCGGTGCCGTGAAGATCATCGATGCGGCCCGGTTGATCGCGGTCAAGGCGTTGCCGCAGATACTGTGCGAACAGATGGTGGTATTGAAACCACTGCCCCTCCTCGTCGAGCCGGCGAAGGAACAAATCGCGCTGTTCAACCTCTTCCAGCATGGCCTGCCCGCCTCGGGCGCCGATGAGCGCGGAGGCGAGTGAGCCGCAGATCCGTTCAGCCACCGATGTCGCCAACAAGAAGTCGAGTATCTTCGGGTCGAGGCCGTTCAGGACGTTCTCGGCCAAAAACTCCCCGACCGCACGATGGCGTCCCGACATTTGCCCGATCAGGGTGTCCGGGTCTGACGATTCCCGCAGCGATAGCGACGCGAGCTGCAAGCCGGCAACCCAACCCTCGGTTGCCTCGGCCAGCCCGGCGATCGCCGAATCCGCCAACGACAGACCGCCGCGCTCGACCAGAAACGCCCGCGCCTCATCGACGTCGAAACGCAGTGCGGCGGCGTCGATTTCGATGAGCTCGTCTCGCACACGCAGACGACCCAGCGGCAGACCGGCTTTCGTGCGACTGGTCACCATCACCTGTAGGTGATGGCAGCCGCTGTCGAGCATGAATTCCATCGCCGCGATGGCCGCCGGATCGGAGACGAGGTGCCAGTCGTCGACGACCACCGCCACCGTCTCACCGCTCTGGTGGATTTCGTTGATCAGCGAGGTCAGCACATACCGCTCGGCCTGATCGCCATGCTCCTCGAGCACCCGCCCCAGTTCACCGGCAAGGGTGGGTCTGACCTGGCGGATGGCCTCGATGAGATGAGTAAGGAACCACACCACGTTGTTGTCGTCGGTATCGATCGACAACCAGGCCACCGCTGCCCCTTGCTCGGCGAGCAGTGTGCTCCACTGTCCGGCCAACGTGGTTTTGCCGTACCCGGCCGGGCCATGGATGAGGGTCAGTTGCCGACCCGCCCCGCTACGCAGGGTCTCGATCAATCGGTCCCGGTCGATCAGTGGCCGCGACGGGCTGGGTGGATGAAACCGGGTCAGTGGGACCGGCGGTGTGATCGAAATGGAGCGACGGGAGGTCAAAACTGGCGCGGCGCGCACCTCGGATCGCTGCGTATCGGACACGGTGGATCGCTGTGTATCGGACACGGTCGGTAGTGCCAGTTCGTCGACGATCAGCCCGCCGACGAGCTGTGCGTGCCGCAGCTGCTCCCCGAATGCCGCCGCCGTACTCGGTCGGTCTGGGGGATCGACGGCCATCGCCGCTGCGATGGCCGCCGAGACTTCGGCGGGGATATCTCCGCCGCGCAGGATCGGGGTCGGTTCGCTGGTGATCCTCAGGAACTGGGCGATCACCTGTTCGCCGTGGCGCCGCTCGAACGCGGCATGCCCGGTGATCGCGCAAAACAACGTCGCGCCCAGACCGTAGATATCGGAGGCAGCCGATGGTGACCGGCCCCCCAAGACCTCGGGGGCGGTGAAGGCGGGCGATCCGGTGATCACGCCGGTGCCCGTCTCATATCCGCCCGCCATCCGGGCGATGCCGAAATCGGTCAGCTGCGGCTGACCGTAATCGGTGAGCAGGATGTTCGCCGGTTTCACATCCCGGTGCAGGATCCCTGCCTGGTGTGCAGTCTCGAGTGCTCCAGCCAGCTTGACGCCCAGCGACAGGGCTTCGGGCCAGCCGAGCGGACCATGCTCGCGGATCCGGGTGTCCAGCGAGCCCCGCGAGTGGTACTGCATGACGATGAATGGACGACCAGAAGTTGTTGTCCCGACGTGTAACACGTTGGTGATGTGTGGATGGCCCGATAGCCGGCCCATGGCTCGTTGTTCGCGCAGGAACCGTTCCACATTCTCTGTACCCAGATCAGCGAGGAGTACCTTGACCGCCACCGTCCGGTCCAGGGCTGGTTGCAGACAGCGGTAGACCACACCGAATCCGCCTCGCCCAATCTCGACCACTTGTTCGAAACCCGCGGCCTGCAACTCCTCGGGTATCCGCACCATCGGATCGGGCTGGGTTGTCAGCGGATCGACTTCGGCCATCGCCGTCGCGCCTCCTTTCCGCCGTCCAATACCCGCCACAGTCCGCCGGACTTTGATCCCCGACCTGTGATGCAAGGATCCAGGCCGGACCGCCGAACACTGACCACGCGCATCATGCACCTGGTCGACCACCCATTATCGCCCAGTCGGCATCGCCCCACATGATCTCTGGCAACTTCGGCCCGCACCGTAACCGACAGTCGACCGGTCCGTAGAAGGTTTCAATTAATCTGGTTGCTGGCACCGTCTGCGATCCGACGGAAGTGGACGCGGGTCTCTTCGGGAAACGTCTCATCTCGCACCGCCGAGCTTGGTGCGCGATGCGCTCGTGTGCGGCCGCGAGTCACATGCTGATCTCTTGGTACTGCTGGGAGCTGAACCGAGCGTCTGGGATGCGGCCGGTCGCCGCCGAAGCCCGCATAGTTGCCGGTCGCTACACACGGTGAACCCGTCCGTGGGATCTGTTATGGCGCATAGTTTTTGGCCCAGCGCTATGGTGGCCCACGTTACGGCGTTCCGCCCCGAGGCTGTCTGGTGCGAGATTCAGAGTATGGATGAGAAGCTCTGACTGGGCGCCGCCGCGTTGCGCAGACATCGGGACACTTTGAGGGGCAGTGCCGAATGTCCATCAATACCTCGTAAAAGGCTGTCAGAGAATGCGTCGACGAGCTCGCTCTGATGGCCGGTGACGACAAGCGCGATCGGCTAGGCGGGGGTGATGAGTCGCCGTGGGCCGGGGCCGTTCCGGGACAGCGCGTCGTCGGGGTTGACGATGCGGCAGGTGGCCAGTGAAAGGCACCCGCATCCGATGCATCCGGTGAGCTCCGATTCGAGATGCTCGATTTCGCGGCGGCGGGCTTCGAGCTGAGCGTGCCAGCGACGAGAGATGCCGGTCCAGTCAGACTTGCTGGGCATGCGGTTGTCGGGTAGGTCGCTCAGTACGGCCGCTACCTCGGCCAGAGTGACGCCGAACCGTTGCGCGGCTTGGATGATGCTGATGCGACGCAGTACATGGCGTGGGTAGCGGCGCTGATTGCCGGAGGTGCGTGTCGAGGTGATGAGCCCTTGCTGTTCGTAGAACCGCACGGCGCTGGTGGCCATACCCGCGCGTTGGGCAACTTCTCCCACGGTGAGCAGCTCTGTTGGGTTGTGTGACAACGCCTTCCTCGTCCACTTGACTTCAACTGAACTTGAAGTTTTAGCGTACTGGATCGTGGACGAACGGATCTCGCTTTCCATCAAGTCCCTGATCGAACCTGTTGACACCGATCCATGAGTGAACGCATCGCCCGACCCATCGGCCATTATCCGAAAGGATTCGTCCATGACCGACAACGCGCCACCCGTTCTGATCGCCGGTGCCGGCATCGGTGGCCTCACGACGCTGCTGACGTTACATGCCTGCGGGATCGACGCGATCGCGATTGACCGCGCGACCACCCTTGACGCTGTTGGGGTCGGTATCAACCTGCAGCCGCACGCCGTGCGAGAACTGCACCGCCTCGGCCTTGGTGAGCGGCTCGGCGCCATCTCCATCGTTCCGCACGACCTCGAGTTCTACGATCCCCGCGGCGAGTTGCTCTGGCGTGAACCCTTGGGGATGTCCGGTGGATACAAGTATCCGCAATGTTCGGTGCACCGTGGAGACCTGCAAATGCTGCTGCTGGATGCGGTGACTGATCGCCTTGGTGAGCACGCCGTCATCGTCGACACTGCACTGGTCGGTGTCGACGACGTCGGCGACCATGTCCGCGTCACCACCAGCCAGGGCAATTCGTCGGCTGCGATGGTCGTGGGCGCCGACGGTATCCATTCCACGGTTCGCGCGCTCCTGCACCCACCAGAGGATGATCCGATCCTGCCATCAGGCACGCGGATGTACCGCGGTGCTACCCCGATGTCAGGGTTCCTCGACGGCGCCACCATGGTCATCGTCAAGACCGGTCACGGTGTGGAACTAGTGCTCTACCCCCTGGTCGGCGGGCTGATCAACTGGGTGCTGCTCGTCCCCGACGACCAGGACCCCGCCATGGGCCAAGCGGACTGGCAGCTACCGGTCGACCGCGATTACCTCATTGCGCAGGTGCAGGGCTGGCGCTTGGACTGGTTGGATCCGGGGGCGTTGATCGGGTCAACCAACACCATCACCCCCTACGCGATGGTCGACCGGGAACCGCTGACGTGGTGGGGCAGCGGACGCATCACCCTGCTCGGCGACGCCGCTCACCCCATGTATCCGGTCGGCGCCAACGGCGGCTCGCAAACCATCGTCGATGCCGCCGTGCTCGCCCAATGCCTGGCCCACGACCCGGCCGACGGTGTACGCGACTACGAGCGCCGACGCATCCCTGCCACTGCCGACGTCGTGCGTGCCAACCGGGAACGCCACCACAGCGATCCCCACCACCAAAGCGAGGCCGCCGCCCGCTATCGCGCCCAAACGCGGGCCGACGCCGATGCTACGACCACCGACGCACTCCATACTCCTGGCACAACAATCAATTAGAAGGGCGAGTAAGGCAGGTGCCGACGATGAAACCCTCCCAACTGACCACCCCGGAGTATGACTTCCTGCTGCATCATCATGTCGCGGCCATGCTGACTGTCGGCGCCGACGGCCGACCCAAGGCCGCCAAAATGGAGCCGGCCCTGCTCGACGATCGACTGCTGGGCATCGGCCACCGCCACAAGGTCCGCACCCGTCGGCTACGCCGCGACCCGCGCGCCACCCTGTTCTACGACGCCCCCGGCCCGGCCTGGCTGGCGGTCGAGGCCACCGTCGACATCATCGACACCCCCGACACGCCGCGTCTCATCGTCGAGTTCATGCGTGTACGCCAACAGCGCCCCAGCGGCCCCCTGGCCTGGCACGGCGACAATGACACCGAAGTCGAACTCGACGACACCGACTTCATGAACACGGTGTCCGCCGAAGGCTGCATCCTCTACCACTTCAACATCGACAATACTTACGGCAACCTGCCGGCTAACCGCTGCTAGCCGGGG
This sequence comes from Mycobacterium sp. 141, assembly GCF_000382405.1. Taxonomy (GTDB): domain Bacteria; phylum Actinomycetota; class Actinomycetes; order Mycobacteriales; family Mycobacteriaceae; genus Mycobacterium. The sequence goes on from NZ_KB908276.1 coordinate 8,141, forward strand.
TCGGTCCGATTAACGGTGTAAGTGGCATTTTCGGCTAGATCGTTTGGCCTCCCGGTATGCGGATCGAAGCGATGCCGACTAACCACGTCGTGCGAGTCGACCGGTGTTGTGGGCGAACACTTCCCGTGCACATCAGGTTGGAGAACTGATAGCGCGGCGTCACCGTGGTGGAATGGTTGCGCCGCACGATGTTCGGCACTGAACGATGAGTGGACAGGTCTAGAGGTTTGACCCCCGCCAGCGTATCTAGCCAGTACTCTGGGCGGTCAGGGTGATGTCGGAAAGGGGACCACTGTGAACGATCACGTCTACCGTGTCATCGAGGTCGTAGGAACTTCGTCGGACGGCATCGACGCGGCGATCCGTAACGCCGTCGCACGCGCTTCGCAGACCGTGCGCGAACTGGACTGGTTCGAGGTGGAGCAGATCCGCGGGCACCTCGACGACGGCGCGGTCAAGCACTTTCAAGTCACTATCAAGGTCGGATTCCGGTTGGAATCCGGCGGCGACTGAATTCGGGTTGACCGCTTGATCTCGGAGATCGTAGCGCCCTGAACGAGGGCCGGTTCATTCTTCACGGACTTGTTGCCACTCGCTCGATGGTTGGCGCGCCAACCGGTCCTGTCGTCTCGATATCGATTGCGGTGAAGGTCATCCCGGCCGCCGGATGCGGGGTGAGTCAGCTGTGAATCACCCGGGCCACGGTGCAGCGCGGTTAGGGTTGGTGGAGTAAGTGAATCGGTAGAGGGGGGTGCAGAGTTGGGTGATGGCCGGGTAGTCGTGGTGACAGGAGCGGCCCGCGGGATCGGACGTGCCAGTGCGGTCGCGTTCGCCCGGGCTGGTTACCGGGTTGCGGGCGCTGACATTGCGGCGCTTGCCAGTTCCGCGATGGACTACGAACCCGCTACACGCGATGATCTCGCCCGCACGGGAACACTCGTCGAGGAGGCCGGCGGCGAGTGGATGCCCGTGGTGTTCGATCAGCGGGATATAGCGGCCGTCCGCGACGGGTTCTCGGCAATCGTAGAGCGGTTCGGGGGCATCGACGTCGTGTTCGCCAACGCTGGTATTCAAGGCTTTGCCCCGTTGCTGGAGATGAGTGACGAGCTCTGGCATGACCAGATCGACATCAACTTGACCGGCACCGCCAACGTTCTGCGTGTTGCCGCTCCGCTGCTGGTGGATCGTGGTGCGGGTCGCATCATCATCGCGTCCTCGACGCAGGGGCAGCACGGCACCCTAGATGGGAGCGGGTACTCAGCGTCGAAGTGGGGCCTGATCGGGTTGATGAAGTCCGCAGCCCTGGAGCTGGGGAAGTACGGGATCACGGTCAACGCTCTGATCCCCGGATTGGTCAATACTGTGCTGACACGGCACGAGGAACGGTACGCACAGATCATCCACACCGGCGGAAACGAACCTTCGGGCAATCTGGGGGAAGATGAGCAGTCCGCGGCAGACAGCATGAAAAAGAAGCTGCCCCTGGGCGTCCCGTGGGTCGAACCCGAAGACGTCGCGCCGCTGGCGGTGTTTCTCGCATCCGATGAAGCGCGGATGGTGACTGGGACCAGCTTCGCCGCCACAGCCGGAGACAGTGCCAACATCACGGCATGAAGCCCTCAGGCGCAGCTGCAGCGAGATGGACGGTTGCCCAGGAGACGATGGACACCGTTGCGTTGCGCGCAACAACCCTGTGAACGCGCTCATCTCCTGACCATCCACCCTACGGCGCAGGCGACACGTCGGTGCCCGAACCCTTCACCGAAGCCTTCGCACGCTTCTCGGCCCGTACCGCCTTCCCGCCGCGCACAAACCCGGTTGGAGAGACCGACACCGACAGCAGCGCGTCCTCGCCGCTCACGAACGAGTGGAACCCGACGCCCGCGCCACCACGGCCTTTCACTGGGATATCGGCGACTTCGGTGACTTTCCAACCTTTTTCGGACGTCGACAGGATCGCTTCTCCGTTTTCGCACGTAATCGGCAGAGCAGCGATCACCTCGTCACCGGGGTCATCGGCGGTCAGCTTCACACCGGCCACGCCGTTGCCTGCCGCACCCTGCGGATTCACCGCGGCGGGGTCGATACGCAGAATCCTGCCGCGTCGAGTCACCAGCGCCAGATGGTACCCAGGTGTCAGCACACCGGAACGCAGCAGTCCGGTGATGTCCGGGGCGACCGGGATGTCGCGGATCTTGAACGGCAAGCCGTTTCCGTTGGTGAATTTGATCCGTCCGTCGATCCATACCGCCCAACCCAGGCCCGAGGTGAGTAGTTCGCCGTGACTGTCGGAGAACACACCGCGGTCGTCAAGGCGCCAAGCAGTGTTGACCTTGCGTTCGCGGGAGCCGTCCTCGTCGGCGCTCGATGCTGTTGGGGTAGCTTCAAAGTCCAGCACGGTCCGACGGTCGAATTCAGGCCCTTTGAACAGCTTTGCCGTATCCACGAGTTCGTTGTCGATGACCGTCCGTCGCGCGTCGGGGTTCGACACCAGCTCGGTCAGTTCGGCGAACTCGGCGTCCAGCTTCTCGGCCTCGGTCTGCAGTTCGATCACGTCGAGCCGTGTCAAGCGCCGCAGCTGCAGTGCCAGCACGTAATCGGCCTGCTCGGCGTCGATACCGAACCGCTCCTGCAGCCCTTGGCGGGCCTCGTCGACGGTGTCAGAGCTGCGGATGACCGCGACGGCAGTATCAATGTCGAGGTGGATCAGCATCAGGCCGGCCACCAGATGGCGCCGTGCGGTGACCTTCTCCAGCCGATACTCGCTGCGGCGCACCACCACTGAATCGCGCAGATGCAGGAACGCGCTGATCAGCTCTCGCACCGACCACCAGCGTGGCACCCGGTCCTCGTCGAGGGCCACCAGGCTGGCGGCGAACGTCGACTCCAGCGGTGTCAACGCGAGCAGTTGCTCGCGGATGGTTTCGGCGCTGTGACCGCGCTTGGCGGTGACCACGATCCGCAGCCCGTTGCGGCGGTCGGTCAGATCGGACATATCGGCCACGCCGGACAGTTCGCCGGACTCGACCAGGGCCCGGATCCTGTCCTGCACAGTATTACTCGCGACACCGGGCGGTAGCTCGGTGATGATGACGTTCTTCCCGTCGACCGTCAAGGTGCCGCGCACGGTGAACGCTCCGCGACCAGTGGTGATGTACTCCCGCAGCCCGGCTGTGCCGACCACGGTGGACCCACAGCCCCAGTCGGGGCCGGGAATGAGCTTCACCAACCTGTCGTCGGTCATGTTCGGGGTTTTCAGCAGTGCCCGGCACGCGGCCATGACCTCGCGGGGATTGTGAGCCGGCACCTTGGTGGCCCAGCCTTCCGCGATGCCGACCGCGCCGTTGCACAGCAGTACCGGCCACCGCGCCGGCAGCACCGTCGGCTCGATCCACTCACCGTCGAAGGTGGACACCATGGGCACCGCGTGATCGTCGAGTTCGGCGGTCAGCGCCGCGCCGGGCGCCGACAACCGCATCTCGGTGTAGCGGTCGGCAGCAGGAATATCACCTTGAATACGTGGGAAAGCGCCTTGCCCGTCAATGACTTTCACGCGCTGGAAGTCGGCGGCCATCAGCGCCGCGGCCCCGTACATCGACGCGCCGCCGTGCGGGTGCAGGTTGCCGGTGACCGCCGAACACACCTTCGAGGACTTCTGCGGTTTGTTGCCCGGCAGCAGTTTCGAGTCGTGCATCTGATAGAGCAGGCGTCGCTGGCCAGGCTTGAGCCCGTCGAATGCCGAAGGGATGGCGCGGTCGCTGACGCTGTAGAGCGCGAAGGTCAGCTGGTAGCGGTTCCAATAATCGTCGGCGCTCTGGTCGAGCACCAGGTCAGGGTTCTGTTCAATGATCGCGGTCACGTCGTGGTCCTAATCGAGGTCGAGGGCGGAGGTGTCGACGCGGGAAGCGACGTCGGCCATCCACGTGCGCCGGCCTTCCGGCGGCCCACCGAACAGGGTGTGGTGCAGTTTGTTCTCGTTGTCGTCGGGATGCACCCGAATCACGGTGCGCCGCTGCGGATCCAGCACGGTGTTCCAGAAATCGTCGGCGTCCATCTCGCCGAGGCCTTTGTTGCGCTGCACCTCTACCTTGCGTTTGGAGGTGGCGCGCATCTGCGCCACCGCGGCGTCGCGTTCGGACTCGTCCTGGCAGTAGATCCGCTGCGTGCCGTCCTTGACCACGAACAACGGCGGCAGTGTTACGTAAACCATCCCGGCCTCGACGAGCGGGCGGTAGAAGTCCAGGAACATCGATATCAAGCTCGAGTTGATGTTGCCGCCATCGGGATCGGCATCGGAGGCGAACAGGATCCGGTCGTACCGGCACTGCTCCGGATCGCAGTTGTCACGCAACCCGCAGCCCAGGATGCGTTCGATCGAGTCGAACTCGTCCTTGACCCGCGCCTTGCTCACGGTGAACCCATAGACGTTGGGCGGCTTCCCTTTCAGCGGGAAAGCTGCCTGGAATGTGGCGTCGCGCGCCGCTTTGATGGTGCCCAACGCCGAATCGCCCTCGCACAGGAACAGTTCCGCGCCCGAACCGCGGCCGGTCTCCCGGCTGGGCAGCAGCTTCGGCGGCAGCGACAGATTCGTCCCCAGCCCTTTGGCTTTCGACGCCGCGCGGGAGCGGGCCTTCGCGCCTTCGGCGCTGCGCCGCGCCCGGGCCGACTCCAGGGCCAGCTTGGTCCACAGCGACACGGCGTCGCTGTTGCCGGGGTTGGCTGCCCAGATGGTGACGCTGCGCGCCACGTCCGGCGCCATCGCCACATTCAAAGATCGTGACGACACCGCGGTCTTGGCCTGGGAGTCCCAAGCGACGTCGGGCGCGCGAGTGTCCACCGCCAGCGCGGTGACCGCGGCGAAATCCTGCGGCTCCGGGCCGTCCTCACCTTTGGCCAGGCCCAGGTCGCGGATGCGGGACGCCCGGTCGGCCAGGGCTTCGGACAACCCTTTCATCGCGGCCGTCAGATGGGACCCCCCGCCCGGGGTGCGCACGGTGTTACAGAATGCGGCCACCGTGGCCGGCTCGGCAGGCCCCGCGGTCAACGACCAGCGGAACGGCGTCGGACCGCGGCCGGTCGTGTACTCACCGCGCCCCTCCACGGCTGCGCGCACGTCGGGCAGAGGAGTGCCGCCGGCGGTGCACATGAGGTCGAGCAGGGTGTCGGTGCCCCACGGGCCGTTGAACGGTTCCATCAACGCGGGCGGCACGTCCTCGGCGGGCCAGCCTTCGTCGACGACGTGCAGGTGCACGCCGGGCGACATTCTGGCCGCGGCGTGCGCCCGCAGCAGCACCTCGTCGATGTCCACGTTCGAATCCGGCACCACGGCCGGGTCGAACAGGATGCGCACCGTGGTGCCGTGCGCGTCAGGCCTGCGGTTGCCTGAGCCGCGGAGTTTGTGGGTGTCAGCGCGGGTGAAGGGTGCATTTGCGTCGAACCCCCGGCCCCCGGCGCCGTCGAACACACCCGGGTAGCCGCGGCCGAAACTCTGCAGGTACGTCTTTCCTGCTCGATGAACCGTCACGTCGGTACGGGCGGAGATGAACACCGCGGCTGCGGCGCCGATGCCGTTCAAACCGGCGCCCGTGCTGGTGGCGTCAGAGTGGGCGGAGAACTTGCCACCGGCCCGTGCCGTGCCGAGCGTCTTGACGATGCCGTTCTTCCCGGTGACCGGGTCGGAGTCGACGGGCAAGCCGCGGCCGTCGTCGGCGACGCTGACCGATCCGTCGGCATGCAGGGTGATCGTCACGGTGGATCCGCCGTGGCTGGGGTCGGCGACCTCTTCGATCGCGTTGTCCACCAGCTCACGCAACGCGGTGTTGAGCACGTCCAGGCCCAGATTCACCGCTGGTCGTAGGCGGGTGTGCTGGACATCGTCGAGTTCGGTGATGTCTGCAGCGTTGTAACTCACTGCTGGTCCTTTCCATCAGGGCCGGTGCGGGACCGCAGGGTCCTGTAGGGGCGTGCCGGAGGAATGGTAGGCGGCAGAACCGACATCTTCGGGTATCCCTCACGGTGGCCGAGGCAAGTCTCTTCCTCGCCGCTGCGTTGATTGGTCCGGAGCTGGATGTTTACCAACGTCGCTGTCGGTGAGACAGAACGATCCTAGACGCTACTGGAGAACGACGATCTCGGCGCGTCCGGGATGACGGTTGACGATCGGTGGGTCGGCAGGGCGTCCCGACAACGATGACGACACTCCCGGGGACCATGACCTGAGAGTAATAGCGCCGGTGTGACTCCTGATGCGGTGGCTTTCGGGCCAAAAGTTGATGGTGGGATCATCTGCGGCGCAGACCGCTCATGGTGGTCGGCGTGAAACTTATTGCGTCATAACATATTGCGGAGCGCATGATCTGGTAACAGGTTCGTGCGCGACATCGACTCTTACAATTCCCCATATGCCGTTCTCGCTTGATCCTGAGGCAACGCCGCACTCCGATGAGACGATCAAGAAGTCGAGGTTCATTGCCCGACTTCGCTATGCCGACTGCGAAGAAGACGCCTACGGATTCATTGCTCTCGCACGCGAACTCGAGCGCGGAGCCGGTCATCACTGCTTCGCCTACATCATCGGTGACGAAGTCGAGAGTCGTATTGATCGGTACAACGACGATGGGGAGCCGAGCGGGACAGCCGGCGTGCCGATCCTGCATGTGCTGAAGGCCCGAGACGTGGTGAATGTGGTCGCAGTGGTGTCGCGATACTACGGGGGTATCAAGCTCGGAGCCGGCGGACTGGCGCGGGCCTATTCCGGCGGCGTAGTCGCTGCGCTCGAATCGACGAACCTGCGGCGTCGCATTCAATCGCAGGTGTTCACTCTCGCGGTGGACCATGCCGAGGCCGGTTGGGTTGAGGCGGAATTGCGCCGGCGCCGGTTTGATGTGGATGGTGTCGATTACGGCCAGAAGGCGGTGATCACCATTCACTGTGCCGAGACGGCAAAGCTGGACTCGGTGATAGGCGAAATAACCTCCGGCCGTGGTGAACTCATTCATGTGGGCCACGTATGGGGGTAGTTGCTCTACGAGTTGTTACCAACCGCTGTGGACGCTGGTCGGTGGGGGTTGCACCGGCGTGGACGAGAGTGGCCGACCTGAGGCATCGGTGATGTCGGTTCGACGCCCAATGCGAAAACCGGTGCCGCAGTGGGTTTCCCTCACCTGATCGTAGTGCGGCGGCTTGGCTGGGGCGCAACGGATCTAGCTGCTCCTCAGTCCGTCCTTAGCCATCAGTGATACATGTGTGTGTCAATTTCTTTCCTCGTAATGCGAATCAGCTTCCGCCTCCTGAATGTCATGTCCGGCAACAGCTGTCACAGGGTCCGTACCAGGGTAACCATTCGACGGAGCAACGTGACCGAGTGCGGCAAAGATGGGGAGAACTCCGTATCCAATTCATGCGGATCTCATCGCAGAATTGGTTTCGTCATCACGGCAAACACGCTGCGAGAACAACGTCAGCGGTCAACGGTCGACCCATCACGGTTAGCTCTCAGCTTAAGCCGCTTCGTATGCCACATGCATTGGAGGCATGAGACATTCGGAAATACGGCACGGTAATGCTCGGCCGCTGACACCAATTGCTCGCCAACTTGCAGGGAGGCATAGCTAGTGATCTCCGAAGGCTCAGCGCCAGCCGGGGTGGGTACTGCGCGCGTCAAGCGTGGTACGGCTGAGACGCTCAAGGGTGGCGTCATCATGGATGTCGTCACTCCTGAACAGCCGAAGATCGCCGAGGTCGCCGGTGCGGTGGCTGTCATGGTAATCCGGCTCAGCGGGCCGCGGCGATCGTGAAAGCCACCATGTTCTACGACGATCCCGATGTGCTGGCCAAGGTGTCGCAAGGGCTGGGGGAGACCATGGTCGGCATCAACGTGGAGGACATCGCCCAGCCGCATCGGCTCGCCGAGCGTGGCCGGTGATTGTAATGCCTGCTATCTTCCACTCACCTGCGCGCAGGTCAGGTGACGAGTGGGAATGGCAATTGCGTGCCGAATGCAGGACGGTAGATCCCAGCCTGTTCTTCCATCCCGATGGTGAGCGAGGTCACGCGCGACAGGAACGTCAGAAGCGCGCCAAGCAGGTGTGTGCGGACTGTCCGGTGGCGGACCAATGCCGGGACCACGCGATTGTGTTTCAGGAAGCCTTCGGAACATGGGGCGGAATGTCTGAGGAGGATCGCGCCCGCTCATTGTTTGCCCGTAAGGTTCACATCCGCACGCACCGACCTGCGCCAAGTAAAGACCACGGTTGACGATCGCACACTCTCGAGATCTCTGCGCATGCCGCTGAGACACCGCGCTGTGCTGAGACAAAATCCTAGGTGGTCGGTGTCGGTTAGCACCCTAGACACGACGCTCGACGTAGCCGGAGAAGCCACCGTTTGCTCCCCGTTTGCTCAACGAGGTCCTAGTTCTGTCGGACGAAACCAGGTGTTGGCGGGGCACCTAGCGCGTCCCACACTTGCGCTCCGTCCCGACGGGCTCGCCTACCCGGGCTGGGTGCTGAACACCCTCGGAGGTTTCCCGTCGCGATCGACCCGAGGATCGAGGTCGCCGCACGGCGATCGCGGACACATTTGTCCGTCTGCTACTCGAGCCGAACGCGCCGGCTGCCGCCCACGAGGAATTCAAGGTCTGGCAGGGGGACGCCGGTGATCCAAAACTACTGTTGCCGAACAATTCTGATCATCTATCGGTCCCCCCTGGCCCCACTACGACAGCGCCGCCGATGGTGCCGCATCTGGAACTGACAATGGAAGGAACATCCAGCATGGCGCAAGACGATATTGACGTTGTCGTGATAGGCGCTGGCTTCGCAGGCCTGGCTGCCGCCCGTGAACTCGGCTGGCTTGGCTTGCGAGTCACCACTGTTGAAGCGCGAAACCGTATCGGTGGCCGCACGCATACCGAACAACGCTGGGGCATCCGCCTTGAGATGGGCGGTACTTATGTGCACTGGCACCAGCCGCACGTCTGGGCCGAACTCTCTCGCTACGGCTTGGGCGTCGTCGTCGCCGGCGCCGCCGACGCGTCGCTCGCCTACTGGTACGCCGACGGGGCACTGCACAGTGGCACTGTCGGCGAATTTAACGAGCTCGCGGCCCAACGGATCCGCGACTTGATGCAGTCCGCGCGTGACTATCTGCCGCACCCGTATCGGCCCCTCGCCGGTATCCGAGTCGGGGATGTCGACAAGCTAGCAGTACCTGAGTATCTCGATCGGCTCGAACTGAGCGCGGTGGAACGTGATCTCGTCGACGCACTGATAGCGACCGACTCTAGCGGACAACCCGGCGAGGTGGCGATGAGCCAGACCTTCCGCTGGTGGGTGTTCGCCAATGGCGACTGGGACCAACACTTCGACATGACCGGCGGGTTCAAGATCGCCGAGGGCACCAGCGCGCTCGCGGCCCGCATGGCCGCCGACGCCCGCGGCGAGATTCGGCTGACTACCCAGGTGACCGCAGTCGAGCAGCAGGCGAATCGCGTCATCGTGACTCTGGATAACGGTGAGCAGCTCAACGCGGCCGCCGCGATCGTGACGGTGCCGCTGTCGACACTGCAGCGCATCGACTTCACACCGCCACTGTCTGACGGTAAGCGGGCAATGATCGCCGAAGGGCAGATGGCGAAAGGCACGAAGGTGTGGGCGCGCCTGCGTGGCGACTACGAACCGTTTCTGGCAATCGCTCCGCCGCGATTTCCGTTGACGGCAGCGCAAGTCGAAGGCCACGTCCACGGCGACACCATCGTCGTCGGCTTCGGACCCGACGCCGAGGCGTTCGACCCATGTGATCGCGCCGCCGTCGAACAGGCACTTCGGCTATGGATCCCGGACGCTGACGTGATCGACAGCTTCGGTCACAACTGGGTCGCCGACGAATTCGCAGGCGAAACATGGCCGATGCTGCGGCCAGGGCAGCTGACCCATCACTTCGCCGACCTGCGCCGACCCCACGGGCGCGTGTACTTCGCCGGATCCATATATGCCCGCGGCTGGGGTAGCTTCATCGACGGCGCCCTGGAGAGCGGCATCGAACAAGCTCGAGCCATCGCCGAAATCATCCAGCCGGGAGTATGAAATGGCCATTTTCATAAGTGCATTTAACGCCCACGATGCCCGAGCTCAAGCGTCCGCTCAAACTCTGGCACATCGCCTTCTTCGGGCTGACATATATGTCCCCCTATACCGTGTTCGACATCTTCGGTGTGTTACCCAGACGCCGCTTTGCGCTATTCGATATCAAAACGCGCACAACAGTATTCGATATTCTGCTGATTCGGCGCGTTCGCCCTGCTGTCAGACTCGATGAGTATGAGCACTCGGCCACGAACAGGTAGTCCCACTCACGCAGGGTCAGCCTGTCACCGCAGCGCGGTGATTCGAGGATGCCTGGCCTCAGCGGGCACAACCGAGGAGTAGCAAACCTTCGTCGAGTGCGACGACGGCTGCGCCAGTGCGCGATGAGCATCCAAGCTTGGCCATGACGTTCTCGATGTGCTTGCCGGCAGTTTTGGCAGAGATGGTGAGCTCGGTAGCGATTTGGGTGGTGGTCCGACTGCGTTCAAGCAGCGTGAGGACCTCCAGTTCGCGAACGGTCAATCGGTGAGGAACCGATGTCGAACGCTCGGTGACAAGGAAACCAGAAGGCAACGGAGTACGCGAAACGCGGTGCCATCCGCCATCCTGGTCCTGCCACAAACCTCGCCACTGCCGGGAGTGCACTGAAGCGCCAGCCGTGACGGCCTGCACCAGAACGGTTCCGGTCGCCAGCCAGGGTCCACTGAATCGTCCCGGGACGTCGTGACATTCGCTTTCGCCGCTCACGATCGTGCAGTGTGCGTCGGGCTCGATGATGCTCGCGATGTGGGCGGGTTGCCGCAGCACATCGGTGAGGATGGCCAGAATCGGCTGCAGTGCGGTCAGCGCTCCGCGATTACTGTCGCTGGGATACTTGACTGAATCGGTGTTCAGGTGCAGGTTTCCGGTGTAGCGGCCGTCTGCTGCGAACAGACAGGTCGTCACTCCTTCCCGGTACCCTGCAGGCAGCCAGTGGGTCTGCGCCGAGTAGAACGACCGATAGTCGAATGGCATATCAGCCCACCGCAGGGGATCCCTGTCCACATCACGCATATATCGGAACGCCTCGTCCTGCGCGACGAACCAGGTGTCCAGGTGGGCGATCTCTGTCTCTGAGTACCCTCGATTGGCGATCGTCCGATGACATCCGTTGATGGGGTCCCACACCTGCAAGCTGGCTGCCACATAGGGGATCGACGAGTGAATCTGCTCCAGAACGGAATCCGCAGTCGCAGCGGTATTCCCGCCGCTTGGCATCGTGGCAACGGCGGAGTTGATATCAAGGACGTTCACGATGTCTGCGGACGTCATCGACGTTCGAAGATCCATTTCTACTCCAGACTTCACCTTGTGGTTGAGGCCTTCACCTTGTGGTCGGCAGCGGTCATCGCGCCATCAGGTGGTTATGTTAAGCCAGTGCAGGCCAGCATCCTGCCGGTTTCGGCCGAAAATCGAGCAAGGTAGCTGTTGTCGAAAGGTGCGGGCCCTTCGACGATTGGAGAGTGACCGCTAAAGGACTGGGCTGAGACTGCTCAGTGGCGGGGCTTGGCACGCAACGCCGTGGCCGAATCTACTGTTCGGCATCGCCGCCGCGATATAAGTGGCCGCCGGCGACGCCGGCATCACCCTCCTTGCGGTGATCAGCTCCGTGCGACGCGAAGTGGTGTGCCGCAGCGCGGCAAAGATGGGGAGAACTCCGTATGCAAATCCCGCGTGCATGCGTCGCAGAATTGAGTTCGCCGTAACGGCAAGCACACTGCGAGCGCAACATCGGTCGTCATCATCGACGATCTCCATGAAGGTTGTGCCCCAGCAAATGATAAATCGCATGCCAGATGCATTGGTGCTCAGAGAGATTCGGTAGTCGACGCAGAACTGCGCTGCACGGGCGCTCTCACTGCCTCGTTCCGTTTCTGTGGGTGCCGCGTGCCCGGGCAGCTACTGGAAGGTCATCGTCATGCGTTCTCTGATCGAGCGCGCCCAACCGCGCACAGTCCGGATTCTGATCCTGGCTCCATATCTGGTGGCGGCACTCATGTCAGTGTTTCCGCCGCTGTACCTGTCGATCTCGGGAAAGAAGTGGGAGATCCTTGGCTTGCCGATCGGGATCGTCTACATGCTCGCCGTGTCGGCCCTAGTCACGTTGTCGGTCGTCACCGCGTACTACATCGAAGTCGTTCGAAACGAGATCGGGGACTAACGCCATGGTCGTGACAATCGGCTTGCTCACTCTGTTTTTCGCCTCGGTCGTGCTCGTGCTCTACATGAGCTACAAGAAGGACAAGACCTTCGACGGGTATGCCGTAGGCGGACGTTCCTTCTCCGGTTTCTACATCGCGATGTCGTACATGAATGCGTGGTGGCCCGGAACCACTTTCGTCGCCTTCTTCGGCGTGCTGGCCGGCTCCGGCGTCATCGGGTTCTACTTGTTGCTCTACTCCGTACTGGGCGCTTGCGCGATGTATCTGATGGCTACCCGCGCCTGGGGCTGGGGCAAGAAGTACAAACTGTTCACCCAGCCCGACCTCATCGGTCTGCGCTTCGACAGTGGCCGGCTCAAAATGCTCGCCAGTGTCATCGGAGTGGCAGCTAGCTTCCCGTGGATCGTCCTTGGCATGCAGGCCATGGGCGAAATCGTACGATGGGCCACTTTCGGCAAGATCGGAGTCGTACCGGCACTGATCATTGGTGTGCTCATCATCGCGGTCCGGCAGCTCTGGACGGTACAGATGGGTATGCGTGGCTTGATCATCAGCGACGTGTGGCAGGGCATCGTCGCCTATGGCCTCACGGCGGTGATTTGCGTCGTCCTCTTGTTCACCGAGTTCCACGGCTTGGTGGCCGTATCCGAACTGCCCCCGGCCAAATTCGTCATCCCCGGCTTCAACTCCCCACAGGGCGGTCTCTACTTCTTGGGCCTGGTGCTGTCTGGTGCCATCGGTTCATTGTGCTGGCCCGCGTCCTTCCAACGCATCTACACCGCCGACAGCATCAAGTCGGTCAAGTGGGGAACGGTCTTGACCTTCCCCATGACTGTCGGGTTCTTCGTGCCGCTCGGTCTCCTGGCCATGTCGGCGGCCACGATCGCCAACATCGCCGAGGACCCGCAGCACGGCTGGTTCATCCTGCTGAACTCCGTTGGCGGTGAATGGCTGCTTGGTGTTGGCCTGGTGATCGTACTCGCCGCCAGCATGGGGTTCGTCGACTCTTGGATCCAGGTGTGCGGAACCCAGCTGGCCAACGATATTGTCGGTAGCGCGCGTCCCCTGACAGACAAGCAACGCATCATCGTCTCGAAGCTGTCCATGCTTGCCTTCTTGGCGCTCGGCGCCGCATTCGCCTACCTCACCTTCAGCTACGGGAACCTGCTGACGTGGGCACAGGTCGCCTACGCAGTCATCATCCAGCTCGCGGTGCCGCTGTTCGCTGGGCTGTTCTGGCGGCGTGGCAGTGCCATGGCAGCCTTCTGGGGCCTTATCGTGGGATTCGTCGTGGCGGTGGTGCTGACCATTCCGCACGCGGATGACGGCGGAGCCATTCCCGCGCTGGGCGGTGTACCTGCGGGCATTGTCGGTTTGGTGGCCAATCTAGTCATCTACCTGACTATCTCACTGCTCACCAAAGTGCCCTCAGCAGAGCAGCAGCGGGTGGCCGACCTGTTCGGCTCGGTCTCCGACGCGTTGAGCCCGGAGCCTACTAAGGACTCCGAGCCGGAAGGTGGGCTCGGCGCCACTCCTCGCCCGATGCGGTGATCGGGTCGTAGTGGTCACGGTGCGCCCGGGGTACCGGTACGGAGTTTTCCTTATGGTGTCCCCGAGACGCAGCCTTATAACCTGAAAATATTGCCTCGCAATCACTTTGAAGACGTGGCAGTCAACCCACAAATACTCGAAACGGAGAGCAGATGCACCTGACGGTACGCGAGGAGGAGAGGATGCAGCTATGGACTGCCGCCGAGATGGCGCGCCGGAGGCTGGCCAAGGGCATCCGGCTGAATCAGCCAGAGGCGGTGGCTCTTATTTGTGACGAAGTACTTGAGCGTGCTCGAGAGGGCTCCATTCCCGTTCTCCCGGATCTCATGGAATACGGTGCCACCATCCTGCGGCGTGAGCACGTGATGACCGGTGTCGCCGAGATGCTGAAAATCGTTCAGGTCGAGGCACTTCTACCGGATGGCACCAAGCTCGTGACGGTCATGGACCCGATCCGGGGCGAGGCCACCGACGGCGACAACGAGGCCCCCGCGGCGTCGTGGGCACCGCCACCTATTCCTGAGTCGAGGGTTCCGGACGAGGCGTTCGAAGTCGGCGAGCCGGACAAGGTCGGACATATCGAGTTCGCCCCGACCCCCATCACCATAAATGTCGGGCGTGAGACGCTGGCCCTCGATATCGTCAACACCGGGGACCGGCCGGTGCAGGTAGGCGCGCACTACCACGTCGCTGAAGCCAACCGCGCGTTGGCATTCGACCGATCTTCGGCGTTTGGCTTCCGTCTCGACATTCCCAGCGGCACATCTGTGCGCTTCGAACCGGGCCAGAGCCGCCGCTGCCAACTGGTCCGGCTGGGCGGAGCTCAAGTTGCCCGGGGCATGAATGACATCACGAACGGTCCGACCGGAAGCGAACTGATCAAGGAGCAGGCCATGCGCCGCCTACGTGAAGGCGGCTACTGCTTCGAAGGGGAGACCTTGGAAATGCTGGCAGGCAAGGAAGCGAGCGGAGAGCCGAATTCATGAGCATCGACATCAACCGTCCGGACTATGCGACGCAGTACGGGCCAACGACGGGTGATCGCATCAGCCTCGCGGACACCGGTCTGGTGGCAGAGATCGAGCGCGATTACACCACCTACGGAGACGAACTGGTATTCGGCGGCGGAAAGACTATCCGGGACGGCATGGGACAGGTGTCCCGTTTCAAGCGGTCCGATGGCGCGCTGGACATGGTGGTCACCAACGCCGTGGTGATCGATCCTGTGCTCGGAGTGATCAAGTGTGACATCGGCATTCTCGACGGCAAGATCGTCGGAATCGGCAAGGCGGGCAACCCCGACGTCATGGAGATCACGCCGGGCCTGATCATCGGTCCGAACACTGACATCCTGTCGGTGGAAGGCCAGATCGTCACCGCCGGGCTGATCGACATTCATCCGCACTTCGACTCGGTGCAGCAGCTCTACGAATACCAGTCTGCAGGCTTTACGACCGTGATCGGCGGCGGTTCGGGCCCCAAGACCGTGGGCATCGAATGCCCAGGGGCCTGGAACCTGCAGCGCATGCTGGAGGCCATGGCCGATTTCCCACTGAACTTCGGCAACTTCGGCAAGGGCAACTCGTCCGACCCGGCCTCGATCGTCGAGCAGGTGCTCGGTGGAGCCACGGGGATGAAGATCCACGAGGACTGGTCCAGCTCACCGTCGGCCATCCGGACCTGCCTGCGGGTTGCCGACGAATACGACTTCCAGGTGCAGCTGCATGCCGACACGCTGAACGAAACGGGCTTCTACGAAGACACCATGGCGGCCATCGGCGGTCGCGTCATGCACATCTACCACTGTGAAGGCGCCGGCGGCGGGAACGCGCCAGACATGATGCGGTGCGTGGGCGAGGCCAATATTCTGCCCAGCTCCACCAACCCGACAAACCCCTTTTCGCTCAACACTTATGACGAAGAAATAGACATGCTCATCACATGTCACAATCTCAACAAGGCTGTTCCCTCCGATATGGCCTTCATTCAGGGCCGGGCCCGCGCCGAGACCATGCGCGCCGAAGACGTACTTCATGACATGGGCGCCATTTCCATGATCGGGTCGGACAGCCAGGGCGTGGGCCGGGCGGCCGAAAGTGCCCAGCGCGCTTTCCAACTCGCCGCGGTCAGCAAGGTGCGCACCGGCCCGTTGCCTCAGGATAGTGACCGCAACGACAACTTCCGGATCAAGAGGTATCTCGCCAAGGTCACCATCAACCCGGCGATCTGCATCGGAATCGACTCCTACGTCGGCTCGATCACCCCGGGCAAGATGGCCGACCTGGTGTTCTGGCGGCCCGAAATGTTCATCGCCAAACCAGAATTGATTCTCAAGGGCGGGTTCATCTCGTGGTCGGCGATGGGCGATCCCGCCGGCTCGCTGATGACCGGTCAGCCACTCAAGTATCGCCCCCAATACGGCTATTACGGGCGCAACCCCCGCCGGTTGGCGTACTCCTTCGTCACCCAGGCCGCGATCGACAACGGATTGGCCGACCGTATCGACTGCCAGGAGCTGCGGCCGATCAAGCGGAGCAGGTCGATCTCGAAGCGCGACATGATCCACAACAACTACATGCCCGACATCAGCATCGACCCGGAGACGTACGCCGTCACCGTCGACGGCAAACGCATCACCGTGAAGGCAGCGAAGACACTGCCGCTGGGCCAGCTGTATTACCTGCGTTAGAGAGGATTCCATGAACACCAATAATGTGGTGACCGCAAAACTCGGGTCGATAGAGACGAGGGACAGCGTAGAGATCGATCCGGTGATCCTCACCGCCGACGAACGCGCCCGCGGGCATATGAAGGTGCGTTCGGAAGGCGGCCGTGAGGTACGTATCTCGTTGGATCGCGGTTCCGACCTCGACGACGGCGATGTGCTGGCGATGGACGGTCACGTGGCCGTAGTCGTCCAGGCCTGCGACGAGGACATCCTGGTGGTGTCGCCTGCAACGGCAAGGGATTGGGGGACCGCCGCTTTCGTGATGGGCAACCTGCACCGGCCCGTTCGCTTCAGCGACGATGCCATGCGGACACCGTACGAGCACTCCACCGGGCAGGCATTGGACGAGGCGGGGATCGCCTACACGCGTACGACGGCTCCCCTGGTCGGGCGACGCATTAAGGCGGTGGGCGGACATTCGCATGACTGATGACCAGGGGCTGCTGTATCTGTTGCAGGTCACCAGTGCGGCATTCCCCTCGGGCACCTATGCCCATTCGGCGGGCTTCGAGACCCTGCTGGACAGTGAGCTGATCGTCGATCGAAAGTCGTTGTGCGAGTGGGCTGATCAATGGCTGGAGCTCAGTGTGGCGCCCTCTGAGGGGGTGACCGTCGGGCTGGCGCATGACGCGCACCGTCTCGGACGCTTCGACGACCTGCTCGCGTTGGACCACATCTTGAGCGCGATCAAGTCCGGTAAAGAGCCCTTGGAAGCCAGTTCGGTGACCGGCCGCGCGACGCTACGCACGGTCGAACAGGCCTTCGGCACCCAGGTGCAGGACTACGCGGCCGCGGTCCGCGCCGGCACCGCGGCCGGGCACGCCGCCATCGTGTTCGGGGTGTATGCCGACGTACACGGCGTTCCTCGAAAGACCGCCCTGAACGCGTACCTGTTCACCGCGTACTCGAATCTGGTGGGTGTGGTGGGTCGTTTGCTGCCCCTCGGTCAGCGAGACGTGCAGGCGTTATTGGCAGACAGCCGCGGTTTGGTGCAGCGTTGTGCGGAGCGGGCCGCCGCCATCATGTCTCTTGACGAAATCTGTTCTATGACACCACTTCTAGAGATTGCCAGCATGCGCCACGAGCGCTTGACTACGCGTCTCTGCATTTCTTGAAAGGACTGCTCCAATGCGTAAACCGATTCGCCTCGGCGTCGGCGGCCCCGTCGGTTCCGGCAAGACCGCGCTGATTGAGCGGCTGGCCCGCAAGATGTCGGCCAACCATTCGGTCGCGGCCATCACCAACGACATCTTCACCCGCGAGGACGCCGAATTCCTCACCCGCAGTGGTGCGCTGCCTCCCGATCGAATCATGGGCGTGGAGACCGGCGGCTGTCCGCACACCGCCATCCGCGAAGACGTCTCGATGAACCTGCATGCCGTCGACACCATGGTGAGCCGGCATCCGGATCTCGACCTCATCTTCGTCGAAAGCGGTGGCGACAATCTGGCGGCGACATTCAGCCCCGATCTCGTCGACGCGCACATCTACGTCATCGATGTCTCCGGCGGTGACAAGATTCCGCGCAAGGGTGGGCCTGGGGTCACCAAGTCAGATCTGCTGGTGATCAATAAGATCGACCTCGCCGAGATGGTCCACGCCAGCCTCGATGTGATGCGCAGGGATTCGATCAAGCAGCGCGGGGATCGACCCTTCCTGTTCACCGATCTGATGTCGGAGCAGGGCCTGGACGACGTGATCGCGTGGATCGAACGCGATCTCATGTTTCTCGACGCAGCATTGCCGCGATGACGACGGCGACCTTGGACGCATCGGCGTACTCGTCCGGTGAGATAGGCAAACACGGGTCGCTGGTGGTGCGCGCCATGGTCGAACGCGGCAAGACGCGCTTACAACCGACGTTTCGGCGAATCCCCTACCAGTGGCACGGTGCCCATTATCAGGACAACGATGACCAACCGTTTCTTCTGGTGCAGAACTCCGGCGGCGGATTCGTCGAAGGCGACAGCGGGCGGTTTCACCTGACCATGGAGCCGGGCACCCGGGCGCTGGTGACCACCACCGAAGCCACCAAGTTCTACCGCAGCGAGGGTGGCGGCAGTTCCGCGGAGTCCTACCGCTTCGACGTGGGCGCCAACGCCCTGCTGGAGTACGTACCGGACGAGGTGATCCCGTATGCAGGGTGCCGGGCCGTGCGCGACACCCGGTTCTGCTTGACCTCGCCCTCGCGGCTGTTCGCAGCCGAAGTCATGGTGGCGGGGCGGGTACATTTCCGTCGCGATGAGCTGTTTGGCTTTACCGCGTTACGATCTCGCTTCCAGGTAGATATCGACGGTGTCCCGCGGTACCTCGACAACCTGATTGCCGAGGGGGCCGACATACCCAAGATCGCGCGGACTTGGGGCGGGCATTGCGTACTGGGCACGATCGTGGTTTACGGGCACCCCGACGATGGCTTGGCCGCGCAGGTCGAACAGGCACTCAGCGCCGACGAAACGATCCATGCAGGCGCCAGTGTGCGCAGCGGGATTCTCGTGGTGCGCATCCTCGGCTCGGCCACGTGGCGCGTGCACGACGCGGTGTACGAGGTGTGGCGGCAGGTGCGGCCGGCCCTGGCTGACAAGCCAGCTCGTCGCATCCTGAAATGTTGAGCACGTCAGCCTCACCGAAGGCTGGCGGGACCTCCTCGGCGCCCACACTTATGGCCACACCAAAGCCGAGCCAGGTCAAAGATTCGACATTTTCTGGAACGGGGACCGCAGCGAAATCCAGATCTAAAGCGGAACCCACTTCTCGGTCGCTAGCTGACCGAGCACCCCGACTGGTCCGCTGGCGACTATGACACGCCAGTGGGGCCGGAGACAGTGGAGCTCCCAGTAAGGACGGATTATCGTGCGCGACACTATACCTCAGCTGGGTATTCCACGGTCGTTCGCACTTGGTTCGTTTTTGCGTCGGCCTCCTGGGCAACAACTGGCCAGTAGAGGCGGCATCAGTGGGCCGTAGATCCGAGCAAGGAGGTCTGCCATTACGACCACGCTCGCGAAGCCCAGCGCATCTGGAAGCGGTCCGACCGGCTGAACAAGCCCGCGATGGCGGCGGGAGAAATGAAGAGCATCTGGCGGCGATGCAGTCGTGGGAAGTAGCTGCACGGGTAGTCTCCGGTGCGGCGATCTGTATCCGCTCGGCGGGATTTACTATCCGGAAATCGTTGGAGTACTGCATCTTTGGTCGCGGTCTGGCGCTCAACGGTGACAGATCGCCTACCTATCTGGAGCACGCTCAAACAACGACGAAATCTCGATACGTACTGGCAGTACGCGATTGGTGACACTCATTCCAAGGCGATGCTGCTCTCTAGGTTTGGAGACTACGGGCAACACACATGTGATGCTGACTAGAGGACGACGATGCACGAGGCCGAACAGTTTGACGAACTGACTGTCCAAGCCCGGATTGGGGCCAACATTCGACTACGCCGCGAAAAGGTGGGGCTGAGCCAGCGAGCCCTGGCTGAACGCGCCGACATTGACCGTTTAGTCCTCAACCAGTTGGAGAACGGATGCCGTGGGTGCACGGTGACCGTTCTCGCCCGGTTGGCCGTCGAGTTGGGCACGAGTCCGTCAGCGCTCGTCATCGACATCGTCTGAAGCCCATATGCCCTATGGCGGAGAGAGTGAATTGCAGTGTCCATGATCGTCATCAGAGAATTCCAGGCCAGGCATGGCGCTGACGAATCTCTCACCGCACATATGTCACCGGTATGCAGTTCATAGTCGAGACGTGGAAGTCGCCACGGCGTGCCGAGCCCGAACTCATCGTCTGCGTTTTCCAGACTTCCCCGATTTCTCGGAGGGCTCCATCAAGCCGAACGCGATAGCTTCCCGTTCGTCCTCAAGGACGGTACCCGCGGCGGCAGATCGACGCCGACGGGTGGCCCAATCTATACCGCTGAGCGGCATGAGATGCACATACTGCAACGGCAGCAACGAGATTCACGTGGCCATCGCGGTCGCTCGCGACGAGTTGCGCGGTTACGGCCAAGCGTTCCACCGCCGGTGGCAGGTGCCCACGGGGTGCGGCCCGGTCAACGAGGGCACTTCAACCGCCAGCGCACGATGATGTCGGTCACTGGGGGTGAGGTGTCGCCCACCGTTTTGGAGTTACGGCCGGGTCGGCCTGCTTCGGGCCGTTGGGTGCGAAAGCGGCTCGCCCGCAAGGAAACTAACCGCCGGATTCGTCGACACCCCGCGGGCGATGTGAAAGAAGGAAAGTCCATCAGCCGACTCGACGGTGCCAGAGGAGCGTGGGAACCAGGATGAGACTGACGAGCCCGGCGGTGAGTGACAGTGCCGCGTAGCCGGTGCTCGCCATCATCACGCCTGATAACGCCGCACCGGCCGCTCCGGCGACCGCGATGGCAACGTCGATGGTCCCTTGGATTCGCGGTCTGTTGGTCGGGTCGGTCGCGTCGACCACAAAGGCGGTGCCCGCGATCAGACCGAAGTTCCAGCCCACGCCGAGCAGGATCAGTGCGGTGATCATCCACGCCAGTGACGGTCCGGGGGCTAGTGCGGCGACCAGGCCCGCCGCGAGCAGGGTGACACCTGAGGCTGCCGCCATCGCCGATCGCCCGACCTTGTCGACCAGAACGCCGGTCACCAATGACGGCAAGTACATTGCCGCGATGTGGAATCCGATCACGATGCCCACGGCTGACAGATCGTGGTGGTGGCTTTGCATGTGTATCGGCGTCATGGTCATGACCGCTGTCATCGCCATTTGGGACACGACCATCACCATGGCGCCCACGTAGGCGCCGGTTTTCGGGTGCAGATCCGCAGCGGTAGATAGACGCTCGACTTCTGGTGCCGACGCCTCGGAGATGTCACGGGCGACAAAGTACGGGTCAGGGCGCAGCATCGTGATGAGAACCAGTCCCGCGGCGGCGTAGGTAACGGCAGCGAGCAGGAACGGACCGGCCAATACCGGAATTCCGATGCTGAGAGCGACTTTTCCCATGGGGGCGATCAGGTTTGGCCCAGCGACGGCGCCCACCGTTGTCGCCGTCAACGCCACGCTGATCGCCGTACCGCGTCTGGCTGGTTCGGCCAGGTCGGTGCCGGCGTAGCGGGCTTGCAGGTTGGTCGCGGTACCGGCCCCGTAGACGAATAGTGCCCCGAACAGCAGTACGACGTTTGCGCTGGCGGCGGCGACCACCACACCAAGAGCACCGAGACCACCCGCCGTGAATCCCAGACCGAGCCCCATCCGACGGCCCGACCTCTGCGTGAGACGGCCGATTAGAAACGCCGCTGACGCCGACCCGAGCGTGAACAGTGCGGCTGGCACGCCCGACACATTCTCTGCCCCGAGCATGTCCCGAGCCAGCAGGGCGCCCACCGACACTCCTGCGGCGAGACCAGCGCCGCCAAGGATCTGGCTGATGATCACCACACCGAAAGTGCGTTTTTGGACTCGCCGGACGTCGTCGTCGCTCCAGCGGTTCTTCTCGACTCGCTCTCGGCCGAGAAGCTCGATTTTGTTGAGCGGCATGCGATCCGCTTGTGACATGACGTCACCCTTCTCGGTTGGGTTCGAGCGGCCTGTCGTCTCGGGGGTCGTTGGTGTCGGCTGTGCCCGGAGATCGGCGACGGCGATCTAGTATCCTAGTTGCATTTGAGATAGTCGCAAGTCGGAATCGGTTGGGGCGGGCGGCTACGATCGGCGGCGACTTGACCCAATGGCTCCGGCCAGCGCGTGGCAGGGGCAGGGGAGTGTGATGGGCGACGAGACGGCGGTCAACGCCGCGGGGCGCGCTTATGCCGACATTCGTGCTGCCATCATTCGAGGTGAGTTCGCGCCAGGCTCCATGCTCAGCGAGTCGACGTTGGCGACGTCGATGTCGATGAGTCGAACCCCCGTACGCGCGGCGCTGGGACGCCTGCAGCAGGAGGGGTTCGTCACCATCTATCCGAAACGCGGCGCACTGGTACGCGAGCTCAGTGCCGACGAAGTTCGCGAATCGGCGCAGGTGCGACACGCGTTCGAGTCGGCGGGTGTGCAACTGGCAGACTCCGGCGCCCGCGAGGTCCTCGGCCACCGGCTCGCGGCAAATCTGCAACAGCAGCAGCAGGCATTGGACGACGGAGATTTTCCCGGCTTCGCGACTCTGGCGATGCAGTTTCACCGTGCGTTCGTCGAGTTGGCGGGAAACTCCATCATGTTGTCGATCTACGATCGGCTGCAAGACCGTCAGTATGTGTCGATTCTGCGCAGTCCCATCGTCAACCGGGATCCCGACCGTGTCATGTCCGAGCACCACTCATTGTTGCGGACAGCGAAGGATGGCGACTGGGCAGCTTTCTCAATGGATTTGCGCGCACATCAGTCACATAGCAACGACCTCGCCGAGTGAACGACGGCATCCGCGGGGTCGGCAAAATTCAGATGCGCGAGGTGGTTTGAGTTGGAACACATGGCGGGCGGTTCAACAACGATGACGGTAAACCAGCCAGAGGCACCTCTGGTGCCCACGGAGGTGGCACTGCAGCAGCCCGACCGCGGATGGGTGCGCCTCGATGTCGTCGCCAGCGGTGTGTTCGACACGAGATCCGGACGGCCGTTGTAGCCCAGCCTCTTCGCATCACTTAAGCGTGTCGTGGTCGCCGACGCGGCCCCGGGCCAGTGACGCGAAGGCGGCCAGGAGTGCAAGACCGATCGACACCCCGAAGACAACCGTGAGCCCATGATGGAATGGGTCGCTGATCAGATGCGGGAAGAACTCGCGACCGGTGATGGCGTCGCGATCGGCGGGCGGCAGTGTCGTGAGGACACCGCTCGGTGTCAAGAGGTGCTCCAGCGGATTGACGCCCAACACCGCGGCGAACAGTGTCGAAACCGGTGGAAGCGCGGCCACTTCTTGCGCGACCGCAGACGGCACCCCTCGGTCTTGAAGACCTGTCGTCATTGCCCCCGGCAGACTGCCGGCCAGACCGACGACCATGAGCGAGAAGAACACTCCGATCGACAGCGCGGTTCCGCTGTTCAGGAACGTTGCACGCATCCCCGAGACCACGCCTCGCTCAGCGGGTGGCACGCTGCCCATGATGGCCGAGGTGTTGGGTGCGGCGAACATGCCGCTGCCGATACCGTTCAGCGCGATCAGCGCGGCAAACGCCCAATATGGGAAATTGATGGGCAACAACAGCAGTCCGACGAAGCTCAGCCCGAACAGCACCATGCCGGCCGAGGCGATACCGCGGGCTCCCAGGCGGTCCGACAGCGCACCCGAGGTCGGACCCGCGATGAGAAACCCTGCTGTCAGCGGCAGCATGAAGATACCCGCCCATAATGGGGTGTCGGCGTAGTCGTAGCCGTGTAGCGGTAGCCAGATCCCTTGCAACCAGATGATGAGCATGAACTGCAGGCCGCCCTGGGCGAGCGCCGAGGCCAGCGTGGCCGCGTTGCCGGCGCTGAAAGCCCGAATCTTGAACAGGCTCAACCTGATCATCGGTTCGGCGACGCGGGACTCGATGACGACGAATGCGATCAGCAGCAAGATGCCGGCGATCAAGGTGCACAGGACGAATGGGCTGTGCCATCCGGTGGTGTGTCCGCCGTGCGGCTGGATTCCGGCGGTGATCGCGATCAGCACCGCCGACAGGCCGACGGCGAAAGTGACGTTGCCCCACCAGTCGATGCGTCCGCGGTGGCGTTCACCGTTGTCACGTAACCGGCGATAGGCCCAGACGGTGCCGAAGATCCCGACCGGCACGTTGATCCAGAAGACCGCCCGCCAATCCCAGGCTGCCAACAGCCCGCCGGCGACCAAGCCGATGAACTGGCCGGCCAATGCCGCCACCTGGTTGAATCCGAGGGCGAAACCTCGACGATCGGCTGGGAAGGCATCGGTGAGGATCGCGGCGGAATTGGCCGTCAGCATGGAGCCGCCGACAGCCTGCAGCAGCCGCCAGCCGATGAGCCATTGCGCGGCCGCGACGCCGTCGAGCGGGTCGAACGACAGCAAGATCGACGCGAAGGTGAAGACGGTGAAACCCAGGTTGTACACACGGACCCGTCCGTACATGTCACCGATCCGGCCCAGTGTCACCACGAGCACCGACTGGACCAACCGATAGCCCATGATCATCCACAACAGATAGGCGATGTTGGCGGGCGCCAACGGATCCAGATGGATGCCGCGGAAGATCGCCGGCAGCGAGATGATCACGATCGATCCGTCGAGTGCGGACATGAAGACCGCCGCGGTGGTGTTGGTCAACGCCACCCAGCGGTAGTTGTCGCGGGTTTCGGTAGTTTGCTCGTGGACAGTCATCTACAGGCGGTGGGCAAGTCGTTCGATCAGGGGCACTGCCGCGGCGATCTGGGCAATCTCGGCGTCGGTGAAATCGGCCAACCCCGCGGTGAGCTGTTCGACCCGTGCATCGCGTCTGCGGTTGACTTCGCGCCTACCGGAGGCGCTGATGGACAGAAGGATTCGCCTTCCATCGGTCGGATCGGGCTGCCGTGTGATGAACCCTCGAGCTTCGAGTTCACCGATGGTGGCGCCCATCGACTGCGGACTGATCTGCTCTTGCCGAGCCAGATCGGCTCCTGTTGCCGGGCCGCCACGGTCGAGCCTGCTCAATGCGGCCATCTGTGGAAATGTCAGAACGTCGGCAACGGGATTCTGCCGTAGCCGCCTGCGCAGCAAGCCCATGCACAGGAACAATGCCCGCGCCACCTGCTCGGTCTCCCGGCTTGCCCGCATATCATCAGGCTAGGCTTATCAGTGTGTACTGATCAACCCGACCTGTATCGCCAACGGTGTCAGCGCGGAAGCCGGTCGAGCCAGTCGGAGTTCCCGTCGGCGGTCTTGTCGTCGATAACGACAAGTGGCACACCAGGTTCGGGGAATTGGCTGAGGAGTGCGAGGTTGTTTGCCGCGATGGCATGCGCGTCGTAGGGGATGGGTAGCCCGAGTCTGATCATGTCCTGCGCCGATTGCGGCGCGCCGACACGGTCGGCCAGGTCGGCGAGCTGATCGTTGCCGAGGTCTGTCGGACCCTTTTCTTTCGGTTGTTGATCGGCGGCATAGATCTGTTCGATGAAGCGCCACGTGATGTCGCTCGATTGCGAATAGTCGGCAATGATGAACGCTGCGTAGATTGCACGGCTGTCGTAACTGCCACTTGCCGAGTACTTTTCGAGAAAATTGACGAATCGGAGGTCGATGTGAAGCTTGCCGGCTTCGATGCGCCGGCCGATCTCAGCCCCCTGGTCTCGGATCATTTCCCCGCTGAACGGGCACAGGGGGTCGAGGTAGAGCTCTATCCGGCCCGGCGCCGCGGGGTCGCCGAGGGCGATGGCATCGCCGGCGGTCGATGCAACGGCCGCGTGGGCGCGACCGGCACCGGGGCCCCACACAAGCGCGATGGCGAGCAGAGCCACCACCATCGCGATGTGAATCGATCGAAATACCCGCCGATCTGGCAAGCCGGCTCCTCTCAGGTTCGCGTTCATAAGTTTCATCATGGCCCGGGAATCGGTGGTGGGCCGTCAAGGTCGGCGAGGAAGTGGGCCCTTACTTGCGTCGATCGATGATGGCGCGGAGTTCCGTGTTGTCATCTTCGAGGTCGAGGATGCGGGCTATGCCGGCGATGTTGATTCCGGCGGCCACCAACGTCGTGATGCGCCGGATCCGATTGAGGTCGTCGGTGCTGTAGCGCCGGGTGCCTCCGTCAGTACGGGTTGGGGTGAGCAACCCATGGCGCTCCCAGAGGCGCAGTGATTGGGTGGCGGTGCCGGATAGCTCGGCGGCGACGGAGATGCCGTAAACACCGTGGCTGGGGGCCGGTGTGACATGCGTGGGGGAGTCGCGGCCCGACGCCGGGCGGGGGCTGTTGGGTTGCGCAAAATCTCGAGTCGCCACCTACTTGCCTCGCATCCTGCGTAGTGCTATATAAAATCTGTGCTGACTGGCATAGATTACCAGTCGGCTCCCGTTCAGAACATGAAAGGATGCGTGGAGGTGACCACCATGCTGATGCGTACTGATCCGTTCCGGGAATTGGATCGCTTGACTCAACAGGTGCTCGGCACCGCCGCACGCCCGGCGATCATGCCTATGGACGCCTGGCGTGACGGTGAGGAGTTCATCGTCGAGTTCGATCTGCCTGGCATTGCGGTGGACTCGCTGGACCTGGACATCGAGCACAATGTGGTGACGGTGCGTGCCGAGCGTGCGGCGGTGGATCCGAATCGGGAGATGCTGGCCACGGAGCGCCCCCGGGGCGTGTTCTCGCGCCAGCTGGTCCTCGGAGACAACCTGGACACCGACAAGATCGCCGCGAGCTATAACGACGGTGTCCTGCGGCTGCGGATCCCGGTGGCGGAGAAGGCAAAGCCACGCAAGATCGTTGTCGATCGTCCCCGCGGCACCAAGATCATCGACGCCGATTCACCGGCCAGGGAATCCATCGACGCGTGATCTGCCGCGGCCGCTCCGGCGGGGCCGGTAAGTAGCGATTGTCGGAAGGGGGTGAGACCACCGCGAAGTACCGCCGAGGGTGGCGGCAACGCGCCGCCATCCCGCGGCGAGTCATCGGACTCATCTCTACATCGACCGATACGAGCGCCGGCCGCTGCGGTCGAAACCTGTTGGTTTGCTAGCTTCTGCCCTGAAGTCGGGGCTCGGGTGACGCACCGTAATTAGGATGTGGTCATGGCTGTTGCTGGTGAAGACGCTTCCACTCCCGGGACTGGCGTCTCCGAGCTTGCAGGCGTGGCGCATGTCGATGTGATTGATGTGGTGACAGAGGAGCTTGTCGACCAGGGGTCATCTCCGATGGGCTGGTTCCGCTTCTATTTCGATGAACAGCGCTGGGAGTGGTCGGCGCAGGTTGCGCGCCTGCACGGCTATCAGCCCGGGACGGTGACGCCGACGACGGAACTGGTGCTCTCACACAAGCATCCCGAGGACCGCGACAAGGTCGCACACGCCATCGAGGCGATCACGAACACCCGCGGTGCGCTGAGCAGCCGCCACCGCATCATCGACACTGCCGGCGGAGTGCACTGGGTGGTCGTGATCGGAGATCAGTTCTTCGATGACCACGGCGCGGTGATCGGCACGCACGGCTTCTATGTCGACGTGACACCCGCGGAGCATCAGCGGCTCGAAGCCGAGCGCCGGCGGCAGGACCTCGTCACTGCGCGGATAGCGGAGATCGCCAACAGCAGAGCCCGCATCGAGCAGGTCAAGGGCATGTTGATGCTCGTCTACAACGTAGGCGAAGATGTGGCGTTCGATGTGCTCAAGTGGTTGTCCCAGGAGCACAACGTCAAGCTACGTGTCCTTGCCGAGCAGCTGAGTACCGATCTGCGCGAGATCGCTCGCGAGACTGTCGACCAGTCGACCTACGACCACGTGCTGCTCACGGTGCATCAACGTCTCGCAACTGACACCGAAGTAGCACTGGACGCGAACACGACGTAACGCCCACCGACATTCGGTCGGCGCTTCACGTGTACCTTGCCGTCTCCGCTGGGCAGCCGGCCGCCGGGGATAGCATCGAGCAATGGATCGACCGAGCGTGGACGAGGCTCACCGAGCCGAGAAACTCATCGAGGCCCAAGGGATGGCGGCGAAGCTGTTCGAGGAGATCACCGATCGAGGTTTGGTGCGTGCCGGTGTCGGTGAGCGGGTCCTGTCCGACGAGATTCGGGACTTGGCAGCCGAGATGTTCGGCATTACCCGACACTGGCACAAGCGCATTGTCCGTTCGGGGATCAACACATTGGAGACTTTCCGCGGCAGCCCGCCCGATCGTCATTTGGCGGAGGATGACGTGGTCTTCCTCGATTTCGGGCCGATATTCGAGGAGTGGGAGGCCGATTTCGGCCGAACGTATGTGCTCGGCGACGATCCTCGCAAGCTGGAATTGCTCGACCGGCTGCCTCAAGTCTGGGTGGCCGGCCGGGACTTCTTCCGCAAGGAACCCGATGTGACCGGCGAAGAACTGTACGACTTCGTCGTCGCCATGAGCCGCGACGTCGGTTGGGACTTCGGCGGAATCATCGCCGGCCATCTGGTCGGCGAGTTTCCTCACGAAAAGATCGATGGCGAAGACATCGAGTCCTACGTCGCTCCCGGCTCGACCCGTCCGATGCGTCGAAAAGACCGCGCCGGCAACCAGTGTCATTGGATCCTCGAGGTGCATCTTGTCGACCGTGAGCATCGCTACGGCGGATTCTACGAAGAGCTACTCGACTTGCCGTGACCCGAACCCCACCGATCCGACGGCTCGCTA
This sequence comes from Mycobacterium sp. 141, assembly GCF_000382405.1. GTDB lineage: Bacteria > Actinomycetota > Actinomycetes > Mycobacteriales > Mycobacteriaceae > Mycobacterium. The sequence continues at coordinate 36,981 of NZ_KB908276.1, forward strand.
TCTCACCGTGAGCCAGAGGAGGCTGCCGATGCCGGCGATGAGGCAGTAGATCGCAAACGGAGTGAGGGTTCGGGTTTCGAAGTACCGAGTCAGAAAACGCACCGCCACATAGGCGCTGACAAAAGAAGCGAGACTGCCGACCAGCACCTGAGCCCCGATCCCCGTGCCCTGCGGGCCGAACAGTTCAGGGATCTTCAACATGCCCGCAGCCAGGATCACAGGTGTGGCGAGCAGAAACGAGAACCGCGCGGCGTCCTCGTGTGACAAGCCGCGAAGGAGACCGGCAGCCATGGTCACACCGGACCGGCTGATCCCCGGTAGCAGTGCCAGCACCTGTGCGGAGCCGATCATCACACCGCGAGCGAGGGGAATCCGACTGATGCGCACATCCGCTGTGGTGAGCAGATTGCTCGATGCGGCCGCTCCGGGTGCATCGGCCGCAGTCATCGCGTTCGTGCGACGGCGCAGTCGTTCCGCCCCGTAGAGAACCACACCGTTGACGGCGAGGAACACAGCGGCCGGTACGGGCTTTCCGAGTGTCGTGCGGAAGAGGTGGTCCAGCGCCAGGCCGGCGACGCCCACGGGAATCGTTGCGGCGACGAGTATCCATGCGAGCCGCTCGTTGGGCTCGACGATGTGTCGGTAGCGGATGGATGTGATCAGGCCGCGGACGATGGCGACCCAGTCGCGCCAGAAGAATACGAGCAGCGCCAGCGCAGTCGCGACGTGCAGTCCGACGATGAATGCGAGATACGGGGATTCGGGTGCGGATACGTCGAGATCGCGGCTCCACTGGCCACCGACGAGCGCGGGGATGAGGATCGAATGGCCAAGGCTGGACACCGGGAACAGTTCGGTGACGCCCTGTAGCGCGCCGACGACGAGTGCCTCCAGATAACTGAGGTGTGGCACGCAAAGTTCCCTTCTGCCGTCGACGCCTCGCCAGAACTCGATGGGGCAGCCATGTTCGGGCGAGTGGATGTTCGACGCGGTCAACGACGACCGCAGCCGGAACCACCGTAGGTGGTTCCGGCTGAAGATCTCCTGAATGGACACGGTGAACCGGCTGGGACCTCCGCGCCAGGACGATGATCACCGCACCGGTGGACCGGGCTAGACGGGTTGGTGCATGTGGTGATCGGAGCCGTTGACGTAGACGATGCTGGGGTGGCTGGGCGAAGTTGCGGCGTCGGCGACTGCTGCGGCGAAGTCGATGGTGGTTTCGTAGATGATCTCGCCGGACACCACGGTGAAGTTGATCCCGTGCCGGTCGAATTCCTTGCGCATCGCGTACAGAGTGGTCTCTCCGGCCCGCATGCCGGCAGCGACGGTTGCGTAACCCTTCGGCACTGCCTTGTGGGGATAGAAGTGTGCCTGGTGGCTGGTGACGAAGACGATGCGGCCTCCAGCGGGGATCAGGGGTAGGGCCAGTCGCGCCAGACGTCGCTGCGCGTCACGGTTGAGGTGCATTGCGGTGCCCGGCTCGGCGCAGTGCTGCAGCCGGCCCGATGCGTTGAGTACCAGCATGTCGAGTTGTCCGAAGCGGTTTCCGATGTCGTCGATCATCGCAGCGACGGCCGCTTCGTCGAAGATGTCGGCCCCGGCAGTCGAGGCGTGCCCACCGGCGCAGCGGATGGCGTCCGCGACGTAGTCCGCTCGGTCCGCGTCGGACCGGTAGTTCACCACCACATGGATGTCAGGATGCGCGAGCTGGAGTGCGATTTCGGCTCCGATGCCTCGCGATGCACCGGTCACCAGAGCGATCCGTTGGCTCTGCATATTCGGTTCCTTTCGCTGGTAGGGGGCCAAAACGCATGGGTGCGCTCAGCCGCCGCGACAACCGGATAGGGCAACCGTACACCGATATTAAGAAAAATAAGAGGTAACTAAGGTCACGATAAGGTTTAGGTGCGGGCGATGTCGTGACCGATCCGCGTTGGCCGGACTCCGTTTCACAGCCGGCCCTCGTGGTCGGAGAACCCGTCGGCACCGTGCAGGTCATACGCTGGCGTGGACGGCGGTTGACGACGAATTCAGGAGTTTTCATGTCACAGTTCGATGTTTCCGACCGCGCCCGTCAGTACCGGGAAGGGGCATCGGCATGAGCGGATTGGATCTCACCGGCCGCACCGCGATCATCACCGGCGGCTCCCGTGGTATCGGTTTGGCTGCGGCACAAGCGATTGCCGCGGCCGGCGGCAATGTGGTCCTGACCTCGAGAAGGCAGGACTCCGCCGACGCCGCAGCGGCCAAAGTGGAAGGCAACGCTCTGGGTGTCGCCGCGCACGCTGTCGACGAACAAGCTGCCGCGCGGTGCATCGACCTGACGTTGGAACGATTCGGCAGCATCGACATCCTGGTCAACAATGCCGGTACCAACCCGTCTTTCGGTCCGCTCATCGACCAGGACCACATCCGGTTCGTCAAAACCTTCGAGGTCAACCTGTGGGCGCCGATTCTGTGGACCTCGTTGGCCACCCGGGCCTGGATGGGCGAGCAACGGTGGTTCCATCGTCAACACCGCGTCCATCGGCGGTATGGGATTCGAGCCGAACCTGGGCCTGTACAACGCGTCGAAAGCCGCGCTCATCCACCTCACCAAACAGCTGGCACTGGAACTCTCGCCCACGGTGCGCGTCAATGCCGTGGCCCCCGGTGTGGTGCGCACCAAGCTCGCCGAGGCGTTGTGGAAAGAGTATGAGGGCCAATTGAATTTGGTCACCGCGTTGGGGCGCATTGGCGAACCGGAGGACGTCGCTTCGGCCATCGCGTTCCTGGTGTCCGACGCGGCGGGTTGGGTGACCGGGGAGACGTTCGTCATCGACGGTGGTCAGCGCCTTGGTGACGCTGCGCCGTTCCGGCGGCAGGGCAGCCATGGTTGAGGTGGCGGTACTTGCCTGGACTTGACCGGAGGGTACTGGCAGGACACGGCTCGGGTTGACCCGTAAAAATGGCGGTATGGGACTTTCCGTGTTGCCCAAAGCACACCTGTCTGACGTCGAGGTCGCAGATGCACTGCGGCGGGCTGTGAATGTGGCCGGCGTCATTCTCGACATGCTGTCGGAAGCCGATCCGCTCGGGTTGCGGCGCCGCACCCACGATCTCGGTGCGCCCCCGAGGAGCGAAGATGCCGGGGCTGGCGGGGGGTGCGCTGATGTCGTGCTCGATCTCGCCGCCAAGATGCTCGACTGCGTCGACGTGCCGGGCACCCGCTCGTGGGAACGCAAGGACCGTGCAGCCCGGATCCACTGGTGGGTGCGCAGGGTCGGCGCGATCGACACTGTTCTGGTCGCGTTTCCCGGGGCGTTCGGGATTTTCGCCGATCGGCTGCCCATTCAGGATCTGTTCGGATTCGCCAGCCAGACCCTGGTGCTGTGTGCCGTCGCACGGGAGTACGGGATCACCGACCAGTCGACACAGGTGCGGCTGTTGGCGTCGGTGTTGTGCTCACGTGAGATCGACGAGGATTCCGCTGCAACGGGTTCGGATGACTCGTCGACCGAATCACCGGACCTGCCGTTGCTCGGTAAACTCTGGCACCTGGCCGGCATCCTGAATGCTGTCGGCGACGAACTCGGCAAACGGCCGCAGCCCCGCAAGATTTTCCGGTACTTCGGCATGGTGCCGTGGATCGGCGCGGTTGCGGACTATCTGGGCGAATACGGCGCATTGGAGCGTGCGGCAGCCGAGGGTGAAAACTGGATCGCCGCCCAACCGCCCTTCAACGTCCCAACGGGGTGATGAGTCGGTCGGTGAGATGCTGCGGCGCGGTGATGAGCGCCGCGCCGCAGCATAGACGTTGGTATCACGCGCAGCGCAGTGGATGGAACAGATCGAAAAGTGGTCCAGCGCAAGGCCCCACCCAGTCACGGGGCGGCGCCCAACCGGGCGGCGGATACCAACCGGCCGGCGGGGTCCAGTTGGACGGCGGATACCAACCGGCAGGAGGTATCCAGCCGGGCGCGGGGTATCCGTTGTTCCATCCGGCCCCCCACTCGGGGTGATACCAGCCGCGGTGGGGCCAATCCTGGCTCCAACTAACGGTATTCGCGGCAGGGCCGGCGGCGGAGGCGGGCGCCGGGTGCACCAGCGTTGCGGCGAACGTGACGCCCGCGGCCACTACACCCAGTGCCACCATCGGCAGTGTTGACTTCATGGCGCAACTTTCCTTCCTTGCGTGAGCCTGCTACACGTTCCGAAAGTAGGTCGCGTAGGTAAGTGTGCGAATAGTGCGTGCCGCGAGATCGCTGTGAACGGATCAAGGTGCTGCGGCCTGATCGTGGTTATTGCGTGCCATCCAGCCGGCCCGCCAGACCAGGAGTCGGGCCACGCCGACGGGCCATGGCGCCGACAGTGGGCGGGTGCGCTCGAAGGTCTTCCTGGAACCCGATCGTTGCGGTGCCGACTACCGCTACACTTATTGAAAATCATTATCAGTAAGCTGGTGCTGGCAGCGTAATTGCGCTCACAGCCCCCGAGGAGGTTTAAATGCCTGATCCGCAGCAGATGCGTCGTTTCGAGCAGGGAAAAGGGTTCGTTGCTGCTCTCGACCAAAGTGGTGGCAGCAGCCCGAAGGCGTTGCGCGACTATGGTATCGACGAGTCGGGCTACTCGTCGGAGGCGGAGATGTTCGACCTCATCCACCAGGCCCGCGCCCGCATCGTCACCAGCCCCGCTTTCAACGGAGATCGGGTACTCGGTGCGATCCTGTTCGAGGGCACGCTCGACCGCCCGATCGACGGTAAGGATCCCGCCGTCTACTTGTGGGAGGTCAAGGGCATCGTCCCGTTCCTCAAGATCGACAAGGGCTTGGAGGCAGAGCAATCCGGCGTCCAGTTGATGAAGGCGATTCCGGGTCTTGACGATCTGCTGGTCCGGGCACGTAACCAGGGTGTGTTCGGCACCAAGGAGCGATCCGTGATCCACGCTGCCGATCCCGAAGGCATAGCGTCCGTCGTTGCGCAGCAGTTCGAGCTGGGCGAACGCGTGCTCGCCGCCGACCTGATGCCGATCCTGGAACCAGAGGTCGATGTCAACACGCCTGACAAGGCATCGGCTGAAGAATTGTTGAAGTCCGAACTCCTGGCGAAGCTTTCGTCGTTGGGCAGCGCGAAGGTTGGTATCAAAGTAACCATCCCGACCGTCGACGGTTTCTACGACGATCTCATTTCTCACCCCAATGTCGCACGGGTTGTGGCGCTTTCGGGCGGATACAGCCGCGATGACGCCAACGACCGATTGCGTAGAAACCCCGGACTGATCGCCAGCTTCAGCCGGGCGCTACTCGACGGACTTACCGCGCATCAAAGCGACAATGAGTTCAACGAAACACTCAACGCGTCAATCGAGTCCATCTACCAAGCCTCGATTGCATGACGGATGGCGGATAAGCAAGACACATGACCGTCTTTCCGTTCACCGCAGTGCTCGGGCAGGAGGAGCTGAAGCACTGTTTGCTGCTGTGTGCCATCGACCTCGGAGTGTCAGGCGTGTTGGCGATCGGTGACCGCGGCACGGCGAAAACCACCACCGTCCGAGCCTTGGGAGCGTTGCTCGAGCGCGCCGGCGCGCAGTTGCCGGTCGCTGAGTTACCCCTGGGCGCAAGCGAAGACCGAGTTCTCGGATCCCTCGACATCGATCGAGCACTCCACGGTGAGGTGACATTCGCACCGGGCATCCTCGGCGCAGCACACGGGGGCTTCCTCTACATCGACGAAGTGAACTTGCTCGACGATTACCTTGTCGACATCCTCCTCGATGTGGCTGCTTCTGGAGTAAACCGTGTGGAGCGTGATGGCATCAGCCACACACACCCGGCACGTTTCGTGTTGGTGGGCAGCGGCAATCCCGAAGAAGGCGAGCTGCGGCCGCAGTTGGAGGATCGGTTCGGCCTGGCCACTTTTGTGCGCACCATCAGCGACGTGGAGATGCGTCTGGCGATCGTTCGTCGTCGTCTGAGTTTCGAGGACGATCCCGAGAAGTTCGAACGTGAGTGGCTGGATAGCGAGCAGCGACTGGCCGACCGGCTGCTCGCGGCGCGTGACGCGTTGGAGGACGTGCAGATTCCCGAGCGGGTTCTGCGCCAGATCGTCGACGTATGCGTCGAGTCCGGCGCAGTCGGCCACCGCGCTGATCTGGTGCTGACCCGGGCCGCTCGGGCGACGGCAGCGTTGGGCGGCCGCAGGCAGGTGACGCATTCCGACGTTGCGCTGGCAGCGATCCCGGCGTTGCGCCACCGCACCCCGAGGCAACCCGCCGAAAGAGCTACGGCTCCGGCTGCTCGCGTCAAACTCGCTACGGCGCGTGTTCTCGGCGTCGCAGGATGAATCGGGATCAACCCGCGCCGGGCCCGGAGTCCGACGTGATCGCGCGGTGGAATGCTGGGGATCGCTTCGGCGTGTTGTGTACTGGTGATCCACTTTTCGCAGAGACCGTCTACCGCTCGCTCGCCCCCACCGCGGACCGTGCGTTCGGAAACGCCGAAGCAGTCGGTGCCGAGGATCTGGTGGGTTTCGATGGTGACCGCGTCGTCGCGCTGGCATGGGATGCCGCCAGTGTGCACCCCGCCCTGATGCGCCGCTGCACAGCCGTCCTTCACTGCGGTGACGTATCGGGCTATCCCCGAAAGGTGGTGCGGTCACCTGCGGACCTTGTCGCTGCGACCGTGCGATTGCTGGAGGCCGCAGGAATCCGAGACCACGGTATCGAAGTGGCCGCCACGCGTTTGGCGGTCGGCCTGCACAGCGGGGGATGCAGCGATCCACTGTGGGTGGTGCGCACAGTCGTCGCGGATCCTCGGCGCGAGAGCACCGCGCGAACCGATCCGAACAGCGATGCGGAAGAGACAGCGGAGGCACGACCCGGTACGGAATCGGAGGCCGGGGAGGATGTCGGCCAGGAGTCACCGATGCGGGCAGAGCCCGACCTTGAGGCGTCGCCACCTACAGATGACGACCCGGACCGTGATCGCGATGCGCGAGGTGAAGACCAGGCGTACGACGCCAACCAGGATCTCGTACAGCCGACAGAACCAACCGACCCGGGTGCTCAGCGTGCCGACTTGGATGTAGACGATAGCGCCGAACGGGGTGAAGCGGAGGTGTCGGTGTCCCAAATGCCACTCTCAGCAGACGATGCGAGCGGAGAGGCGGAATCGAATCGGGTTCCCGAGCGCGGTTCGAACTCGGACTCAGAAGCGCAGAGCCAGGGTTTGGTTGTCCCGCAAGAAGATTGTGAGGGGCAGGGTTTAGGCGGAGCGCTCGGCTCCGGTGAGCTACGCGTGCAGTGCGCGCTGAGTGCGTCTCCGCCGCGCGGTCGGCGAAACACCAAATCGCATCTGCGGGGCAGCCGCGGTGCGCACAGTCCGTCTCCGGAGCACGGTCCGGTCGTGAGGGTGGTGCCGCCGGAGCGTGCCGGTGGACGTATTGCGGTGATACCGTCCTTGCGTCGTGCCGCGTGGCGTCGGGCGTTCAGTACCGAGATCGACACCGAAGCACCTGGGTTGACTCGCGAGGACTTGCGGGGCGCGATACGCCGCCGCCGCGGGGGCCACCACACGGTCATCGTCGTTGATGGCTCCTCCTCGCTCGGCCACGCCGGCATGCTCCTTGCCGGCGCCGCTGCCGACCAGGCCGTCGCCGCCATTGCTGCGCGCCGCGGTGTTGTGTCGGTGATCGTCGCGGCGGGGCAACGGGCCCGTGTGGTCGTCGAGCGTTCGACAAGCCTCGCCCGAACCAGGCACGCACTTGTGGCCGCGCACACCGGCGGCGGCACACCTTTGGCTCACGCACTTCGTCTTGCGATCGACGCACTCGCAGAGGACGAATTACCAAGGCGGAGAGTTCTTCTCCTGACTGACGGTCGACCCACTGTCGGTCTTTGTGGGATCCACTTGCCGGTGGCAGCCGCAGTGGAGGAACTCTCCCAAGTGCTGTCGGAACTGACGCGTTGCATTCCAGACGTGACATTGCTGCCCGTCGGCCCCGGATCTGCAAGAGACGCCGCACTATTCGTCGCTGCCGGCGTCCGTGTCAGTGGCTAGCGGGTGCGGCAGTCATTCGCGGGAGCGACGGCCGCGGTGGCCTCATCGAGGATCGGCCAAGTCAGCCTTGGCGCCCTTTGAAACGGGGGTTGAGCTTGTTGATGACGTAGACCCTGCCCTTACGCTTTACCACCTGTGACCCGGGCTGGTTCTTCAGCGACTTGATGGACGCTCTGACTTTCACGCTGGCCTCCCTTTTGATAACGATTATCATTACCATCATACGGAACCCGAGCGGGCTACGAAAACAGCGGGAGAAGGACAGGCACTGGTGGACGTCGTGGACATGGTCGCAGTGGTCGGAGCATGCGGACCGGAGCGCCTGCGTCACGCCAAGCGATTGGCCGACATGTCCAATCGGAGTTTCCTTGTCGTCTCCGATCTTGGCGATTCTGATCCGATCAGCGAGGCGATCGACCAGCTCAAGTGGCGCAGATGCACCACGGGCACGGTGGTGGATTTCCCCGCCGATACCGATGTCCTAGAGCTGATTGGTGCGGTGGCAGCAGGCGACAGTCCCATTCGTTTGGCGGCCATCGTCTGTGTCGTAGACGCCGTTCACTTACTCGATGACCTTGATCGGGATGACTACGTAGCGACGTCACCAGCGAACACGCACGACGTGACGGCGGCTGCGCTATTGATCGCCCGGAAGATCGAGTATGCGTCGGCCGTCGTGCTTGTCAACTGGACATCGCTTCCCACTGGGCGACTATCGGCGCTGATGGCGCTCATCAGTCACCTCAGCCCGCAGGCGCACCTGAGCCTGCACAGTGACGATCTCCCGTTTCCTCCGACAAGTTCCCCCTACACTTCAGGCCAAGACCGCCCGGGGTGGGTGCATCTCGTCAACGGCGACTTCGATCCCCGCATGACCGACACGCGAGTGAGCGCGCTGCGCTACGAGCACTTGCGGCCGCTGCACCCGCTCCGAATGGAGCGACTGCTCTACACCATCGAATCAGGCTGTTTCGGGAAGGTGATCCGCTCAGTGGGATTCTGCCGACTTGCGAGCCGGCCCAATGTTGTCGCGCAGTGGGATCACGTCGGCCGCATGGTCGTGCTGGCTCCCCTTGCAGTCGACGGCACCCTCGGCGCTGACGAAGAGATGCTGGCGATCGGGCAGGAATTGGCGTTCATCGGACTGGATTTGGACGGTGACGGCCTATGCGCCGCACTGGACGATGCGATGCTGAGCGACGAGGAGTTCGAGGGAGGCCCAGAATCGTGGCTGCGGTTCCCTGATCCGTTCCCACCCTGGAACATCGCGTCGGAGCGTACCGACTAAGTTCCCGAGAAAACGTCACCGCTTCGTCGTTTATGGCGAGGCTTCGAATCGAAACACGTTGAGTCGGTAGCTATTGACAACCGAAGGCATGAGCCGCGCCATCAACTGCATGCCATAACGGTAACGGGCCGGCCAGGTCCTGAGGATCTCTGGTTGCGGGGTGGCGAATGTGCGGCTGTCGAGTAGGCATAAACCCCAGCGCTCCAACATGTGAGGGTCCTCGCAAACCCATTTCATTCGCGCAGCCACCTTCTTCATGGCGCCGTTTCGGTCCTGATTGGCCAACATCTTGGCATTACCGGTGTCGAACGCAATTTCTGATCGCGGGAACCTAGTCGCCAGATTCCCGATCGCTTCGCGTACCTGCATCTCCGTGAAGTAGAGCAGCACGGCTTCGGCGACGAAGAAGTAAGGGCCACCAGTGGCGCTGACAGTATCGAACCAGTCAGTGTCGAGCACCGAACCAACGACCATGGAACGTCTTTCCGTGTCGGCAAAGTATCGTCGGCGCAGATCGATGGCGTCACCCAAATCGACATCGAACCAGTGAGCCTGACCGTTGTCGACTCGTTCGAAGCGGGTGTTCAATCCGGTGCCGACTTCGATGACGGTGCCAGTGGGGTGATGGTCCAGGAACTGGCGGACCCAGCCATCGAAGATGGCGGTGCGGATCACCGAACCAGGTAGTGACCCACCCCGGAACTTGTCAAAGTCGTAGTCAAGGGCCTCGACCAACTCGCGAGCGCGTGTGTCGTTGAGGAGTGGATGCCGCGTGCGCGCGTCCAGTGCGCGGCCGTAGAGCGGTATCAGCAGGGTCTCCTGCACTTCGCCCAGTTGGGGTTTGGTCTTCTTCATCGGCGCCTTTCATACGCATATGCGCGTAATAATTTCTGGAACACTCGATGTCGCTGCGTGGACACCTGGTCGACTGTCCTGTGCGTCAAATCCCGCAGAACGCATGGTGATTCGCTGAACAGTCACCGAGGTGTCCTGCACAGCGTCATTCGACAATGATAATCATTTTCAATAACATGCATAGTACCCCGCAGGACGCTGCGGGCGGGCGGCACGTCCTGCATGAACCGGACTGTTCGTATCGATCCGCAGTCTCGCTACTGCCTTTGTGAAGCGGAGCGAGCAGAAGATGGAGGCCAACTCCGAAGATGACCAACTCCGGAGCGACCCAGGCAGTGGCTCAGGCCGCTGGCAGTACTGTGCCCGACGTACTGGCTGAGTGGGTGAAGCTGAGGCCACACGTTGTCGCGCTGCGAAATGTCAGCGAACAGGGTGTCGAAGAGATGACGTATCAGCAACTCTGGGATCGAGCGAATCGCATCCGAGACAAAGCTTTTGCCGATCTTGTGCGAGGTTCACGTGTGCCCATGCTCATGCCGGGCGGTATCGATTACGTGGCGGGGTTCTTTGCCGCGCTGATCGCGGGGCTGGTTCCAGTCCCGGTGTATCTGCCCTCAATGCGCGCGCCTGAGCGATTCCTCGCCCGAGCGCAGAGCATACTGCGTGATTGTGAACCGGGGGCGGTGTACACGTGCTCGGACATCGTCGACGTAATCGAACGTGACCACGTCTTGGGACGGCTGTCAGTTCGCACACCGGATTCGGTCATCGGTGGCAGTGTGCCGAATCGGCAACAGGCGATAAGTGCCAATGATGCTGCATTTCTCCAGTATTCGTCGGGGTCGACTGGAAACCCGAAGGGAATAATCAATACTCACGCATCCATTCTGCGTCAGGCTGCGATCGGCTTGAGGGCGTGGAACCGGCCCGATGACGTGCACACTGTCAGTTGGCTGCCGCTCTACCACGACATGGGCATCATCTGGGGAGCATTGATGCCTCTGCTCAACGGCGGCACCGCCACCCTCATCCCTCCGCACGAGTTCGTCCGCAATCCGCGGATCTGGCTCGAAACCGTCAGCAGTACTCGCGGGAACTGGATCAGTGGACCAGATTTCGCGTATCGGCGCTGTATCGATGCGTTCGATGACAGGTCGATCGAGACGTTGAACCTGGATTCTCTGCGTCTTGCCACCAACGGCGCTGAGCCCATCCGTAGCTCAACGCTCCGGGCGTTCGGCTCCAAGTTCCGGTCTGCCGGTCTACGTGACGACGCGATCGCGCCGCAATACGGCCTCGCCGAGGCCGGCCTGGGGGTATCGGGCTCAGACGGTCCGCGGCCGTGGGTGGAGACGCACTTCGACGCAAACAAACTCGAACGGGGCCGCGCCCTTGAGGTGACCACTTCTGAAGCAGCTGAACGGCGTTCGCGAACCCTGGTGAGCTGTGGTGACTCGACGTACGGTTGGGATGTCCGAATCGTCGATCCGGTCGCGCATACGTTTCTCGGTGAGGGCAAGGTCGGCGAGATCTGGTTGAGCGGCCCTGGTTTGCCGGAAGGCTACTGGCGCCGACCGGAGGAGACCGACGAAATCTTCCATGCGACAACCCGAGAAGGGACCGGGCCATATCTCCGCACAGGTGATGCTGGATTCACCCACCAGGGCGAACTTTACATCTGCGGACGGTACCGCGACCTCATTCTGGTCGGTGGCACGAACCACTTCCCCAACGACATCGAGTCCACTGCGGAGACCGCGGCGTGCGGTGTCGCGCCCGGCGGTGCCTGCGCGATACAGCCAGAGCACGGTCAGGCCGAGGACGCCTGGTGGCTGGTCGTAGAGACTGAATCCTCACCGGAAGACCTGGGGGACTTCAGTCGGGTTCTGCGCCGCAGAGTGCTGGCGAACCACCAAACAGCGCCGGACCGGATCGTCTGGGTCGCGCCTCGGTCGCTACCGACGACCACGTCAGGAAAGATCAGGCGGCGTGAGACGCTCAATCGGCTCGTCGCCGGAGAGTTCGACATTCTCTACGAGTTCCGAAGCTCGTCGCAGTCACCCGCCATCGGCGTAGCACCCCAGGATTCTTCCGGGTCAGTGCTGGCCAAGACCGTCGCCGACCTTCTGGCGGTGCATGTCGAAGATTTGTCGCCGGACACAGACTTGGTCGCACTTGGGCTCACGTCGGTAATGACAGCCCAGATTGTCAATTGGGCGTACTCCCAATCGCGATATCTGGATTTCGCTGACTTGTATGCGGATCCAACGCTGCGCGGCTGGCAGCGACTGTTCGACTCTGCGCTGATGGACGAGACCGGCGACTCCGGCTGGGCCTCCCCGGATGTCGGGACGGCAACGGCATTGCAGCGGGCTTACTGGGTGGGGCGTGGGGCGGAACAACCTCTGGGAGGTGTCGGCTGCCAGACGTACTTTGAGCTCGCCGGAGTGCGCCTCGACGCCTCGCGCTTGGAAAGAGCGCTTGACGTGATGGCTTCTCGCCACCCCATGCTGCGTGCTCGCTTTCCCGAGGCAGGTCGGTTTGTCGTGGATGCGAATATCCACCAGGAACCCTTACGCGTGCACGACCTTGTCGAGGCGGACGAGACAACTTGTGACACACACCTCGAGGAGGTTCGATACCGGCTCCGCACACACCGATTCGACATCGAAACCGGTGACACCTGGACTGTGGAGCTGAGTCGGTTCCCGAGCCACAGCGTGTTGCACTTCGCAGTCGATCTCATTGCGACTGACCTCACCGGTATCGGCATCTTGCTCCGCGACCTGGCCGCGATCTACCGCGGTGACCGAGAGGTTTCGTCGCAGAGATCGCTACGCACCCGTGTTGTGCGCACATCCTCTTTGGCAGATGTGCAGGTGGAGTCGCTCGTCGAAGGTCCGCAGCTACCGCAAGTCGAAGAACCCGAGATCTCGTTCCGCCGACACCAACACACCCTGACCGCGGCGACGCTGCGGGAGATCGACGACGCATGCCATGCGCACGGAGTGACGCGCGCAGCCGCGTTCCTGGCGATCTACACGCTCATTCTTCGGCGGTGGTCCAGCAGCGAAGACTTCGTCGTCAACGTGACGACGTTCGGTAGAGCTCCTGAAAATGCCGATCTGATAGGTGATTTCACGAAGACCCACCTTCTTCGCGCACCGTCTTCACGGGGCCAGACTCTTGTCGATTACGTTCGCAGTGTTCAGCGTTCGCTTCGAGATGCTCTCCAGGGCCCAGAATCGACCGACCTACTCGGCGCTGCGCTCCGCGCGGGGACCGGACACTCGGGAATTGTGCCGGTGGTATTCACCTACGCGGCAGACGATCCGATTCTGACTGCCTGTGAAACAGACACCTTGGGTAGGGTTAGTCACGTTCGTTCGACGACACCTCAGGTGCTCATCGACAACCAGGCGTGCATGATCGACGACGATGTGGTGTTGTCGTGGGACTACCGCGCCGGGTGCTTTCCCGATGGCGTCGTCGACGACATGTTCGAAGCCTATGTCGCGCAACTGAACTGTCTCCGACGTCGCGACTGGGGGACGCCGATCTCCATCGACCTCTCCGCCCACTCCCACCAGATTAGAAACCAGCGCAACGCCACCACAATGCCGGCCGAATCGGGCTTGCTCTACGACGGCTTCCTACAAATCGCAAAGTCGAGCCCCAACCGAGTTGCCGTGCGTTGGCATCCGGATGAGTACTCGTCCGCAGACGATAAGGATCCCATCGCAGGTCCTCGCGCTGACCTCACTTACGGCACACTCGCAGATCTTGGTGGCCGGGTGGCGGCTGCGGTGGCCGAGCGCCACCAACCTGGTTCGGTCGTCGGCATTCAGCTTGCCAAGGGGCCTGCGCAGATAGTGGCCGTACTGGGCGTCATGATGGCCGGCTGCGCATACTTACCCCTCGCAATTGACCAACCACCGGAGCGGTTACGCGCGATCTGTGCGAAGGCAGGAGTATCCGGACTGCTGCGAGTCGACGACAACGCCGCCGTTGCCGGTGTCGTAGTCCACGAACTGTCGGCCATGACCAGTTACGAGGTTGCGTTACCGCGTGGCGTCGACCCGGATGATCCTGCGTACGTGATCTACACGTCTGGATCGACCGGAGAGCCCAAAGGCGTGGTGATCTCGCATGGCGCTGCGCTGAATACGATCACAGATATCAACCGGCGCAACATGATCAGCGCCGATGACTCGATCCTTGCGGTCTCTGCGCTCGACTTCGACCTCAGTGTGTACGACATCTTCGGCCCACTGAACTGTGGTGCAACCATCGTCACCATCTCAGAGGACAGTCGGCGCGACGCATTCCACTGGGCGTCTCTGATCACCGAATTCGGCATAACCACCTGGAATTCGGTTCCTGGCCTGATGGACATGCTGTTGGTTGCAACGTCGCATGAACCGCCGGCGCTGTCCAGCTTGCGATCGGTCTTTCTTTCGGGTGACTGGATACCGTTGGACATGCCCGGCCGTCTCCAGCGGGCCGCCCCACGAGCCCGCCTGGTAGCGATGGGCGGGGCAACCGAAGCCGCGATCTGGTCCAACGAGTTCATCGTCGAAGATCTAGACCCGACCTGGACCTCGGTGCCGTACGGGTATCCCCTGGCGAACCAGATGTTCCGCGTCGTAGATGCCGAAGGGCACGACTGTCCCGACTACGTCGCAGGTGAGCTGTGGATCGGTGGAGCAGGTGTCGCGTTGGGATATCACAACGCGCCGGACCTCACCGCGGAGCGATTCCGCCGGGACGCTGCAGGCGTCCGATGGTATCGGACCGGTGATCTCGGATGCTACTGGCGCGACGGCACATTGCAGTTTCTCGGTCGGGCCGACTCCCAGGTCAAGATTCGCGGCCATCGGGTGGAGTGCGGCGAGATCGAGCACACGCTACGCAGACACCCGCTGGTCGAGTCCGCCGTGGTCACACCGATCCTCGACCGCACCGCCTTGGGCGCTGCGGTGGTTCCGTCCGCCGGAGCCGTGCCGGACGGAGCCGTGCCGTCCGGGGCCGACTTCCACGACGAGCTACGTTCCTACCTCATCGAGCGGTTGCCCCAGTACATGGTGCCCAAGGCATACATCTCGTGCGATCGGTTGCCGGTCAACGTCAATGGAAAGGTCGACCGGGTCCGAGCGGCAGCCGATGTGGAGGCGGCCGTGCGAGTGTCATTGGCGCACGGTGCCGAACTGGGCCTGACCGAGATCGAGCAGGTGGTGGCCGAAGTGTGGTCCGATGTACTCGGTGTGTCGATCACAACCCGTGACGACAATTTCTTCGCCCATGGTGGCGACAGCTTGCGCGCTACGGAGGTGGTATCCCGGTTGCGGCGAAAGGGATTGGTAGGCGCTGAGGTCGGCCATCTCCTCAGCCATCAGACGCTGGCCCAGTTCAGTGTGACGTGCGCGATCGGCAGCACTTGCGAAGATGTCGTCGTTGACTTCGAACCAGGGGAGCCCACCGACGAATTTCCCCTGACCAGGCTGCAACAAGCTTATGCACTCGGGGCGTCCGGTCTCAACGGGACCACGCGCGCGCCCACCTACTTCTCGATTGTCTTATCGGTCGCAGCGGACTCGCCGGCTATCGAATTGGACCGGTTCACACGTGTCCTCGACGGGTGCGTCGAGGAGTTCGCCATGTTGCGGTGCGCTCTGGCATCGGACACCACGCAGATCGTGCACCCTGGCCCCAGGCCGATAACCGTTCACCTGCTGGACTCCGAGCACGACGACCCCGACGCACTGCTACGGCACCTGTCCCGTGCCCGATTCGACCCGTATTCGGTTCCGGTGATTCAATGCTTCGCCCCATCGCGGTCGCCGCGAAACATTGGTCTTCTCATCAGCTATCTGGGTCTGGACGCACGCAGTCTGTCCACTGTGGTTACGACGATTATCGCCGACTACGAGCAACGGGATCGGCCCCGGCCGATTGATCCGTCGGCCAGCGTCTTTACTCGGTTTGTCGACGACAGCCGGCGCAGCGTCGCAGCTGCAGAAAGTGATGCCGACGGTCCGCCGATGCTTCCGCTGCGCGAAGATCGGCCGGACTCATCGACACGAGCATTTTTTGTGCGGCGCAGCTTCACCCTCGACGAGCATGACGCGGCTGCGCTACGCAATCGCGCGGTGCAGCTTAACGTCACGCCGACGGCGCTGATCTTCGAGACCTTCATCCGGGCACTGCATTCGATCGGAGCGGGAGAACGCTTCGCGGTGACCGTCCCACGGTCGCACAGGCCGGACTATGCTCCGGTCGATCGCGAAGTCCTGGGAAACTTCACCCGGCTGGCGTTGTGTGGGGTCGATTATGTTGCGGTGCAACCGGGGTCCACTGAAGCACTGGCTGTGGCGCAAGAACAACTGTGGCATGCGATAGGCCAGGACGATGACGCCACGGGCGATCTCGCCGTGTCCAGGTCCATGGGCGGGTATCCAGTGGTGTTCACCAGCACCATCGGGCTCAGCCGACAGAATCCAAATGGTTTGAGGTGTACCCGGGCACTGACGCAGACGCCGGGTGTCTGGCTGGATTGTCAGGTGGAGGATGACGCCGCAGGTATCCGGCTGAGCTGGGACGTCGCTGTCGACGTGCTCGCCGAAGCGCCACTCGCGACGGCGTTCTCGACTTTCGAAGTCGAGGTGCGAAGGTACACCGGTCGCGTCGACCGCTCGCCGACGCCGCCGTCGCGGATCGAACCCCCCGCCGAATCGGACTGGGCGAGTGCGGTGATCGCACGAGCGGTGCACAACTGTGCATCCGAACGTGTTCTGCCGAGGTACGCATCACTGGTGAAGTGTTGGCAAGCTCTGCCCTGCAGCGCATCCGAACCGAACGATCCGGAAGTCGAGCGTGCCGCCATCCGGTTGGTCGACATCGTTACTGGAGCCGTGTCGTCACAGACCCTCATCGGTGACCCCCGGCTGGCCCCGGAGGCGATGCTGTTGGCTGATGGCCGCACACGCGCAGCCCTCGACGGCCTGACCGAGCGGGTGTTCACGCATGCCCGAACAGTCGGCCGGAGACTTCGCGTCATGGAAGTCGGCTCCCGTACCGGATTGATCACCCAATACCTGACGGAGGCGGTCGGGCCGGTGGTCGAAGAATATCTGTGTCTTGAACCGAGTCCGGTGTTGGCCGAGATGGCGCGTGAGCGCAGCGTCTCGGTTCCGACACGACACCTCGAAAGAGTATCCGATGACGAGATCGATGTGGTGATTTGTTGTGGCTCACTGCATCAGCTGTCTGGAGTGGGAACGATGCTCGACGACATCTCGATGTCCGGCGGCGGCTGGTTGTGGGTTCTGGAGAACACCGACATCGCACCCGCCACCTTGGTGAGCGCAGCTGTGCTCGACCCGGGTCTGGTGTCGCCGGAGTCAGAGGTGCTACGTCCGGCTGATCAATGGTGGCGTCTTCTGGCAGACCATGGGTGGAAACCCGCACAGATGGTGCAGGACGGCACAGGTGTGACGGTCTTGGCCCACCGTCCGCGTGGCGTCCGACACCGTGGCGGAAACCCGCGCCGCACTACGGACTTACGTCCGCCCTGGCCGGAGCAGCCGGTGGCTGCCGACGCCAAGACGATCGCGACGATCGCCGAGGTATGGCAGCGTCATCTGCCCATCGATGAGCCGGGAGCCGACGCAGACTTCTTCCTACTCGGTGGCGACAGCCTGGTGGCAACGCGCGTGTATGCCGATCTGAGGGCCGCCGGATTCAACCGGCTCGCATTCGTTGACCTGTTCAACTACTCGACGCTCGGCGCGTTAGCCGCTCACGCAGGCCCGCCGACGGCGGCCCTGCCGCCAGCGGCCGGCCGGCCGGCGCAGACTGCAGATCACGACCCGGCGAGGTTTCCGCTCACCGTTGTCCAAAACGCCTATCGGGCCGGGCGCGGCGCCGAACTGGTGCTCGGCGGAGTCGCCGCACACTGCTATTTCGAGTTCGAGTTGGCAGCCTTCGATTCCGAGAGATTCGCTTCTGCCGCCTACGAACTTGTCAATCGGCACCCAGGATTGCGCACCACGGTGTCGCGAGGGTCCGCTGAATCCTCGACCGAGTGCGCGGTCGTGCATCCCATGCCGATCGAACCGGTGGTGCGCCGATATCAGGATGTGCGTGCCGCGATGCGCAACCAGGTGCTCGACCTGAATATCCGTTCGGGCATCGATTTCGGGGTGCAGGAACTAACCGGCGGCCGTGCGCTTGTCGGGATAAGCATGGATAACACCATGCTTGATGGTGCGAGCATGATGATCGCCTTGGCCGAGCTCGATCACCTGTATCGGGGCGGCCGAGTTGATGAGCTACCGGATTTGACCGCATCTTTCGCAGACTATGTTCGGTGCCGGCCTGAGCTGTCTCCCGGCGCCGACGAGGTTGAGCTGCCGCAGTTGGCAGCCAGCCGGGACTATTGGCGTGCTCGTCTCGCGTCACTGCCGCAGGCGCCACGGGTTACCCAGTTCTCCACACTGCTCGACATCGAGCAGCCGAGGTTCGAGCGGGCCACGGAAACAATCGAGCGGGCAACGTGGTCGGAGATCACCCGCTTGTGCCGTGGCGAAGGCGTTACCGTTGCGTCCTTTCTGCTGACCGCCTACGCCGTGACCCTCGCCCAGTGGTCGGGTACCGATCATTTCTGTATCAACGTCACGCTGTTCGATCGTGATCCCGAGATTCCTGGAATCGAGCACGTCATAGGAGATTTCACCTCGTTGGTGTTGCTTGAGTGTCGCGTCGACGAGTCCATCTCGATCTGGAAACAAGCGCGCCGGATCCAACAGCAACTGATGACCGACCTGCCTCATCGCGGGGCTGACGCCGTATGGCTGCAACGGGAATTGCTTCGCCACCACGGCAGACCCGATGCGGCGTTGTTCCCGGTCGTGTTCACCAGCGGTCTCGGCCTCATCGATACAGCGACCCGGACCGCACCTCAGTTCGGTCAGCCGGCGTACGCCGCCTCACAGACTCCGCAGACGATCTTGGACTTCCAAGTGTGGGAGAGTGCCGGGGCCCTGCGGTTGTCCTGGGATTATGTCGCACAGGCGGTACCCTCTGCGCAGGCGCGGGCAGGCCTGGCCCGACTGGTGAACGTCATATCTGGAGTTGTCGAGCACAACGACGCAGCCACCACCGACCCCCCGGTTGGCGAAGAGACCATGGTGCAACATGTTTCACGAATATGCGCCGAGGCACTCGGCCGTTCTCACGTCGGTCCCGATGACAATTTCTTCCAGCTGGGGGGCGATTCGGCAGCTGCCACGAGAGTGGTCGAGCAGATAAGCCGCCAGCTATCGGCATCGGCCACGCTTCGAATGCTGTTCGCCAATCCGGTGATCGGTGAGTTTGCGGCAAAGCTGGACAGGGTCCAGCACATCGAAGTCGGCGATGGACCAGTTGAGGAGGGCGTGCTATGACCACACCTGCGGGAACCAATGCGGCCGAGCTGGTCGAGCACCTGCGCAGTCTTGGCGTGCAGCTGTGGACAGACGGAGCGAATGTGCGTTTTCGAGCACCACAGAACGTTCTCAGCCCGGATCTGAAAGCACAGCTGGCAGCGGCGAAATCGGAAGTCATCGTTCAGCTCAACGCCGAGACGACCGTGCTGCGTGCACGACAGGACAGGTTCGAGCCGTTCCCACTCACCGACGTGCAAGCCGCCTATCTGGTCGGCCGCACGTCGGCGTTCCGCTGGGGCGGGGTGGGCTGCCACGGGTACGGCGAATTCGCCGTTGACTACGTCGTGACCAGGCCTGCCCCCGAGCTTTATGGTGAGGCCTGGCGCAAGGTCGTCGATCGCCATGACATGCTGCGCTGTGAGGTACACCCCGATGGCTACCAGACGATTCGCAGTGACGCGCCCGACGGGCTGACAGTCCGCGAATGTCACAGCGCTGACGAAGTGGAGCGCGAGCGTTCGAGAATCGCCCACCAGCTGCGAAACCGCGTCTACCCGTTGGGCAAAGCCCCGATGTATGACATCGTCGTCACTGTCGGCCCCGACGACGCGGTAGTGCATCTGTCGATCGACCTGCTGATCGCCGACTTTGTCAGCATTTCGATATTGATGGCTGACTTCGAAAAGTGCCTGGTCGACCCTGAATGTGAACTCCCACCAGTTGATTTCACGTTCCGCGACTATCTGCTCAACATGGTCCGCGAACGGAGTTCTGCGATTGGAACCGATCGTAGGCAGCGGGACCTCGCTTACTGGCAGGACCGCCTCGACCACATGCCGCCACCGGTCACCCTGCCGACGTTACCGGCCGAAGAGGTCCAGCAGGCTTCGCAGAAGGGCACGACGTTCTCGCGGCGTTCGATGAGGTTGTCTGAGGCCAAGTTCGGCGCGCTGAGTAGATATGCGGCGCAGCATGGGGCAACGGTCAACGTCGCCATCATGTCGGTGTTCAGCAGGGTCATCGGTCGATACGGTGACCGTGACCATTTCCTGCTGACTTTGACAACGATGGACCGGCAGCCCATTGTCCCGTCAGTCGCACAGCTGGTGGGTGACTTCACCGGCACCTCCGTACTTGAGGTGGACGTCAGTGGGGAACGAACGTTCAGGGAACTACTGCACGGCGTCGGCGAACGGCTCTTCGACGATCTGGACCATTCGACCGCCGGCGGTGTGAACGTGGCCCGGCTGCTCGGGCAACGCGACGAACACCGCGGTGAACAGTCACCGGTCGTATTCACTTCGACACTCGGTGCCCCCGATGGCTTTCGTGACGTCGGGGCGCGTCTGCTGCATCCGATCGAGGGCCGTGGTCTGAGTCAGACCCCGCAGGTGTTGCTCGACTGTCAGGTCAGCGAGTTCGACGGTGTACTGGAAGTCAACTGGGACACCCGGGACTACACCGTGCCCGCCGAGGTTCTGGACAGTGCGTTCGCCGACTTTCGTGGCGCTCTCGAAAGCCTCAGCGTGGATTCGCGTGCTTGGGAGCAGCCGCTGTTACCGGTTCGAGCACCCGACGTGACCGTGACCGGTGGGCGCCGCGCACAGCATGAGCCGAAACTGGTTCATACGGGGTTCCTGCACAACGCGGTCACCCAGCCCGCCGCGCCCGCGATCAAGCAGGGCGACCGGGTTGTCTCCTATGCCCAACTGCTGGCAGCGGCGAGCGCGGTTGCCGACGAACTGACGGACTGTGGCGTACGGCCGCACGATTACGTCGGTGTACGGCTGCCGGAAGGGGCCGCTCAGGTCGCGACAATCTTGGGCACGCTGCTGAGCGGCGCCGCCTACGTGCCGATCGACGTGAACTGGCCGGCTCGCCGGGTCGAACAGATCACTTCCCAGTGTTCGCTTGCCGCGCTGTGTGATCCAGAGGGCAAGGTGGATCGACTGTTGGCCGATCCGAGTTCGTGGTCGGCCGCCTCGGTAACCACGCCGACACCGTCCAACGATGCGGTCAGCGCCGACGACACCGCATACGTGATCTTCACTTCGGGCTCAACAGGGGTTCCCAAAGGGGTCATGATGAGCCATGGCGCCGTGGTCAACACCTTGACCGACATCAACGACCGGCTCGGGATCGGTGCGCACGACGCGGTACTCGGAGTATCGCAGCACACGTTTGACCTCTCCGTATACAACATGTTCGGGATTCTCGCGGCTGGCGGCACCCTTGTACTGGCCGACAACGCGGACCGCGCCAATCCACAGTCCTGGTCTGATGTGATCACCGAACACGGTGTTACGGTGTGGAATTCGGTCCCGGCGCAGATGCAGCTTCTGCTCGACCACCTGTCGGGTTCCCGGACATTGCCGTCGCTGCGGAGGGTACTGCTGTCGGGCGATTGGATCCCGGTCTCGCAGCCTGCAGAGATCGCCGTGTGCGCGCCGAATGCCTCCATACTCAGCCTTGGCGGCGCGACCGAAGCGGCGATCTGGTCGGTATGTCACCCAGTCGCAGGGCACGAGTATCACCGCAGCGTGCCGTATGGCAGCGCAATGCGGAACCAGAGTGTGCGGGTGCTGACTCATCGCGGCGAACTCGCAGCGCCCTGGCAGATAGGTGAGATTCACATCGGCGGACTGGGTCTCGCTCAGGGCTATCTGGGTGATCCGAAGCGTACCGAGGCAGCCTTCGTGACCCATCCGGTAAGCCGGGAGCGGCTCTACCGCACCGGAGACTACGGCCGCTTTGCAGAGGACGGGGTCATCGAATTCCTGGGGCGGCGAGACGACCAGGTCAAGATCCACGGGCACAGAATCGAGCTGGCCGAGGTGGATACCGCGCTGTGCCGACTCGACGGCGTTCACGCAGCGGTGAGCACTGTCGTAGGAACAGGACAGCGCGACAGGACGTTGGTCGCGGCTGTTGTCGCCGACGCCGCAGACGATGAGGAGAAAGCCCGCCGAATTGAGATCACGGAAGCGGTGCGCTGCGGCGCAGTCCAGGCGCACCGCAACAACACCGAGGATCTTGACGTCCAGAAGCTAGATCGATTTGCACGCGCCGCTCGCGGTGCTGCGATCGACAGCATGTGCGCGGCGCTGAGCACCGTCGTGGATGTGGGCGAACGCGTTCCTTTCGGTGAACTCGCCGAGCGTCTGTCACTGCCGCAGCGACTCGAGAGGTTGCTGCGCCGATGGCTCGATGCACTCGAGGAAGCCGGCGTGGTTGTGTCCCATCCCGGCTTGGTCATCGAGTTACTGCAGCGACGTGACTTGTCCGCTTGTGTGGCGCAATGGGAGCACGTGCGGATTCTGGGGTCAGCGATCGACTATGGCGACGACCTTCTCGACTATGTCGGACAATGTATTTCGGATCTTCCGGGCCTGCTCGCCGGTACCACCGATCCTCTTGCGCTGTTGTTTCCCGAGGGTACTTTGGACACTGCGACCGCGGCTTATCGCGATAACCTGATCAGCAGGTACACCAACGGGGTGGTGGCCACCGCCATCACCGAACGCGCCAAGTGGTGCACACCGGCACGTCCCCTCCGAGTCTTGGAGGTCGGGGCGGGTGTCGGCGGTACCACCGTCGGCATAGTCGCGTCATTGAAGGGCCATCACGTCAGGTACACGTTCACTGACATCTCCACCTTCTTTCTCAAGCAAGCCGCGGAGACATTTGGTGACCTTGACTTCATCGAGTACCGACTGTTTGACATCAACAGACCGCATGCGGAACAAGGTTTTTCACCGGTCTCCTTCGACGTCGTGGTGTGTGCAAATGTGCTGCACAATGCCGTCAACATCGATGATGCCCTCGCTGGATTAGAGCGATTGTTGGCACCGGGCGGATCGCTGGTGTTCATTGATGCCACGGCTACCAACCACCCTTTGATGGTTTCGATGGAGTTCAAAGAGGGCCTACACGGATTCACTGATGCACGTTCGGGTTCCAACGCAGCGTTTCTCACTTATGCGCAGTGGAAGAGTGCGCTACAAGCGTCGCCTTTGGACGAGGTGTGGAGCTTCCCGCCGACTGAGCACGCCTTGGGTGAACTCGGACAGCACGTGTTCTGCTGCGGCACAAGATCAGAGGCGCGGGCAGTGTGGCCAGCCGAACTCACCGAGCGAGCGCGCGCGGTGCTGCCCAGCTATATGGTGCCTCAGCAGATCGTCTGTCTGCCTGCCGTTCCCCTGACAGGCAACGGAAAAGTCGACCGAGCGAGGGTCGGTTCGGAGTTGGAATCCATCCGAAAAGCGTTCCGATCCAGTGGAAGTGGTGCTGTCAGGGCAACGACCGCTCTTGACCCAATGCAGGTGCGTATCGGTGAGATCTGGGTCGGCGTGCTGGATCTTCCATCGGTTGCGGTGCTATCGCCCGATTCCGATTTCTTTGCACTGGGCGGTGATTCCCTGCTGCTGGCGCAGACCATCGGTCGAATCCGACGAGAGATCGATGCGGCCGCGGAGCTGGCTTGGGATGACCTCTTGCGTGCGATGGTTTCGGATCCGACCTTGGAGTCCGCCGCGGTGGCCGTGAACCGCGGTGGTGGCCGGGCAGTGGCTGCCGATGATCCGGACGCTGGGCAAGACCCATCGCTCGTGTACATCGGTGCTGGACAGGGCTATACGAGGGACGCTGAGATCGTGGTCTGTGTCCACGACGGAAGCGGCGGACTGGATCCCTATAAGCACTTGGTCGAACAGCTGAATTTCGTAGGCGGACAGGTGCCCGACATCTACGGATTGCGTAGGACGGCCGGTGACGGATACTCCCAGATCCCTCCCGCCGAGCTGTTCGCAACTCTGGCGTCCCGATACAGTGCTGCGATCACTGCGCTGACGCCGGTCAAGGTCCACTTGGTGGGCTACTGCATGGGTGGTCTGCTGGCAGCCGAGATCGCCAAGTGCCTTCAAGAGGCCGGAACTGAAGTCGGGACCGTCACCGTGGTCAGCTCCTATCGGGTGCCATTCGCTATCGAAGACCATGACATCCTCGACTACTGTTTCGCGCAGATCATGGGAGTATCGCCGGACGACCTCGGCATGAACGTAGACGACAACGACATTCGCGAAGCATTCGCCGAGGTGCGATCCCGTCACACCGCGGTGATACCCGAAGGCGCGCTGCGGGAGGCTGCTCGCCCCGAGCTCGCTGCCGCCTTGGAGCGCAGTGCAGAGGCAGGCGAGCAACGAATGAAACATCTTGCACAGTCGGGTGCGCTGGGCGAGATGTGGACCCCGGAGTCGCTCGCCGAACTGCGCGCGGTCTTCATACACAGCCTGCGCGCTGTGGTCCTGGGAGCAGACGAGCCATTCCTTGGCGACATCCGCTTTCTCCGGCAACGAGGCGACATACATTTCCTACCGACCTTGAAAGAGGATATGACCGCGTTCTGGCGCGAATACTGTCTGGGCGAGCTCACGATCGCGGATATCGACGGCAACCATTTCGACTGTCTCAGCGGTGAGAACGCAGGATCGGTCGCCAAGTTGCTGGCCGACTCATGGGCCGCCGTATGACCAGAGTGTTGCTTCTCGGCAGCACAGGTGCGGTCGGCCGGTCCTGCCTTGATGCGTTGGCTGCTCGTGCCGATCTCGTGGTGACGCTGGGGGGCCGAGACGAGGATCGGCTGCGGGCGGTGGCGACCGCTTCGGACTCGGACGTGACCGCGCTCGATATCAGCGACGAGCAGGCGGTCGCTGCTGCGTTGAAGCAATGCGATGTCCTGGTCAACTGCGCCGGCCCGTCATCTCAGCACAGCGCTCGTCTGGCAACCGCTGCGAGTGCTGCCCAGGTGGCTTATGTGGACCCCGGCGGCGATCGGGCGCTGTTCGACGTTCTCGGTGAGATCGGAACGGACGTGCCCATCCTGCTCCAAACAGGTGTGCAGCCGGGTTTGACCGGAATGCTGCTGCGAACGCTGGCGTCCGTCCAACCGACGGCGGTCACGGTATGGTGCGGTGGACTGCAAGACTTGACACCGGCATCGGTGCTCGAGTATCTCGCGAGCCTGCGGGATCCGCATAGCCATCCGGGTGCTGAGTTGCGCGATGGGGAGATTCGCACTGTCCGCGGTCGGGAGCCTGAGCCGCCCCCCGCACAGTTCTTCCCGGGATCGGTGTCCGTGCACCCGCATTTGGACCACGAAACCATCGAGGTTGCCGCTGAATTCGATATCGAACAGGTCAGCTGGTACAACGTTTTCGATGGTCCACGGACAAGGCGTGCAATGCAGATTCTGGCTGCCGATCACCGTACCGGTCACGACGTGCCGGAGGTATCCGATGTGCTGGCTGCGGCCAAGCTTGACCTGTTCGGCCGGAATCCCTACTTCGCGATAGCCGGTGTCGCGGAGCAGGATTCATGCCGCACCAGCCTCGCGGTGAGCTGTCGGGATAGCTTCGGAGTGACCGGAGCGCTGACGGCGTTCGGTGTGCAGTGCGTACTGAGCTCATCCCCGGGTGTGTACCCGTTCTGGAAACTGGACGTTCCCCGCGAGGTGTGGTCATTTCTGGACACCGAGGTGCCGGATGTCCGGGTAACCTCCGTCGACGGTACGGCGATCGTGCCGATTCACAGATTGTCCGCACTCGAAGAGGGGGTGTTGTGACGACCGGCCGACGGCCTCGGGCAGTGGTTGTCGGAGCCACCTTCGGCGCGGTGTATGCCGAGGCATTGTCGCTGCCGGACTCGCCGGTGGATCTGGTGGCGCTGGTGTCAACCGGCTCCTCGGCGTCGGCGGATTTGGCCCGCAGCGTCGGCGTGCCGCTGTACACAAATATCGATGACTTGGACGACGTGGATATTGCCTTCGTCGTCGTGCGCTCGGGTGTCGTTGGCGGCCAAGGCGTTCAGATCAGCGAGGAGTTGTTGAGCCGAGGGATCCACGTTCTGCAAGAGCAACCGGTCCACGCCGACGAGATCTTGGCGCTGCTTCGGACAGCAAGAGCGAATTCTGTGCTGTACGCAGTCAACGACTTCTATAGCCACGTTGAATCGGTGCGTCAGTTCGTATCCGCTGCACGCTCATTGGCGGCGCGATCACCGATCGACTATGTCCACGCGCGATGTTCCCTACAGGTGATCTTTCCACTGTTCACCGTGCTGGCAAGTTTTGTCGGGCCGCTGTCCCCGGCTAGGGTAGTGGTCGCAGACCACTCGGGCGGCCCGTTCGCATCCGGCCGAATATACTTGGGTCCAGTGCAAGTCGATATTCTCGTACAGAATGAACTGTGCGCGAGCGATCCCGATGGCTACGCCCGGTTGATGCACACTGTCGCTGTAGGAACCTCAGCGGGAGAACTGGTTCTCGAACACACTCACGGGTCGACGTGGTGGTACCCCAGACTGCATCCTGCTGATGACGAAGTGGACCGACCGCTGACTGAACTCGTCGGTGTTGGCTTCGCGCCGACCCGCGGGGTGGTGAGAAATGAGCTGTGGCCTTCCGCAGTCCGCAGGGCTGCAACAGAATTCGTCGCTGCAACCAAAACCACTCGTAGTCCGCTATCGCAGCGATTCATTCGTGCAACCCGACTATGGTCAGAATTCACGTCGGCGATTGGTCCGGTGAATCTGATCGATCCGCAACCGCTCATGACCATCCGTGCCTCGGAACTCGCGCGACTTGACTGCTGAGGTCAGACCGCTGTCCGCTCCGACAGGCAGGAACTCCATCGTAGTGTTTCCACATGCGGGCGGTAGCCCCCGTTTCTACGCACAGTGGTCGAAGTTGTTGCCGACGCAGATTGGTCTTTACGGCGTTACCTACCCCGGTCGCGACATGTTGGTCGACCATCCCATGCCTGATACGCTGACCGACCTCGCGTCGAAGTGCGCTGAGCAATTGGACGCTCTGGTGCGGTCATCGCAGGCGGTGGTGATATTCGGCCATTCAATGGGTGGCTACGTGGCGTTCGAGACGATCCGGACACTCGAACGCGCCGGAACCAGCGTCACCGCGCTCGTGGCTTCTGGTGTGAACGCCCCGCACCGTAACCGTATGGAGTCATGGCATCGCGCGTCCGACGATGACTTGGTCGCGCACGTGGTCGATCTGGACGCTACGAGCCGGGAAGCCTTCGCGATCCCGGAGCTGCGGCGGATGCTTCTGCCCGTCATTCGGCAGGATTTCCGCCTGGTCGAGACCTATCGGGCCGACCACGGCGCTCAAGTTACCTGTCCCGTACACGTTTTCAACGGTGCCGTCGACCCGGAAGTGACAGCGGCTGATACCGAGGAC
The DNA here is from genome assembly GCF_000382405.1 of Mycobacterium sp. 141. Classification (GTDB taxonomy): domain Bacteria; phylum Actinomycetota; class Actinomycetes; order Mycobacteriales; family Mycobacteriaceae; genus Mycobacterium. The sequence goes on from NZ_KB908276.1 coordinate 64,841, forward strand.
TGGAAGCTCTGTACGAGAGTGGGTTGGCAGTCACGTTCTTACCCGGGGGATCATTTTTATGTCCGAGACAGCGGCCCGCAGATTGTTGCGGACTTGTCGGCGATTCTGCGATCGGCGGGATTCGGTTGATGAACTGCAACGTGATGTCATCAACGATCCTGCGATGGGCCGGAACCAGCCAACGACCTGACGCGGGCTGGCCCTTTCTTCATCCCGCCGTCCTGACGGGGCTTGGGCGGTTGGTGCACGGGCCGGGTGGGCCGGGGTCCAAGACCGCTAGCGGAGGCTGCCGATGTGGCTCTCACGATTGCCGGCTTTCGGGTCGCATCGGAGGTTATGGCCGAGAGCCCGGTTTCGAATGACTTGATGGTCGGGTTCAGACTGCGGGGGAGCTGCGCGTCACGGCGGGGCTTGATTTTTGTGCTGAGCGAGCGGTCGGTCCGAGGTTGCTCTCTCGCGACAACTGTCCCTGCGATGCGCATTTGGACGTCGTTGTCGGCTGTTCCGTCGGTCTCCTCATTGACACCCGGGACATGTGCAGATGGTAGATAGGGATAGCTGTCGGGCAGTTCTGAGGTCGGCAATGCGCCCACCTCGACAAGTGCAGCGGAAATGCCTTGTCTGACACCCTTTTCAAGGTTGGCAAGCACGGTTTTCGTATTGATCTTGGGAAACAAGCCTGCCGGAGTGGGGGTGTCTGCATAACCGTTGCCATAGCCGAGATCGACGACCACCCTGAGACTGGGTTGAACGAGTTCGGCCAGCGCGTTGCCCACGCCGGGGATGAGGCGGACCGGCTCCAACATCGGCAGATTCTGTGTGAGTATCTTGTAGTAGCGGGTTTGCCCACCGTCGACGTAGTAATCGGGAGATGTCGGCAGCTGCACTGCCGTGTCGGGTCCGGGTACCACCGGATAGGTGTCCGGCGGGATCGTGCCGTTGATCTGAGCCGTGAACGTCGGGATGAAGTGCTGCTGTATGGCTCCCGCGATCGCGTTGATATCCGATACGACGTTCAGGGGGTACTGGGGTGCGTCGGCGTATCCGTCGTATTGAATTGTGTAGATGTCAGTAGGGTACGGGGTATCAGGTGGCGTTGCGCCGTTGAACGTTTCGTCGAGGATCGGAATGTAGAGGCCGCTGAAGCGCTGAAATAGGCCACCATTGGGGTTGTTCGGGTTGCCGACCAATATGAAGGACACCTTGTCGGTGTCCGGGTTGCCGGCTTCGGCCAGTGCTCGGATCTCCTCGGTGGCGATGACGGCGCTCTGCGAGTACCCGAATACGACAACGTCGTTTCCATCGGCTAGGTTCTGGCGGAGGTTCTCGTCCAGCAATGTAACCCCTGTTGCCACTGATTGATTGAAAGTCATGTTGCCGAGCGTGGGGGTCAGCGGAAATCCTTGTTCGGGGGTGAACAACGCCACCGAGGTCGTCCCAGGGAACTTCGGCTGAATGTAGTGGCTGTCGACTTCGCCCAGGTAACGGAGATCCGGCCCTGGGTTTCCTGTACCCCCCATGATGAGTCCCGTTTTAGCGTAGGCGAATACAGCGGTTGTGCTGAGCAGAGTCAAGACTGCCAGGGCAATGAAGAGCGTCGCTGCGATCGGTCGGAGTCTGCTGAGCCTCATGTGACCTCCCCGAATATTTGGTAGGTCCGCGCAGATCATGCGAGCCGGCAAAACCACCGTTTGAACTTCTCTAGATCCCTGGGCGCTTCACGATCGGAGTGGCCCACGAGCACACTATCGAAAATGATTTTCACTGTCGATGGAAAGTCGAGCGCGTCCTAGCTGCAGGTCGCCGGACGCCGCGGTGCTTTCGAGGACACCTGGTGTCTGATCGGTGATTCGGTAAACTCGGCTGGCGGTGACAGGAATGCAGGAGGTGCGATGAGTGCTCTGCTGCGCTCGGTGCGTCAGCAACGGGGGATGACGCTTGAGGAACTGGCTGAGGCGACCGGGCTGACCAAGAGCTACCTGTCGAAGATCGAACGACAACGTTCTACGCCGTCGATTGCCGTGGCGATCAAGGTGGCCCGTGTCCTCGACGTCGACGTGGCGCAACTGTTTTCCGAAGATCCCGAAGTGGCGACGTTGTCGGTGGACCGTGCGGGAGACCGTCCGTCCGGCCGCTACCATGCGGTCGCAGCCGGCATGCTTGGAAAGGCGATGTCACCCTTCATTGTTCATCCCACCCGCGAGTTCAGCGAGCATCCGCACCCGGCTCATGTCGGCCAGGAGATGGTGTTCGTCCACGCGGGATCGGTGGAGCTGCGCTACGCCGACCAGGTCATCACGCTGAATGCCGGCGACTGCGCATACTTCGACGCCGCGCAGCCACACCAGCTCCGTCAGCGGGGTTCGGCGCGTAGTGAGGTGTTCGTGGTCGCGCAGGCCGACTTCGGCCGCTCCCGGCAAGCCTGACCGGCCGCCGGACTGCGAAACACTATTGACGATAGGACACAAAGTGTCCTATCGTCACAGTTGTGTCAAACAGTCCTCGGAAAGGCTTGGGAGATGACTGCCACTACAACCTTTGGTGATTCGAAACAGGTGTTGATGCGACGTGCGCTGGACGCACTGTCGAGCCACGTACAGGATTCCCCGCTGACAACGCGCCAGAAGCTGGCGTTGACCTGCCGGGCGCTGTTCGACGCCGGCCATGACTCTGGCCTGGCTGGACAGATCACGGCACGGGCCGAGGAGCCGGGAACCTACTACACCCAACAGCTCGGGCTCGGATTCGACGAGATCACCGATGCCAACCTGTTGGTGGTGGACGAGGACCTCAACGTCCTGGACGGACAGGGTATGGCCAACCCCGCCAATCGGTTTCACTCATGGATTTACCGAGCCCGCCCGGACGTCCAGTGCATCGTGCACACCCATCCGTTCCACGTCGCGGCGCTGTCGATGCTCGAAGTGCCGCTGCAGGTTTCGCAGATGGACATGGCACCGCTGTACGACGACTGCGCGTTCCTGCCCGACTGGCCGGGTGTTCCGGTAGGCAACGAGGAGGGTGAGATCATCAGCGCCGCACTGGGTGACAAGAAGACCATCCTGCTCGCACACCACGGCCACGTGGTCGCCGGCGCCAGCGTCGAAGAGGCGTGCTCGCTGGCGATGCTGATCGAACGCGCCGCCAAACTGCAACTGGCCGCGATGGCGGCGGGCACCATCGCCGAGTTGCCTCCGCGACTGGCCCGGGAGGCCCACGACTGGACTCTGCGGCCCAAGCGCAGCCAGGCCAACTTCGCTTACTACGCGCGACGTGCCCTGGTGCGTCATCCCGACGCGCTGACCAGCTGATCCGTCCAATTATCACCGAGGGACCTGAAACATGGCAAAAGACAAAGATATTCATGGAATCCTGGCGTATCCGATCACGCCGTTCACCGCCGACGACGAGGTCGACACCGGCAAGCTTGCCGCACTGGTCGATCGATTGGTGGACACCGGTGCGCACGGCATCGTCCCGCTCGGCAGCACGGGTGAATCCGCGTATCTCACCGAGTCGGAGTTCGACACAGTCGTCGACATCACGACAGATGTGGTCGGCGGCCAGGTGCCGGTCATCATCGGTGCGTCCGATCTCACCACGGCCAACACGATTCGCCGCGCGCAGTACGCTCAGCAGGCCGGGGCTGACGCGGTGATGATCCTGCCGATCTCCTATTGGAAGCTCTCCGAACGCGAGATCGTCCAGCACTACGCGAATGTCGGCGCCTCGATCGACATCCCGATCATGGTTTACAACAACCCCGCGACCAGTGGCATCGACATGAGCCCCGAACTGCTCGTGCGAATGTTCAACGAGATCGACAACGTCGCAATGGTCAAGGAATCCACCGGCGACATCACCCGCATGCAGCACATGGCCGAACTCACCGACGGACGGCTGCCGTTCTACAACGGCAGTAACCCCATGATCCTCAAGGCCTTCAAGGCTGGAGCGAAGGGATGGTGCACGGCCGCACCCAATCTGCTGCCGCAGCCGTGCTTGGACCTGTATGCCGCGGCGCAGGCCGGTGACTGGACGAAGGCCGAGGCCATCTACACCGAACTCAAGTCGTTCCTGGAGTTCATCGTGGCGGGCGGGCTGCCCACCACTGTCAAGGGTGGTCTCGACCTGCTGGGCCGAGGTGTGGGGGTGCCACGGCTGCCACTGCTGCCGCTCGACGCCGCCGGCCGCGCCGAGCTTGGCCGGCTGCTGAAGACCGCCTGACTCAGCTGCCCACGATGTCGGCGGGCTGCGTTGTTGTCACCGACATCCATACCGATCGCTGGTCCGGGTGCGATCGGGCAGCCGGTCTGCGATATCGGCCCTGAGCTGGTCCATGCTCAGCGACGGATCGTGTTTGGTCGGGTCCCATTCCTTGTGTCCGATCACATGTGACGCGGGCTGCCCGATCCTGCCGACGATTGCCGCGCAGCACTGCACATAGGCCAGGTACTGCTCCAGCGGATACGGCTTCTTGCCTTCGCTGACGGCGTGGACGCCGATGGTGTGCGCATTGGCCTTGTTGGCCGGAAGGCCCGGGTGCGACCCGTGGCCCGCGTGGTAGGCGATGCCGGCAGCGATGACAGTGACGGAGCCGTCGCGAGCAACGAGTATGTGCGACAACGGTCCTGGCAGGTCGGCGGTGCCGTCGGCAACTGCGCCGGGGGCGACGGTGTCGTCCCCGGTGTGGTGGCACACCACGCCCCATACGTCGTCGATATATCCGTGCCCACGTCGGCGCCAGCCGTCGATCTCGGTCACGGTCAGCCCGTCGGCCCGCAGGACGTCCGCGAGCCAACCCAAGTCATCGATGGCCACAGACCCTCCCTGGAACGCTGCCTGGCTGCGAGATCGAGCATGGTGCGCGATGGATTCATGCTCGTGGCTCGGCCACGTGGGAGGCCTGAGTAGTGCGGTACCTGTTTTTGCTGGCGTCGATTCAGAACGGGCTGCTGTTCGCTTGGAACTTGGCCGATTCCGGCCGGGGTCCGAAGCGCCGGATGTAGTCCTCGTGAATGTGGGCTTCCTTCTTGTACTTGATCTCGTCGACCAGGTTGGGGTCCAGATTGTGCTGAGCCAGCCGGTGGCGGCGCCACACCTTGTTCAGCGCCAGCGCCATCAACAGTGACCAGATGTAGATCGGCACCGTCATCTCGGTATGGACGTACAGCGATGCCGGCAGCAGCCACAGGGGCGCGAGGATCAACAGCGGTGGGATCGCCATCCGGACCAGGTGACGACGTACCGCGCCGTGGTCGGCCAAGTCGTGCGCCACCCACTCGCGCATCGAGTCGGGTAGGCGCCGGCCGTACGCGTAGGTCAGGTACTGAATCGGATTGGGGTGGTCTTTCGCCATGACGACTCCTCGGGTCAGGTGGTAAGTGCGTTGGCAGCCAATGCCGCGGCGTTGATCCGGGTGAGTACCCGGTGCAGCTCCTCGAGCTCGGCCATGTCGACGCCCAATCGAGCGACGACGGCCGGCGGGATCTCCAAAGCCCGGTCGCGCAGGGCGATCCCGGCGTCGGTCAGGCCGATGGCGGTCGAGCGTTCGTCACCCGTGCTGCGGGTACGGGTGATCAGGCCCAGCGCCTCGAGTCGCTTGAGCATCGGCGACAGCGTCGCGGATTCGAGCTGTAACGCTGCGGCGATCTGTTTGACAGACAGCGGTAGCAGGCCGCCGGCATCCGACCGGTGGTGATCCCACAGTGCCAGCATCACCAGGTACTGCGGGTGGGTGATGCCCAGCGGTTCCAGCAGCGGCCGGTAGACGGCTTGCACGGCTCGGTTGCTGATGGCCAGTGCGAAACAGACCTGCCGTTCGAGGGCAAGTGGATCGACCTCCACCGAGATCTGTGTGGGCATGATTGAAAAGTACCCTAATAGTTAGGGCACTATCAATATCTCGTGCGTCACTCTCGCGATGAGGCGATCAGGAGGGATGGGGCCCGAGGTGCTTGGACCAGCCCGAGGCGCAGCACGCCGCGCACAGGGCCGCCAAGAGGCCGAGCGCGGTCAGCATGGCCGGGTAGCTGAAGTAGTGGGCGAACGCGGCCAGCGCGGCCGGAAGCAGGAAGCCGAGATAGGCCAGCGAGTAATACACGCCGGACAGGCCCGCAAGTTCGTCCGGCTCGGCGATGCGCTGAATCTCCAACAACCCTGAGACGATGGCGATTCCGTAGGCGCTGCCGAGAAGCATGGCGACCAGCAGGGCCACCAGAGGGGAGCGGGTTATCGCGGTGACCACGGCCGCGAACACGCCGAGGGCCATCAACACCATCGAGACCACCACGGCGCGAGCGGTCGAGCGGTCGTCGAGGCGTCGCGCGATGGGCTGCACCAGCACACCGCATCCCAGCGTCAACACCGTGAGGCCGGCCGTGTAGAGCAACGCCCAGGAGCCGAGTTTGTCGGCCACCAGCGCGGGGACGATCGCGTATGCAATGCCCGCGGAACCAAAGACCCACGGCGCCATGGGAACAACGACATGGATGAACCTGCGGTGGCCGGCGCTGGGCACTTTGAGGCTTGCCATGAGGGGCAAGGCGGAGGTGCCGGTGCGGGTTTCGGCGGAGCGACGCAGCACTGCCCACAGTGCGGGCAGGCACAGCACCGCATGGACGAGGTACGTGAGCACCAGCGGATAGGGCGCGAAGACGGCGAGCAGTCCCGAGCACAGCGGACCGACACCGAAGCCCAGCGAGAGACAGATCGACGCACGGCGGGCGCCCGCACCGGGGGAGGCGTGCTCGAACGGCGGCCTCGACAGCTCGGTGATCCACGCCGAGCCGACCGCCATCGCGATGCCGACGGCCAGCCCGCTGAGGAGCCGGCCGGCGAACAGCGCAGTGAATCCCCAGCTGTCCCCGATGGCCAGGATCACGCTGCCCAACGCGGAGCTGATCAGCCCGGCGACCATCGCGGGCCGTCGACCGTGCCGGTCGGACAGTGCGGAGGCGACGAGCAGACCGGGAACCAGCCCGATGACGTAGGCACCCAACAGGATGTCAACGTCGACACGGGTGTACCCGGAATGCTGTGCGTAGGCGATCAGCAAGGGCGTGAACTGATTTCCACCCCAGCCGATGCAGAACGCAGCAGCGGCAACGGCAATCCAGGGCCGCGCCTGGTGGCGTTGACCGCGTTCTGACTCGACGGACTCAGCGGCTTCGTCGGTGCACGTCATCAGAGCACCACCCGATAGGTCGCTTCGAGGTGTGCGAGCAGGGTGGCCTCGAATGCCTGGACGTCGCGTTGCCCTATAGCCTCGGCGAGCTGCCCGTGCTCATCGACGAGCCGGGCCAGCCGTGCCGGATCGGTGCGCGCGGCGTCGGTCATCATCCGGCGTTGCCGATCGCTGAGCGAACCATAGAAGCGCTTGGCGATCGAATTGCCCGCCACCTCGACGATACGACGATGAAAGGCGTCGTCGGCCGCCGCGAACTGCCGGGCGTCTCCTGCTGCGGCCCCTCGTCGCTGCTCCTCGACCAGGTCGGCCAGCTCGGTGAACAGTGCGTCGATCGACTCGGGCGAACGGCACAATCGCCGCACCGCAGCGGTTTCCAGCGCGAGGCGCATCTCCAGCACATCGTTGGCGTCGTGGGCGGAAACCGGTACGACGACCGCGCCGCGCCGTGGCAGCAGATCGAGCAGGTCTTCGGCCGCGAGCCGCAGAAATGCCTCATGGACCGGGGTCCTGCTGAGACCGAGCTCGGTGGCCACCTCGACCTCGCTCAGCAGCTGCCCACCCCGCACCTCGCCGGACAGGATCTGATCCTTGGTCGACTGGTAGGCACGCTGGCTGGACTTCTGCACGGTGGACCACCCTACGCCTATGCATGCAAGGATGCATGCAAGTAGTTCGTGTTGTGACCGAATCCACTGCAGGGGGAGCCCGTGGTTAGCTTCGAACATGCGCATCGACGGCCAGCAGCTCGCAGCGCTGGCCGCCGTGATCGAGTCGGGCAGTTTCGACGCCGCCGCGGTGCGGCTGCACGTCACGCCGTCGGCGGTGAGCCAACGCATCAAAGCCCTGGAGCAACGTGTGGGCCAGGTCCTGGTGGTCCGGGAAAAGCCTTGCGTGGCAACCCCGGCCGGAGTCCCGCTGCTGAGATTGGCGGCGCAGACCGCACTGTTGGAGTCTGAGGCGCTGGCGGAGATGGGCGGCGACGCGGCCCCGTGGACCCGGATTGCGCTGGCCGTCAACGCCGATTCGATGGCGACCTGGTTCACCGCAGTGCTGGCGCGACTACCCAATGTGCTGTTCGACATCCGCATCGAGGATCAGGACCACTCGGCACAACTGCTGCGCGAAGGCGTGGTGATGGGCGCGGTGACCACCGAGCGCAGGCCGGTGCCGGGCTGCCGCGGGTACCCGCTCGGTGCCATGCGGTACGTGCCCGTGTCCACTGTGGGTTACGTCGACCGGTACCTACCCGACGGATTCACCGCGGCAGCCGCCGCGCAGGCGCCATCACTGGCGTGGAACCGCGACGACGCGTTGCAAGACAGCTTGGTGCGCAAGGTGTTCCGCAAAGACATCGCCCGCCCTACGCACTTCATCCCTACCGCAGAAGGATTCGGCGCGGCAGTGCGCGCCGGGTTGGGGTGGGGCATGTACCCCGAGGAGCTCGTCGAGGATTCCTGGGTCCCGATCGCTCCCCAGTACCTCGACGTTCCGCTGTACTGGCAGTGCTGGACCTGAGTTTGGACATTTCGCTTAGTACCCAGGTTTGAAGCCGAGGTCGGTGAGGATCTTGCGTTCGGTGTCGGGAATCTCGGGTGGGAAGGTCTGTGTGGCGCCGTTGATGGTGATGGTCGCCGAGCGCAGCGGCCGCAGTAGCTTGATGACTTTGGCGACCGACAGTCCGGTGCGGGTTTGGATGGCGTGAGAGACGGCCAGCGCGGCGAACACGATGGTCAGGTGGGCCTCGATGGCATCGCGCATGCGGTTGAACATGGGCCGGGCAGTGAGGTCGGTCTTGGACATCCGAAAC
>NZ_KB908277.1 GCF_000382405.1 Mycobacterium sp. 141
GGCGACGGTTTGGTCGAGTCGTTCGCGGTCGGCGGTGATGGCGGCTGAGGCTTGGGTGGTGGCTTTGTGGAGTGCTTCGTTGAGGCGTTGTTCGACGGTGGCGGCGCCCAGGCGGAGGAGGCCTTCTTCGATGAAGACCGATTTGAGGTGGTGGTGTCCGTTCAATGTCACCTCGACGGTGTTGGTTTCGTCTGCGGCGGTGAAGGTTTCGGTGTTCATTTTGTGTAGTTGGTCGTCCATGAGGGCTTGCAGTTGTTGTGCTTTTTGTAGGACTGCGGCGACTTCGGGGTGCATGCCGTCGGTCACGAGGACTCCTTTCCGTCTTCTTTGCGACGTCGTTGCGGTGCTGCAGCGATGCCATTCGGTGGGTGTTGACTGCGGGCGATCCTCTGCCATGGCAATCCCCTACTGCCCCAGCGCCGTTTGGTAACGGCTCTCTTCACGCGGATTGATCAGCTGGATCGGCAGCTGCCGGTGCCGTGGTGTGTCAATGAAGTTGGGCCGCAAGATGACTCGTCCGATTTCCTGATGCGGGTCGAGATAGGTTGTGGCATGCGGCCAGGCCACCCGGGGCACACGTCCGACTCGACCGTTGATCAACGACGCAAACTCGCGGAACTGTGGGCCGAGTGTGATCACCGCACCGGCGGCTGCCGAACGGATCAAAAACTGGGTGAAGAGCTGCGCGTCAACGAGGTTGATGCTGGCATCGACGTTGTCGAACGGCATGTACACCGGGTAGCGGTCGGCGGTCTCGCCGACAAGCACACCGGCCGATCCGATCGGGAGCTCGTAGTGCTTGTCGGCCACCGGGCTGATGCCCTGCAGCGCTGCCCGCTGGCCACCGAACAGACACGAAAACCCGCGCGGAGTAGTGGGATTGGCCAACGTCGTCAGCAGCACAGTGCTGGTCGGCGCCATTCCAGGGATGACCCGCACCCGCGTGGTGGTGTGATCGGCCCGTGCCGACCACCACACATCAGGACCACCCGCAGCGCTGTAGGCAGCGGTAAAAGTACTGCGGCCCTTGATGGCCGACCACGCTTCCTTCTCGAAACTGATTTCAGTGGCCTTGTCGTAGTCGTCGAAGCTGCGGCAGCACTGGGCATCGATCCCATGGCTGGCCAGCTGATCGGCGATTCGCGTCGTCGACGCCACCAGATACCGTGCCAGGCCCGACACTCCTGAGTCGCGGCGCTGCGCAGAGCGTTGCGTCGTATCGGGATTAGCGCGCAGCACAACCCAGGTACGCCGATTCGCCGGCGCTGGGTAGGGTCCCACCACCTGTTCGTAGAGCGCCACCAGACTGGCCGGTGCTGTGCGGCCCACCCGATGGCCGGACGACACGATGTCGGCCTCTAGGTCAGGGCAATGTGCGAGTAGCAGATCTTCGACGAGCTTGCTGCTGACGACGTCATCGGTAACAGCTGTGCCGTTGACGATCACGGTCGGGGTGAACGGCCGTGGCACCAGCTCGATCACGGAGATCAGGTAGTCGCCCTGCCACCGCACTGCGACGTGATCGCCGGGCATCACGGTTGAGCCCACCGCAGGCTCGGACGCCGGATCGGGGGTCGTGCGGTGCCGCCGGCGCCAAGAGAAGACGGCCGCGACCCAGCCGGTGAGCCGCCGACCGCGGATCGTCAGCACCGAGAACAGCGCAACGAGAGTGGCGAGCGTGATCCCCAACCACAGCAGGTGGAAGCGCATACAGAGCGCCACGCACGCGGGGATCAGCGCCGCAGCCCAGATGGCGTGGCCGGTGCTGAACCGAAAACTGAACTGGCGCAGGAGATTCATCGGCGTCGCCGCAAAGCGCGCCGGGCCATGGCGCCGACCCCGAGCACAAAGGCCAAGCCGAGACCAATGGCGACGACCATGGTTATCGGCCCACGGTCCGGCGGCGCGATGTGCACCGGCGGCGGCACTTCCTTGACCCGCATGGGGGCATTGGCGGGGCCGTCGGGGATCTCCCATGTCAACGCAGCGACGGGGTCGATCACCCCGGCCCCGACGTAGTTGTCCACGCCACCGCCGGGGTGCCGGGCGGTGGCGGTGATGCGGTTGATGATCTGCGCGGCGGTGAGATCTGGGAACCGCTGCTTGAGCAGTGCAGCCAGACCCGATACATAGGCAACCGAAAACGACGTTCCGAACAGGGGTTTGGGACCGTCCTGGTCGGCGACGGCGTTGACCGGCTGACCGTCGTACCCGAGCGCGGTGAGGTTCTCACCGGGTGCCGCTGCGCCCACCCAGGGCCCGGACATCGAAAAGTTGCTCGGCTGACCGTTCTCGGCGATGCTGCCCACGGTCAGCACCATCGGGTCATACCAGGCCGGGCTGACGATGGTCTGAACTTCCCGCCACCCCCGGGGATCGGAGGGAACCGAGGGGTCTGGTGGCGGATTCTGCGTGCAGTCGCCGCCGGTGTTGCCGGCGGCTACCAAGATCACCACATTCTTGACATTGACCGCGTAGTTTATTGCGGCGCCCAGAGTTGACTCGTCGATCCGTCGGGTGACCTTGTAGCAGGCGGCCTCGCTGATGTTGATCACCTGCGCCCCAATGTTGGCGGCGTGCACGATGGACCGGGCCAGGCTGCGGATCGACCCGGCGGTGGGGGTGTCGTTCGGGTTGTTGAGGTCCCGCTGAGCGCCCTTGGGCTGGAACATCCCCGAGGTTTGGCGCAGCGAGAGGATCCGGGCGTCGGGTGCGACACCCACGAAACCGTCGGTGGGTGACGGGTGTCCGGCGATGATGGACGCGGTCAGGGTTCCGTGGGCATCGCAGTCGGACATTCCGTTGCCGCCGGCGTCGACGAAATCACCGCCGGGTGAGGCGGGCACCCGTGGCGAACCGTTGACGCCGGTATCGATGACGGCCACAGTTACCCCGGCGCCCGTTGCGAACTTGTGCGCGTCGGCGATTCGGAGATAGGTATTCGCCCACGGCTTGTCCGCGAAGTTCGAGTTCGGCATAGCCGTGGGGCCCTTGCACTCGTAGCGCTGCTCGGTCGGTTCGTCGGGACCCAGTTGATCTGGCGGAACTGCGGCGGAATCGATCACCGGCGGATCGATGGCCCAGGCCTGCGGTGCGCTGAACATTGTCAGTAACACCGCAAGCGCCACGACGGCTACCCGCTGCACGCCTTACGCACCCCCTCGACAGTAGATTTGTCTGCCGTGTGCTGATGCACATACAGCAAACAAGTACTCGCCTGCCCCGAACCCCATCTACCTACGCCAAGCCGACTGGCTATTTGCACGCAGGCAATCATAAAGGTGTATCAGAGGCGGGAATTACGCTTTCTTGCCGGGGTGCTCGGCGAATGACAGCAAGGCCGATTGGCATACGAAACTTCTGTGAGGGGGACGGTTGTCGCGGCCATAGACTTGTCGATCAGCAAGTGCGTCAGGATCGGAGGGGCGATGACCCAGTTCAGGGCCGACACGAGTGCCGTCACGGCATGGGGACAGCAGGCCAGTAACCTCAGCGACGAGGTGGGCAGCCTCGTCAGTGGCGCGCCGCCTGCATCGGGGGTTCGGAACAGCCACGGCCCGATCGGCTTTCCTATGCAGGATGTGCTTGACGCTGCGCAGTCGGCGCGGGGTGATGCCTTGGGTGCCACTCAGTCCGCGTCGGCCAGGATCAGTGATCTGCTGCGCCAGGCCGCGCAGGCTTATGACCGTAATGATTCGGAGGCGGCCGCCCGCCTTAAGACCCAGGCCGATCGCATGGCGTCCGCTGAGGTGGAGGACGGCCGGGCGTAGAAAGCCGACCAAATGACGACTCGCACCGTTCGAGTACGAACGGTGCGAGTCGCTGTGGGACAACTACTTACGCGTCGAGGTCTTGCTCCACGAGGCCGGCGACAGTGGCGAGTGCGTCGGCGTCGTCGGATTCGACGGTGACCGATGCTCCGTTGGCGGCGCCGAGGGTCATGATCATCAGGGCGGATCCGGCGTCCACCGGCTCGCCGCCGTCGACCGAAAGAGTCACGGGTACACCGGCGTTGACGACAGCTTCGGCGATGACGGCGGCGGGCCGGGCGTGCAGGCCGATGGCGGAGCCGACGATGACGGTCTTGCTGGGCATTGATTCTTCTCCTTAGGTGGTGGCCAGCGCCGGGGCATCCGACGTGGTGATGGTGGGTTTGGCGAATTGCTTGGCCGCGATGACGGCCAGGGCGCTGACGACGGCGCCGGCAGCGAGTGCGACCAGGAACCACAACAGGTTTCCGATCGCGAAGAACACGAAGATGCCGCCGTGCGGGGCCTTCGAGGTGACGTCGAACGCCATGATGAGGCCACCGGTGACCGCACCGCCGAACATCATTGACGGGATGACCCGGAACGGGTCGGCTGCAGCGAACGGGATGGCGCCCTCGGAGATGAACGAGAGGCCCAACAACCAGGCGGCGCGGCCGTTTTCACGCTCGGGCTCACTGAACAGCCCGGGCCGCAGCGTGGTTGCCAGCGCCATGGCCAAGGGCGGCACCATGCCGGCGGCCATCACGGCGGCCATGATCCGCAGCGATGCAGGGTCGGCGACGTTGAGTCCGGCGGTGGCGAACGCGTAGGCGGCCTTGTTGACCGGCCCGCCGAGGTCGAAGCACATCATCAGACCGAGGATGACACCGAGCAGGACCACCGAGCTGCCGGAGAGCCCACCCAGCCAGTTCGTCAGGCCCGAGGTGATGGCGGCCAGCGGCCGGCCGAGCAGCATGAACATCAGCAGGCCGACGATGAGCGACGCGCCGAGCGGAATCACCACGACCGGCATCAGCCCGCGGAACCACTTCGGCACCTTGAAGGAGCTGATCCACAGCGCGGCGAAGCCGGCGATCAGACCGCCGACGATACCGCCGATGAATCCGCCGCCGACGAACACCGCCACGGCTCCTGCGGTGAAACCCGGTGCGATACCGGGCCGGTCGGCGATTGCAAAGGAGATATAGCCGGCCAGCGCGGGCACCAGGAATCCGAAGGCCAGCCCGCCGAGACTGAACAGCACCGCCCCCAGGTATTGGGTGAAGCCGCCGCTGGGCAGGTTGGTCAGCGTGTTCGTGGTGGCGATGATGTGAGCCAGCGAATCCGTCTGCCCGGCAGGCTTGTTGGCGATCTCGTATCCGCCGAACAGGAAGCCGAGTGCGATCAGCAGACCACCAGCGGCGACGAACGGGATCATGTAGCTCACGCCGGTGAGCAGGATCTGCCGCAGCCGGGTGCCCCAGCCGATGCCGCCGGCGGTCGACGGGGTGGCGGACGCGGCGGCATCGCCGGCGACTCGTGCAGCATTGGGATCGCCCGCGGCACTGACGGCTTCGGCGATCATTTTGCCGGGTTCGTTGATGGCGCGTTTCACACCGGATGCGATGACGGGTTTACCGGCGAAGCGCTGTTTGTCCTTGACTCCGACGTCGGTGGCGAAGATGACGGCATCGGCTTCGGCGATGGTCGAGGCGGCCAGCGGTGTGCTGCCGGACGAACCCTGGGTCTCCACGGTGAAGTTCACGCCGGCCTCCTGGGCCGCGTACTTCAGTGCGTCGGCCGCCATATAGGTATGGGCGATTCCGGTGGGGCAGGCGGTGATTGCCACGATGGACACGGTCTTGGGCGCGGCCGTCGGAGTCGTTGACGCCGGAGCGGCGGCTGCGGCAGGAGCGGGTGCGGCGGCGGGCGCCGGGTTCACCACACCGTCGACGAGCGTCACGATGTCCTCGGCGGATGCGGCGCTGCGCAGCGACGCCACAAACTCTTTGCGTACCAGCGCCCGGGCCAGGCTGGACAGCAGTTTCATATGTTCGGCACCACCGGATTCCGGCGCTGCGATGAGGAACGCGAGATCGGCCGGGCCGTCGGGCGCACCGAAGTCGACCCCGGGGGACAGCCGGGCGAACCCGATCGTGGGCGTGTCGACGTATGGCGACCGGCAGTGCGGGATGGCGATGCCCCCGGGCAGTCCGGTGGCGGACTGCGCCTCGCGGGCCAGTGCCGCACCGATCAGTCCTTCGGTGTCGGAGGTACGTCCCGCCGCGGCGAGTGCACCCGCCAGGCGGCCGATGACGGCTTCCTTGTCGCCGTCGACGGCCACGTCGAGCAGGACGAGATCTGGGGTGATGATCGGTTGGGTCATAGCGGCACCTTCGTGGCGTGGATACGGATGGCTTCGAGATCGAGTTGGTCAGGGGTGGGCAAGGCAGATCCGGGTAGGGCGGCGGCGGCGCTGCCGTAACCGACGGCCATGCGCAGCCGTTGCGGTGGTTCGGCGCCGTCGACTGTGGCACGCAGATAACCGGCAAGGGAGGCGTCGCCGGCTCCGACGGTGCTGCGCGGGATGATGGGAGGGGGCGTCGCGTGCCAGGCGCCGACCCGGTTGACGAGTACGGCGCCGGCCGCGCCCAGCGTGGCCAGTACTGCGCCGACGCCGCGGTCGATCAGTTGCGTGGCCGCTGCCACGACCGGCCCTTGATCGCCCTGGGCGGCAGCGTGTTCCAGTTCTTCGGCGGAGCCACCGACCAGGTCGGCCAGTTCCTCGGCATTGGGTTTGATCAGGTCGGGCGCGGCGACGTCGAACGCCGCGGCCAGCGCCGCCAGCGGAGCTTCGGAGGTGTCGATCGCCACCAGGCAGTCGAGCGGTGCGAGCTGCGCTGCGATGCGGGCGTACCAGTCGACGGGTGCTCCGGGTGGCAGCGATCCCGACAGCACGACCCACGATGCCGACTGGGCCTGCTGCACCACGCAGTCGGTCAGGGCGCTCAACGATACCTCGTCGAGTGACGCCCCGCGTTCGTTGAGTTTGGTTGTGGTGCCGTCATTTTCGGTGATGGCAAGGTTGGTGCGGACCGGTTCGTCGATCGGCACCGCGGTGAACGGAACCTTGCGGGTACGCAGCGCACCCAGCAGCGGATCGTCGTCGGCAGCGGGCAGGACGGCCAACACGTCGACGTCGGCCAGGATGAGGGCGCGGGCGACGTTGATGCCTTTGCCGCCGGGTTCGACCGTGACGGTATCGACACGCTGCACCGCGCCGCGGGTCAGCGGGTTGGCCAGGGTGACGGTGCGGTCCAGGCTCGGATTGGGGGTCACGGTGACGATCATGCAATCACAACTTCGACGCCGTGCGAGGTCAGTTCGGCGCGGTCGGCCGGAGCGATATCACCGTCGGTGATCAGGGTGTCGACCTTCTCGATCGGGGCGAAGCTGACGAAATCCTCCCGGCCCACCTTCGATGAGTCCGAGGTCACCACAACGTAATTGGCGGTGGCGACCATGGCGCGTTTGACTGCCGCCTCATCGGAGTCCGGCGTGGACAGGCCGTGCCGCGCGGTGATGCCGTTGGTGCCGATGAATGCAACGTCCACCCGCAGCGTGCTCAACACGGCCAGGGCCTGCTCCCCGACGGCGGCCTGGGTCAGGCCGCGTACCCGTCCACCGAGCAGTTGCAGCGTGACCGTCGGGATGACGGCCAGTCGGGCCGCGATGGGCACAGAGTTGGTCACCACGGTCAATTCCCGGTCCGTGGGCAATTGGGCGGCGAGGCGCGCCGTGGTGGTTCCGGCGTCCAGCAGCACTGTGGCGCCACTGAGGGGCAGGAAGTCCAGGGCTGAGGCAGCAATCGCATCCTTTTGCTCCGCACGGGTGGTATCGCGCTCGCCGACTCCGGATTCGACCAGGTGAAGCGTACGGGCGGGGACGGCGCCGCCGTGGACACGGCGCAACAGGCCGGCCTTGTCGAGCACGGCCAGGTCGCGGCGCACGGTTTCGGTGGTGACGTCGTAAGTCTGTGCGAGTTCCGCAACAGAGGCGCGGCCTCTGCTCATCACCAGCGTGGCGATGGCCTGCTGGCGTTCTTCGGCGTACATGACCCTCCCGTTTGTGTGGGTTAGATCGTAATTAAATGTTGACATATGTTGTTTTACGCTTATTCGTGTTGACTTGTCAACGGTTTCTTGTAATGTGTCTCACATGAGTACTTCGTCTCCCGTTACTTCACACGTCGTCCTACGCGGTGTCCCCGTGGTGGGCGGGGTGCAATGTGGGCCCGTGATCCGTCCGGGCAGGCTGCCCGTCATCGACGCGCCGGCAGGTGACGTCGATGAGCCCCAGCGGCCGGCGGAAGCCGCGCGCTTCACCGCCGCCGCGACAGCCGTCGCCAACCGCCTGCGTGACCGGGCGGCGCACGCCACCGGAGCGGCCGCGGAGGTGTTGGCCGCCACTGCGACACTGGCGCAGGATCGGGCCTGGCTGGGCGCTGCGGAGAAGCGCATCGCCGGCGGTGCGCCCGCAGTGCGTGCGGTCGACGGGGCCGTCGACCAGTTCGTGGCGCTGTTCACCCAGCTGGGGGGATTGATGGCCGAGCGAGTCACCGACCTGCGGGACATCCGCGATCGTGTCGTCGCCGAACTGTCGGGTCTGCCGGAACCGGGAGTGCCGCTGCCGGACGTGCCGTCGATCTTGTGCGCGGAGGACCTCGCACCAGCTGACACCGCGGGTCTGGATCCCTCGCTGGTGATCGGGCTGGCGACCACGCTGGGCGGGCCTACCAGCCACACTGCGATCATTGCCCGCCAGCTGGGCATCCCGTGTGTCGTGGCGGTCGGTGGGCTCGATGATGTCGCCGTCGGTACGTCGGTGCTGCTCGACGGTACGTCGGGCACTCTCACCGTCGATCCGGATCCGCTCGAGGCGGCGAGGGCGGTGACCGCTGCTGAACACGCAGCCGAGCAGGCGCGGCGGTGGACCGGCCCGGGTGCGACCGCCGACGGTCACGTCGTCGCCGTCCTCGCGAACGTGCAGGACGGTGCCGCGGCCCGCGCGGCCCGTCAGACCCCGGCCGAAGGTATCGGCCTGTTTCGCACCGAGTTGTGCTTTCTGAACCGCGACACCGAGCCCACCGTCGACGAGCAGGCCAAGATCTATGGCGAGGTGCTCGACGCGTTCGTCGGCCACAAGGTGGTGATCCGCACGCTCGATGCCGGTTCGGACAAGCCGCTGAAGTTCGCCGGACATCCCGATGAGGCCAACCCGGCACTCGGAGTGCGGGGCATCCGGATCGCCGAGGGCAATCCGGGGTTGCTGCACCGCCAGCTCGAGGCCATTGCCGCCGCGGGCGTTGCGTCGGGTAACCAGCCGTGGGTCATGGCGCCCATGATCTCCACCGCGGCCGAAGCGGAAAGCTTTGCCGCCGCTGCTCGTTCATACGGATTGACGCCGGGCGTGATGATCGAGGTGCCCGCCGCGGCGCTGCTGGCCGACAAGATCCTCGATCACGTCGACTTCCTGTCGATCGGCACCAATGACCTGACGCAGTACACGATGGCCGCCGACCGGATGTCTGCCGATCTGGCCACGCTGACCGACCCCTGGCAACCCGCGGTACTCGCGCTGGTGGCGATGGCGGTGCGGGCCGGCGCGGCGGTCGGTAAGCCGGTGGGTGTGTGCGGCGAGGCGGCTGCCGACCCGCTGTTGGCCTGTGTGCTGGTGGGCCTCGGTGTGACGTCCCTGTCGGCCGCCTCGGCTGCGGTCGCCGCGGTCGGCGCGAAGCTTGCGCAGGTCAGCCTGGCGCAATGCCGCGCGGCTGCGGACGCGGTGTTGGGGACTGCGACGGCCGCCGAGGCGCGGGCTGCCGCTTTGACCCTCCTCTCCTGACGGCGACGCGCGGCAAGGGGCGGCGGCGAGGAGTAAAGCACCCGCGCGGAATAATCGGACTGCAGTCCGGTTATAGGGGTATCAGTACAGATACCCCAGGAGGTACAGATGCCAGCCATCACCGCCGACACCCTGACTCTGCCGCGCATCGCGGCACCCAAGGCGTCGGACACCGAACGCCCCGTTCGGTCCATCACCACCGGCCCGCGCGGCTACGAGGGCGAAGGATTCCCCGTCGTGCGTGCGTTCGCCGGGGTCAGCGCCGCCGACCTCGACCCGTTCGTCCACATGGACCAGATGGGTGAGGTGGAGTACCAGCCGGGTGAGCCCCGTGGCACCGACTGGCACCCGCACCGCGGCTTCGAAACCGTCACGTACATGATCGACGGCCGGTTCGCCCACCAGGATTCCCACGGCGGTGGCGGCCTGATCACCGATGGCGCCACCCAGTGGATGACGGCCGGGGCCGGCATCCTGCACATCGAGACCCCGCCGGCTGAACTCGTCGAGAGCGGCGGAACATTCCACGGCATCCAGCTGTGGGTGAACCTGCCCCGCAAGGACAAGTTCGCGACGCCGAGGTACCAGGCCATCGAGGGTAACGAGGCCAAGCTGTTGTCGTCGCAGGACGGCGGCTCGCTGGTGCGCATCGTCGCCGGCGACATCGAAAGTGAAACCGGGCCGGCACGCGGTCCTGGTGCTACGCACACGCCGATCACCATGGCCCACGCCACGATCGAACCCGGTGCGCAGCTCAACCTGCCATGGAACCGCGAGTTCAACGCACTGGTCTACGTCCTGAGCGGGCGCGGCAGCGTCGGCCCGGTCGCACACCCCGTCCACCAGGGTCAGCTGGCCGTGTTCGGGCCCGGTGACCGCATTACGGTGACGGCCGAGGGCACCCAGGATTCGAACCGGCCCGCGCTGGAGATCCTGCTGCTGGGCGGCCGGCCGATCCGGGAGCCGGTCTTCCACTACGGCCCGTTCGTGATGAACTCCAAGGCGGAGTTGATCCAGGCCCTGGAGGACTACCAGTCCGGCAGGTTCGGCCAGATTCCGCCGAACGCGCTGATGCCGCACCGGCCGTTTGACTGACGCGGCTACTGCATCGTCTCGGCGGGCTGTGGATACAGCAGTTCCAGCTCGCCGAGGTTGGCGGCCACCGTCACCAGCGGCAGCGCGGCCGAGACCGCGAGGTCCTCACCAGTGGACTCGGAGCGCAGACACCGCACGAGACTGTCGCTGATCGGCGGCAGCGAGCGGGTGTCGCCGCCGACCAGTCGCGCACAGATCGCCTGCGCGTGCATCTCCAGCACATCTCGTGTCCGCTGGTAGGTGTCATGTGGCGGCGGTACGACATCGGTGATCAGCTCCGCGGCCGCCCGTACCCGAATCGCCCGGTTGGCCGCCTTCACCACCGGAGCACGCAGGTCAGAAGGCCCGCCGTTTTCTGAAAGATAATGGCGCACCGAGTCATCCAATATGCGGGTCGCCTTCAGCCCGTCGTAGCTGAGCGCGATCACCCGGTCGTTCGCCTCCTCGGACGCGCCCCGGGTCGCCCGCAGCACCGCAGCCCGCAGGAACTTCGCCCCGACCGTTCTGGCGTCGTTGATCGCCTTGGTCACCGACGCGGAAGCGCCCCGCGGCCACAACAGCAGCGATACCACGATGCCGACCGACGCACCGACCACCACATCCTCGACCCGCACCAGGCCCACCCGCCAACCGGTCGGCACGATCAGGTTGAAGTTGATCAGCACCATCATGGTGAAGGCGGCCTGCCCGGCCGTGAACGACATCACCCCCGGCACATACGCCGAACCGAACGCCACCACCGGCAGCAGCAGCCACAGCACCACCGGATCCACGCCGACCAGCTTGATCACGATCGCACCGAGCACGAAACCCACCGCCGTACCGGCGACTGCCCGCAACACACGCGTCCCGGTGGCCAGCGCGCTGCTGCGCAACACGGACATGGCGCCGAGCACCACCCAGAATCCGTGCTGCACCGGGAACACGTGCGTGACCGTGACGGCGACGGCCAGGCCGATCCCGGTACGCAGACTGTTGCGCAGCACCACGGCCCGCGTGGCCAGAAATCCTCTGGCGATCGCCGCGACCGCGACGGTCTCCGGCATCACCCAGTCCGCAGCGCCGGTCTCCGGCAGCCGCAGTCCCAGCACCCGGGCCCACACCGGTCGCGCGTCGGCCAGCGCGGCGTTGCCGATGACGCGTCCGGTCACCGCGATGGTGGCCGAGGTCGTGCGCCGCTTGAGCAGCGTGCGGCCGACTTCGACGGCAGTCTCGTCGTCGGGCGCGTCGAGCACTGCGATGACGTCCTCGCGGTAGGTGCCTCGCGCCACCGTTCGCTGCTCGGCGAGGGCCGCACGGAGATCCGCGCCATGGGCTGCCCGCTTGCCGACATCGTGGATGCTCAGTACCGCCGCACTGTCGCGCAGCACCCGCACCGCCGTGGCGCGCATCGGACCCAGCAGGTCTCCGGTGCCGCCGGTGACTTGGTCGGTCAGCCAGCCCAGATCGTCGACCACCCGCACCAGGGCCCGGCTGCCTGCGGTGAGCGCCACCGGCCGGTAGTCGGCGCCGAGAAAATTTGCGTACAGGGCGTTCATCGCCCGGGTGACGTCGCGGCCCGATGCGGTGCCCTCCAGGCGGTCGGCGAGCAGCTGGCACACCTTGGCCGCATTGCGGCGCAATTCATCGTGATGGCGTGGCGGGAACAGGAACAAGGCTGCGGGCACGCAGACCACCAGCGCGATGAGCCAGCCCAGCAGCCGGTCGGGAATCGGACCGACCGGTGTACATGTCGGTAGTACGAACATCAGCAGGGTGGCGCGCTGGCCGGCCGCGACGATCTCGCTGAGCACCCCCGAGAACGACACCACCACGCCCACGATGAACATCGCCGCGACGCTCAACCACGGGTGCGGCGCCAGCAGCGTGCCCAGTGTGATCAGCACGGCGCCGTTGAACGCGAGGCCGCAATAGGCCAGCGCACGGGCGGCCCGGTTGCCGGGGAAGTCGGCGGTGATCAGCAGCGAGACGGCGCCGAAGATGCTGAACAGCGGGGTCTGCGAACCGGGCCCGACGATGAAGCCGAGGGCCGCTGCGATGGGAATGACGATGGCGGCCCGTGACGCGCGCCGCAGCGCGTCGTGTTCGGGGTCGCGGTCACGGATCCGATCTACTGCCCGGTGCCAGAGCTCACCCGGGTTCAGCATGACTGCCGATGCTAGCCGGGCGATTGATCTGGGGCGCCGGAGTACGGCTCCCGGAGGCGATGTCGGCCAGCCAGGACATCATCGTTTCTCGGTCGGCCAATTCCCCTCCTGATGTTTGCTGAGCAGGTCTGAGACGGCGTCGCGGCGGCAGGTGTTGCGACCAATGCCCGGTGTGTTGTGGCACACTTTGTCATGTGGCGCATACCGCGAGCCGGGGACCAGGACGTCCCCCCGCAGCTAAGGCTGCAGAGACCCGTGAGCGCATCTTGCGTGCTGCTCTTGAGGTATTCAGCGAACTCGGATACGACGCGGCCACCTTCCAGGCGATAGCGATCCGGGCCGATCTGACCCGTCCGGCGATCAATCATTACTTCGGCAGCAAGAGTGTGCTCTACCGCGAAGTGGTCGAGCAGACGAATGCGTCGGTGATTGCCGCGGGTATTGCCAGGGCACATGAGTCCGCGACGCTGCTCGGCCGGTTGTCGGCCTTTTTCGCTGCCGCGATGGACGCCGATTCAACTGACCGGTCGACAGCGGCGTTCCTGGTCACCTCGGTGTTGGAGGCCCAGCGGCACCCCGATCTGATCTCTGAAGAACACGATGCGTTGAAGAGTTCGCGAGCCTTCGTGTCGTGGGCGGTCGACGATGCCGTCAAGCTCGGCGAGCTGAGCGCCGACACCGACATCCCGGCGATCGTGGAGATGCTGATCGCGGTGATGTGGGGCATGGGTTTCTATGCCGGATACGTCGGTAATGCCGATGAACTCGGAGTCGTCGTCGACAAGTTCGAACTGCTGATGGCCAACAAACTCTGGCAGCTGCGCGACTGACATGTGAGCTGGGCCATGCCAGCCCGTAGCCTGCCTAACTTACTGAGTAGCATCGGTCAGATGAGCTCACTGCGTAGTCATGACGACACCTGGGACATCGCCACCAGCGTCGGTGCCACGGCCGTCATGGTGGCCGCCGCCCGCGCCGCCGAAACCGAGCGCGAGGATCCGCTGATCACCGACCCGTACGCCCGCGTACTGGTCACAGGAGCCGGCACCGGCATCTGGGAAACTTTGTTGGACAAGGATTTTGCCGCCAAGATCGAGTCGGCCGATGCCGAGGCCGCAGCGATCTTCGAGCACATGGGCAACTACCAGGCGGTGCGCACGCACTTCTTCGACGCGTACTTCGCCGACGCCGTGCAGGCCGGTATCCGGCAGGTCGTCATCCTGGCTTCTGGCCTGGATTCGCGGGCGTATCGGCTGGACTGGCCCGCGGGCACCGCGGTGTACGAGATCGACCAGCCCAAGGTGCTGGAGTACAAGACAGCCACCCTGGCCGACCATGGTGCACAGCCGTCGGCCGAGCGGCACGAGGTGGCCATGGACTTACGTTTCGACTGGCCGAAGGCGTTGCGGGAGGCCGGCTTCGATCCGGCCAAGCCCACGGCTTGGCTGGCCGAGGGCTTGCTGATGTATCTGCCCGCCGACGCCCAGGACCGCCTCTTCGAGCAGATCACCGAACTGTCGGCGCCGGGCAGCCGGGTCGCGGCCGAGACCGCGGGACGCACGGCCGAGGAGCGGCGCGAGGAGATGCGGGAACGGTTCGCGCGGTTCGCCGCCCAGTTCAACCTCGGTCAGGCCCTCGACATCCAGAACCTGATCTACGACGACCCGGATCGGGCCGACGTCACCGGGTGGCTCAACGAGCACGGCTGGCAGGCCCACGGCTTGCATTCGCTGGCCGAGATGCGCCGGCTGAACCGGTCCGTCGAATCGGAGCATCTGCGCGACGACGACGCGTTCTCGACGTTCGTGACGGGTGAGCGCTCGTAGAAATAGCGCAACAAAAAAGCGGGGCAACCGGATGTTCGCCGGTGCCCCGCTTTCCATGTCGTCAGTGGCTATGTCGTCAGTGGCTCTGGTGGACGGAGGTGTCGACCTGCGGCACGCTCACGTGCGGACCGATCTGGTCCAGCCAGCTGTGGTGGTCCACCCCCGCCGATGCCGGTCCGGCCAGACCCAGAACGGCTGCGGCCAGTCCGCTTGCGATGACTGCGGTGAATCCGAACTTCTTCATTTCTTTTGCCTCTTCCTCTTTTGTTTTCCTGACTCGTTCAACCGAAAGCGACCCGCGGTGATTTCGGCTCGCACGGCTTTGGCAGCAATTGATGGGCGGTTGGCAGAATCGACCGAGTGCATTGCGGACCCGGCTCAGCGATGCCGAGTTGGCCGCCGTATACAGGGGACGGCTACCCGCGAGCCCCTTTGTGAGAGAGGACCCTCATGCCCGGAGTGCAGGACCGTGTTGTCGTCGTCACCGGAGCCGGCGGCGGTCTGGGACGTGAATACGCCCTGACGCTGGCCCGCGAAGGTGCCAGCGTCGTCGTCAACGACCTTGGCGGCGCCCGCGACGGCACTGGTGCCGGACACAACATGGCCGACCAGGTGGTCAGCGAGATCAAAGAGGCCGGCGGTCGGGCCGTCGCCAACTACGACAGCGTGGCCGAGCCCGCGGGTGCGGAGAACATCGTCAAAACCGCGATCGACGAGTTCGGCAAGGTCGACGGCGTCATCAGCAACGCCGGCATCCTGCGTGACGGCACTTTTCACAAGATGACTTATCAGAACTGGGACGCTGTGCTCAAGGTGCACCTGTACGGCGGTTACAACGTCATCCGCGCGGCATGGCCGCACTTCCGCGAGCAGAGCTTCGGCCGTGTCGTCGTCGCCACCTCCACCAGTGGCCTGTTCGGCAATTTCGGCCAGGCCAACTACGGCGCCGCCAAGCTCGGCCTGGTCGGCTTGATCAACACGCTGGCCCTGGAAGGCGCCAAGTACAACATCAAGACCAATGCCGTCGCGCCGATTGCCGCCACCCGGATGACGCAGGACATCCTGCCACCCGAGGTGTTCGAGAAGCTCACCCCGGAATATGTCGCCCCGGTGGTGGCGTACCTGATGACCGAGGAACTGGCCGACACCGACTCGATCTTCATCGTCGGCGGCGGCAAAATACAGCGGACAGCGCTCTTCCAGAACGACGGCGTCACGTTCTCCGACGGCGTGCCGTCGGTCGACGACATCGCTGCCAAGTGGGACGAGATCACCAACCTGTCCAAGGCGCAGCAGGCCAGCTTCAAGCTCTGAAGCGGCCTCGGCCGAGCGAGTTCGGCACGTAGCGTGGAGTTGTGGACACCGCATCGAGTGGAGCATTGCGCAGGGCACTGGATCTTCTCATCGATCCGCCGGCCGAACCCGACGTCAGCAAGGGGTATCTCGATCTGCTCGGCGCGGCCGGCAGCGACACCCCGAAGAACTCCGGGGCGATCCAGAAGTTGTGGGCGTCGCCGGTGGGCTCGATGCTCTACGACCGCGCCCAGGTGCTGGGTCGCAAACTGTTGGCGGCGTGGCAGGAGCCGACCGAATGGCTGAGCATCCCGTCCGGTGGTACCGCTTTGGACGTCGGTAGCGGCCCCGGGAACATCACTGCGGCACTGGCACGCGCGGCCGGTGCCGGCGGGCTGGCCGTCGGCGTCGACATCTCCGAGGCCATGCTGGCTCGCGCGGTGAAAGCCGAGGCCGGACCTCAGGTGGGGTTCGTGCGTGCCGACGCGCAACGGCTGCCGTTCCGCGACGAGTGTTTCGACGCGGTGACCTCCATCGCCGTCGTCCAGCTGATCCCCGATGCCGAGGCCGCGTTATCCGAGATGGTGCGTGTGCTGCGGCCGGGCCGCCGTATGGCCGTCATGGTGCCTACCGCCGGGCGAGGCCCCGCGCGCTTGCTCTCGAAGGGCGGCGCGCGGTTCTTCGGTCAGGACGAGATCGGCGACCGGTTCGAGCAGCTCGGTCTGATCCGGGTACGCACCAAGAGCATCGGCTCCATTCAGTGGGTGCGCGGCCAGAAGCCGTGAGCACTGTTGGAGTCATTCTTGTCGCGTTGGCCATCGCCGTCGGCCTCATCGGCATCGTGTTGCCGATCCTGCCGGGCGGCCTGCTCGTGTTCGCCGCGATCGCGGTGTGGGCGATCGTCGAGCACACCGCCGTGTCCTGGGTCACTCTTGGCGTCGTCGCGGCACTGTTCATCGCTACCGAGGTGGTCAAGTACCTGTGGCCGGTGCGCCGTATGCGGGCCGCCGACGTCCGCACCTGGAGTCTGGTGGCGGGCGGGGTGCTGGGCATCATCGGGTTCTTCGTCATCCCGGTGCTGGGTCTGCTGTTCGGTTTCGTCATCGGGGTGTACCTGGCAGAGTTGTCGCTGCGGCGGGACCGCCGCCGGGCCTGGGCGTCGACGGTGCACGCGGTCAAGGGCGTGGCCCTCTCGGTCGGTGTGGAGCTGACCGGTGCGCTGCTGGCTACTATCGCGTGGGTGACGGGATTGGTGTTCAGCAGTTGACTTCTCCGCAATGGATTCTCGACGCGTCCGACGGCGAGTTGCTCCTGCACACGGGCGTCACCGGGACCGCGGCCCGCATGGGTCACCGGTTGACCATCGCTGTGCGGTCGTGGCGGGCGACGGTGACCTGGGACGGCGACCGCCCCTCCGCGGTCGAGCTGACGATCGATCTCGATTCCCTGGACGTGCTCACGGGCGAGGGCGGCGTGACGCCGCTGTCCGGCGCCGAGAAGAAGCTGGTGCGGGCCAATGCACTGAAAATATTGCAGGCCAACAGGTTTCCTCAGACGACGTTTCGCTCGTCCTCGATCGAACAGGCCACTGACACATTGCGGCTCGTCGGAACCCTGGAGATCGGCGGCCGCCGCAGCGAACAGACCGTCGATGTCCATGCGGTGCGCGACGGTTCGGATTGGCGCATCTCGGGTGAAGCGGTTGTGCGGCACACCGACTACGGCATCAAACAGTATTCGATGTTGATGGGCGCAATGAAGGTGACCGACGAGGTGCGGGTGACGTTGACCGCGACGCACGGTTAGCCAGCTGTCACATCAGTAACAGGATTCAGAGCGGTGTCAGTGTGCCCGCCTGTTGGCGACAAAGTCGCCCGGTGGTGGACAAGTGGATATTTTGGGCGGCAACGGCATTCGCGGTCGCGGCATGCGTCCGGCGGGTGCCGCATGCGTAGGCGGGGGTTGGTGCAGGAACCGCGGCAGCGCCGCCCTGTGGCGGTGGTAGGCGGTCTTTTGTGAGCGACAAAGTCGCCGATAGCCGGGCATGTGACAGCTGATGACTCGACATGCTGAAGTGATATGAGTGTCAATTGGGGTTGTTGCCGGTGGGGCTAATGACATCCAGACGGTCGTGTGTGGCGATTTGAGCGACAAAGTCGCGAACAGCCGGGCAGAACGACCAAGTGTTCTGCCCGGTGACCAGTGTGACAGTTGATCATCGTGACGACGGTGACGTAGCCCGGGAACTAGCCGAGGAGCGTCGCCCGCAGGCCGACGAGGTCTATCTCGGTCACCGCGGCGGCCTGCAGGAAGCCGGCCGTCGAACCGTAGTTGTCCTCCAGTGTGCGCCAGGCCGCGTCGAGGTACTCCTCGCGCACCCCGAGCACCTCGTCGGTCAGCCGGGCTTCGGCGAAGGACAACACCTCGGAGCGCTCCGCGGACCGGGCCCGCACCGACTCCAGGATGTGCTCACGCAGCGGCCCGATGGCGTCGTTGCTGCGGAGGAAATCGGCCATCACGGCGTCTCTCGGCATGCCGACGGCATTGAGCACGGTCGCCACGGTGAACCCGGTACGGTCTTTGCCGGCGAAGCAGTGGGCGAGCACCGGCCGGCCCGCGGCCAGTAGCGAGATCACTTGGCGCACTGCGGTATGCGCGCCGGGCAACGTCGGGAACTCCTGGTACACCTCGACCATGTACCGTTTGGCGGCGGCCACCACATTCTCGCTGCCCGGTGATTCGGACATCACCCGCTGGAATGTCGACTCGTGCGGGGCGTCCTGATCGGAGTCGTCCTGGAAGTGGAATGGCAGCATGTGTATCTCGACGCCGTCGGGAACCAGGCCCGGTCCCCAGCGTTGCACCTCGCGGTGCGAGCGCAGGTCGGCAACGTCGGTGATGGCGAGATCGACGAACCGGTCGCGCCCCGCGTCGGAGAGTGCGCTCAACTCACTGGACCGGTAAAGCCGCCCCGGCCGAATCCCGGTGTACTCCGCGACATCCCGGAAGTTCCACGCCCCCGACAGTTCCCCCAGTCCGACGGTCACTGTGCTGTCACCGCCGTATTCGATTGGCGGCACGCCGCCGTGTCTGATTGGCGGCACACCGCCGTTGCCAGCGGGGACTTCTCTCGACCGAGTTCCGCACGCGCGATGGTGCGCATGTGCACCTCGTCGGGCCCGTCGAACAATCGCATCGCGCGGTGCCAGCCGTACAGCCGCGCCAACGGGAAATCGTCGCTGATCCCGGCCGCGCCGTGTACCTGGATGGCCCGGTCGATGACAGTGCACGCCACCTGCGGGGCCACCGACTTGATCTGGGCCACCAGCACATGTGCGGCCTTGTTGCCCTGCTGGTCGATGGTCCACGCGGCCTTCTCGCACAGCAGCCGGGCTTGGTCGATTTCGTTGCGGGACTTGGCAATCGACTCGCGCACCACACCCTGCTCGGCCAACGACTTACCGAACGCGACACGCTTCTGCGCCCGGTCGACCGTCAACGCCAACGCGCGCTCGGCGGCCCCGAGCGCGCGCATACAGTGGTGGATGCGGCCCGGACCCAGCCGGGCCTGAGCGATCGCGAACCCGCTGCCCTCCGCGTACAGCAGGTTCTCGGCAGGCACCCGCACGTTGTCGAACACGATCTCGCAGTGCCCGTGCTGATCCTGCCAACCGAACACCGGCAAGGAACGCCGGACGGTGACCCCCGCTGCATCAATCGGCACCAAGATCATCGACTGCTGGGCGTGGCTGGCCGCGTCGGGGTTGGTGCGGCCCATGACGATCAGGATCTTGCAGCGCGGGTCGGCCGCCCCGCTGATCCACCACTTGTGGCCGTTGATCACGTAGTCGGCCCCGTCGCGCAGCATCGTGGTCTCGATGTTGCGGGCATCCGAGGAAGCCACAGCGGGTTCTGTCATCGCGAACGCGCTGCGGATGTCCCCGGCCAGCAGCGGCTCCAGCCACTGCTTGCGCTGTGCCTCGGTCGCGAACAGGTGCAGGGTCTCCATGTTGCCGGTGTCGGGGGCCCCACAGTTGATCGCCTCGGGGGCGATCTCGGGGCTCCAGCCCGAGATCTCGGCGAGCGGCGCGTACTCCAGATTGGTCAGCCCCGACTCCGAGGGCAAAAACAGATTCCACAGTCCGGCGGCCTTCGCCTTGGCCTTGAGCTCCTCGATCACCGGCGGCACCGTGTGGTCTTTCGGACCCTTCTCCTCTCGATAGGCGTCGTAGGACACCTCTGCCGGGAAGACGTGCTCGGTCATGAAGTCGGTGAGCCGCTTGTGGTATTCAGTCGCCTTGGCCGACATCGCGAAGTCCATGCAAGCCACGATATGACACATGGTTAGACAGGTAGAAAGGTGACATGACCGGACCTCGCCCCCCGTTCCCGCCGTTCACTCAGGAAACAGCTGCGCAGAAAGTCCAAGCCGCTGAAGACGCGTGGAACACCCGCGATCCGCAACGCGTCAGCGTGGCCTACACGCCGGATTCCCACTGGCGTAACCGTGCTGAACACATCGTCGGGCGGGAGCAGATCGTGGCGTTCCTGACCCGCAAATGGGAGCGCGAACTGGACTATGTGCTGCGCAAGAGCCTGTGGGGCTTCCGGGAAAACCGAATGGCGGTGCGGTTCCAGTACGAATGGCACGACGCCGACGGGCAGTGGTATCGCAGCTACGGCAACGAGCTGTGGGAGTTCACTGATGACGGGCTGATGGCGCGCCGTGAGGCCAGCATCAACGACGTCCTCATCGACGAATCGCAGCGGCGTTACTTCGGTCCGCGGCCGGAATCGGAGTACGGCCGCGACATCGAGCTCTGGTAATTGAGCGGCTCGCCGCTGCAGCGATTGAGCGGCTCGCCGCTGTGGCGATTGAGCGTGCACGCCAGCAACCCCGCCACCACCGCCAGGCCGATGACCAGCGCCGCTACGGCAGGCCAGCCGACAGCATCAAACGCCACGCCGCCGAACCAACCGATCGCGCTGGACCCGCCGTAGTAGAAGAGGTTGTACAGCGAGGAGGCTTGCGCCTTGCCCTCGGGGGCTGCGGCGGTGCCCACCCAACCTGAAAGTATGGCGTGCGCCCCGAAGAACCCTGCGGTAGCGATCACCAGGCCAGCCAGCACGGCCGCGAGGTTGTCGCTCAGCGTGATGGCGACGCCGACGATCATCGTCGCGATGGCGGCGAGCAGTACCGTCCGCCGGCCGAACCGAGTGGCTTCGGCCCCGGCCCGCGCCGACGCCCAGGTGCCGGCCAGGTAGGCCAGGAACACCAGGCTGACCACGGTCTGGGGCAGGTGGAAGGGTGCAGCGATCAGCCGGAAGCCCAGGAAGTTGTAGATCGCGATGAACCCGCCCATCAGCAGGAAACCCTGGGCGTACAGCACCAGTTGACGCGGTGAGCGCAGGTTGGCCCACAGCCGCGGGCCCAGCTCGCGGTGGCTGCGGGCGGGGGTGAACCCCTGCGCGGGCGGGGCCAGTTTGGCGAACGCAAACGCAGCCAGCCCGCACAGCACGGCCACCGTCAGCACGCCGACACGCCAGCCGAAGTGTTCGGCGATGGGGCCCGTTATCAAGCGGCCGGACAGCCCGCCGATCGTCGTGCCTGCGACGTAGGTGCCAGCGGCCCGGGCCGCATGTCCGGCGTTGATCTCCTCGGTCAGGTACGCGACCGCGATTGCCGGCACTCCAGCCACCGCCAACCCCTCTAGAAAACGACCGGTCAGCAGCAGGTGGAAAGTCGGTGACAGCGGCACCAGCAGCCCGAGAACCGCGGCGGCCGTGACGGATATCGTCATCGCCTGGACGCGGCCGATGCGGTCTGCCAGCGCCGCCCACGGGATCACCCCGACCGCGAGACCTATGGTCGCCGTCGATATGGCCAGTGCGGTGCCGGCAGCGCCGGTGCCCAGGTCGTGCGCGATCAGGGGCAGCACGGCCTGTGGGGAATACAGTTGCGCGAAGGTCGCGACTCCGGCGCAGAACAACGCGGTGAGCAACCGCCGGTAGTCGGCGGAGCCGCGCGTGTGCCCTTGCCAGTCAACGGAGATCACAGGAGCAGCAGTCACGCCGTTGACGGTAGGCAGCTACGCCTGATGTGTCCAATGCATAGATTTAGTATTCTTCATGCGGTTCACGCATGACGAACTGAGCGAACCTCTCGGCAGCGGGCGGCAACGGACGGTCCGCGGACCAGGCCAGGCCCAGCTGGCGCTTGGCCGAGGTCTGCGACAACGGGATGTAGACCGCTCCCGGCTCGGCCCGCTCGGGCCGCGGAACCGGCACCACCGCGACGCCGAAACCGGCCGCGACCAAACCCTCCATGGTTGGGATCTCCATGGCCTCGAACACCACCTGCGGCTCGATCCCGGCCTCCGCGCACAATTCGTCGGTGAGCTGACGCAGCCCGAACCCGGATGCCAGCGCGACGAACGGCTCGGCGCCGGCGTCGGCCAGGCGGATCCGGGTCCGCCCGGCGAGCCGGTGTCCGCGCGGCACAGCCAGGCACAACCGTTCCAGATACAGCCCGCACCACCGGTATCCCTCCGGGCGGGGCGAGGTGATGGCCAGGTCCACCCGGCCGCCGGCGAGCGCTTCGACGATCTCGTGGGCGGCACCCTGGATCAGGCCGAACTGCACACGCGGAGCTTCGACGCGGAACCGGCGCAGCAGATCCGGAACGAACCAGCTGGCCTGCGAGTGCAGGAACGCCAGCCGAACGGTTCCGGTGTCGGGATCGCGCAGGGCGGCGATTCGCTCAGTGGCAGAACGTATTTCGGCCGAACTCCGGCGCGCGTGCTCGAGCAGGATCTCGCCGTAGGCGTTGAGCCGTAACCGGCGGCCCACCCGGTCGAACAGCGGTGTGCCCACCTCGTCCTCCAACCGGGCCAGCGCGCGCGACAGCGTGGGCTGGCTGATGTGCAGCTCGGCCGCGGCGTCGGTGACGTGCTCGGTTTCGGCGAGCACGACGAACCAGTGCAGCTCGTCCAGGTGCATGTGGTGATTGTCCCGGGTCCCGTTCCAGCGGCAGAACCAAGGGGTTTTCCGGCCGGTGAAGAGCGACGCTGTGGGATGCTGTGCCCCATGGCCGACAAGGTGCGGGTGGTGGTGGGCGATGACCACCCGATGTTCCGCGAAGGTGTGGTGCGGGCACTGACCTCCAGTGGTGAGATCGACGTCGTCGCCGAGGCCGACAACGGCGCGGACGCACTGGAGCTCATCAAGACCCATCGCCCCCAAGTGGCTCTGCTGGACTACCGCATGCCGCAACTCGACGGCGCTCAGGTGGCGGCCGCGGTCAGCCGCGACGAACTGGGGACCCGGGTGTTGTTGATCTCCGCGCATGACGAGTCGGCCATCGTGTACACGGCCCTGCAGCAGGGCGCGGCGGGGTTCTTGTCCAAGGAGTCGACCCGCAGCGAGCTGGTCAACGCGGTGTTGTCCTGCGCGAAGGGTCGCGACGTGATCGACCCGAACCTGGCCGCTGGGCTGGCCGGCGAAATCCGGCGGCGCAACGATCCCGATACCCCGGTGCTCAGCCCGCGTGAGCGTGAGGTGCTCGATCTCATCGCCAAGGGCCGCAGCATTCCGGCCATGGCCAAGGAGCTCTACCTCGCGCCGTCGACGGTCAAGACGCATGTGCAGCGGCTCTACGAGAAGCTCGGGGTCGGTGACCGCGCGGCCGCGGTCGCCGAGGCGATGCGGCGCAAGCTGCTGGACTGATATGCCGTTTCAACTTCAACGGACCGTCGACTTCTTTGCCTCCCAACCCGTCCGGGTGTCGGCGATATTGCGGATCCCGTTGATCGTGCTGATCCTCCTGCTGGTCTCGGTGTGGGAAGTGGACCACTGGCTGCCCGAGGTCTACGCGGTGATCATCGGCGTGTACGCCATAGCGGCGGTGCTCTGGCTGGTGGTGGTGCTGCGCGGGCCGACGCCGCGCTGGGTGGAGTGGGCGTCGACGGCCGTGGACGTGCTGGTGCTGGTGGCGCTGTGCGCGGTTTCGGGTGGTGCCACCGCGGCGCTGCTGCCGGTGTTCTTCCTGCTGCCGATCTCCATCGCGTTCCAGGACCGTCCGATGCTCACCGCGCTGCTGGGCGCTACGACCGCACTCGGCTACCTGGTGGTGTGGATCTTCTACTCCAAGCGCGACGACAACGTCGGGATGCCCAACGTCGTCTACATGAACGTGGGCTTCCTGGTCTGGCTTGCGGTGGCGACCACCGCGTTGTCCCTGGTGTTGGTGCGCCGGTCGGCGCGGGTGCGGTGGCTGCTGGAGGTGCGCCGCCGTTTGGTGTCGGAATCCGCTCGCGCCGACGACATCCGCAATGCCGAACTCGCGGAGCACCTGCACGACGGGCCGTTGCAGACCCTGCTGGCCGCGCGGCTGGATCTCGACGAGATCCGCGAACGCATTCCGGATCCAGCGCTGGACCGGGTACGCGCGGCGCTGCAGGAGACCGCCGCCGGGTTGCGTTCGACGGTCACCGAGCTGCACCCGCAGGTGCTCGCGCAGCTCGGGCTCGCCGCGGCGGTGCGGGAATTGTTGCGCCAGTACGACAATCGCGATCTGGTGATCACCGCCGACATCGGGGATGTCGGCCAGCCGGCGTCGCAGGCCCTGCTGTACCGGACAGCCCGCGAACTGTTGGCGAATGTGAACAAGCACGCCCGCGCCACCGAGGTGACCGTCGGCCTGCATTGCAAAGGGGATCGGATCGTGTTGGTGGTGGCCGACGACGGCGTCGGCTTCGACCCGGCGAAGGTGACGACATCCGTCGCAAGCGGGCACATCGGCTTGGCGTCCTTGCAGGTCCGGATCGAAGCCAACGGCGGGACCATCGACGTCGACACCCGGCCGGGAGCGGGTACCCGCGTGACAGTGGTGCTCTAGCAGCCTATTTGACGCACGGAATACCGGACACCTTCATCCGGGTCAGGTCCGTAGGCGCGGGCGTGTAGCTGCCGGTCGCGGTGGCGGCCACGGTGGTCACCGGTGCGCTCGCCGTGGTCGATGAGGTCGTCGTCGACCCCGAAGTCCCGGACGACGTCTCGCTGCCCGACATTGCGTCGACACCCCGGTCGAGGTACTTGTCTGTGGGGAAGTCGGTGCCGATGGTCAATTGCACGGCGCCGGGAGCGACACCGGTGGACGGCTCGGCCGTCAGTCCCAGTTCGTCGGCCAACGCGTGCGCCGCCGCATCGGCGCCCTGCCCGAATTCGAGCGTGGTGGTCGCCGACAACGCCGGTGCGTCACCGATCTGACCTTCGGTGAATCCCTTTGCGGTGAAGGTGGATTCCAGATGTGTGGCCAGCCCACTGTAGGACGACGCGTTGACTACGTCGAGCACAGCACCGTGACCGTCGAGTTTCGACTCTTTCGCCGACGTACTGGTCGGCGCGGAATCGGGTCCGGAGACCAGGTCGTGCACGATCTTGCGGACGGTGGGTACGTCGATGATGTTGACGTCCTCGCCCAGCGAGTCCCGCCCGAACTCCTTGATCGGCAGCGTGTACAGCGACGGCGGATGATCGGTGAGAGCCGATGCGCGTCTGGTGAATTCGGCGAGATCAAAACCGGAGTCCAGGGCCACGTTCTGCTTGGCGACGTTCAGTAGGTTGTGCAGCGTGCTGGCGTTGTTCAGCCCGCCGTTGTGGCCCAGTGCGGAGACCAGGGCCGCGATGAATGCCTGCTGGCGCCGGGTGCGGTCCAGATCGGTGAAGTTCTCGTCGTTGACGTCACGGCGCTGCCGCACGAACGCCATCGCCTGGGCGGCGTCGATCTCCTGGACGCCCTTGCGGAAGTTGGCTCCCGAGTACGGATCCGAGGTGTCGGCGTTGAGGCATACGGTGATCGGCTCGACAGTCTTGGCGATCTGGAAGAACGCGCCCAAGGTGACCTCGACGAAGTGATCGATCGGGATACCCAGCAGATTGCGCACCGTGGCGATCTCGGCTTTGCGGCCCGCCTCACGGGCCTGCTGCTCGTGGACGGCCACGTTGTCGGTGTCCGACTCCATGTGGTCCATCGCGTGCTGGTAGGCCAGCCCGTAGGCCTGCTTGATCTTGCCCTTGCAGGTGCCCGAGGGGCATCCGGCCAGCTGTACGTAGTCGTCGCGCGGGATGGAGAACGCCGTGGCCGGGCTGCCGTCGCCGGGGAGATGCACGACGATCAGCACGTTGGAGTTGTAGCCGCCCACCGTCTCGTCGCCGGCGTGCAGTGCGTCGTAGATGTCCTGCGGCAGCGGGTTGCCGTGCTGATCGAGCCGGCTGTCCAGCCCCATGATGAGGATGTTCTCGGCGTTACCCGACGACGCGGGACCGCCCGCCAGCGCATTGGACGTGGTGATGCCGTTGAGTGCTCCGTGATAGCCGGCCCAGGCCATGCCCGTGCCCGCCAGCACGGCTGTCGCGGCCAGGCCGACGGTCACTCTGCGGGCAACCCGAAGACCGCGGCGTGGTGCTCGGCGGTCCATCCGGTGCCGAGCGGAATGGTGCGCATGCGCGGGCTGTGTCATAGTCGCCTGTCATTATGGGCTGCCTGCCATTATGCGGCCTGTCAGGATCCCAACCCCCGCGCGATCACCAGCCGCTGGATCTGGTTGGTGCCTTCGAAGATCTGGGTGATCTTGGCTTCCCGCATGAAACGTTCTACGCGGAAGTCACGCGTGTAGCCGACCCCGCCGAAGACCTGCACGGCGTCGGTCGTCACTTTCATCGCGGCGTCGGTGGCGGTCAGCTTGGCCACGCTGGCCTGCATCGAATACGGGAGACCGGCATCGCGGCGGCGGGCGGCGTCGAGATAGGTGGCTCGAGCGCTCAGCACCGCGGCGGCCATGTCGGCGAGCAGGAACCCCAGGCCCTGATGGTCGATGATCTTGCGGCCGAACGTGCTGCGCTCGTTGGCGTAGCGCACGGCCTCGTCGAGCGCGGCCTGGGCGATACCCACGGCTACCGCGGCGATGCCCAAGCGTCCCGAATCCAGGGCCGAGAACGCGATGGACAGACCCTGGCCCTCGGCACCGATGAGCCGCTCGGCTTCGATCTCGGCGTTGTCGTAGAACGCCGAGGTGGTGGGTACCGCGTGCAGGCCCATCTTCTCCTCGGGCTTCCCGAAGGTCAGGCCTTCCAGATCCCCGGGAACCAGGAAGCATGACACTCCGCGGGAACCCTCGCCCGTGCGCGCGAACAACGTATAGAAGTCGGCCTTGCCGCCATGGGTGATCCACGCTTTGGAGCCGTTGAGCACGTAGCTGTCACCGGAGCGCTTGGCCGCACAGCGCAGCGCCGCGGCATCCGAGCCCGCCTGGGGCTCCGACAGGCTGTACGCGCCGATCTGGCTGCCCGAGAGCATGCCGGGCAGCCAGCGCTGCTTTTGCTCGTCGCTCCCGAACATCAGCAGTGGATGCGATGACAGGCTGTTCACGCTGACCGCGACCGCGACGGCGGCCCACCGGGCGGCGATCTCCTCGAGCACCTGCAGGTACACCTCGTAGGGCTGACCGCCGCCACCCCATTCCGCGGGCTGGGGCAGGCTCAGCAGCCCCGCGTCCCCCAACCGGGCGAAGACCCCTTCCGGATATTTTTCGTGCCGCTCATATTCGTCGACGATCGGATCCAGTACCTTGTCGGCGATATCGCAGGTCAGGGCGACGAGTTCGCGTGCCTCATCGGATGGCAGTAAGCGGTCGACCGGCATACTTGCACATCCTAGTTTCCTGCTCGGCCCGGACGGTTACACGCGCTGTGCGGCGGGCAGGGCGGCAAGGATGTCGTTCACCCGGTCGCGGGCGTCGCCGAACAGCATCTGGGTGTTCTCGCGGAAGAACAGCGGGTTCTGCACACCGGCGTAGCCCGAGGCCATGGACCGCTTGAACACGATGACGTTGTCGGCGTTCCACACCGTCAGCACCGGCATACCCGCGATCGGACTGCCCGGATCCTCGGCCGCCGCCGGGTTCACGGTGTCGTTGGCGCCGATCACGAGCACGACGGAGGTGCCGTCGAAATCGTCGTTGATCTCGTCCATCTCGAGCACGATGTCGTAGGGCACCTTGGCCTCGGCCAGCAGCACGTTCATGTGACCGGGCAGCCGGCCGGCGACCGGGTGGATGCCGAAGCGGACGTTGA
Organism: Mycobacterium sp. 141; assembly: GCF_000382405.1. Classification (GTDB taxonomy): domain Bacteria; phylum Actinomycetota; class Actinomycetes; order Mycobacteriales; family Mycobacteriaceae; genus Mycobacterium. The sequence continues at coordinate 28,144 of NZ_KB908277.1, forward strand.
CGCCGCGCTCGCGCAGTTTGCGGGCCAGGTCGGCGACACCGTACTGAGCCTGCGCCACGGCCATGCCGTAGCCGGGGGTGATGATGACCGAGTCGGCGTGGCTGAGCAGCTCGGCCGCGCCCTCGGCGGTGATCTCGCGGGGTTCGCCGTAGTCCTTATCCTCGGCGGGGCCAGCCTCGATCCCGAACCCGCCGGCGATGACAGAGATGAACGACCGGTTCATGGCCTTGCACATGATGTAGGACAGGTAGGCACCAGAGGAGCCGACGAGTGCGCCGGTGATGATCAGCAGGTCGTTACCGAGCAGGAACCCCGAGGCGGCCGCGGCCCACCCGGAGTAGCTGTTGAGCATCGACACCACCACGGGCATGTCGCCGCCGCCGATGGAGGCCACCAGGTGCAAGCCCAGCAGCAGCGCGAGCGCGGTGACCACCACCAGTAGCCACAGGTGGGGTTCGATGACGAACCACACGGTGAGCGCGAAGAAGACCACCAACGCCCCGACGTTGAGAAAGTTCTTGCCGGGCAGCATCAGTGGTGCGGACTTGATGCGGGCCGAGAGCTTGAGGTTCGCCACGATCGAGCCGGTGAAGGTGACAGCGCCGATGAAGACGCCGACGAACACCTCGGCCGAGTGGATGCCGAGCATGTGTTCGCCGGTCAGTTTCGCGGCTTCGGCGCCGGCCAGATCGTGCTCGACGTGCAAGTAGCCGTTCCAACCGACGAGCACCGCAGCCAGGCCCACGAATGAGTGCAGCAGGGCGATCAGCTCGGGCATGCCCGTCATGTCGACCACTCGGGCGCGCCACAGGCCTATCGCGGCGCCGATGATCATCGCGCCGACCAGCAGCGCCACGCCCATCGGCTCGATCTCGCGGTCGAACGCGAGCGCGATGGTCGCGGTCAGGGCGATCGTCATGCCGACCATACCGAAAGTATTTCCGGCCCTGGATGTCTCGTGTTTGGAGAGCCCGGCCAGCGCGAGGATGAACAGCAGCGCGGCGACGACGTAGGCCGCCGTGGCGATGTTTTCTAAAGTGAGCATGGAATCGGCTCCGAAGTTTCTGTGGGCACTAGCTGCGGGAGAACATGGCGAGCATGCGGCGCGTCACCGCGAATCCGCCGAATACGTTGATGCTCGCGAGCAGAATCGCCAGGCAGGCCAGCACGGTGACCGGGAGGTTGTGCTGGCCGATCTGCAGCAGGGCGCCCACCAGGATGATCCCGGAGATTGCGTTGGTCACCGACATCAGCGGGGTGTGCAGCGCGTGGTGCACGTTGCCGATCACGTAGTAGCCGATGACGATCGCCAGCGCGAACACGGTGAGGTGCACCTGCAGTGCCGACGGCGAGATCGCGATCAGCGCGAAGATGACGGCCGCGACGGCGAAGGTGACACCGAGCCGGCGCCCCATCGACATCGGGTGCTTCTCTGGCTTCGCCGCCGGCGTGGCGGCTGCCGGCTGGGCCACCGGCGCGGCAGAGACCTTTACCGGTGGCGGCGGCCAGGTGATCTCGCCGTCGCAGACGACCGTTATCGATCGCTGCACCACGTCGTCAAAGTCGAGGACGACTTTTCCGTCCTTCTCCGGGGTCAGCAGCTTGAGCAAGTTCACCAGGTTGGTGCCGTAGAGCTGGGAGGCCTGGGCGGGCAGCTGGCCGGCGAGGTCGGTGTAGCCGATTATGGTCACGCCGTTGTCGGTGACGGTCACCTGGTTTTTGACGGTGCCCTCGACGTTGCCGCCGTTGGTCGCGGCCATGTCGACGATCACGCTGCCCGATTTCATCGACGCGACCATGTCGGCGGTGATGATGCGTGGCGCGGGCCTCCCGGGGATCAGGGCCGTGGTGATGATGATGTCGATGTCTTTGCACTGCTCGGCGTACAGCGCGGCCTCGCGGGCCTTGTAGTCGTCACCCATCTCCTTGGCGTAGCCGGTGGCCGACACCTCATTTTCCGCGGTCGCGGGGTCAGCGACCGAGAGGTACTCCGCACCCAGCGACGCGACCTGATCGGCCACCTCGGGCCGGGGGTCGGTGGCCCGCACGATCGCTCCGAGGCTGCCGGCCGCACCGATCGCGGCCAGCCCGGCCACCCCCGCACCCACCACGAGCACCTTCGCCGGCGGCACCTTGCCCGCCGCGGTCACCTGACCCGTGAAGAACCGGCCGAACTCATGAGCCGCCTCGATCACCGCGCGGTAGCCCGCGACGTTGGCCATCGAGGACAGCACGTCCAGCGACTGAGCCCGCGAGATCCGCGGCACCGCGTCCATCGCCAACACCGTGATCGGTCGGGTGGACAGTTTTTCGACGAGCTCGGGGTTCAGTGCCGGTGAGATCAGGCTGACCAGCATCGCGCCGTCGCGCAGCTCGGCGATCTCGTTGTCGTCGGGTGCGTTCACCTTCAGCACCACGTCGGCATCCCACGGCTGCCCGATCTCCGCGCCGGCCGCTACGTAGGCACTGTCGGCGAAGCTGGACGCCGCGCCGGCACCGGATTCGACGACAACTGTGTGGCCGAGCTTGATGATCTGTCCGACGGTCTGCGGAGTGGCGGCAACACGCGTTTCCCCTGGTTGAGACTCTTGCGGTATCCCAATGATCATCTAGTTCTATCCGATCTGTTGATTGGGCATCGATTGAGTCTCCCATTTGCACCGCGCGACCACGCATCCCTTTTACGGGGGCGAGTCGTGCGCTCATCACTGCATCGCTACAGCCAATCGCGGCGTTTGAACATCACGTACAGCAGGACGACGAGCACGACGATCAGAGCCGAGCTGGCGATGAAGCCCACCACGGTGTTGATCCCTGGGTACGTGACGTTCTGGCCGTAGAAGCCGGTGATGGCCGTCGGCACGGCGATGATCGCGGCCCAACCGGTGAGCTTCTTCATGACGGTGTTGAGCCGCGCGTCCTGCAGTGACAGGTTGGTCTCGAAAACGGTGGTGACCATGTCCCGCAGGGACTCGGTCCACTCCGAGGCCCGCAGCACATGGTCGTAGAGATCGGCGTAGAGCGGGTCGAGGTCGGGGGAGATCTGCGAATCCATCCGTCGATGCTGAATGGTGCTGACCACCTCGCGCATCGGCAGGACCACACGCCGCAGCTGGACCAGATCCTTGCGGAGCCGGAAGGTGCGCCGCTGCAGCCCCCGCCGCGGCCCGCCGTCGTCGAACAGCTCGTCTTCGAGCGACTCGATGGCGTCGTCGAGTTCTTGGACAGCGTCGAAATGTCCGTCGACCACGACGTCGAGCAGACCGTGGACCAGCGCGCCGACGCCGTACTGCTGTCCGCCGAGCTCGTCGAAACGTCGGGACACCTCATCGATGTCGAAGTCGGTGGCCTCCGACTCGGTGGGCGGCAACCGCACGGTGATCAGCCCGCGGGGCAGCACGAAGGCCGAAATACGGTGTTTGACCAGGATGGTCGAGATGTCGTCGGTGGGGATGCGCAGGTGCACGGCGTAGACCGTGAAGAACGTATGGGTGTGGTACACGGACGCCTTGGTGCGTTCCATCGGCGCCATAGCGTCCTCGACGGCCCAGATGTTGAGCCCGAGTTCCTCGGCCAACGCCCGCAGTGTGCCATGGTCCGGATCGTAGATATCAGCCCATATCAGGGCCTCCTCGTCGGTCAGGCAGTCCGAGATCTCGTCGAACATGAAGCCGTCGACCGGCTTGCCGGCTCGCCAGATCCGCCCGTGCACCTGGGTCATGGGTATCGAGTCAATCACGCTCCGCGGCACTGACCATCGTCAGCGTCTGGCCCTTGGCCGTGGTCGGTTGCCGGTACGCTCCGGTGAGCCGAATCCGGGGTGATCGGGGGAGCTGTGAGCGATCGGTCGTCGATATCGGGGGCCAACAGGTTCTGGATCAGCCTGGCTACCGGCCTGGCCGTCGGCGCGGTCGCGGGGGCCCTTTCCGGGCACTGGCCTGTCGGTCTGCTGACGGTGGTCATCGTCACGGCGGGGCTCAGCGTGGTGTGGGCGTTGGCAGTGCTGTGGCCGATGGATCCCGACCAGACGCGGGAACATGCGAGCGATGCCGATGTCAAAGGTGACGTTGGGGACCTGATGCTGGTGCTCATCCTCGCGGCCAGTCTCGCCTCGATCGGCATCCTGCTGGCATCGGCCAACAACGCTGACAAAGCCCGGTATGCGGGTATGTCGCTGGTGGCGATTCTGGCGGTGTGGGCGCTGCTGCACACCATGTACGCCGCGCGCTATGCCCGGATCTACTACCAGAGCGAGCCGACGGACATCGACTTCAATTCCGATGTCCCGCCCCGGTATGTCGACTTCTACTACTTCTCGTTCAACCTCGGGATGACCTACCAGGTGTCCGATACCAACGTCACCACCTCGCAGCTGCGCAGTGAGGTCCTCAAGCACTGTCTGTTCAGTTACATCTACGGCACGGTGATCATCGCGTGCACCATCAACCTGGTCATCAACCTCGTCGGATAATCGCCGACGGGTGGACTACACCGGGGGATACGCCGGGGGCGGGTACACACCGCGCAGGCCCCACGGAACCCAGTTGAAGAAATACTCGATCTCGTCACTGGCGTCATAATCCGGAGTCGGATCCATGTGCGAAGTCTAGACCGGTTACGCCCACGCGGAACAGGCATTGCCTACACTGTTCAACCAACGAGTTGATAGGTGAGGTACGGGGTTTTACATGGCATCCGATGCAGAAGCAGGACGAGGTCGCGGCGCCGCGTCCGCCAACGGTACCTCGCGGCGGGACGAGCTACTGAGTGTCGCCGCGAAACTATTCGCCGCGCGCGGTTACCACGGCACCCGGATGGATGACGTGGCCGAGGCCGTCGGCCTGAACAAGGCCACGGTCTACCACTACTACGCGAGCAAGTCGCTCATCCTCTACGACCTCTACAAGAGCACTGCGGATTTCACCGTCGAGGCCCTCCATGACGATCCGACCGCCTCGGCCCGCGAAACGATCTACAACTTCACCCGGCGGCTCATGGTCGGCATCGCCAACGACCTGGAGAAGGCGGCGGTGTACTTCCAGGAGGGGCCCTACATCACCGAGTGGTTCACCGAAGAGCAGGTCGCCTATATCCGACGCGCCGAGACCCAGGTCTACGAGCATGTCCGCGACGTCATCGACCGCGGCATCGCCAGCGGCGAGTTCTACGACTGCGACTCGCACGTGTTGGCCCTGGGCTACATCGGGATGACCCTGGGTGCCTATCGGTGGCTGCGGCCGCACGGCCGGCGTTCGGCGCAGGAGATCGCCATCGAGTTCAGCACCGCGTTGCTGCGCGGGCTCATCAAGGACGAGGCCATCCGCAACGAATCGCCGCTGGGCGTCGAAGTCTAGAACCGGAACCGGTTCAACACGTCGTAGCGGCCGGCGACGGTGGCGTTGAAGAAGCCCAGCAGCAGCCGTTGTGGCGCGAGCGGGATCGTCCTGTAGTTGGCGTACGCCGGAACGCGGTCGACGAGCCGTAGCCGCGGATTCCAGCGTTCGACCTCGCTCATGTCACTGATGCCCCACTTGATCATCCCGTTGCTCAACAGTCTGGACAGTTTGGGGCCGATCGGGGCGATCGTGTCGAAGTCGATCTCGCCATGCTCGAAGCGGTCGGTCAGGCGCTGCAGCAGCTCCCGCACATCGCTCGCGGCGAGGTACATGAGCAGCCCCTCGGCCACGATCAACGTGGGACGGCCGGTGGGAACCTCGTCAAGCCAGCCGGGATCGGTCACCGACGATCCGATCATGCGGTAACCGGGCCCATCTTCATAGAGCTTGCGCCGCAGCTCGACCACGCCGGGCTGGTCCACGTCGAACCAGTCGACGGTGGCGGGGCGCCGCACGCGGAAGGCCCGAGTGTCCAGGCCGCACCCGAGGTGCAGCACGACGGCGTCGGGGTGACGGGTCAGGAAGTCGACGGTCCAGTCATCGAGTTGCTTGGCGCGCAACCCGACCAGGAACTGGTTGGCCCACGGCAGTGCGGCCCGGCGCATGCGCTTGAAGTCGTAGTCGATGCGCTCGACGGCCTCGGCGGCCGCATGATCACCGAGAACCGGTTGCGGCAACCGGCTTTCGCATGCCCGTAGATAGAGCGTGCACAGGTTGGTCCATTCCACCGACCCCCAGCGCACGGAGCTGAAGTCCACCTTGTTGGTCGTCATGACCCGCTCCTTTGTGATTCCCGGTACTGGGCCCACAGCCCGATCATTTCGTCGTGGTACGCCTGGCTGGAGAATTCGCAGAAGTGCTTGAAATCCTCGAGCCGTTCGCGTTGGTCGGGGCGGTTCTCGTCGAGGATCGCCAGCCCGAACTCGGCGGCCTCGATGCCGAGCTTCATCCGTGACAGCTGCACGCTGAGCACGCTGGTGAACCCTCCCGGGCGCACGCGGTAGCGGTGCTGTCGGTTGGCGCTGGGCAGCCGCTCGATCAGCCCGCCCTCTTGCAGTTGGCGTGCGACGGTGCTCACCGAGGCCTTGCTGACCGACAAGGTGTCGGCCAACGCCGTCAGCGACTGGTCGGGCGGGTCGGCGATCATCAGCCAGCCGTAGACCCGACCCATGGTCCGCGACGCGCCGAGCTGCTCCATGAACAGCCCGATACGGTCGACGAATTCGGACTCTTCCGGTGACAACACCCCTCCAGATAGTTCGTTCAGTACAAACTGAATGAACTATACGTCAGACCGGCCGTCGAGGAACTCACCGGCAACGAGGGCGCCGTGACTGCAAGACTTCAGCCATGACCGAGGCCCCCGCCGCACCCACCTCTGCCGACTTTCCGCTGCACTGGCCGGTGCTCACCCGGTGGACCGACAACGATATGTTCGGCCACCTGAACAACGCGGTGTACTACGAGCTGTTCGATACCGCGATCAATGCGTGGATCAACACCAACTGCCATATCGACCCGATCACAGCACCCTGGCTCGGGGTCGTGGCCGAGTCGGGCTGCCGTTTCCTCTCGGAGTTGCAGTTTCCGGATCTGCTGGTGGTGGGGTTATCGGTGACTCAGTTGGGCCACAGCAGCGTCACCTACCGGCTGGGACTCTTTCGGCCCGACGGCCCGGTCGCCGCGGTGGGTCACTGGGTGCATGTCTACGTCGAGCGGAGCTCCCGGCGCCCGGTACCGATTCCCGAGGCGATCCGGTCCCTGCTGGAGTCGATATGCTCGGCGGATGCCGCTGGTAAGTAAGACCGTCGAAGTCGAATCCCCCGCTCAGGCGATCATGGCAATCGTCGCCGATTTTGAGGCGTATCCGCAATGGAACCCGGAGATCAAGGGTTGCTGGATTTTGGCCCGCTACGACGACGGGCGGCCCAGCCAGCTGCGGCTGGACGTCGAGATTCAGGGTCAATCCGGCGTTTTCATCACCGCCGTCTACTACCCCACCGAGACCCAGATTCACACCGTGCTGCAGCAGGGCGACCACTTCTCCAAGCAGGAGCAGCGATTTTCCGTCGTGTCACTCGGGGCGAACACCCTGCTCCAGGTGGATCTCGACGTCGAGGTCGACACCAAGCTGCCGATCCCGAGCCTGATGGTGAAGAAGCTCGCCGGTGACACCCTGGACCACCTCGCCAGCAGCCTGATCGCCAGGGCAGCGCAGCTGTCGGCGTAGTCACGCAACCGGCCTGTCCCACACGGCTACAGGTTCGTTGTGACGCTGCACTATTTGCAGCGCTGCGGAAAGCATGTCGGCTCTGCCCGGCTACTAGCGACAAAGTCGCTGAAGCCACCTCTAGGGTCACGGTGGCCTCTTGGGCAACATTCATCGAACCACGTTGGCCGCTTTGGTAGCTGGTGTCGCGTCAGTCCCGATAGTTGTGTGTCTACGCTGCGAGCGACTTTGTCGCTAGTAGCCGGGCACGGTGAAATATGTTGCGAGACAGGCTGTTGAGGCCCTCGTGTCGCATGCGCTCGGATCCGCCGAGGCGATCGTGGCAAGTGTGACCGATGGGGTGATATCAGCGCCGGAAGAAGGACATGATCATCTCCGGCGGCGAGAACATCTACTGCGCGGAGGTCGAAAACGTGCTGGCAGCGCACCCGGCGATCGTCGAGGCGGCCGTGATCGGGCGTCCGCACGAGAAGTGGGGTGAGGTGCCCGTGGCCGTCGTGGCACTGCACGGCGGCGGGCAAGGTGCGCAAGACCGAACTACGTGAGCGGTTCGGCGTGCGGGCGCAGATTGACGTTAGCGAAAGTTATTCTCCGTCAACGGATTCTGCTGGTCATCACGCAGAACAATGAATGGGATCGGGGTTTGCTAACGGATCGCGGCGCAATCCAGCCGATGCAGTACACGGCCCCACTGGTATCGGGTACAGTCCTGTGGTCTCACTTACTACCCACGAGTAGGGAGATTCCGATCACGGGGTTGAGCCAAGGAGGGGGCGTGCGGCAGGTCCAGGGGATGCACCGGTGACGGCATCGACCAACGCGGTTGTCGACTACGTCCGTGATCAGCTCGAAAAGCCGATGTCCATGGTCGGTGGCTTCTTCAAGATGACTGTACTCACCGGCAAGGCACTTCTCACTCGACCGTTCCAGTGGAAAGAGTTCGTTTTTCAGAGCTGGTTTCTGATTCGCGTCGCGTTCCTGCCCACCCTGGCGGTTTCCATCCCGCTGACCGTGCTCATCATCTTCACGTTGAACATCCTGCTCGCGGAATTCGGCGCGGCAGACATCTCCGGCGCCGGTGCCGGCCTGGCCGCAGTGACGCAGCTCGGGCCCCTCGTGACGGTTTTGGTCGTGGCGGGTGCCGGCTCGACGGCCATCTGTGCCGACCTCGGCGCCCGGACGGTCCGCGAGGAGATCGACGCCATGGAGGTGCTCGGCATCGACCCGATCGAGCGCCTCGTGGTTCCCCGCGTCGTCGCCGCGACGTTCGTCGCCTTCCTGCTCAACGGCACCGTGATCATCATCGGCCTGGTCGGTGGCTTCTTCTTCGGTGTGTACATCCAGAACGTCTCGGCCGGTGCCTACGTCTCCACGCTGACGCTGCTCACCGGTTTCCCCGAGGTCATGATCTCGGTCATCAAGGCCACGATCTTCGGTCTGATCGCCGGCCTGGTCGGCTGCTACCGCGGGCTGACGACAGCAGGCGGTTCGAAAGGTGTCGGTACCGCGGTGAACGAGACCCTGGTCTTGTGCGTCATCGCTCTTTTCGCAGTCAACGTCGTCCTCACCACCATCGGTGTGCGGTTCGGAACGAAGACCTGAGATGAGTACGGCAACCGTCCTTCGCTCCCGGTTTCCCCGGGCGTTCTCGCGTACATCCGAGGTGGCGGCTGCTCCGGCGCGGCTGCTCGACAGCATGGGCCATGTCGCATGGTTCGTGGTGCAGGCGGTCGGTCACGTCCCCCACGCGCTCCGGTACTACCGGCGTGAGACGCTCCGGCTGGTCGCCGAGATCGGCATGGGCACCGGCGCCATGGCCGTCATCGGCGGCACCGTCGCCATCATCGGCTTCGTCACCCTCTCGGCCGGTTCACTGATCGCCATCCAGGGTTTCGCATCCCTGGGCAACATCGGTGTCGAGGCGTTCACGGGCTTCTTCGCGGCACTGGCCAACATCCGCGTCGTCGCGCCGGTGGTCACCGGTCAGGCGCTGGCCTCCACGGTCGGCGCCGGCGCCACCGCCGAACTCGGCGCCATGCGCATCAGCGAAGAGGTCGACGCGTTGGAAGTCATGGGCATCAAGTCGATTTCGTACCTGGTGTCCACCCGACTCATGGCCGGCGCCATCGTCATCATCCCGCTGTACGCGATGGCGATCCTGCTGTCGTTCCTGTCGGCGCAGACGGTGACGACCATTTTCTATGCACAGTCTGTCGGAACGTACGAGCACTACTTCCACACGTTCCTGCGCGTCGACGACGTGATGTGGTCCTTCCTCGAGGTCATCATCATGTCGATCATCGTGATGCTGAACCACTGTTACTTCGGCTATTTCGCCAGTGGCGGTGCTGTCGGTGTCGGTGAGGCAGTGGGGAGGTCGATGCGCACCTCGTTGATCGCGATCGTGATGGTGGTTCTGTTGGCATCGTTGGCGCTGTACGGCACCAACCCCAACTTCAACCTCACGGTGTAGCGCCATGACCGCGCCGCACGCCCCCCTGAACAAGTCGAGGACGCCGCCGTACAAGTTGGCGGGGCTCGTGCTGGCCGTGATCACCGCGCTGATTCTCGGCCTGACCTGGTTGCAGTTTCGTGGGGTGTTCGAGCCCAAGACGCAGCTGACGGTGCTGTCCGGCCGGGCCGGGTTGTCGATGGACCCGGGGTCGAAGGTCACCTACAACGGGGTGCCGATCGGCCGGCTGGCCTCGGTGCACGTCGTCGAGGTCAACGACAACCCGGAAGCCAAGCTGATCCTGGACGTCGACCCGAAGTACCTGCACCTCATCCCGCAGAATGTCGACGCCGAGCTGCGGGCCACCACAGTGTTCGGCAACAAGTACATCTCGTTCATCTCACCGGCGAATCCGTCGGTCGAGCGCGTCTCCGCAGATACGCCGATTCAGGCGCAGGGCGTGACGACCGAGTTCAACACGCTGTTCGAAACCATCACGAAGATCTCCGAACAGGTCGACCCGATCAAGCTGAACGAGACCCTGACCGCGACGGCTCAGGCGCTCGATGGGCTCGGCGACAAGTTCGGCCAGTCGATCGTCAACGGCAACACCATCCTGGCCGACCTCAATGCGCGCATGCCCCAGATCCGCCACGACATCACGGGGCTGGCCGACCTGAGTGACGTGTACGCCAAGGCCGCACCGGATCTGTGGGACGGGCTGAGCAACGCCGTCACCACCGCCCGCACCCTCAACGACCAACGCGGCAACCTCGATCAGGCGCTGGTCGCCGCGGTCGGGTTCGGCAACACTGGCGGCGACATCTTCGAACGTGGCGGCCCATACCTGGTCCGCGGCGCCAAGGATCTGCTGCCGACGTCCGCTCTGTTGGACGAGTACAGCCCGGCGTTGTTCTGCACCATCCGCAACTTCCACGATGCGGCGCCGAGTGCTGCGGCGTCGCTTGGCGGCAATGGCTACTCGCTGCGGGAACGCGCGGAACTCGTCGGCGCGGCCAACCCGTACGTGTACCCGGACAACCTGCCCAGGGTGAACGCCAAGGGGGGTCCTGAGGGCCGGCCCGGCTGCTGGCAGCCCATCACGCGTGATCTGTGGCCGATGCCGTACCTGGTGATGGACACCGGTGCATCGATTGCGCCGTACAACCACTTCGAACTCGGCCAGCCGTTGACGGCCGAGTATGTCTGGGGCCGCCAAGTGGGGGAGAACACGATCAACCCATGAGTGAAGCTAGCGGAACGAATAAACAGAGGGCATGCGGAACCCGAGCCTGCGAGGGAGCCGCATGAGCATCAAGGGCACGCTTATCAAGCTCGGGATCTTCTCCCTGGTGTTGCTCACGTTCACCGGGCTCATCTTCGTGGTGTTCGCCCAGCTCCGGTTCAACAGCACCAGCGAGTACTCGGCGATCTTCAACAACGTCAGCGGTCTGCGCAGCGGGCAGTTCGTCCGCGCCGCCGGCGTCGAGGTCGGCAAGGTATCCAAGGTCGACCTGATCAACGGCGGCGAGCAGGCCGAGGTCACGTTCGACGTCGACAAGTCGTTGCCGTTGTTCGACCAGACCACCGCGGTGATCCGCTACCAGGACCTGATCGGCAACCGCTACCTCGAGCTCAAGCGCGGCGAGAGCAACAAGATCATCCCCCCCGGCAGCACCATCCCGCTGGAACGCACCCAGCCCGCGCTGGACCTCGACGCCTTGGTGGGTGGCTTCCGGCCACTGTTCAACTCGCTGGCCCCGGACAAGGTCAACACCATTGCCAAGTCGTTGATCACGGTCTTCCAGGGCCAGGGCGGCACCATCAACGACATCCTGGACCAGACCTCCCAGCTGACCTCCACGATCGCCGATCGGGATCAGGCCATCGGTGAGGTGATCAAGAACCTCAACATCGTGCTGGACACCACCGTCAAGCACCAGAAGCAGTTCGACGACACGCTGAAGAACTTCGAGACGCTGATCACCGGGCTGAAGAACCGGGCCGACCCGATCGCCGCCTCGGTGGCCAACATCAGCAACGTGGCGGGTTCCCTTGCCGATCTGCTCAGCGACAACCGGCCGCTGCTCAAGGACACTCTCGGATATCTCGACGTCATCCAGAAGCCCTTGATCGACCAGAAGCAGGAGGTCAACGACATCCTGGTGCAAATGCCGGCCGCATTGAAGATCATCGGACGTGCCGGTGGCATCTATGGTGACTTCTTCAACTTCTACGCGTGCGACATCACGTTGAAGCTCAACGGTTTGCAGCCGGGCGGACCGGTCCGAAACGTACGGATCACGTCGCAGCCGTCGGGTAGGTGCACGCCGAAATGAGGACACTGCAGGGTTCCGACCGGTTCCGTAAGGGCCTGATGGGCGTGGTTGTCGTCGCGCTCATCATCGGTGTGGGTTCGACGTTGACCAGCGTGCCGATGATCTTCGCGGTGCCGACCTACTATGCGCAGTTCACCGACACCGGTGGTCTGAACCTGGGTGATCGAGTGCGGATCGCCGGCATGGACGTCGGCGACGTCAGGTCGATGGACATCAACGGCGACAGGGTGGTGATCGGCTATACGCTCGGCGGCCGCACCATCGGCACCGAGAGCCGGGCCGCGATCCGGACCGACACCATCCTGGGTCGCAAGAACATCGAGATTCAGCCGCGAGGCAACCAGACTCTGCCCCCGCGCGGGATTCTGCCGGTAGGCCAGACGACGACGCCCTACCAGATCTACGACGCCATCTTCGACGTCACACGCAACGCCTCGGGCTGGGACACCCAGTCGGTTCGTCAATCGCTGAATGTGCTGTCGGAGACGGTGGATCAAACCTCGCCGCACCTGAGCGCCGCGCTGGACGGGGTGGCCAGGTTCTCCGAAACCATCGGCAAGCGTGACGATCAGATCCGGCAACTGCTGGCCAACGCGAACAAGATCGCCACCGTGCTCGGCGACCGCAGCACGCAGGTCAACCAGCTGCTGGTGAACGCGCAGACCCTGTTGGCCGCGGTCAACCAGCGCGGCCAGGTCGTCAGCATGCTGTTGGAACGGGTGTCGGCGGTATCGCATCAGGTCGAGGGCTTGATCAGCGACAACCCGAACCTCAACCACGTGTTGGAGCAGCTCCGCACGGTCAGCGACATCCTGGCCCAGCGCAAGCAGGACCTGGCCGACACGTTGAGTATCGCGGGCAAGTTCATCACGTCATTGGCCGAGGCGCTGGCCTCCGGCCCGTACTTCAAGGTCATGCTCGTCAACTTGTTGCCGCCGCAGATTCTGCAACCGTTCGTCGATGCTGCGTTCAAGAAGCGCGGTATCGATCCCGAGGAGTTCTGGCGCAACGCGGGCCTGCCGTCGTTCCGGTTCCCAGACCCCAACGGCGAGCGATTCGAGAACGGCGCACCGCCGCCCGCCCCGACCCCGCTGGAAGGCACTCCCGAGCATCCGGGACCGGCCGTCCCGCCCGGTTCTCCGTGCTCGTACACGCCGCCCGCCGACGGTATCCCGTCCCCGGGCAACCCGCTGCCGTGTGCGGCCGCCACCACGGGACCGTTCGGCGACAACCCGTACGGCGCGAACTACACCCCGCCGGACGTCGCCACATCAGCGCCGAATCCGGATGGCGTCGCGCATTCGCCGGGCGTCCCCAGCGCGGTCATCCCCGGTCAGCTGCCGCCGGATCAGCCGGGTGCGCCGGCGCCGCTGGCCCCCGGTCCGCCGGGTGCCCGCACGGTGCCGGTCAGCCCGCAACCGGGGCCCGACGAGTTCGTCCCCGGGTTTGCCCCGATACCGCCACCGCTGAACGCACCGCCGGCGCCGCCCGGCCCCGGACCGGAATTACCTCCTGCGGGTACGGCCCCGTTGCCGGGTAACCCGCCGTTCCTTCCGCCCGGGTCGCAGGGATAGGTAGGGGGATACGTCGAGCTATGTCAACGATTTTCAACATCCGGAACCTGAAGCTGCCGCATATGTCGCGGTTGGCGGCGATCGTCGGCGCGGTGGGCGTCGTGTTGGCGTTGGTGGTCGGCTACTTCGGCATCAGCCTGTACAAGAAGCTGACCAACACCACGGTCACGGCGTACTTCCCCGAGGTACTTGCGCTGTATCCCGGCGACAAGGTCCTCATCATGGGCGTCCGGGTCGGCGCGATCGACAGCATCGAAACCGCCGGCGACAAGATGAAGGTGGTGTTCCACTTCAACAACCGGTACAAGGTGCCGGAGAACGCCAGTGCCTCGGTGCTCAACCCGAGCCTGGTGGCGTCCCGCGTGATCCAGCTGTCACCGCCCTACACCGGCGGCCCGCAGATGCAGGACGGCGCGGTCATCCCGGTCGACCGCACCCAGATCCCCATCGAGTACGACGAGCTGCGTAATCAGGTGACCCGCCTGCTCGCCGAGCTGGGCCCGACCCCCGAACAGCCCAAGGGTCCGTTCGGCGACGTCATCGAGTCGTTCGCCGACGGCTTCGCCGGCAAGGGGGAACAGCTCAACCGCACGCTGAACGGTCTGTCGGAGGCGTTGACCACGCTCAACCAGGGCCGCGGGGACTTCTTCACGATCGTCAAGAGCCTGGCGCTGTTCGTCAATGCGCTGCACAAGAGCGATCAGCAGTTCGTGGCGCTCAACAACGATCTGGTCCAGTTCACCAATTCCTTCTCCAAGGATCAGGAACTGTCCAATGCGCTGCAGGACCTCAACCGGGTGCTCAAGACCACTCGCCAGTTCCTCGACCGCAACGGCGGCGTGCTGACCCACGACGTCAACAACCTCGAAGAGACCACCACGGCGATCCTGCAGCCCGAGCCGCGCAACGGGCTGGAGACGGGTCTGCACGCCTACCCGAACCTCGCCGCGAACTTCGTCAACATCGTGGCGCCCAATCAGGGTGGCATTATCGGTCTGCCGGTGCTGCCGGGCCTGACCAGCTTCGCCAACCCCTTGCAGTTCATCTGCAGCTCGATCCAGGCGGGCAGCCGTCTGGGCTACCAGGATTCGGCCGAGTTGTGCGCGCAGTACCTGGCGCCGATCCTGGACGCGATCAAGTCCAACTACCTGCCGTTCGGCATGAACCTGGCCAGCACCGCGATGACGCTGCCCAAGCAGATCGCGTACTCCGAGCCGCGGCTGCAGCCGCCGCCGGGGTACAAGGACACCACTGTGCCCGGTATCTGGGCACGTGACACCTTGTTCTCGCACGGCAACCACGAGCCGGGTTGGACTGTCGCACCGGGCATGCAGGGTGTCCAGGTGCAGCCGTTCACCCAGAACATGCTGACTCCGGAGTCGTTGGCCGAGTTGATGGGCGGTCCCGACATCGTGGCTCCACCGGCTCCGCCGGCATTCGGGGTGCCGCCGGGCGGCAACTTACCCGGCCCACCGAATGCCTACAGCGAGAACACTCCGTTGCCGCCGCCGTGGTATCCACAGCCAGGGCCACCGCCCGGACCGGCGCCCGGCGTCGTTCCAGGAGATCCGGTGTCGGCGGTCGCCCCGGCGGCTCCGGCCGCTCCGGCACCCGCACCAGGTGCACCGCCGCTGCCGGCCGAGGCAGGAGGGTCGTAATGCGTCCGATGAGGTTGCCGAAGAAACCGGCACCCAAGAGGGTGGGCCTGCGCCTGGCGGCGCTGGCGGCCGCGACGCTGATGTTGACCTCGTGCGGTCAGTGGCGTGGCATCGCGAACGTCCCGCTGCCAGGCGGTCCGGGCACCGAAAGCGGCCACACCACGCTGTACGTGCAGATGCCCGAAACACTGGCCCTCAACGCCAACAGCCGGGTGCGGGTCCGCGACGTGTTCGTCGGCCGGGTGCGCAGCATCGAGCTGGTCAACTGGGTGCCCACGTTGACTCTCGACCTGCAGCCGGGCATCGAATTGCCGAAGAACACACTGGCCAAGATCGGCCAGACCAGCTTGCTGGGTTCGCAGCACGTCGAGCTCAACCCGCCGGATCAGAATCCGTCCAAGGAGATGCTGCGCAGCGGCGACACCATCCCGCTGGCGCAGTCCTCGGCGTATCCGACGATCGAGCGGACGCTGGCCGGGATCTCCGGGATTCTGACCGGCGGCGGCATCCCCAACATCGAGGTGATCCAGACCGAGGTGTTCAACATCCTCAATGGTCGCGCCGATCAGATCCGGGAGTTCCTGGGCCGGTTGGACACGTTCACCAACGAGCTCAACCAGCAGCGCGACGACATCACCCGGGCCATCGATTCGACGAATCAACTGCTCAACATCGTCGCCCAGCGCAACGACACGTTGGATCGGGTGCTTACCGAGTTCCCGCCGCTGATTCAACATTTCGCCGACACCCGCGATCTGTTCGCCGATGCGGTGACAGCGCTGGGCCGGCTCTCGGCCGCGGCTGACGAGACGCTGTCGGGAACTAATGCGAATCTGCACACCAATCTGGAGAACCTGCAGCGTCCGCTCAAGCAGCTCAGCCGGGCCGCGCCCTACCTGGTCGGTGCGCTGAAGCTGATACTCACCGCCCCGTTCAACATCGACAACGTCCCGAAGGTCATTCGGGGCGACTACTTCAACGTGTCGCTGGACCTGGATCTGACCCTGAGTGCGATCGACAATGCGTTCCTGTCCGGTACCGGTGTCTCGGGCATGCTGCGGGCGCTGGAACAGGCCTGGGGTCGTGATCCGAACACGATGATTCCGGATATCCGGTTCACGCCAAATCCGCACGACGTACCCGGTGGCCCGCTGGTGGAAAGGGGGGAATGAGGTGCTGCTGACCCGCTTCATCAAGATGCAGCTCGTCATCTTCCTGACGCTGACGCTGGTCGCGCTGGCCGTGCTGGCCGTGGTGTACCTCCGCCTGCCGACCTGGGCAGGCGTGGGGATGTACAACCTGAACGCCGAGTTGCCCAACTCGGCGGGCCTGTACAAGACCGCCAACGTCACGTACCGCGGTACCACCATCGGGAAGGTCACCTCGGTGGAGCCCACCGAGACCGGTACCCGGATCCAGATGAACATCTACGACCAGTTCAAGATCCCCACCGACGCCACGGCCAACGTGCACTCGGTGTCGGCGGTCGGTGAGCAGTTCATCGATCTGATCTCCGCCGGGGAGTCGAATACGTACTTCGCGTCGGGCGACACCATCAGGAAGGGCACCGTGCCCGCTGAGGTGGGGCCGGCGCTCGATGCCGCCGAGCACGGTCTGTCGGTGCTGCCGAAGGAGAAGATCGGCCTGCTGCTCGACGAGACCGCAAAAGCGGTCGGTGGCTTGGGCCCGTCACTGCAGCGTCTGGTCGATTCGACGCAGGCGATCGCGAGCGATTTCAAGGACAACCTGGACCCGGTGAACGACATCGTCACCAACTCCGGGCCGATCATCGACAGTCAGGTGAATTCGGGCGACGCGATCTCGCGCTGGGCGAAGAATCTGAACACGATCTCCGCCCAGACTGCCCAGAATGATGCGGTGCTACGGAGCGGCATCCAGCAGGCCGCACCGACTGCGGATCAGTTGAACGCGGTGTTCGGGGACGTCCGGGAGTCGCTGCCGCAGACGTTGGCGAACCTCGAGATCGTCATCGACATGCTCAAGCGCTACCACAAGAATGTCGAGCAGGCGTTGGTGGTGCTGCCGCAGGGCGGCTCGATCGCGCAGGTACTCACGACCTTTCAGCCGGAAGCCCTGATTCACCTCGGCCTCGGGATCAACGCGCCGCCACCGTGCCTCACGGGGTTCTTGCCGGCATCGCAGTGGCGGGGTCCCGCCGACACCACGACGGCGCCGGTGCCGTCGGGCCTGTACTGCAAGATCCCCAAGGACGCGCAGAATGCGGTCCGTGGGGCGCGTAACTACCCGTGCGCCGATGTGCCGGGCAAGCGCGCGGCCACCCCGGCCGAGTGCCGCAGCAATGAACCGTACGTACCGCTCGGCACCAACCCGTGGTACGGCGACCCGAATCAGGTCCGCAACTGTCCGGCCCCGGCCGCGCGATGCGACCAGCCTGTGGATCCGGGCCGGGTGATCCCCGCGCCCTCGGTGAACACCGGATTGAACCCGTTGCCGGCGAGTATGTTACCGCCCACTGAAGTGGGCGGATCGGCTCCGACCAGCGATCCGCTGACCGCGCCGCGAGGGGGTAGCGTCATTTGCAGTGGACAGCAGCCGAATCCATGCATCTACACTCCGGCAGCAGGTTCGACGGCGATCTATAGCCCGTCAAGCGGTGAGGTGGTCGGTCCGGACGGTGTGAAGTACTCCGTCACCAACTCGAATAGACCAGGAGATGACGGATGGAAGGAGATGCTGGCGCCAGCCAGCTGAACCTCGCCGGCCAGCAGGACACCGAACATCCAGAACCTCGTGCCGAGGAGGCTATAGGGCAGTCCGGCGGGCCGGAAGTCACGCCGGCTGCTGAAATCGAGCGGCGTCCGTCCCGGCTGGGCCGGGGCGCGATGGCCGCGATCAGTGCGGGGTTGCTCGTCCTGACGGCGCTGGCCGGTACCGGGGGCTACCTCGCGTTGCGGTCGCACGGCGAGAGCGAGCAGATCGCTCGCGACGAGGCGGCGGCACTGCAAGCGGCCAAGGATTGCGTGACGGCGACGCAGGCGCCCGACACGGCAGCGATGGCGGCGGCCCAGGCCAAGATCATCGACTGTTCGACCGGTGACTTCGGTGCGCAGTCGGTGCTCTACAGCAGCATGCTGGTGGACGCCTATCAGGCGGCAAACGTCAAGGTCCAGGTCTCGGACCTGCGGGCCGCGGTGGAGAAGCACAACGAGGACGGCTCGATGGATCTGTTGGTCGCGGTCCGCGTAGTCGTCAGCAACAGCGAGAAGTCCGACGAGGAGCAGGGCTACCGGCTTCGGGTGAAGATGGCGCCCGACGAGGGTGTCTACAAAGTGGCCAGGCTCGACCAGGTCACCTCGTGACGACCGTATTGGACACTGCTTCCTTGGACACCGTTTCGTCGGACACCGTCGACTCGCAGACCGCAACCGCCGCCCCGGAACCGGTGTTGGCGTCTTGGCCGGTGCGTGCGGGCGCGTTCGCCATCGACGTCCTGTTGGGGCTGGCCGTGATCGTGACGCTGGGGGTGCTGGCGTCGGCATCGCCGACCCACGGCTGGCCGTGGTGGGTGTACGTCGGCGTGGCTGTTGCGGTGGTGGTCGCGATGTTGGTCAACCGCGTTGTTGCGCCCGCGACGACCGGCTGGACGCTGGGCCGGTCGGTGTTCGGTATCCGGGTGGTGACCGCCGGCGGTGACGTGGGGCTGGTCCGGTTGACGTTGCGTGAACTCGCGCATCTGCTGGACACCGCCGCCCTGTGCATCGGCTGGCTGTGGCCGCTGTGGGACAGCCGCAATCGGACATTCGCCGATCTGCTGGCCCGCACCGAGGTGCACCGGGTCGCGGTGGCCGAAGAGCAGGTGCGCGGTGTCCGCCGGCGGGCCGCGGTGGTCATGCTGGTGGCTGCGCTGTTGTGTGGTTCTGCGGCAGGACTGGGTTATTGGGGCTCATACCGCCAGGAGCTGACGATCCAGCAGGCTCGCGCACAGCTCGCCGACCAGGGACCGCGGACCGTCGAACAGCTGCTGAGCTACGGCGTCGACTCGATGGAAAAGGATTTCGCCAGGGCGCTGACCGTGACCACCGACACCTACCGTCCGCAGTTGGCCGAGCAGCAGGCGGCGGTACGCAAGGCCGGTCCAAACACCAACGAGTACTGGGCCGTGAGCAGCGCCGTGCTACCCGGGTCGACCAAGACCGCGGGAACGATGTTGCTGGCGTTGCAGGGCCAGCGCGGCACCGACCCGAAGAACCTGAAGTTCCTCACCGCGACGGTGCGCGTCGACTTCCGCAAGATCGATGGGCAGTGGCGGGTGGACAACCTCACCGTGCTCACGAAGCCACAGATGAATGGGGCGGGTTGATGAGCCCGCGGCGCAAGATCGACACCGCGGAGGCAGATTACTTTGCGGTGCAACCGAAGTCACCCATGCGATGGGGGCTGCCGGTGGTGGCGGTGCTGTCGACTCTGCTGATCGCGGCGGCCATCGCCGGCAGCGTGTTCATGTTGGTGCGCCACGTGTCAGATGATCGGGCTCAGGGGAACGCCGCGGGGGCGCTGGGAGCGGCGCGCGAGTTCATGGCCGATTACATGACGATCGATCCGTATCACGCGAACCCTTACGCCGATAACATCCTGAACAAATGGGCCACTGGCGATTTCGCGAAAATGTTCAAAGAAAGAGAGAACGAGATCGTCGTCCAGGTGGCCCGCGCGGAGCCGACCAAGGGCACCGTCGAAGACGCGGGCATCCAGCGCTGGAACGACAACGGCAGCGCTGATGTGCTGGTCGCGGCCAAGACGAGCACCCGGTCACCCGATGGGAAATCGATAATCGAGAGCGGAAACCGCTGGGTGGTCACGACGATTCGAGAGGGACAGCAGTGGAAGATCAGCCAGCTGAATCAGGTGATCTGACCACCGAACGGTCGGAGGAGGCAGGCCCGGGAAATTCGGCCGAGCCGCGTCGGCGCCGACGGATGCCGTGGCAGCGCAAGGTCGAAGAGGCGCCGGTCGATACCGAGGCCGTGGCGGAAACCGAGTCGTCCGATGAGACGGCAACCGACGGGCCGGAGTCCGACCAACTCTCGACGAGCACGCCCTCGCCGGAGGCCGGCCCCAAATCGCGGACGCCGGTCGGTAAAGGTCGCCGCGTGGCCGCCGGTGAGGCTGAGGACGCTGCGGCGAACGATGAATCTGATGAATTACCAACAGATTCGGATGAGGCGGCGGATTCCGAGGGGCCGGCCGAACCTGAGGACGAGAACGCCGAAACCATCATGGTGCCGTTCCGCCCGGCGGGGAAGCGGTTGACGTATGCGGCGGCCGGGGCCGCGGCGTTGTTCGTGGCGGCGGGGGCCTTTGCGGGCGCCATGGTGCAGCCGTACCTGGCGGATCAGGCGCTGGTCGCGACCAAGCTGAAGGTCGCCGAGACGGCGGCCGACGCGATCACCACGCTGTGGACCTACACACCGGACAACATCGATTCCCTGCCGCAGCGCGCGTCCCAGTACTTGTCGGGTGATTTCGCCGTGCAGTACCGCACATTCGTCGACTCGATCGTGCCGACCAACAAGCAGGCGCAAGTCTCCAGCAACACCCAGGTGATGGGCACGGCAGTGGAGACCATCGGGCCGGACGAAGCGACTGCGATCGTGTACACCAACTCGGTGTCGACCAGCCCGATCACCAAGAACATCCCGTCGCTGCGCTACCTGTCCTACCGGCTGACGCTCAAGCGTGACGGTGGCACATGGCGGATCACGCAGATGCCCGCGTTGACCAAGCTGGATCTCTCGCCGCAGCTGTAACCTGAGAAACCAGGCGATGGCCATTCAGTCACCGGTATCCGACCGGCTCACCGTTACCGCGCTACTGTTGCTCACCTTCGCGACCGGTGTGGTCGATGCGGTCAGTGTGCTGGTGCTCGGCCATGTGTTCGTCGCGAACATGACCGGCAACGTGATTTTTCTCGGGTTCTGGTTGGTGCCGCACTCCGGGGTGGATCTTGCGGCGGCGGTTGTCGCCTTCGTCAGTTTCGTCGTGGGCACCGTGGTGGGCGGGCGGTTCGCGCGGCACCTCCAAAGCAGTCCCCGGACCTGGCTGACGGTCACGCATTCGGTGGAAGTCGTTATTTTGCTGATGCTTTCGGCCCTGGCCGGCGCCGGTGTGCTCGACTATCAGGACAACCGCAAGCTGATCCTCATCTCGGGTCTGGCGATCACTTTCGGTATCCAGAACGCCACCGCGCGGCAGTTCGGCATCCAGGAACTCAGTACCACGGTGCTTACCCAGACGATCGTGGGCATCGGGCTCGACAGCCGTCTGGCCGGCGGCACCGGTGAGCGGGCGAAGCTGCGCTACGGCGTCGTGGCGACCATGATGGGCGGCGCAATGGTCGGTGCGTCGCTGACTCTGGTCGCCGTGGCGCCGGTGATTGCGTTGGCGGCGTTGGTCATTGCGGTGAGCGCGTTGATCTTCCGGTTCGGCTCTTGAGAGTTCGAGGCAAATCGACCAGGGCACCAGGTTTGATGGGTCGGCAGAGGTGCCGGATGCTTGGTCATGGGCAGGTGAAATCGAGCTCGAAGGACTTCGTCACCTGCTGTTGGGTCGAGGTGTCGAAACCGACGGCGTTGCCGGTGATCTTGTACGTGTTGCCGCTCTTGGTGGCCGATGCGTTGCCGTGTCCGGCTGCGGCATCGGCATATCCGAGTGCCACACCGTTGACCGTGCCGAGGCCCACCGAGTGAACGTTCGGCGGAGAGTCGTTGCTGATGACGGCGCCTACGCCGGAGGCCGAATCGCCGATCGTGACGTTGATGTCGGAGTCCGTGGCGGTACATGTCACCGGCCCGGACACGTTCTGATTCTGACCGTCGATGACGACTGTGGTGGCGCCGGAAGCGCCGACGGAGCCTGAAGTGCCTGCTGACCCGGACTGCGACGACGAGGGCTTGCTGGAGTTGTCGCTGGAGGTACCGTTCGAGCATCCGGTGATGGCGCAGGCCGCGACCGCTGCGCTCGCTACGCCGATCATCACAACGCGTGTGACCATGTCTTCTCCTTAGAAGAGGTTGTAGATTCCGGCAGCTGATCCGCCGGGAGCCGGCCGGCGCCGAAACCGGCTCGGCGTGCGAGCAGTTCCGGCGCCGCCGCGTCGTGTTGATCAGAACAGCGGGATCCACACACCGAAGAACCAGAAACCCCAGCCCCCGAACACGGGGTTGAAGATCGGGATCGCGGTGTAGCCGTTGTAGTTGAACGGACCGAAATCCATTCGGGCTTGGGTGATGTCACGGCCTGGGCCGTCATACCGGCGGTTCCAGCCGCCGGGGGGCGGCGGGCCGTTCCAGCCACCGGCAGGAGCAGGGCCGTCCCAATTGGGCGGTGGACCGCCGGGGGGAGGACCGTCATTCCAGCCCGGACCCCGCTCCGGCGGGGGCGGCGGGGCGCCGTTGCCTGGAGTGCTGAACCCGTGCGGTGCGTCCCGCGGGCCGCCGATCTGGTCATTACCGCGGTCGTAGCGGCCCGCGGGCGCGTTCGGCTGACCGTTGGGATGGTTGTCGGGTCCATTATTTTGTGGGCCGTTGTTCTGAGGCCCGTTGTTTTGTGGGCCGTTGCCAGGTCCGTTGCCCTGTGGGCCATTCGGACGGGGGTTGCCTTCTGGTCCGTTGTTCTGCGGACCCTGCGGCTCATTCTGAGGCAGACTGCCCTGTGGCCCGTTACGCGGACCCTCGTTGCGTGGGCCCTGAGGCGCATTGCCCTGAGGCGCATTGCCCTGCGGCGCATTGCCCTGCGGGCCCTGAGGCGCATTGCTTTGCGGCGGGTTGCCCTGCGGTCCGTTGTTTTGCGGCGGATTACCGCGCGGGCTCTGTGGTGCGTTGTTGGGCGCCTGAGGCGCGCCGCCCGGCCCTGGCGGGCAGTTGGCGGAATTGGCTTGATCACAAAGTTGCGGCGCCTGCGGAACGGCCGCGGCTGGTCCCGCCGCCAACAGCGCTGACATGCCGATGCCCGCAGCCGCTGCCGCGGTACCGGCTATGCGTTTCACGGTCATAGTGCCTCTTTCTCCCCGACCACCCCCGCCGTGATGTCACCGCGGGCATACGAGTCCACATTGACACCGTCGACGGCTTCGAAACGTTGTCCATGTACAACCGCAGCGAACTCCCAGAGAATCGCCAGCGTGGGAGTTCCAACCCGAACATGTGTGTGTGACCTATGTATGAGCTGTGTGAATGATGTTGGGAGAGCGCCTTCAGCAGATTGGCGATTGCCTTCAAAGCGGACTTTGGCAACGTCTGAGGATGCGACTGTCGGCCGGTGGCTCGGATCCGGTCGAAGACCTCGACGGCAGGATCGAAGAAGTGCTCGCGATCGTTTGTCGAAAGTCCGCGCCCCGAACGGGATTGTCTATGCAGCAAACGGGTGAACTCGAAATCGTCAACGCGGTGCGAGAAAAATTGATGACGCGCCATATCGATGATGCAAACATGTAGGTGACGCAGCTCTTCGAGGCAAGGCAGCAAGACGCTTGTAATCGCTGACGATTGACACACCATCTGACTAGAGGGATATGACGTGGTTGACCGAAACCTTTTGAAATTCCGACTCATCCATACGGGCCAGCGCCTCGTCGTCAACCCGCTGGCGCGACGCTCATCACGGCTGATCATGCTGGAGACCACCGGCCGCAAGAGCGGTCTGCCGCGGGTCACGCCTATCGGTGGCCGACGCCAGGGCAACAGTTTCTGGTTGGTGTCCGAACACGGATACCGATCCGACTATGTTCGCAACATTCAATCCAACCCTCACGTGCGGTTACGGCTCAAAGGGCGATGGCACACCGGCACCGCCACACTGCTCCCCGATGACGACACCCAGAAACGACTCGATGAGCTCGGTGGTTTCAACAGCCTTGCGGTGCGGGCCGCGGGAACCGACAGATTGACAATCAGGATCGACCTCGAACCCAGCTGACTCTGCGGATCACGGAAACCCTCGCGCGGGTCAGGTCACCGGCTGGGTCCCAGTAACGGCGCGCAGTACCCTCGCTCTATGCAGAAGTCCATCGCGCAGAAGGCGGGTCTGATGGACTATTTCGTCAAACGCAATCCGGCGGCGCCGCAAGGGTTTTTCGCGGCAGAAGCCGCCGGGCTGCAGTGGTTGACGGTCGACGGTGGTGTGCCGTGCGCTCGGGTTCTGGCGTATGACGCCACATCACTGACGCTGCAACGGCTGCAATCGGTCGCCCCGTCGGCGCGGGCCGCGCACGAGTTCGGTCGCATGCTGGCGGTCACCCACAATGCGGGTGCCGCGGCGTTCGGCGCCGGACCCGACGGCTACCGTGGCGCAGCGTTTTTCGGGCCGATGACGCAACCGCTTCCGATGTCGTTGAGCCACCATGGTTGTTGGGGCGAGTTCTATGCGCAGGAGCGCCTGGAGCCGATGGGTGCGCTGGCTGCGGGACGGCTCGACGCGGCCGCCCGTCGCGGCCTGGCCGAGGTGGCGGCGCTGTGCCGTGCGGGCCGGTTCGACGACGATGAAGGCCCGGCTCGGCTGCACGGTGACCTGTGGAGCGGCAACGTGATGTGGACGGCCGACGGTGTGGTGTTGATCGACCCGGCCGCGCACGGTGGGCACCGCGAGACCGATCTGGCGATGCTGACGTTGTTCGGTTGTCCACATCTCGGCGAGGTGCTGGCCGGCTACCAATCGGTGTGCCCCTTGCGCGATGGCTGGCAAGGTCGCGTCGGGCTGCATCAGCTCTACCCGCTGTTGGCGCATGTGGTGCTCTTCGGCGGGGGCTATGCGGGTCAGGTCGCTGCCGTCGTGGCGAAACTGCTGCGCGCCGGCAGCTGACGGCGCCACGAGCCGGGTTTTCAGTTCCGCGCCAGCGCGCTCTCGGCCAGCCCGCCCACGATGGGGCTCAGTAGTTGCGCGTACTCGGTGGTGATGTGGTTGTCGTCGCGAAACACCATGGTGTTGCCGATGATGACGGGGCAGCGGTCGGCCGTGCAGAAGAACTCGGCGAGGTTCGCGTACTGCCCGCCTCCGGCTTGCACGGCCGCAGTCTCGGCGGCGATACCGGTGTCGTTCATGGCGATCGATCGTTGCGGCGTGCAGGTTGTGACATCGTTGATGTGCGCCGAGAGGCACGTCGGCACGGTGCCGTGCGGATCGGGAACAGGGCCGAGCACCAGCACCTTGGCGCCCGTGCCCCGCAACTGCGACACCAACCGGGTCAGCGCATCCAGCCAGACCTGGTCGTAGCTGGTGAAACCGAAGTCGGCGCCATAGCGGCGCACCATGTCGACCACGACGAGCGCCGGCCGTTCCTGTTGCACCCGGGCGAGCACTGCGGCCCGCCACTGCTTGCACTCGGTGTACTCACGGCCGAGATAGGGACTGACGATCGGCAGCTTCAACATCGGACAGGTGACCTTGGCCATCGTTTCCAGCCGCCAACCACGCTGACGCGCAATCGGTTCCAATGCCGGATGCCACATACCCGCATGCGAGTCGCCGATCAGTGCCACGGTGGTTTTCGAATTCACCTGACCGGAGGCGCATTCCGGCGGAGTGACGTCTTTCCACGACAACACGCAGCCGTTGAGGAACACCTCCGGTTTGGTGATGTTCCCCAGCGGCGGTGACAGATTCGACGGCACGGCCCGTAGGTTCACCGACGTCGCCACGGCGGCCCGCAGTTGCTCGGCCGGTGTCAGCATCCGAGGTGTCGGCCCCGGCGCGGGGGACTGCACGGCTGCGACCGGAATCGCCGCAGGCCCCGAACCCGTCGGCACGGGACGCACGGCCAGCAGAACCAGCCCGGCGCACACCGCAACTCCCGTGGCGGTCGCACCGACCGCCAGGCTCCGCCACGCGGAGGCACGCAGGGCCGCGGCGAATCGGGCCGGATCCTCGATGAGGTGCAGCGTCAAGATCGCCAGCCCCAGCGACATCAGGACCATGAGCACCCGGCCGCCCAGCTCCAGCGGGCCGCCGAACAGCGCAGGCGCCAACAACAGCAGCGGCCAGTGCCATAGGTACCACGAGTAGGACACCCGGCCGATACCGCGCATCACCGGCAGGGCCAGCAGCCGTCCCGCCCCCAGATCGGGTATCGCGCACCCGGCGCCGATCACCAGCGCGGTGCCCAACGTCGGCAGCAACGCGGCGGTGCCGGGGTAGGGTCCCGAATCCCCGAGCTGAGTGCACGTCACCAGGATCAGCGCCAGCCCGCCCCAGCCCGCGATGGCCGCGCACACCGGTGGCAGCGTCCGCCAACGCGCGGCGGTCAAGGCGATCAGACCACCGACGGCCAACTCCCACGCGCGGGTGGGCAGCGAGAAGAACGCCCACGGCGGCATCGTCTGCGTCCAGGCCAACGACAGTGCCAGCGAGCCACCCGTCACGGCCAGCAGCACCAGTGCGTACGGTCCGGCCGAGCGCGTGTCCCGGCCGGACCGCGTCAACAGCCATGCGACCCCGATGATCAGCGCCGGCCACAGCAGGTAGAACTGTTCCTCGACTCCGAGGGACCAGTAGTGCTGCAGCGGCGAGGGTGCGGCGTCGGCAGCCAGGTAGTCGGTACCTTCCACGGCGAATCGGTAATTGCCGACGTAGAGCGCGCTGGCGATCGCGTCGCCGAGCACGCCACGAGCCTGCAGCGGCGGCAGCAGCGCCACCGCGCCGACGGACGTCGCCACCAGCACCACTGCGGCAGCGGGCAGCAATCGCCGCGCCCGTGCGGCGTAGAACGATGCCAGCCGCACCGTTCCGGTCTGGCCGGCTTCCCGCCACAGCAGCCCCGTGATCAGGAAACCTGACACCACGAAGAACATGTCGACGCCGACGAATCCGCCGCGCATCCCGGGTATGCCGGCGTGGTAGAGCACGACAGCCAGTACCGCGACCGCGCGCAGCCCCTCGATGTCGGGGCGAAATTGCTTGGTGGACAGGGCTTTCCGTCCGCTCGCGGGTGCGACGCGGCGGGCTGCGGACTGCTCTGAAGGGGACGTTGTGCTCACTCGAGTAACGATCGTGCCACGAGGTTCTGCGGTATCCCGGGATTTGTTGCTAGCGTCGTGGCGGTGCGGCGGGTAGCGACAGTGGTGATGCTGGTCGGGCTGTTGGCTGGCTGCGGGCACAGTGCCTCTACAGCCGTTAAGTCCGCGACGGTCAGCTCGGCGACCGCGGTGAAGGCTGCCGACGGCACATGCGACCTGGACGGGCTGCCGCCGCAGGCCGTGCAGACCGTCAAGCTCATCGAGTCCGGCGGCCCGTTCCCGTACCCGCGCAACGACGGCGTCGTCTTCGGCAACTACGAACGCGCGCTGCCCCAGCATGAACGGGGCTACTACCACGAGTACACGGTGCCCACGCCCGGCGCGAAAACCCGCGGCACCCGCCGTATCGTCACCGGCGGGCAGCCGCTCGACCATCCGCCGGAGTTCTATTACACCGGCGACCACTACCAGAGCTTCTGCCGGATCGGAGGCATGTGAGGACCTATCGGATCGACGGTGCCGCGGTCGGATCCAAGGCCGACCTGTTCACCGAGATCGGCCGCGCCGTCAACGGAGACGGCGGCTACTTCGGCGCCAACTTCGACGCGCTGGCCGACTGTCTGCGCGGTGGCTTCGGCACACCCGAGAACGGCAAGTTCAGGTTCGTCCTGACCGACTACAAGCAGGTGAAGACAGCGCTCGGGCAAGACGCCTGGAGCACGCTGCTGAACGTCTTCACGGGTCAGGGTGTCGATTTGTGGCTGACCGCATGAGCATCCGTCAGCGCACCTGATCCACAGCTAGTTGAACCCGAGCCAGCTGGGCAGGGAGCGTTCGCGCGAATCGCACAGCACGGCGCGGGTGTCGCAGTTGCCGCGCGGTGAGCCCGCGCCGCTCCACATGCCGCCGGTGTCGCGGCGCAGCACGATGGCTGACGAGCCACCGCCGTCGAGCAGCAGCGCGTTGTCAGCACCCAGCCCGCGGAACAGATCCTGCATGTTGTCCGGCGTGTAGCTGCCGCCCTGGAACACGTAGAACTGATCCGCGGCCCGGTTGTAACCGAGCGCAGTGCGAGCCGCACTGGGGCCGTTGTCGTTGAGCTGACCGGTGTCGCCCGGGGCCAACAGGCCGATGCCCGAGACCGCGACGAAGCGGGCGTTCTGGTCGAACAGCCGCTGGATCACCGGGGTCGCCGAGTCGTAGTCGTCGCGTCCCTTGGGCATCACCACGTATGGCGCACTGCCGGTCGGCAGGATCATGGTGGCCAGCGCCGTCCAGTGTTCGTCACCGCCCGAGAGGCCCTGCTTCCCGGCGTAGGCCAGTGTGCCGGTCACGGCCGTGTTGGCCCGGCCCTGCCCGCGGGTGGTGTCGACGTATGCGCCCAACGGTGAACTGCACCCGGTGTCGCGCCACGAGCCGCCCTTCTGGCCCCGGACGTCGAAGAAATTGGCGTTGATGGCGATGGTCGGTTGCCCGAGGGCTTGCCAAGCCTGCAGTGGCGCATAGGTTTCCGACGCCTGCCAGAGGCCTTCGCCGGTACGCGCACCCGGGTTGCGCTCGCATCGGGACTGATAACCCTGATGGCTGTCGACGAGCAGGCGCGGGCTCAGCCGCGAGGATGCGTTCTTGATGGTCATCAAGTGCCCGCCGTTGTTCAGCGTGTACTGGTTGCCCGAGGCCGAGGTGAACGGCGCGGCGAACTGGCCGCCGAAGTTGTAGACGAGGTACGAGCCCTTGGTATTGGCGATCGCGCCGAGCAGCAGCGTCTTGGCATCTTCGGCCTGCGCAGTCGGCATGCTGCCGACACCCAACACGGCACACAATATGAACGTGGTCGCACCTGCTACCACACGTTGTTTCAGTTTTGCCAGCGCAGGCACGGTGTACACAATAACCACACAGGAAACTCTGTCAACATTGGTAACGTTGGAGTCTCGATTGGGTACCGGACGTGCGACTTCACCCGTGACCGCGGTATTCCTCCGAATGGATACCCGCCGCCAGGCATCCAGAGATTGCAGTTAGCTGTCCTCGTTCTCAGCCCGGTGACAGCCGGTACACCGCCCCGGCGTCGTCGTCGGTGATGTACACCGCGCCGTCGGGTCCCGTGACTGCGGCCACCGGTCGGCCCCACCGTGAACCGTCATCGGCCTGGAAGCCGCCGACCAGCGTCTGCTGGGGGCCCAATGTGCCGTCGCGCCAACCGAAGAACGACACCTCGGGTGCCTGCGGGTGCGCCCGGTTCCACGATCCGTGCACACCCACCAGCGCGCCGGCGCCGAACTGCGGCAGTTCGGTGAAGCTCATGCCCAGCGGTGCCGAGTGCGCGGGCATGGTCTGCTCCACCGGCGGCAGTGCCGCGCAGTCCAGCTCGGTGCCGTCGGCGTTGGTCTGCATGTCGCGGATGAATCCCGCGGGCGCGGCGCCGTCGGGATTGCAGTAGGGCCAACCCAATTCGCGTCCCTGCGTGAGCTTCGCGACCGACTCGGGCGGATGGTTGTCCACGTAATCCTGGTCCACCTTGCCCTCGGGATTGGCGACATTGTCGCGATTGTTCACCGCCGTCCACAGCGAGCTGTCGGGGGCCAACGCCAGCCCGGTGCCATTGCGTACTCCGGTCGCGAACGGTTGGGCGGGCCCGCCGCCCGGCGGCACGCGCATGATGGTGGCCCGCGGTGGTGTGGCGGAACGATCCTCAGCGGAGATGTTGCCCGTCGAACCGATCGAGAAGTACACGGCGCCATCACGTCCCACGACGACGCTCTTGAGGGCGTGGGCGTAGGCACCGTGCAGGTCCGGGCTCTTGGCGTCGGGGAGGCCGCCGGCAACGGTACGAGGATTGGTGGCCCGGCCGTCGGCGTAGTCGTAGGCATCGATCTGGTCGCTCTCGGCGACGTACAGCGTGGAGCCCGCGAACGTCAGACCGTGCGGCTGGTCCAGTCCGTCGAGCAGAACTTGGCGGCTGGGCAGCACCTGCAGAACCTGGCCGGTGCTCGGTGTCGAGACGAGCAGCCTGCCGTCCGGTGTCCAGGCGGCCATCCGGGCCCTCGGCACGCGTGCGACGACCGCCAGCGTCCAGCCGGCGGGCACTTGAGCGTGGCGGGGCCGGTCGAACGGGGCTTGCGCGAGGGCGTCGGGCACTTCGACGGCGACCGTGGACAGGCCCGCAGGCACGGGCGGCGGTTGCGGTGCAGGCGTCGACGTGGAGCTGCAGGCCGCTGTCGCGACCATGACCGCTGCGATGGCGTTACGCGCCGCCCAGGCCCGCATGCATCTCCCACACCAGGATCTCGGCGCCGGCCGTCGCCGTCACCCGCCGGCCACCGCACGCGCTCAGCCGTGCCGCGTCGCCCGTCGTCAGCTCGCCGGCGCCCTCAAGTGTCACCGCACCTCGCGCGACGAACAGGTGCACGTACGGGGCCTGTGGTAGCTCCAGCGCCTCGCCGGAGTGCAGCCGGGCGCCGTGCAGTGTGGCGTTGCGGTTGTGCAGGGAGACGGCCGCGTCGGTGGCGCCGGAAGCGATGGGTGTCAGGGCATTGCCGAGCCGGATCTCCTGCTGTTGATAGCCCGGCGTCACGCTTGCCTCGTCGGGCAGCACCCACATCTGTACGAAATGCACTGGCGCGTCTTCGGATCCGTTCTGCTCGCAGTGCTGCACTCCGCTGCCTGCCGACATGCGTTGTGCCAGACCGGGATAGATCACTCCGGAGTTGCCCATCGAATCCTTGTGGGCTAGTTCGCCTTCCAGCACCCAGGTGACGATCTCCATGTCCCGGTGCGGGTGTGTGTCAAAGCCGGCGCCACGAGCGACGATGTCGTCGTTGTTGACCAGCAGCAACCCGTGGTGGGTGTTGGTGGGATCGTAGTAATCGCCGAAGGAGAACGAATGTCGCGACTGCAGCCAGTCGGTCGTGGTGAGGCCACGGTCATCGGCGCGGCGGATGTCGACGATCGGGGGCATGTGCCAAGCCTACTGCCGACCGACCGGTGGATCGGCTTACTCTGTCGACGTGGATATCAACGGAGTCAGCGCCATCGTCACCGGTGGTGCATCAGGTATCGGTGCGGCAACCGCCCGCCAGTTGGCAGCCAAGGGAGCCAAGGTCGTCATCGCCGACCTGCAGTCCGAGAAGGGCGAGGCGCTCGCCAAGGAACTCGGCGGCGTGTTCGTCAGCGTCGACGTCACCGACACCGCGCAGATCGAGGCCGCGGTCAACAAGGCCACCGAGCTCGGCCCGCTGCGCGTCTTGGTCAACTCGGCAGGCATCGGCTGGGCCCAGCGCACCATCGGTAAGGACGGCGAGTTCGCGTCGGCGCACAATCTGGACGTCTACAAGAAGGTGCTCGCGATCAACCTTGTCGGCACCTTCGACGCCATCCGCTTGGCCGCCACCGCAATGAGCCGGTTGGACCCCACCGAGAGCGGCGAGCGCGGCGCGATCGTGAACATGACCAGCGTCGCGGCGTTCGACGGCCAGATCGGCCAGGCCGCGTACTCGTCGTCCAAAGGCGGCGTCGTGGGCCTGACCCTGCCGGTCGCGCGCGACCTGGCCGCGGTGGGTGTCCGCGTCAACACCGTGGCGCCGGGCCTCATCGACACCCCGATCTACGGGGAAGGAGAGGCGTCCGAAGCCTTCAAAGCCAAGCTCGGTGAGTCCGTGCTGTTCCCCCACCGCCTGGGCAAGCCCGAGGAGCTGGCCTCGATGGTCATCGAGCTGATCACCAACTCCTACATGAACGCTGAGGTGGTCCGCGTCGACGGCGGTATCCGGATGCCACCCAAGTAACTTTTCCGCCGCTGGCGAGCGGCCAGTTAGTGCACGCGATCGGCGGGTTTGCGTGTCGTAACCGGCCACTGGAGGCGGTCGGGTTGTCCCCAGACCAGGGTTCATCCACAGGTCCGGGCACCAGGGGCGGCTCGGTCGGCCATCTCGTCGGCCCCTGCCGACACCGTGGGCGCATGGTCCGACCGATTCTCGGGTCCGAGGCGCTTGCCGCGCGGGCAACGACCCGACGAGCCCTGGCAAGCCGGTATGACGCGATCTACCGCAACGTCTATCTGGCCAAGGGCGTGGAGTTGACGGCTGCGCATCGAGCCGAGGCGGCCTGGCTGTTCTCCGGGCGACAGGCGACGTTGGCAGGGCTGTCGGCGGCCGCGGTGTACGGCACGCGTTGGATCGACCCGACCGAGCCTGCCGAGCTGTATCGCCGCAATGGCAAGCCCGTCGCCGGGATTCTGGTCCACCGCGACGAACTTTTGGACGACGAGACTCGACTGTTCGCCGGGATCCCGGTGACGACGCCGGCGCGTACCGCGTTCGACCTGGGTCGGCGCCGCGGCACGGACGAGGCGGTCATGCGGCTGGATGCGCTCGCGCAGGCGACGTTTGTGACGGCGGCTGACGTCGCACCTCTGGTGCAGCGCCATCCCGGCGTCCGTGGGCTGGTCCAACTGCGTGACGTGCTGGGCCTGATGGACGGCGGCGCCGAATCCCCACAGGAAACCCGTACCCGGCTGGTTCTCGTCAATGCCGGACTGTCCAAGCCGGATACGCAGATCGTGGTGCCGGGAGACTTCGGCGGCAGAAGTCATGCACGAATTGACATGGGCTACAAGAAGTTCAAGGTAGGTGTCGAGTACGAGGGCGCACAGCATTGGACAGATCCGCGGGTCCGTGCCAACGACATCGACCGCTATGCAGAATTGGCCGCGCTGGGCTGGTCGATCGTCCGCGTCGGGGCTGACCTGCTGCACCGCAGACTATGGGTTCTCGTCGCCCGAGTCTGCGCCGCGTTGCGGGCTGCCGGCGCCGAATGGCCAGTTATTGCACGGGTTTTGGGTGATCGCGTGTAGTAACCGGCCACTCGGCGGCTAAAGGGAAGCCGGGAGCCCGAACTTCTCGAACAACGATGGGTCCATGAACGCCACCACATGGGAAATACCGGCGGCATTGATGGCCAACACGTGCAACTGAAACGCCTCGTGCACGCCCGTCTCGGGGCTGCGCATGTACATCGCCGCGGCCGGTTGATCGTTGGCAGTCGTGCGGATGAACCGCATGTCGCCGGCCTTCTCGGCGGGGCACTTGTGCCGAGACAGGTCGCCGATGGCCTGCGGACCGCGATACCAACTGTCGAACGGCGGCATCTCCCAGATGGCCTCGGCCGTGAACAACTCGACGAGTCTGTCGATGTCGTAAGCCTCGAACGCGGCGATGTAGCGGCTCAGCATGTGCTGCGCCTCGGGCGATTCGGGTGCGACGATCGGGCCGTCCTGCTTGGGGTTCGCGGCTTCGAGCTGCGCCCGGGCCCGCTGCAGCAGGCTGTTGACCGCGGCCGTCGAAGACCCTATCGCGTCGGCGACCTCGGCCGCCTTCCACTGCAGCACCTCACGCATCACCAACACCGCACGCTGGCGGGGGGACAGGTGCTGCAGTGCCGCCACGAACGCCAGCCGCACCGACTCGCGGTCGCCGACGATGTTCACCGGGTCGGAGGACTCATCGGGCAGCGGCTCCAGCCAGGGCACTTCGGGATGCTCGGTGATCGTGTCGGTGCCGGCTGAACTCGCAGTGCCCAGGCCTGACGGCAGGGGCCGGCGTTGACGGCTCTCCAGGGCGGTCAGGCAGGTGTTGGTGGCGATCCGGTACAGCCAGGTCCGCACCGAGGATTTGCCCTCGAAGCCCGCGTAGGATTTCCACGCGCGCAGATAGGTCTCCTGCACCAGATCCTCGGCGTCGTGCAGAGAACCGGTCATTCGGTAACAGTGTGCGAGCAGCTCTCGGCGGTAGCGCTGGGCATCGGCGAGGAACGCGTCAGCCGGACTTGCGTTCTCGCGTGCGGTGGCGTCGGGTGAAGGTGCGAGCACGGTCACGTCGTCGAGCCTACGCACGCCCACCGACAACTACGATCGAAAAATGGCACGGCGGGGGGTCGAACGCTGGAACATCGCGGCGTTCGCGCTGTATATCCTGCTGATTCCGGTGGCTTTCACCGAGTTCATGATGGGCGCACTCGGCTTCGGAATGGCCACCGACGGCTGCCACGACGCTGCCTGCGATGCCGGCTATCACGAGAATGCCGCGATCCTCACGGTCGGTGTCGGGCTGGTCGTCGTGCTGGTGGCGACCGGAGCGCTGATGCTCTACGGTCAAACCCGCGAAAAGATCGTCATCGTGTGGCCGTTCGTTGCCGCGGCGGCGATGGCCGGTGTGTTCGTCCTCGGCATGGCGGTGCTGCATTAACCGTTGATCGCGATCCCGCTACGCTCGCCTGATGACCAGTACCCGTACCGAACGGACCTTCGACGGCGTCGGTGGGGTGCGCATTGTCTACGACGTGTGGAGCCCGGAGACTGCGCCGCGCGGAGTCATCGTGCTGTCGCACGGGCTGGGAGAATACGCAGGCCGCTACCACCACGTGGCGCAGCGCTTCGGCGAGGCCGGTTTGATCGTCTACGCCCTCGACCATCGTGGCCACGGGCGTTCCGGCGGCAAGCGGGTGTACCTGCGGGACATGTCGGAGTACGTCGGCGATTTCCACACCCTGGTCGGCGTCGCCGCCGCCGAGCATCCCGACCTCACCCGCATCGTGCTCGGCCACAGTATGGGTGGCGGCATCGTGTTCAGCTACGGCGTCGAATACCCCGACGAGTACACCGCCATGGTGCTTTCGGGGCCTGCGATCGCAGCGCAGGCCTCCCTGTCGCCGATGCTGGTCGTGGCGGCCAAGTTGCTGGGCCAGATCGCCCCGGGCTTGCCCGTCGAAGAGCTCGACGTGACGGCGATCTCCCGGGATCCGGCCGTGGTCGCCGCGTACAACGCCGACCCGCTGGTGTGGCACGGCAAGGTGCCGGCGGGGATCGCCCGGGCGCTGATCCTCGTAGGCGAGACGATGCCGCAGCGGGCTTCCGCGCTGGCCGCGCCGCTGCTGGTGGTGCACGGTGAAAAGGATCGGCTGGTGCCCGTCGAAGGCAGTCACCGTCTCGTCGAGTGCGTGGCTGCCGAGGACGTCCACCTCAAGGTGTACCCGGGCCTGTACCACGAGGTGTTCAACGAGCCCGAGCAGGCGCTGGTGCTCGACGACGTCACGTCGTGGATCGAGGCACATCTGTGAGACGAATTGCCGCGGCACTGCTGGCGGTGCTGCTGCTGGCCGGTTGCGGATCCGGGCAGCCGGCCAAATGGGTGGACCAGGACGTCAGCTTCGACGCCGACGGTCTGACCATCTTCGGCACCTACCGCACCAACGGCAGGTCAGGTCCGGCCGCGCTGCTGATCTCCGAGAGCGGGCCCACCGACCGCAATGGCGACAACAAGGTCGTCGGCCCCATCGGCAACATGCGCCAGATCGCCGAGACGCTGTCGGACGACGGTGTGGCCACCTTGCGCTACGACAAGATCGGTACCGGCAAGACCAAGCTGGGCCCGTATCAGCAGAAGCCGACGGAGGTGGTCAGCGCTGTCTACACCGCCGGTGCGGCCGCCGCACTGAAGTTTCTGGGTGGGCAGTCCCACACCGACAAGGATCGATTGTCGATCTACGCGGTCGGCGAGGGCGCCGTCCACGCCATGACGCTGGCCGGCCGAGGCGAGGAGAAGGTGCACTCGCTGGGGCTGTTGCAGCCACTGGCGGGCCGGTATCTGGACATCATCACCAACCGGGTGCGCTCGGGGTCGACGCCGGAGGTGCTCAAGGCCTGGCTGGGCGCCGTCGATCAGATTCGCACCAAGGGCACAGTCCCGGACAACCTGCCCGAGGGCCTGAGCGCGATCGTCAACAAGGGCAATCTGAACGCCATCAGGGAGGCCGACAAGATCGACCCGCTGGCGCTGGCGGCGGCGCTGCCCGACGGGATGCCGGTCCTGCTGACGTGCTCGGATTCCGACGCCCAGGCCAGCTGTGACGCCGAACGCCCGCTGATCGACGCGCTGCACCACACCGCGCTCAAGGTCGTCGAGCTCAAGGGCGTCAACCACATCCTGCGCGACGACCCGACCGACAGCATCGCGAACTACGGCAAGCCCGGCTCGCTGTCGCAGCAGGTGCGTGACGCGCTGAAGGACTTCTCCGGTAAGTGATGTCAGAGATGTTTTCTAGGATCGTGCCGTGAGCGGCAAGCGAGTAGCGAAGCGGATCGCGCAATGAGCGGCAAGCGAGTAGCGAAGCGGATCGCGCAATGAGCGACGACAAGATGCTGGGGCGCATCGCCGCGCTGTTGCGTCAGGCGGAGGGCACCGACAATCAGCATGAAGCCGAGGCATTCATGGCCGCGGCGCAGCGGCTGGCCACGGCCACCGCGATCGACTTGGCGTTGGCCCGGTCGCATTCAGCCCAGCGCACCAAGGCCCAGCAGCCGCTGCAGCGCACCGTGACCATCGGGCAGGCCGGCACCAAGGGGCTGCGCACCTATGTGCAGTTGTTCGTGATGATCGGGATGGCCAACGACGTGAAATGCGATGTCGCGTCCAACTCGACGTTCGTCTACGCCTACGGATTCGCCGAGGACATCGACG
Source organism: Mycobacterium sp. 141 (assembly GCF_000382405.1). Taxonomy (GTDB): domain Bacteria; phylum Actinomycetota; class Actinomycetes; order Mycobacteriales; family Mycobacteriaceae; genus Mycobacterium. Next base: position 65,295 of record NZ_KB908277.1, read on the forward strand.
CCACCCATGCGCTCTACACCAGCCTGGTGCTGCAGATGGTCAAGGCGTCGGAGTCCTACATCGCCTCCGGAGCGCACCGGCCGACCCCCACCATCACCGCGCGGCTGAACTTCCAGCTGGCGTTCGGCTCCCGGATCGGGCAGCGGCTGACGCAGGCCCGCGAGGAGGCCAAACAGGAGGCCGACCGCAACGACCGGCCCGGTACGGCTCTTGCCCTGCGGGACAAGGACATCGAGTTGAAGAGCTTCTACCGGCAGGCCTCGCAGGCGCGCGGCACGTGGCGGGCGACCAGCGCGTCGGCGGGCTATTCTTCGGCAGCGCGCCGGGCCGGCGACCAGGCTGGGCGACGCGCCCGACTGGGGCCGAATCCGGAGTTGTCGGGCGCACGCGGCGCATTGGAGCAGTGACGGCCAGGGACACCCAGCGGGCCAAGGTGTATGCCGCGGAACAGTTCGTGCGCACCATGTTCGACCGTGCCGCGCAACATAGTTCACGCGCCATCGACTTCTTCGGCACCTCGCTGACGTTGCCGCCGGAGGCGAAGTTCGGCTCGGTCGAGTCAGTGCAGCGCTATGTCGACGAGGTGCTCGCCCGCGTCGGTGCCCCGCCGGTGAGCGTGCGGCCCCGCCGCGGCGCCGCGGCCGCACACTACGAACTCGTCGACGGTGCGGCCGTCATCGCGGTGCCCGAACGGGATTCGACGTGGGCGCTGCGTGAACTCGTCGTGTTGCACGAGTTGGCCCACCACCTGAGCCCTGTACCGCCGCCGCATGGTCCGGCCTTCGTCGCCACCTACTGCGAACTGTGCGAAACCATCATGGGACCGGAGGTCGGGTTGGTCCTGCGGATGGTCTATGCCAAAGAAGGCGTGACCTAGAGCCGTGAAGCACCCACACGCAGCGTTGTCCCCAAATCAGTGGACGTGCAGGTCACCGGGGCACTCAGCATAGGGTTATCGGCATGGTGCGATTCTTCCTGCGGGTGGCCGTACTCCTCGGATCGTCGGCAGTGGGTTTGCTGGCTGCGGACCGGTTGGTTGCCGGCGTATCGGTGCCCTGGCGGGGCTTCCTGCTCACCGTCGTGATATTCACTGTCGCCCAGGCGATCCTGTCCCCGTTCATCTTCAAGATCACCAAGCGTTACGCCTCGGCCTTTCTCGGCGGGATCGGTCTGGTTTCGACATTGGTCGCGCTGTTCTTGGCGACGCAGTTCACCGGATTGGCGATCCGGGGTGCGGGGGCGTGGTTGGCCGCGACCTTCGTCGTGTGGCTGACCACCGCCGTCGCCACCATCGTCCTGCCCTGGTTGGCGGTGCGCATCTTCCGCAAGCGTGCTGGCCCGACTGCCGGCTGAGGACGGTGTGACCGACAGCCACGGCTATGCCGCCGTAGTGCGGCATGCGCTCACCACAGCGGCACTGTTCTTCACGGTGGTCGTATCCGCGATCCAATTCGCGGTGTTCGGTAATGCCGTACCACCTTATGCCGCACCGAAATTAGTGTGGACGGCGTTCGGCGTGCACGCCGCCGTGTGGGTTGCGGCCGTGCTGCGACGGGTACCGGCGTGGAGCATCGTGCTCGGCTGGGCGGCCGTCGCGATCGTCCTGGCCGTGCAATTGGGCATCGCAGAATCCCAGGATCCGATCGCGCCCCGCACCATGTCGATGACCATCGCCGCGGCGGCATCGTTGCTGCTCCCGCTGCGCCGGGCATTGCAGACCACCGTGGCGGTGAGCCTGGCCTGCAGCACGGCGCTGCTCATCCCGGCCTTCCCCGCGACACTTGCGGTGTGGGGTATGGCGGTTCAGATCCCGGCGTATTCGATAAGCATTTGTGCCGCCCTGAGTTTGGCCTTCCGCGAGCTGCACCGGGTCGCGGCGACTGCCGACGACGAAGCCCAGGCGCGGCTCGAAGTGGACCGGGCGGTGCGGCACAGGGAGATCGCCGCCGAAGCTGCGCGCCGTCGGTCGCGAATGATGCACGACACCGTGGTCAACACCCTGGGTGCGATCGCGATGGCGCGGATCGCCACTGCCGGCAGTCTCGTCGCGCGCAGATGCACCGACGATGCCCGGATCACCGATGCGCTGCACGACGCGGCGACGCCGATAAGTCCCTCCATCGCCGACCTTTTCGCACATGCCGCCGAATCGGGTGTCGAACTCTCGGCGGACGACCTCACCGGTCTGCAGCGACAGCTGGAAGCCGAACCGTCCTGGCGGCGCCGTGAAATCATCGCCACGCTGCGTGAAGTCGTCACCAATATTGCAAAACATGCTGGAGTTTCGTGTGCGTACGTATCGTATAGCCCCGGTACGCACACGGTGGCGATCACAGACAACGGGGCCGGAATAGCCGACACGTCGGCGCTGTCGTCGTCACTGGCGACCCGAGCCCACGATGCGCAAATCCAGGTGTCGGTACGCAGCCGGCCGGGTGCCGGCACCACTGTCACGCTGAGCTGCGCGCCACTGGGTGATGCCGGCCGGAACCTGTTCGCGGCGGCGTCGGCCCGGATGTCGCGCTCGATAACCGCGGTCATGCTGACGGAATTCGCCGTTGTCGCAACTGTTACCGTGATCTGCAGCCGATTGTGGTCACCGCTGGATGTGGCGCCGCCGCTGCTCATGTGGCTATTGGTCGCCATCATCCTGGTGACGATCGTGCGCGAGGCCGGTCGCGGCGTGGTGCTGCCCACCGGCACGGTGGCCATAATTCTCAGCGGGATGGCCGCCATGTCGGTCGTCTACAACATGTCGGGTGCGGGCGACGCCGCCTGCGGCCTGCAGCCCACGTTGGCCTGGTCGGGTGACGCGGTGGCCGCCATCTGCATCGTGCTGGTGCTGGTCGACGGGCGTAAGCGAGTTGTGCTCAGCGCCATGCTGATTCCCCTGTTCGGTGTCGTCATGACGCTGCGTCGTCACCTCGCCGACTGCGGCGGGCTGACGTTGAGCCTGTTCGCCGCCGACCTGCTGGTCATCGGTGCTTGCTACCTCTTGCGGCACCAAACGCTGCGGTTGGCCAATACCGCCTCGGCACATCACGACGAACGAGTGCATCGTCGCGAGCAGCAGGAGCGCCTCGCCGTCGACGAAGCGATGAACAACGACGGGTTCCGCTCAACACTCGAGCATGCTCGCCACATTCTCGAATCCGTCGCCAGTGATCCGGTGCGTGCCCGGGACCCGCTCATCCGTGCGACCGCACGCCTCGAGGAGGGGTACCTACGGGCACTCATCGGGTTGACGGCCGATATCGTCACCGCCGGCGCCAAACGACGCTTCGTCGAGATGATCGACGTCGCCCGCTCCGCGGGTGTCGGATTGGACGTGAATGCCGCGCCCGGGATCCTCGACGACGATTCGGCAGAACTGGTTGTCATGACCGTACGCGACGTCCTCGAGCGCTGCAGCTCCGGCGACCACGTGTCCATCGGCGTCTTCGGGCGAGACGCCGAAGCGGCGCTGATACTCGTCGCGCCACCGTCGGCCCTGGTTGGTTACGCTGGGGAACAACGGAATCCATGCGTTGCCGTTACCGAAGAGCTGGGTCTGGTGGAAGTGAGATGGACCGTTGGCGCACATAGCGATAGTCGAGGACCACATCCTCGTTCGGGACGGGCTCGCGCGTGAGTTATCCGATGCCGGACATGAATTGACACTGGCCACGACCCTGGATGCGGTTGCCGGACCGGAAGCGCATGCTTTGCCCCGGATTGACCTGGTGCTGCTCGATCTCGACTTGGGTGCGGCCGGATTCGCCGACGAAGGCATGGTGGCGGCGCTACAGCGGCAGGGTACTGCGGTGCTCGTCGTGACGGCGCTGGGCAGTCCGCGCCATGTGCAGCGGATGTTGCGCGCCGGAGTCGTGGGTGTCGTCGCGAAGAACGACAGCATGAAGAACCTGCGCGCCGCGGTGGATGCCGCGCTGCGCGGCGAGCAGTGGATGAGTCCGGTACTGGCGCAGGCCATCGCCGTCGACAGTGTTGCCTGCCGTCCGAAACTCTCCGATCAGGAGCAGCTGGCGCTGCAGCTCTATGCCTGCGGACTGAAGCTCGACAGCGTGGCACGTCGCATGGGTGTGGCCACCAGCACTGCCAAGCAGTACATCGACCGGGTTCGCGACAAGTACGCCAAATTGGGCCAGCAAGTGCGAACCAAAACTGAATTGTCCGCAATAGCCGCCGAGGACGGCTTCGTCACGCGCGCACCGAACATCGACACCACCGTCGAATGACCACAGTTCGGGGGTCAATCGTCGCGCGGACCGCTTCTCGGTGGGCTCTCGGGATGGTCACCCACTTAGGCTGGGCGCCATGTGGAATACGTTCTGGGACTTCCTGTGGTCAGCGATCATCATTTTTGCTTTCATCGCATATTTGGTGATATTGATCAATATCTTGACCGACCTATTCTGGCGTGATCGCACGACGTCGGGAATTGTTAAGGCAATTTGGGTTGTATTCCTCGTTCTGTTGCCGTATCTCACCGCTTTGGCTTATCTCGTCGTCCGCGGCAACGGTATGAGCTCCCGCGCCCTCGAGCATGCCGCCGCGGGTCAGCAGCGAGCCGATGACTACATCCGCGAGGTTGCGGGCCGCTCACCCGTCCGGGAGATCGCCGAAGCCAAAAACCTGCTCGAGGCGGGTGCGGTCACCCCCGCCGAGTTCGAGCGCCTCAAGTTGACCGCCCTGTCTCGGGAACGAGCGTAGAGATGCGGCGAAGGCTATTCCTGGCCGGTGGCGCCGGCGCCGTCGCAGCACTATCTGCCCAGTCGCTGGGGGCATGCTCGTCGCCCGGGTCGCACAGCGTGGCGACCGATGCATCGCCCAGCGATATCTCGCAGCTGCACGCGGAGGTGGCCAAGCTGCGGGAGAAGTATGTGGCCACCTTCGATGCCGAATACGTCGACAATGTCATCGTTCCCAATTTCCTGAGCCGGATCACCGACGGGGAACGCCCCACGTTGCCGATGATCGATCTGCCCTTGACAAAGGAGAACGCCCTGCCGCGCGACTTGTGGGGTCTGCTGAGTCAAACTTGGGGGCCTGATCCCGAGCATGGGGTGACGGTGTTTCTACAGGGGCTGGAGAAGCGCGGACCAGACAATCGGCGTAAGCGGATCTACATGTCGGCCACGACACCCGATCTCTATTTCAGCAAGTACCGAAACAAGGTCGTGGATTATTTCACGGGGCTTTTCGGCCCGCAGAATGCCAATAAACCACTGATGCGGATCTATCTGGACACCTTCTGGGACCTCTACTGGGACTTGCATCTCGGAGTGCGGGGGAAGCAAATCCCCGACAAAGTGCGTCAGATAGGCGCCAGCTTCAACGCGGTCCTCGCCTACCGTGATCCCACGCAGAAAGTTGTTTATGACAACTATATGGTGGTGCGCGCCAACCTTGAATATCTGCGATCTTGGATAGACGAGGGGCTGGCCAACATCGTTTCCGGAAAGACATCCGATCCAGAGAAGACATTCGCCTGGTACTGGCTGAAAAATGGTGAGGGAAGCGAGTACTTCAACCACCAGGACGTCATTTTCGAGGTGTTCCACAACTTCGTTGCGTTCAGTCAGTGGGGCAACACCCTGTACAACATCATGGCCACAATGCGCCGCGACGGCGGTAACGCTCAAGCGCGGGACTGGTTCATTCGGACCATGTCAGCAGACCCCGACAACGCCAAGGGTGCGTCGTTTCCTCCGCTGGAACGGTTCGTGATGGAGCTGTTCCGCACCATTTCACCTAATCCGGGCAGCATCTCGGCGCTCACCGAGGCCAGCCCGCCGCCGTTCACCCGGCACAACTACATGAATTCGCCGCACACCTCGACGAGCCACGATCGGGTGCAGTGGGTCAACCCGGATGACTTCGATCCGTCCCGCTACGAGCACGCTCCCACCAGCGCACAGATCGACGAAGCCCGAATCCGACAAATGGGTTTGGCGCAGTGCCCCTTCACCCCGGCCTCGTTCGAGGTGCGAGACGGGCGAAGGGCGACGATCGACAACAGTGCCTTCGGCACCGTCTTCGGCGTCGTGGAAGATAAGCCACTACCCGTATGCGACTATGCGGGTTTCGCACCGTTCGGGTTCGGGTATCGGCGGTGTCCGGGCGAGCAGCTGACCCTGCTCGCGTTCGCAGATGTGCTGCGCAAAGTGTGGTCCGACAAGCTCGAATTCGTGGCGGTCGGCGGACCCGACAGCGCCAAGATGCCGATCGGCCCGAGTACGGTGATCACCGACGATATCGGTTTCGTCCGCCCGTGACGCGGATCGACCTCCTCGTCCGGCTTTCGAGACCGGCGCGAGCGTGCGTGAACTGCTGCTGATTTACGGAGTGTCGGGCAACAGACGCGCACGCTCGCGGAGCCTGCCTAGGCCGGGGCGTCGGCAGTTTCCTTCTCCGCGGGCTTGGGCCATGGGGCCGGAACCGGGCGTTGACGCACCAATTGTGGCCACCAGAACCATTTTCCGAGTAGGGCTGCGATCGATGGGGTCATGAAGGAGCGGATGACGAGGGTGTCGAAGAGTAGGCCGAGGCCGATGGTGGTGCCGACTTGGCCGATGACGGCGAGTTCGCTGAAGGCCATGGACATCATGGTGAAGGCGAAGACCAGGCCTGCGGAGGTGACTACTGAGCCGGTGCCGCCCATGGCGCGGATGATGCCGGTGTTGAGGCCGGCGTGGATTTCTTCTTTGAATCGGGAGACCAGCAGCAGGTTGTAGTCGGCGCCGACGGCCAGCAGGATGATGACCGACATGGC
>NZ_KB908278.1 GCF_000382405.1 Mycobacterium sp. 141
GGCGCCACCATCGGTCACCGAAAGCACCTGGAAGTCGACACCCGCGTCGCGCAGCAGGGCTGCGGTCGCACCCAAGCCCAGGGTCTCGTCGTCGGGATGCGGGGCCACCACGACGAGGCCGGGGCACTCGGTGAGATCGAGCTCGGGAAACGTTCTGCCCTAATCGATCCACTCCTGAGTGGAAGTGCCTCCATCAGCCAGCGGTTTCGCGGCGAACCGATGCCCGTTGCCGATCATCGGGCCACCAGTCGGCCCAGCGCCGCGAGGTCGCGTTCGGCGTGACTCTGCCGCACGTACACCGTGAGATCGGCGACTCGCTGCGCGTGGTCGGTATCCTGCGTCAGCAGACCCGGACCCAGCGCGCGCCCGGTCCGCGTGAGGGCCTCGTCGAACGCAATCTCGACGATCGCGCGCACGCGCCGGGCGCGGACCTCGCCCACACCCGCCTCGTCGGACGGATCGCCGTCGATTTCGGCGGCCGCGACCTCCATCGCCGAATCCGCCGCGGCCAGTGCTGCGTCGACGGCGCCAAGGTGTGCCAGGGCATGCTCGTCCGACCCAGCCCTCCGATACAGCGGCGCAGCAACGGCTTTCGCGGCTCCCAGCCAGCACGCGGCAACCCCGATCGCGCCGTGCCAGAAGCCCGGGCGCTCCAAGTACGCACCGGGCGAGCCGACCGGCACACCGATCGCCCCGTCGAACTCGACCGCTCGGGTGTCGCTGGCGAGCATGCCGATATTGCTCCACGTGTTGTCCGAAGGGCTCACATCTGCGACTGCGACGGCGAACAGCGCTCGGCGACCGTCCTCGAAGCGGGCGGTCACCAGTGCGTTGTCACACAGTCCCGCTCCCGAGCACCATGCTTTGGTGCCGGTCAGATGCACGACGTCACCGCTCGGACGCGCCGTCACCACCGCGTCCGGTGGTTCGGCGGCCCAGACCCCCCATAGCTGACCCGGACGGGGAGCCGGGCCGTCCAGCTCAGCCAGAATGGCTACGGCGTCGGCGTGCGCTTCCGCCAATCGTCCGGCGACAGTGTCAATCTCGGTCAGTGCCGATAACGCGCGCCACCGCGGCAACGTCCCTCCCCAACCGGGCAGCGGCAGGTCCAGTTCACCGGCGGCCAGCCATTCGCGCAGAAGGTCGACGCTCACGCCGCACCTCCGCCAACCTTGCGCAGATAGCCTGCGAAGCCGCGCGGAGCACGACCCGCCGGTCGTGCCGACGTGACCACGGACAGTTCGGCGTCGCGATGGATGTAGTACCCGGCGGCGGTGAAGCGTTCGACGATTTCGACGTCCTCACCACTGGGCAACGCGCGGAAACCACCGACGGCCCAGTAGGCGTCGGCCCGGAAACCCATGTTGGCGCCGTGCACGTGGTCGTGACTGCGACCGCGAGCCTTCCGCCGATACGCCAGCAGATAGCGCCGCACTGCCGCCGCGGAATGCTGGCGCCAGTCGTTGACTCGGACCACTCCGAGCACCATGTCGGCGTCCGCGTCGATCTGGCGGACCAGCCAGTCCGGGTCGACCTGGGTGTCGGCGTCCGTGGTGGCGTACCAGGTTCGCGCGAGATTAGCTGTGGTGCAGATTTTTTCGGCGTAGGTGAATCCCGCCGCGCGGGCTGCGCCGACATTGCCTGCGTCCACGGTGACGAAATGGACGTCGGGCCCGAAATCGCCTGCCAACTCTTCGCTGCGGTCACCACACCGATCCAGCACCACCACCGTCGAAGTGGGGACGGGCGAGCATGCGGCGGCGGTGATGACCGCGCGCAGGGTACGCGGTAACTCCCGCATCTCGTTGTGGGCAGGGATGACGATGGCCGCCGTCTCGACGGCGCCGCTGCGGAGAGGACCAGGTTCTGACACTCGGACGGAGTATCCCGATCGCCCCAGTTCCACACCCCGGCTGGGCGTGATATTCACGTGGAACGATGTGATGGTGACCGCAACCGTCGGCATCGCCGTGTTCGACTTCTCCACGCGTGGGCGAACCGCGACCCGATAGCGAAGTGCATCGGGTTGCCGCGGCGGACGGTATCGTGGCGGCTCGGTCGCGGTTCGATTCCCGTCATCGGCTCCACGAAGATCGGTCATCAGTACCGTTCGGATATGGACTCCGATGCAATCTGGCGCACCATCGACGAGCAGCGCAATGCACTTGCCGATCTGCTCGACACCTTGACCCCGAAACAGTGGTCGACGCAGTCGCTGTGCGAGGGCTGGACGGTGCGCGACGTTGCGGTCCACATCACGCAGTCGCAGCTCGGCCGCAAGGACCTCGCGTTGGCGGCATTGAAGTCAGGCTTCCGTTTCGACACCATGGTCCGCCGGTCAGCGCTGACGGACCCGGCCACTCCACAGGCCATCACCGCGCGACTGCGGGCCATGGCCGGCTCGCGGCGACGCCCACCGATGACCACCGAAGTCGACCCCCTTATGGACATTCTGGTGCACACCCAAGACATCTGCACTCCCCTGGATATCGACCGGCCGATGCCTGCAGAAGCTGCCGTTACCGTCGCAGAACGGTTGTGGCACATGAAGTTTCCGTTCAACCCGCGGCGTGACCTGCCGGGCTACCGGTTCGTGGCCACCGATGCGGGCTTTGCGGCGGGCCCGCAGTGGGGAACCGTCAGGGAGGAACCCATCCGCGACATCGTGATGACCTTCGCACGGCGCCGCCCTTGAGATCTCATCCGACAGCAGTATTCCAGCCTGCCGCTGCGGTGAAATCCATGTCAGGAAAATGCAGGCGCGCGCAGCCAACCGAATGATGCGGTTCTAGCACCCACATTCACGACTCGCAAGCGATCCCGTCACCGTCGCGATCCCCGCCTGGCCAGTAGGCCGGATCGTCCTGCGGAATATCCCATCGTCCGTCTTTGTGCGCCTGGGTGCAGTTGGCATACGGCCGCGCGACGGCAATGGGTGCAAGACCGGTACCGGCGACGGCGACGGCCGCAAAGACGAGGAACGTGCGGAGAAGCATGGAGACCCAACCCTGGTATTGACGTGACCGTAAAACTCACGACAGAGTAACGGTTCCGCGAAGTTCGTCACAAATCGGATTCCCGCTGCGGTACGGACCGCGTCACGCAGGAACGAAGGCACGGGCGCCACCGCACCGCCCTAACCCCTTCATACGACAGCGTAGACAGAAGACTGAATATGGTTTGAGATAACCGTGTCGGCCCGCGATGAGTCGGACACACGAGCATCTGGCATAAGTAGCAGTGTCAGACGGTAGTCCGGGATCTGCTGTTGGAGTCCGGGGTACTGGCCCGAGCTGTCACCGGCCGCCGCGCGAACGGGTAACAGCACAGGCCGATCAGGAGCGCCGACAGGTGCCCGATCGCGGTGAAATTGATGTTGCCGATCAGGGCGGCCCCGAAATAGATGAACGCCGTGCCGAGATACACCCACCGCCAGGGCCGCACGATGCGGTAGGCCAGCACGGCACCCACGCCGACAAGGAAGTAGCTGACCCCGACGTCGCGTACCTGGATAAGTCGCGCGGGTGCGACATGGTCGTGGATCGCCAGGTACAGCAGGCCTTCGCTGATGTAGGTGGCCAGTATGTGCGTAATTAAACCCACACTGAGCCAACGGATTTGGCCGAGCCAGCGTTCGGCCGGCGCGAGGATGAGGCTGAACAACACCAGGTACGGAGCCCAATACTGGCCGTCGATCCAGAACAGACTCGTCGTCAGTACGTAGAGGGGATCGGTCTCCAGGTGGTGGATGTTGGTCGAACTCTGGACCAGCAGGTCGTGCAACTCCCGGCCATGCGTTTGATGCTGAACAATCGTGGTGACCAGCAGGACAGCCAGCCACGCATAGGTCAGCGGAGCGCTGCGTACATATCGCCCCGCCGCCGTCAGCCACGATTTCACCTGCACAGCACCAGTATGTGCATGTCAGCTGCTGCAGACTCTCAATTCCCGTGCGCAGCATGCTGTGAAGTGGCTGGGGACTAACGCTCGAATGACCGACGACTCAGCGCGGATAGACCTCGCCACCGGTGGGGTAACCGCCGCCCGTGGTGGTGAGGTGTACGTGGTCGTAGTGACCGTAGCCGCTGCTCTGCGGACCGCTCGGCGTGTAGTAGGTGCCGCGCCAGATCGCGTCCTGCAGCCCGAACCGATCGGCATTCTTGAGCGCGTACGCGACGATGGCATTGCCCAGCGCGATGCCATCGGCACTGCCGGGGTTGGGGATCATCACGTCGAGTGCCAAACCGTCAGGATGCCACCGCAGCGCGTCAGGACGGACGCCGCCGATCTCATGTATCTCGGGGAACGCGGCGCTGACGGCGCGGGCTGTCAGGATCGTGCGGACCTGCAGGCCCCGTTCGGGCGCGACCCCGACCGGCAGGAATCGGGGAACGACGGCGACGGGGACGACGCGGTAACGCGACCGCGATGCCACTTGCGGGGAGACGACGGCCATGCCCGATTCCTCGTCGGACGGGGCTGACGAGAACTTGCTCAGCACCGGTGTCACCACCCGTAGACCATCCGCCATGCCGCCCTCGACGACAGACCTGGCGGACTGCGCGGCGGTGAACTCAGCGGCGCTGCCACCCGCCGCGAAGCACACCGCGACCGAGGCGAGCAGAGCAGCCCCGACGGCCGGTGCTACCCGCCGTCGGCTGGCTAATGCATGCCGCGCCACAGAGAGCACCATACGAGTGCTCAAAAACAGGCGCAGCAACCCCGTTGGTGATCTTCGAGTTTCCTCAGAGCCCCGCCAGATAACACACAGTTGTCTTTCAGCGCGCAATGACGCGTAATGCGAGCCGGACACTCAGCCTTGGAAGACGCGAATCCAGTCGACCAGCATCTCGGCCGGGTAGCTGCCCCCACTGGGGTCGCGACCGCCCGAGCCGCCGACGGCGATGTTGAACACCGGCACCAGTGTGTAGCCGGGATCGTTGAATGGCCAGTCGTCCAGAGAGTACGCCGGCACCTGGAAGTACGGCTCCATACCCGGGGCGTAGTCCTTCCAGAAGTACATGCCCTGCGGTGTCCACGACATGCGCCAGTTGTGCCATCCACTATCGATCGGGTGGGGATCAGTGGCGAAGGACTCGCCGTCCAGACGGGCGTGCACCGTAGTTCCCGAAGGCCAGTCACGGTTGCCGTACCACTCGACCAGATCGACCTCACCACCGCGGACGGGATCGTCGTTGAGAAGCCAGAAAGCGGGCCAGGCCCCGTCGGTGAGGCAGTTGAGCTTGATGCGCGCCTCCCAGGTGGTGCCGATGCCACCGTGCCAGGTCCCGACGACCTTGGCGCTGGCGTATTTCTCCTGGATGGTGGTGCCCGGCCCACGCGTCGCGCGGATCACCAGGTTGCCCTTGCCGTCCTGGAACGCATGATCCGTGTCGGTCACGTACCGCCCCATGTTGAACGGTTTGTCCCACTCGACCGGGTTCTTGATGGTCTCCCGCTCCGGTACCAGGTACCACCACGCCGGATCTGGTGGCGACCCAGCCGGCCCGTTGAATTCGTCTTGGAAGATGAATGTGGGTGTTGCAGCAGCCGCCGGTGTCGGCATCCCGGGCGCGGGCGCAACAGGTCCGGGCGGGTCACCTCCGACGACCGGGTCGGCATTGGCTACTCCAGCAGGCAGCGCAACGGCTGCCACCCCCAGACCCATCATGAACATCACACTGCGACGATCCATATCAGGCACAGGCACACAATAGATGGGCTAAGCACGTTCTCGAGTACATAGGTGCTGTGAACATGTTTGCGCCCGCTCGTCCTTACCGCGGCACTGGCGTAAACGCGCAGCTCACCCCCGTCGAGCCCGATCGCGTGCGCCCTGGCGGGTATCGCGACGAGTAGCCCCACCGCGTCGTCCGATCCCGTCCGGCGATCTGCGGGGCCGCCCGCTACGGCTGATACGGGCTCTCCTGCTGGTACGGGTATTGCTGCTGGTAGGGGTTCTGCTCGTACGGGTACTGCTGCTGCTGCGTGGTCGGGCCCGTGTTGGGCACCTGTATCGGGATCGGTACCGGGACGAACGGCACCGTGATGTAAGTCGTGGTCATCGGGTTTGTCGTCGTCGTTGGCGGCGGCGTGGTGGTCGTCGTAGTTGTCGTGGTCGGCGGCGGTGTCGTCGTGGTGGTAGTGGTGGTCGTCGTCGTATGCGTCGGCGGCGGGGTCGACGTCACGGTCACCACGCGGGTCTCCGTTTCCGGTGGAGGGGGTGGCGGCGGCGCCTCCTTCACCGGCGTCGGAGGCGGCGGGGCAACCTCGGTTACGGGCTCGAGTGGCGGCGGCACCGCGGACGGGGGCGGTGGCTCAACAGGCGCCGCCTGCCGCTGAGTGACGGGTTGCGGCGCAGGTGCAGGTGTAGGTGTTTCCGAAGTCGTCACACTTCCTGTGGCACCGGTCAGCGCATAGGTCACCCCGCCGATAGCGACGAGCACCAACGCCGCGGCGACCCCGAAAACCGCCAGGGGAAGTTTCTGCCACGCCGACCGCGGCTCCTCGATCGGCCCGGTCGGCGGCACATACTGCACGGTGGGCCTAGCGGCTGTGCGAGTGCTGAAGGAGTCCATCAGGTCCGGCCCCGTGTAGGGCACCACGTCGTCGTCGGCGTCGTCTTGCGACCAGGCCAGCGCCCGGAATGTCGACGAATCCGGTTGCTGGGCAGTCATTTCCGGTATCGGGGTGGCTGCCACGCCGACGGTCGGTGCGACCCCGGTCTGGGCGTCGGCATCGGCCGCGTACGCCGCCGACAGCGCAACGCCGATCGCGGCGTCCAGTGCGGGTTGCGGTGTCGTCACCACCGGCGCCTGCGAATGCTCCGAAAGTCGTTGGGTGACAAGTGGGATGCTGGCGCCGCCACCGATGGTGACCACGGCGGCTACCGCAGGCCAGCCGATCCCGTTGCGTTCCAGCGCAGTTTCCAGCGCGGCCAGTGCTCCGGAGAGAGGCTGTTGGATCAACGCCTCGAGCTCGGCACGGGTAACCCGGACCGTGGCCGAGTACCCGGGCAGTTCGACCATCAGATCGGTCGCAGTCTCCGCCGACAATCGCTCCTTGGCCTGCCGGCACTCCTCGCGTAGCCGCACCAGTGAGCCGACCGACGTGGTGCCGGCTGGATCGATATCGCCGGCCTGCGCGGCATCGTCGAGTACGTGCGTCATGAGCGCCTGGTCGATCTGATCACCCGAAAAGTCCAGATAACGAGTGGTTTCGTCAATCGGCTCGAACGCCGCCGCCGCGTCGGCCAGCGTGATGCTGGTGCCGCCACCACCGAAGTCGAGCAGGGCCACCACACCGCTGAGCGGTAGGCCCGGGTTTGCCCGCAGCGCCGTCAACGACGCCAGGGCATCGGACACCAAGCGGGCCGGCATCCCGTCGTGGCACAGGTTCGGGTTGGTGCGCATGGCGCTGCGCAACGCTCGCAGGGTAGGGGCACCCCAATGCGCGGGAACGGCGATGGCGAGCTGCGATGACGAGCCGCCGGCCGCGTCGACCATCGCGTCAAGCGCCTCGACCAGGAGGGCATCGGCGGCATACGCGGCCCCGTCGGGAGCCACGAGCGGTACCGGGTCACCGACCCGTTCGACGAATCCGCCCAGCGTCACCCCGTGCCCGTCTGCAGGCATGCCGACTTGCGGCGTGCGGTCTGCCGTCAAGGTCAATACCGATCGCCGTATGACAGGGTGATTGCCGACGCGCGCCGCAACCAGGTTGGTGGTCCCGATCGACAACCCAAGCGGGTCGCTCATAACGGAGATCACAGTAGTCGGTCCGGCAGGCACACAGTCCTCTGACACACTTTCGTAATCGAATCGAACATGTTCCGCCATCGCAGTTTTGGACTTCACATGCGTTCACAGCGACCTCTATACCTACGCACACACGCCGCATAGGCCCTGCTGTTGTGGTGCAATCCCGAAATCTGCGGTCTTTTACCACGACACTTATCGCCGCACCAGCGATTGCTGGCGGATCAACAGTACCGGATGCGACCGCTCCTACGATGCCACAATGTCGGCCTCGGGCTTGACCGTCAATCTCAAACCCCGTACAGGCCTGTATATTTGACGCCTACTTTGCCACCGCGATCAACGCGCCGGGCCGCAACCACTGCATGATCTGTACGAGTTTTCCGTCGTCGATCGCCACGCACCCTGCGGTCGGTCCACCGTCGGTGGTGTGCACGAAGAACGCACCACCATTGCCCGGCACCCGCGCCTTGTTCACTCCCATCACCACGGCGTGCTTGTACGCCGAGATGTTCAGGTTCTCGGTGCCGCTGGCCGGGTCGGTGTTGAACGGGCACTGGGCTTTCTGACATACCTGCATGGTGTTGTAGGTCGGGCTGTTGACGTCGCCGTCCCACCAGTGGTTGTTGTCGGCGATCTGAACGTACTGAAGTCCGCCACCGGGATTCGGCGCGGTGCCGAACGCGAAGTCGAGGGTGAATATGCCCATCGGGGTAGCCATGTTGCCGTCGTGGGTTTCCGCGGCCATGCCGTTGGCACCGATGCTGGCGGGGATTCCTGCGGCCACGGCCTGCCAGCCGGTGGGTCCGCGTTGATACACATCCATCATCGCCTTCGAACCGCCAACGCCGACAACGGAAATCACCTGGGTGGCATTACCCACCGAGTTGGCGAACCACGGGTCGGTGGCGTTGGCCACCGGCGCACCCGCCAGGGCCAACACTGCGGCGCATAGCAAGGCTCCCAGTCGTCGCACCCAACCATCGTTACCGCAAACCGCATCGTCGGGGTAAAGGTTCGGACACGATCAGGTCGCGGACACTCGGTACCGTGGTCTGATGAACGCGCGGAAGATCGCCAGAGACCTGGGCACGTTGGACCGCGAGGTCTTCGACGCCGTTGCCGAATCCCCCAGCCCACTGCTGGACACCGCCATGCCGCGGCTGACCGACGTCGCCGACCACTCGAAGCTGTGGCTGGCCATCGCCGCGGCACTCGGAGCATTGGGCGGCCCCGCGGTGCGGCGCGGCAGCGCCCGCGGGGTGGCCAGCCTGGCTGTCACCAGCTTGGTGACCAACCAGATCGCCAAACGGCTGTGGCACCGGCCCCGGCCCGACGCCACCCTGATCCCGCTAGCGCGCCGATCCCGGCGCCTTCCGACCTCGCATTCGCTGCCGTCGGGTCACTCCGCCAGCGCCGCGGCGTTCGCGGTGGGGGTCGGCCTGGAGAGTCCGCCCGTCGGCCTGGGACTGGCCGTGCTCGCGGGCCTGGTCGGGCTGTCCCGGGTGGCTACCGGGGCGCACTATCCGGGGGACGTGTTCGCCGGGTTCGGTATCGGCGCAGCCATCGCCATCATCGGCGCCAGAGTGGTGCCCACAATTCCCACTGCCAGCCTGCCCATCGCCGACCCGCTGCGGTATGACACCGACCCCCGGCCGGACGGCGAAGGAGTGGTCCTGGTGATCAACCCGGACTCCGGTGAGGGCACCGGGGGCCGCGTCATCGAAGAGATCCGAAAGACGTTGCCGCGCACCGATATCGTCGAGCTGGGTGCCGACGACGACGTCGTGGAGGTGATGCGCGCTGCCGCCGCGCGCGCCGCGGTGCTCGCCGTCGGCGGCGGTGACGGCACCGTCGCCTGTGCTGCCGGGGTGGCGTTCGATGCGGGAGTGCCACTGGCCGTGTTCCCCGGCGGGACGTTCAACCACTTCGCCAAGGACATCGGATGTGACTCCGTGGCGCAGACCGTGGACGCCATCCGGGATGGCAGCGCCGCCTACGTGGATCTGGTGTGCCTCAACGAGAAGACCACCGTGGTGAACACCGCGAGCATCGGCGCCTACCCGCGCTATGTCCAGGCGCGGGAGAAGCTCGAGGGCAAGATCGGCAAGAGGTTGGCGGGGGCCTACGCGGCGTATCTGACGCTGCGCCGCGACCAGTCGGTCCGCATCACCTATGACGACAAGACTTTGCAGACTTCGCTGTTCTTCCTGGGCAATTCGACATACTTGCCGTCAGGGTTCGCGCCGTCGGTGCGCCCACGTATGGACGACGGGCTACTCGACGTGCGGATATTGGAGAGCGGCCGGCGGTTCAGCGGGCTGCGGATCGCGGTCGCCATCGCGCTGGGACGGCTTGTCCGTAGCCCGCTCTATCACGAGCTGCAGGTCCCTGAATTCCGGCTTTCCACCGTGGACGGTCCACCGTGGTGGCCCACGACGGCGAGGTCGGGGAAACCTGCACCGATGCCCACTTCAGCGTGCGATATCGGGCGCTACCGGTGTTCCGTCCACTTCCGTGACCGTCGGGTAGGGCCGCACCACCAGCCAGCAGATGACGAAGTAGACGTATCCGAGCGCCCAGCCTGCCACCACGTCGGATGGGTGGTGAACGTTGAGCACCACCCGGCCCACGCCGATCGCGACGACGACGACTGCCCCCGCGACCATCAACCAGGTGCGCAGCGGTGCCCGCAGCAGCGGCCAGGCCACCGTCAGCAGCGCCAGCACGCCGACCATCGCCCCCAACGCGTGCCCGGATGGGAACGACGTCGACGGCGCATGCGTCAACGCGGTGGCCGGACGGGGCCGGTCGGCGAGATTCTTGGCCAACACGGTGACGAGAGCGCTCAGTTCGATCGCGAGCAGTAGGAACAGCGCGATCCGGAGCTGCCGACGCACAAGCGCCACGACGATAGCCACCAGGGCCGCGATCCGGAAGGCCACCGGGCTCAGCACCGTGCAGAACAGGTCCCATCCCGCCACCCAATCCGGATGTGCTGCGTCATAGCGGTAGGGCCGGGTGAGCCCGGCCGTGTCGAACTCCGCCAGCCAGGTCCAGTGGAACCCATAGCCGATCCACATCAATGCGTACACCGCGACGGCAAGGACCGCCGACGCGATGAGCCATCCGGTTCGCGTGCTCACCGCTCCATTCAAGCGCGCCCCGGCAGCACAGGCGCGCCCGCGATGTAGAGCACACGAAGGCCCTACCTGGCGCTCAACCTTATCGTGAGCCGACCCGACGTGCTCGATGTTGCGTGCCCCGCGCCGCGAGGACCACACGATCTGCACCGCGATCCCCCGAGGCAGTCTTCACAGTGCGCACGTACGCCACCCGCGCCTAACGACCAACCACGCCGCTGAACATGAGCCAAGTCGTCAGTAGTGGTAGCGGACTTGGAAGATCTCTAGGTTGTCATCGACGACGCGGTAGACGAGTCGGTGTTCATCGGTGATCCGGCGCGACCAAGCCCCCGCGAGCCCGTACTTGAGTGGCTCGGGCTTTCCGATGCCTTCGTATGGAGCGCGGCAGGTTTCGTTGATGAGTCGGTTGATGCGCTTGACGATCGTCCGATCGGCGGTCTGCCAGTGCTGATAGTCGTCCCATGCCTGGGGCGAGAACACAATGTTCACTCGTCGATGTCGAGTTCTCGACGGACCCCGCGGCCGGCGTCGAGGGCTTCGGCGGCTTCCAGGAGCCGGCGGGCGTTGGCTGGCGATCGGAAGAGGTAAGCGGTCTCCTGCCATGCTTCCCACTCGTCGGCCGCGATGAGGACCGCGCTGCCGTTCTTCGAGGTGATTTCGACGGGTGCGCGGTCGTCGTTGACCTGTTGGATCAGGGGGAATAGGTTTTTGCGGGCTTCACTCGCTGAAATCGCCATTAGCAGAACCTTCCAAGTGGTACCACTTATGGTACCACTTGAGGGCGGCCGGTTTATTGCCCACGGATTCCGCTACCCGGACTGCGCGTCTGCGAAGACCCGACGTGCAGCGCCTCCGACGGTTGTTCCGACGAGGGTGACGCGGCGAAGCTGCCATTCATCGAGATCCACGTAGCGACCTCGTTGGCCGAATGCGAACGGCGCGATCCCGAGGGACTCTATGCCCGGGCGCACCGGTGAGCTCCGCGGACTCACAGGTGTCGACGCGCTCGTTGCACAGGTCATCGAGCAGCTGAATTCGCGTCGTTGACTTGCGCGTTGTGGTTGCGGTGTCGGCGTGATCGCATCAACCGACCTGCGCGACCACGAATACGCGCCGGAACGGGAAGAACGTGATTCCGTCGGCCCGCCGTGGATACGCCTCGGCCAGCAGCGGGATGATCTGCTCCCGGTACTGCTGCCACGCCTCCTCGGTGAGCCGGTCCTTGACCTGGGTCAGCGCGGTCCCGGTGATCCAATCCAATACCGGTGTGTCGCCGGTCAATTGATGTGTGTAAGTGGTTTCCCAAGCATCGACGGCGCAGCCCGCATCCGTCAGTAGACCTGCGTACCGCTCAGGCGCGTCCACCACGTCGATCTCCCGAAACGGCATGTCCCGCAAGGCATCGGCGAATTGTGGGCGACGTGCCACCTCGCGCACGGCCTGATGCGACGGGGAGTCGAAGTTGCCGGGTACCTGAAACGCGATCCATGAGCCGGCCGTCATCTGCACGGCCCACCGCAACAGCAGCTCACGGTGTATCGGCACCCACTGCAGCGCGGCATTGGACACCACCACATCGGTGTCGGGCTGAGGTGACCACTGCTCGATGTCACCCACCCGCGCGTCGAGGCCCCGCTCCTGCGCCGCAGCCACCATCTCGGGGGAGCTGTCCCAGGCTTCCACCACCGCATTCGGCCAGCGCTGCGCGAGCGTGACGGTCAGGTTGCCCGGCCCGCAGCCCAAGTCGACCACGCGGCGCGGAGCGTCCGCGCCCACGCGTCCGACGAGGTCGAAGAACGGTCGGCCGCGGTGATCGGCGAAGGCCAGGTAGGTATCGGGGTTCCACACTGTTATAAGGATCCTCCCCGCGTGCGGGGCACTATGTGGCGCCCTGCAGTCCCGCTTCCTGGGGAATGTCGTGTTCGAGTAACGGCCCCTCGAACAGCACGTCGAGCGCGTCCACCGGGATGCCGTCCAACCGCACCGCGGACAGCGGGCTCAGCGCCTGCAGTGCGAGGCCGTGCCGTCCCTGCTGGGGGGTGAGGCCGGGTACCGGGGCCTTGGCGCCGGGACGCTCATCGGTGTGGACCGCGCATCCGACGACGAGCTGCGGCTGCGACGGCTCTCCGATGAACTCCAGCACGGTCCAGAGCTCCCGTGCCGACAGACCACGTACCGCGGCCAGGGTGTTAGCCAAGGTGTCGGTGACCGCGACGCGGTAGGCCGCGGTGAAGCCGGAGTCATCCTTCACACCGCGCCAGGTTTCCTTGGCCGCGTCCGGCAGCGGAGTATCCACACCGTCGACGATCGTGACGGTCCAGCCCTCCTCGCGCAGATGATCGGCGAGCCGACGGGCCATGACTTCGGCGGTGTCGCGCAAGGGAATCCGCGATGACCGGGCCTGTAGTGCCGCGAGATTGTCGGTGGCGGCCACAGTCAGGCTGATCCAGCTGCGCCGGGTGCCGTCGACGTCGCGGTGGGTGAGCCGTACTTTGTCACACCGGATGCCGTAGCGGTTCAGGTAGCTGACCACGATCGGCAGTTGCGCTTCGGCGGCCGGGTCGACCCGCAGCACGACCGTCTCGACGTTCGGATCAACAGCCTTGCCTCCCTTGCCCTTCGAGAAGTTGCGCCACCACATCCCGAACAGGCGACCGATCCGGGTGGTCAGGAACATCCCGCCCCACCATGCGATCAGCACGAGCACTGCGGCGACGGAGACACCGAGCACCCAGCGTTCCACCGGGCTCTGCCAAGGCCTGGCCAGCACCGCCGCCACGACGAACAGGGACGCCAACGCGAGGCGGGCGGTCATGTGGTGTTGTCCTTTCGTCGATGCGCGATCAGCGCTGCAAGAGCCGCGAGTGCCAGTACTGCGGTACCGGCGAACGCGATGGTGCGCGGGGTGTGGTCCCGTGGAGCTGGCGCTGCCGGCGCGGCAATGGGTTTGGCGGCCGGTGGTGTCGGCCCGTCAGCGGGGACGTCGGCGACGTCCCAGGTGAGCGCAGCCACCGGGTCGACACCGCCTGCCCCGGTCAGATTCGACGGTGAGCGGGCGGCGCCCTGCGCGGTCGCGGTCAGCCGGTGCACGACCTGCCGAGCGGTCAGCCCGGGGTACCTACTGCGCACCAGCGCCGCAACGCCGGACACGTAGGCGGTGGCATAGCTGGTGCCGCTCAACGGGGTCAGCTTGTCCTGTTCGGTGTGCGCGGCATTGGCCAGTCCACCGCCCGGAGCGTTGCTCACCGAGACGACGTTCTCACCCGGTGCCGCGATCCCCACCCACGGCCCGGCCATGGTGAAGCCGGACGGCTGCCCACCGGCGGTGAGCGAACCGACCGACAGCACGTACGGCTGCCACCAAGAAGGTATCGACACCGATGTCACAGCATCCCAGTTCCGGGGATCGCCGGTGCCCGCGACCGACAGCGGATTGGATTCACAGGCCGAGCCGGTGCTCACGCCGCCGCGGTTGTTGCCCGCAGCGGCGACGATCACGGCATCCTTCTCGACGGCCGCATACCGCAGTGCCGCACCGAGATCGGTCTGGTCGATGGGTTTGTCGGCAGGCAGGCACGTCACCACCGAGATGTTGATGACGCGGGCCCCCAGATCAGCGGCCCGCACCACGGCACGCGCAAGGCTTGCGACGTCGGAAGACGCGCGGGCCACGGCATCGGTGCCGGGAGTGCGCGGGGCGAATCGCGGTGAGTTCTGCCGGATGGAGATCAACCGTGCCGCGGGCGCCACCCCGGAAAAGCCATCGGCCCCTGGCTGTCCGGCGATCAGGCCGGCGATGGCGGTGCCGTGCCCATCGCAGTCGGTGAGCCCGTCCGTCGACTCGATGTAGTCGCCGCCGGGTTCGACGTTGGGCAGGCGCGGTCCCGGCTGCACACCGGTGTCGATCACCGCCACGGTCTGTCCTTCGCCGCGACTGTACTGCCAGGCCCCGGAAAGGTTGAGCGCCAACTGGTTCGGGCTGACCGCAGCGGGATTGCTGCCGGGCAGAACCGTCGTCGTGGTGCAGGCGGTGCGCTGCATCATCGGTTGCAGCGCACCGGCGCTGCCCGGTGGCGGGCTCACCTGCGAGTCGACCACCGGCGGGCTGATGGCGCCCGCGGACGGGCAGCCGATCAGCGCCACCAGTGCGGCCGTCGCCACGACGCCAAGGTTCTTGCGGATCACCGCGTCACCTGTCGAGAACCAGGCTGAAAAGCCCGACCAGATAGGCCATCACCGGGATCAGCGATGCGTCGAGACCGGTGGACAGGAACCCGACCAGCCGGCGCATCGGCAGCGAGTAGGTGTCCGGCGAGACGACGCGCGGGCTGACCGCGGCCACCACCCAGGCCAGCACGAGCACGGCAAGGGTCGCCAGCGCCCACCACGCCGCCTGATGACGACCCTCGACGGCGAACGCCACCAGCAGGGCCACCGTCAGCAGGTAGGAGTGCCCCAGCAGCCACGCCTTGCACGGCGCCGAGTCCCAGATGCGGGCCCGCAGTGCGGCCCCGAGAGCGGCCGCAACCACGACGTACCACGCCCACCGCGACGCGGACGACGAGGCCACCAGCGCCAGCGACCCGGTCACGCCGAGCAGCACCCCTGCAGCAATCACGCCGGTCTGGTGCGACTGGCTCACCCGAACCCGTCGCGGCAGATCAGCCAGTACCGAATCCGGCAGCGCGGAGGGGGTCGGGTCGCCGGGTGCAGGAATCGCGGGCAGCGGGAACCGGGCCCACATCGCCGACAATTGCGGCGCCTGCACGGTGACCAAAAGACCAGCGAGTACGAAGGCGCAGCCGAGAACGACGGCCGAAAGAGCCCATAGGGACGCGGCGCCCGCGGCCAGCAGCACAGCCACCCCGGCAACCGCGACAGCGGTGAACACTGCGATACCGCGGTCATCGCGAGATCCGGCCATGCTGATCAACGCCCATGCGGTGACGCCGGCGGCGGCAAGCACCACGCTGGGCGCACCGAACCCGCCTGGCACGGCCAGCACAAGCGCCGCGGCGACAGGGATCAGCGCGGTGACCGACAGCGCTGTCGACAGCGCGGGTGCGTGGGCGCGGGTGGTCAGGGCGGCCAGCACGGTGACCGCGGCGATGCCCGCAACGACTGCCAGGCCGAGCCATTGCCCGGTGGCGATCCGCTGAGCCACCGCCAAACCCGTTCCCACGACAATCAGTCCGATCACGGCCAGCAGGGCGCCACGAGCGATATGCGCAGGGCCCCAAGGTCGTTGACGTGCGTCGGAGAAGATGACCGCAGCGTCGGCGATGTCCTCGACAATGCGCGGGGCCGGCGGGCCTACCGGAACAGACTGCAGCGCAAGCAGATCGCCATCGGCGACTCCGACGGTGTCCAAGGTGGCATCGAGACTGAACGGCGCGCCGCCGACCGGGGCCAGGCTCAAGCGCACCGGATCCGGCGCTGCCGGGTCCTCGCCGGCGGGCAGAACGATCCGTTGGACCGCAGGCAGGATCTCACGCAGCGGCAGCTCGGAGGGCAGCGCCATCTCGGTCAGCCGACCACCGTCGTCTCCGGAGGCCAGCACGGCCACCCGGACAATCGGCATCACAGTGTTGTCGAGCATTCGTTCTCTCTGGGTCTTTCTCGATAGGTTGCTGAGTTGTCGGGCAGAGCGGACTCGTGGAAGTCGCGGGTGAGCGGATGGTCTGGGAACCAGCGTCCGCCGGGCAGGGTTGCGGTCAGCCGTTCGACCGCCACGGCGATCGCATCGGCATTACCCGAGTTGAAGGTCGAAACCCATTCCCCGTCAAACGCTTTGGATGGAGCAACCAGGATACGGCCGGCGGTGGTGTCGACGATGCTGACCCCCACCTCGGTCGTCACCCGGTGACCGTCGCGGTGTTCGCCCGCGACGATCTCGACATAGGTGCGTCGGCCGTCGAACACCGACTCCACCACGGCGTGCGCCGAGCGCGGGATCCCGAGGAACCCAAGCACTTCGGCCAGCGGCGTGCCGGAACGGAGCTGTTCGTCGGCGCGGGCACCGGCCGAGGCCGGCATCGCGAACTCCTCGAAACTGGCCGGCTTACGGTTCGACAGCCCGGCGGTCAGCACCGGCACCAACGCATGCGGGTGGCTGATGTCCAACTCGGTGAAGGTGACCAACTGCGCATTGCGCAACACCACGACGGTACGGCCGTGACCAAGGTGTTCGTCGGCTCCTCGCGCAAGCGCTCGTCGGGGTTCGTCGGCTCCTCGCGCAAGCGCTCGTCGGGGTCTCGCCACGATGCCGCGCAACAGGTCCCCCGACCCCGACACGAACCGTAGATCCAGCCACCGGTCCGGCCGGCAGGCCAGCCGAACCCACTGGGCGACTTCGGTTCTGATCTCGCCGCCGGGACCGATCACGCCCAGCCGGGTCAGCTCGGCGACCTGCTCGGCGGCGAAGGACGCACGCTGCGCCGGGTCGCTGTAGGGCTGCGTGATCGCCAGCACCCATGGGAACGCTCCGGCGCCCAACGCATCGGCGAGGTACCAGGCCTGCTCGGTCGTCAGCTCGACGGCGTTAACG
This sequence comes from Mycobacterium sp. 141, assembly GCF_000382405.1. Lineage (GTDB taxonomy): Bacteria > Actinomycetota > Actinomycetes > Mycobacteriales > Mycobacteriaceae > Mycobacterium. Next base: position 17,451 of record NZ_KB908278.1, read on the forward strand.
ACCACTGCACCGGCGGCCGTAGGTCAGCCCCACTTGGCGCCCTCGGCCTGGTCCCGTGCGCTCATCGACATGGTGTTCATCTCATGAGTGCTGGCCATCGAGCGGTAGGCGTGGACCAACTCCTCCATGGCCTGGTTCCACTGGGCCTGCCAGGCCTGGTAGGTCATTCCGGTGTCACCCTGCCAGGCACTGGCCAGGGCGGCCTGCTCGCTGGCGATGTCGGCGCCGACGGCGTGCAGTGCGCCCGAGTAGCCGGTCATCTCGCTGGCATGGGCGAGCATGGCCGGGTAGTTGTACATGATCTGCGACATGAAAACTCCTGTGTCTCTTGGGCTCGGGTGATCAGACGGAGGTGTAGGTGCTCGCGGCCGCGGCGTCCTGTGCCACGTAGGTGCTGGCAGCGTCGCCCAAGTTGAACTGTGCAATGTCCAGCAGTGCGTTGACCTTGGCCGAGACCTCGACGAATCGGGCATGCGCGGCCTGGAAAGCAGCCGATGCCTCGCCCATGTGGAACGCCTGGGCAGACATCGCGGCCTGCTCGGCCTGGGAGATGGTGGTGCGCATCAGCGCCGCCTTGGCGCCGAAGGCCGCCTCGGAGGCAACCAGCTGAGGAATGTGAGCGTCCAACAGGCTCATGGACTTTCCTTTCGGATCGGTGGTGCGTGGTGGGCTTGGTAGGTTGGAAAGTGCTGGTGTGATGTGGTCAGCGGCGCGAACCCCCGTCCGGATCGGCCGGGTTATCTCGCGGCTCCCAGCTGCCGGGCAACATCGGCGCGGCCGGGCCCTCATCGAGCCCGGAGTCGTCGGCCAACGTGGTCAGCCCCGTCGCGGCGGAGTCGGATTTCGTTGCGGTACCGGTGAATCCCATCTGCCCGGCGCCCTGTGCGGAAGCACTCGCCGTGGGTTCCCGCCGCGGTGTCGGCTCCGGATCGGGTTCTTCGTAGTCCATGTAGGCGTCGGCGTAACCGTAGTCCTGGAGGTCGGCGGTACGCTTGCGCCGCCGCTTACGCCGTGCCGCCACCGATGCCGCGACTCCTGCTGCGGCGGCGGCCGGGATGCCCGACGCAGGCGCCTGCGCACTGGTCTTGTCGCGCAGCGTCGGGGTGAATCCCTCCCCCGGATCACCTCCCGCCACCGCATACAGCGCCATCGGTGCGGCGGGTGCCGCTGGTACTGCTGGGGCTCCTGCCGCGGGCGCCGCGCCGGCCGGCGCACCGGCGCCGGCTGCACCGACGCCGGACGGCACGCCCGCCAGGGCGTAGGCGCTGGGTTGTTGCGATCTGGGCTGTGCGACGTCCTGCGCCTGCTCAGGTGCGGCTTCCGGCGCCGGCTGCTCGGCCGGGTCGGCCATCTGCGCCATCCCGGTGACGCCGAGCACTATCAACAACGGGATCAGAAACGGAGCGGACAGGATCATGGCCCAGGTCGGCCAGCCCACCAGGTTGAAGAAAACCTCGTAGGCCACGAGAAACAGCAACGGCCCCCAGGCGACGAGGGCGGCCGCCGGATCGGTCTGGAAGTCGGTGATCAGATTCTGCAGACTCCCGATGGGATCTTTGAGGAAGTCGATGAGGTCCTGAATGACGGGAATATTCTTGAGCAGGTCGGACAGCGAATCGGAAAGATTCAGGGACGACCCGGAATCGGCCGCCTGGGCTTGCGTTGCCATCTGTTGTGCCGTCGCAGCGGAATTGCCGGCCTCACCGACGCCGGGGGAGAGCAGCATCGGTGCCGGCGTACTGGTCGGCACGGCGGCCACCGTCGCACTCGACACTGCCTGGTAGGTGCTCATCGTGGTGGCCGCCTGGACCCACATCCTGGCGTAGTCGGCTTCGTTGACCGCGATCGGAATCATGTTGATACCGAAGAAGTTCGTCGCGAGCAGCACACCGTGGACGGTGTGGTTGAGTGCCAGCTCAGGCAGCGTGGGCATGGCCGCCAGAGCCGTGGTGTACGCCCCGGCCGCGGTCTCGTGCTGCACCGCGGCGGCAGCACTGTTGGCGCTCTGCTGCGCCAGCCACGCCAGATAAGGTGCGTGTGCGGCGACGTACTGCTCAGAACTCGGCCCTTCCCATGAGCCGGCCTGCACTGTACCCATGACACTGGTGAGTTCAGCTGCAGCAGAAGCATATTCGGCACTGAGTGACTGCCAGGCCCCCGCGGCGACGAACAGCGGACCCGGGCCCGGGCCGCTGGACAGCAGCGCCGAATGCGCCTCGGGTGGCAGCGCCATCCACACGGGGGCCGTCATCTCAGATACCGCCTGCGATCAGGTACGACGCCGCCGCCATCGCATCACCGGTGGCATAGCTCGCTGCGGACTCGCCGATACCGACACCCGATCGACCGAGTTCCTCGACCCCCTGGGCGGCGGCCGCGTTGTGTTCAGCCCCGTGGGCGCTGAAACCCGTTGCGGTCAGCAAGGAGACCGGATCGGCGGCGGGTGGGACCACCGCGGATATCACCGGTGCGGCCGCGGCGTGGACGGCGGCCAGCCGAGCGGTCAGCGCCTCGACGGCCGAGCTCGCCGCGGTCAACCCTTCCGGGATTACCAGCAATGTCATCGGTATTCCTTTCCTCTGGTGTTGATTCCGTTGTTCGCCGACAGCGCGGTCCCGGTACCGAACGGGTTGACCAGCTGTACGAATTCGGGTGTGTCACCGTCACCGAGCAGCATGCCGCGGCCGGCGGGGAACCGGGCGAACCGGTGGCCGCGGATCTTGCCGCTGTCGGCCGGATTGCCCGACAGCATCAGTGTGGTCGCCTGTAGATCGTTGAGCCGGCGCAGCAGCGGCGCAGTCATCACCGCGTGGGCTGATCCGGTGGCCCGGGCCGTCACGATGACGCGCAGCCCGAGGTCCGACGCTTCCGACAGCAGACCGACGATGTTGGTCCACGGTCGCTGCCCGGCAAACGGACCGCTGACCGACGGGCCGTCCGGAATCTGGTCGACGTCATCGACGATCAGATAGTGCGTGTGGCGCCCCGGATTAGCCCGGTAGCTCCACCCGCTGAGCTCCTGCGGACTCAAACCGACAGGTGGGCGGCGCTTTTCGATGAGTGCCGAAAGTCCCAGCATCGCCGGTAGCACGCGGTCGATGTTGGCCGTGTACTCGTTGTCCGGAAACAGTGGTTCGTCGACCAGGTGCAGCCTGCGGTCGATGACCGTGAACGCGACCTCGTCCGGAAGCGAGTTCTCCCGGATGGTCCGGATGATGTGCCGCAGCAGTGTCGTCTTGCCGGATTTGGAGTCGCCGAACACGGTCAGCAACGGGTTGTTCGCGAAATCGATGGCGACCGGAGCCAGATCCTCTTCGCGTTGCCCGATGACCACCGTCTCGGGCGCCCGGTACAGCGGGGCAACCGCGGCGGGTGCCAGCTCGGTGGGCAGCAGTCGCACCGGTGGCGCACTGAGGCCGGGGTGCCGGGCGTTGATGACAGCGATGTCGCGCTCCATCGATTCCCCGGTCGCTCCGCTCCTGCGCGCCGGGGCCGGTTGGGCGAACAGGAAGTGCTCGGCCGCCATGGTCAGACCACGCCCCGGTTGGTCGGCGGGCACGGACTCGGCCGGGCGGCGCAGTGCCCCCACCACCCGCACGATGCTGTCGTGTGCGTCGTGCAGCTTCAGTTCGAGCCGCAGTCCCAGGCCGTCGCGCATCGCCAGCGGCACCTCAAGCCAGTTCGGCGTGGTGATGACGACATGGATGCCGTAGGCCAGGCCGATGTTGACCAGCTCGGTCACCTTGGCCAGCAACGGGTTACGGGTGTTGAAGGTATCGGTGTTGTCGCGGCTGAACGCGTACAGGTTGTCGATGACCAGAAATACGTTGCCGTAGCCGTCTTCGAAATTTCCGGCGGAGCCGCTCCCGCGGTTCACCGAACCCTGCTTCTGTCGCGCCCGCAGCAGCTGCTCCAACTCGCCGAAGGTGCGGCGGATCCGCTCGGGTTCCAGCGGGGTGGCAACGCTTCCGACGTGGGCCAGGTGCTGTAACCCGGTCAGCTGCCCACCGCCGTAGTCCAGGCAGTAGAACGTCACCTCGCGCGGCGTGTGTAGGGCCGCCGCAGACAGGATGAACGTCTGCAGCGCAGTCGATTTGCCCGATCGCGGTCCGCCATGGATCAGCACGTTGGCAGCCGACGAGTTGGCGTCGAAGACCAGCGCGTCGCGGCGCATCTCGAACGGCTTGTCGATCTCGCCGAGCGGCCAGCGCAGCTGGCCGGCGTCGATTCCGGTGCGGGCCAACAGATCGTCGAGTGGGATGGCCTCGTCGAGCGGCGGCAGCCACAGCTCGGGTGCGTGCGGACCGTACTGTGCCAGCTGGTCGCCGACCGTGGTGATCAGTTTGCGTGGCGGGAGTGCGATCAAATCGTCCTGGTCGCCGCCCGTCGCAACGATCGTGTCCGGTTCGGGCTCCACGCGGCTTGCCGTGAACAACTGCGGCTGTGGAAGCGCCCGCACCACAATCGACTTCTCCACCTTCGGTGGATCGTAGATGCCGTCGACGTAGGTGCTGCGGAACTTGATCGGCACCGCCCCGGGCGCGGGCACCAGGAAGCCTTCGCCCTTGTGGTCGCGGCCGGATTCGATGTGGTAGGCGTCCTCGACCCCGATGATCTGCCGCGAGACGCTCGGGCTGGCGACCTTGAGGCCGATCCGGTAGGAGGTGTTCTTGTCGATGTCCTTGATCCGGCCGACATCCAGAGTCTGGGATGCGAACAGGATGTGGATCCGGAACGAACGGCCCTTGCGCGCAACGTAGTCGAACAGCTCGGCGTATTCAGGATGGTCGGCGAGCATGAGCGTGAACTCGTCGGCCACCACGAACAGCGTCGGCATGGGCGGCAGGTCGTACCCGGCGGCGATCGCTGCTTCGTACTCGGTCACCGAGTTGAAAGCGCTGCCCTGCACGCGACGCCCGGTTTCCTTGAGCAGCTGTTCACGGCGGGCCACCTCGCCGCGCAATGTGTCGGCGAACCGGTCGGCCAGCGACCGCTTCTCGGCCATGTTCGAGATCACCGCGACGACCTGCGGGAAGTTGCGGAAGATGTCGGCGCCGGCCTCACCCTTGAAGTCGGCGTAGATCACGATCAGCCGATCGGCGGAATGGGTTGTCAACAACGACAACAGGATCGACATCAGGGTCTGCGATTTGCCGGAACCCGTCATACCGATCATCAGACCGTGCGGGCCCATACCGCCCTCGGCCTCGTCCTTGAGGTCGAAGTACAACGGCTCGCCGGTGGCGGTGACGCCGATGGGAACCCGCAGTTCCTCGTCGCGGGGTCGCGGTGCCCACAGGGCCGCCACGTCCAACGCCGAGGCGTCGGGTATGTCGAGCAACGTCGTGAAGGTCGCGCCGCCGGTCGACGTGGACCGCACGTGACCCGGGTTGGAATCCCAGCGCGACAATCTGCGGGCGATGTGGGCAGCCTCGGCGGCAGGCATCTCGTCGGCCCGGTCGACGTACGGCTGCCACCCGCTGCTCTGCCAGCGCTCGATACGGCCGTCGACGATCCGCAGGATGGGCCGCTCAGGATCGGGATACTGCTCGCGGTTGGGCAGAGTTGTCGAACGGTGGATCACCGTCACACCGGCCAGGCCGGGTCGCCGGGCGATGTCGTCGGGGTCGGCCTCGGGGTCGTCGATGATCACCAACAGATGCTTGGCAGCCAGGTCGGTGTCCCCCGGGAACGGTGCCCGGTCGGCGAGCGCCGGTTGCAGCAGCGCATGCAACTCGGCCACGTTCGCGGCGAGGTAGCGGGCCGGGCCGACGCCGTCGGCTTGACCCGGGATATCTACGTGCGGAAGCCATTTCAGCCACGACCAGTCTTCGGAGTCGACGCCGGGCGAGGCCAGGGCGATACCGAGCATGGTGGGGTCGTGCCAGGTCACGGCCTGGGCAATCCAGGCCCGTACGGCGGCGCGCACCTCGTCGCCATCGCCGAGAACGGTGATGCGGGCCAGCTTGGTGACGTCGACGCCGGTGGGCGCATCGCGGACAGTGCGCTGCGCGTCGAGCAGGCCACGAAGGGTGCTGTGCGACACCGGTTCCAGGTCGATCTCGTCGACGGTGTCCTTCACGCGCATCGCGGCATCCAGCGGGACATCGTGCAACCCGGTGCGCAGCACCAGGAAATCACGGTCACGCGGGTCCCGCTCCCACTGCCTGCGGCTGCCCGGAATGGTGGCCAGCACCTCGGGCGCAGGATGCGACCACTCCAGGGCCGCACGCTGTTCGGCGGCGTGGGCGCGGACGTTGTCGCGCACCACCGACAGGTAGCGCAGGTAGTCGGCGCGCTCGGCGTCGACCTCCTCGGTGCGCATCTTGTCACCGCCGCCGCGGTACAGCGCGGTGGCTGCCAGCAGCATCACGAACGGGAAGAACAGGATGGTCGGCGAGATCAGCCGCATACCGGTGGCCACCAGCGCCACGATGATGCCGACGATCAGGATGACGATTAGGTACGGCAACACCCGACGCAAGAGCGACGGCGGAATCACCCGCGGCAATTCCGGTGGCGCTTCGATGGTGATGGTGCCCTTGCGGGTGGTCGGCGGCGCGGCGCGGCGCTGGTGTTCGAAGATCAACCTGCTCATGAACGGGTCTCCAACCGGGCCGGGCTCGAATCGGCCGACAGGGCGTCGTGCGCCACCAGTGCGTCGCCGCGGGACAGGGTGGGGCCGGCCGCGAACTGGGCCAGCACCGACCACGGAATAGGGAGGGCGGGGTTGCTGAGGCCAAGTGCACCAACGACTTTGTCGTCACCGGCGGTTTCGATGCCGTACCGCACGCCGGTGTCGCTCACCCAGAACAGCGAGCCCGCTGTCGGCGAGCCGGGTTCGGCACCGACGGTCTGGACGAAGTACCCGGTACCCGGCACCAGCGCGACGCGGTCGGCCGTTCCGTTGCTGCCCGCGCCGACCAGGTCGACGGTGTGCAGGCCGTCCGGCACCGGCAACGTCGCACCCGACAGCAGTGTCAGCGAACTCTCGGCCGCCCCATCGGGTTTCGTCCATTGGGCACACGTGACCGGGTCCGCCGAGGCCTGCACCAGGGTGACCGGCTGTTGGGGAAACGCCGCCGTATCGATACGTCGGGAGACGGGCGCCCCTGCGACCGCGTCGGGACCCAGCCGTGGCGGCTGCTCGAGACCGTAGGAGTCGGTGTTGCGCAGGATCGCGGCCAATACCGGGGACACCGGCTGCAGGCCATCGGCCAGCACCGCGTAGTACCGCAGGCTGTTGTCCGCGGCGTAAGCGGTCACCACGGCGCCGACGGGTACCTGGATCGGCAGGTCGAAATGCGGGGGCGACCCCGCCTCCGCGATGGCGGGCGCGGCCAGTGCGGGCGCCTCGGGGATCGCGTTGAACAACCCGGCCGCGATCGGGCGGGGTGCCGGGATGTCGGCGCCGAGGCCCAGCGCGTCGGTGACCGCACGGTTGCCCACATCGATCGGGCTGCGCTTGCCGTCCCACAGCAGCCAGTCACCCGGGTTGGGGCCGGAGTCGTTGTGCACCAGCACCCCCTGATCGGAGGGCAGCGACACCGCGCGCTCACCCGCGGAGCTGGGCGCGCCGGCCAGCACCGTGACGCCGGTGACGGCGCCTGAAACCGCGTCGCACACCGTCCAGTCCGCGTCGCGGGAGGTGCTCTGCACCATGCGCTCGGGAGCGCCGGGGATGCCCAGCAGGTTGCCGCGCGGGTATTTGTCGATCTCGCTGGTCTTGACGGTGGTGGGATTGTCCGCCGCACCGGCGATCAGCCGCGCCGAGGTCAGGTTGAGCACCGGGTGCAACTGCTCCCCGACCAGTACGTAGAGCGCCGCGGTGGACCGGTCGGCGAGTATCTTGTCCTGGCCCGCGACCCCGCCGGGGCGGATCAGCGAGAAGACGAAACAGCCGATCAAACCGGTGACGACGATGAGCGCGCCGGTCATCACGGCCCGGCTCTGGCTGCGCAGAGGGTCGACCAGCATGCGGGTGTCGTGCAGTGCCACGCCGGACGCGATGCGGCGCATGACGAACCGCCAGCCGGTCACCTGGTGGCGCGTGACGAAGCCACGGCGGTACTGCACCCGCTCGGGGTTCTCGTTGACGGGGGTGCGCGAGCTGAACGAACGCCGATCGTCTCGCCCTGGTCCCGGCGCGGTCATTCGGGCACCGTCAAACCGAGGCCACGCAGCAGCGGAGCAGCGGAATTACGGACGTCACCGGCCGTGATCGTCATCATCTCCTCGTCGGTGAAGTCGTCCTGTTCGGAGTGGTCCAGCCGGTATTCGCGTTCCTCCTCAGAACGCTCCACCAGGTTGCGGACGAACCGGCCGTTGCCGGCGATGTCGAGGCTGCGCCGCGAAACCCCGTTGGCGTCGGGTGTGGTGGCCTCGGCGAGGTGAGCGAACAGCTTCTCCATGTCGTCGTGCGCCTCGGTCTCGAACACGCTGTCGCGTTTCTCGGCCATCCGCACGGCGATCTCCACCAGCTCCGACGGGTTGTACGACGGGAAGTCGATGCTGCGGGTGAAACGCGACCGCAGACCCTCGTTGGTGTCCAAGAAGTTGTCCAGATCCTTGCGGTAGCCGGCGACGATGACCACCAGGCGGTCGCGGTCGTTCTCCATCCGGGCCAGCAGAGTGTCGATCGCCACCAAACCGAAGTCGTTTTTGGCGCCCGTGGAGACCAGCGCGTAAGCCTCGTCGAGGAACAACACGCCGTCCAGGGCGCTGTCGATGATCGCGTTGGTCTTGGCCTCGGTCTCACCGATGTGCTGGCCGATCAGGTCGGCACGGTGCACCTCGCGAACCGTCTCCTTCTTCAAAAGGCCCAGACCGCAATAGATTTTGGCGACGACACGGGCGATCGTGGTCTTACCGGTACCGGGCGGTCCGGCGAACACCAGGTGGTTGGTCCGCTGAGCGACGGTCAGTCCGCGTTCCTGGCGTCGGATGGCCATCGCCACCGAACTCTTGAGCCGGGCCACCTGAAACTTCACTTCTTCCAGGCCGATGAACTCGGCGAGCTCGGACTCGGCCTCGATCAGCAGATGCGCCTTGCGCTCCTTGGCGCCGGGGTCGATGAACTCGTCCTCGGTGGGCTCGGTCGCCGGATCCCACGGATTGCTCCTGGCGTCGATACGCGCCGAGGTGCTGGTGACCAGTCCGAAGGTCGGGTCCGACAACGCCTCTTCGACCTGCGTGTTCTCCGGATGGGCCGCGAACAGATCCTGCAGCACCTCGTTGGCGTCCTCGTCCTCGCCCTGGCCGCGCAGGGTCAGGGCTTTGGCCAGTGCACCGTCGACGGCAGCCACCACGATCGGTCCGGACGGCTCCTCCAGGTAGGACAGGGCGGGCGCGTACATGCCCAACCGGGCCAGCGCGATACCCAAGGTGGTCTTGGCCGCATGCGCGGTCACGTCGTCGAGGGACTCATCGGTCACCACCGGCGTCAGCAGGCGCACCACATCCGACCAGCGCTGCGCGCGGTGGTTGATCGCCACCCGCAGCCAGCGCGCGTTGAACCAGCCCGGTCGCCGCGTCGCAACCTCGTCGACCAGTGCGTCGGCCTCGGCCAATTCGCCCGCGGCGCATCGCCGCGCGGCATACGCGAGCTGGAAGTCGTCCGGCCCAGTGGCCCGGAACGCCAGGTACAGCCCGGTGTCGTAGGTGAATCCGAGGTCGCCGGCCGCGAGGTCGATCTCCCGTTGCAGAACGCCTGCGCTCGCCGCCGTGCGCCACACCGCGTCGATGACCGGTGCAGACACATCCCCCGCGGCGGCGAGCCCGATCCAGGCGTCGCAGTGATCGTGTGCGATGTGGGTCAGCCCGGCAAACCCGGATCTGGCCGCGGCCAGATCGGCCGGGCGCTGCCGGTCGTTGACCGTCAGACCGAGCGCACGACAACATGTGGCAAAGCGGCTGACCACATCGCGGTCGAGTCGGGGTGCTCCCTGAGCTGGAGCGGCGAGCGTGTTACTACCCATATGTGTGCACGGGAGCGACTGACGCCCCCGACTCTCTCCTTATGTATGGCTAAGCTAACTTTCGCTGAAGTTAGCATTGCATAACTTAACTGTCGAGAGGCACGTATCTACCCGAGGAGGTGCAGCCACTCACCTCTTAGTCGCGGTCACCAGGCTGATAGTTCCCGTCATCACGGCGGCCTCGGAAGTTACCGCGGGAATGGGCCTGCCGACGCGTTCCAGGTAGTCGTGCAGGGCAGTGGTCTCGACATCCCAACCACGTGGCGAAAACCACTGTTCAGCGGGTGCATGCTGCTGGTTGTAGACCAGCGAGAAGAATTCGGTGTCCTGCCCGGAGACCCGCCCCTCGGCACGCTTGGCCTCGAACACCTCGCGGTCCATCGGCACCGCCTCTTCGACCGCGACGAGGCTGCCGGGGGCCGCCAGGGCGTCGATACCGGCGAACAATTGCTCCTGCGCGGCTGCTGGCAAATAGATCAGCAAGCCCTCGGCAATCCACGCCGACGGCTTCGACGGGTCGAAGCCGCGGGTGCGCAATGCCTGTGGCCAGTCGTCGCGCAAATCGACGGCGATCTCGCGGCGCTCGGCCGTCGGAGCGTCGCCGTGGCTACTCATCGTCTCCCGCTTGAACTGCAGCACACGGGGCTGGTCGAGTTCGTAGACGACGGTGCCCGCGGGCCAGGACAACCGGTAGGCCCGGGAATCCAGGCCCGCCGCGAGCAGCACGATCTGCTGCACACCGGCCTGCGCGACACGCTGAAAGTAGTCATCGAAGTATCGGGTGCGGGCCCCCTGGAAATTGACGAAATGTCCGCCCCACTCGGTGCGCAGTGGGAAGTCCACGTCGGCGCCGTCAAGGACCGCGGCCGCAGCGCCGCCGACGGCGCGACAGAACACCTCGGCATACGGGTCGACAGCCAGCGGGTCAGGCTTCTGGGCTTCCAAAGCCCTTGCCGCGGCGACGAATAACGCGGTCTGGCCGACGCTGGTGGAGATGTCCCAAGTGTCTTTATCGGTACGGCTGCTCACGGCCGCGAGGGTACGCGCCGAAGCTGACAAGCTTCCTACACCAGCGGCCGTTGAACGGCGATGGGCCGGGCACAGCGGAACGCCGTGCGTTTCCTGATATCCGCTGCATACCTGACACGTTGTCGAGATGACACGATATCCGGGTGACACCCGTACAGCAGTACCGCGGCGTCGACACTGCCGCGCGCTTGGCCCGGCGGCGTGACCAACTCTTGGCGGCCGGGCCGGATCTGCTGGGTGCGGACACGATCGGGGCCACCGATCCGGCACGCAAACGAGCCGATCCGGCGACGTTCTTCGCCATGCCACCCGGCCAGCACACCGGGGCGATGCCGAATCTCGAAGAGAACAGATTATTTTGTGCCACAGCGTATTTCGTTGCCATAGGGGCCACCCGGACGATCAGCGAGCGGCTCGTCGGCGTCGAGTCGCAGCGAAAGACGCCATGAGCGGACCCGTGTTGTTCCAACCCAGCGCCCTGCTGGTATCGCACGTCGACTTCTTCGGCTACTGGGACCGTGCCGGCGGGCCCATCCATCGCAGTCGGGCGTTGCCTCGCGGCGCGGCAACGGTGATCATCGATCTCAGCCCACGCCAGCAGGTCGACTTCTACGCCGCCGACGGAATCACCCGCCTCGACGTACCGACGGCCTTCATCGCCGGGGCAGGCAGCGTCTCATACATCACCCAGATCGATTCCACCCAAACCGTCTTGACGATCCATTTTCGTCCCGGCGCGACGATCTCCACGGGGTTGAGCGAGTTGGAGAACTCCTGTGCGGGCCTGGCCGACGTGTGGGGCGCCGCGGGAGCTGAGCTGCATGACCGGCTGCTCGACGCGCGGTCGGTCCAGTCGCGGATCGCACTCGTGGAGGCCTTCCTGCTGGCCAGGATCAAGCCCCGGCACGCCGACGTGGACGCGGTGCTCGATGCGGCCGAACGCGATCCGTCGATGCGGGTCGCGCAAGCCGTTGCGTTGACCGGACTTTCACCGAAGCGGTTGATCGGACTGTTCCGCTCTGAGGTCGGGTTGACACCCAAGTCCTACCTACGGGTGCGCCGGCTGCAGGCGGCCCTGCGACTGCTCGACACCAGCGCGCGGCGAGGTGCCGATGTCGCGGCGGCCCTCGGCTACTTCGATCAGGCCCATTTCGCCCGGGAGTTCCGGGCCTTCACCGCGATGACGCCGACGCAGTACGCACACCGTCGTATGTGGCTGCCCAGCCATGTCGGGCTCAGCAGCCAGCCGTAGCATCCTCCAGGCGAGCGCCGAAGGCGCCGAGGAAATTACCGACCATTTGTGGTAGAGCCCGGCGATCAGAGTGGGGTCGGGCTGCCATTGACAGAAACCGGCCCAACACCAACAGGGCCCGTTGACTGGGCAAAAATATCCAAGACGGCCCGCCGGCCTGCCCCGCATGATGGCACCATGAGTTCTGGACAGGGCGTGGCCGACACCGGGCTGCTGGTGGCCGCCATCCGAGCCAAGGAAACCCAACGCGAAGACCGGCTGTTCACCGATCCATTCGCCGACAAGCTGGCCGGCGAATCCGGCCGACAACTGCTCGAGGAGACCGTCGCCACCGCCGGCGACAAGACCACCTTGCAGATCGTGATCCGCACCCGGTTCTGGGACGAGGCACTGCTGCGCGCGGTCGCGACGGTCGACCAGGTGGTGATCCTGGCAGCCGGGATGGACGCGCGGGCATACCGGCTGCCGTGGCCCGCCGCCACCACGGTCTACGAGCTCGACCAGCCCGCCGTGATGACCGCCAAGGCCGAAGCGCTCGCCGGCGAGGAGCCGCGGTGCCGGCGAGTGGCAATCGGCGTCGACCTCGCCGACGACTGGACAGGTTCGCTCCGGGCGGCGGGGTTCGACCCGCAGCGCCCAACGGTCTGGCTGATCGAAGGACTACTTCAGTACCTTGATGCATCCGCGGTGCAGACCCTGTTCGAGCGCGTCGACGCGGTCTCGGCACCCGGATCGGTGCTGCTCTACGACGTGGTCGGTAAGACCTTGCTGGACAACGTGATGCTGGCGGCAGTCCGCGAACACATGGCCCGCAACAACGCTCCGTGGCTGTTCGGCACCGACGAGCCCGAAGAGCTGAGCGAGCGGCTGGGCTGGTCGGCCGTCGTCACCGACGTGGCCGAACCGGGCAACCGCTGGAACCGGTGGTTCGCCCCCGCGGTGCCGCTGGATGTGCCCAACGTTCCGCGCGGCTATTTCGTCGAGGCGGCCAAAGGCGCCTGAGCCCTCCCCCGCGCCGCAGCCCCTTTGTCACACTGCCGAGCCCTCGCCACTGGCCCCCGCCGCTGTCCCCCGCCGTCACGCTGGAGTGGCACTCAGCACCGACAGCCACTCTGCCGTGACAAAGCCCGTGGTTGCCACGCTCGACGGGCGCCCGCGCCGTCCCCCCCACTACCGAGCCCTCCCCGTTGTCACGCTGGAGTGGCACTCAGCACCGACAGCCACTCCAGCGTGACAAAGCCGGTGCGACAAGACCCCGTGCAGTGCGACAAGACCCCGTGCTCGGCCGACACCATCGCCCGACGGATCGCGAACCGGTGGCGGTGAAGCTGTTTCGGCTCAGGCGTCGGGGGTCGAGTCATCCGCAGCTTCCGGCGGAGAAGCCGGTTTCGCCGATTCGCCATTCCCCGAGCCGCGTACCGTGAGCGCGTGTCCGACGCCGATGCCAAGCGCGACCGGCCACGGGATCAATTCGGTGACTCCCAGGACGCCGAGCACGCTGTAGAACGCCATGTGCTTGGGCGGCGGTACCGAGACCTTGCCTACCACCGGCAATGTGACCGAGAACTTCTCGGCCCCGTGGACGACCTTGGAAACATCGTTGTGCGAGGTTACGAAATCGCGAACAGAATTCAACATTGGTTAGGTAACCCTTCCCTATCGTGCGACACGGCATTACGCTCACTCGTGTGGACGACGTCATGCGCAAGCTCGGCACCGACACCCTGCTCGATTCCGGTGTCCGCCTCCTGACCCCCGCCGTCGAGCACGTCTACACCCTCCTGGTGCGTGTCGGCGTCCTCGACATCGACGACTGAGAGTCTCTCGGCTACCCGATCGATCACGCCGGGAAGTAGCGTGGCCACGCCACCGGCCAGCAGAGCCGAGACAATGGCTTGACCCCATCCGACCGGACCGACGGGCGTGCACCCGAACAACTGACTCAGCCCCGGCGTGCTGATAATCCCCGCCATCACCGTCACAGTTCCCACATTCGTGGCGATCACCAACGGCCCGTGCGAATCCGAGAGCGTCTGCATCATCTGCGACAGCACCAGCCCGATCAGGCCCACCGTGGCCGCGCGCTGCCGAGACCCCGTCGGGAGCGCCATTGCCCAGGCCAGCGTCGCCCCCAGCGTAGTGAACACCCCGCGTACCGCGACCGCCCGCCAGATCGACGCCTCGTCGTGATGCGCGACGTCATCGCGGGGCACCTGGGTGCTGACGGCGACCGCCGCCGCAGGCAGCGCATCGGTGAGCATGTTCACCAGCAGCATCTGGCGCGCCGACAACGCGGGCCGGCCCGTCAACAACGACGTTATCACCCCGAATGTGACCTCACCGACGTTGTGTCCCAACAACATTGACACCGCAGACTGCACCCGGCGCCACAGTTGCTCGCCCTCGTCGAGGGCTGATACCAGTGCGCCGATCTGACCGTCGAGCAGCATGACGTCGGCCGCCATTCGGGCAGGGTCGCTGCCCGCCGACACCACACCCACCCCGACGGACGCGGCTCGGATGGCCGCGGCGTCATTGGCCCCGTCACCGACCATCGCGGTCACCACACCCGCCGACTCGAGCGCCTGCACCACTTCGACCTTGTGCTCGGGCGACATTCGCGCGAACACGCGATAGTGCTGCGCGGCCCGGCTGCGCTCCGGGACCGTCATCGCATCCCACTGGGCACTGGTGAGCACCTCGTCGGTGGTCACCGGGAGGCCGAGCTGTCCGGCGATCACGGCAGCGGTGAGCGGGTGGTCGCCGGTGATGAGTTTGACGCCGATCCCGCGTGATTGCAGTTCCTCCAACAGCTCACGAGCGCCCTGTCGCGGAGTGTCTGCCAGCCCGAGCAACCCGAGCGGGTACAGCTGGGTCCGGCACAGGGCCTCGAACGCAGCGGGATCTGCCGCGGCCTCCCGCGCTTGCATTGCGGTCACGTCACGGTAGGCAACGGCCAGCACCCGCAGCCCGTCTGCGGCCATCGCGTCCAGCGCTGTCTCCATCGAGCTGTCGGGAACAGCGAACGCCCGCACCAGAACGTCGGGAGCGCCCTTGAGCACGATGCGGGTGCCGACGAGCGCGGCGGCGAACGGCCGGTCGGACTGGAACGGCAGCAGCACGTCGAATCCGTCGATCGGGATGCCACGTTCGTCCGCTGCATCGTGTACGGCCTGGTCGGTGGCGTGCTCAAGCCGGACGCCGTCGCCGATCACCATCGTCGCGGCCGCGGCCGCGAGTACGTCATGCTCGGCGAACCCGTCGAGGGGCCGCACGGCGGTCACCCTGAGTCGGTTCTCCGACAAGGTGCCGGTCTTGTCGAAGCACACCGCGTCCAACCGGGCGAAGGCCTCGATCGCGCGCGGATTGCGGATCAGCACCGAGGATCCCGTCAGCTGACGAGCCGAAGCCGACTGGGCCAGCGTCACCACCAGTGGCAGTCCCTCGGGCACCGCAGCTACCGCGATCGACACCGTGCCCGAGGCTGTGTCGCGAATCGGGGTGCGCCGCAACAGCGACAGCAACCCGACGAGCCCGCCGCCAGCCAGGCTCCACGGGAGCGCCTTCTTGGTGATCGAGCCCAGCTGCGCCGCGAGTCCGACCTCACTGATACGCACGGGCGACATCGCCAACGCCCGGCGAATCTGGGAAGACGGCCCGACGCCGACGACGATGCCGACAGCCCGACCGGCGACCATCGTGGTGCCGGCGTGAAGCGTGCCGCTGCGTTCGGCCAGCGGCGCGCCAGGCGTCGGCTCGGTGTCCTTGGCCACTGGCAGGGATTCACCGGTCAAGGCGGACTCGTCGACCTCGACCCCGTCGGCCTCCAGCAGTCGCAGATCAGCCGGCACGACCTCGCCGGAGCGGACCTCGACCAGGTCACCGCGAAGCAGAGTCGCCGACGGTAGTTCGCGAAAGCCACCATCGCACAACAGGAGTCGCGCCGGCGGTTCCTGAACTGCCAGTAGGCGATCCAGCAGGTGTTCGGCGTGCACGGTCTGCTGTGCGGAGATTGCGGCGTTGCCGAGGAGCACCGCGCCGACCATCAATGCGTCCAACGGAGAGCCGAGCAGTGCACTGGCCACCGCCCCGGTCGCCAGAACCGGGGTCATCGGATCGGACAGATCCGCGCGCATCGTCGCGACATAGTCGCGCGCGGAACGCCATATTCCGACGACGGGCCCGGGAGACGACGCCGCCGACTCGGCGCGGGTCGGATCGTTCGGACGCGGCAGCAACCGGGCGATTTCTTCGACGGGCAAGGCATACCAGTCGTGCCCCGACTCCGGATTGGGCAGCGGTTCACCGAACACCTTGCGGCCCAGGTCGAATCCTGACCACAGCCCCAAGGTCGCGGTCATGTCCACCGATGCGGGGCCACTGCCCGGCACACTGGGAATGAGCATGAGGGTGCCCAGCACAGAGCTGCCCGCCGACATCGCCACGCCCTTGTCGGCAGCAGCGCGCGCTGCCGGCAGGGTCCGCAGCACCCGCCAGGCGGCGGCGAGATCGGGCACCAGGATGTCGGCACCCCATGGCGGCGTTCCGCCGTCGCGCATCACTCCGACCGACAGGTCGGCATCCAGGGCCGCACGATCACCCGATGCCGACAGCAGCGCCACCTTTGCCCCGTCGGCGTGCAGCGCAGCAACCACCTCGGCCAACGTGTCGTCCAGCGATGCACCGCGGGGCACGAGTTCGTCGAAACCTTGTTTGAGCGAACGCAATCCGTCGTCGGCGACCGTGACGACCCGGGTGCCGGCCGTGCGCGCCTCGGTGACCAGGGCCGCGGCCAGCGGGTCGCGGATAGCGCTGACGAGCGCCTCACCGACCGCACCGCCGCCGGGGATGTTCGACAACGCATTCCAGCCCGGGGACAGCTCCCCGGCCTCCAGCGCGTCGTTGGCGGCGGCCCAGGCCTGCGCGCGCAGCGAGGTGTCGGGCAGGCCACGCACGCGGCTGACGGTGTAGGAGTCGGTGTAGAGGATGCGCGGATCGATCACCACGGTGTCCAGATCGGCCAGCCAGCGCAGTGCCTGCGGCTGCAGTACCAGGGCGCCGTGGTGGTTCTGCAGGCCGCGGCTGACCGCACAGCAGAACGATTCACGAACGGAGCGAATGGGTTTCGGGGTGGCAACCGCAGCAGCCGCGGCCGCGATGTCCGGGTCGGCGAACACGCCGAGCAGCATCGCGCCGACGATGCCCGCACCGATCGAGCCCTCGGCATACCTGGCACCGGTCTTGGGCTGCCGGCCGTCGCGGCGCGCGGCTGCTATGTCGCCGGACTTGGTGGCCAACTCAGTCAAGTGCGGCTCCATCCGCTCCCACGCCCGCCGCCCGTTGACGGCCTCCATGGTCTGCATAGCCCGGGTCAGGGTGCCCGACAACAGGGACGCCGGAGCGGCTCCCAACGCACCCGTCACGGCGCCGACGCACGCGAACGCGAGGTCGGCCCCTTCGACACCGAGCCTGCGCTCGACGAGCCGGCGCACTTTCGGATGATGGTCGGCCATCGCGACCGGGGCGGCCACCAAGCGTGGGATGCCGCGAATCGGCACCAGGCTAGCCAGCGTCGCGGCACCAAGGCCCACGGCCGAAACTGCTGTGGCGACCATCCTGGTGGCGACCAGTGCGTCGTCGCCCGGTAGCGACGACGGCGACGCGGATCCCGTTACCCCGCAGGACTCTTCGGCCGCAGCGACGACGCGGGCCAACTGCTGCGCCGTGGGTCCGGTGACGGTGACGGTGACGACAACTCGTGCGGTGGGCCCGTTCAGGTGAACCGCGGTGACACCGGGAGTGGCCCGCAATGCGGCACCGACGGCCTCTGCGACACCGTCAGTGCCGAGCCCACGTACCTCGATCCAGCGGGTGATCTCAGTGGAGGTGAATCGCCGGGCCGGGCCGACACCGGCCGCCTCGCCGAGCACGGCCGCTGCGGATTGCGTCGCCGCCAGGGTGTCCGCGGCAACGCCAGCCGCGACGGCGGTCACGGCCGAACCCACCAATTCGGCACTCGTCATCGACGTCGCGACCAACGTGCGGGTGATCGCAAAAGGTGCCGTCAGTAAAGACATCAACTCCCTCTCCTAGGTGCGCACCGCGCGGACCTCGCGGATCTCCGGAAACTCCGCCCGCACGGTGTCGGCAACCAACCTCGTCAACGTGCGGTTCCGTAGAGCGCAATGGCCGCACGCACCTTCCAGTGCCACCTCGACAACGTCCTCCCGGACCGACACTACGTGCAAGACGCCGCCGTGGGAGGAGACCAAAGTCCCCACTTCCCTGGCCAGAAGTGCCGCGATCTGCGACGGCAGATCCCGCGGAACGGTCCGGGAAAGCGCCTCGAACAACACGGTTCTCACCCTAGGCCCGTCGGCCGCCCACGAATACCCGGGCGCGAGTCTGGTGCGGATCTCGCCGGGGCCGATATCGACGGCAGCCAGGGCGTCGTCGCACAACAGCGTCGCCACCGCGTCCTCGGGCACCACCGCGTCGGTCACCCACCGCAACGTCGTCGGGTCGGCGGTCGCCTCTGGGTGTAGCTGCATCACGTCACCCACAGCGTGATGTAGCGCGCCGCAACCCCGCCGACCCACGCGAGCGCGAACATGTACAACCACGCGATCACCGGCCAGCGCCAGGAGTTGGTCTCGCGCCGGATCGTGGCCACCGTCGACATGCACAGCAGAGCGAACGCGAAGAAGACCAGAAGTGCGGCCACCGTCGGCGCAGAAAAGAGCAGTTCGCCCTGGTGTGAGCCCGAGGTCCACACCGCCGTGCGTACCGCTTCGATCGGGCTCTCCGGGTCGCCTGCGGCGAAGATCTGCCCCATGGTCGCGACGAACACCTCGCGGGCGGCCATCGCGCCGATCAACCCGACGCAGATCCGCCAGTCGAACCCGAGCGGGTCGAAGATGGGCTGGATGAACTTACCGATCGCTGCCGCGAACGAGTTGTCCACCACGTACGCGCCCGCGACGACGGGGTCCATTCCGGCGATCTCGTCGGTGCGCGCCGGTAGATTCAGCAGGAGCCACAGGATGACCGAGGTGGCAAGGATGATGGTTCCGGCCTTGCGCAGGAACGCTTTGGCCGAGTCCCACATGCTCAGCAGCACCGACTTGGCCGACGGGAATCGGTACGGCGGCAGCTCCATATAGAACGGCAACATGTCGCCGCCCAGCACTACCCGCTTGAACAGCCACGCGGTCGTCATCGCCGCGATACCACCGAGGATGTAGAGCCCGAACATCACCAGGCCCTGCATGCCGACCGGACCCCAGCGGGCAGCCGGGTCGACGAGCAACGCGATGAACAGGATGTACACGGGCAAGCGCGCCGAGCACGTCATCAGCGGCGCAGCCATGGTGGTGGCGATGCGATCCCGCGACGACGGCAACGTGCGGGTGGCCATGATGCCCGGCACCGCGCAGGCCACCGAGGACAGCATCGCCACGAACGCGCGTCCCTCCAATCCGGTGGTGGCCATGATCCGGTCGACCAGGAACGCGGCGCGCGCCATGTAGCCGATGTTCTCCAGCAGTGAGATCAGCAGGAACATCAGCATGATCTGCGGAATGAACACCAGCACTGCACCGACACCGCCGATGATGCCGTTACCCAGCAGGCCGGCGATCGTCTCGTTGGGCACGGTCGTGGCGACCGTGCCGGCCAACCACACGAACAACTGCTCGATCAAACCCTGAATCGGGGCGGCCACGGTGAAGATCACCTGGAAGAACAGGAACATCACCGCGATGAAGATCAGCGATCCCCATACCGGGTGCAGCAACAATCGGTCGATGTGGGCACTTCGCCGGTCGGCCTCGGGAGCACGGTATTTCGACGCGGCGAGCACAGAGGAGATCCAGGCGTTGAACTCGGCGTCATCGCGTGGCGGGGGAATCGGGACGCGAGGCCAGTTACCGGGCGCGGCCAGGAGTTCACGCAATGGCGCGAACCCCTTACCGCGGCTGCCCACCACCCCGACCACCGGGATTCCCAACGCCGTCGCCAGTTGTTCGGTATCCACCTGGCCGCCCCGGTTGGTGAGTTCGTCGACCATGGTCAGGATCACCATCGTCGGGAGGTCCAGCCGCAACACCTGGGCCAACAGCGACAGCGACCGTTCCAGCACCGTCACGTCCACCACGACGGCGATGGCGTCCGGGGCGGTGATCCCCGGCAACTCTCCGCGCAGTAGGTCGGCAACCACCTGCTCGTCCGGGCTCACCGGGTGCAGGCTGTAACTGCCCGGCAGATCCTCGACGGTGAACTTCACCGTCCCGCAGTGCGGACAGGTGTGCTTGCCGGTACCGACGCTGCGCGCCACGGTGACACCCGGATAATTGCCAGTGCGGGCCCGCAGGCCGGTCAGGTGGTTGAAGACGCTGGTCTTTCCCGCGTTGGGGCTGCCGACCAGCGCGATGCGCTGTTGTCCCTCGGGCGCATCGACCGCACCGTTCGAATGGCAGGCTGGGACGCTCATGCGGTCACCACGACCTGGATGTGGCGTGCCTCGTGGCACCGCAGACACATTTCGTAACCGAGGATGCGGTAGGCGACCGGATCGCCGAGCGGGGCGACCCGGATCGTATCGACCACGTTTCCTGCGCGAAATCCCAAGTGTCGCAACCGCAGCGCAATGTGCAGGGGCGCGTCTTCGGCGATTGCGACGATGGTTGAGCGGGTGCCGACGGGGACGTCGGGAAGCTGCTGAGGCAGGGGTGACGCGGTCATGCTGGCTACCTTTGTCGGAGAGTTGACGCTCGGTTTAGGTGAGGCTAACCACGGTATGGCGCGATGACTAAGGTCTTTGGTCCTCAGTAATGGACCTCGGGGGGGTAATCGGCAGGTTGACACCGAGCATTACTTCACCGCCAGCAGCGAGCAGGCCGATACCATCGCACGATGGATCGCGAATCGGCGGCGGTAACCCCCGGCCCGGTCCGGGTACTCGCGCATTTCATTCCCGGCGACCGGGTGCTGGATTTCCTTGCCCCACATAAAGACTGGCTCGACGTACGATTCTGCGCCGCCGACGACGACGCGACCTTCTACCGTGAGCTGCCTGAAACAGAGGTGCTCTGGCACATTCTGCGCCCGGTAACCGGCGACGACCTGCAGCGCGCATTGCGGCTGCGGCTCGTGCACAAGATGGGCGCCGGGGTGAACACCATCGATGTCGAGACCGCCACGCAGCTGGGCATCCTGGTGGCCAACATGCCCGGGGCGAATGCGGCCTCGGTCGCCGAGGGCACGGTGCTGCTGATGTTGGCGGCGCTGCGCCGACTCATCGAGCTGGACCAGTACACCCGTGCCGGCGAGGGCTGGCCGGCGGATGTCACCCTCGGTGAGACGGTGCGCGACATCGGCGGCTGCACAGTCGGATTGATCGGCTACGGCAACGTCGCGCGTCGGGTCGAGCGGATCGTCACGGCGATGGACGCCAGCGTGCTGCACACCACCAGCCGCGATACCGGCCATCCCCGCTGGCGCAGCCTCACCGAGCTGCTGGCGACCAGCGACATCGTGTCACTGCACGTCCCGTTGACCGACGCCACCCGCGGGCTCCTGGACCAGACCGCGCTGGCCACGATGAAGCCGGGATCGGTGATCGTCAACACCGCCCGCGGGCCGATCATCGACGAAGGCGCCCTGCTCGAAGCGCTCGGCACCGGGCGGATCGCGGCGGCAGGCCTGGACGTGTTCGACGTGGAACCCATCCCCGCCGGACATCCACTGCTGGATCTGGAGAACGTGGTGATCACACCCCATGTGTCCTGGTTCACGGTCGACACCATGCGGCGTTATCTGCAGGCCGCCGTGGACAACTGCCGTCGCATCCACGACGGTCAGCCCCTCGCGAACGTGGTCAACGAAGTGAACTAGGGCGGCCACGTGAACGAAGTGGCCTAGAAATGACCGCCGTGGCGGCGATCACCCCGGCGTACCCTCGAACCCGACCCACCGGTTAATAGGGAAATGCCGCCGACGGAGGAACCGCATGCCCATTGCCATCACGTCGGAGCACACCGATCTCGCCGATTCGGTCCGATCGTTCGTGGCCCGCGTCGCACCGTCGGAGGTGCTGCACGAGGTGTTGGACGCCGATTGGGAAAGCCCTATCCCCAACCCTCCACCGTTTTGGAAGGCCGCGGCCGGGCAGGGCCTGCAGGGTGTGCACCTGTCAGAATCCGTTGGCGGACAAGGATTCGGCATCCTGGAGCTGGCGATCGTGCTGGCCGAGTTCGGTTACGGCGCGGTTCCGGGGCCGTTCGTGCCGTCGGCGATCGCCGGCGCGTTGATCGCCGCGCACGATCCCGACGCGAAAGTGTTGGCCGGGCTGGCCTCCGGCGAGGTGATCGCGGCCTACGCCATCGATTCCGGCTTGACCGCCACCCGGCACGGGGACGGGCTGGTGGTACGCGGCGAGGTGCATGCGGTGCCCGCCGCTGCACAGGCCTCGGTCCTGGTGCTTCCGGTCGCGATCGATTCCGGTGAGGAATGGGTGGTCCTCGACGCCGACTCCCTGGAGATCGAACCCGTCCGCAGCGTCGACCCCCTGCGGCCGCTCGCCGATGTGCGCGCCAACGCGGTCGAGGTGAGCTCCGACGACGAAGCAGCCCGGGTGCTCTCGAACCTCAGCCGGCCGTTGGCCCACGCGCTGATATCCACACTGCTGTCGGCCGAGGCCGTCGGCGTAGCCCGCTGGGCCACCGACACCGCTGCTGCCTACGCCAAAATCCGCGAGCAGTTCGGCAGGCCCATCGGCCAGTTCCAGGCCATCAAGCACAAGTGCGCCGGCATGATCGCCGAGACCGAGCGGGCCACCGGCGCGGTCTGGGACGCCGCACGGGCCATCGACGATATCCGCGAAAATGATTCGGCGGAAGCTCATTTCGAGTTCGCCGCAGCTGTCGCGGGCACTTTGGCGCCGGCCGCCGCGCAGCACTGCACGCAGGACTGCATCCAGGTGCACGGCGGCATCGGCTTCACGTGGGAACACGACGCCAACATCTATTACCGCCGGGCCCTGGTGCTGGCCGCCAGCTTTGGCCGGGCCGCCGACTACCCGCAGCGGGTGGTCGATACCGCCACGACAACCGGTATGCGTCCGGTCGATATCGACCTGGATTCTGACACCGAGAAGCTGCGGACGGATATCCGCGCGGAAGTCGCTGTGCTCAAAGCGATTCCGCGCAATGAACGCAACGTCGCCATCGCCGAGGGCGGCTGGGTGCAACCGCATCTGCCCAAGCCGTGGGGCCGCGGGGCCGAACCGGTCGAGCAGATCATCATCGCGCAGGAGTTCTCCGCGGGCCGGGTGAGGCGTCCGCAGATGGGCATCGCCACGTGGATCATTCCGTCCATCGTGGCCTTCGGCACCGACGAGCAGAAGCAGCGGTTCCTACCGCCCACCTTCCGCGGTGAAATGATCTGGTGCCAGCTGTTTTCTGAACCCGGTGCGGGTTCGGACCTGGCCAGCCTGACAACCAAGGCCACCAAGGTCGATGGTGGCTGGCGGATCACCGGGCAAAAGATCTGGACCACCGGTGCCCAGTTTTCGGCCTGGGGCGCACTGCTGGCGCGAACCGACCCGAGTGCTCCGAAACACAATGGGATCACGTACTTCCTTCTCGACATGAAGTCGCCGGGCATCGAGGTCAAGCCACTGCGGGAGCTGACCGGCCACGCGATATTCAACACCGTGTTCATCGACGACGTGTTCGTCCCCGACGGCATGGTGCTCGGCGAAGTGAACCGTGGCTGGGAGGTCAGCCGCAACACCCTGACCAACGAGCGCGTGTCGATCGGCAGCAGTGAGCCGCCGTTCCTGGCCAACCTGGACCAGTTCGTGGAGTTCTTGCGCGCCGGGCACTTCGACCAGATCGAGCAGAACCGGGCCGGCCAGTTGATCGCCGAGGGCCACGCTGCCAAGGTACTCAACCTGCGCTCGGCCCTGCTCACCCTGGCCGGCGGCGATGCCATGCCCGCGGCCGCCATCTCCAAGCTGCTGTCGATGAAAACCGGTCAAGGCTATGCCGAGTTCGCGGTGGCGTCGTTCGGCACCGACGCGGCGATCGGGGACAACACCCGGGAGCCGGGCCGGTGGGCCGACTACCTGCTGGCCAGCCGAGCCACCACGATCTATGGCGGCACGTCGGAGGTACAGCTCAACATCATCGCCGAACGGCTGTTGGGGCTGCCGCGCGATCCGTGACTTCCTTGCGCGAGAACTTCCTTGCGCGAGCAGACGCTAAGGCCCCCGAAAACGCGGGTTTGGGGGACCTTAGTGACTGCTCGCGGAGATATCCGGTGCTACCGTCGAAATAGACGGACATCCCAAACGGTTGGTATTGGTGATGAAGATTTTCAGGCAACGTGTGCTGCGCCCGCTATTGGTGGGTGCGGCTGCGTTGTCGGTTGTCATCGCGCCGACGGCGGTAATTCAGCAGCTCTCGCCGGCGCCCACGGAGACCCGCGCCGACCCATGTGTAAACGGCGTCATTCCGTGGAACCCCTACGTTGTGAACTGCAACCTACAGCCCAGAAGACCGTATATCCGCGGCGCCGCTCCCGACGCCGGAGCCATCATTGCCTGCCGGAATAGGCCAGGATGCCTGTCGTGGTACGTGAACGGCGGCCCGTGATGATGACCAATGACGTCGAAAAGCGTTGGCATGACCCGCAGATGTTCCGGTCGGCCGTCACCTACGTGGTCTGCGTCGTGGTGGTGGCTGGCCTGGCTCTCGCCTCGTACGCATTCATCGGCGACCACTCGCTGCTGTCGGCCATCCTGGTGCCGACCGTGCTGTTCGTCGGAGGCGTCGGCGCATTCATGCGCACCTACCAGGTGTGGAAAGCCGGCGGTACCTGGCCCATCTGGCACGGCGCAGGCTGGTTCCTGCTGGCCCTGTCGCTGGTCTGCCTGGCCGTGCCGGGTTCAGCGATGCTGTCCACTTAGGACTGTGTCCAGTGGCCAGCTATTGCACGCGAAACACGAAATCAGTGCAATAACTGGCCATTCGGCCTAGGGCAGGATGGAGTCGACGTAACCACCGTCGACCCGAAGGGCACCACCCGTGGTCGCCGACGCGAGCGGCGACGCCAGATAGGCCACCATGTTCGCGATCTCCTCCGGCTCGATCAACCGCTGCAGCAGCGACTGCGGCCGGTACTTGATCATGAACTCGCGCTGGGCATCCTCCCACGGGAGTGATTTGTCGACGACCTGATAGACGAAGTCCTCGACGCCTGCGGTGTGGGTCGGCCCGGCGATCACCGAGTTGACCGTCACACCGGTGCCTGCGGCCTCCTTGGCGAAACCACGCGACACGGCCAGCAGCGCGGTCTTCGACACGCCGTAGTGGATCATCTCGGCAGGCGTCACGATCGCCGAATCACTGGCGATCTGGATCGCACGGCCCCAGCCCCGCTCGACCATCCTGGGCAGGTAGCTGCGGATGAGTCGTACCGAGACAAGGACATTCACGTCGAAGTAGGTGCGCCACTGCTCGTCGGTGATCTCCATGGGCGGTACCGCGCCGAAGATGCCGAGGTTGTTCACCAGAACGTCCACGGCAGGCAGCTGCCGCAGCAGCTCGGCCGTGCCCTCCTCGGTCGCGACATCGGCGGCCACGCCGATCACGTCGAGGCCCGCCAGCTTGGAGACGGCCTCGTCGACCCGTTCGGCGGTGCGGCCGTTGACGGCGACGTGCGCGCCGCTGCGGGCGAGGCGTTCAGCGATGGCCAGCCCGATGCCTTGCGTCGAGCCGGTGACGAGTGCGGTCTTTCCGGTCAGGTCGATGTTCACGTCGCAGTACTACCTCGCGTGGGATCCAGCTATTCCCCTGCTGATTCGTCGGCTCCGCCGGCGGCGATGTCGCGGAGGTCGCGCTTGAGAATCTTGCCCGTCGGGTTACGGGGCAGCTCATCGAGGAAGATCACTTCCCGCGGCACCTTGTACCGCGCCAGATGGTCCCTCACGTACGCCTTGATGGCGTCCTCGTCGATGCTGGCGCCCTCGGCCTTGACCACGAATGCCCGCAACCGCGCACCCCAGTCCTTGTCCTCGACTCCGAGTGCCGTTGCCTCGATCACCTCGGGATGCCCGCTGATGAGATCCTCGACCTCCGCCGGGAACACGTTCTCGCCGCCCGAGACGATCATCTCGTCGTCGCGGCCGCTCACGTAGAGCAGGCCGTGCTCGTCGAAGTACCCGACGTCACCCGAGGACAGCATGCCGTCGATGATCTGCTTGCCACCTCCGCCGGTGTAGCCCTCGAACGGGAAGGTGTTACCGACGAAGATGCGGCCGACCTGCCCCTGGGGCACCTCGTTGCCGTTGTCGTCGAAGATCTTCACCCGCACGCCTTTGACCACCGGACCCACCGTGGCCGGGTTGATCGAGAGATCCTTGGGCCGTGCGATGGTCGCGAACGCGATCTCGGTGGAGCCGTACAGGTTGTAGACGACCGGGCCGAGATCCTTGAGCGCGCGCGTGGCCAGCTCGGCACCGAGCTGCGAGCCCGAGACGAACACTATGCGCAGCGAGGACAGGTTCGGCTTGGGCGAAGTCTGGTCGAGCTGATCCAGGACGCGCGACAGCATGACCGGCACCACCACCATGGCCGTCACCTTGTGCTTCTCGATGTCAGCCAGCACGGTGGCCGGTCTGAAGCGGCGACGCAGCACCAGCGTGGTGCCGAGCATCATCGCTATGGTGCCGTGCAGAAAGCCCAGCGCGTGGAACATCGGCGCAGGCAAGGACGTCACCTCACCGGCTTTGAACGGCACATGCGACAGCACCCCACCGATCGGCGCGAGCGACGGCGGGGTGCTGCGGTTGGCGCCCTTCGGCGTACCGGTGGTTCCGCTGGTCAGGATGATGATCGACGAGTGTTTGGTGACCTTCGGCGCGGGGCTGTGGCTGCTGCGGGCGATGAGATCTGCCAGCGTCTCGTCGGTGCTGCCCGACGGTTGTTCTTTATCCGGGTTCTTGCCCAGCGCACGTAGCTTGCCCAGCATCGGTTCGGCCTGTGCGACGGCCTCGGTGTACTCGTCGTCGTAGACGATCACCTTGGCGTCTTCGCGCTCGGCGACCTCCTTGATCTGCGGCCCGGAGAACTCGCTGTTGAGCAGGATGATCCGGGCTCCCGTGCGGGCGGCACCGTACAACGCGATGAGGAACCAGCGGTGGTTACGGGCGAGGATGGCAACGCCGTCGCCGCCCCCGACGCCCATGGCCAGCAGGCCGTTGGCGACCGCATGAGCCGCGGCGTCGAGTTCACCAAAGGTCAGCTCGCCGTCGTCGTCGATGAGCGCGACGCGGTTGGGGTGACGACGCGCGTTGAGCGCGGGAATCATGCCGAACTCGCCCCAGCGCACGATGTCGGCCAGCATCGCGGCCATGTTCTGCGGCGCCTCCAGGCGCAGCGCGCCCGCCTCGAGCATCTTGCGTGCGTAGTGCAACTCGGCGGCGCCGCGGTCGAGGTATCGCTGGGCTTTCCCCGCCACCTGCGCGGGCAGGTCAGAAAGACTTGGCATGGAGCAACAATATGTGACGCCGGTCGCAGTCGGGAGGGATAGCTACCATGAGCTGATGGCCGGTGGTGTGACACTGGATGTAGACGGTCTGCAGGTGTCGATCAGCAATCCGGACAAGGTGATTTTCCCTGACGCAGGCGTCACCAAACGGGACCTGATCGACTACTACCTCGCGGTGGCCGACGGCGCGCTGCGCGGGGTCGCGGGCCGCCCGATGATCCTCAAACGGTTCGTCAAGGGCATCACGGCCGAGGCCATCTTCCAAAAGCGTGCGCCCGAGAAGCACCCGGAGTATATCGAGGTCGCCGAGCTCAAATACCGGTCCGGCACATCGGCCAAGGAGGCCGTCATCGACAACACCGCCGGATTGGTGTGGGTGGTGAACCTGGGCTGTATCGACCTCAATCCACATCCTGTCCTGGCCACCGATCTCGACCATCCCGACGAGCTGCGCGTCGATCTGGATCCGATGCCGGGCGTGAACTGGCGCCAGATCGTCCAGGTGGCGCTCGTGGCGCGCGAGGTGCTCGAGGATCACGGCCTGACCGCGTGGCCCAAGACGTCGGGCTCGCGTGGGTTTCACATCTACGCCCGCATCCACCCACACTGGCCGTTCAAGCAGGTCCGACTGGCTGCCCAGACCGTCGCCCGGGAGGTGGAGCGGCGCGCCCCGGAACTCGCGACGGCGCACTGGTGGAAAGAGGAGCGCGAAGGGGTGTTCGTCGACTTCAACCAGAACGCCAAGGATCGCACCGTCGCCTCGGCCTACTCGGTGCGCGCGACGCCCGATGCGCGGGTGTCCACCCCGCTGCGGTGGGACGAGGTGCCGGCCTGCCGACCTGAGAGATTCACCATTGCCACGGTGCCCCTGCGGTTTGCTGAGGTCGGTGATCCCTGGGAGGGCATGAACGACGCACCAGGCAACCTGGACGCGCTGCTCGAGCTCGCCGAGAAACTCGGCCCGGCCGAGAAGGCCCCCAAGGGTGCTTCGCGCGACGGCAGACGGGTTTCGTCGATGCCGCTCATCGAGATCGCCCGCACCAAGACCCGCGACGAGGCGATAGCCGCGCTGGACATCTGGCGTCAGCGCTACCCGAAGGCCGCTGAAAGGCTTGCGCCCGTGGATATTCTGGTCGACGGCATGCGCGGTCCGAGTTCGATCTGGTATCGCATCCGGATCAATCTGCAGCATGTTCCGGAGGCCGAACGCCCACCACAGGAGGACCTGATCGCCGACTACAGTCCGTGGGAGAACTACTCCGGAAAGCAGTGGCGGCAGGGCTGAGTCCTACTCGAAACGTCCTACTCGAAACGTCCCACTCGAAAAGTCCTACTCGAAAAGTTCCGGAAGCGGACGTCTGGCATGACCCTGTGGACCTACGCGTTCGCCGCCGCACCCACGACGCCGGAGGTAGCGTGAGGTGTCATGCGAATCGCCCTGTTCGCGACCTGCCTGGCTGACGCCCTCTTCCCGCCTGCAGCCATCGCCACCGTAGCGGTGCTTGAGCGGCTCGGGCACCAGGTCGTGTTTCCAACAAACCAAACCTGTTGTGGCCAAATGCATATCAACACCGGCTACCTCAAGGAGGCCACCGCCATGGTGCGTAACCACGTGCAGGTGTTCGAATCCGCGAACTGTGCTGTCGTCGTCGCGCCGTCGGGGTCGTGTGTGGGGTCGGTGCGTCACCAGCACGCCATGGTCGCGCGCCGCGCCGGTGACGAGGAGCTGGCCGTCCGGGCCGAGGCGGTCGCAGCCCGAACCTATGAGCTCTCGGAGTTCCTCGTCGACGTGGTCGGGGTCGAAGATGTCGGCGCCTACTACCCGCACCGGGTCACCTACCACCCGACGTGCCATTCGTTGCGCATGCTGGGGGTCGGCGACAAGCCGCTGCGGCTGCTGCGCCATGTCCGTGGCCTGACCCTGCTGGAGCTGCCGGCCGCCGAATCCTGTTGCGGTTTCGGCGGAACGTTCGCCATCAAGAATTCCGACACCTCCACGGCCATGTTGGCCGACAAGATGACGAACATCCTCGACACCGGCGCCGAGGTATGCAGCGCCGGCGATTCGTCGTGCCTGATGCACATCGGCGGCGGACTCAGCCGGTTGCGTACTGGGGTGCGCACCGTGCATCTGGCGGAGATCCTGGCGGCCGGGTCATGAGCGAAGCTTGCAAGCGAATCGAGTTCCCATGAGCACGTTTCTCGGCACCCCGGGCGTGGGTAATCTGCGTGGCGACGAATCGTTCCCCGCCGCGGCCCGCACCGCACTGGCCGATTCACAACTCCGCCGCAACATCGGCCACGCCACCCACACCATTCGAGCCAAGCGCCTCAACGCAATACGCGAATGCGCCGACTGGGAGGAATTACGCGCCGCGGGCAGCGCCCTCAAGCAGGACGTCATGGCGCGGCTGCCCGAACTGCTCGAAGAACTGGAACGCAACGTCACCGCCCGCGGCGGCGTGGTGCACTGGGCCCGTGACGCCGACGAGGCCAATCGGATCGTCGCCGACCTGATCCGCGCCACAGGTTCCGACGAAGTCGTCAAGGTCAAGTCGATGGCCACCCAGGAGATCGGGCTCAACGAGTACCTCGAGACGCAGGGCATCGCGGCGTTCGAAACCGACTTGGCCGAACTGATCGTGCAACTCGGCCATGACAAACCCAGCCACATCCTGGTACCCGCGATCCACCGCAACCGTGCCGAGATCCGCGAGATCTTCACCCGGGAGATGCCCGGCGTCGGTGAACTCACCGACGAGCCGCGGGTGCTGGCGATGGCCGCCCGGGCGCATCTGCGACGCAAGTTCCTCACCGCGAAGGTGGCGATCAGCGGCGCGAATTTCGCTGTCGCCGAGACGGGAACCCTGGCCGTGGTGGAATCCGAGGGCAACGGGCGGATGTGTCTGACGCTGCCGCAAACCCTCGTCACCGTGATGGGTATCGAGAAGATCGTGCCGAGGTTCTCCGACCTCGAGGTGTTCATGCAACTGCTCCCCCGCTCGTCGACCGCCGAGCGCATGAACCCGTACACCTCGATGTGGACCGGAGTTCATCGCGGCGACGGGCCGCAGCAGTCCCACCTGGTGCTGCTGGACAACGGCCGCACCCGGGTGCTCGCCGACGAGGTGGGACGCGCTGCACTGCACTGCATTCGGTGCAGTGCGTGTCTCAATGTGTGCCCGGTGTACGAGCGCACCGGCGGGCACGCCTACGGGTCCGTGTACCCCGGACCGATCGGGGCAATCCTGAGCCCGCAACTGACCGGCATCACGGGCCACGACGATCCCAACGCCAGCCTGCCCTACGCATCGTCGCTGTGCGGAGCCTGTTTCGAGGCCTGCCCGGTGCGCATCGACATCCCATCGATCCTCGTGCATTTGCGCGCGAACCACGTGGATCAGGAGAGAGGGGTACGTGGTGGCCTTCCGTCCGGCCAGGACCTGGCAATGCGGGCCGCCGGTTGGGCGATGTCGTCGGCAGGCCGCTTCTCACTGGCCGAGAAGGCCCTGGCCGCCGGACGTTTGATCACAGGACGCGATCACCGCATCTCGGCGCTACCGTGGCCCGCCTCGAAATGGACCACGAGCCGCGATCTGCCCGAACCACCGAAGGAAACGTTCCGGCAGTGGTGGATTCGCACCCATGGAGGAGGCGACCGGTGAGCGCAGCACGCACGACGGTGCTTGGCCGGATCCGCACGGCCCTGGCTGCCGCACCGCCGAAAGCCGTTGTGGTACCCCGGGATTACGACCATCGACCCCTGACCGAACCCGGCGACGTGCAGCGGTTCGCCGAAACGGTGGCCGAGTACCGGGCCCGGGTACACCGCATCGCGGCTGCCGACATCGCCGCCACGGTGCGCGAACTGGTGGGCGCCCAGGCGAGCGTGGTGATCCCCGCGGATGTTCCGGACGAGTGGGTGGCGGGTGTACGTACCGTCGTCGACGATCCAGTGCTCGGGATCGATGCCCTCGACAGGGCCGATGCCGTGTTGACGGGCTGCGCCGTCGGTATCGCGGCGACGGGCACCATCGTGCTCGACGCAGGTGCCACCCAGGGTCGTCGCGCCCTCACCCTGGTCCCCGACCACCACATCTGTGTGATTCGGACCGATCAGATCGTCGACACCGTGCCGCAGGGTTTCGCAGCGCTGACGGCGACCCGGCCGCTGACCTTCATCTCGGGCCCCAGCGCCACCAGCGACATCGAACTGGAACGGGTCGAAGGAGTACACGGTCCGCGCACGTTGGACGTGCTGATCCTCCTGCCTCGGAGGTGAACAAGATCGCGAGATTCCCACGGAAACTCGCCATCTTCTTCACGTTGGCGGTCTGAGCTCCGCGAGGTCACAGGTCCCTCGCAGCCCGCCTCTCCCTACCGGCCAGTACGAATTGAGGTTCTTAGCAAAGTATTAACGGCAGCACCCTGCCGCCTTAGATTGCCCACTTAACGTTGGGGTCAGGTTGAAGCGACGACGCACAGCCGACAAGCACAGGAACCACCGAAGGGAGGCTGATCATGACTATCACGACCAACACCCCGGCTTCGGACGGCAATCTCCGGTACGTGAGCCAAGCGCTCGTCTGCGACGGCGCCTCGATGCGATCACAGTGCCGGCAGCTGGCCACGGTGGTGACGATCAAAGGCGACGTCAACACTTCCAACATCGACACCATCACCGCATACGTCCGCCGCTTCACGCTTTCCGAGAAGCCACTCGTCGTAGATATGAGCGGTGTGAACGGTTTTGCCCCGCACTCGATCTCACTGTTCTACGAGGTCGATGAACGCTGCGGCGCACTCGGCGTCGACTGGGCCGTGGTCGCCAGCGACGCGGTCATCAGAGAGCTCGACAACATCGGCGTCCCCGTCGCCACCTCGGTGGCCGAAGCGCTGCACCACTTCGCTGAAGGCAACCAGGCCCGCCGCCGGCTGCTGCCCCTGCTTACCAAGAGCGCCTGACAGAAAGGGCCACCAATCATGTTGATCGACGTCCGATGGCTGACGATGCTTCTGGGCCGGCGGCGCCGGGCTACCCATCGGCATCTGCTCGCCCACTGAGCACCGCCGGGTAAACCCCGGTAATTCACGACCGTTGGAACCGGCGGCGTGCAGCAGAGATCCCCTGCTGCACGCCGCCGGTTTCCGTTTTGCCGCGCTCGGTGTACCGCGCGTGAACCACGCAGATTTCGGGTATTCGCTGGGCCGGGGAGTTACCGTCGAGTAAGGCCCAACCTATGGAGGCCGGCGATGACCGTCAACGAAGTCAACGAACGCCAAGCCAGGCAGGTCGCCGAGCAGGCGCGTGAGGCGCAATGGCACCAGCCCAGTTTCGGCAAAGAGTTGTTCCTGGGCAGACTCCGGTTGGACCTCGTACATCCGCATCCTCGTGGTCCAGCAGAGACGACGCAGCGCGGCGAGGCGTTCCTGACCAGGTTGCGCGAGTTCTGCGAGACGCAGATCGATGCCGCGGTGATCGAGCGCGATGCGCAGATCCCCGACAGTGTGATCCGAGGCTTGAAAGAGCTCGGCGCGTTCGGCATGAAGATCGGCACCGGGTACGGCGGGCTCGGCCTGTCCCAGGTGTACTACAACAAGGCACTCGCCCTCGTTGGCTCGGTTCATCCTTCGTTGGGCGCATTGCTTTCGGCACACCAGTCGATCGGCGTGCCGCAGCCGGTCGCGATGTTCGGCACCGAAGAGCAGAAACGCACGTGGCTGCCGCGATGCACGCGGGAGATCAGCGCATTCCTACTCACCGAACCCGACGTGGGAAGCGACCCGGCCCGGCTGCACGCCACCGCCACTCCCGACGGCGACGACTACGTGCTCAACGGCGTCAAACTGTGGACCACCAACGGTGTCATCGCCGACCTGCTCGTGGTGATGGCCCAGGTGCCCAGGAGCGAGGGACACCCAGGCGGTATCACAGCGTTCGTCGTCGAGGCCGATACCCCCGGGATCGTGGTGGTGAACCGCAACAAATTCATGGGATTGCGCGGAATCGAGAACGGTCTGACTCGGCTGACCGACGTCCGGGTGCCTGCCGCCAACCGCATCGGCCGCGAAGGAGAAGGGTTGCGGATCGCGTTGTCCACGCTCAATGTGGGGCGCCTGTCACTGCCTGCCGTATGTACCGGAACGGCGAAATGGTGTCTGAAGATCGCGCGGGAATGGTCGAAGGAACGCGTGCAGTGGGGCCGGCCGGTCGGTGAGCACGACGCGGTGGCCGGCAAGGTCGCGTTCATCGCGGCCACGGCCTACGGAATAGAGGCCATGGTCGAACTCGCCAGCGAGCTGGCCGACGCAGGCCGCACCGATATTCGGATCGAGGCCGCGCTGGCCAAGCTCTACGGCTCGGAGATGGCGTGGCTGATCGCTGACGAACTGGTGCAGATCCGGGGTGGACGCGGGTTCGAAACAGCCGAGTCGCTGGCCGCCCGCGGTGAGCGCGGGGTGCCTGCCGAACAGATCCTGCGCGACATGCGGATCAACCGGATCTTCGAGGGATCGACCGAGATCATGCATCTGATGCTCGCCCGGGAGGCCGTCGATGCCCACCTGTCGGTGGCCGGCGACATCATCGACCCGGAGGCCGATCTGCGGGACAAGGCACGAGCGGCCGCGCAGGCCGGAAAGTTCTATGCCCGCTGGCTGCCCACCCTGGTGACCGGCAAGGGCCAGTTGCCCACGTCGTATTCCGAATTCGGGCCACTGGCCGAACACCTGCGCTATGTCGAACGGGCCAGCCGAAAATTGGCCCGCAGCACCTTCTATGCGATGTCGCGATGGCAGGGCAGGCTTGAGCACAAGCAACGGTTCCTGGGCCGGATCGTCGACATCGGCGCGGAATTGTTCGCGATCACCGCGGCCTGTGTCCGGGCCCAGAGCAACGCGGCGGAAGACGGTGCTGCCGAACTTGCCGACGCGTTCAGCCGTCAGGCCCGGATCCGAGCCGACCGGCTGTTCGAGCAGCTGTGGGACAACAGTGACGACTCCGACCGGTCGCTGGCCCGAGATGTGCTTGCCGGCCGATACACCTGGCTCGAGCGCGGGATCATCGACCCGTCCATCGAGGGACCGTGGATCGCTCAGGAGGGCGGTGCAGTCGGAGAAGACGTGCACCGGAACATCCGCTGAACGAAGTGTCCGACGATGCTCTACCGGGGCCATGCCCGCAGAACTAAACTTGACAAGTTATGGCGTCGGCGAATGCGCATGGCGGTGAATGGGGATATTGGCCCCATCCGGCGCATATGCGGGATCGCGCTCTAAGCCGCCGACAAGCACGACTGATGAGTCGGCGATTCGCCGATGTCGGTGTCGGCATCGCTGCGGCTCGCCTGCGCGAGATCGCCACCGGCGCACCGGTCTCCGATGCTGAACTGACCGATGTCGAGTTCGCCGCTTACGCAAGCGAACTCAAACACGACGAAGTACTGGCGAAGTATGAGCACGCCAAGCGTAAGTGCATCAGAGGACTTCTCGTCGTCGCGATGACTCTCGTTGTCCTGGGATTCCTGCTGACCGCGACCGTCTGCATGTTGAGCGTGACATTGCACACCACGCCTTTCAACACCGGTCAGATGTGGCAGTCGGCCATATTTGAACTGCCCGGCGGACACCCGGCCGTCGTCATAGGATGAAACGCGCCACTCAGTCGAACGCCACGCTGAAGTACTGCGTCTCCTGGAACTCGTGCAAGCCCTCGCGGGCACCTTCGCGTCCCAGCCCGCTCTGCTTCGTCCCGCCGAACGGCGCCGACGGATCCGACACGATGCCCCGGTTGATACCGACCATGCCTGCATCGATGGACTCGGCCAGTCGCAGGGCGTCCTGCAGGCGGCCCGCGTAAACATAAGCGGCCAAACCGTATTCGGTGTCGTTCACCCAGCGCAGCATCTCGTCGCGATCCTCCCACACCACCACGGGTGCGACGGGGCCGAAGATCTCGTCGGTCAGGATCGCGGCGTCGGGGGCGACCCCGGTGAGCAGGGTCGGCGCGACGTACCAGCCGTCGCCCGGAGCCTGTGCCTGCGCGGCGATCGTTGCGCCCTCGCTCACTGCGGCGTCGATCGCGGCACTCACCCGCGCGGCAGCTCGGGCGTTCACCAGCGGGCCGACCTGCGAGGTCGGGTCCGCCGCCGGACCGACCCGCAGCGCGGCGATCTCGGCGCCGAAACGGGCGACGAACTCATCCACCACAGCGGCGTGCACATAGAACCGGTTGGCCGCGGTGCAGGCCTGTCCGCCACCGCGGAACTTCGCGATCATCGCACCCTGCACGGCAGCCTCGATGTCAGCGTCGGCGGTCACCACGAATGCAGCGTTACCGCCGAGTTCCATGCTGGCGTTGACGATTCGATCCGCTGCCTGCTTGAGCAGCAAGCGGCCGACACCGGTGGAGCCGGTGAACGAGATCTTGCGGACCCGCGCATCGGCCATCCAGTCCGACACCACGGACCCGGAGGCGGTGCTGGGCACCACGTTGACCACGCCATCGGGGACGCCCGCATCGGACAGGATCCTCGCGATTGCCAAGGCGGTCAGCGGAGTTTCCGAGGCCGGCTTGAGCACCACGGTGCAACCTGCGGCCAGCGCCGGAGCGATCTTGCGGGTCGCCATTGCAGCCGGAAAGTTCCATGGCGTCACCAGTGCAGCCACCCCGACCGGCTTGTGCGTCACCAGGGTGCGCGCACCACCGGCGGGGTTGACCCCGTAAGCACCGTCGGTCCGCACCGCCTCCTCGCTGAACCAGCGGAAGAATTCGGCGGCGTACAGAACCTCCGCCCGGGCGTCTGACTGCGGTTTGCCGTTCTCGGCACAGATCAGCGCGACCAGGCGGTCGGCGTCGGCGACCATCAGATCGTATGCGCAGCGCAGTATTTCACTGCGCTTGCGCGGGCCCAGCGCAGCCCAAGCGCCGAAGGCCCGGTGGGCGGCGTCGACTGCGGCCTGCGCGTCGGCCACCGTGCCGTCCGAAACGTCGGCAATGACGGATCCGGTGGCCGGGTCGTACACCTCGAAGGTCGTCGCCGCACCCTGCCCCCGGCCGTCGATGAGAATGCCATGTTTGGCGTCGAGTTCGGCAATGGCTTTCTGGTAGTTCACGATTGGCTCCCCAAGGGTAGAGCCCACGCAGCTACGCGACCGGTCACACGCTCCTCCTTGAAAGCTACCGAGCAGTACTGCTGACCCACGTTAGGGAGACCGCGGTCACAGCGGCATGCCCGGAAAGCACAATTTTCAATCGTTTACTTGTGCAAAACTGGCACCATGGTCACCGTTGGCGAGATCCTGCAATCCGAGACGCTTGGACTGCACGAGATCCATGTCCCCCGGGCCGACACCGACGTCCGCTGGGTGGCGACCAGCGAACTCGCCGATCCGGCACCCTTTCTGGAAGGTGGTGAGATCCTGCTCACCACAGGCCTGGAAACTAGCCGCTGGCGCACCGAATGGGATGGCTACGTACAGCGACTGGCGGAAGCCCGGATCGCGGCTATCGGCATGGCGGCCGGGTTGACCTACACCAAGACACCGGCCAGGCTGATCAGCGCCTGCCGCACCCACGAGGTGAACCTGTTCGAAGTGCCACGACGCACCGCATTCGTCACGATCAGCCGGCACATCGCGCAGCTGCTCGAAGAGCAGGAGTCCACAGCTGCGCGCGAAGCCCTCGCGGCCCAGCAACAGCTGATCTCCGCGGCGGCCAAACCCGACCCGACAACTGCGGTCGTCACGGCCCTGGCCCAAGCTGTCAACGGCGCGGTGTGCCTGATGGCCCCAGACGGCCGGGTGGTGACGGGTCCGGTGGGGCCGCGACGCGACGACTTTCCGCTCGACGAGGTTGAGGAGGATGTCCGTCGGCTCCAAACGCATGGCAGGCATTCGGCTGCGGTTCAGTCCGGGCCCGGTCAGTCAGTGTCGATCTACCCGATCGGGTTACGCGGCAGGCCATCGACGTATCTGGCCGCCATGGGTCCGATGCGGCTGTCCGACGGTCAGCGCCACGCTGTCACCACTGCGGTGGCGGTCCTGGGCCTCGTCGACGAGCAGGACCGCAGCCGCGCCAGGACCCGGCACCACCTGCGTAGCCGGGCTGTCGAGCTTGTCGTCGGGAATGACTCCAGGACAGCACAATTGGTCCTCGAGGTGGACCGGTCGGCGTCCGTGCTGCCGGAGCGGGTCAGGATCTTGCGCGCGACGGGTCCGGAGCACGAGACGGACGATGCGATATCAGCGCTGGAACGACGCGGCATTCTGGTCGGCACGGTCGCCGGCGAGCTCTGCGCAGTGCTCGCACCCAAACAAGACCGGACCGCCGCCGACCGATTGGCCCAAACCGGGCATCTCGTCGGCATCGGGCACGAGGTGCCGCTGAGCGACGCCGCGGCCGGTTACCGCACAGCGGGTATGGCTCTGACCCAGGCCACTCCGACCGCGCGACTGGTGAACTGGGACCGGATCATCAGCGACGGTCCGCTCGGTCTGATCGATCCCGAGCGCGCCGCAGCGTTCGCCGAATCATGGTTGAGCGACCTGGATTCCGAACAGGCCGAAACGCTGCGTTGCTTCCTGCGCCACCACGGGTCCAGGCTCAAGGTCGCCGAGGAACTCGGCCTGCATCGCAACACCGTACGTAACCGACTCGAAGCCATCGAGGCAGCGCTGCCGGGAAAGCTCGACGATCCGCAGACCCGGGTCAGCGCCTGGATCGCGTTACAGGTCAGCCCTTGAGACAGTCGAGTTGGCCGCTGGAGCCGATTACGCCTGGGCGGGCAGCGCTACCGTGTCGTCGTCCCTGCCGTCGGTCTCCTGACGACGTGGCTGGTATTTGTGGATGTGGTAGTCACCGCGGGGATAGACCACCTGCGGCCACCAGAACCACCGGCCCAGCAGCGTTGCGATCGACGGCATCAACAGTGAGCGCACGACCAACGTATCGAGCAGCAGACCGATCGCGATGGTCGAACCCATCTGGGCCAGCACCACCAGCTGACTGCCCATCATCGCCGCCATCGTCGCCGCGAACACGAGACCTGCCGACGTCACCACACCGCCGGTGCCGGCCATGGAACGGATGATTCCGGTCTTGAGGCCGGCGTGGATCTCGTCCTTGAACCTGGACACCAGCAGCAGGTTGTAGTCCGACCCCACCGCCAGCAGGATGATCACCGACATCAGCATGACCAGCCAGTGCACATGGATCCCGAAAAGGTCCTGCCACAACAACACTGAAATGCCGAACGACGCCGCGATCGAGCTGGCGGCAGTGCCGACGATCGTCAACGCGGCCACCGCGCTACGCGTCAGGATCAGCATGATCATGAAGATCAGGGTCAGCGCCGACACCACCGCGATCATCAGGTCGTAGCGGGCACCGTCACTCATGTCCTTATAGGTGGCTGCCACACCGCCCAGATAGATCTTGGCGTCGGACAGCGAGGACATCTTCAGACCCTCCTGCGCAGCCGTCCGCTCCGCGTCGACCCGCGCGATGCCTTCCGGCGTCGCGGGATCGCTCTGGTGGGTGATGAACATCCGGGCGGACTTGCCGTCCGGGGACAGGAACATCTTCAGACCGCGCTCGAAGTCGGGGTTTGTGAACGCCTCGGGCGGCAGGTAGAACATGTCGTCGTTCTTGGCGTCGTCGAAGCTCTGCCCCATCGCCAGGGCAGTGTCGTTCATCGCCTGCATCTGGTCGAGCAGTGTCTTCTGCGAGTTGTACGACGCCAGCGACATGTCCCGGCTGGCCTTCATCGTCGCAATCGTCTGCGGCAGCAGTGCTGTCAGTTTCGGTGCGAGGTCGGCAAGTTCGTCGGTGTTGACTTGCACCGACGCCGTCTTGTCGGTCAGTTCGTCGAGCCCGTCGAGGGAGTCGAAGATCGACCTCGCCGCGGCGCACATGGGGATGTCGAAGCAGTGCGGTTCCCAGTAGAAGTAGTTGCGCAGCGGCCGGAACTGGTCATCGAAGTTCGCGATGTTGTCGCGCAGTTTTTCGGTGACAGCCAGTAGATCCCGCGACTTGGCCGCCGAGTCCTGCGTGAGCTTGGTTTGTTCCAGCGAGAGTTGATACTGCTTCTCCATGATGGAGATCGAGTCGTTGGTCGCGTCGATCATCCTGAGTTGGTCGGCCAACTGCTGCCGCTGGAATGGCAGGTTCAGATTCTGCGTCTGACCCTGGATGGCGGTCTGGAACGGAATCGAGCTGTGCTGGATGGGAATACCCAGCGGCCGGGTGATGCTCTGCACCATCGCGATCCCGTGGGTGCGCAACACGTTCTTGGCCACGCGGTCGAGCACCAGCATGTCGGCCGGGTTGCGCATGTCGTGGTCGGCCTCGACCATCAGGATGTCGGGGTTCATCCGGGCCTGGGTGAAATGCCGGTCGGCCGCAGCGAATCCGACGTTGACCGGAGCGTCGGTGGGCAGATACCAACGGTCGTTGTAGGCCGGCTTGTAGCCGGGCACGGCGACCAGCCCGATCAGCACGACGAATGCACTGGCCACCAGGATGGGAGCGGGCCACCGAACCACAGCGGTCCCGACCTTGCGCCAGAACCGGCCTTTGGGAGGCTTTTTCGCCTCGTACAGTCCGACCAGGGTGCCCAGGAACAGCACCGCCGGTCCCATCGTGACGGCCGACGCGACCACCACGACCATGCCGATCGCGACGGGCTCCCCCATGGTGGCGAAGTACGGCAACCGCGCGAAGCTGAGGCAGTACGTCGCTCCGGCGATCGTCAGTCCGGAACCGATGATGACGGGTGAGACCGATTTGAACGTCGTGTAATAGGCGTCTTCGCGTTCTTCACCAGCACTGCGGGCCTCGCGGTAGCGACCGAACAAGAAGATGCCGTAGTCGGTCGCCGCCGCGATCGCGAGCATCGTCAGGATGTTGCCGGCGAAGGTGGTCAACCCGAACACGTCGTGCGTGGCGAGCACCGACACCACGCCACGGGCTGTCAGCAAGCCGACGCCGGTCAGCAGCAGCTGCACCAGGGTGGTGCGGATCGACCGGTAGACGATGAGCAGCATTCCCGCGATCGCCACGAGTGTGTACAGGGTGATCTGACCGAGGCTGGCATTACCGATGACATGGAGATCGTCGGTCAGGGCCGCCGGCCCAGCGACGTAGGCCTGCACCCCCGGCGGAGCCGGGGTGTCTTTGATGACCTCCCGGACCAGGTCCACGCCCTGGTTGGCCAGCGTCTGGCCCTGCTCACCGGCCAGGTTGAGCATCACATACGAGGCCTTGCCGTCGGCGCTCTGCGCTCCGGCGGCCGTCAGCGTGTCACCCCAGAAGTCCTGGATGTGCTGGATGTGGTCGGGATGCTCGCGCAGCTTGCGGATGATCTCGTCGTAATACCGATGCGCTTCGGGGCCGAGTGCGCTCTGCCCCTCCACGACGATCATCACCGTGCTGTTGGAGTTGAACTCCTGGAAGTTCGCACCCATGCGTTTCATCGCGATCATCGACGGCGCATCGGCCGGCGCCATGGGTGCCGAGTGCTCCTCGCCGACGATCTCCAGTTGCGGCGCGATCACGTTGACCACGACCGCGAATGCAATCCAGAACAGGATGATCGGCACCGCCAGGACGCGCATGGCGTGGGCGAAGTAGGGCCGGTGACCGCGGGCGTTCTTGGCGTGCGCGGGCTGAGCGGGTTCGGCGGTCTGAGTGTCTGTATCTGTCATGCGGATTTCACCAGGCAGTAGGTCTGGGCATTGATGCCATCGGCAGACTGCTCTTCACGAACGGTCCCGTTCACGGTGACGCGACAGCCGATCTGGTCGCTGTCGCTGCGGGCCATGAGGTTCGCGCTGACCGTCGGAAGAGTCGTCGAGAGTGTGACCGACCACGGCAGGGGCGTGTTGACCTGATGGATGTTCGCGTCCGGGTCGAAATAGCTGATCTGTGCCGTGGTGCCCGGTGGGCCGTACACGTCGTACACCAAGATCTTCGGGTTGAACTGAACGATCTCGATGCCCGCGCCGGCATTGGCATTGAGGTCCTCGGAGCCGAACATGCGGTGCAGCCGGGACACCACCAGGCCTGAGATCGCCAATACGGCGATCAGAACCAGGGGTATCCACAGCACTTTGAATGCTCGCGCGATTCGTCTCGCCATCACCCATACCTCCCGACATCACCCGAACTGTACGAATGCTTAGCGAATTAGTTCGAATAACTATGTACAGCGGGGAAGAACCTTACACCCAACTTCTGTCGTGCGCTCCACCAAACCCGCCCCGTTCCGGTGGGACATTGCCATCCGCACCGCACCCCCGGCACCGACCCAATCAGGCCATCGGCGGTGTACCATTATGCATAGAATTTCTATGCATCTCGGAGGCGACATGTCAGAGTGCGATGTAGCGTCGGCGAGTACACCGGCATTCGATGACGCGGAGACCGCCGCCCGGTTCGTCGCCGAAGCGCTACCGCACCTCGACCAGATACGCCGCGGCGCATACCGTTTGACTACGAGCAAGTACGACGCCGAAGATCTGGTCCAGGAGACACTGCTCAAGGCCTACAGCGGTTTTCACACTTATCAGCCGGACACCAACATGCGCGCCTGGCTTTTTCGCATCATGCAGAACACGTGGACATCCGCTTATCACGCCCGCCAGCGACGCCCCAATGAGCTGCTGTGCGAGGGATTATCCGATTGGCAGCTGCTCGACGAACGCATCTTCACGCCGGTCGGGCTGCGCGCGGCCGAGATCGAGGCAATGACCACGTCGTAC
Source organism: Mycobacterium sp. 141 (assembly GCF_000382405.1). GTDB lineage: Bacteria > Actinomycetota > Actinomycetes > Mycobacteriales > Mycobacteriaceae > Mycobacterium. The sequence continues at coordinate 60,021 of NZ_KB908278.1, forward strand.
GACGACGAGATCATTCGTGCACTCAAGGCCATACCTTTACAGAATCGGATGGCGGTGTACTTCGCCGACATCGAGGGATACCAGTACCGCGAGATCGCCGCCATGATGGGGACGCCTGTCGGCACCGTCATGTCGCGGCTGGCCCGCGGCCGCAGCCGCCTACGCGCCCTCCTCAGTGAGTGCCGACGGCGTACGCAAGGCGGTGGAACGGAACAGCCCACCTAGGCCTCACACCGCGGTCGGGGATTCGGTAGTCGTCGCAATGCTGAGCGCGTTGCGGCCGCCGACCCTAGGGTCATCAGCTATGAATCGACTGGATCGCTTCTTCGAAATCTCAGCGCGTGGCTCCACCATCCCGGCTGAGATACGTGGTGGCGTCGTCACGTTCATCGCGATGGCTTACATCATCGTGTTGAACCCGGTCATCCTGTCGAGCACTCAGGATGTGGCAGGCAACAAGCTGACGTTCGCGCAAGTGTCGGCGACGACGTCGCTGGCTGCCGGCGTCATGACGATCCTGTTCGGCGTCATCGCGCGGATGCCGTTCGCGTTCGCGGCGGGGCTCGGCATCAACTCTTTTCTCGCGACCACCGTCGTCGGGTCGGTCACCTGGCCGGAGGCCATGGGTCTGGTCGTCATCAACGGTCTCGTGATCGTGCTGTTGGCGGCCACCGGTCTGCGCCGCCTGGTCTTCGACGCCGTGCCCATGCAGCTCAAACTGGCGATCACCGCGGGCATCGGGCTGTTCATCCTGTTCATCGGTCTCGTCGACGCCGGCTTCGTGGGTTCCACCGGTCGTCCGTCACCGCCGGTCGGTCTGGGCATCGGCGGCACCGGTTCGATCAACACCGTACCGACCGTGGTGTTCGTGTTCACCCTGCTGGTCACCGGCATCCTGGTGGCCCGCCGGGTACGCGGCGGCATCCTCATCGGTCTTGCCACGGGCACCGTGGTCGCGATCATCGTCGAAGCGATCTGGCATCTCGGCTCGGCGACCGAGCACCCCGGCGGCTGGGGCCTGTCGGTGCCGTCGCTGTCCGGTTCCCCGTTCGCACTGCCCGACATGTCCCTGGTCGGTGCGTTCAGCCTCGGCAGCTTCGGCCGGATCGGCGCACTGGCCGCCATCATGCTGGTGTTCACGCTGGTGTTCGCCAACTTCTTCGACGCCATGGGCACCATGACCGGCCTGTCCCGGGAGGCCGGCCTATCCGATGCGCAGGGCACCTTCCCCCGGCTGCGGGCCGCGTTGATCGTCGAGGGGGCAGGCGCCGTCGTCGGTGGCGCCTCTTCGGCCTCGTCGAACACCGTGTTCATCGAATCCGGTGCAGGTATCGAGGAGGGCGCCCGCACCGGGCTGGCCAATCTCGTCACGGGCGCCCTGTTCCTGGCCGCGATGTTCGTCTCACCGCTGGCCTCGATCGTGCCAACGGAAGTCGCCGCGGCAGCACTGGTGATCGTGGGCGCGATGATGGTGTCGCACCTGCGCCACATCGACATCTCAGAGTTCTCGATCGCGCTGCCCGTCGTACTCACGGTGGCCACCATGGCGTTCAGCTACTCGATCGCCAACGGCATCGGCGTCGGTTTCGTCGCGTGGGCGGTGCTGCGGTCGGCCGCGGGCAAGGTGCGTGAGATCAGCCCGCTGTTGTGGATCGTCGCGGCCGGCTTCATCCTGTACTTCGCGCGGGGCTGGATTGAATCGCTCATCGGCATGCACTGACCGCTAACCTTCAGGATCATGGAGATGAGCCGCTTGGGCGAAGAACGAAAACACCGATGAGCCGCTTGCGCGAAGAGCGAAAACTGTGAGCGCCGGTCTCTTCGGTTTGCTCGACGACATTGCGGCGCTGGCGCGCCTCGCCGCGGCTTCGATTGACGACGTCGGCGCCGCGACCGGCAAGGCGACTGCCAAGGCCGCCGGTGTGGTGGTCGACGACACCGCGGTGACACCGCAGTACGTGCACGGCATCACGGCCGATCGCGAACTACCGGTCATCAAGCGCATCGCGATCGGTTCGCTACGCAACAAGATCGTGTTCATCCTGCCCGTGGCGTTGCTGCTCAGCCAGTTCGCCCCGTGGTTGCTGACCCCGATCCTGATGCTAGGTGCGACCTACCTCTGCTTCGAGGGTGCCGAAAAGGTCTGGGGTTACGTCACAAAGCACGGGGCCGATGGGCACCACGACACGCCGGCCGGGGCCGTCGGCGGGGACGCCGAACGCTACATGGTGACCGGTGCGATCCGTACCGATCTCATCCTGTCCGCCGAGATCATGGTCATCGCGCTCAACGAGGTGGCCCACCAACCGTTTTTCCCCCGGCTGATCATCCTGGTCATCGTCGCGCTGGTGATCACCGCCGCGGTGTACGGTGTGGTCGCCGGCATCGTGAAGATGGATGACATCGGACTGGTTCTGACACAACGTAATTCGCGTTTCACCAAGTGGATGGGTCGGGGCCTGGTTGCCGGGATGCCCAAACTGCTCACCGCCCTGTCTGCCATCGGCACAGTCGCGATGCTGTGGGTCGGTGGTCACATCCTGCTCACCGGAACCAATATCCTTGGCTGGCACGGCCCTTACGGTCTGGTGCACCATGCCGAGGAATTCGTGCGTCATACCCTGGCGAATGCGGCAGGCCTGGGCGGTCTGGCAGCCTGGCTGGTCAACACCACCGCATCGGCCGTCATCGGCTTGGTGGTCGGCGCGATCGTGGTCGCGATCGTTCACGTGCTGCCCTTCGGCAAGAAGAACAAGCATGCCTGAGCGTGCTCAACCCACAGCAGCCACACCTGTCACAGCAGTATCGGGAGGTCTTTGGCAGGTGCGCCGCGAAACCCGCTATCACCGGCAGTATCACTTTTTCTGGTATCGCCGGTGATAGCGGGTTTCGAGAAGAGGTGTGCTTTGAGAGCCGCGACGTGCACACCGACTCGAGCTGCCCGTTGGCACCGTGATGACCGAGATCGCCGACGAGCTAAGCGAAACGCGTCAGCTAAAGTGGTACCCGTCACGTTAGGCAAATCGGCACTCTCGGTAGGGTACGAAATCGACGGTGGCGTCTGAAGCGTTTATCCGAAGGGAGCGGCATGGACGAGATCCTGGCCCGTGCCGGCATCTTCCGGGGTCTACAGCCCGGCGCCGTGGCGGCACTGAAGCATCAGCTCGAGCCTGTGTCGTTCCCCCGCGGCCGCACCATCTTCGTCGAAGGCGAGCCCGGGGACACGCTGTACATCATCATCTCGGGCAAAGTGAAGATCGGCCGCAGGACCGCGGACGGCCGCGAAAACCTGATCACGCTGATGGGCCCGTCGGATATGTTCGGCGAGCTCGCGATCTTCGACCCGGGTCCACGCACCTCTACCGTCACCGCCCTCACCGAAGTGTCGACCGTGTCGATGAACCACTCGGCGCTCCGGCCGTGGATCACCGACGAACCCGAGATCGCCGAACAGCTGCTGCGGGTACTGGCCCGCCGGCTGCGTCGCACCAACGACAATCTGTGCGACCTCATCTTCACCGACGTGCCGGGCCGGGTTGCCAAACAATTGCTCTATCTCGCGCAGCGTTTCGGAAGCCGCGAAGGTAACTCGCTGCGGGTCAACCACGAACTGACTCAGGAGGAAATCGCCCAGCTCGTCGGCTCGTCCCGCGAGACGGTCAACAAGGCGCTCGCCGATTTCACTCAACGCGGCTGGATTCGCGTGCAGAGCAAAAGCATTCTTATCGACAACCCGGAGCGGCTGGCGTTACGCGCCAAGTAGGTCGCGTCAGCGACGACGACCGGTTCACCGGGCAGCCGGTCCGGCTGATCGTGCTGCCGCTACCGGCGCGCGCGTAGGCTCGCCGCAGCCGAGCGGACCGTGTCGGTGATGGTCGAGACCATCACGCTGTCCAGCTTCCCGCCTGAGTTTGGATACCCCGGCTCGTTTTCAGGGTTGACAGTCGTTTGACCTGCGGCGTTTCTGTTTCAGGTGGGTGTTTTGGGGTACTAACCGGGTAGGTTCGTGCGGTGGCGTACGTGCGGAAAGTGCGCACCGCCTCAGGCGCAGTGGCGGTGCAGGTGGCCCGCAAGGACGCGGGCCGGGTGGTGATCCTGGCTCATCTGGGTTCGGCGCATACCGATGCTGAGCTGGGCATTCTGCTCGACCAAGCCAGAGCGATGGTCGTTGGCGGGCAGGCGGCGCT
>NZ_KB908279.1 GCF_000382405.1 Mycobacterium sp. 141
CCGTTGTGCACCATCTTGGCGTAATGCCCGGCGCCCACCGGACCGGCGTGCACGAACCCGTCGGCGATCTCACCGGCCGGCCGCAACGTGTCGAAGATCGGCATCGCCCGCGCCACGTCGGCATCGCTACCACCGACCATCAGCCCATAGCCTTCGGTCAAGCCCCACACACCGCCGGACACCCCGGCGTCGATGAACGAAATACCCTTCTCGCCCAACAGTTTCGCGTGCAGTCCATCATCGGTGTACCGCGAGTTGCCGCCGTCTATCACCAGATCGCCGGGGCTCAACACATCAGCCAGCGACTTGATGGTGTCGTTGGTAATCGTTCCGGAGGGCACCATCACCCACACCACGCGAGGCGTGCTCAACGCGGCCGCCAGGTCAGCGAGGCTCGCCACGTCACTGACCTCAGGGCGCGGGTCGTAGCCGATGACCTCGTGGCCACCCTCGCGGAGCCGCTCGCGCATGTTGAAGCCCATCTTGCCCAGGCCGATCAACCCCAATTGCATATGGGTTCCTCTTTCGCCGGGCCGGTCAGCCAGGAAGGCGGACCGGCATCAACAGGTAGACGTAATCGGTGTGGGCGGCCGGGAACGGGCCACCTGCACCGGTTCCATCATCGTCGCCCGCCGGGCGCAACACTGCGGGACGGCTAGGTGTCGTAAATCCGAATGTCACACGTTCTGAACGCAACGAGCCCAGCCCGTCGGTCAGGTATGTCGGGTTGAACGCGATCGTCAGCGGCTCACCCGCGAACGAGACGGACAGATCTTCTTCGGCCCTGCCGACATCGTCGGCGCCCGCCGAAAGGCGCAGCACGTCCTCGGCGAACTCCATGCGGATCTGCGCGCCCCGATCGGCCACGAGCGCCACGCGCTTGATGGCCTCGGTCAGCTCCGCCACGCCGATGGTCGCTACCGCCGTGTGCTCGGTGGGTAGCAGCTGGCGGAACTTCGGGAATTCCGCATCGAGCAGGCGCGTGGTGCTGCGCTTGCCATTGCTGCGAATGCCCAGCAACCCGTCCTTGCCGACCGACGGTCCGGATCCGAGTGACAAGTGCACCTCGGTGCCATCGGTGCCGGCCTTGGCCGCCTCGGCCAGCGTCTTGGCCGGTACCAACACTGCGGTCTCGACGTCGGCCGCCGTGGCCTCCCAGGTCAGCTCCCGCACTGCCAGCCGGAATCTGTCGGTGGCGGCCAAAACCACTGATTCGCCGGAGATTTCGACGCGGATGCCGGTCAGCATCGGCAGCGTGTCATCGCGGCCCGCGGCGACCGCGACCTGTCCGATGGCCTCGGAGAAGAGGTCTGCCGCGACCACACCGGTCTCGTCGGGTAGCGCGGGCAGCGCGGGGTAGTCCTCGACTGCCAACGTCGGTAGGGAGAACCGGGCACTTCCGCACGTCAGGGCGGCGCGAGTGCCTTCGACACTGACATCGACGGGCTTGCCCGGCAGCGCCTTGGTGATGTCGGAGAGCAGCCGACCAGAAACCAAAACGCTTCCTGGAGAAGCTATTTCGGCTGCAACCCGGACCTCCGCCGAAACTTCGTAGTCGAATCCCGAGATGGTCAGACCGTCATCGGTACCGGTGAGCAGCACACCGGCCAGCACCGGGATGGTGGGCCGGCTCGGCAGGTTACGGGCCACCCAGGCCACCGCGTCCGCGAAGTCCTCGCGCACCGCGCGAAACTTCAGGTCGGTCAGCCCAGCCGTAGTCGTCGACACGTCCTATGCGCCCCTTCGATAATCCCCACAATGAGCTCTAATCGGCGGTTTCCGGCAGGACTGTACAGCGTAAGGCCATGCAAGCACGCTGAAGAAACCGTCGTCGAAGAACCACCGTAGAGCTTTCCGCATCAAGTTGAAAGCTAATCGATCGGGGTGGCATCAGCAGTTGTCGAGGCGGGTGAGGCACCCCTCGATCAGGGATGTCCCCAACAGCCTTCTTCTGAGAAGAACTCTAAGTAGATATATGAGTAACAGTAATAGGCATTGTGGAATCTGGGGATGACGCGGTGTATGTCCTGTACGTCCGGTGTGTCGTGGTGTGAGTCGGCTGTGGAGATCCGGGTCGGACCGGAGCGGGTGCTGGGGACAATCGGGGCCGTGTGGATCGTTTCGCCACTCATCCTGTGGTTCGCCCGCAGCTTGTGCACAGCGCTGTCCACAGGGCTCGACCGCGCGAAACTGTGACGGCTGACGCGCCTGTGACAAAAGATGTCGTTCAAATCGGCTGCGCGGTGAGCTGATGCGACCACTATGTGAGATGGCGACAACAAGACGCCGGCCGCCGGAGGAACGCAGGGAGGTGTGCTTCAGCGCTTGGCGCGCTGACGGATACGGGTGGTGAGTTCCTTGACGTGGTCGAAAACCTCACGTCGCTCGGCCATCTCGCCCCGGATCTTCTTCTCGGCGTACATCACCGTGGTGTGATCGCGGCCGAACGCCTGCCCTATCTTGGGCAGCGAGAGATCGGTGAGTTCACGGCACAGATACATGGCGATCTGCCGGGACTGCGCCAGCGCTCTGGTTTTTCCCGGTCCGCGCAGTTCCTCGACCGTGGTTTCGAAGTACTCCGCAGTGGCGGCCATGATGGCCGCCGCACTGATCTGCATCGTGGTGGCGTCGGCGATCAGATCGCGCAGCACCACTTCGGCCAGTGACTTGTCGATCCGGGTCTTGTTGAGCGAGGCGAACGCCGTCACTCGAATAAGTGCGCCCTCGAGCTCACGGATGTTGCGTTCGATGCTGCTGGCGATGAGCTCGAGAACGTCGTCGGGTGCGTCGAGCCGATCCATCTGTGCCTTCTTGCGCAGGATGGCGATGCGGGTCTCCAGCTCGGGGGGCTGGACGTCGGTGATCAGGCCCCACTCGAACCGCGTACGCAATCGGTCTTCGAGGGTGGCCAGCTGCTTGGGGGGCCGGTCGGACGAGATGACGATCTGTTTGTTCGCGTTGTGCAATGTGTTGAAGGTGTGGAAGAACTCTTCCTGGATACCTTCCTTGCCTTCGATGAACTGGATGTCGTCGACAAGCAGGATGTCGATGTCGCGGTAACTGCGTTTGAACGACGCCTTGCGATCGTCGCGCAGCGAGTTGATGAAGTCGTTGGTGAATTCCTCGGTGGAGACGTACTTCACGCGCATGCCGGGGAAGAGCCGTTGGGCATAGTTGCCGGCTGCGTGCAGCAGATGGGTCTTGCCCAAGCCGGACTCACCCCAGATGAACAGCGGGTTGTAGGCCCGGGCCGGCGCCTCGGCGATCGCGAGCGTCGCGGCATGGGCGAACCGGTTGGACGCCCCGATGACGAAGGTGTCGAACGTGTAGCGCCGGTTCAGGGTGACTGCATTGGCATCGGATTCGTCGGCGCTCGGCTGCGGGCTGCTGAAGTAGGTGGGCCAGCTTTCCTCGACATTGACGCGGGCCGCTCGATCGTCGTCGACCTCGTCGACTTCGGCCGCGGCCGGCTCGAGGTGGCTGTCGGGGATGTCGGTTTCCTGCGGCGGGCTCGGGATGGCGATCCGGACGCCGAGTTCGACACGCTGCCCGAGCCGGCGGCTCAGTGCCGAGACGATAGGTTCGCGCAGGTGGCGCTCGATCTCGTTCTGGACGAAAGGCGTCGGAACCGACAGCAGAGCAAACCCTTCGGTGATGACCAGCGGCTGCACGAGCTTGAGCCAAGCCCTTTGCTGGGGGGTCGTGTCGCCATTGAGCTCGGCGACGACGTCGTTCCAGATCGAGACGAAGGGTGGGTCGGGGTCAGCGGTCATCGACGGTTACCCCTATCACTGCCCTGGAGGTCCAGTCAATGGACGACCAATAGAACGAAGACGAACTGTCCACATATTTATCCACAGGTTGTGGAAAAAGGACAGTTGTCGTCGCTTCTGTTGACTTGTGCGCAGGACGTCGTAGCGGGCTCACATCGTGTGAGAATGTGGCAGCTGCTTGACGTCCTCGATTCCTGGTCTGAGGCCAGCCCGATGCGGGACGGCTACGAAAGGTATTGCCAGAAGCTAACAGTTTTCTTTCGACGTGCCAACCGTTCTGCAACATTGCCTTAATACGCCGGGTAGCAGGTTTGACCCAGCGAAAGCTCGTCAGTACCCTCGAGCAGTCGCCCGCACGTGGCGATACGGCTGCGATCCTGGTCCGCCCGGAGTCTGCGCCGGTAAGTAGAGCACGACGCACCACAGCTTATTAGGGACAGTCGCGTCCTCACCGACACATATCGGGTCGGAGAGTCGCGGGTGCCACATAGAAACAAGGAGAGATTGCCGTGGCCAAGGGCAAGCGGACCTTCCAGCCGAACAACCGCCGTCGTGCGCGGGTGCATGGTTTCCGGCTGCGCATGCGGACCCGTGCCGGCCGCGCCATCGTCTCCAGCCGCCGTAGTAAAGGCCGTCGTTCGCTCACTGCGTGATTCGACGCAGGATCTAGCGCGGTGCTTCCGGCTCGGAACCGGATGAGGCGGTCCGCGGAATTCGGTGCCACCGTCAGTCGCGGTGTGCGCGTAGCCCAACCGGATGTGGTGGTGCACGCGTTGCGTGACGACGTGGATGCCAGTGGACCGCGGATCGGCCTGGTGGTCTCGAAAGCCATCGGTAATGCCGTAGAACGGCATCGGGTGTCTCGCCGTCTCCGGCACGCCGCCCGTGCTGTGCTGCCCTATCTCGAACCCACCGACCGCGTGGTCATCCGGGCCCGGCCGAGTTGCCGAGGAGCCCTGTCTGCGCGTTTGGAACGTCAACTCACCACCGCTCTGGAGCGGGCCACGGCACGGCTCGGTACGTCTTCATGATCCGGCGGGCAAGTAAAGGTGCGGCCCGCGCTGTGATCTTCGTGATCCAGCTCTACCGACACACGCTCTCGCCACTGCGCTTGCCCACTTGCCGGTTCACCCCGACGTGTAGTCAGTACGCCGTAGACGCACTCACCGAGTACGGCCTGTTGTACGGCGGCTGGTTGGCCATGGTTCGGCTGCTGAAATGCGGCCCGTGGCATCGGGGAGGATGGGATCCGATACCGGAGCGCCGCAACGCTGATGCCGTCCGAGATGGCAGAAACGAGTCCTATGTTTAACTTCTTCAGCCTCGACATCATCTACTACCCGGTGTCGGCGATCATGTGGGTCTGGTACAAGGCGTTCGCTTTTGTCTTGGGGCCGTCGAACTTTTTCGCCTGGGCGCTGTCGGTGATGTTCTTGGTGTTCACCCTGCGCGCGATCTTGTACAAGCCGTTCGTCAAGCAGATTCGCACGACGCGGCAGATGCAGGAGTTGCAGCCGCAGATCAAGGCGCTCCAGAAGAAGTACGGCAAGGACCGCCAGCGGATGGCCCTGGAAATGCAGAAGTTGCAGAAGGAGCACGGGTTCAACCCGATCCTCGGCTGTCTGCCGATGCTGGCGCAGGTGCCCGTGTTCCTGGGGTTGTTCCATGTGCTGCGGTCGTTCAACCGGACGGTGGGCGGATTCGGTCAGGTACACATGTCGGTGGCCGAGAACCGGGCCACGGGCAACTATGTGTTCAGCTCGACCGACGTGGCGCACTTCCTGGATGCCAACCTGTTCGGTGCGCCCTTGGGCGCGACGATGGTGCAGAAGACCGGGTTGGACGCCTTCACCGTCTTCGACCGGCCGGCGGTGATCGCGGTGGGCGTACCGATCATGATCCTGGCCGGTATCGCGACCTACTTCAACAGCCGGGCGTCGGTGGCGCGGCAGAGTCCGGAGGCGGCGGCCAACCCGCAGACCGCGATGATGAACAAGCTGGCGTTGTATGTGTTCCCGTTCGGCGTCGTCGCCGGTGGACCGTTCCTGCCGCTCGCGATCATCCTGTACTGGTTCTCGAACAACATCTGGACGTTCGGTCAGCAGCACTATGTGTTCGGAATGATCGAGAAGGAAGAGGAAGCCAAGAAGGTCGAGGCGATCGAGAGGCGGGCGGCCAATGCGCCGGCGCCGGGAGCCAAGCCCAGTCGATCGCGTAAGGCCGAGTCGAATTCGGCAGACAAGGACGAGCCGGAGAGTACGGCCGCCGAACTGACCGAAGGCACGGGCGATGGCAGTGCAGCGGGCTCGACGGAGGATGCGGCAGACCGCACCCCGAAACCCGGCGCGCGCCCCAAGAAGCGGAAGCGTTGACCAGTTCCGGCTGGCGAAAGTAGGGAGAGACAGACATGACGGACGCACAGACCACCGATGCCGGCCTCGAACCGGAGGCTCCGCGGACAGCAACATCGGTGGACGATCTCGAAGAGCGACTGGTCGCCGAGGGCGAGATCGCCGGCGACTATCTCGAGGAGCTGCTCGATCTGCTTGATTTCGATGGCGACATCGATCTCGATGTGGAGGGTGATCGTGCGGTCGTGAGTATCGACGGCGGTAGCGACCTGAACAAGCTCGTCGGCCGCAAGGGCGAGGTGTTGGACGCATTGCAGGAGCTGACTCGGCTGGCCGTGCATCAGAAGACCGGCGAGCGCAGCCGGCTCATGCTGGACATCGCGCGGTGGCGTCGGCGGCGTCGTGAAGAACTGGCCACGTTGGGCGACAAGGTGGCCCGACGGGTGCTGGAGAGCGGCCAGCGAGAAGAACTCGCGCCGATGACTCCGTTCGAACGGAAGATCGTGCACGACGCGGTTGCGGCCGTGGACGGTGTGCGTAGCGAGAGCGAAGGCGTTGAACCGTCGCGTCGCGTCGTTGTACTGCTCGGCTGATTCATTAGTTACACCGGTGTAGTTCGTGTGTAGTAGCCCGTCGCCGCGGGAGTGCGGAGGATGTTTCACGTGAAACATGGCCCGGTTCTCGCGGTGCCGGAGGTAGCAGCCGACCTGTTCGGCGACAGAGTCGAGGTGGCGGAACGGTACACCGCCATCCTGGCCGGGGCGGGCGTGGAATGGGGTCTGATCGGGCCCCGGGAAATCGACCGACTGTGGGAACGCCACGTCTTGAACAGCGCGGCGGTCGGAGAGCTCCTGATCGAGGGCGAGCGCATAGCCGACATCGGTAGCGGAGCCGGCCTGCCCGGGATACCGTTGGCTCTGGCTCGGCCGGATGTCACGGTCACCCTCATCGAACCTCTCTTGCGACGGAGCGAGTTTCTCCGCGAAGTCATTGCCGAATTGGACCTGGATGTGGCGGTCGTCCGTGGGCGCGCCGAAGACCGAGTCGTTCGCAATGAAGTGGGGGAGATGGATGTGGTGACATCCCGGGCGGTTGCCTCCCTCGACAAGCTGAGCCGGTGGGGTATGCCGCTGCTGCGAGCAGACGGTCGCATGCTCGCGATCAAAGGCGAGCGGGCAGAAGTTGAGATAGAGGAACACCGGCGTGTGATGAGGTCAGTCGGTGCCGTGGATGCCAGGGTAGTGAGATGTGGCGCGACCTATTTGAACCCACCCGCAACCGTCGTCGTGGCACGGCGCGGGACGCGGGGGAAGACGGGCAGGAGATGAAGATGAGCTCGGGTCAGAGCAGGGCCGCAGCCGCCAAGACGAGCATCGTTTCACGTGAAACACTCGGCGATGCCGATCGCTCTGACTGGACCGCGGACGCCGTAATGGACACTCCGATCGCGGCCGAAGCTGAGCGGGCCACCCGGCTCCTGCACACCACGCATGGCCAACTCCCGCGTCCGGCGCATCAGCGGGTCTTTACCATCGCCAATCAGAAGGGTGGCGTCGGCAAGACCACGACGGCCGTCAATGTCGCGGCCGCTCTCGCGCGGCAGGGACTTCGCATCCTGGTGATCGATCTCGATCCGCAGGGTAATGCCAGTACGGCGCTGAGTATTGAACACCGGCCTGGCACGCTGTCCTCGTATGAGGTGCTGATTGGTGAGACGCCGGTCCAGGAGGCGCTGCAGCAGAGCCCGCACAATGAACGCCTGTTTTGCATTCCCGCGACGATCGACTTGGCCGGCGCGGAGATTGAACTCGTCAGTATGGTCGCGCGCGAGGGCCGGTTGCGTTCTGCGTTGGCCGAGCTCAAACAGCACAACTTTGATTACGTCTTCATCGATTGCCCGCCGTCGCTGGGCTTGCTGACCATCAACGCGTTCGTGGCCGCGGCGGAAGTGCTCATTCCGATCCAGTGCGAGTACTACGCGCTGGAAGGTGTCGGTCAGTTGCTCCGGAATATCGAGATGGTCAAGGCTCACCTGAACCCGAATCTGTCGGTATCGACCGTGATACTCACGATGTACGACGGCCGGACCAAGTTGGCGGATCAGGTCGCCGAGGACGTTCGTGAGCACTTCGGTGACAAGGTGCTCAAGACCGTGATTCCGCGCAGCGTCAAAGTGTCCGAAGCGCCCGGCTACGGGATGACGATCCTCGATTACGATCCGGGTTCCCGTGGCGCGCTGAGCTACCTCGACGCCAGCCGCGAGATCGCGCAGCGTGGTGCGCCGCCCCGCGCAGAGTAGGGCGATTGGCGAACAGGTCGGGCAGTTGACAGCGATGAGCAGGAGACGATCATGAATCAGCCGGCGAAGAAGCGCAGTGGGCTCGGCCGCGGTCTGGCTTCTCTGATTCCTACCGGCCCGGCCGACGACGGCACCGACTACTTGAGCCCGCGAATGGGGGCGACAGCCGCAGACGTTCTGCTCGGCCCGGCCGTATCGTCGGCATCCGATACACCGCAAGCAGAGGTCGATGGCGTCGGTGCGACGTATCGGGAGATCGATCCCGGCCTGATCGATCCCAACCCGCGTCAGCCCCGCCAGGTCTTCGACGAAGAGGCGCTCGACGAGCTCGTGCATTCGATCCGCGAGTTCGGTCTGATGCAGCCGATCGTGGTGCGTGCCGTGAAGACCGATGGAGCCACGCGCTACCAGTTGGTGATGGGGGAGCGGAGATGGCGTGCCGCACAGATCGCCGAGCTGACTGCCATCCCGGCGATCGTGCGGGAGACCGCTGACGACAGCATGCTGCGCGACGCACTCCTGGAGAACATCCACCGGGTGCAGCTCAACCCACTGGAGGAGGCTGCGGCCTACCAACAGCTGCTCGACGAATTCGGTGTCACCCACGACGAACTCGCGACGAAGATCGGCCGGTCGCGGCCGGTGATCTCGAACATGATCCGCTTGTTGCGGCTGCCGATCGTGGTGCAGCGTCGGGTGGCGGCCGGCGTCCTTTCAGCGGGCCATGCCCGTGCGCTGCTTGCCCTCGAGGGCGGCCCGGAAAAGCAAGAGGAGCTTGCGGCGCGGATCGTGGCCGAGGGATTGTCGGTGCGTGCCACAGAAGAGGCCGTCACATTGGCCAATCGGGATGGCTCAACCCCGCCGGCTCCGCGGCGCAAGCCGATTCAGATGCCTGGTCTGCAGGACGTTGCTGACCGACTCTCGACAACGTTCGACACCCGAGTGACCGTGAGCCTCGGCAAACGCAAAGGCAAGATCGTCGTCGAATTCGGATCGGTCGACGATCTGCAGCGAATTGTCGAACTGATGAGCACCGAAGAGCACTGAAAACCTACGTCCAACCACACCGGGGAATTCCGTCACTGTGACACATCGGGTCACAAGTGTCGTTGCGTGAACGGCCGCGATAGGGAAAGTACTTGGGCGGCACCATATTTCGTTCGGGAGGCGGCGGAAGATGAGAGATTTGTCGCCGACCGCGCCGTTGCGGCCAAGCTCTCCTATCCTTGAGAGAGTGCCGCGTGTACCGGCATCGTGTGGAAACCGGGGAGTCTAGTGTCAGCACGCATCACACCGCTCCGGCTCGAGGGATTCGAGCAGTTGCCGAAGCACGCGCGGCGGTGTGTCTTCTGGGAGGTCGACCCCTCGACGCTCGGCGGCGACGATCATCTCAGCGATCCCGAGTTCGAGAAGGAAGCGTGGCTCTCCATGGTCATGCTCGAGTGGGGATCGTGCGCTCAACTCGCCGTCGAGTCTCCGCCCGATGATGGCGGTGAGTTCAGCCCGCCGATCACGGGTGACGAGGCCTGTCTCGGATATGCCTTCTATGCCCCGCCCGGGGCGGTGCCGCGGGCCCGACTGTTCCCGACGGCGCCCGTCAGTGCCGATGCGGTGCTGTTGACTGCCGTCGCGGTGGAATCCAACGATGACACCGAGGGTTTACCGGCCAGCCTGCTTGCCGCCGTGGTCGGTGATCTCGTTCGGCGCGGGGTGCGGGCATTGGAGGCGTTCGGCTATACCGAGGCAGTCACCGAACTCGAAGGCTGCGCGTCACTGCCCGAAGAGTTGGCGCCGGTCGTCCAGGTGCTGGGGGATTGCGCCGTAGACCAGTGCATGATCAGGTCCGACTTTCTGCTGGATGTCGGATTCTCGATCGTCGCTCCGCATACGTACTTCCCGCGGTTGCGCCTTGAGCTGGACAAGGGCCTCGGCTGGAAGGCCGAGGTCGAGGCCGCGCTCGAGCGATTGCTCGCGAATGCCCGCATCGAGTTGCCGGTCGGCTCGGCGATGATCGGTGCCACGATGAACAGCACCCGGCCGGTGTGGCACAAGACGGTGCTCTGACCCGATCGCCGATGAATTCGGTGTCTTGAAGTTGTCTACCTGAGTAGCGCAGGAGCACTCGACGACAGGACAGCGCATGATCATCGTTGCAGGGCACATCATCGTCGAACCCGCAGCGCGGCAGTCATATCTGGCGGGATGCGTAGCCGTCGTGGAACAGGCCCGCCGCACACCCGGCTGTCTCGATTTTGCGGTCACCGCAGATCTGATCGACCCGGGTCGGATCAATGTGTACGAGCGGTGGGCTTCGCAGTCAGCGGTAGAGGCATTCCGCGGTGACGGGCCGAGCGACGATCAAACTGCGGCAATGATTTCAGCGGCCGTGACCGAGTACCGGGTCGTTTCGGCGCGGTCTCTGTCGCAAGAGTAGGGGTGATGGCCATACAGACGTTGTGCGGGAACGTATCTGGCGATGCACAAATAATCCGGCGGCGAAATCGCCACCGAATGGTCACCGATCACCGACAGCTACCGACTCGCCCACACCAAGGCCGGCCCATAAGATCGGAACGTGCTCGATTGGGACCACAACGCCTACTACCAGCACCTGTTGCTCCGCCATGTGCCGCAACGGTGCGAACGGGTATTGGACGTCGGTTGCGGCGCCGGCGCATTTGCGGTCCTACTCGCCCAACGGAGCAACCACGTCGACGCCGTTGACCGCTCAGGAGCGATGATCGCCGAAGCGAAACGACGGACGCCGATGAATGTGGCCTGTGTCCAGGCCGATGTCTTGAACGACGCGCTGCCGGCAACAGACTATGACGCGATCGTGTCGATAACAGCATTGCACCACATGCCGCTCGAAGTTGTACTTCCTCGGCTCGCTGACGCTCTACGGCCCGGCGGCGTCCTGGCGGCGGTAGCGCTGCCTCGGGCCGACTTACGGCACGAGTGGCCACATGAACTCGCCGCCGCAATCGCACATCGTGCGTTCGGTCTCCGTTTTCTCGCAGCACGGTTGCTAGGGACAGGTGCTGGGTTCCAAAAGGCGCCCGATCACGGCGCGATGCCCGTGGTCATGGACCCACCATTGACTACCCGCCAAGTCGCCGAACTGGCGGCAACCCTTCTTCCGAGCGTCCGCGTGCGGCGCCTGCTCTTCTGGCGGTACCTACTGGTCTGGCAGAAGCCAGTCGAGCAGCCACTGTACTGAATTAGGCGGCGCCTCTTGCGGATACCGACCAGGTTGGGTTTGCGCGCAGATTCAAATTTGTCTCAGATTCAACGAAAACGGACAGGTAAGTCGCAGCCGAGATCCTAGACCGCACAACACCGTAACCGGTGAGGTGTCGAGACACGTTCGGGTTCTGTTGATTACGCTCCGCGCGGGGTCTGCTCGACCGACAGTTCGTGGGCGAGCAGCTCGGCGAACGTGAAAGTTCCTGTGGGCCGGTCGTTCTTGCCCAGTAGGTACAGGCGCTTGACCGCTGCGAGAATGCCCTCTGCGATGGCGTCGCGCGTTTGGGTGGAGACCAGAAGACTACGGTCACGCGGATTGGTGATGTAACCGATGTCCACCTGGACGGTCGGCATCCGGGTCAGCCGGAGCAGATCCCAGGTGCGGCCATGGGTGCGACAATCACGTAACCCGGTGCGGGCCACCACTTCCCGTTGAATGAAGTCGGCGAGGTTGCGGCCGATGGTCGACACCGAACCGTGCGAGTTACCGAAGTGAAACGAGGCCACGCCGTTGGCCGACGTGCTGAGCTGAGTCGCGCAACGCAGGCTGATCATCAGATCGGCGCCCACCGTGTTGGCGGTCGCCGCGCGCTCAGCATCCAGCGAACTGCGGCTGGCGGGGCGGGAGGTGAACGTGTCCATGCCGATGGCCGTCATCCGGCCTTCCAGCCGACTTGCCAAGTCCCACAGGATGTCCGCTTCGCTGATCGGACCCTCGGGGCCGTGCATGATCATGCCGTGGTCGGAGCCGCCGCGGCCCGGATCGATGATCACCCGCTTGCCTGACAGCCGAGGCCCCGACCGGCGGACCAGTTCCTCTTCGCGAATGGCGTGCGGTGAGCCGCCGGTCACCCGCGACCCCAGGAAGTACAGGGAGCGAAGGGTTTCGGGGCCGCAGATACCGTCCGGGTACAGACCGTACTCACGTTGGTAGGACGACAGGGCGTTGTGGGTCTGCAGGCCGAAGTGGCCGTCGACCATGCCGGTGTAGAAACCGAGATCCTGGAGCCGGGCCTGCAGAGTAGCGACGTCGTCGCCGTACATCGGTGCACCGAACTGATGGGTCAGTGTGCGCGCCCCCAGCCGGTAGGAGGCCTCTCGCAACGCGCGATACGTCGCCTCGCCGACTATGCCGTCCACCAGCAGCCCGCGATGCTGCTGGAAGGCACGCACTGCCTGGTCGAGTTCGGCATCGAACACATCCAGGGCGACATGCCGGCCGGTGCTCAGATCGGCGTCGGGGCTGTCGATGAGACCCAGCGCCATGAGCGCTTCCCGGATCTCGGTGACCGCACCGCCACGGTCTCCGTGACGCAGACTCGACATACGGTCCCTCCAGGCTGGTTTCCGGCGGGTTGCCGAAACTGACCAGCCAGCATTGTCTCAGATTTCGGCCGAATACCGGAAAACGGCTGGCGGACCCGACCCGGGTCTTACCATCTGTTAACGCAGCCTCAGAGTGCGTCGCCGAGCTCACGCAGCAGCGCGGCCTTGCCCTTGGCACCCACGATGCGCTTCACCGGGGCGCCGTTCTTGAACAGGATCATCGTCGGGATCGACACGACCTGGAAGTCCCGGGCGGTAGCCGGGTTGGCGTCCACGTCGAGCTTGGCCACCGTCAACTGACCGGCCTTCTCGGAGGCGATCTCCTCCAGTACCGGCGCGACCATCTTGCACGGCCCGCACCAGGTGGCCCAGAAGTCCACCAGCACCGGCGTGCTGCTGGCCAGGACGTCGTCGGAAAACGAATCGTCGGTGACCGCTACGGTCGCGCTGTCCTCACTCATGTTGTCACTCCTGTCGCTCGAAACGGGTTGGGGATCAGTCGTTGTCGGCCAGCCAGCGTTCGGCGTCGATGGACGCCGCACAGCCGCTGCCCGCGGCGGTGATGGCCTGGCGGTAGGTGTGGTCGACCAGGTCCCCGGCAGCGAACACGCCGTCGACCGACGTCGCGGTGGTGCGCCCGACGGTCAGTACGTAACCCTCGCCGTCGAGGTCGACCTGTCCGCGCACCAGTTCCGAACGCGGATCGTGGCCGATCGCCACGAACACACCCGTCACGGCCAGCTTGGATTCCTCACCCGTCACGGTGTCGCGCAACCGCACCCCGGTCACCTTGGGCGAACCTTCGATCTCGGTGATCTCGGTGTTGGTGAGGAAGGTGATCTTGTCGTTGGCCCGGGCGCGCTCCAGCATGATTTTCGACGCGCGGAATTCTTCGCGGCGGTGGATGAGGGTCACGCTGCGGGCGAACCGGGTGAGGAACGTCGCCTCTTCCATGGCCGAATCGCCGCCGCCGACGACCACGATGTCCTCGTCCCGGAAGAAGAAGCCGTCGCAGGTGGCGCAGGTGCTCACCCCCATCCCCGTCAACGCCTCTTCACCGGGCACCCCGAGGTGTCGGGCCGCGGCACCCATCGCCAGGATCACCGAGCGGGCCCGGTGGGTCTCGTCGCCCACGGTGACCGACTTCAGCGGGCCGGTGAGGTCGACCGAATCGACGTCCTCCATCCGCAGGTCCGCGCCGAAGCGCAGCGCCTGCTCGCGCATCTGGTCCATCAGCTCAGGTCCGGTGATGCCCTCGCGGAAGCCCGGGTAGTTCTCCACCTCGGTGGTGGTCATCAGTGCGCCGCCGAACTGTGTGCCCTCGAACACCAGCGGTTTGAGCTGGGCGCGCGCCGCGTACACGGCAGCGGTGTAACCGGCAGGTCCCGATCCGATGATGATGACGTCGTGGACGGTCTCTGGGGTGGTCATATCGGCCTTTCTGCCGGATAGTCGTTCGGCACGCGGACTTCAGGAGCAAAACGTATGCCTGGTAACGCCAGCCTAGGCCGGGGTGTTCCCGGCGAACGCGTGGGACAGACTACGGGTGTTTGACCATTGTGTCCGCAAGCAACCCGGCGTGGGCGGTGTCGCAGTCCGGGGCCACGACGAGGCCCACGACCGTATCGGGGATATCCGAGGGCAGCAGGA
Source organism: Mycobacterium sp. 141 (assembly GCF_000382405.1). GTDB lineage: Bacteria > Actinomycetota > Actinomycetes > Mycobacteriales > Mycobacteriaceae > Mycobacterium. The sequence continues at coordinate 14,646 of NZ_KB908279.1, forward strand.
TCAGCACGCCGCGTTGGCCGCCGGCAGCCATGGGCCGGCCACCGAGCACCTTGATTCCCGGCGGGTAGCCCAGCGCGGACAGGCACTGGGCGCGCCGGTGGGGGTCGGTCAGCGGCCCGAGATCGGGGCGGGCGGCCAGCAGCCCGAGCAGCTGCGGCTCGGAAAGGTCGACTGTCGGTTCATGTCGCGACACCGTGATCTGCTCGAACCTGGCCGTCGCCGCCGGTGTGGGCCGGGCGGGGTGCATCAGCGCGGCGCTGCCGAGCCCGATGGCGGCCAGTGCTGCGCACCCGCCCGCGATGGCAGCAACCCGACGCAGCCTGCGCACACCGGGCCGTAGAGCGTGTTCGGGCGGGGGAGCGGCGCGTAAGGCCGCGGTGAGGTGCGCGGTGACCTCGTGGGGTGCCGGAGGCGCGGATCGCGCGTCGTCGGCCAGATCGGCCAGCTCACGGCGCACCCGGTCGAGCGCGGCCAGCATGGCCGCCGCTTCGGGTTCGGTACGCACGCGGCGCCGCAGCCGGGCGGCGGTGGCGTCGTCGAGCAACCCCGCCTGCAGCTGAGCGAGCAGGTCAGGCGTGATCGGCTCGTCTGACGGCGCTGGGTGCGTGCTGGCGTCCATCGGGATCAAAGTATCGCAGCGACCGCGCGAGTTTGGCCCTGCCTCGCGCGCAACGGCTCTTCACGGTGCCCTCCGCGATGCCGAGCAGCCGGGCCGTCTCGGTCACCGAATAGCCCTGCATGTCCACCGCGACGATCGCTGCGCGCTGCTCGACGGGCAGGGCCAGCAGCGCGCGCTCCACCATGATCGCGGTGTCGACCCGGTGCGCCGGATCGCCTGCGGGGTCCCGCAGATGGCCGAGTTCGGTGTCGTACGGCGCGACGGCCGGCTGGGACTTGGCGCGCCGGAGCCGGTCCAGGCAGGCGTTGACGACGATGCGGTACAGCCAGCTGCTCACCGCGGAGTCGTATCGGAACGCCGCCGCGGTGCGATGTGCGGACAGCAGGGCATCCTGCACCGCGTCGTCGGCATCGTCGTCGTGGCGGCTGGTCAGATACGCCAGCCGGCGCAGCTGCCGATGATGGCGGTGGACCAATTCCTCGAACGCATAGCGATCCCCGCACACGTGGGCGGCGAGCAACTCGGCATCCGTGCGTGGTCCCGCACTGGCTGACGCTGACGGATCTTCGGTCCCCCCGAACCTTCTCACAGCCGAACACTAAGGGGTGCCGGGGAAGGCTCCTGACACTTATTTGCCGGAACTCGCCTCGGCCGTGCTCAGCGCGGTCGGGAGGTTGTGGATGACCCGGTCAGGATGCCGATCGCACGGTGATCTCGGAGATGTCGGTGCGGTTCTTGCCATCCACGGTGCCCAGCGTGGTGATCCACACCAGCACGTTCGACGTCGGTGCTGTCTTGCTCACGGTGATGGTGTTGGACCCGGGCTTGAGCGGGGTCGGAGAACTCAGCTCGGTGGTGTCCGTCAGTGCCGACGGCGACGAGCTTTGTGCGGACCGGATCTGCACAGCGGTACCGGTGCTGTCGAGGTTGACGGTCACCGAGCCGACCACCGTGGGCTGCGGCAGCTGCAGCAGCAGACCGACACCGTTCTTGAAGTTCGGGAACGGTGTGGAGTCGGTGTAAGCGTCGGTGGACCATGCCGTACCCGGATTACCGTCGATGGCCTGCCCGGCCTGGCTCGGGTTGTCGGCCCCTCCTTCGGGCGAAAAGACCGTCGCCTTGACGGGTTTCACGACGCTGCCCGACGGCGCGGAGTCGGTTGTCGCGGTGGTCGAGGCCGAAGGCGCGTTCAGACCCAACTCGTCCTTGTTCAGCCCGTCGCCGACGTCACCGAAGATGTGGTTGAGGATCGAGGCGAGCACGACGAGTGCGACGACGATGACCGCGCCACCGGCAATCAAGCCGATCATCAGACCCTTGCGACGACGTGCAGCAGCTTCCTCGGCGCCACCCGTTGCGGCGTAGGGCCGGGCCGGCTCGGGCGCCGGAGGCTCGTGCGGGGCCTCCATCAACTCTGTGCGGTTGGCAATGGCGGTGGCCTGCTGCAGCAGGTTGAGCAACGTGGGTGCGCTGCGGATACCGCCACCCTCCTGGACGGCACGGGCCGCGGCCGCTGAAATCTGGAACGGGATGTCACGGTCCACCGCGCGTGGTTCGACAGGCTGGCCGGCCGCGTCGCGGGCAGCCGGCTCGAGTCCGCTGCGGACGCCGGACTCGGGCAGCGGCCACCGGTCGATCAGCAGGGCGTACAACGCCGCCCCGATGCCCCGGATGTCGTCGTCGGGTGTGGCCTCGGGCAGGGTGGCCGGGAAGGCCAGTGCCACGTCGCCCTCGATGCTCACCCGCACGCGGCTGGGATGGTCGATCGACAGCGCCACACCGGCCCGGTGGGCGGCCTCGGCGGCTGCGGCCAATGACTGGATGGCCCGAGCGCCGCCGATCGGCGACGGTGAGGTGTCGGCCACCTCGGCCAGCGAGCCGCCGCGGATCCACTCCGATACGACGAGCCCGCCCGACCCGCTCTGGGCGACGTCGAGCACCCTGGCGACACCCGGCACGTCGAGGCGGCTGAGTCTGAGGGTGCGCGACAGGATCTCTTGCACCTGTTCGCGGGACATGACGCCGTCGGGGTCGACGAATGTCAACGCCACCTGTCGGTCCAGTGCCGTATCCAGTGCCTGCCAGAACTGCAGGTTGGGCGGCCCGCCGTGGAACACCAGCAGCCGGTAACGGCCGTCGGCGATGGTGGCGCCCGGGATCAGCTGGATGTCGTCGTCGGCGGTTTCGGCCACCGGTTCCCGCGGCGGGGTAAACGAGGCCGGTTCCCGGCTGTAATCGGCCGAGGTGTCGATGACTGCTGTGGCGCCGTTGGACGGGCCGATCGCCGAACTGTCGGGTTCGGCCGCGTCGGGCGTGTCGTGAGCGTCGGGCACATCGGGCCGGAAATTGTCGGCGGTCGGGCGTGGCAGCCTCGTCGTCGCGGTGCCCTCGGGGTGGGGTGCGGGTCCGCCCGCGGATTCGTCGGTCAACGGTGGTCCTTTCCGCATCCCCGCTCCGGCAACCGAAGCCGGAGCCCCACCCAAGGTGGCCGCCGGGTTTGGTGGCCACCGATGTGGAGAAGAATTCCTCTGATCAGGGTACGGGACCGCACCCTGGCGGCGTGGCTGGACGGGCAGGGCAGCCGGTGTTGCGGCTACCTCCGCGCCCGGTTTCTGCGCCGGGCGGCCGAGCCGGCGACGCACGATCGCCAGCGCGGCCTGGGCCTCGGGTACGCGGGCGGCGATCAGCACCCACACGATGATCGGGACCATGATCAGGCCCAGCGCCAGCAGCCGCAGCAGCGATCCGCCCGCGCCCAGATGCGAGGTCAGGGATGCCAATCCGAGCAGCCGGTCGGCGACGTGCGCCACCAGACCCGCACCCAGCGACGCCGTGATCGTCACCAGGATGGTCCGCACGACCGGCCGGCTGACCAGCTGGCCGGCCGGCGGCCGCAGACTGGACCGCAGCAGCACATGTCCGACGATCGCGCCCGCCAGGAATCCCAGTCCGTTGGCCAGGCCGAGGTATCCGGCCACCATGTCGGGGTTGTCGGTGAGATGCGGGGCCGCCAGCGAGCCGGCGATCTTCACCGCCGTGATGACGACGATCAGGATGATCGGCGTCCACGGCTGCTCGCGCGCGTAGAACACCCGCAGCTGCAGCAGCACCATCGAATACGGGATGAGGGTGAACGCCGACAGCGTTATCGCCATGCCCAGGTAGCCGGCGTCGGTTTCGCCGAAGTTGCCGTAGGCGAACAACGCACTGCCGATCGCGGGACCGCCGACGGTCATCATCGCGACGATCGGGATCAGCGTCACCATGGTCAGCCGGGTGGCCAGCGACAGGTCGTCGAGAATGGCCGGCACGTTGTCGGCGGCCGCGTTACGGCTCAGCCGCGGCATGACCACCGTCAGCACGGTCACCCCGATCATGCCGAACGGCAGTTGCAGCACGAGCCAGGTGTAGTTGTAGATCGCCGGTCCGGACGCGGCGGCGGTGCTGGCGATCTGGTTGCCGACGATGAGGCCGACCTGACTGATCAGTACGTAGAGCACCATGGCCGCGGCCATCGCCCCGAACTTCTTGAGCCGATCGTCGATACCCCACAGCGGGCGCAGGCTGACGCGCTCGGAGCGGATCGCCACCAGCAGTACGGCGGCCTGGACCACGACACCCAACGTGGTGCCGATTCCGAGCACGAGCAGTTTGGCGTTGCCCATGTGTACCGGGTCCACCGAGAGCTCGCCGGGAACCAGGACGTAGAGGCCCAACGTGAGGATGGCCACCACGTTGTTGAGCACCGGGGCCCACGCGGGCGGGCTGAACACATTGCGGGTGTTGAGGATCGCGCCGAACACCGACGACAAACCGTAGAACAGCACCTGCGGCAGCAGCAGATAGGCGAATGCCGTCGTGAGTGGATTGTTGACCTGCGGATCGCTGCCGAGCATGACTCGCACCAGCAGTGGCGCACACGCCACCGACAGCACCGTCGCCACCAGCAGCAGGGTGGTGGCCAGGGTCACCAGGCGCCGCACGAAGGCCGTGCCCCCGTCGGGGTCGTCGCGTTCGGCACGGGCCAGCACCGGCACGAAGATCGCGGTGAAGGTGGCCTCCAGCACCAGCGCCGCCACCATGTTCGGCAGCTGGTTGGCTACCGAGAAAGAACTCGACAGTGCTGCGCCGAGGATCGCCGCCAGCAACACGATGCGGAGAAAGCCGGTGATCCGGGAGATCAGGGTGGCGAATGCCATGCCCCACGATCGGGACACCACCGCGGCGTCGGACAGCTCGGGACGGGCGCCGGCGGGTGGCCGCGCGGGCGGGTGGGGAGGAGGTTTCGGCACGGTCATCGGTGCGGTCCCTGGGTCGGCGGCTCATCTGGATTGAACGCCTGCGCGACGTCGATCGGGTCGAGGCGGTCCAGATCGGCCCGGTCGGGTTGGCCGCGGAACCGGTGCCACAGGCGTCGCCCGGCGAGCAGAACCAGGACCGCGCCCGCCGACAGGGTGATGAAGAACAGCACCTTGCCGTAGGCGTTGGAGTGGACCGAAAGGCGCACCGGGTCACCCAGCGGCAGCCCCGCCACGGTCTGTAGGGCGACGTCGACGGCAACCCGCTGAGTGAAGTGGACCTCGATCGGAACGCGCAACGGCAGATAGCCGGGTGGCAGCTCGATCACTCCCATGTCGGTCACGGTCATCCCGGGCGGGGCGTTGATCTGCAGGCGGACCCGGATCGGCACAGGAAGGTCGTTGCGCAGCGCGAGCGGCAGCGGGCTGCGTTCGGTGGCCAGTGTGTACGAGCCGCCGGGGTTCACCACCGTCACGGCCTTGAACATGTCGTCGACGCTGTGCGTGACGATGTCCAGGCGCTGGCGGGCCAACCCCTCGCGGGTGTCGGGCGGCACCGACTGACTCAGCGCCCGCAGCATGTCCTCCCGCAGGGGCGCGGTGTACTGCGTACCGGTCAGGCCGGTGCGTTCGTCGGTGGTCAGCGCCGCGGTCAGACCCCACAGCCTGCCGGTCACCCCCGCGATCCCGGAGGTGATCGCATCGTCGATGCGGCTGCGCGGATTACCCAGCGTGTCGGACGGCCGTGGCTGCACCGGTTCGGCCGGTACCGCATTGGATTCGGCGATCACCGCGGCCAGGGGGCGGGGCACCGCCAGCCCGGCATGAATGGTGGTCGCTACCGACGTCAGGATCGCCTCTGCATCGTCGGGACGCAGGGACCAGACCAGCGGCGGCATGAGGATCTGGCTGCGCGGCTCGATGCTGTGGGTCAGTCCCTGCCACAGCAGCGCGCCCACGGCGTCCTGGCGCCGCGCGGTCGCCGAGTCGTGCCGGACCGGGATGTCCATCGTCGGATCGAGATACGAGGGGGCCACCGGATCGGTACCTGCACCGGCCAGTGCGGCGCCGACCGCGGGATCGAATGCCGCGGACACCAGGTTTGGGCTATACCGCAACGGTGTGACGTCGGCGGTCTCAGGAGCACCGGTTGCCGAGTCCTGCGCGGTGGTGTGGGCAGCCGCGATCGCCACGGTCGGGCCCTGAGCGCTGAGCAGGTCCACGGCGGATCCGGTGAGCGGTCCGTCCCCGACGATGGTCGCTCCGCGCGTCGAGGCGACGCCGAGGATCTGGTCGACGATGGCGCCGGCACCCTTGGTGGCGATGGCGCTGAGGCCCGCGTCGTTGACGCGGTCGAGCGCCTCCAGGTCAGCATGCGCGTACGTCGTCGGCGCCACGCACATGTGCTGGGCCAGCCCGCGTAACCGGTTCAGCCAGGCGATGGCGGCGTCGCGCCCGGTACCGGGCCGGGTCGGGGTGCCCGGTCCGGCGTCGGGGGCTTCGTCGACGACGTATCCACCGGTCATCGCGTTGACGGTGACCAGCAGATCCGGATCGACGGCCAGGCACAGCGCGGCGCGGACCTGACCGGCCGGGTCGACCGTCGGTGTGGTGGCGAAGTCCACCGCGGACAGCAAGGTGTCGAGCCGGCCACCGGGGGCCAGGGACGTCGCGAGATCGTCATCGATCAGCCGCACCGGTGTGGTGCCGCCGGGGGCTCCCGCAGCCAGTCGCGGGCGGTCGGCCAGCGGCCACAGCATCGTCAGGCCGACAGGCCGCGAAGTGTCCGGAGCCACCACCGCGCTCAACGCTCCGCCGTCGTCGCCAGGCCCGGCTGGTTGCTCGGACGGTACTCCGAGCACCGGCAGCAGGAACCGGGCGTCGTCGAGTCGGGCCGGCTCACCGTAGTCCGGCGTGCCGTTGACGTTGACCAGCACCGGATATACCCCGGGTTGGTCGATCTGCAGGGACGGCCGGTCGGTAGCCCGTAGCGGGTAGGACAGACTGAACGGAACCGTTTGGCCGCGGGCCATTTCGGTGGAGACGTCGATGAAGTCGGCGACGGGGGAGAACTTGTCGAGGCTTCCGCTGAGGTCGGTGCGCAGTTCGGTGGACGAGGCCACGGCCCGGGCGTGCTCCAACCGGATCACCACGTCGCGTACCGGCCGGTCACCCACGTTGCTCACCACGCCGGACACCGTGACCGCAGGCTCGCTGGTGGTGGTGACCAGGTCGGGGGATACGTGATCGATGCGCAGCTGCAGGAACGGCAGTTGCCCGGGCTCACCGGCCGCCGCGCGTGGCAGAACCGCGGGTACGGCCATGAGCAGCAGCACGGCTACGACCGTGAGGATGCGCGCCGCCGTCGACATCCAACGGGGCATCGCCGGGTCCGCGGTCACGGCCCTTGTCCGCATCCGTTCGTGCGCCGGGGAGGCTGGGACTGACCGGAGTCGTCGCGGTGGTGATCACGGGTGTGCGAATGAGTTTGGGCCCGCCGCCGCGGCGCACTGTGGGGCAGCGGCGGCAGAGCGGCGGGCCCGTCGGTGTGCAGCTTGTCGATCAGCTCGCCGGCCACTTCGGCCAGCTTGCGTTCGTCGGCGTAGGCCAGCCGCGACGGCAGCTCGTCCAGCGGCACCCAGGCGACTTCCGTGACTTCGACATCGTCGTCGGAGAGTTCGCCGTCCCGGAACCGCATCAGATAGTGGTGCACCGTCTTGTGCACCCGGCGGCCCTCGGTCACGAACCAATAGTCGATGCTGCCCAGCGCGGCCAGCACCGTGCCCTGGATTCCGGTCTCCTCGGCGACTTCCCGGATGGCGGTCTGCTCGGCCGTCTCGCCCAGTTCGATGTGCCCCTTGGGAAGTGACCACAGCATCCGGCCCCGGCGGTCGATGCGGCCGATCAAAGCCGCCACCTGAGTGTCCTTCGGGCCGTCGATACCGTCGATCACCAGACCGCCCGCGGAGGTCTCGTGCACGGTCCGCAACCGCTCGGGCGGACGCCGCGGTCGCGGTTTGCGTTGGTTGGACTGGTCCCGCGGGGTGGGGTGCTTGTCAACGCTGCTCGCGGACTCGGAGGGATGTTCGCTGGACTCGGCGGTACCCGCGTCGGGCGGTCCGGCAGCGCGCTGGGCACGGCGTTGGCCGCGGCGGCGACTGCGGCGCCGTCGTGGTTTGGCCTGTTCGCCGTCCGACACCCAAGCGATAGTAGCTGCCACAGAGTCGCAGTCCTGCCACACTCGCCGGTAGCGGGCCCAGCGGGCGCACTAGGCTCTCCGAACGTGTCCGATGCTTCAGCCGATGACGCCGAACTGCTGGCCCGCGCACTCGTCGCGCTGAACCAGCACGGCGAACTGTTATGCGGGCTGGGTCAGCTGTTCGCTGCCGAGGGCCACGAGCTCTACCTCGTGGGCGGCAGCGTGCGCGACGCGTTGCTGGGCCGGCTGGGTGCCGATCTGGACTTCACCACCGATGCTCGGCCGCAGGCGGTGCAGAAGCTGCTGCGCGGCTGGGCTGACGGACTGTGGGACACCGGAATCGCATTCGGCACCATCGGCGCGGCCAAGGCTGGTCAGCGGGTGGAGATCACGACGTTCCGCGCCGACAGCTATGACCAGGTGACCCGTAACCCCACGGTCGAGTTCGGCGACACACTCGATGACGATCTGGTGCGCCGCGACTTCACCGTCAACGCGATGGCTGTGCGCATCACGCCTGAGGGCCCGGGTGAATTCTGCGATCCACTGGGTGGTTTGGCGGCACTGCGAGCCCAGCTGCTCGACACCCCGTCGACCCCGCAGGTGTCCTTCGGCGACGATCCGCTGCGGATGCTGCGGGCCGCCCGGTTCGTCTCGCAACTCGGGTTCACGATCGCGCCGCGGGTGCTGGAGGCGCTTTTGGAGATGGCGCCTCAACTCGGCCGGATCACGGTCGAGCGGGTGGCCGCAGAGTTGGACAAGCTGCTGCTGGGCATGGACCCTGTCGCGGGTGTCGATTTGATGGTGCAGACCGGGCTCGGCGCTGTGGTTCTGCCGGAGGTCGGCGACATGCGGATGGCCATCGACGAACACCACCAGCACAAAGACGTGTATTGGCATTCGCTGACCGTGCTGCGCCAGGCCATGGATCTGGAGGGTCCCGGAGGTCCTGACTTGGTGCTGCGCTGGGCGGCCCTGCTGCATGACATCGGCAAGCCCGCGACGCGTAAGCACGAGTCCGACGGCGGCGTCAGCTTTCACCACCACGAGGTGGTGGGGGCCAAGATGGTCCGCAAGCGTATGCGCGCGCTGAAGTACTCCAAGCAGATGGTCGACGACGTTTCCCAGCTGGTCTACCTGCACCTGCGGTTCCACGGGTACGGCGAGGGCAAGTGGACCGATTCGGCCGTACGCCGCTACGTGGCCGACGCCGGGCCGCTGCTGGAGCGCTTGCACAAGCTGGTGCGTGCCGACTGCACCACCCGCAACAAGCGTCGGGCCGCGCGGCTGCAGGCCAGCTACAACGATCTGGAGGCGCGGATCGCGGAACTGGCCGCCAAGGAGGACCTGCAGCGGGTGCGGCCGGACCTCGATGGCAACGAGATCATGACGATCCTCGGTATCCCGGCCGGGCCGCAGGTGGGCAAGGCGTGGCGCTACCTCAAGGAGCTGCGCCTGGAGCGCGGTCCGCTGGAGCACGACGAAGCCATCGCCGCTCTGCAGGAATGGTGGAACGCCCAGGCGTAGCCGTGCGTCTGATCGGGCATGGACTACTGCCTTGGCGATCCCGACGGTTCGGCGACCATGTGGAGTGCAGTGCCCGATGTCGACCTCGACGCGGACGGCACAGTGGATGGTGTGGGCCTGGATTTCGACGGTGACGGCCGCCTCGACGATGTGCTGGCCGACCTGGACGGCGACGGCATCGCCGAGCATGCCGTGCTCGACGTCGACGACGACGGCCGCGCCGAGAGCTATTTCACCGACGACGGTTCGGGCACCTGGGCACTGCGGGTGGATCGCGGCGGGCAGGTGCGATGGTTCGGGCTGGACGGCGTGGAAGTCGCCCGACCCGGTGGACCGCTGGTCGACTTTTCCGGCGACGGTTCGGCTGACGATCAGCTGCTCGACGTCGACGGCGACGGGCTGGCCGACCGTGTGCTGGTGGGCGACCGGGCCTATGTCGACACCGACGGTGACGGCCGATGGGACCTCATATTGACCGATTCCGACGGCGACGGGCTGGCCGATTCGGCCGGCCCGGTGGCCGGCCATTGACTCTGCGTTCACGGCGCTGCCTTATCGGCCTTTCCGTCCTCAGCGCAGAATCGACCCGTCCGAATCAATTGCCGGTCGATTGCTCAGCCCCGCCCGGTCCCCGGCGGGCCCGCGAAGGCTTGGGCGATGGTCAGCCACTTCTCGGCGTCGGCACCCACGGCTGTCACGTCGAGCTCGGCACGTGGGCGACGCCGGGTGACCAGCAGACAGAAATCCTCAGCCGAACCCGTCACGCGCTGCGCAGCATCCTCCGGCCCCCAGGTCCACAGATCGCCATCCTCTGTTGATCCCCCGGTCGCTTCGCTCCTGCCCGCCGGACCCTTCAACTCGACCCGAAACGCCTCGGTGGGAACGGGCAACCCATGAAGAGCGAACGCGAAATCGCGTGTGCGCACACCGATGTGGGCCACCGAGCGCAGGCGCTGGGTGGCAGGCCGGCGCACCCCGAGGGTGTCGGCGACATCGAGTCCGTGCGCCCAGGTCTCCATCATCCGGGCCGTGGCCATCGACGCCGCGCTCATCGGTGGCCCGAACCACGGCAGCTTGCGACCGTCGGCGACCGTCAGCAGCGCGTCGTGCAACCGGCCCCGGGTCTGGCGCCAATCGGCGAGCAGCTCGGCGGGCGGGGTGGCCGCAACATCCTCGGCGCCGGCGTCGACGAAGCCCGTGGGGTTCTTCATGGCCTCGGCCACGATGTCGGCGAACCCCGTCTCGTCGGTCACGGCGACCAGCGCGACCCGATCGGTCCACAGCAAGTGGGCGATCTGATGGGCGATGGTCCAACCTGCGGCGGGAGTTTCAGCGGCCCACTGTTCGGCGGGCAGGTCGGCGACGAGTGCGTCGAGTTCGTTGCTTTCGGCACGGAGATCGGCCACGATCGGCTCTGCTGTCGACATGCTGGTCAGGGTAGAGCGGCCTCAGGTGCGGCGGGGCGAGGCCATCGTGGCGTGCAGGCTCAGCCCTGCCAGGTAGATCACCGAGCCGGCCACCACCAGTGCGGGCGACTTTCCGTCGGCGGGAATGACCGCCGCGGCCGCCGAGGTGGCGGCGATGAACGAGATCCAGAACAACGCGTCTTGCACGGTGAACACATGTCCGCGCAGCGCGTCGTCGACGTCGAGCTGCATGGCGGAGTCTGCGCACAGCTTCACCAGCTGTCCGGCGGCGCCGAGCAGGAACCCGCAGGTGAGCATTACCGGTAGATGTAAGCCGAGCGCGGCGAGCTGGGCCACCGCGGCGAATGCCAGCGCCCCGTTGGCGGTAGCGTATCGGCCGCAGCGCGCGATCACCGCGGGCGCGGCCACCGTGGCAAGAAATACGCCGACGCCGGTGACGCCGAGAAACACCACCGCCGTGCCCAAACCGAAACCGGCAACCGGGGCGGGAGTTTCGGTGTGGCGCACGATCACCAGCACCAGCAGGCTGTTGATGCCGAAAGCCATCCGGTGGGCGGCCAGCCCGGCCAGCGTGCCCGCGACGGTCGGCACCGACATCACCGTGCGCGCGCCGTGCACCCACCCGGTGGCCACCGCATAGGCGGCCGAGCCGTGGATGGCGCGTTTGCTCTGGTGGGGGCCCAGTACGTGCGGCCCGAATCGCACCGACAGCCACAATGCCAACGCGACCGGGGCCAGCACGCTGAAGATCACCACGGATGCGCCCGCATCGCTCGCGCCGAACAGCCACCGCGGCACCAGCATGAAATTGGCCCCGAAGAACGCGGCCGCCGACCCGGTGGCCGTCGCCACCGAATTCATCGTGACGACCTGACCACTGGGCACCACATCGGGTAGCGACGCCGACAGGCCCGATGAGACGAACCGGGTCAGCCCGTTGACGATCAGCGCGGCGAACAGAACCGCCAGATCTCCGGCGCTGTAGGCCAGCAGCACACCGGTGAGCAGCACCACCAGCAGCCGGCCCAGGTTCGCGCCGACCAGCACCAACCGGCGGTCCCAGCGGTCCAGGAGGGCGCCGGCGAACGGCCCGAGCAGTGAGTACGGCAGGAACGTCACGGCAAACGATCCGGCGACCTGCCACGGCCCGGCAGCCCGTTCCTGGCTGAACAGGATCGCGCCGGCCAACCCGGCCTGGAAGAGCCCGTCACCGAATTGGCTGACCGCCCGCAGCTCCAGCAGTTTGCGGAACTCCGTCATACCGCGCAGAGACCGCCACAGGGCCCTCGGGGCGGCAGCGTCAACCACGGCAATCACATTCTGGTCGGGGAGTTGTGTCGGGGACTGTTCAGCCTACGGTCGGCGACCTGTTCCACAGTACAAACTTTCCGGCACCACAAATTGCGCACCGCGCGTGGTTGTTCGCCACGTCTCGGCGGTGCTGGTGCCATGATGGACGGGTGGCGCCGTCAGAGGATCCGGAGGACTTCATCGCGCCTGCGGCGCACCGGGTACGACCCGGGACGCTCCTGTTGGCCAATACCGATCTGCTGGAGCCGACGTTCCGTCGCAGCGTCATCTACATCGTCGAGCACAACGCCGGTGGCACGTTGGGTGTGGTGCTGAATCGGCCGAGCGAGACCGCGGTCTACAACGTGCTGCCGCAGTGGGCCAAGCTTGCTGCCAAACCCAAGACCATGTTCATCGGCGGCCCGGTGAAGCGGGATTCCGCGCTCTGTCTTGCGCTGCTGCGCGTGGGCGTGCACGCCGACGGGGTGCCGGGGTTGCGGCATGTGCAGGGCCGCATCGTGATGGTCGATCTCGACGCCGACCCGGACACACTCGCCCCGACGCTCGAAGGCGTCAGGATCTTCGCGGGGTACTCCGGGTGGACGATCGGGCAGCTCGACGGCGAGATCGAGCGCGACGACTGGATCGTGCTCTCAGCGTTGCCGTCCGATGTGCTGATCGAACCGCGGATCGATTTGTGGGGCCGGGTGTTGCGGCGTCAGCCGTTGCCGACATCGTTACTGGCGACTCACCCGATCGACACCAGCCGTAACTGACGGCCGTCCGGTCAGTTACACGACAGGGTGCAGCTGGCGCACGAACCGGTGCACCCGCCACCGACCGGTGCCGCGGCCTCGGCGCGAGCGACGACCTTGGCGCTCTGCCAGCAGCCGGCTGCCACCGTGGTGATCGCACCGATGACGCAGACCGTCACCACGACCATGCCGGTCCGCGGCTGAGCGGACAGCGCCGCGACACCGCCGGCCGCCAGCATCACGGCCGCGGCAAGCTGGGTGGGGGCCACGGCTCGTAGCACGGTGCGGACCGGATCGTCGGACTGTGGCCTGGTCAACGACCACAGACCCAGGATCCCGACGATCACGGCGACGCTCAGGCACAGCAGCGCGGCGATCAGCATGGGCCACACAATACGAGCTGGATGGGCATGTTGTCAGATCGGGTTCTGCTGGGCGGAACTCAGCCGTGCAGGCCTAGGAGCTGCGGCAAACCCGCCGCGGCTGCCGGTGCGACGGGCCCCGCGGGCGCGGGCAAACCCGCAGCCGGGGGTGCGGGCGGGGCTGGGACGCCGGCGCCAGGCGCGCTCACCTTGAACCCGGATACGATCGCGTCGGTGGCATCGGCCGCTGTCGACACGCCCTGGCTTGCGGCTCCTGAGTTGACCGACAGGGACACCAGATAGCGGTCGGGACCGACGGTCGCGATGATGTGCCGGCGCGAGGTGTTCAGCGTCTGGCTGTCCGCTCGGTAGCTGCCTTCGATGAACGACGACGGGAAGCCGTTGAAATCGCCCATTGCCATGTCGGTGGTCTGCCAGCCCATCTGCTGCAGGCTGTCGATGTAGCCGTGGCTGATCGCTTCGACCGGGTCGAAGTTACCGACGAGTTTGTAGACCACGACCTGGGCGTTCGGGGTGTACAGGTCGGCGCTGGAGCGGTCGGCGATCACCGCGAAGGCATCCGGGACGTTGGGGTCGGGCACGGTGGACCAGCCCTGGGGCATCGGCAACACGATGCTCAGTGCGGTGAAGTTGTGGCTCACCTGGGGTTCGAGTTTGACGCCTTTGCTGTTGAGATAGTCGGCGATGGTTTCCGAGGTGGCCGGCACGATGGCCGGTGCGCCGGGCACGGGCGCCGCGGCGGGGATAGCGGAGGCCGCGACACCCGGGGCTGCGACGCCTGGCGCGAGTGGGCCGGCGACCCCCGCCGGCGTGGCCGCGACGGTCATGGTTTGGCTCACGGTGGCAGGGCCTGGAGCGGGAGGTAGCGGGAGGAGTGGCTCGGCCGAGGCAGTCGGTCCCGCCACGCCGATGACACCGGCCATTCCCGCGGCCAGTCCAACTGCCAGAACCCGCCAGCGGCGGGCGATCTCGATCATTCCTCGGTCCTTCCCAGTGGTGCCGGCGGACACTAGTCCTTTCCACACGTAGGCGCCGACTGTATCCAGGTAACTGGGTTTGCCACCAGGTACTCAACCGACCTGGGATCAACCCCTGACACGGCTGCGATGCAACCGATACCAAGCCGTGCCCTCGGAGCGGGCCCAACGGCAGGTGAACGGGCATTTCGGTCCGGCAGCGGTCGCCTTATACCCTGTTTGGCGTGACCGAACCCGCGACCACGCAGTCAGGTACAGACGCCTCGCGTCTGGAAGAAGACACTCCGCGGCACCGCTACACCGCGGAGCTGGCCGGGGAGATCGAGCAGGCCTGGCAGCAGACCTGGGCAGAGCGGGGCACGTTCAACGTCGCCAACCCGGTCGGCACGCTGGCACCGCCGGACGGTACAGCGGTCCCTGCCGACAAGATGTTCGTCCAGGACATGTTCCCGTATCCGTCGGGGGAAGGTTTGCACGTCGGTCATCCGCTCGGCTACATCGCCACCGACGTCTACGCCCGCTATTACCGGATGACGGGTCGTAACGTCCTGCACGCCTTGGGCTTCGACGCGTTCGGCTTGCCCGCCGAGCAGTATGCGGTGCAGACCGGGACCCATCCGCGGACCCGGACCGAGGCCAACATCGTCAACTTCCGGCGTCAGCTGGGTCGGCTGGGGTTGGGGCATGACGCCCGCCGTAGCTTCGCCACCACCGACGTCGACTTCTACAAGTGGACTCAGTGGATCTTCCTGCAGATCTACAACGCCTGGTTCGATCCGGCGCAGAACAAGGCCCGGCCCATCGCCGAGTTGGAAGCCCAATTCGCTTCTGGCGCACGTACTCTCGATGGCGTTCGGGCGTGGTCGCAGCTGAGCGCGGCCGAACGCGCGACGGTCATCGACTCCCATCGGCTGGTCTATCGCGCGGATTCGATGGTGAACTGGTGCCCGGGTCTGGGCACCGTGCTGGCCAACGAGGAGGTCACCTCCGACGGCCGCAGTGACCGCGGCAATTTCCCGGTGTTCCGCAAGCGGTTGCGGCAGTGGATGATGCGGATCACCGCCTACTCCGACCGGTTGCTCGAGGATCTCGACGTGCTGGATTGGCCGGACAAGGTCAAGACCATGCAGCGCAACTGGATCGGGCGCTCGATCGGTGCGCAGGTGCACTTCGCGACTCACGCCGGCGACATCGAGGTGTTCACCACCCGCCCCGACACACTGTTCGGCGCGACCTACATGGTGCTGGCACCCGAACATCCGCTGGTCGAAAAGCTCACCGCGGCGTCCTGGCCCGACGGCGTCGACAGCCGGTGGACCTACGGGGCCGATTCCCCGACGGCCGCCGTCGCCGAGTACCGGAGCGCGATCGCCGCGAAGTCCGATCTGGAACGCCAGGAGAACAAGACCAAGACCGGCGTGTTCCTCGGGGCCTACGCGATCAATCCGGTCAACGACCACCAGATTCCGATCTTCATCGCCGACTATGTGTTGATCGGCTACGGCACCGGGGCCATCATGGCGGTGCCCGGCGGCGACCAGCGCGACTGGGACTTCGCAGGAGAGTTCGGCCTGCCGATTGTGGAAGTGGTTGCGGGCGGCGATATCTCGCAAGGCGCGTACAGCGGTGACGGGAAACTGGTCAACTCCGACTACCTGAACGGCATGTCGGTGGCCGACGCGAAGGACGCGATCGTCAGTCGGTTGCAGGCCGACGGCCGCGGGCAGGCCCGCATCGAATACAAGCTGCGGGACTGGCTTTTCGCGCGGCAGCGGTATTGGGGTGAGCCGTTCCCGATCGTCTACGACGCCGACGGCCAAGCCCACCCGCTACCGGAATCCATTCTGCCGGTGGAACTTCCGGATGTGCCCGACTATTCGCCGGTTTTGTTCGACCCGGACGACGCCGACAGTGAACCGTCCCCGCCGCTGAACAAGGCCACCGACTGGGTGCATGTCGAACTGGACCTCGGCGACGGCTTGCAGAGCTACACCCGTGACACCAACGTGATGCCCCAGTGGGCGGGTAGCTCATGGTATGAGCTGCGGTATGCCGACCCGCACAATTCGGAAGAGTTCTGCGACAAGGAGAACGAGGCCTACTGGATGGGCCCGCGGCCCGAACTGCACGGCGCGGGTGATCCGGGTGGGGTGGATCTGTATGTCGGCGGTGTCGAGCACGCGGTACTGCACCTGCTGTACTCGCGGTTCTGGCACAAGGTGCTCTACGACCTGGGTTACGTGACCTCGCGCGAACCGTACCGGCGCCTGGTCAACCAGGGCTACATCCAGGCCTTCGCCTACACCGATTCCCGGGGTAGCTATGTGCCGGCCGCCGAGGTCGTCGAACGCGACGGCAAGTTCTTCTACGAGGACGCCGAGGTCTATCAGGAGTTCGGCAAGATCGGCAAGAGCCTGAAGAACTCGGTGTCACCCGACGAGATCTGTGACGAGTACGGCGCGGACACCCTGCGTGTGTACGAGATGTCGATGGGACCGCTGGAGGCGTCGCGCCCGTGGGCGACCAAGGACGTCATCGGCTCGCATCGCTTCCTGCAGCGGGTCTGGCGTGCGGTGATCGACGAGACCACCGGCGCTCAACATGTTGCCGAGCACGAGGCGCTCTCCGAGGAAACCTTGCGCGCACTCCACAAGACCATCGCCGGGGTGACCGAAGACTATGCGGCACTGCGCAACAACACCGCCGTCGCCAAGCTGATCGAGTACACCAACCATCTCACCAAGGAAGGCGTGTCATCGCGCGCCGCGCTCGAGCCATTGGTGCTGATGGTGGCGCCGCTCGCGCCGCACCTGGCCGAGGAGCTGTGGAAGCGGCTCGGCCACGACACATCGCTGGCGCACGGGCCGTTCCCGGTGGCTGACCCGGCCTACCTGGTCGACGACACTGTGGAACTGCCGGTTCAGGTCAACGGCAAGGTGCGTGGCAAGGTCACCGTCGCCGCCGATGCAGACAAGGCAGCGCTTCAGGTCGCGGCACTGGCCGACGAGAAGGTGCAGGTCTTCCTGGGCGGGAAGACGCCCAAGAAGGTCATCGTCGTACCCGGTCGGCTGGTCAACCTCGTCGTCTGAGTGATTTGTGTGCGTTCAGCGGCGCTGACCGCCGCTGAACGCACACAAATCACCCCGGCCGCACCACGATCTCGTGCACATGGCCGTCGGGCGGGGTGGTGAGGGCCGTGACGACGAGCCCCGCGACAGTTTCCGGTCGCAGAAAGTGGTCCGGGCGATAGTCGCGTTCTTCGTAGGCGACGAGGTTGCGTTGCATGTCGGAGTCCGTGCGGCCGGGGAAGATCGACGTCACGCGCAACGACGGCTCGTCGGCCCGCAGCGAGTCGGCGAACGCCCGCAGCGCGAACTTGCTTGCCGAGTATGACGCCATACCGGGCGAAACCGTCAGGCCCGCACCGGAATTGATGAACACCACGTGCCCGCGGACCGCGCGCAGCGCCGGCAGCAGCGCGATCGTCAGCGCCACTGCGCCGGTGACGTTGATCTCGAAGCTGGCCCGCCATTGCTCGGCCGAGGACTCGGCGACCCGGCCCGGATAGAGCACGCCGGCGTTGTGCACCAGCACGTCGAGCTCGGCGAGCACTTCGGAGCTGGCCTCGATCGAGTCGCGATCGGCCAGGTCCAGTGGCCAGGTCGGCGCGCCCAGGCGCTCAGCGAGCGTGTCCAGCCGGGCAGACGGGCGGCCGGCCAGGAGCAGGGTATGGGTGGGTGCGAGAGCAGCGGCGATGGCCGAGCCGATGCCGCCGCCGGCCCCGGTGATCAACGCGGTGGGCACGACTGCAACTCTACTGAGACGTCACCGGTGGCTGTCGGTGTGCGAGTTTTGCGCGCGCGTCGCATGATGGTACCGATGCCACCGGACCCCAGCTTCGCACCCACGCAACTCGCTGCCCGCGCCGCTTATCTGCTGCGCGGCAACGATCTCGGCGCCATGACCACGGCCGCGCCGTTGCTGTATCCACACATGTGGAGCTGGGATGCGGCGTTCGTCGCGATCGGCCTGGCGCCGTTGAGCGTCGAGCGCGCCGTGGTGGAGCTGGACACCCTGCTCTCGACGCAGTGGCACAACGGCATGATTCCCCACATCGTGTTCGCCAACGGCGTCGACGGCTATTTCCCGGGTCCGGCGCGGTGGGCCACCGCGGCGCTCGCGGCGAATGCGCCCCGCACTCGGCACACGTCGGGCATCACCCAGCCGCCGGTACATGCCATTGCGGTGCAGCGCATCCTCGACCATGCCCGCATCCGGGGCCGGTCCACTCGAGCGATCGCTGCCTCGTTCCTGGACCGGCGCTGGGCGGACCTGGTGCGCTGGCACCGCTGGCTCGCCGAGAACCGGGACCAGAACGGGCGTGGCCGCATCACCCTGTATCACGGCTGGGAGTCCGGCATGGACAACTCGCCGCGCTGGGACACCGCCTACGCCAACGTGGTTCCCGGCAACGTCCCGGAGTACCAGCGGGAGGACAACAACATCGTCACCGACGCCACCCAGCGGCCGTCGGACCTCGAGTATGACCGGTACCTGTGGTTGCTCGAGGAGATGAAATCGGTGCGCTACGAGGATCATCTGCTACCGAAGGTGATGAGCTTCGCGGTCGAGGACGTGTTCGTCTCGGCGATTTTCTCGGTGGCCTGTCAGGTGCTCGCCGAAATCGGAGAGGAGCACAAGCGCCCCAACGCCGACGTGCGTGATCTCTACTCGTGGGCGGAGCGGTTCCGCACCGGTGTGGTCGAGACTGCGGACGAACGTTCCGGTGCGGCAAGGGATTACGACGTCCGGACAAAAAGGTGGGTGGCCACCGAGACGGTCGCCCAGTTCGCGCCGCTGCTCTGTGGCGGCTTGCCGCATGAGCGCGAACGGGCCCTGCTGCGACTGTTGGAGGGGCCACGCTTCTGCGGGCATCCGGACCTGCGGTACGCGCTGATCCCGTCGACCTCCCCGGTGTCACGGGACTTCCGGCCGAGGGAGTACTGGCGGGGACCGGTGTGGCCGGTGATGACCTGGCTGTTCTCGTGGTGCTTTGCCCGCCGCGGCTGGGCCGAGCGGTCGTTGGATTTGCGCCGGGAAGGGCTGCGGCAGGCCAGCGATGGCACCTTCGCCGAGTACTACGAACCGTTCACCGGTGAACCGCTGGGCAGCATGCAGCAGTCGTGGACCGCGGCCGCGGTGCTTGATTGGTTGGGTTGAGCAGGCTCAGCCGCAGTCGGGGTAGTCGGCTTTTGCTGAGTTATCCGCACTTTCGGTGCTGCTGTCGTGGTGCGCGCCGGCCTGGTCGTCGGGGTCCTGCGCGGAGAGCCGCTCCAGCGGTGCGATCGCCTTGGCCAGGGTTTCCAGATCCTCGTCGCTGAGCCGCGCAAGTCGGTTGGCGAGGTCGGCGCGGCGCGCTGCGAGGGATTCCCGATGCTGGACCAGCCCGCGCGGCGTGACGTCGACGAGAACGGCCCGCAGGTCGGATGGATCGCGTGAACGTTTGACCAGGCCGAGCTTCTCCAGTCGCCGGATCGCGACGGTTGTCGTGGGAGTGCGCACCCGTTCGCGGGCGGCGAGTTCGGTCATGCGGATCGGGCCCTGGTCCAGCAGGGTCAACAGAATCGATAGCTGAGCCAGCGTGAGCTCACCCGCTGTTCCCTTGTGCGTGTCTCCGCGGCGCAGCACCGAGAAAACCTTGGAGAGCACCCGCTGCAGTTCCCCTGCCAGCTCGGTGACCTGGGATTCGGTCTCCACCATAGTTCGCTAGTCTAACCTGTCTGGACCTGCCGCGACGCCACCTTGCGAGGTTTGCCGAACGCGCGTCAACTCACAGTTTCCTCTGCATGGGCTCACAGTACTTGGGACAGGAAACGCCGCAACCGATCGGTTTCGGCCGCGGAGAAGATGTGGTCCGGGCTGCCCGATTCGACGACCGCGCCGTGATCCATGAACACCACGGTGTCTGCGGTCGACTGCGCGAAGCCCATCTCATGGGTGACCGCCACGATCGTCATCCCGTCGGCCGCCAGGTCGGCCATCAACGCCAGAATGCCTTTGACCAGTTCGGGATCCAGCGCCGAGGTGGCCTCGTCGAAGAACATCACCTGCGGCGCCATCGCGAGCGCCCGGGCGATGGCGACCCGCTGCTGCTGCCCGCCGGACAGCGTGGCGGGCCGGACATCGGCCTTGTGCCGCAGGCCGACTCGATCCAACTGGGCCAGCCCCAGCTCACGCGCCTCGTCGTCGGCAAGCCTTTTCAGCTTGCGTGGGCCCAGCGTCACGTTCTCCAGCACGCTGCGGTGCGGGAACAGGTTGAACTGTTGGAACACCATGCCGATGCGTTGGCGCAACTGGTCGGGGTTGTCGGTCAGCACCGAGCGGCCGTCGAGCAGGATGTCGCCCGCGTCCGGTTCGTAGAGCCGGTTCAGGGTCCGCAGCAAGGTGGATTTGCCAGACCCGGACGGTCCGATGATGGCGGTCGTGGTGCCGGCGGGGACGTCCAGGTCCACTCCGCGCAACACGGTGTTCGGCCCAAAGGCGAGCTTGATGCCTTTGGCGGACAACGAGACTGGCTCAGCAGCCGGCATCAGATCATCTCCTGCTCGACGGAGGCCGGCGGGTCTTCCTCGGCGGCGGGTCGACCTCGGCGCAGCCGGTTGTCGACGAAGTTCACCAGGTGGGTCAACGGAATGGTCAGCAGCAGGTAGAACAAGCCGGCTGCCACCAACGGGGACAGGTTGCCGGTCTGTGCGTTGAGGTCGCGGCCCACCTGGAACAGTTCGCGTTGGCTGGCCACCAGGCCCAGGAAGTACACCAGGGATGAGGCTTTCAGCAGAGAGATGAACTGGTTCATCAGCGCGGGCAGCACCCGCCGCACCCCCTGCGGGATCACCACCAGTCGCATCGACGCGGAATAGCTGAAGCCCAGTGCGCGAGACGCTTCCAGCTGTCCGGCCTCGACACTCTGGATACCGGAACGGAAGATCTCCCCGATGTAGGCCGCGGCCATCAATCCCAGGGCGGCAATGCCCAGCGGGTAGGGGTTGTTGCCGGTGAGTGAGCCGACCACCGGCCCGACACCCAGCCCGATCAGCAGGATGATCACCACTTCGGGTAGCCCGCGGAAGATGTCGGTGTAGATGCGGGCCGGCCAGCGCAGCCATCGCGACCGCGAGATGCCGGCCACCGCGAGACCCATCCCGAGGACGAGCCCGATGATGCTGGCGCAGATGGTCAGGATCACGGTGTTGGGTAGGCCGGTCTTGAACAGGACGGGGATCGACTGCCGGTAGAGATCCCAGTCCAGGAACGAGGCGGCCAATTGCGACAGTGTGGATTTCGGTGCCACGGCACCGTTGCTGGCAGGCTTTTCGCGGGCGGCGGCGATGGCGGCGAAGTCGGGCAGCTGCGGTACCGGCGCGGCCTTCGAGCCGGGCTTCCACCCCGGCGGCAGGGCGCGGGGCACCCAATCGGAGTACAGCCGAGCCCAGGTGCCGTCGGCGATCACCGCGTCGAGACCGGAGTTGAGTGCGTCGATCAGTGGCCGGTTCTCCTTGGCCACCGCCCACGCGACGAAATTGTCCAAGCTGAACGTGTTTTCGATGATCTTGGCGGGATCACCCGGTTGGACAGTGCCCGATGCCTGCTGCGAGGGCGCCACCCAGGCGTCGATCTGACGGGTCTTGAGGCTCGCGTAAACGGTGGCGTAATCGGGGAACTTCACCGGTTGCAGATGCAGGGTGTCGATGACATAGGACTCCTGCACGGTGCCCTGCACCACGCCGATGCGCTGTCCCGGTGCGAGCTTGCCGAATCCGGTGATCGGTGACCCGGTGGGCACCACGAGCGAGAAGTAGCCGAAGTCGTAGCCGTTGGTGAATCCGACAGTGCGCCTTCGCGCGTCGGTGGTGGTGATCGAGGACGACGCGACGTCGAAGCGTCGCGCCGCGGTCTGGGCCAGCAGACCGGAGAACTCCGTTCCGACGAAGTTGATCTTCAGACCCAGCTTGTCGGCGACGGCCCGCAGCAACTCGTTGTCGAAACCGGTGAACTGCCCTTTGGCATTGATGCAGATGCTGGGCGGCGCGTCTGACAGCGTGCCGACGGTCAGCACACCGGGGGTCCCCAGCCCGAGGTCGTCCACCTTGACGGTGTCCAGCGGCTGCACCGTCGCGGTGGTGTATTTGTCCGCCCCGGGACCGGTTGCGGCGGCGGCCAGGTTGGTCGGCAGCGCACTGGCGCTGTCGATTCCGGGCGGCGCGCACTGGTCGGTGTCGGCGCGGGCCGGGCCCGCGAGCGTCAACCCCAGGACCATCAGGATCGATGCCATCAGCGCCAGTAGCCGTCCGAAGCTCATCGTTGCAACGTAGTGGTCACACGCGCAGCGATGTGGGATTCTGCTCAAGGCGACTGCAATTCGCCGAGCACACCGCGACGGTCAGCTCGGCGAGCATGGAATCCGTATCAGCCGCCGTTGCGCCGGTCTCGCCACCGGCACAGCGCTTCGGCCGCGGTCAGATCGTAATCCGGACCGTTGGTGTCGACGGTCAGGATCGTGACGCCGAGATCGGCGAGCGCGTCGGCCTCGGCAAGCATGGCATCGAGCCCGCCGGTGTCCCGCACCGCGGCCGAGCGAACGACGGTCGCCGGGTCGCGGCCCACGCTTTCGCAGTGCTCGAGAAGCACCTGTGCCTTGGCCGGGTAGGTGTTGCGGTCGACAAACGCGTGCCACACGTCGGCGTGCTCGGCGACCAATCGCAGGGTTTTGCGCTCGCCCTGCCCGCCGATGAGGATCGGAATCTTGCGGGTGGGAGCCGGGTTGAGTTTGGCCAGCCGGGCACTGATCCGCGGGAGTGCGGCGGCGAGATCGTCGAGCCGACTGCCCGCGGTGCCGAAATCGTAGCCGTACTCATCGTAATCTCTTTGTTTCCAACCAGATCCGATGCCCAGGATGAGCCGTCCAGCACTGATGTGGTCCACTGTGCGGGCCATGTCGGCGAGCAGTTCGGGGTTGCGGTAGGAGTTGCAGGTGACCAGCGCACCGATCTCGATGCGCGACGTCTGCTCAGCCCACGCACCGAGCATCGTCCAGCACTCGTAGTGCGCGCCGTCGGGGTCGCCGGTGAGCGGGAAGAAGTGGTCCCAGTTGAATGCGATGTCGATGCCGATGTCTTCACAGCGACGGACCGCGTCACGGATATAGCTGTATTCCGGCGAGTGTTGCGGCTGCAGTTGTACGCCGATGCGGATGGGGAGGGTCACTTCAGTCAGCGTACTCAAGGTGGTTCGCGCCGGGCTCGATCGCCGTGATCAGACACCGATCGCACCGCCGTCGCGCCACACCGCCACCACGGCCGGCCGAGCCGGCGCCGAACCGCCGTCGGGCCAGTGCGAGAGCGGTTTGTCCAGGCTGTAGTCGTCACCTTCACCCGGATGCTGGACGCAGACGGTCACCAGGTTCTCGGTGACCACCGGCCCGCAGGTTTCTGCACCCACCGGCACGGTCAAAAACTGTTTGGTCTCACCGCGATTCGGCCCTTCGAGGGCAACCGCAAACAGTCCGTCGTTGGATTTGAGGGCATTGCCGTCGGTGGATATCCACAGGTTGCCGTGTTCGTCGAAAGCCAGGTTGTCCGGGCAGGAGATGGGACTGACCTTGGCCTTGTCGAACCCGGCGTAGTACGTGTCGGCGGCATTCGGGTCACCGCACACCAGCAGCAGATCCCAGGTGAACGCTGTCCCGGCATGGTCGTCGGTGATTTCCAGGATCTGGCCGTTCTTGTTCTCGTTGCGCGGGTTGGCCGCGTCGGCGGGTGTCTTGCCTGCGGTGCCGCGCTTGTCGTTGTTGGTCAGTGCGACGTAGACCTTGCCCGTGTGCGGATTGGCCTCGAAGTCTTCGGGCCGGTCCATCTTGGTGGCGCCGGCCTTGTCGGCGGCGAACCGGGTGAACACGGCGACCTCTTGCGCGGTCATGCCGGCAACGAGCGATTCACCGGTTCCGTTTGGCCCAGACGTCAGCAAGGGGAGCCAGGTTCCTGAGCCGGTGAATGAACCCGCAGCCGGCAGCTTTCCGGAGCCGTCGATCTCGTCGGCCGGGATGTCGCTGGTGAGCTTGGCGACGTACAGCGTGCCCTCGTCCAGGAGGGTCATGTTGTGTGCGACGGCGGCGGAGTCTCCGCTTTCCCAGCCCGGCTGAATCTTTTTGGCGGATACGAACTTATACATGTAATCGAAGCGTTCGTCGTCACCGGTGTAGGCGACCACAGTGCCGTCTGCGGTGACGTAGATGTTGGCCGATTCGTGCTTGAGACGGCCGAGTGCGGAATGCTTCACCGGTGTCGAGGCCGGGTCCCAGGGATTGATTTCGACGACGTAGCCGAACCGGTTCACTTCGTTGGGCGTCTTGGTCAGATCGAAGCGCGGATCGAAAGTCTCCCAATGCAGTTCCGACGGTTCGGCGGTGATGCCGTAACGCTTGAAGCGGTCGGCGTCCACCGGGCCTGGTGTCGGGCTGCCCGCGGCCGCACCAAACCGACTGTTGAAATTCTCCTCACCGGAAAGCACTGTGCCCCAGGGTGTTACACCGCCGGAGCAGTTGTCGAAAGTGCCTGCCACCGTGCGGCCGGTGGGATCGGCTGGAGTCTTGACGAAGTCGGTTCCCGCAGCCGGTCCGGTCAGGGTGAACGGGGTGTCGGCGGTGACGCGCCGGCTGTACTGCCCGGGCACGGGCCGCAGCGCGCCGTCGCGGGTGCGCTCGACCTCGATCACGGTGAGACCGACCGCGGCGATCTCAATGTCGAACTGCTCGCGGGTGGGGGCCGCGGCGTCGTATCCGGGGAACATGAATTGCGGGGTCACATATTCGTGGTTGGTCACCAAGAGAAAGTTGCCGTCCCGGGCGGGGACCGGCAGCAGGGCTGCGAAGTCGTTGTTGAATCCGAACTGCTGGCGTTGCGCGGCGCCGGACTGTTTGTGCACGTCGAACGCGGGCGCGCCGGGCAGCACGGGGTCGCCCCAGGCGATCACCACTTGCTGTCGGTAACCGTCCGGGATCACGACTGCGTCACTGGTGTTCGGGGCGACGGACGCGAAGCGCATACCGGTGGGTGTCTGGTCGGGTGTGGTCGGTGCCGGCGGCTGCGAGGTCGGTGCCTCGTCTCGTCCGCAGGCCGCCAGCGCCGACCCGGTACCGACGGCCAATACCGTTACACCGGCGGCCCGCAGCAGCGATCGGCGTGACATCCGCTTGACGATGTCGCCGAAGTACTCGTTGTCACTGGTGTTCGGCACCGGCTTCGAGCAGGCGTCACCGCAGCGATAGCGGCACGTGATGTGTTGCCGCGACGAAGTTCCACGGTGGGAGACAAAGAGATTCAACGGTATGAGCGCCATGGCGCGCAGATCCTTCCGCTCGACACCGGCGGAGGGCTGGGCCACCGGTCACGGCGAAACTACGGCAGCTTGGCAATCGGCTGTGATCCAGCTGGTGAACTGCTGATGACACGTTCGGCCACAAGAGAATACCGGGAGTCTCTATACGCCAAGACTGCGCCGAGATCGGGATTGCATATCCTCAGGCGATCTCAACGCAGTCTCAGGGATGAAAACTAGCCCTCGATGAAGGTCTCCAGCTGCGTGCGGGCGATGTCGTCCGGCAGTTGCTTGGGCGGGCTCTTCATCAGGTACGCCGAGGCCGGGATGATCGGACCACCGATGCCGCGATCCTTGGCGATCTTGGCGGCCCGCACGGCGTCGATGATGACGCCGGCCGAGTTCGGCGAATCCCACACCTCAAGCTTGTATTCCAGGTTCAGTGGCACGTCACCGAAAGCGCGGCCTTCCAGCCGCACGTAGGCCCACTTGCGGTCGTCGAGCCAGCCCACGTGATCGGACGGGCCGATGTGCACGTCCTTGGTCTTGAACTCGCGCTGCAGGTTGCTGGTGACGGCCTGGGTCTTGGAGATCTTCTTGGACTCCAGGCGCTCACGCTCGAGCATGTTCAGGAAGTCCATATTGCCGCCGACGTTGAGCTGCATGGTGCGGTCGAGCTGTACGCCGCGATCCTCGAACAGCTTGGCCATCACGCGGTGGGTGATGGTGGCGCCGACCTGGCTCTTGATGTCGTCGCCGACGATCGGCACCCCGGCGTCCTCGAACTTCTTGGCCCATACCGGGTCCGAGGCGATGAACACCGGCAGTGCGTTGACGAATGCCACCCCGGCATCGATGGCGCACTGGGCGTAGAACTTGTCGGCCTCTTCGGAACCCACCGGTAGGTAGGACACCAGCACGTCGACCTTGGCCTCCCGCAGGACCTTGACGACGTCGACCGGGTCGGCGTCGGAGACCTCGATGGTGTCGGCGTAGTACTTGCCGATGCCGTCGAGGGTCGGGCCGCGTTGCACGATGACGTCGCTCGGGGGCACATCGGCGATCTTGATGGTGTTGTTCTCGGAGGCGAAGATCGCCTCGGACAGGTCGAAGCCGACCTTCTTGGCGTCCACGTCGAACGCGGCGACGAACTTCACGTCACGGACGTGATACGGGCCGAACTTCACGTGCATCAGCCCGGGCACGGTGGTGTTCTCGTCGGCGTTCTGGTAGTACTGCACGCCCTGTACCAGGGACGACGCGCAGTTACCCACGCCGACAATGGCGACCCGGATCTCTCCTGCGTGCTCAGACATGGACGGTCTCCTTACTCAATTCGGTACTGCTCGGCAGTGGCCTGGTTCCGGGCCGGCTGCACTCAAGTGTTCTCTGGGCGGCCTTGGCCCAGCCGTTCAGCCGCGATCAATTCGTTGAGCCATTTCACTTCGCGTTCGCTCGACTCCAGCCCCAACTGGTGGAGCTGACGGGTGTAGCGGTCGAACGAATTACTGGCCCGCGCCACGGCTTCGCGCAGACCTTCCCGGCGTTCCTCTACCTGGCGGCGGCGCCCCTCCAGAATTCGCATCCTGGCCTCGGCCGGGGTGCGGTTGAAGAAGGCGAGGTGTACCCCGAAACCGTCGTCGGAGAAGTTCTGTGGGCCGGTATCGGCCACCAGCTCCGTGAACCGCTGTTTGCCGGCATCGGTGAGCTGGTAAACCCGGCGCGCACGGCGCACCTTGGTCGACCCGAGCGGCGCTGCATCCTCGACGATCAGCCCATCGGCCTGCATGCGCCGCAGTGCCGGGTAGAGCGAACCGTACGAGAACGCCCGGAAGGCGCCAAGTAGACCCGTCAAGCGTTTACGCAGCTCGTAGCCGTGCATGGGTGATTCGAGCAGAAGACCCAGGATGGCGAGCTCCAGCACCGAATTCACCCCCTCGACAGGACATGTGTGGATCGCTACGGCGGATCAACACCTCGTGTCACTGTATCGCGCCGATATATTGCTTGCCAACTGAACTTCAACACGCACGCTTCGCCACTGCCGGCTTTGTCACCTCCGGCTTCGTCACGCCAGAGTGGCTGCCGACGTCGAGCGTCACGCCAGAGTGACGCACGGGAGCGAACCAGCCGGCCGGATCATCGGCGGCCGATCACTGCTTGGGGTAGACCTCTTTGGGAGTGCCGTCGGGCGCGAGAACCATGTAGCCGCCGCCGAAATCACCGCTGACACGGATGGTGATGTTCACCGCATCCGGCGTCGCGGGATCCTCTGACGGGGAGATCTCCAACCACGTGTACTTGACGTCGGCCCGAGGGACGTTGAGTGATTCCGGTGCGCCGCGCAGCATGCCGATGATCGCGTCGAAATTGAATTTCGCCAGGTCGACGAGGCGGTCCCCGTCACTCAGCGCGCTCGGCGATGATGATCTCGGGTCGCCCCAGCCGCCGCGGTAGTCGTACTCGATCTTGCGACGGTTGTCGTTGGGGTCGGCGCGGTACAGCTCCGCCCAGTCCTCCCGGATCTCCAGCTCGTAGCCGGTGGTGTCGCCGAACTTCTTACGCATCTGCTCGAAGAGCCCGTTGAACCCGCCGAGGGACAGCAGCTGCCGTGGCGAGGTGAGCACCGTGGCGGGGATGCCGTCGGACTTGGCGCCCGGGTCCGTGGTGAAGCTCAGCGGTGACGTGGTGTTGCCGTAGAGACCCCAGCCGATCCCGATGCCGAACAGCACCAGCACCACGGCCATCGCCAACCGCAGACCCCAGCCGGCGTGGATGGGGCCCGGCACTTTTCGCACCCGCGATTGGGTCAGGGTCGGCAGTCGGACCGGTGCGTTGGAGTTCTGCAGGTCCTCCACGAGCGTGGCGAGTTGGCCCAAGGTGGTGGCGTTGGTGGCGGCGCTCACGCGTTGACGGTGCTCCTCCATCGACAGCTGACCTTCCTCCAACGCGCTGTCGAGCACTTTGCAGGTGTCGTCGCGGTCGCTGTCCTTGGCCCGTGTCATGGCGCTTTGCGGAGACTGCTGTCTTGTTGCCACGCCGATGATCGTAGGAGTTCCAGACACGGTCACGCCTCGGCGGCGTGAGGGCCGACGTACTCTGGTCAACGTGCGATTGCAGAGACAGGTGGTGGATTACGCGCTGCGGCGGCGGTCCCTGCTGGCTGAGGTCTACTCGGGCCGCACCGGCGTCTCCGAGGTCTGCGACGCCAATCCGTACCTGTTGCGCGCGGCGAAGTTCCACGGAAAACCCAGTTCGGTGATGTGTCCGATCTGCCGCAAGGAACAACTGACGCTGGTGTCATGGGTGTTCGGGGATCATTTGGGCCCGGTGTCGGGGTCCGCGCGCACGGCAGAGGAGCTGGTCTTGTTGGCGACCCGCTACGACGAGTTCGCAGTACACGTGGTGGAGGTATGCCGGACCTGCAGTTGGAACCATTTGGTCAAGTCGTATGTGCTCGGCGCGCCCCGTCCTCCGGAGGCGCGCAGGCCACGACGAACCCCGGCGCCGCGCAAATCCGCGCGTACAGCCAGTGAATAGCGAAGGGCGCCAGCACCGGTCAGCCGACGACGTCCAGGACGCGGCTGGTCGCCTCGGTGCGCGTCCGCCCCTGGGCGCCAATCGGTCGCATTCCGCGGTTCCGCCGGACGACCGGCTGACCACAGTGCTGCCGCCGGTCCGCGAGGGCAGCCCGGCCCCCATTGATGTCGTCAAGGCCGCGCTGGACGGCACCCCGCCGGCCAAGCCACCGCCTCCGCCTCCGACCGGCGGCGGTGGTCCGTCCGGACCGTCCGAGCCCCCGCCAGGACCGCAGCAACCCCGCAAGCAGTTCCGGATCAACTGGAAGTGGGTGCGACGCGGGTCAGCCGCCGTGGTGGCCGTGCTGGTGCTGCTGCCACTGGTGACGTTCGGCATGGCCTACTTGATCGTCGACGTTCCACAGCCGGGTGACATCCGCACCAATCAGGTGTCGACCATCCTGGCCAGCGACGGCTCAGAGATCGCCAAGATTGTGCCGCCGGAGGGCAACCGGGTGGACGTCAACATCGACCAGATCCCGGTACACGTCCGCGACGCGGTGATGGCTGCCGAAGACCGTGACTTCTACACCAATCCGGGCTTCTCGTTCACCGGCTTCATGCGGGCCATCAAGAACAACCTGTTCGGCGGTGAACTGCAGGGCGGCTCGACCATCACACAGCAGTACGTGAAGAACGCGCTGGTCGGCGACGAGCGCTCCGGGATCGGCGGCCTGGTCCGTAAGGCCAAGGAGCTGGTCATCTCGACGAAGATGTCCAACGAATGGTCCAAAGACGCCGTGATGCAGGCGTATCTGAACATGATCTATTTCGGTCGCGGCGCCTACGGCATCTCCGCGGCGGCCAAGGCCTACTTCAACAAGCCCGTCGAGCAACTCGACGTGGCCGAGGGCGCTCTGCTGGCGGCACTGATCCAGCGTCCGTCCACCCTGGACCCCGCGGTCGATCCCGAGGGCGCCGCGGAGCGCTGGAACTGGGTGCTCGACGGCATGGTCGACATCGGGGCGCTGTCGGCCGGTGATCGGGCCAAGCAGGTGTTTCCGCCGACGGTGTCGCGTGACCAGGCCAGCGAACAGAATCAGACCACCGGTCCCAACGGTCTGATCGAACGGCAGGTCATGAAGGAACTGATGGGCCTGTTCGACGTCAGCGAGCAGACGCTGAACACCGAGGGCCTGCAGATCACCACCACGATCGATCCGCAGGCGCAGGAGGCCGCCGAGAAGGCCGTCACCAAGTACATGGACGGCCAGGATTCGGACATGCGGGCCGCGGTGGTGTCGGTCGACCCGCACGACGGGGCGATCAAGGCGTACTACGGCGGATCGGACGCCAACGGCTTCGACTTCGCCCAGGCGGGGTTGCCGACCGGGTCGTCGTTCAAGGTGTTCGCCCTCGTCGCCGCGTTGCAGCAGGGCATCGGTCTGGGCTACCAGGTGGACAGCTCGCCGGTGACGGTCAACGGTATCCAGATCACCAACGTGGAGGGTGAGGGCTGCGGGGTCTGTTCGATCGCCGAGGCGCTCAAGCGGTCGCTCAACACGAGCTACTACCGGTTGATGCTGAAGCTCAAGAATGGACCGGAAGACGTCGCCAAGGCCGCGCATGACGCCGGTGTCGCCGAGAGCTTCCCCGGGGTCGAGCACACGCTGTCCGAGGACGGCAAGGGCGGCCCACCGAACAATGGTGTGGTGCTGGGGCAGTACCAGTCCCGGGTGCTCGACATGGCTTCGGCGTACGCCACGCTGGCCGCGTCGGGCGTCTACCACAAGCCGCACTTCGTGCAGAAGGTCGTGAACTCCGCGGGCCAGGTGCTGTTCGACGCCTCGCAGCAGGACAACGGGGAACAGCGCATCGACAAAGCCGTGGCCGATAACGTGACCTCGGCGATGCAGCCGATCGCCGGATGGTCGCGTGGGCACAACCTGGCCGGTGGCCGGCTCTCGGCAGCCAAGACCGGCACCGTCCAGCTCGGCGACACCGGCGCCAACCGCGATGCGTGGATGGTCGGTTACACGCCCTCGCTGTCGACCGCGGTGTGGGTTGGCACCACGGAGGGTGTCAAACCGCTGGTGAATCAGTGGGGTTCACCGGTCTACGGGTCCGGCCTGCCGTCGGACATTTGGAAGTCGACGATGGACGGCGCCCTGGAGGGCACCGACAACGAGTCCTTCCCGAAGCCGACGGAGATCGGTGGCTATGCCGGTGTGCCGCCGCCGCCCGCGCCGCCCGCGCCGTCGGTTCCGGTGGTGCTGCCGGGCCAACCCGTGCCAGGCACCCCGCCGTCGGAGACCGTCATCCAGCCGACCATCGAAGTGGCGCCGGGTATCACGATCCCGGTCGGCCCCCCGACGACCGTGCCGGTGGCACCGGTGCAGCCGGCTGAACCGGTTGCACCGGATGGTCCCGGCGCGCCCATGCCGCCTCCGTGACGGAACGGGAATTGGTTTCACCGGCTCCGCTCGCAGAGGACACCCGCGAGGCGGACGATCGCGACCTGCCCAGCCGCAACGACGTCCTGAGTCGGGCGCTGTCGCATCCGATCGGCGGCCCGGTCGGCCGGCATGCGGTGATCGGGCGGGCGCGGTTCATGACGCCGCTGCGCGTCATGTTCATCATCGCGGTGGTGTTCCTGGCCCTGGGCTACTCGACCAAGGCCGCCTGCCTGCAGACCACCGGATCGGGCACTGCCGGCCAACGCGTCGCCAACTGGGAGAACAACCGGGCCTACTACGAGCTGTGCTATTCCGACACGGTCCCGCTCTACACCGCAGAGTTGTTGAACCTCGGCAAGTTCCCGTACAAGTCGAGCTGGCAGGAGAACGACGCGACGGGTAAACAGCGCCTGCAGTACGACGGCAAGCCCGCTGTGCGCTACATGGAGTATCCGGTGCTCACCGGCATCTACCAGTACGTGTCGATGGCACTGGCGAAGACTTATACCGCCGCCACGACAGTGATTGCGCTCCCGATCATCGCCGAGGTGGTGATGTTCTTCAACATCTCTGCGTTCGGGCTGGCGCTGGCCTGGCTCACCACCGTGTGGGCGACGGCACGGTTGGCGGCCCGGCGCATCTGGGATGCCGCACTGGTGGCTGGTTCGCCGATCCTGATTTTCCAGATATTCACCAACTTCGACGCGTTGGCGACTGCCGCGGCGGCCGGCGCGATGCTGGCCTGGGCGCGCCGCAAACCCGGGCTCGCCGGGTTGTTGATCGGCCTCGGCGTCGCGGCCAAGCTCTATCCGCTGCTGTTGCTGCTGCCGGTGGCGATGCTGGCGGTGCGCACCGGGCGGGGCCGGGAGGTCGGCAGGACGGTGCTGGCGGCGGTGTCCACCTGGCTGGTGGTGAACCTGCCGATCATGGTGATGTTCCCGCGCGGGTGGTCGGAGTTCTTCCGGCTCAACACCCGCCGCGGCGACGACATGGATTCGCTCTACAACGTGGTGAAGTCGTTCACCGGGTGGCGCGGGTTCGACCCGAATCTCGGCTTCTGGCAACCGCCGACGGTGACCAACGTCGTCACCGCGGTGTTGTTCGCGGCCTGCCTCATCGTCATCGGCTACATCGCACTGACCGCGCCGCAGCGACCCCGGGTGGCGCAGCTGGCGTTCTTGGTGGTGACGGCATTTCTGCTGACCAGCAAGGTATGGAGCCCGCAGTTCTCCCTGTGGTTGGTGCCGCTGGCGGTGTTGGCCCTGCCGCATCGCCGAATCCTCTTGGCCTGGATGACTATTGACGCGCTGGTATGGGTGCCGCGGATGCTCTACCTGTACGGCGAGGCCAACCGGGGACTGCCCGAGCAGTGGTTCACCACGACGGTGCTGCTGCGCGATATCGCCGTTATCACCTTGTGCGCGTTGGTGATTCGTCAAATCTACCGGCCTGAGCTGGATCTGGTGCGGCACGGTGGCCGCATCGATGATCCGGCGGGCGGAGTGTTCGACGGGGCACCCGACAATCCGCCGCGGTGGCTGCCGGACTGGCTGCGCCCCGACCGCGACCGGGTACGCGTGGAGGCCGCGCCCGATCCTCGTCCCATCGCGATTTCATAGCGCAGGGCGGTTTCGGGTAGCCTAGGTCGGTTGCCGACGCAGGCGACCCTCCTGCCACGGAATCCGCCGTGGCCGAAACGACCATAGGAGGTGATGAGGTTCTAATGCGTCCATACGAAATCATGGTCATTCTCGACCCCACACTTGACGAGCGCACCGTAGCTCCGTCGCTGGAAACGTTCCTGAACGTTATCCGCAAGGACGGCGGTTCTGTCGACAAGGTCGACATCTGGGGCCGTCGCCGGCTCGCGTACGAGATCGCCAAGCATGCCGAGGGCATCTACGCCGTCGTCGACGTCAAGGCCGAACCGGCCACCGTGTCCGAGCTCGACCGTCAGCTCAACCTGAACGAGTCGGTGCTGCGCACCAAGGTGATGCGGACCGACAAGCACTAAAGGCTGTCAGTCGTCGGCGTCGCTACGTAGGCTTCGCGCAAACGGACATGCCTATCCCAGGAGGATCTCGTGGCTGGTGACACCACCATCACCGTTATCGGAAACCTGACTGCCGACCCGGAACTGCGTTTTACGCCGTCCGGCGCGGCCGTCGCCAACTTCACCGTTGCGTCGACACCGCGCACGTTCGACCGTCAGACCAATGAGTGGAAAGACGGCGAGGCGCTGTTCCTGCGCTGCAACATCTGGCGCGAGGCGGCCGAGAACGTGGCCGAGAGCCTCACCCGCGGTTCGCGGGTGATCGTTCAGGGCCGGCTCAAGCAACGCTCCTTCGAAACTCGAGAGGGCGAGAAGCGCACCGTCGTGGAGCTCGAGGTCGACGAGATCGGTCCGTCCCTGCGCTACGCCACGGCCAAGGTCAACAAGGCCAGCCGCAGTGGCGGGGGTGGCGGCGGGTTCGGCAGTAGCGGCGGGGGAGGCTCCCGCCAGTCCGAGCCGAAAGACGATCCGTGGGGCAGCGCGCCCGCGTCGGGCTCCTTCAGCGGGGCCGACGACGAACCGCCCTTCTGATCAACATCGAAAATTTTTGCAAGGAAGAGATAACCAATGGCCAAGTCGAATACCAAGCGGCGGCCGGCACCGGAGAAGCCGGTCAAAACCCGCAAGTGCGTGTTCTGCTCCAAGAAGGGGCAGAACATCGACTACAAGGACACTGCGCTGCTGCGCACCTACATCAGCGAGCGCGGCAAGATTCGTGCCCGCCGGGTGACCGGCAACTGTGTCCAGCACCAGCGCGACATCGCCGTCGCCGTGAAGAACGCCCGCGAGGTGGCTCTGCTGCCGTTCAGCTCGTCGACGCGGTAGAGGGGAACATCATGAAGCTGATTCTCACCGCCGAGGTGGAGCACCTGGGTGTCGCCGGCGACGCCGTCGAGGTCAAGGACGGCTACGGCCGCAACTACCTGCTGCCGCGCGGGCTGGCCATCGTGGCCTCCCGGGGCGCCGAGCGCCAGGCCGAGGAGATCCGTCGGGCCCGCGAGACCAAGGTCGTGCGGGGTCTGGAGCACGCCAACGAGCTCAAGACCGCGCTGGAGGGTCTGGGCGAGGTGCCGCTGCCCGTCCACGCGGCTGCCGACACCGGCAAGCTGTTCGGCTCGGTCACTGCGACCGACGTGGTCGCAGTGATCAAGAAGGCCGGTGGCCCGAACCTGGACAAGCGCACCGTCCAGCTGCCCAAGGCACACATCAAGTCCGTCGGCACCCACCCGGTGACCATTCGCCTGCACACCGGTGTCGAAGCCAAGGTGTCGCTGAACGTCATCGCGGAGTAAGTGGCCGAGTTCTAGCGGCAGCGTCAAAACGCCCGGGTCGGGTCCGTGATCGGATCCCACCCGGGCGTTGCTGTGTCCGCGGCGAACATTGCCGGCAAGATGCCGTGTGCAGCGAACCCACCCGAGCGTTAACCTGACCGGCCCTTGTGCGCAACACAACACGCCCGAGTTGGCAACCCGCCACGACACGCCGTGGTAATTCCCATCCACAGTTTTTCACGTGCTGGTTAGTGATCTGAACTGGGCGTATGGCAACTGACTCGGCAGTAATCCACAGGTTCTCCCCAACGACTCAACACCACTACCCACAGATATCCCCATGCCATCCACAACTTCATCAACAGGCCGGGTATCGGGGGTCGCCAGCAACGTCTACCGTAAGCTGCCGCGAGGCGTTCGAAGGGTTTGGTTGTCGGACCTCGGTTTTACAGTTGCAGTGCCGTTTCGAATAGACGTTCGAGCTTGTTGTAGGGCAGGTCTCGAAAAGGGGGTGGAAGTCTGTGGCTGTCGTCGACGACCTGGGGCATCCGGACGGACCTCCGAATATGGACGGCGCGCCACCGAGCGAGGATTTCGGCCGTCAGCCACCGCAGGACATGGCCGCCGAGCAGTCGGTGCTGGGCGGGATGCTGCTCTCCAAGGACGCGATCGCCGACGTACTGGAGCGGCTGCGACCCGGTGACTTCTACCGCCCGGCGCACCAGAACATCTACGACGCGATCCTTGACCTCTACGGCCGTGGGGAGCCCGCTGACGCGGTCACTGTCGCGGCCGAGCTGGACCGGCGCGGTCTGCTGCGCCGTATCGGCGGAGCGCCCTATCTGCACACCCTGATTTCCACGGTGCCGACTGCCGCCAATGCCGGTTTCTACGCCGGCATCGTCGCGGAGAAGGCGCTCTTGCGCCGGCTCGTGGAGGCAGGCACCCGCGTGGTGCAGTACGGCTACGCCGGTGCCGACGGCGCCGATGTCAGCGACGTGGTGGACCGCGCACAGGCCGAGATCTACGACGTCACCGAGCGGCGCGCGTCGGAAGACTTCGTGCCGCTGGAAGACCTGCTCCAGCCGACCATGGACGAGATCGACGCGATTGCGTCCCAGGGCGGAATCGCCCGCGGCGTACCCACCGGGTTCACCGAGCTCGACGAGGTCACCAACGGGCTGCACGCCGGGCAGATGATCATCATCGCGGCGCGTCCCGGTGTGGGGAAATCGACTCTGGGACTTGACTTCATGCGCTCCTGCTCGATCAAGCACCAGATGGCCAGCGTCATCTTCTCACTGGAAATGAGCAAGTCCGAGATCGTCATGCGCCTGCTCTCGGCGGAGGCGAAGATCAAGCTGGGCGATATGCGTTCAGGCCGCATGAGCGATGACGACTGGACTCGGCTGGCGCGGCGCATGAGTGAGATCAGCGAAGCGCCTTTGTATATCGATGATTCGCCCAACCTGACGATGATGGAGATCCGCGCCAAGGGACGACGGTTGGCGCAGAAGGCCGATCTGCGGCTCGTGGTGGTCGACTACATGCAGCTGATGAGCTCCGGCAAGAAGTATGAGTCGCGCCAGCAGGAAGTGTCGGACTTCTCCCGAAGCCTCAAGCTGATGGCCAAGGAGCTCGACGTGCCCGTGGTCGCGATCAGCCAGCTCAATCGCGGGCCTGAGCAACGCACCGACAAGCGGCCGCAGGTGTCCGACCTTCGTGAGTCCGGCTGCCTGACCGCGAACACACGAATCCTGCGGGCCGACAACGGCGCTGAGGTCACTTTCGGCGAGTTGATGGCGACCGGCGAGCGGCCGTTGGTGTGGTCCCTCGACGAGCACAAGCGCATGGTGGCCCGGCCGATGACCAACGTGTTCTACAGCGGGCACAAAGAGGTGTTCAAGCTCCGGCTGGCGTCCGGACGTGAAGTTGAGGCGACCGCCAATCATCCGTTCCTCACGATCGACGGCTGGATTCCGTTAGGAGAGCTGAACATCGGGGACCCTCTCGCGACGCCGCGGCGGGTGCCCGAGCCGGTACAGATCGAACGTATGCATGACTCTGAGGTAGTGATGCTCGCGCACATGATCGGCGACGGCTCATGCGTGAAACGTCAGCCGATCCGCTACACCAGCATCGACGAGGCCAATCTGGCAGCGGTAGAGATCTCCGCCGCCCACTTCGGCGTCACACCGATTCGTGACGAGTATCCGGCAGCGCGCGTCACGACGATGCGGCTGCCCGCGCCGTACCGCTTGACCCATGGCAAGCGCAATCCCATCACCGCGTGGCTAGACAAGCTGGGCCTCTTTGGCAGACGGAGCTACGAGAAGTTCGTTCCCAAAGAGGTTTTCGCGCTGCCGAATGATCAGGTGGCGTTGTTCCTGAAGCACTTGTGGGCGACTGACGGTTCGGTGCGGTGGGACTCGAAGGTCGGCCAGGGACGCGTCTACTACGCCACTACCAGCCGGCAACTGGCCGATGACGTGACACAACTGTTGCTGCGGGTCGGTGTCTACGCGTGGATCAAGTGTGCCAAGAAGCCGGGCTACCGCGACTGCTGGCATGTGCTCATCTATGGCGGGGAGAACCAGAAGCGGTTCATAGCGCACGTCGGTGTGCACGGTGCCCGCGGAGATAAAGCGCGCGAGGTTCTGGCACATCTCGAAGGCGCCGCGCCAAACACAAACCGCGACACCGTACCGAAAGGGGTTTGGGGGCAGGTGAAGTCGGCGTTGGTGCGTCAGGGGACGACGCACCGGCAGTTCGCTGCCGCGATGGGCACACAGTTCTGCGGCTCGGCGCTGTGGAAGCATGCGCCGAGCCGATCACGGCTGCACCGGGCTGCGGCAGTGCTCGACGATTCCGACCTGCATGCCTTGGCCACCAACGACGTGTTCTGGGACGAGATCGTCGCGATCACCAGCATCGGTTACTGCGATGTCTATGACGGAACGGTTCCTGGCACAAGCAATTTCGTTGCCCAGGGCATCACGGCCCATAATTCCTTGGAACAAGATGCCGACATGGTGATGCTTTTGCATCGGCCAGATGCATTTGATCGAGACGATCCGCGCGGCGGAGAAGCCGACATTATTCTTGGCAAGCACCGCAACGGCCCGACCGCGACGATAACTGTTGCGCACCAACTGCATTTGTCGCGGTTCACGAATATGGCGCGATAAGGCGACGATGTTGTAGGTTCTCAAGTTTGACTGCACTTTCTCACGATTGACTGCACGACCGCTGCACTTGTGCAATTAACGTGAGACACGCCGCACGCGGTTGCGGAGCGGGAGCCCGTCGAGGTGGGATCGTCGAGGGGTGTCCGGCATTCGACGGACCGCCGAAGCGACGGTTTCCGTTCGAAACAAAGAGACCCTGGCCGAGTTATCCACCGACTGGGGCCTCGCGACCCTTGATCTGCTCAGCACCGCCGCACCGTGGCGCACCTTTAGGTGGTACCGCGGACAAAAGCACTATTCGGGCACGTATTGGTCGGCGACGGAGTGTGCCCATGTCATCTACGAATCTCGCCTGGAGTTGGCGCGGTTGCTCTACGCCGACTTCGACTTCGCGGTGGCGCCGAATCGTTCCGCAGCCGTTTCTCCTAAAAGCGACGGTGGAAGGACGCGAACGCCGGCATGTCCCGGATTTTCTGCTCGTCGATGCGGATGGGCCGGTCATCGTCGATGTGAAACCTGCTGCGCGGCTGGATGATCCCAAAGTTCGCTTCAGCCTGGGATGGTCGCGCAAGCTCGTGGAGAGTCGTGGCTGGCGCTACGAAGTGTGGAGTGAGCCGCCGGCGGTGGAACTCTGAGGTTCCCCCCGAAAAGTGGACAGGGGTTATGCGGCCTGGCCGGCCGTGGTCAGTAATTGTTCGTACGCGATGGGGCTGAGCATTCCAATCGCTGAGTGGCGTCTTCGATTGTTATAGAAGTGCATCCAATTGTCAATGGCTGCAACGAGTTCCGCCATAGTGGCGAAGGTGTGACGGTAGTAGTACTCGTGTTTGAACGTCGACCACAGCGATTCGGCGCCACTGTTATCCCAGCAGATCCCCGTGGCGCCCATGGAGCGGCGTAGGCCGGCATCAGCGCAGGCCCGGGCCATCGCGTGAGCCGTGAACTGCGTGCCGCGATCGGAATGCATGATCGTGCCGGCCACGTCGCCGCCCCGCACCGCGACCGCCCGGGCCAACGCGTCGGTGACCAGCTCAGTGAGCATGTGATCGGCCACCGACCAACCGAGCACCCGCTTGGAGTGCTCGTCACGGATCGCGCACAGGTACATGTCGCCCTCACCGCACGTGAGGTAGGTGATGTCCGAACTCCACACCGCGTCGGGTCGCCCCTGGTCGAATCGGCGCTCGACCAGATCGTCGGGAAACGATGCAGCGGGATCGACAACGGTGGTTTTGACCTTGAACGTACGTGGGCTGATCCCGGCGAGCCCGATCTCGGCCATGATCTTGGCGACGGTCTTCTCCGAGACCTGCTCACCGGCAGCCCGCAGATCCGCGGTGATCCGTGGCGAACCGTAGGTGCCGCCCGAGTCGCGGTGATGGTCGGTGATCTTCACGATCAGGTCAGCCTTCCGTTGTTCCCGATCGGTCAATTCCGTTGTTGCCGAACGCCTCACACATTTGTAGTAGCCGGAGGTCGATACCCCCAGCAGGCGTGCCATTCGGGTGGTCTCGGTGGTCGCGCACTCTGCGGCCATCAACTCGAACCGGTCTACTTCGGTCCGTTGGCGGCAAAGTACGCGGAGGCTTTTTTCAGAAACGCGATGTCTTTCTCCTGCTCGGCGACCTGCTTACGCAACCGCGCCAACTCGGTGCGCTCGGCCGCAGTCAGTGGCACGTCGTCGCGGGCTGCTGCAGCCCCTATGCGGCGGCGTTCGTCGGCGACCCACCGCCCGAGCAGACCCTCGTTGAGGCCCAGTTCACGTGCGACCTCGGCGATCGTGCGACCGGAATCGATCACCCGATGAGCGGCCTCGACCTTGTACTCAGTCGTGAACGACCGGCGGGTTCGGGACATAGTGACATCCTTCCAGCGGGATCCTCGATCCCGCTATCTCGATGTCCACCACTCGGGGGAGGCTCACGGGCGCACCTTCGCCTCTCGCCACGGCTCACCCATACTCGTAACGCTAACCGGGCCATGTCCCGCGCTGCGCTCCAAAGCGCCAGGTCGCGATTTGCCTCTTTCCTGTCATCTACCTCATAGGGTATGTCGCCAAACATCCCGGGGCAGTGGTCACGAAGTGTTTCCTACCTTAGGAAATGAAGCGTCTCGTGAGACGGACAAGAGTGCCCTCGCCGTGAGACAGAACATCAAAGCCCAGGTCAGCGACATCCGTGAATGCAGCCGAACTTGAGAAGTCACAGATGTTGTAGGGTCCCAGATCCTGTCTCATTTTCCCAATTGGAGTTGCCGCCGAAATGTCGCTTGCGACACCAATGTGGGAAGGGTCTTGTTCGGTTAGGGCAGGAGGGCCGGCGATCGATTGCATGATGTGGTGGTTGCGGAGAGCGCATCGCCTGCAGTTCTAGATGTGAGTTCGGGCCGACTGCCGTTGCCACCGGGGCGCAACCGCAAGTCGCGACGCTGCTGCGTCCTACCGGGACGCGTTGATGGGGCCGCGTCGTCCTGGTATCCGGTGCAATCTCTGAGCCGGGTGACCCGGCGACGGGCGCCCTTGTCCCCCGATCGGGGGATACCGGATTCCACCGGTTCAACCACCTATCGCCGGACAGACGCGGCCAGCGCGATGCGAGAGAGTTGTGTCAACGCCGACACAACCGGCAGCAGAACCGAAACGCCCACCCCCGCAGGAGAACGCAGATGACCATTACCCGCTACATCGCAATGTCCGCCGTCTCCGCAGGCATCCTCGGCGGCGCAGCACTCGGGCTGGCGGGCATGGCCAACGCAGGCACGTACTCCTACCAACCGACGCCCAGGCCTGGAATCGTCGCCACGCCCAACACCATCGCCCGGCCACCCGTCGTCGTGCTACCCGGCCATCGGTGGCACACGGACCGCTCGTTCTCCATCGACGTCCCTGCCGGCGAATAGCCAGAAGCCCGCGGGCGCTTCGCCCTCGAAAAGATCAGTCAAATGCAGGACACACCACGAGACCGCGCAAGCGGCCGAAAAGGACAACCCGTGAGCACCACACACAGCCACCAGACCTCTGAGGACCGGGTCGAGGACACCGCCACCGGATTCCCCGCCCCGTCCAGCCAAACCATCGCACCCGAAGCAAACGTGCTGGATCACCTCGACGCGGTGCCGGCCGGAGCCGCCGTGCTGGTCGTCAAACGCGGCCCAACCCCCGGGCTACGGTTCCTGTTGCATCAGCCGATCACCACCGTCGGGCGTCATCCCCGCAGCGACATCTATCTCGACGACATCACCGTCGGCCGCCTGCACGCCGAATTCCGGTGCACCAGCGGTGAATTCCAGATCGTGGACACCAACAGCCTCAACGGCACTTACCTCAACTGTCAACCGGTGGACACCGCGACACTGACCCACGCCGATGAAATTCAGCTCGGCAACTTCCACTTGCTGTTCTTCACCAGCAGCGCAGCCAGCTGACCGAGCAGCAAGCGGGCTATCCCTCGAAAGCACTGTACGGATTTGGTTCCACCTGCTCTTTCGATGAACTTGCAGTAAGAAGTGGCAAGAATCTCGATGGTTCGTGCGTTCAGAGCTTTCCGTGGTCGACTATCGCATTGACCACACGCACGGCCTGGTCGTTGAGTCGTTCCCCGGTGACCCGCACATCGATGACGACGTCGCCGCGGGCTCGCATCGCGTGCACCGTGCCCCAGCCCCTGTACGACTGCGATTGGCAGTCCGTGACCTCGTCGGCACCAACGGCGCGCGGCACGTCGATGG
Organism: Mycobacterium sp. 141; assembly: GCF_000382405.1. Lineage (GTDB taxonomy): Bacteria > Actinomycetota > Actinomycetes > Mycobacteriales > Mycobacteriaceae > Mycobacterium. The sequence goes on from NZ_KB908279.1 coordinate 56,706, forward strand.
TGAACGTCCGCGGCGGTCGGCCCGCGGACGTGATGGTCAGCACCTCGTCGGAACAGCGCTGCCAGGTACCCACAATGGACGCGACGAAGTCACGGGCGTATGCGGCGGTGTCGAACGCCACCACCGCCTCGTCGACCTCGGCGCTGCCCTGATCGTTGGTGAACAGTGTCCCGCGCATCTTGCCGCTGCGGGTTCCCTGGTACACCGACGCCATCGCGTTTGCGCTGACCGCCAGGCAGTCTGCGGGCGAGTAGGAGTACCCGGCAGGCCATTGTTCGAACGCGAGGTAGGTGTGGGTGGCTTTTAGCGGTGGCGGACCCATGATCGCGTTGACGATGGACCCGTCGACGAGCATGTCATCGAGCCGAGAAACGACCGCGGCGTCAGGTACGGGTGTGGGTGCGCAAGCGCCCAGCAGCAGCGCGACCCCGAGCAACGCGACACCCATCCGCACACGCATGCATCAACTGTCGCAGATTCAGCGGGTGCACCTTGGCTGACCTGTGCGATTTGGCCATGTCTGGGGAGGTTTCCGGTCAGACATCTGCATCCGGGTGTCGGCGGGCAGGGTCTCTGCCCGTAGCGGCCCAGCGGCCTGGCCGAGGCATTTGTTCTCGCTCAGCGCAGGAGTGCAACGCCCACCCCCACTGGTCGAGCCGCGGCAGCGATCATGGCCACGCTGGTCGAACTCGAACTCGAACTCGGTCGTGCTCGGCAGATGCCGACCACCAAAACCACCAAAGCTCAGCCCCGAGCGCCAACAGCAGTTGCGTCGCCTTGCTGCGACCGGGGGACCAGTCGGAGAGCTTGCCGTGGCATTTGAGATTGGACGTGCAACTGCATACCGATACCTGTCCCAAGAGTCCCGCCAGCTCGTCGTCAGCAGAGTTCCGATAGTGAGTCACGAAGTTGCATCAATCGAATTTGTGCGGCCGGCGTTGCCCGTTCCTAGACCCATTCGTCCTATTAGACAATGGATTTCGTGGCGCAGGACATAGGGAACGCGAGCACTCACTGACTTAGCACCCAGCTGGCGCCGTGCCGCTGGAGTGGTGCCGGGTGCGGCGATCATGTCACTGGATGGATAGACGGTGAGAGATGCAGGGATGAGCAGACAACGTCGACCTGTCAGTATCGGGGGGTGACGACACCGTGCGATAAGGGTGTGCCGCGGGCCAGTGATCGGATCTCGTGGTCGGTGATGATCCCACTGCTTGTGGGGATCCTCGCCCAGAGCCTCGCGGTGAGCATGATCAACACCGCCCTGCCGAAACTCGCCCGCGACCTTGGGATCGCCCCGGCGGACCAGTCGTGGGTCGTCAACATCTACCCGCTCGCCGTGGCAGCTGCGATCGTGCCTGCCGCGCGGTGGGGCGACCGCTCCGGTCGCCGCCGCGCCCTGGTCGCGGGCATGACTGTGTTCGCGCTGCTCAGCGCGGTGGCCCCGTTGCTGTCCGTCCCCGGGCTGCTCGCGGCGCGACTCGGCCTCGGCGTCGCCGGCGCGCTCATCCTGGCGAACGTGGTGTCCACGATCGGCGCTGTATTCATCGGCCACGCCCGGACGATGGCGAACGGCCTGTGGGTCGCCGTGTTCGGTGCGGCCAATACCATCGGCCCGCTCGTCGGCGGCTACCTCACCGATCACTGGGGCTGGCAGTGGGTCTTTTGGATCTGCGTACCGATCGCGGCGATCGGAGCGCTCCTCACCCGGGCTGCGGTGCCGAACACGCGGGCTCCGGTGCCGCCGGCGTGGCATCCGGGGTGGGTGGTGGTTGCGGCGCTCGGGCTCGCCGTCACGGTATTCGGCGTGCAGCGCCTGCCGTTCGCACCGGCTTTCGGCGCCGTCGTCGGGCTGGCCGGCGCGGGCGTCCTGACTGTGTTCTTGCGGGCCCAGCGGCGGCTGCGGGACCCACTGTTGCGGGTGGACCTGTTCGGAGACTGGGGCTTCTCGGCGGCGGTGGCAACGATCATCGTCTCGGCCGGGATCACCCTCGGGGCGATCTATCTGACCAGCCTGCACCTGCAGAACGATCGGGGATGGTCGGCGGCCGCGACCGGCCTCGTGCTGCTCTGGCAGGCGATCGCCACCATGGTCGGCGGCATCGTGGCGCCCATGCTGGCCCGGATCGACCGGCGCGGCCTGGTCCTGCCGGCGGCGCTGATGCTGCAGGCGGCCGGGCTGGCCTGGGCGGCAACGGATCCGGCGGCGATCGGCCCGGCCCTGCTGCTGATCGGCGCGGGCTTCGGGGTGATCGGCACCCTCGGCACCACGGCGCTGTTCGTGGCGGCTCCCGCCGACGCGGTGTCCCAGGTGGGGGTGGTGCAGGAGGTGGCCTTCGCGCTGGGCTCCGGGCTCGGCGTCGCGGTGCTGGCGGCGCTCGCGGCACCGTCGGGCTACTCTGGTTCGCTGGTCGCCGCCGCCGTTGGGGTGACGGTGACGGCCGCGGCGGTCGCCCGGATCGGCAATCCCCTGGCTCCGACCTCGGGCACCTGACTGCTACCTCGCCCCCTTGCAGTGGAGTGCGAACGGGACATCTTGAGTGCGAGGTCAGTGGCCCCGGCAGCGATGTATGAGTGCGCGGTAGCGAGGGTTTCGGCGCTGCCGCGCCATCGGCGTCAGCTGAGTGTTCCCAGCGCCTTCGGTGGGTGCGGATTTCGACAGGCAAGCAGCGACGTGATGGCCTCGAGCGCCGCCATCGCAACCACGGATCACCTCGAAACGAAAAAGGAGTAGTCAACTACTCGTGCGTCATCTCTCACCCGGGACGGACGATTACTGTGACTGCGACGGCCGGGGCTGACTACCAAGTCCGCCAAGTCCGTGTTGGCGGAGCCGTGACGATGCCTATTGGTGGCATGCAATAAACCGTCTACGGCGAATCCCCGACCGTGGCGTCTGCCATCGACATCACAGACAGCGGGGTGCAGTCGGATGAACGATATCTACGTCATCGAGAGCTGGTTCGGCGAGCGACGGAACGTGCGCAACGTCTGTGCTGCCGACGAGGACGACGCGTGTCAAACCCATGAGTTGCATTATCCCGGTGAACACATCGTGAGCGTGCGGACAACCAGCCCGAAGTAGCCGCATACACGCGGGCGGCCCTCCTCCTCGGCTGGTGGAACTTAGCCGAGGTTTCGTGCAGGCGTTCCTGGTTGTACCAGGCGACCCGTTCGGCGGTCGAGAGTTGGACGCCGTCGATACAGCGCCCGGGTTTGCCGCGGGTGATCAGCTCGGTCTTCCCGGCGGCGTTGACCGCCTCGGCGAGGTCGTAGCTATCGCCGCCAGAACCCACCAATGGTGCGATCCCGAGTTCTGCGAGCAACCATCTCTGACAACCCGCCCAACGATGGCTGCCAATTTGGTTGGACGGCGCCAAGGTCACCATCACCGACGGGTTCCACTGGATACGATTTTTCCGGTTCGTAAGACAATCATCCGAAGGGGTCAAACGTGTTACGAGCAGTGGCCGCCGCGGTTCTAGTGGCAGCAACCGTCGGATTCCCGGCTGCGGAAGTGATTGCGGCGCAGTCTGTGTACGCCGAACAGCTGCGCTCGACAGCTGGCGCACCCTCGCCACCATCAGGTTGCTATCCGCAAACCAACAAGGGCCACTGCTACGAGCCCGGCTGGCGCTGGGAACCGGCCTCCTGAACATTTGCTTTTCAGAAAAGTGCAGCGCTATCGCGCGGTAGCCCCTGTGCTTTTCGGTAAAAGGGTTGCGGTGCTGGTGAAGAACAGCAGGCAAAAGTTGCCGATCTGAATTTCGTCGCCATTGGTCAGTAACGCGCAATACACCGGTTGACGGTTGAGGTAGGTGCCGTTGAGGCTGTTGGTATCTACGATCTGGAATTCTCCATCGGTGCAGCGGAATTCGGCGTGCAGGCGGCTGACGGTGATGTCGTCGAGATAGATGTCGCTGCGGGGATGACGCCCGGCGGTGGTGATGGGCTGATGCAATAGGTACTGCAGTCCGATGGCGGGGCCGCGTTTGACGACCAGCATGGCAGCGCCGGGCGGCAATGTGTCGAGGCGATCCAGAGCGGCTGCCACGGGTGCGATAGTTTCACCGCACGGGGCGAGCAATTCGGTGGTGTCCTCGACCCGGAACTCGGCGGTCTGGTGGTTGTCTGTGGTGCTCACTGGTTGTCCTCTTCGTCCGCATGCGCGGTCTAATTGACTAGAGTGCGTCTATTCCAACGTACAGCGCGACGATGGTTCGTTTGCGTTGGTGCCCTCGGTTTTTGAGCCTGCAACGACTGGCACGTAGCGTCTGCCCTGGACGGATCCGTCGACATAGATCGACCATGGGCAGAAGCTGCATTCGCTTCTGTCGAGCTCATCAAGAGCAGGGGCGGCGATGGTAATGATCGGGGCCCCGCACGCCGGGCACCGCATCATTTAGCAATACCACTCTCGGTCGGCAGGCACAACAAGGAAACCGTCACCTCGGCCGGCGTGGGTTCGGACGCCGCCCAGGTGCGCGGAGGTTCTTTTCGCATCTTGTGGTGTGGTGTGCGACGTAGTCTGGGTTTCCGTTGTTTGGGTTGGTGGTGTGGATGGAAGGTGTTGGCAGGGTGAAGGTGACGGTGTTGGGGGCGAGTGGTCTTATCGGGAGTCTGTTGGTTGATCTTTTGGTTCGGGAAGGCGAGGAGGTGGTGGGGGCGTCGCGGCGCTCGGGGGTGGATGTGTGT
>NZ_KB908280.1 GCF_000382405.1 Mycobacterium sp. 141
CGAACTCCGTCGAATTCGAGACGTTGCTCAGCGACGCCGACAGCCACTCGAACAGCTCCTCGTACTTGAGACCGTCGAGTGGAGCGGGGCTGCGCTGCACGGACAGACGGGCCAGCATCTGATAATTCACCTGCGGACCGGCGCCGACCGCGAAGACCGTCACCCCACGGGCCATTTCGACACCGTTCAGCCGCGCGACCGCCTCACCAAAACCCTCCTGGTTCGGTTCACCGTCAGTCAGCAGCAGTATCCACGGCCGGTAATACTGCAGGCCCGCAGCCTTATACGCATCCTTGCGGTCTTCCAGTATGTCCAAGGCCAGATGTATACCCGCGGCCATGTTCGTCCGGCCGGACGCGGTGAACCGGGCCGGCTGCAGCATGCGCGCCTCCTGCATAGGCACCAACACCGTCGCCACCGACCCGAACGTCACCACCGCCACCTCCACCCGCTTACTCGCCAGCGTCTCGGTATTCAGGTACTGGGTAAACGCCGCGTACCCGCGCTCAAGCGCCGCGATCGGTTGCCCCATCATCGACCCGGAAACATCCGCCAACACGACGCAGGCGACGCGCGGGTCCGGGTTCTCGTCATTGAGCTCCACCGCCCAGCCACCTTGTGACAACCGACTCCCCTCTCATCCCGCTCCGCCCGACGGCGGAGTCACGTCGATGACCGCGTTCACACACCAGCGTTCCACATTCCCGCCGCCCGAGCCGGTCGAATGGGCAAGCCCAGCGAATTCTGACGCTCACGTTGAATGCGTCGCACGCCGTTCGGGACGTGGCCGCACCCGTCACCCCATATCGCCTCCAGAATGGCGGGTCTGAGCTGATGCCACACCGCTTTCTGGTCGCCCTTTGAGTACTTCGAAGGTCAGGATCGCCGTGCCGCACCGTCAGGCCGGCGAACGCCGCGCACGTCGAACCCTCGCACGTCGAAACGCCGCGGAGGGCGTCGATCCGATGCGCGTGCCGGTGCCCGATGGACTGCGTGTCACGGCGTTCCGCAGTTCCCTCCGGGGAAGTCCGCCTGGTGCTCGGAGATCCAGGAGGCGATTCGGCCCAGCGCCGCCGTCCCGGCGGAGAAGCTCCCCGACTCCGGTACGGCGGCGATCGCCACCGCGATGTCGCCGCTCGCCACTCGGACCACGCCGTACTGGCGGACGAGATACCCCCCGTCAACACCCGGACCCCAGCCGCCCTTGAACCGGGCCCCTTCGAGCGTGCCCAGACCCCAGCGCTGTCCGGAGGAGATGTCCGCCATCAGGTCTAGCACCGGCTGATCGACGGGGTTGCAGTCGGCGACGGACAGGAACCTGGCCTGATCCGTGAGCGGCCAGAGTGTCTGACCGAAGGCCGAGAAACCCGGCCGGGTCACCACGCTCTGCACCTGCGGCGCCGGACCGGGTTCGGCGAGTACCGACTCGACCTTGATCTTCGCCGTGTCGGCGTCGCCGAGACTCTCCCAGATCGACTGGGCCGCAGAGTTATCCGATTCCGTGATGGCGGCCCGTATCGAGCCCGTGACCTCGTTGGTGCCGGTGTCGCGCAGCGACGCCAGGGACAGCGGCACCTTGATCGTGGACCAGGCCGGCCCCGACTTCCAATCCCCCAGACTCAGCACCCGGTCGGGGTCTTGTACTGGGGCGACCGCCAGTCCGATGTCGGCGCCGACGGACTGGCGCAGTTCGTCGAACAACGCGGTGAGTCGGGCCGACGGTGGGGAATCCATCGCGGATGACGGTTCGGGCAGCGGCCCCGGCGCCGGTTCCACGTGCTGTGACGCACTGCCCTGCCCCGAAATCTGCTGTGGGGCGGCGTGCTCACCGCTGCCGAGGCCCTGCCAGACCCTCGTTCGGTACGCGAGAACGCCCGTCACCGCGATCAGACCGACGGCGCACAGCACCGACACGATGATTACCGTCCGCTGTGCCGGTGCCGATCGGTGTCGGTGTTCGGTGCGATGTCGCGGCGTGGTGCCCCTAGTAGACATACACCACCGCGTCGTTGCCGCCGCGGCACGTCATGACGCGCTCGACCCGGCACGACATCGGGTAGCTCTTGTTGGTCACCGGACTGAATGCGGTGACTGTGTCGTCCCGATAAGCCGTGATGTTCGCGCTCGCATTGGCCTGGGCGAGCACGGCTTCGGCGAACGGGCACGACGTGACCTCATTGCCGCGGGCGGCGTGCCCGTACCGTCCGCGTCCCGCGCTCGAGCACTCGACGGCGCCGGGGGGCGGTGTACTCGCCGGTTCAAGGGCGGACAGCACCCCACCGCCGGGGATGCCGGTCGGGTTGACGGATGTGTAGCGGGACGTGGACGTCTGCGTCGTCGCCGTGACATCGTCGCTGGACTGCGACACGATGAGCGCGATGAGGGTGGTGATGACTGCGATGCCGAGGACGACGCTGAGTGTGATGAGTGCAGCGCGGGAGAACGGTTTCGACGACGCGGCAACGGCGGTCGCGGCCTGTGCGGTGGCGCGGTAAGGGTCCGGTGGGGGTGCGGTGACCTTGTAGACGACCTGCGGGTCGGGGCGGCTGGCGGTGCTGGCGGCGCGTTGGTGTCTGCGGGTGACGCGTTCGTCGTCGATGGCGCACCAGGGGCACGGATCGGCTTCGGCGGGCATCTGATGGATCCCGCGCGGGCAGGTCACCATCTGGATCCGCAGCAGCGCCTCACGCCACTCCACCGCCGAGGGCCGCGCCGAGGGATCACGGGCACCTTCGGTGAAGGCCCGCGCGAACAGTCGCTGCACCTCCTCGGGCAGGAACGTCACCGACGGCGCCAGTGGATGCCGGGCCAGCAGCGACCCCGGCGCCCCCGCCCACGAGCCGGACTGCGCCAGCGTCAGCGCGTCGGGCTGGTCACCGACCCCGATCCAGGTGCCCCGCATGAACGGGTGATTACCCGCCATCAGCAGCAGGTGGATGTGCACCGCCAACGCGAACAGATCCGACGACCGCTCGCGGGCGCGTTCGCGCAGGTTCACCGACGCCAACTCCGGGGCGGTGAACTCCGGACGTCCCACCCCACAGAGGAACTGGCGCCCCGAGGCGTCGGTGAACTGCATCGAGTCGCAGTCCACCAACGTCACCTGCGTCGTATCCGCAACCAGGATGTTGCGCTCCTGGAAGTCCCCGATCACCGCATTGACCCGATGCACGGCCTCCACCGCCAGACACAGGTTGGCCGCGATGTTCACCAGGTGCATCCACGTCACGCCGCGCGTCCACTGCGGCGCCGTGGGCAGCGGCTCGGCGCGGTTCGACGGATTCGAGATCGAGTGGATCTCCACCGCATTGCCGGTGTCCACCCGCGACATCACGTACCCCACCACGCCGGCGTCGTCGGACACCACGTGCACCGGCCAGGTCAGCACCACAAACCCGTCGGGCTGCACCGCCCCCGGCGGGGACACCCCCACCATCGCCGCGACCTTCTCCACCTTGGCCGCCAGATCCCCCAAGTCGGAGTGGAACAGCTTTACCACCCACTCCGGACGACCCACCACCTCGTACACGGTGCCCTCACCCGCCCGCGCGACCACACCACCCAACGAAACACCGACCCCGATGTCGAGACTCAGTTCCTTCACCATTCGTCCCTAGCTGTTGGGTACCGCGCCACCGAGCGTGAAGCGGCGTCGATTCGCGCGATCACGGTGCGTCGAGAATCCGCTGCCGCGGATTGTTGAAAAGTGTTGCGAGGTCATGCTCTACGACGGAATTACCGGCTCCGGCCCCATCGAACAAGGACACCACGAACGTGATGCCACGTAGAACGCCGATCAGGCGGTACTCGTCCGGAGACGGATACGACGGGCCCGCGCTCGACTTGCCGGGTCCGCGGCCCCGCAGAGTCCGACGCTGTGGCCAGCAGGTCGGTCACCGAGGTCGAGGCGGCGATGGGGCGGCTCTCGGTCGACGTCTGCACCGCGGCGGAGGTCGGCATTCTCGGTGTGCTGCATCCGGTGACGCCCGCGGCTGCTGCCACAACGAACCAACATCGCGATGGCGACACCCACCGCTCGGGACACGGACGAGCGGCCGGTGGTCCGTCGGCGTTGCGCGGCTTTCGGATGTTCGCGCCCTCCGAACACGTTTCGATCGCGTCGAGGCTCGCCGTAGCAGCGCATTCGTCTCCCCCGGACCGACTACGGATCGACCGTGAAGGGCTGCTCGCCGTGGATGTGCCGGCCCTGCTCAGTGTCCACATCGACGACGTAGGTGTACTGCCCCGGCGCCTTGATCGTGAACTTCCAATGGCCGCTCTCGGCGAAACCGTTCACGCTCTGGTTGGCGCTGTAGACGCTGTTCCCGTTGGCGTCGAGCACCGTCGAGGTCTCGTGTCCCCGGATGATGGAGCCGTCGGTGGTGTTCCAGCTCAGTCCTAGGTTCACCGACCAGTGTCCGTTCGCCGTCCGACCGAGCCGGAAGTGGTTGGGTTCGATCTCGGTGCCATAGGCGAATCCACGCTGTACGTGGATCGACAGTTGCAGACCGGTCGGATCCGCGTGTGCAGGCACGGCGACGACCAGTGCCATCAGAGCTGTTGCGAGTGCTGTTGTCACCCAGCGCATACCGCAGGTGCCGAACTCGCGACGTCCCATCTGCGCGTCATCTCGTCGATTCATGTCACGTACCCTTCTCGAGCTGGATTCGAAGTGAGTTCTCCGAATTTCCTGTGGTTGCGGGTGATTCATCAGCCGGTCACCCGCTCCGATGAGGTCCACCGGCCGTCGATGAACCGATGGGTCACTTCGACGGTCGCGTACGGCGAATAGCCGAGGTCGTCGGTGGGTTCGAGGCTGTCGGGATAGATCAGCTTCTCGTCGGTGACGATCGCTGACCCGTCGATCCGCATCTGATCGATGTAGCGGGATTCGCCGTAGCTGCTGCCCGACACCGGCGATTCACCGGGCATGATGGTCGTCCCGACGGGACGGGGAGACCCCGGGGTGGAAAAGTCGAAGACGCCGACGAACTCCATCATCGACGATCGTCCGGCACAGCACTGGTCGACCGGGGACCCGAAGCAGACGAACGTGACGGCGACTTCTTCGGTGCCGTCTCCGTCGGCGTCCAGCCAGCCGGCCAGCTTGGCATTGGTGATCGACGCGCCGCCGAACTCCCCGGACGCGGTGCGCGCCTCGCCCTCACCGTTTCTCACGGTGATGGGTACGCTGTTCTTCCATCGGTAGTCGCCGTCCCCGCACGCACCGGCTGGGAACGTCATATTGAGGATCGTGTCGTCGGTGACCCCGGAGGGCCTGGCCGGGGTCGTGCTCGCCCCCGGTTTGCATCGGCACATGGTGATGGCCTTAACGGTCCCGCTGACGGTGCCTCCCGCGTCGGAGAAGCCGTCGACCAGGATGCGATAGGCGTTGGGGTTGAGGGGATTCGGATCGGCCGCGTAGAGCACGCCGTGCGAGCCGTCGTCGCCTGTGACCGTTCCCAACGGATCGCCGTAGAGCTCAGTGGCCCGGCTCAGCGGCGTCCCGACCCGGACTCCGTCGATCGTGTGGCCGCCGTCGTGCGGCGCGATCGAATCGAGCACGCCGTCGACGAAGCCGAGGTCGCAGTCGCGCCACAACACCACGACTCGTCCGCCGGCCGACGCCGCGGGGAAATCGGGGTGCGTCTTGCGGATGTCGTCGATTCGCTGGCCCAGCTTGACGTCACCCACTCCATCCGAGGACAGGGCGGACGCCGCCGCGCCGACGTTCTGGGTCGCCAGCAGCCGCGCGGCCAGTTGACTGGCGTTGGCGGCCTGGACGAAGAGGCCGCCCGTCGCATCGGCGATACACCGCAGCTGGTCGCTGGCCGGGCCGTCGGTCTTGAATCCGACTGTGGAGATCGCCAGGTTCGGATGTGTCCGCTTGGCTTGGGCGGCTTCATCACACGGAGGCTGGCCGCAGGTGTCCTCGCCGTCGGACACCAGCACGATCGCCTGCGCGCTGTCGTCGGCCGGTAATTGCCCGACCGCGGTGCGCAGCGCCAGGCTGATCGGGGTGTAGCCGGAAGCCTTCAAACCGGCGATGCCGCCGCGCATCTGATCACTGTCCAGTCGGCCCAGGGGGATAAGCGTCCTGACGTCGGTGCAGCCGGCGTCGCGCTCGGTGTCCGCCGAACCCGTCGACGTGCCGTAGGCCTCCAACGCCAGGGTCGCGTCGTGGGGCAGTGCATCGACCAGACCCTGGGCGGCAGCCTTCGCGGCGTCGATTCGCGGGCCCGGCGCGTCGGTTTCGTTCATCGAACCTGACGCGTCGAGGATCAGCACGGTGGGTACGGCGATGATGTGCGGTGCCGCAGCGGAATACGGCGAGTCACCGCCGGCGCCGGATACGCTCTTGAATACGTTGCCGTTGACGGTGATACCGATGGCGACCACGACGATCACGACGGCCGCCACCGCAACGGAGGCGACGGCCGCAGGGCGCGACCACGCTCGCCGGGACGCCGGTTGTACCGGTGCGCCGCCACTCCCCACCGGCTGCCCCACAACGGGTTCGAGCGGGTGCGACGCGATCCTCGGAGCGGGCGCCGATTCGTCGGCGACCCAGAACTCCCACCCCGGAGGGGGAGGCGGCCACGAAGGATCCACGTGGCGTCCCGGGCCCGGTGACCATCCCGGTGGCACCGGCCAGTTCGGCGGTGGGTTGTATCGCATCACATCCCCCTTCGGGATCGGGGTCGCCCGCGACCACGAAGTCGGCTCTTCTCGCCCGTGTCACCGAGGACGGACTGCACGGTCTCAACGACCTCTACGCGCAGTCCGATCCCGTTGCCCGCCACTAAGGGACGACCGCGACGGTGGTGGTGGGCGCCGACGAACTCGACCCGCCCGAGGAACTCGACCCACCGGAAGACGTGGATCCGCCCGACGAACTCGATCCGCCGGAACCGAATCCCGGAATCCGGAATGCCGGGCGGGTCGGGACCACGGGCGCGGGTGTGGGTGCCTCGACGACGGGGGTCTGCGTCACCACCGGCGCCTGCGTCACCACCGGCGCCTCCGTCACCACCGGCGCCTCCGTCACCACCGGCGCCTCCGTCACCACCGGCGCCTCCGTCACCACCGGCGCCTGCGTCACCACCGGCGCCTCCGTCGTCGTGATGCGCGGTGCGTCCGTGGTGGTGACGACCGGGGCCTGGGTGGTGGTGACGGCGGGTGCTTGCGTGGTCGTCGGCGGCGTCGTCGTGACCCGCGCCTGCGTCGTGGTTGTCGGACTGCTCGAGGTCGACGGTGACGTGCTTGTCGTCGTGGGGGTCGATCCGCTGGGCGGTGTCGGCGAGGCCGACGACTCGCCGGCGCGCTGTTCCGGAGCCGGCACCCCGTCGGTCGTTTCGCTGGACGTCGAACCGCCGGGATCGTTTGCGGTCTCGGACCCGCCGGGATTCTGCCCAGAACCGTCCCCGTCCTGCGTTCCGGCCACGCGGGCCTTCTCGCTTCCGGAATTCCCGTCCACTCCGCGTTTGGACCCATCGTCCGGCTCGCGTCGGGTCTCGGAAATACCGGGCCCAGAAGGTTTGATCGGCTGGTTAAAGAACGGGATGAAGAGCTGGCTACCGACCTGCGCGACCTGAGCCGCGACCTGGGTGACGGCCAACCCCGCGTAGAGACCCGAAACGTCCGGTCCACCGGGGAGACCCGTCTGGTCGCCGGGCGCAGGATCGCCACCGGGCAGCGGGAAGCCGCCGTTCCCGTCCGGCGGCAGCGGCGCGCCCTGGTCCGGCACGCCTCCGCCGAATACGCCTGAGCCACCGGAACTTCCGCCAGCACCCGAACCGTAGGGACCGCTCGCGTTGTAGGAATCGCCGTAGACGATTCCGGTCGACTCCGGCGCGGCCTGTTCGGCCGCCGCTCGAGGCGGTGGCGGAACGTAGATCACCGGCTCACCCGCGGTGTTCGGCACATTCCCAACCGCCGGTTCGAAGGTCACCGGCACGCTGTCCGGTTCCTGTGCGAAGAGCTGCTGGCGGGCGGCCGGTCGCACCGCCACCGCGACCGAGACCGAGGCAGCCGCGATCAGCACCACCGCCAGACCGCCGACCGTGCTGCCGACCAGCAGGGAGCGCGGCCGGGTCGCCGCGCCGGCGGGGTCGGATTCGTCGTAGGCCACAAGCGGGGCGAGCGGCACCTGAAGCGGGACGTCCTCGCTTCGGCGGTCCGAATACGGCGTGCCGCCGGCGTATCCGAGACCTCCGGTGTCATCTTGTACCTGCGAGTAGGCGAGGTGGGAGGCCTGCGCAGGGTTGATCTCGGTCGGCGTCGTCGTCGCTCCGGTGTCCGCGCCGAGACTCGGTGCCATCACGGTGGCCGGACCAACGGCATCCGCGGTCGTCACGCCCGGCACACCGGCTGCGGTCAAGGCGCTGCGCAGGGCCGCGATCACGACCACGTCGTCGCCCTCGAGCCGAGTCGACACGAGTCGGTGACCGCCGGCGTGCAGGGCGAGATGCGTGGCCACCACCGTCTGGACGATCGCGGCCTGTTCGTCGGCGACGGTGGCGAAGTCGATCACTGAGTGATCGAGTCGCTCGCTGAACGCACCCGTCATGGTCACCTGCGCGACCGCGGCGCTGACGGCTACGGCGAGATGGACGTCCATGAACCCTCCCCCTGAATCAACATGAACTACGCGCTCGGCCGAGGTGCCGACCACGTACCGCGTGCAGGTCAAACCGGCCTGAGAGTACATCGAACACGCCTGACCCCTTATGTTTGCTCGGATAGTCGGGTGCTGTCCGTCGTTCCCGCGGCGGTGGGCGCCCCGCCACCGCAGTCTCGCAGCACTACCGCACCCGCCGATATCAGTCGATCGTTCGACAGCATGAGATCTGAGCCGTCGCTCTAGACCGCCGGCGCATCGGAGGTCGCGAACCACAACGCGACGGCGGTGACGCCGATGATCAGATAGATCGCTCCGATGATCAACGTAGCGTTTGCCGTCACGGGGCTCACCACACCGGTGCGGCGTGCTCGGGCCCGGGCCGCCAACGCCATGGGCGTCGTCACCGGAACGGCGAACGGGCCGAACACCACCACCAGCACGAGCGCGACCGCCGCGTAGCCTCCGGCGTCACCCGTCTGTGGGAGCGAACCGGGAGCCGCGGCGGACGGGCCCGCGTGCTGCGAGGTAGCCTGCGGACCTCGTCCACCGGGCAGCGGACCGGCTCCCGGTGTCGACGGGACGGCCGTCTGCATACCGGGCGCGCCCGCGGTGTAACCGGCCGCGAACCGGCTCGGCGGCAACGCCGGACCGGTGACCCCCTTGTGCACTGTTGGTTTCCTAACCAATCGCCGACGCTGTCGATGTTTGAATCGTGTCCGTCGTTGTCTCGGAAGGCAATCGTACGATTGGTCGACATCGATCGCCTGCGCGTTGGCAAACCCCGGCTTATTCTTGCCTCTAGTCGGCCTGCCCGCGACGCGCGCAGCCGTTCGTTTAACAGGCCGGAGGAGGTGGAGTGGCGTCGGGTCAAGCGGTCGGCGTCGATCCACCCTGTTCTCACTGCGGCTCAACCCTGCGCCCCCACGCGCCGTTCTGCGCTGCCTGCGGGCAGGCGGTGCAGAACCGCGTCGTGGCCCCGCCGGCGACACCCACGGTGTCCGCCACCGCCGTGACACGGGCCGCTCAGTCGCCCACGGCAGCACCTCAGCCTGCCGACCAGTTCCTGCTGGCCGGGCGGGAAGTCAGACTGTGCGCCGGGATGCTCGACATCGCGGCCACGCTTAGTCCGGTGGTATCGCTCGCGGTGATCGGAGCAGTCCTCGGCGTCCCCGCTGTGCTCTACATCGTCGTGCCGGTGGCGGTTGTCGCCGTGTGGATCTGGCAGCAACTGTGGCTGGGTCTCACCGGAACCACGGTCGGCAAGGCGGTCGTCGGCCTGCGCGCCGTGCGCTCGGCGGACCGCAGACCCCCCGGTTTTGCGGCGGCCGCACTGCGCAGCGCGATCTTCGGCGCCAGCCTCGGACTCGCAGCGCTCCCCGTACTGATCAGCCCGACCCCACGGGGTCGCCACGACGACGTCACGGGAATCGACGTGATCGACGTGACCATCGGCGAAAACCCGCTAGGCCGACGCCAGCAGACTCCACTGCGCAGGTCCATCGACCGCAGCCTGAAAACGGTTCAATCGCCGGTGCCGTTGGCGTCGGCGGGCACACGGAGGGCGCCCTAGATGCACCTGAAGTTCATCCTGCGTCGCGACGACGGGACCCAGGCGCAACTCGCGATGACAGCCGACGCCACCGCCACCGTCGGCGACTTGGCGACGGCGCTCGGTATCGGAGACCCCGAGCGCCGGAACGCCGCGGGGCACCGCAACCCGACGCTCAAACTCGAGCACAACGCGTTCGACCCGAACGCGAGCGGTAGGGTGCTGAACCCGGCACGGGGACTGGTCGAAGCCGGAATCCGGTCCGGTTCGCGGGTCAGCATCACCGCAGGCGCTGCGGCACCGGCGCCGGCCGCCCGGCCCCGCGGACGCGCCGTCGCCGTGCTCCGCGTGCTCGAGGGCCCCGACGCCGGACGCGAATTTGCCCTTCCGCCGGGCAATTCCACCATCGGCACCAAACACACCGCCGACGTGGTGCTGTCCGACCCGGGCGTCTCCGCCGTGCATGCAGCCGTCAGCGTGGGCGAGAGCATCGAGATCTCGAACCTCGCCGGCCCGTCCGGGCTCGTCGTCGGCGGCCGCGCGATGCAACGCGCCCTGCTCGGTGTCAGCGACATCGTTCGGCTCGCCGGAACGTCCATCATGATCGTGCACATCGTCCGGCCGGGATTGCTCCAATCCGACAGCCCCGTGGTCGAATTCAACCGCTCGCCACGCGTCGTCGCCCGCTTTGAGGAGCGGCGCTTCGCGGCACCCAAGTTGCCCCAGCGGCCCGAGCCCGAACACTTCCCGTTGGTCTCGACACTGCTGCCGCTGCCGATGGGGTTGGTGTACTTCGCGATCACGAAGAGCCTGCTGGCCGTGGGCTTCATCGCGCTGAGTCCGCTGCTTATGCTCGGGATGTACTTCGACCAGAAGCGGCAGAACCGGAAGAAGCGCAAGCTCGAAGCCGAGCGGTTCGCCGACGGATTACGGGCTCTGGCGGCCGATCTCACCGCCGCCCAGCGAGTCGAGGTGGCCGTGCGGCTCAGCGAGCGGCCGGCACTGCCCGAAGTCGTCGACGCGGTTCACCGCCTCGGCCCGCTGATGTGGACCCACCGCCCCGAGCACCCCGGTTTCCTCAGCGTGCGCCTCGGGCTCGGCGACGCGGCGTCGCGCTGCCACGTCGAGGGTGACGACGAACCGGACGCCGAGCCCGGCTACCGCGAACAGCTCACCTCCCTCAAGGAGGAGTTCGCTCAGGTCAAAGACGTTCCGATCGTCGCCGACCTCACCGAGTGCGGCGCGCTGGGCGTCTGCGGTCCGCGTGGGCTGGTGGACGGCGTGGCCCGAGGCCTCGTCATGCAACTGATCGGACTGCACTCCCCCGCCGAGCTCGCCGTGGCCGCGTTCTCGTCGCCGCACCTGCAGGGCTCGTGGGACTGGCTGGAGTGGATTCCGCACACCGGCTCGCTGCACAGCCCGCTCGCGGGCAATCACCTGACCGACAGCGTCGAAGGCGGCGTCGCCCTGCTGTCCCGGCTCGAGGATCTCGTCAAGCAACGCGCCGAGGCTCTGGCGACGCGAACGGCCCCGCGGTACGGACCGGTCTCGGATGCGTCCGCGTCCCTCCAAGAGCCCGCCCTGACCACGCCCGCGGTGGTCGTCCTGGTCGAGGACACCGCACCCATCGACCGGGCGCGGATGACCCGGCTCGCAGAGCGCGGATCCGCCGTCAGCGTGCACGTCGTCTGGGTCGCCACACAGGTCAGCAGCCTGCCAGCCGCGTGCCGCACCTACCTCCTGGTCGAGAATCCCACGCAGGGCGCGACGGTCGGCGAGGTGCGCCACGGCAGGCACAACTTCCCCGTGGCGTGCGAAACTCTCGCCGTCGACGTCGCCGAACAGGTCGCCCTGCTGATGGCCCCCGTCGTAGACGTCGGCGCCGCCGTCGAGGATGCCAGCGACCTCCCCCGCACTGCCTCGTACCTCGGGTTGACCGACCCCGCGTTCGGCAGCGATCCGACCGCGGTGATCGCGCAGTGGACGTCCAACGACTCCGTAGTCAACCGCACCGGGCCCGTCACGCCACTGCGCACCGCGCCGTCCCTGCGCGCGCTGGTCGGCTCGACTGGAACCGAGGACTTCCACCTCGACCTGCGGGAGCAGGGACCACACGCCCTCGTCGGCGGCACCACCGGCTCGGGTAAGAGCGAGTTCCTGCAGGCGTGGGTGATGGGAATGGCCGCCGCCCACAGCCCCGACCGTGTGACGTTCCTGCTCGTCGACTACAAGGGCGGCGCCGCCTTCGCCGAGTGCAATCACCTGCCGCACACCGTCGGGCTGGTCACCGACCTGTCGCCGCATCTTGTGCGCCGCGCGCTCACATCGCTGCGGGCCGAGATCAAACACCGCGAGGAGCTGCTCAGCGACAAGAACGCCAAGGACCTCGTCTCGCTCCAGCAGTCCGGAGACCCCGACGCCCCGCCCAGCCTGGTGATCATCGTCGACGAATTCGCGGCCTTGGCCTCCGAGGTGCCCGAGTTCGTCGACGGGGTCATCGACGTGGCTCAGCGCGGCCGCTCCCTTGGCCTGCACCTGATCCTCGCCACGCAGCGCCCAGCGGGCGTCATCAAGGCCAGCCTGCGCGCCAACACCAACCTGCGTATCGCGCTGCGGCTCAACGACGTCGACGACTCACTCGACGTCGTGGACGACAAACAGGCCGCTTACTTCCCGCCCGAGATCCCCGGGCGCGCAGTCGCAAAGACCGGACCGGGGAGGTTGATCACCTTCCAGGCCGCCTACGTGGGCGGCCGGTCCGACGACCAACCCGATCGCGCACGGATCGACCTGTGCGAGTTCAGGTTCGGCAAGCGCCGTCAGTGGCGGACCGAACTACCGTCGATACACACCGGGGACCGCGTGGGACCCAACGACATCAGCCGGATCGTCGCCACCGTCACCAGGGCCGCGGGCCAGCTGCGCCTGCCGACGCCGCGCAAGCCATGGCTGCCACCGCTCGCCGCGGTGTGCGCGCTCGAGGATCTGCCGACTCCGGCCCGCGAGGGCCAACTCGTCATCGGCCGCTGCGACCTACCGGGGAAACAGAGCCAACCCGTCGGCTACTTCGACCCCGACCTGGACGGCAACATGGCGATCATCGGGACCGGCGGTGCCGGGAAGTCCACGGCTCTGCGCACACTCGCGGTGTCGGCGGCGCTGGCCCCCGGCGACGGCCCCGTTCACGTGTACGGCTTCGACTTCGGGTCCGGCAGCCTGCGTGTCCTCGAGGCTCTGCCGCACGTCGGGGCGATCGTCTCCGGCGACGACGACGAGCGAATCGCCCGGGTGCTGCGCCGGCTCACCGGGGTGCTCGACGACCGCGCCGACCGGTTCGCCCGCGTCCACGCCGCGAGCATCTCGGACTACCGCAAGCTCAGCGGTAATCACACCGAACCGCGGATCCTGTTGCTGATCGACGGGATCGGTGCGTTCCGCGACGCCTACGAGTTCATCGGGCAGTCCACGAACTTCGCGATGTTCAGCCAGCTTGTCTCCGACGGGCGCAGCCTGGGACTGCACGTCGTCGTGACCGGCGACCGCCCCGGAGCGCTGTCCACGTCGCTGGCATCCACGATGCAACGCCGCCTGTACCTACGGCTGGCGAACGATGACGACTACGCGGCCGCCGGCGTGCCTTCCGACGTACTGACGGCCAACTCGCCGCGCGGTCGGGGCATCATGGCGCGCCAGGAGTTCCAGATGGCGGTGTATGGAGGCGATGCCAACGTCTCCGTGCAGGCCGCCGCCATCGAACGGCTCGCAACGGCGATGACCGAGGACGGCTTCGCGGCACCCGCACCGGTGCAACGGCTACCGGAGGCCGTCCCGCTGGAATCACTGCCCTCCGCGACGTCGAACGGGCTGGCGGTGATCGGACTCGGCGATCAGGATCTCTCCCCCGTCGGGTTCGCGCCGCGCGGACTCCTGATGGTGACGGGTCCACCCGGCAGCGGTCGGAGCACCGCGTTACTGACCCTGGCGCAGGCGGTGCGGCGGCAAGATCCCGCCACACGCGTCCTCTACATCGCACCGAGCGCTTCGGCCATCAGCGGTCTGGACATCTGGAGCGATGTGGCCGTCGGCGTCGATCAGGCCATCGAACTGGCGAACCGGGTGACGCCGACACTGGACGCTGGGGCTCCGCCCCAGCGGATGGTCGCCGTCATGGAGTCGATCGCCGGATTCGGCGACACCGCAGCCGAATCCGAGCTGACCACCTTCGTCAAGGCGATGTCCGAGTCGGCCATGCTGGTGATCGGCGAATCCGAGGTGTCGACGTGGAGCCAGATCTGGATGCTCGGTCAGCCGTTCAAGTCCGCCCGGCGCGGCCTGGTGCTGGCGCCGACGGGACTGGAGACCAGCTCCCTACTCAGCACCGAACTCGGGCGGGTACGCAACAAGCAGTACCCACCGGGCCGCGGCGTGCTCATCGAGAAGGGCAACGGCGTGTGGCTGCACGTCGCCAACCCCGTCACCTGACCCCGATCGCGGTGCAAGCCGTGCGTGCCGCCGAAAGACCGTGAGGATCCACATGGCCTACCAGGGCGCCGACCCCGTTCAGCTTCGCACCGTCGCAGCACGATTCGACAATGCCGCCGACACGCTGGACCAGTTGGTGAAAACGCTGAACGGCAAGGTGAACATCGGCTGGCTGTGGACCGGTGCCGACGCCGACCGCTTCCGGTCCCAGTGGGCGGGACGCTCCAGCCTATCCGTCAAGGCGGCCGCGGACGGCCTGCGCCAGGCCGGAATCGACCTGCGCCGCAACGCCGAGGAGCAGGAGCGCGTCAGCGGCGCGGTCGGTCTCGCGACCTCGTCCAGGAGCGGTGCCGAAGCAGGCGTGCCGACAGCGCCCGCCAGCACATCGTCGCTCTTCGACCGCATCAAGGTCAGCGACCGCTCGCAGGACGGGATCTACATCGAGCAGGTTATCGGGGCGGACGGCAGAACCCGTTTCATCGTGTACCTGAACGGCACGTCGGCGGCGGAACGCCTCACGGTCGGCCGCAACGCCGAAGTGATCCAAGGGCGCCCAGACTCCTACATCACCGGCAGGATCGACGCCGCACTCGCCGCGGCCGGCTACAAGCCCGGTAAGGACGGACCTGACGTCATGTTCGTCGGCTTCAGCCAGGGCGGCATGGACGCTCAAAACATCGCAGCCGCAGGCAGATACCACGTCACCGACCTCGTCACCTACGGCGCTCCCCTCACCCACGCCGACCAGTCCGGAATCAACACCGTCCACCTGCGCGCCAAGGGCGACGGCGTGCCGCAGATCCCCGGCCGCATCGCGACGGGCGCCATCCCCGGACCCGCCGGCGCCGTGATCGGTTTTGTCAACACCGCGGTCGGCGGCATCGGCGACCGGGTTCCCTTCACCGAACCGTGGGCGGGTCCGTCGAGCCACATCTTCGAATACGACCCGAAAATCAAGGCCCCCGGACCGCTGGACGACGGCAGGATCGGCTGGGACGACGCGTTCAACGCCGTCGGCGGAAACCACGCCAACGCGAAGACCTACGAGACCGTGGGACGGGCCTTCGACACTTCGACCGACCCGCGGTGGGCGGCCGCCCGCGACAGCATCGCGAAGTTCCAGGGCGAGGTCGTCGCGACGGTCGATCCGACGCAATCGACGAAATGACAGCGCCACCCGGCTGGGTCGACCCGAACGCCCCCTCGACGACGAACGTGAACCCGAACGCCAGGACGATCCTTGGTATCGCTGCCGCGGCCCTCACCGCCGTGGTGGTCGCCACGCTCGTCACCGTCGTGGTGATGACCCGGGGCGTCGACTCGTCGAGCGGACCCCAAGCCGACGACGTGGTGCTGACCGCCGCCAACGCGGCGGTCGCCGATCCCTTCGGCCAGTCGGTCGTGCTGGACCGCACACCGCCGTCACCCGAAGCCGCGCAACACATCACGGAGAGCGTCGCGGGCATCCCCTACTTCCCCGATCGCGGAGTACGGCTAGCGTCGGGTACCCAGCGCGGGATGTACGGCACGTTCAACCGGCCGCACGGTCCGTGCGATGGCGCCACCGCGGCCACCGCCCTACTGAACGACGCAACGCGGGGTACGACATGGGCCACTGCGCTGGATCTGCAACGCAACGAGATCCCTTACTACCTCAACACTTTGACGCCCGTGACGTTGACCGTCGACACCTGGGTGACATCCTACGGTTACGTCGACGGCGCCGCGCGCCCCTACCAGACGGTCCTGCAGGCGGGCAACGCTGTGATGATCGACCCCGCGGGCGTACCGCGACTGCACTGCGAGGGGCTGAGCCCGCTGGCGCCGCCGGCGAACCGCAACCTGTCCGACCTGAGACAGATGGGCAGGCCCTGGCCCGAATTCGACGGCCGGAAGGTGGTCGCCATCGCCTACACTGCGGGCACCGCCGCGCAGCCCACCGCCGAGTTCACGCTGCTCGACCTGGCCAGTGGGCAGACCGTCAATCGCAACGCGGGCGGAACGATCAACCTTGGCCCCGGCGCGACCCGACTGCCCAATCCCGTCGCCATGAACGCCGCACCCTAGGTTCACCCCATGTCAAAAACTCACCTCAACATGCTGCGAACCGCCCGCCTGCCGGCGTGGCGGCGAGGTGCGTGCGCAGTTGTTCGATCGTCGATTTGCTGGGCAGTAGAATTCCGGCCTCCGCAGGACACATCCGACGCTGCGCCGTTCTTGCTTGCGGGGAGCAGGCTGGACCGACAGACGTACGACGTTTCAGAAGTCAGACATACGCGAGAGCGCCATGGGGTGATGAGTTGATTCCAACGCTGCGACTAGACACCGGCGCGACGGTGACGTTGGGGAAGGTAATCGCCCGGGCCGGGGAGGGCACCATTTATGAGGTAGCCGACCGTAATGATCTGGTGGTCAAGGCGTTCCATTCCGACCTGAAGGATCTCGACGCTAAACGTGCCAAGGTGGCCGCAATGACCGCCTCGCCTCCAGCCGGGGTTGTGCAAGCCGACGGTTTCGTAGTGCTGACGTGGCCGCTGCACTCGGTTGAGGGCTTGGACGGCACGGCGGGATACGTGATGGCGCGAATCGATACCACCAACGCCGTCGAAATACACTCGGTGAGCAATCCGTCGAACCGGACGAGTCCGCTCCCTTCTGCACCGCAGTGGACTCGGCACGTCACCTGGGAGCACCTGGTAACGGTGGCCGCCAATCTCTGCCTGGCGGTCGACACGGTGCACGGCGTCGACGCGGTGATCGGTGATTTTCAGGAACG
The DNA here is from genome assembly GCF_000382405.1 of Mycobacterium sp. 141. Taxonomy (GTDB): domain Bacteria; phylum Actinomycetota; class Actinomycetes; order Mycobacteriales; family Mycobacteriaceae; genus Mycobacterium. Next base: position 17,431 of record NZ_KB908280.1, read on the forward strand.
TAACGTACTCGTCAGCGACACGGCGAGAGTGACGTTGGTTGACTGTGACTCGATGCAGTTCACCGCTGCCGATGGTCAGCAGTTCCTCTGCGGGGTGGGCCGCCCGGAGTTCACCGCACCCGAACTGGCCGGGGTTAATTTGTCGACAACTGCCCGCGACAGGCCTTCCGATTTGTTCGCTCTGGCTGTACACATTCACTTGCTCCTGATGGCCGGCAACCACCCATTTTTGCGCGGCGAATGGACGGGTGCTGGTGAGCAGCCCAGTGCAATTATGTTGGCCAAGTCTGCTCAGTGGGCGGGCGGCCCAGGCTCCGCGCTGCGCACTCACCCGCTAGCGCCGCCAGTGAGCTTCCTGCCAAACGAGATTCAGCGACTGTTCAGCCGGGCCTTCACGGATGGCGCCCACAACCCTGGTGCACGCCCCTCTGCTGCCGAGTGGTTGCACGCGCTGACGGCACTTAGAGTCCGCACCTGCTCGCGCGCGCACCAAATTCCAGTCGGCACCCGACGCTGTCCCTGGTGTGCCATTGACGGTGAACGCGCCAAGCGTCGCAGCCAAGCCCGGGAGCTGGCCCCCTCCTCACGCACCATCCACTACACCGCAGCACCTAGCGCCGCTTCTGCCCCTCTCCCCGCCAACGCATCTAGCCACCGCGGCCGGTTCCTCGCGCTCGCCGGACTAGCCACCCTCGCACTCCTTGCCTTGATCGGCTTGGCCGTTCATCAAACCACCACGCCTGTTCGCGTCGACACCACGCCGCGCACGTCCTCCTTGTCCTCGACTACCTCGTCGACTCCGTGGATCGTTTCGTCGGTCTACCCCACGACGTACATCTCAACTCAGACAACAACTGTCCGCTCGACCTATCCGCCACCCGATGCTCAGTCGTACGAAAGTGTGTACCGCAATGCCAAGATTGGCGAGTGCGTCAATCGCCAACTGGGGCCTGCCAGAAGCGATGGGTCTTTCGAAGTAACGTCCCTCTACCTAACGGACTGCGGCGACCCGGACGCGACCAATAAGGTTACGAACAAGACCAACAACGTCAAGGATTGCCCGTACATCTGGGTACACAGCGATAAGAGCGGATTAGTCCTGTGCCTGACGAAGAACTAGACGAGGGGCCGACTCAATGCTGTCTACCGAATGCAGACGCGTCACCCACCGCCCCCACCGGCCAGCTGGTATTTTCTGAAATTCGTTATAGCACAACGTGATCCAGCCATCCGTGCAGAGGTTCTCCGCCGGCACACCTGCAACTAGCCGAAGCGCCTACCGGCAACGACCACCGACGCGGTCGCCACGGCGCCGGGCTGCTGCTCGACCTCGCCAGCGGGCAGACCGTGACACGCGACACGGGCGAACGATCAGCCTGGGCCCCGCCACGACCCGAACTACCCGATCCCGTCGCCATGAACAGCGCACCCTAGGTTCATCCGAACGTCTGAATTCCGCCCGAACGGCCTGCGAAACGGCCACTCGTCGGGTTAGCTGAAGATGCACGCGACTGAATTGCGTCATGATCTTGAAAGGGGACGCCGGTGAGCGACGACCGCCCCGCAGACGTGGGTTCCACTGTGCTTCCACGCATCATGCGCGACCGAGCGGACACGCCCAAGCCGAACCCGCACGACGACTATCAGCGTCAGGCGGCCGCCTTCTTCGCAGGAACACCGACCGCCGCGACGCCGAGCCCGACCGGGCGCGGCTCCTCCGGCAGCGCCGACGGACCGCCCGTCGATCAGGTCGCCATGGTGGTGCGGGCGCGCCCGTCGCTACGCGCGCCGTCGCAACGATTCGCGGCGGGAACCACGTACGCCGGCAGGGGCGGACAGGCGTCCACACCGGCCTCCCCCACAACGAGCGCCCAGCCTCCCGTGCCCACCTCGTCGGCGCCGCCGCCTGCGCCGTCCACCGCCCCATCGCACATTCCGGTCGTCCCGGCGGCCGTCACCCACCCTGTCCAACATCAACTCGCTGCCGGAGCGCCGTCGACGGCGAACAACGTCGTGGCTCAATGGCTTGCGGACCCCGCGCACGTCAAGTTGGCAATCGGCGCGGTCGCCGTGGTCATCGGCGCGATCACGCTGCTGGCCGGGGACCCGGGTGTCAAGCTCGCCGGCCTGGTGATCCTGGTGATCGCGTGGCTGACTTGCTTCCGTCAGGGTTACCACGAGAACGCCACATTGCGGGTGCAGACGCGGCTACCCGCCGACGAACTGATCCACCTCGCCCCGGACCTCGCGAGGACATTGCGCGGCCCGATGTCGAGTATCGAGTTCAACGGAACCGCCGGGTATCGCCTCGACTTCACCGTCAAGGGCGTGACCTGGAGTCCGCTCGACTTCCACGTCGCCGTCACCCCGGACCCGTCCGGATGGACCTTCCTGGCCACCGAGATCGACAGCTTCACGTGGCACCGCTACCGCGTCTACTTCCTCCCGGTGCCCTTCTCCAAGTCGATTCAGGGCTGGGGGCTGTACAAGTCGTTCGGCGACCGACTCCTCACCGCCGTCAGGGAACGCGACCCGAGTGCCATCGGGGAGTTCCACAAGCGTCCGCCCACCTGATCTGCCGCAGATTTACCACGGCACGTGTCGCCTCGATCGGCCGACACGCGAAATGCCGCTCGGCGGAGCGCCGTATGCCACCATTGAGCCCTACTGCACGCTGAATTGGGGGTTGCCAGCCGATGTCCACCTCGCTCGACACCGTCTTGTCTCTGTCCGGATGGATCACCGACCACGAACTCGCCAACTCGGTAGAGATCGTCGCCCGGCGCGGCCGCGGAGGCAGTAGCCACTTCTTCTTCTTCGGCAGTGGCGGGTCTGCACTCCTCGCAGTGCCCATCGCGATCCTCGCCGTTCTCGGGGGCTATCTCATGCGCAATCCCGACAAGGCCCGACACCTCAAGAACCGGCTCTCGAGTGCGTTCGGAGCGGCCTCAAGCCGCCTCGATAGCCGGAACCCCGGCGCGCACAACGGTTCTCCGCCGCCGGTCCGCCCGCCACAGGCAGCCGGACCGCCCGGGTGGCCGCCCGCGATCGAATCACCGCCCCCCGCAGCGGGACTCAACGCTCGGATCCAGCATCAGCCCGCCATACCCGACACGCCGTCGGCGCCCACTCGGGCGGCACCGGTCACACCGACTCCCCCGCCGGCGATGCGCTTCAACGCGCCACCGGGTTGGATCGTGCCGGGCGGGAACTGGTTTCCCGATCCGCAGTGGCGCCCCGACCCCAGCTGGCCACCGGCACCGGCCGGTTGGCAGTTCTGGGTTCGCGCACAGCACAACGCATTCGAACCGCCTACACAGAGGTTCTCCGCGGGTACCACCTACAGTTAGCCAGTTCCCCAGCTGCTCTTGAGCACCATCGCGGTGGCTTCATCGCGTGCCAGGGCCGTCCGGGAAGGCAGTTTCGCCGCGACCGCGTGCGCACGCTTGCCCGCCGCGCGGGAGCGGTCCCGGACCCCGGTACGCACCGCGCCGCCGGCAGCCTGAATCCGCGCACCCGTCACAGCGATCCGCCGCACCGCCTTGGCCAGCAGCCCCGGGTCGGCGGGACAACCACGTTCGCCGGCACCACCGTTGTGTCGACCCGAATCCGATTGGTGCGCAACAGCTTCGCCTCAGCAGCCTTGGCCAACAAAGCGGCTCTTCCGGAAATGGAGTGCAGGTGAGGGTGGCGGATAGCGGCGATTGCATGTCGTGTCGGTGAGCTGAAACGGGCCCCGGCTGTCAGAGGATGCAGGTTCTCACACCATTGCAGACCTGCCACCCCGGGGAGCCCTGTGCCTGACTCCGTCGTTGCCTGCCGCTGTTGTCGCCAACACGATTGTGCGGACCGTCGAGTTGGGGGTGACGATCACCGACGCCGCCATCGACGACGAGGTCACGGTGGTGTCCTGCGATCTGCTCGACGACGGCCAGCGCAGTTGTCCGGGCTGCGGCACCGAGGGCCGCTACCGCGACACGGTGATCCGAACCGTGACCGACGTCCCGGTGGTCGGGCATCCGTTGCGGCTGCACGTTCGGGTCCCGCGCTACCGATGCGTCGCGACCGATTGCCAGCGAGAAGTGTTCGCCCACAACACCGAACGCCTCGCCCGCCGCGGCGCCTCGACTACCCGCCGGTGTAGCCGCCACATCTGCCGTCGACTGATGATCGACCGGGCGACCGTCGCCGCGGTCGCCCGTGAGCTGGGCTTGGCCTGGGACACCGTCAACACCATCGCCATGGACGCCACCGCGACCATCGTGGCCACCGACACGAGATCTGCTACCTCACCAACACCGAGGTCGCCGCGCTGCTGAGAGCCCCGGACCAGACAACTCGGGCCGGACGGCGTGACCATGCAATGCTGCAACTCGCCGTCACTGCCGGGCTGCGCGTCAGCGAGCTCACCGCGCTGCAGCTGCGCGACGTCCATCTCGGTGTGGGTGCGCACATGCTCTGCCACGGCAAAGGCCGCAAGAACCGCATCACACCGCTGGACGGCCTGACCGTGCAAGTTCTCAAAGCGTTCACCAACGAACAACCAAGCCACACTGAGGGATTCGTGTTCTCCACCCGGACAGGAACCCAGATGAGCCCCGACGCCGTCGCTGCCCGACTCACCCAACACACCGCGACGGCCGCGATGTCCTGCCCGAGCCTGACCACCAAAACGGTCACCCCCACGTACTTCGACACACCGCCGCAATGCGATTGCTGACAGCCGGAATCGACATCACCGTCATCGCGCTCTGGCTCGGCCACGAAAGTATCGAAACCACACAGGTTTACCTGCATGCCGACATGACCATGAAGGAAAATGCCGTGGCCCGAACCACACCAACCGGAACTCGACCAGGACCTACAAGCCACCCGACGACGACCTGATGACCTTCCTCAAGAACCTCTGATTATGCCGATGTCACCGGCATCGTCACCGCCGTGAGCAGCCTCAACCCACCCGACACGCAGCGCTGGAATCCTGGTGTGCCTGGCGTCGGCATAATCCGGACCTCGGCATAAAAGGGGTCCATGAACCGCGACCGCGTCGGGCACTTCCTCGGTGGCGGCGGTCTTGAATCCGGTAAACCCATCCATGGCAACAACTTCCACGGCGTCACGCCAGGATTGCGGGCGGTCGGCGAGCCAGGTCTTGAACGCTCGTTTGGAGCGTCCTTCGACCATGTCGAGTAGCCGGGCCGGGCCGGTCTTGTTGTGGACGGGGGTCAGATCGATGGTGACGGTGACGTATTTGTCGTCGCGGCGGGTGTGCCGCCACACGTGTTCATCGACCCCGATCACGCTCACCCCATCGAAGCGCTGGGATCGTCGATCAGGACGCGCCGACCTTCGGCGAGCACCGCGTTGTTGGCGGTGTTCCACGACACCGCGAGCGATTCGGCGATCCGGGCCACGCTCAGGTGTTGGCACACAATAGCTTCCAACGCCCACCGTAAGCCGCGCCGCGAGAGCCTCGCCCGCGGTTCGGCCACCCGGGTGGTGTCTTGGCGCCACACATGGGCACAGCCGGCGCACCGGTAGCGCCGGATCGTGACCAGCAGCGTGGTGGACCGCCACCCGAACGGCTCATGGGCCAGCGCGCGGGTCACGCTGTCGCGCGGGACTCCTTGCTCGCCGCAGCGCCGGCACCACCGATCCTCCTCGGTGATCCGGCATAACAACACCGCCCGGTCGGGGTCCAGGCGTTGGCCGGTCACTTCCAGTCCGAGTTCGTCAAGTCGACAGAACGTGGTCACATCAGCGCAGGCGAAGCCCGCGCGACCGGTAGCGTCGTGCACGTCGAGGTCTTCCTGATGGGCAGCGTGAGAACTCCCATCATCGGAAGGCCTCGACACCTACCCCGGCAGCGATGCGCCGACCATCTCTACACCCCCATCTGTGAAGAGCCCGTATCCGTCGAAGCACGAACTGGTGCTGTCGGGTCCGGCACGCCCCTCAAGACCAGCAGCCAGTCCCGGTTGATGACGTCGGTCGGCCGCACTTTCCAACCCGACGGGATGGCACGGCGTCGAAAGTTGCTGTTGTCAGCAGTGTTCGCCCTGGTGAATAGATCATCGTCGGCGACGCGCTCCTGGGACATCGTCCGAACGGACGATGTCCCAGGGGACTCGCAAGATGTTATCTTCGACGGCGAATCGCTGAAAACGTCACTCGCGCAAGACCGTCGCGATCGATGTGTCCAGACCGCGTTACGCGGTCCAGACAAGAACGGAGACGATAGATCACTCAGAACAGTTCATACGGCAATAAGGCGCCGAATCCTCAGCAGACGCCACCAGCCGGCCAGCGGCCGGGAGCCGCGCAGAAGTCCAGGGTTGTTGCTGGCATCCTCGGAATTTTGTTGGGAAGCTCCGGTATTCACAATTTCTACCTCGGCAGGGCGGGACGCGGCATCATCCAGATCGTCGTCACTGTCGTAACACTCGGCATCGGCGGCATCTGGGGCTTCGTCGAAGGCATCCTGATCCTGATATCCAAGCCCGGAACGACATGGCACCGCGACGCCGCAGGTGTCGAACTCGCCGATTAGATTCTCAAGCCCGCTGACCTGCATGGGTAGTTCGATCGTTCCATATTCTCGAGAAGGGGTGTCAAATGACGAGTCGGAAACCTGCGGCCACGACTGCGGTCGCTTGGTCGGCTGTACTTCTGGTGGCGTGCAGTGCGGGTGAAGCTGGCGATCATAAAAGGGTGGATCGCGCCGGGTCCGATGTGCAGTTATCGCAGTCGGGGCCGCTATCTTTATTCGACCAGATACCGCCCGCCCGCACTGTACCCAGCAATGCCGGTGCCTGCCAGCTTACGAGCTGGGAAGAAGTGGGTGCGATGGTTGGGGATACTGTCACCGGCAGCTTTTGGGCTGGTAGTAATAGGGGTCCGGGTACGTGTAGCTTCTATTTCGGCGAAGGGGGAGCGAGCAAGACGCATCTGGTTAGCTTGGGTCATCGGGTTGCGGGGTCTGACTACACCGACGCTGAATACAAACATTCGGCACTCGAAATTTATAACATTACGAATGCTCGCGAAATAGATAACCTCGGAACCGTCGCCTTCTGCGCGGAAGTACCGGCCGGTGATCTATCTAACCCAGCAAATATCCACCCAGTTCCGGTGACTTGGATTCGTATCTACACTGATCGCGGAAATAAGGGGAAGTATGGATTCAGTTCGTTCGAATTCGACGCGTATTCGTCTAGCTGTGACCAACTAATTCCGTTTGCTCGGGTAGTTTTTAGTCGTATTCCGTCGTCGGGGGACTTCTGGGAGTAACCATCAATGATGGCCAATATTCAGATTGCCGGATGGCGGTCGGTTGTGATTTTTGTGTGCTCAGCGGTTGCCTAGTAGGACTTTGTTGGCTCTTCCGGATTTAGAGTGCGTCGATCCGGTGGGCGAGGTTGCCGCAGTGCAGCAGTGAGCGCAGTCGGTAGTGGTGAGGTTTCGGAATCCGAGGGCGTTGCGGCGTAGTGCTTCGACCTGAGTTGGGTCACTTTGGTCCGCTTCTGGGAAGTTCAGTGCGTTGACCTGCGGTGATGTTTCGGCTTAGTGCACCCGCAAGGCACTAATTTGTGGCGGTAGTCTCTGCTGGATGGTCTGGATTCGGCGGGTGCGTACGGCCTCGGGCGCGACAGCGGTCCAGATCGCCGAATCCGTGGATGGCCGGCGCCGGATCGTGCGGCATGTGGGTTCTGCGCGTGATGACGCCGAGCTGGGTCTGCTTCTCGAGGAAGCCCAGCGGCTGTTGGCCGATGACTCCCAAGGCGAGTTGGATCTGGGGATCGCCCCGAAAGCCGTTCGGGCCCATAGGGTTCCACCGCCTACGGGTGTGCTGTTCGGCGACCTCGCTGCGGCACCCGCGCCGCGGGAGCTGGTCACGCGGCCGCAAGTACTCAAGAGCTGCAGCGGTCTGCTCTACGACGCCCTGGCCAGGGTGTACGCCAGCCTCGGCTTCGATGACGCGGTCGATGATGAGGTGTTCCGTGACCTGGTGATCGCGCGGGTGGTGGAGCCGGCCAGCCTGCTCGATGTCGATCGGGTCTTAGCCGAGCTGGGCCGCACCGCGGCGTCGTTGTCGACACGCAAGCGCACCCTGCGCCGCGCCCACGCCGGTGGCTACCGCGACCAGATCGCCGCCGCATGTTTCGCCCACGCCCGCACCGCCGGTGATGTCAGCTTGGTGCTCTACGACGTGTCCGTGCGCCGCGAGGCGCTTGTTGTTCGAATGGAGGTGTGAGACCTGCATCGAAAGCTTCTGCCGTAGCGGGAGTTTGGAAGCTGGGGGCAGCCTGACCGGGGAGACGCCCGGGTGGGTGGGAGCAGCCCTGACAAAGCCGTGTCGCGTCAGCACCGCTGGATGGCGTGAGCGCGGCGAGCAATGCCGAAGAGGTATACGCGAGGAACCGGTGTCATCACCTGTCTTGACGTACTACCGCCTCCAACCCTGCGGATATGGGGCGGGTGTGGACGGCTGCCTGCCGGAGTGACGGGCAGGCGGACCGCCCGGGGAATGAGTCACCTTCTTCGAGTGGGGCCGGGGGTGAAGGACTACGGAGTAGTTGCCGGCGGGTGCCGCAGGCAGATAGCCGGGTGCCTCCTTCGGTGAGCGAACAGCAAGTGAACACGGGAAGGCCTCCGGCTCTGCCCGCATGAAATACGCAGCCAGCGTAGGCATGTCGGGCTGGGTTCGTCGTCGACTGATCAGGTCGGAGGCTGGCGGAGCCGCCGTAGTACTGCGAGTCCGGGAGAGCCGGACACATCGGGAAGGGCGGCAGCGACAATGGATAGGAGGTCCTGCGATGGCGCAAGATGCGTCGGTGAACTCCGGCGCCGGGCCTGGGGCAGACACTGCACCGGACCGGGTAGCGCGGACGCAGATCAAGTATCACCGGTGGGCCAAGACCGACCGCACTGTGCGGTTCGGGGACTTGTTCAATTTGGTGTCACACCCGGACTACCTATGGATGGCATGGACGGTGGTGGCAGGCAACAAGGGGGCTCGCACCGCTGGGATTGACGGTGTGACGGTGCACCAGATCGAACAGCGGGGCGAGGTCCGGGCGTTCTTGTCCGGGATCGCCGCAACGATCAACGACGGCACGTATCGGCCTGCGCCGGTGCGGCGGGTATACATTCCCAAGCCGGGTGGGAAATCTCGCCCGTTGGGGATCCCGACCGTGACCGACCGGGTGGTGCAGCAGTCGTTGAAGATGGTCCTGGAACCGATTTTCGAGGCCGACTTCTTGCCGGTCTCCTACGGTTTCCGGCCCAAGCGGCGAGCCCACGACGCGGTCGCCGAGATCCATTACTACGCCACACGCGGGTACCGGTGGGTGTTGGACGCCGACATCGAGGGATGTTTCGACCACATCGACCACCGGGCGCTGCTCGCGCGGGTACGGGCACGGATCGCGGACAGGAAGACCGTGGCATTGGTACGTGCATTCCTCAAGGCCGGGGTGCTCGACGAACTCGGCCGCAGGGACGATACCGATGCCGGAACGCCTCAGGGCGGGATCATCTCACCGCTGCTGGCCAATATCGCATTGTCCGCTCTGGACGAGGCGATCATGGCTCCGTGGCAACCGGGCGGCGAGCAGGCCACGCAAGGGGCCCGTCGCACACGGGTCCGCCACGGACTGGGCAACTGGCGGATCGTGCGCTACGCCGACGATTTCGTCATCATGACCAACGGCAGCAGAGACGACGTACTCGCTTTGCAAGAACATGTCACCGAGGTGCTCGGCGGGTTGGGCCTCAGACTGTCTGAGACCAAGACCCGTATCACGCATCTGGAGCACGGGATCGACTTCCTCGGCTTCCACCTCCAGTGGAAACAACGCCGAGGAGGCGGCAAGTGGTACTGCATGACCTTCATCGCCGATAAGGCGTTCCGTTCGATCAAGCAGACCATCCGCCAGTTAATCCCGCGCCGGTCTCCCCGGCCTTTGACAGCAGTGATCATCGAGGTCAACGCGGCGTTGCGTGGCTGGACGTACTACTTCCGCCACGCGCTGGCAGGGAGGCGGTTTTCCTTCCTGCGGTATTTCACCTGGCGAAGGTTCGTTGCCTGGCAGCGTGAGCAGCGTCGCTGGAACTGGTCGAAGGTCAAACGATGGCTGCGCCGTCCCGACGGCAGTTGGAAAACCATCGCGACCCCAGAGGCGGTCCTGTTCGATCCCACGAAAGTGCGGATTGAGCGTTACTGGTACCGCGGGACGAAAATCCCCAGTCCCTACGATCCGACCATCGCCGCCTGACCGGCATCATCGTCGTGGAGAGCCCGTTGCGCTGAAAGGCGCACGGCGGGTTCGGCGGGAGGTCCGGGGAAACGGAGCAGCAGCAATGCCGCCACCGCGCCCCGGGCCCACCCAACACCCTGTACTTCGAGGCCGATAACGAAGACGAACTGCGCAAAGTCGGGTACTCCAAGGAACGCCGCGTGGACCCGCAGATCGTGGTCGGGCTGCTGGTCGACCGGTGCGGATTCCCGCTGGAAATCGGCTGCTTTGAAGGCAACAAAGCCGAGACCCTGACCATCGTGCCGATCGTCAAAGCATTCCAGGCCCGCCACGGGATCACCGACATGGTCGTCGTCGCCGATGCCGGCATGCTCTCCGCCACCAACCTGCGCGACCTCGATGACGCCGGGCTGCGGTTCATCGTCGGATCCCGGGTCACCAAAGCCCCGGCCGATCTGGCGTCGCATTTCCATTGGCACGGAGACGTTTTCACCGACGGTCAGATCATCGACACCATCACCGGCCGCGATCAACGCGGCACCGCCACCAAATCCAGTGACCCGAAACGCAAAGCCGAACCCGTCTGGAACCCGGAGACTCACACCAAGTCGTGGCGGGCGGTGTGGGCGTACTCGACGAAAAGGGCGGTACGCGACAACAAGACACTCAACCTGCAGGAAAACAAGGCCCGCGCCGTCGCCGCAGGCGAGAAGGCCGCACGGGTACCGCGGTTCATCAAGAACCGCAACGGTACCCAAGAACTCGATGAGCCATCTTTGCAACGGGCGCGGCGACTGGTCGGGCTCAAGGGCTACGTCACCAACATCGACGCCACTCCCATGCCCGCGACCGACGTCATCGCCAGCTACCACGACCTCTGGCACGTCGAGGCATCCTTCCGGATGTCCAAATCCGACCTCGCCGCCCGGCCCATGTTCGCCCGCACCCGTGACGCCATCGAAGCGCATCTGACCATCGTGTTCACCGCCCTGGCCCTCAGCCGCGAAGTCCAGACCCGCACCGAACTGTCACTACGACGATTCCTACGCACCGTCAAACCCCTACGCTCAGCCACCATCGACGTCAACGGCGTCATCGCCACCTATCCGCCGGCACTAAACGCAGAGGTCCAGGCCATTCTCAATGCCCTGGACACCAAAAATTCAAGGCACTAAGCCAAATGACCCAACTCGGGTGAACTCGCTGTCGGAGGCCATCGTGGCGATCGCCTCATCAAGGCGATCCCGGCGGTGCACACAGGTCACCATTGCATCCAACGCCGTCTCGTAGACCATGTTCAGGGCGGGGTCATCGAACCGTTGCCCGCGCAGCCACATCTCGTGCTTACCCGTCCACGCCTGCCCGCCGTAGTAGACGATCCCTTGCCGCAGAAGCAGTTTCGATATCGTGCGCGCACATTCAAACCAACACTGATCCGAAAATTATGGTGAGTTGACCTCGTTGCGCACCCGGTGGTTTCAGGCCGCGGGAGTGATCGTGACCGTGTAGCCGAGGGCTTCGAGTTGTCGAATGTGACTGCGCTTCTTGGCAGAAGAATCGACGTGTCGTTTGTAGTGATCGGCGCCCAGATCCTGGTAGCGAGCGTCGGGATCTTTGAGCAGGTGCCAGATGATCACCAGGATGGAGCGACCGACGGCGACCACTGCCCGAGGTTGGCCGCGACGTCTGGCGATGCGCCGGTACCGCGCCGCCAAGAATGTGTTCGTTTTGGCGGTGCCCACGGCTGCCTCGCCCAGGACGCGCGCCAGATACGGGCTGCCGTGCCCCGACGAGGCGCTGCGTTTGGTCTTGCCCGCCGAGGCGCTGACACCCGGGGCGAACTTCGCCCATGAGCACAGATGCCCGGCTGTCGGGAACCGCGACATATCGACTCCGATCTCGGCGATGATCGCGGCCGCAGCGACCGGGCCGATCCCGGGGATCTCATCCAGGCGAGCCGCCGCATCAGCGAACGGGGCCAGTTGCGTCTCGATCTGGACATCGACTGCAGCGATGTCGCCGTCGAGTGCCTCGATCCGCGACAACATCCGCGAGAGCAAGAATGCGTGATGCTCGGCGAAATGCCCGTCGAAGGCCTGCTCGAGCCGATCGATCTTGCCGCGCATCGTGCCCGCGCCAGTTGGGCCAGTACCTTCGGATCGCGCTCACCGGCCACCAACGCCGCCAGCATCGCCCGCCCGGACACCCCGAAGATGTCGGAGGCCACCACCGACAGTTTGATGCAGGCATCCTCCAGAAGCTTCTCCACCCCGTTCTTCTCGGCGGTGCGCGCGGCCACTAGGTCGGTGCGGGAGCGGGTCAGATCCCGCAACCGCCGGATCGGCCACGGCGGCACGAAACTGGGCCGCAGCAGCTGGCGCTCAGCGACCTTGCACAACCACACCGCGTCCAGCACATCGGTCTTCGGTCGACCGCGCAGATGCTTGACATCGCGGGCGTTGACCAGCCATGGGTCGAGCCCGTGGGCCTCCAACAGGTAGAACACCGGCTTCCAGTACGACGACGTCGCCTCCATCACCACCCGCTCGACTCCCATCTCGACGAGGTGATTGGCCAGCTCAGTGAGCGAGCTCGTCATGGTCGAATGCGTCGCCACCTCCGGCAACCGCCGTTTACCCCCGGTCGGGGCCGGCACCCGCACACAGCACACCAACTCCGCCTTACCAATGTCCAGGGCCGCCACCCTGGCAATGATCTGCTCCTCATCATGCGATTCGGCCAACATGACCCGTCATCTCCTCACTGCCACTCACACCTGTTCATTTCCGGGTGTGGTCGCCTGCGGATGTCACATGGGGACAACGATTCTGATCCTCGTGCTCGACCTAGCGGCAACAGTGAAGGGCCCAACAGCGACATCCGACGCCCGGCTCGATACACGGCCTCGCAGGACCACAGTGTTAGACGGCGTCGACAGGCGACCACCACACAATTTTCATCGCCTAAGGGCGACCGTGGGGTCAGGAAGGCTCGTGCGCTGAACCTTCACTGGGGCCTCCCACATCTGTGGCTCTACCGGCCAGGACCAACTTCCTGACGGCAACCCACGTTCACATGTGAGCGAGGCCCCAGCCCCCCATATCGTCTAGATAACACGAAACACCCCCTCTGTCGTTGCCGACAAGGCCCGTGCGGCCACTCCGTTGGATACGGAATGACATCGGGATGTGCACGATGACCTGGTCAATACCAATGTTTGCTCGCGCCGTTGGATCCCGCAAATTTGCGCAGTCGCAAATATCCGACGTGACACCTTCAACAGCCTTGGTGGAGGCTCTACCGAGTGTAGCTATACGAATCGTGCCGCGCATGTAACCATTGAGGTCACAACATGTCAGTTGAATACATGTATACGCGGCATCACTGGCCCAGCATCTCGCGGGCAGCCTGGTGCATTTCCTCAATTCTCTCGGGGCAGTATGCATAGACCGCAGCAGCTTCAACTGCTGAGTAGTGCGCGATGTTCAATTTGTTGTCCTCGCCTATCTTCATGCCGGCGACGACGTCGTATCCGTTCTCGTAGGTCGCGCACAGCTGATGGCCGATTGCTTGATACTGGGTTCTCAAAACCCGGTCGTAATAGTGATCGTTGTCTGAATCCGTCAGTGCGTAATTCATAATGGCGTCGAACTGCGGATCACCGCCACCTTTGTTGTCATTGCCGTACGGCGGGACGGCGACAACCGTCGTTGACCCTGCGACCACAGCGGTAGTCGACGGTGGCGACGGCGGCTTCCAACCTCCCCGATCCGTGGCGTGATCGCCGCCCTTTGCGCACCCGGCAACGATCAACGTCGCAGATACAGCGATCAGCGCAAGGTGTGATCTTATGGATGGCGTTCTGGCCATGGAAGCAACTCCTTCTTTATCGACGCATTCGCTGTAATCGACTGTCCAGCAGCTGATCACCGTGCGGGTGCGCGTGCAGCCCGTATGCGATGCCCACGCAGATCACTCTGCGAGAACTGTCGGCACTTTACAGCAACCGCTAACATGCAGGGGCTTCAAATTCCGTGCAAGGCCGGACATTCATCCGAACGACGGACACGAACCCGCCTGAGTTTGGATACCCCGGCTCGTTTTCAGGGTTGACAGTCGTTTGACCTGCGGTGTTTCTGTTTTAGGTGGGTGTTTTGGGGTACTAACCGGGTAGGTTCGTGCGGTGGCGTACGTGCGGAAAGTGCGCACCGCCTCAGGCGCAGTGGCGGTGCAGGTGGCCCGCAAGGACGCGGGCCGGGTGGTGATCCTGGCTCATCTGGGTTCGGCGCATACCGATGCTGAGCTGGGCATTCTGCTCGACCAAGCCAGAGCGATGGTCGTTGGCGGGCAGGCGGCGCTGGATTTCGAAGTGGCCGTCCGGGCCCAATCGATGGCTGATGTGGCCGATTTCCGTGCGCA
>NZ_KB908281.1 GCF_000382405.1 Mycobacterium sp. 141
GCCTCGGAAGTAAACCGGGACAGTATCGCGAACAATCTGTCCCTTGTCGTGGACGAGATCACGAATACCACGGCCAAAGTCAATGCAGAGCAGCTGGCTATCCTGGCTCGCCATATCGCCCAGCCGGGTCGGGTGTTCTTCGCTGGAGCGGGTCGTAGCGGGCTGGTCCTGCGCATGGCCGCCATGCGGCTGATGCACCTCGGTCTGCACGTGCACGTTGCGGGCGACACCACCACCCCCGCGATCGGTTCCGGTGACCTGCTTATCGTGGCTTCCGGGTCGGGAACGACCTCGGGTGTGGTCAAGTCGGCCGAGACCGCCAAGAAGACCGGGGCCCGTGTCGCCGCGCTGACCACCAATGCGGATTCGCCGCTGGGTAAGCTCGCTGATGCGTTGGTGATCATTCCCGCCGCGCAGAAGACCGATCACGGCTCGCACATTTCGCGTCAGTACGCGGGGTCGCTGTTCGAGCAGGCGCTGTTCGTCGTTACCGAGGCCGTGTTCCAGTCGCTGTGGGACCACACCGATATCGAGGCCGAGGAACTCTGGACGCGCCACGCCAACCTCGAATGACCCAACCCTGACGGCCCAGACTCGTCTGACATTTTCCATACCCACCGCAGTTCCCAACAGAAAGAAGACAGCAATATGAAGCTCCAAGTTGCCATCGACCTGCTGACCACCGAAGCCGCTCTCGAGCTGGCCGGCAAGGTTGCCCCCTACGTCGACATCATCGAGCTGGGCACCCCCCTGATCAAGGCCGAAGGCCTGTCGGTCATCACCGCCGTCAAGAAGGCTCACCCGGACAAGATCGTCTTCGCTGATATGAAGACCATGGACGCCGGTGAGCTCGAAGCCGACATCGCGTTCAAGGCCGGCGCTGACCTGATGACCGTGCTCGGTACGGCCGACGACAGCACCATCGCCGGTGCCGTCAAGGCTGCCCAGGCTCACAACAAGGGCGTCGTCGTCGACCTGATCGGTATCGAGGACAAGGCCGCTCGTGCGCAGGAAGTTCGCGCCCTGGGTGCCAAGTTCGTCGAGATGCACGCTGGTCTGGACGAGCAGGCCAAGCCCGGCTTCGACCTGACCGGCCTGCTGGCCGCCGGTGAGAAGGCTCGTGTTCCGTTCTCCGTCGCCGGTGGCGTCAAGGTTGCCACCCTCCCGTCAGTGCAGAAGGCCGGCGCCGAGGTTGCCGTCGCCGGTGGTGCCATCTACGGCGCAGCCGACCCGGCCGCCGCTGCGAAGGAACTGCGCGACGCGATCGTCTGATCGTTCTAACGCTGTGATCATCTGATCAACGGTGACGCCCCGCATCCTTACGGCTGCGGGGCGTCACTTTTTTAGTACGCCTGTCAGCGGAGTCCGTGGCTGTGTGCAAGCGCGATAGCCTCGGTGCGTGAGCCGACGCCGAGCTTCCTGAACAAGTTCCGCACATGGAACTTAACCGTATTCTCGCTGATCCCCAGTGCCCGGGCGATGGACCGGTTCCGATGCCCGGCGACAAGGTGCTGGAGCACTTCGAGCTCCCGGGGGGCAAGGTCCCAACCGGCGATATCCCCAGCCGGGCGTGCCGGCAGGTCCAAGGGGAGCGTGACGAATACATCTGCACCCCAGCGTGGCATGACCTCGATCCGCAGCTGCCCGGCGAGCGCCTGAACCCGGCGATCTAGGCGGCCGATACTCGGCGCGTCGGCGGCGAGCATGCCGCGGCCGTCGTCGCGTACGTTGATCAGCAGGTTTTCGCCGTCACAGTCCCACTGCGTCCGTATCCTGCTGATGTCGGGCTGTTCCATCATGGCCAGCACAAGTCCGCGGACGATGGCCCGTCCCGCGTGAGCGACCTCGCCGGGCAAGGCCCTTCCGTTCTGCGGTGGTTCGATGAATTCGATCTCAAGGTCACCGAAGCGCGTGAGCGGTCGCAAGTCTTCCCGCAGACGTTCGAAGGCCACGGCGGCCGGCACTTCTACCAGGTCCGTCGTGCGGTCGCTAAGAGTCCGGAGCTCGACGAGGGCCTTGGCGGCGAGGTCAGTGGCAGTTGAGCGGGCTGCCGCATCGTCCAAGGAGGATGAGCGCAGCGCTGCCAGGAGCGTCTCCAAGGTCGTGGAGTGCAGATCGGTGAGTTCCGCTGTCACACGGACACGTTCAGCTGACGCCGCCCGCGATTCCAGCAGGTACGACGGCGGCGCATCGGCAACTTTTTCCTGAATCCGCTGTGCGGCAATACGCCACAGATACGTCACCAAGTCCAGCCCGTCGTCGTGTTCTGTATCGGCCGGCTGCGGATCCGTGAGGACGAGAAGGGCACCGCTGGGGGCGTGTTTCAGGGCGAGAAGGGGGCGGGGCCGGCCGGCGAGCTGAGCTTCCCCGCTCCAGGATGTCTCATCCGAAAGGGTTGCGCGCAGCGCGTCAAGCTCGGCGATGGAGACTCGCGAAATGATCTCATCCGCGCCCGCTTTCTTCTGCGGCCGCCCTGTGCAGTCCTCCGTGAAGATGACCAGCGCGCTGTTTTTCAGGTAGGGAAGGGTGGCAGCATGTAACCGCTCCGCTATCTGAATGAGGGGGGCTTCAGCCAACGACGCCACTGCCTGCAGGAGCGGCCACGGTACATCCGTAGAGGGTGGGATCGCAGCCTTTAGCGGCTGGTTGATGGCTGTGGTCATCCGGCCAGTCTATCCGGGGGCCATCGCGGGCGGAATCGTCCAACCAGTCCGAAAGTGTAGTCGTAACCGTCAGAAAATAGCGTTTCCCCTGCCCGTTTGGTTCGCGATCATCGATATCACACGATCTACCAGAAGTATCCGTGCGCCCGTCACGGGCCGATGACCGAATCGAAGGGGATAAATCGTGACTCAGACAGCAGACGCGATCGGCACCACGTCATTGAACTGGACGGCCGAGGATCAGCGCGCTGTGGACACCGTCCGGGTTTTGGCCGCGGACGCGGTCGAGAAGGTCGGCAATGGTCACCCGGGTACGGCGATGAGCCTGGCCCCGGCGGCATACTTGCTGTTCCAGAAGCTGATGCGCCACGATCCCAGCGACGCTGAATGGCTGGGCCGCGACCGGTTCATCCTGTCGCCGGGCCACTCGTCGCTGACGCTGTACATCCAGCTGTTCCTCGCCGGCTACGGCCTGGAGCTGGAAGATCTGCAGGCGTTCCGCACCTGGGGTTCGCTGACGCCGGGCCACCCGGAGTACAAGCACACCAAGGGTGTGGAGATCACCACCGGCCCGCTGGGCCAGGGCCTCGCGTCGTCGGTCGGCTTCGCCTACTCGCAGCGTCGCCTGCGCGGCCTGCTCGACCCCGACGCGGCCCCGGGAACCTCCCCGTTCGACCACACCATCTGGGTGATCGCTTCCGATGGTGACCTGCAGGAAGGTGTGACGTCCGAAGCTTCGTCGCTGGCCGGACACCAGGAACTGGGCAACCTCGTCGTGGTCTACGACGAGAACCACATCTCGATCGAGGACGACACCGACATCTCCTTCACCGAGGACGTTCTCAAGCGCTACGAGTCCTACGGCTGGCATGTCCAGCGGGTGGACTGGACCCGTACGGGTGAGTACAAGGAAGACGTCGAGGAGCTCCACTCGGCGTTGCTGGCCGCGAAGGCCGAGACCTCGAAGCCGTCCATCATTTCGCTGCGCACCATCATCGGCTACCCCGCCCCGAAGAAGCAGAACACGGGCAAGATCCACGGTTCTGCGCTGGGCGCCGAGGAAGTCGCAGCGGTGAAGGAAGTTCTGGGCTTCGACCCCGCCAAGTCCTTCGAGGTCGAGCCGGCCATCCTGGCTCACGCCCGCGCCGCAGTGGACCGTGGAGCGGCCGCCCGCCGCGAATGGGACGAGGCTTTCAAGTCGTGGCAGGCCGCCAATCCGGAAGCCGCCGCGCTCCTGCAGCGCATCGAGGCCAAGCAGCTGCCCGCCGACATCGATGCCGTCCTGCCCATCTTCGAAGCCGGCAAGGATGTCTCGACCCGTGCAGCATCGGGCAAGGTCCTAAACGCCCTCGGCCCCGTCCTGCCCGAGCTCTGGGGTGGTTCGGCCGACCTGGCCGAGTCGAACAACACCACCATCGAGGGTTCGCCGTCGTTCATTCCGGAGTCCCGCTCGACCAATTCGTGGAAGGGCAACCCCTACGGACGGGTTCTGCACTTCGGCATCCGTGAGCACGCTGCCGCGTCGATCGTCAACGGCATCACGCTGCACGGCCCCACCCGCGCGTTCTCCGGTACGTTCCTGATCTTCAGTGACTACCAGCGCCCGGCCATCCGCCTGTCCGCCCTGATGGGCGTGCCGTCGGTGTACGTGTGGTCGCACGACTCGATCGGCCTCGGCGAGGACGGTCCGACCCACCAGCCGGTGGAGCAGCTGTCGACCCTGCGTGCGATCCCCGGCCTGGATGTCGTCCGCCCCGGCGACGCCAACGAGGTCGGCGTGGCCTGGAAGACCATCCTGGAGAACCACGAGAACCCGGCAGGCATCGTGCTGACCCGGCAGAACATCCCGACCTTCGCCCGCGGCGAAGGTGCGGCCGAGGGTGACACCTTCGGGTCCGCAGCCGGGGTGGCCAAGGGTGGTTACGTGTTGGCGGAGGCCTCCAGGGACGGCGCCACCGTGCCGGCCCAGGTGATCCTGATTGCCACCGGTTCCGAGGTTCACCTCGCGGTCCAGGCTCGCGAAGCACTCCAGGCCGAGGGCATCCCCACTCGCGTGGTCTCCATGCCGTGCGTCGAGTGGTTCAACAAGCAGGACGCCGCCTACCGCGAGTCCGTGCTGCCCGCCGCCGTGACCGCCCGCGTCTCGGTCGAGGCCGGGTTGGCCCTGGGCTGGAAGGAACTGGTCGGCGACGCCGGTCGTTCCGTCAGCCTTCAGCACTTCGGCGCCTCGGCGGACTACAAGCGCCTGTTCCAGGAGTTCGGCATCACCGCAGAAGCGGTTGTCGCCGCCGCCAAGGACTCCATCGCCGCCGCAGGCAACTAAGCTGCGGGCGCGCCGCGGGATCGCCCACCGGACAGTCTCGCGGCGCGACCGCAAGCTAGCCAACCTATTCGATATTTGAAGGAAGAATCAGAAAACGATGACCAACGCAACCCCCACCGCAGAGCTTTCGAAAGCCGGCGTGTCGATCTGGCTTGATGACCTCTCCCGCAATCGCCTCGAGACCGGTTCGCTGCAGAAGTTGATCGACGAGAAGAACGTCGTTGGTGTCACCACCAACCCGTCGATCTTCCAGGCCGCAATCACCACCGGTAGCGACTACGACGCAAAGATCGCCGAACTTGCCGCACGGGGCGCCAACGTCGAAGAGACGATCTTCGAGATCACCACCGCCGATGTCGCTGACGCCTGCGACCTGTTCGCCCCGGTCGCCGCGGCCACCGACCACGTCGACGGTCGTGTCTCCATCGAGGTCGACCCCCGCCTGGCGTGGGACGCCGCCGGGACCATTGCCGAGGCGAAGAACCTCTACAAGAAGGTCGCCAAGGACAACGTCCTGATCAAGATCCCGGCCACCCGCGAGGGCTTGGAAGCCATCACCGCCACCCTGGCCGAGGGCATCAGCGTCAACGTGACCCTGATCTTCTCGCTGGAGCGCTACCGCGCCGTGATCAACGCCTTCCAGTCCGGTCTGGAGCAGGCCCAGAGCAATGGCCACGACCTGTCCAAGATCCACTCGGTCGCGTCCTTCTTCGTCTCCCGCGTCGATACCGAGATCGACAAGCGCCTCGACGCCATCGGCACCGACGCGGCCAAGGCACTCAAGGGCAAGGCCGGCGTTGCCAATGCCCGCTTGGCCTACCAGGTCTACGAGGAACTCTTCTCCACCGAGCGCTGGGCATTGCTGGCCAAGGCCGGTGCGCGCCCGCAGCGTCCCCTGTGGGCCTCCACCGGCGTGAAGGATCCGGCCTACCCCGACACCCTGTATGTGACCGAACTCGTGGCTGCCGACGTGGTGAACACCATGCCGGAGAAGACCCTGGACGCCACGTTCGACCACGGCGTGGTCACCGGTGACACCATCACCGGCACGTACAAGGAGGCAAAAGATGTGCTTAACGCCATCGAAGGCCTCGGTATCTCCTACGATGAGGTCGTCGCATTGCTCGAGTCCGAAGGCCTGGACAAGTTCGTCGCCAGCTGGAAGGACCTCCTGGCCGACGTCGAGGGTGCCCTCGCTTCTGCTCAGAAGGGTTCCTAACCCGCCTCCGGGTTGTCTCGGCCGCGTGGGGGCCGACAGGTCTCCACGCGGCCGGCAACCGGGCCGCGGCGCGATCCGTGGCCGACGGCTCCGATATCGCATGCCCTGACTGACCGCTACCGAAAGGCAGACACCATGTCCGCTTCATCGCTGAAATGCTGTATCAACCCCAGCATCCTCTCGGCCGACTTCGCCAACCTCGAAGCCGAGCTGGCCCGCATCAGCAACGCCGATGCTGCGCACGTGGATGTCATGGACAACCACTTCGTGCCGAACCTGACGATCGGTCTGCCGGTCGTACAGCGGTTGAAGAAGGTCAGCCCCATCCCGCTGGACGCCCACCTGATGATCGCCGACCCGGACCGCTGGGCGCCGCCGTTCGCCGACGCCGGCGTGGACTCGGTGACATTCCACGTCGAGGCGGCCGTCGCCCCCATCAAACTCGCCCGGGAACTTCGTGCACGCGGAGCCAAGGCGGGCATGGCGCTGCGTCCGGCGACCCCGGTGGAGCCGTACCTGGACATGTTGCCCGAACTGGACATGCTGCTGGTCATGACGGTGGAGCCGGGCTTCGGCGGCCAGGCCTTTCTGGACGTCACGCTGCCCAAGATCCGCCGCGCCCGCGCCGCGGTCGAGGGTTCCGGTGTGAACGTGGCCATCCAGGTCGACGGTGGCGTCACCGCGGAGAACATTGCCCGCGCTGCGGAGGCCGGTGCCAACGTCTTTGTGGCCGGATCGTCCGTGTACGGAAAGCCGTCTCCGGCGGATGCCATCGAATCGCTGCGCAAAAACGCCCAGCTCGCGTTTGCCAAATAACGTCGCACCCCAACCAATCTGAAGGACCCTATTAATGCGCGTTCATATCGCCACCGACCACGCCGGCATGGAGCTCAGCTCCCACTTGATCGAAGCACTGTCAGCCAAGGGCTACGAGATGGTGAACCACGGGCCTGCTGTTTACGACGCCGAGGACGACTACCCGGCATTCTGCATCAACGCTGCGCTCGCCGTCGTGGCCGACCAGGCCGCCGGCGTGGATGCCCTCGGGATTGTGCTGGGCGGCTCGGGCAACGGTGAGCAGATCGCCGCGAACAAGGTCAAAGGCGTGCGCGCGGCCCTGGTATGGAACCTCGACACGGCCAAACTGGCTCGCGAGCACAACGACGCCAACCTGGTTGCGGTCGGTGGTCGCCAGCACACCGTTGAAGAGGCCACGGAACTGATCGAGGCGTTCCTGGCTGAACCATTCAGCAATGCCGAGCGCCACGTCCGGCGTATCGGCAAGATCGCCACCTACGAAACCACCGGCGAGGTCGTCGAGTAATACAGCGCTCGACGCCTCGGTATGGCAGCCGTCGACTCGTCACACGCCGGAGGGCTGGGACGGTCGACGGCTGCCTTGTTTGGACGACATTGTCTCGCCTAAAAAACCTAACGAACGACGAAAACTCAACACAGGAGTCAGCATGCCCATTGCAACCCCAGAGATCTATTCCGAGATGCTCGACCGTGCGAAGGCGGGCGGCTTCGCGTACCCCGCTGTGAACGTCACGTCCTCCCAGACGTTGAACGCGGCCCTGCGTGGCTTTGCCGACGCTGAGTCCGATGGCATTGTCCAGATCACCACGGGCGGTTCTGCCTACTGGTCGGGCGCCTCGGCCAAGAACATGGTGGTCGGTTCCCTCGGCTTCGCGGCCTTCGCTCGCGAGGTCGCCAAGCAGTACAACGTCAACATCGCGCTACACACCGACCACTGTCCCAAGGACAAGCTGGATGGTTTTGTTCTGCCGCTTCTGGCCGCTTCCGAAGAAGAGGTAAAGGCCGGTCGTAACCCGCTGTTCAACTCCCATATGTGGGACGGCTCCGCCGAGCCTCTGCAGGACAACCTGAAGATCGCCCGCGAACTGCTTGCACGTACGTCGGCCGCCAAGATCATCCTCGAGGTCGAGATCGGCGCCGTCGGCGGCGAGGAAGACGGCGTCGAGAACGCCATCAACGAAAAGCTGTACACCACGGTCGAAGACGCATTGGCCACGATCGATGCGCTCGGCGCGGGTGAGAACGGCCGCTACATCACGGCGCTGACCTTCGGCAACGTGCACGGTGTGTACAAGCCCGGCGGCGTCAAGCTGCGTCCGGAGATCCTGAAGGACATCCAGGATCAGGTCGGTGCCAAGATCGGCAAGGACAAGCCGTTCGACCTCGTCTTCCACGGTGGCTCGGGCTCGAGCGATCAGGAGATCGCGGACGCCGTCTCCTACGGCACCATCAAGATGAACATCGACACCGACCTCCAATACGCGTACACGCGTCCCGTGGCCGACCACATGTTCAAGAACTACGACGGTGTGTTGAAGGTCGACGGCGAGATCGGTAACAAGAAGACCTACGACCCGCGCGTGTGGGGTGCTAAGGCCGAAGCTGGGCTCGCGGCCCGACTCGTCGAAGCCACCGAGCAGCTCGGCTCGGCCGGAAAGACTTTCTGAACCAACGACACTGCGGCCGGCGAATGACAGCCGGTTATCCAAAAGCGGCCAAGGGCGGCGATTACGCCGTCCTTGGCCGCTTTTGGATTCCGCGCCAGAACTGTTACTACTCAATGCGATATGGATACTGCAGTCGCTGCTGACGAACTGCTTCTGCCACCCCAGAAACTCGGCTCCAAAGTTCGCGCCGGCGCGAAGGTGGCCAAGAAAAACGGGCGGCCACCTGCATCGACGCACCGATACCGACAGCACCGTGACCGCCGAGAACAAAGCGATTCTCGACGACACCATCAACCCTGTTTTGAGCCGTCCCGGCGCATCCGCATGGCATGATTGAGCTTCACTGACACCACAATTAGCACCTACGCGAGTGGAGACACCATGACCAAACCTGAAACCAACCCTGTTGTTCTTGTAGGCGTAGATGGTTCACAAAGCAGCAAAGATGCGCTCCGGTGGGCTGCCAATTATGCCGAATTGACCGGTGGCCGAGTGCGCGCAGTGACCACCTATGAGCCCGAGTACTACGTAGCTAGCTCCCCCAATGTCGGGATCGCCGCACGAGCGCGCGACAATGCCGAAAAATCGGTCAACGATGTCCTTGGGGCAAACCCGTCGGTGCCTGTAGCCGTCGAGGTGGTCTCGGGTCATCCAGCCGAGGTACTTGTCGAGGCGTCCCGCTCAGCCGACTTGCTGGTTGTCGGAAGCCGGGGGCACGGTGCATTTGCCGGCATGTTCCTCGGATCAGTCAGCAATCACTGCGTCCACCACTCGAAATGCCCGGTGTTGGTTATCCACGATGGTCAGGACTAAATAGACAAGCCCGCTCAACCGTTTTCGGCACTCTGCACCCGTTCGCGGGCGCAGAACCGCGAAACCCCGCCCGATCCCATACGTGTAAGTCGATGGGGTCGGGCGGGTTGCGTTGATGTGAATATCCGTGGTGTGCAGTGCATTTCGTATCAAACGCCGGCGCGGAGGACGAAGTGACGGACATGCCAATGCGGGGTGGTCTCAACGTTCTAAGTTGAGACCACCCCGCATTGTGGTGCTTACGACGGCAGGTGCTGGATGGTTACCGCCGTCGGCTATCGGGCAGGCGCTCGAGTTCAGGCGACGACGTCTCCACGAGATGGACCGGCATTTTGGCCCGTCTACGAACTCGATACGGTTCTTGGCTCCACATCAGTGAGGAGACGAATGCGTTGCGCTGCGGATCGGCCCCCATCACGATGGCGGAGCACTGGCACCGCCGCGCCTCCTTGAGGATGCTCTTTCTGGGGTTGCGGGTGATCGCGATGTGCCCGTCGGCGGCGACGCCGAGCTGCTCGAGCTTGGTAATCGCGCTCTCGACGATATCCTCTTGCTCTGCCATCTCCCGCCGGTTCGGCCGCAAACCCGGGTTGGGCAGACCGAAGCTTGTGCCGTGTAGCCGCGCGATAGTCAGCACCATCGCCCGCCCACGCCCTTCAAGAGAGATCCGCGCTGCGAGCTCCAGAGCATCCTCGGTGAAGCGGCGCCCTTCGGACGCGAGCAGGATGTCAGCAGCATTCTCTGGTGCCACAGGCGGCAGAGAGCGTGGTGGGCGTTTTAGGCGGTTACGAAACACAGCTACTTCACCATCTCCGGCTCGGGTGTCTGGTCCGGTCCACTCGACTGGCTCACGTCGCCGCTCTTACGATCCTCGTGCTTGCGATACCAGTACAGCGGGAGGTAGAGGAAGATCGCCGCCACGCCGAGGTAGTAGTAAATGGCCTCGCCACCGATGCTCGAGTAGATGATACCGCCGACCAGCCACACGAAGAAGTACAGTGCGGCCAGCCCGAGCGCCAGGTACTTGAACGGCTCCGGCAACCGGAACGGACGCGGCAGATTCGGCCGGTCCTTCCGAAGCAGGTAGTAGCCAATCAGCACCGGCACGAACGAACCGAGGTATCCGACGTTAGAGAAGGCGTAGATCTGGATGGCGCCACCCATGAAGGCGATGAGCATGCTCGCTACGACGTTGGTCATCATGGCACGGTCAGGCACATAGTGCTTGTTGACGTGCTGGTAGAACTTCGGGAACTGACCGTCGAGCGACATCTGGTAGAGCGATCGCGAACAACCCATCAGTGAATTCAGCGCCGAGAGCACGAGTGCCACGATCAGCATTCCTGCCATCAGCCATTCCATCGCCGCGCCGGCCACACCTGGGAAGATGGTACTGGCAAACGTGACGAACATCGTCTTCGGGTCGACGAGGTCTGGATTGGAGAGGGCACTCGCGCCGAGAACGACAACGAAGGAGATCGGCAGCAGGGTGTAAACGAACACCCCGTATCCACCTTCCAGGGTCATCGCAATCTTGGCGTCGCGATGCGGGTTTTTGCACTCGCCGATATAGCAGGCAGCCGCTTCGTAAGCGATGACCGTCCAGAGCAGCGGGAAGGCGTAGGCGATGTACATGGTCCAGGCGCCGTGGCCGTCAATCGGAGCGGAGAAGCTTGAACCGTCGAGATGTGGGAACCCGGCGAGCTCGTGCCAATTCGTCTTGCTCGGTTTGAAGATGAAGCCGATGGACAGGAAGGTCAGCGGAATCATCGACAAGACCGCCAGCACCGTCGCCATCGAGGTTCCGAAGCGAATGCCCAGGTAGGCCGGAACCGACAAGATGATCAGGCCGATGATCGTGATTACCAACGTCCACCAGGGGATGAATGTGCTGATCGGCGTGAAGCCCTTGGTGGCGTCAAGACCGAGAAGGTGGGTGATATAGAAGGATGCCAGGATCATGTTCAGCGGTGCGACGGGCATCCATCCAACCCAGTACATCCAGGCTGTCATACCGTTGACATGCGGTGCTAGTCGGGGGTACCGGTCCTTGAACGCCGGATAGGCGTAGGACGGCGATCCGCCGGTGCGGCCGGGCATCATGGCGGACAGTTCGGCCAGCAGCAAACAGAGCACCACACCGGTCAGGGTGAAAAAGGTGATGAACGGTATGTAGGAGGCGCCAAAAACGGTGAGAAACGCGGGTGCCGCACCCGTGACCAGGATTGTCCCCGCCAGACCGATAACGAAGGCGCCCCACCAGTTCGTCCCGGATTGCAGATTTCCGTGTTCGTAGTCCAGGAAATCATCTGACGCTAAGTCGTTGTTACTCAACTCGATCCTTCTTCCTAACTTTCTGTGAGAGATACTTCCCACCCCTACCTTGGCTGTGGCGCAGGTCACGACCGAGGTTACTCTAAGGAAACAACGTTTCTTATCGGTGTGTCAATAGTCAAGATGTTCACTGCGTCTGACGGCGCGGGCGGAGCGCCTCGGGGTGCATCGGACCGACATCATGGGCATCGAATTCTTCTTGTCGCACAAGGACTTTCGCGTGGAGAGGCCCTCCTTTTGGCGTCTGAGAGCGTCCGCGATCGGGCCGCACGACGCGGCCGCTGTTCATCTTCGCCATGATGCCGCGGATGGGCGCCTGGTCGTCGATCGAACAGGCTTGACACTCGGCGTTGTCCTGATCGACGACGCCGCGCGGCGAGTGATTGAGTCATGGTTTGACTCTGCATGTCGAGTCCAGGATCCATGACAACTACCCCCTTCCTGCGGTTTTGCACCGCGTTGCACCGGCGTTCTTCTCAGCATCACAGGATGCCAGAAGGCCGTGCCCCGAAACTGGTTTTTCCATGAATGACGGAATTCTCAGTAACCGTGCAGCGATTTGCCAGCCTTCGCGCGCGACATCTCCGCGGAACCGGTACCGCCTTGACGGCTCCTGTTCCCACACCAGCCACACCATCACCATCAGGCATTGCCGTGAGCACCGCAGGCACCCAGACGCAAAAAACAGGAAGGCGGACCGATCATTGATCGGTCCGCCTTCCTGTTTTCAGAGGTGTGAACCAGCGGCTCTTTCCCCGGCCTAAGGAAGCACAGCGGCCGGTTCGTCTTTCGAGCGGTGCCATTCATGCCGGGAGTACACCCAGATGGGGATGTATACCGCCAATACGAGGAAGCCGACCCAGGTCGGAGTCCAACCGACTTCGAGGCTGTTGAGGTAAACCACACCCACCACACACAGCGGAAGGTTGAAAAGCCCGAATGCCATGGCGACGCCCTGCCAGCCCTTGGGTGCCTTGAAAGGCCGTTCCAAACCGGCAAAGGCCGGGTCCCTCTTCGCCTTGACATAGGCGAACAGGCTGATGCCGTTCGCGCAGGTGTAACCGATCGCAGAAGCAGCGACAATTGCCGCGGGGTTTCCCATGGAAATCAGCACCAGGTTGAAGATGCCGATAACCACCATGGCAATCCACGGAGTTCCCTGGCGATTCGTTTTACCGAGAACCTTGGGAAGGTTGCCTTCCACGGCCATGGAGTGCATGGCACGAGACGAACCCAGATAAGCCGTTTGGATGATCAAGACCATGGCGGCGATCAACATGATGATCGTGATCGTGGACCCGGCTGAGCCAAAGACAGCATTGGCGACCGGGAGCAGCGGCGACACCGCTTCAGCCTGTACACCGTCGACACCGAGCACACCGATCACTGCTGCTTCGACAAGCACAAATGAGAAGAAGCAGATGACGCCGCAGGAGAACAGCGCTTTGGCGACATCTTTGGCCGGATTCTTGTATTCAGGGCCGTAGATGGCTGCCGTTTCCCAGGCACAGGCGCTCCATTGAGCGATCGCGAAGACGCCAAAGAGGATCAGGATGTGTTGCCAGTTCCAGGACCAGTCGGCCGGCATCCAGTCGCCGGTGATTTTGGACATGTCGAAATGTCCGGTGGCAAAAGGCGCCACGGTGAGGATAACCAGCGGAATAAGAGAAAGAGCCGCCAGAACGTAACCCAGTTTGGCACCGTCTTTGAGGCCGAACCAGTTCACCACAAACAGAATGGTGAAAATCACCAGGCCCGAGATCAACGAAAGCTGGTAGTCGGAAAGCACGTCCAGCGCGGGAAACAGCCCGTGCAGGTAGCCGCCGACCAGGATGGAGAAGATCGCCAACACCGGGGTCCAGGCGAACCAATAGCTCCACGCACTGAAACCGCCGAGCAGCTTGCTCATGTCGTACTTGCCCTGGTGGTTTCTGTTGCCAAAAACCTCCTGTGCAAAGCCCGGTAGGCCAGAGGCCTCGGGAAAGGTCGTGGCCATTTCGGCATACGCGGTGCTCTGCGCGAAACCCTGAAGCACCGACAATCCCCAGATAAGGATCGCCGCGGCGGCGAGGTACATGGGGATGTAGCCCAAAGAGGGCAGAATCAGCAAAGGCACACCCAGCGCAATGGCCAGGCCTTGCTTCCAGTCGATCGACCTTTTGAGGTCGTCGCCGGCGTCGGTTAAATGATGACTTTCACTCATACAAGTCTCCCTTTGGATCGCTTAAAGACGTCTGAATTTTTAGGTGTTTACCGCAAAGGTGGGGCGGGATGACAGCGACTACATCTGACCCAAGTCGCGTCGCGACTGCTTGCGTCCTGGTGCTTGAGCTGAGTCATATAGGGAGATCCTTTACCGAATCTGAGTAGCCGGATGGCCGAGCGGGTCCGCCGTTGAGGTCGCTGCAGAAGGTGCCGGCCGACCGGCGGTGTCGTGTTGGGGAGGTGCTTCGCCGGGGTCTGTGAAGAACTCCGGACCGCTTCCCACGGCGCCTTCTGTGAGGCAGGTCACCTGAGAGGGTACAGCTTTAAAGCAGCAGTGCAATAGTTTTTATTCATAAAAATCTTTGCCGCCTCGGCAGCTCGTCGGGAAAGTTGCACTCGCCCAGGCCCACGAATCCCGCGTTCAGAACGCACGTCGCGCCGTCGGCCAGCAGGCGGGACGCCACCGTAGAGGTGCACGAACTTCCTGTGCCCGACCGGTGCAGGCTTCTCTCACCTCCCCCTCCAGCACCCGAAGAACTCGGGAATGCGCTGGCACGGGCATCAGGTGCCCGCATAGGTAAGGACTGCCCACAAAGCTTCCGGTCCTACGGGCCCCCTCCGCCGGAGAGTGCTGAAGCAATCACTGCTGGTAGACACCCAGAACCGGCCTTCCCTCGGTAGGCGGAGCTCCCCTTGCGCAAGCCGCTCGGCGTGAATATTCCTAAAACAGTCTGGACTAGAGGAATTATCTGGCGTACTTTGTAGGTGGGACGTGACTGGCATCACATCAGTGGAGTTCGATCCAGAACTCGGCTGACTCTGAGGACTAGAGAGTGTGCCGGTCGACCGAGGACCCTCCCCCGGGACCTCAGCCCGGAGTTCCTGGCCTAGTTTTCAGTGCGCTTCAGGTGCGCTGAATTTGATCGGTCCTGTCAAACGACGGCCAGGCCCGGACTACCGCGATCAGCTCTGACACATAGAGGAGTAAGCATGACAGAAATCACAACCATCGGAACCCTGACCAAGGCCGGGGGCATCCACAAGGTGGAAAAGGGTTACGAAGGGCTGCCGAGCATGAACGAGCCCGGTGTCGTCGCCGCTATCGGTGACTCTCTCCACAACCCCGAGGGGTCGGTCATGTGTGCCGGGTTCTTCGAGCTGAAGAAGTCCGAGCCCCTGGTCTACACCTACACCTACGACGAGATGAAAGTCGTCGTGAAGGGCGAGTTCATCCTCACCGACCAGGACACCGGCGAGGTCACGCACGCCAAGGAGCGCGACGTGCTGTTCTTCCCCAAGGGAACCACCGTGAAGTTCGAGACCCCCGAGTACGGGCTCGGATTCTTCGCCGGCGACCGCACCTTCGCCCCGTAAGGACAGTAACTCCAATGCGTTCCACGTCTATGCCGTTGGAGCCGGGGTTCCGCGGTGTCATCTGTGTGTCGTTCGGCACATCAGATGACATCGCGGGTCGGGACACCGGTGATCGGCCCAGGTACGACCTGCACTTCGCCTCTGCAAACCCGGAAACCCTCGCCGAGCTGAGGTCTGCGCTCGAAAAGTCACGCGTCGGGGCCCGCCTCGTATTGACCGGCCCCGCGGTCGACGTTCATGCCGCTTCAGCCGCTGCCCAGGCCTGCGGCATGGTGGACGAGGAAATCACCATGCTGTGCGACCAGAACAGCCCGTGGGTTGTTGTCTGCGGCCATTGCAAGACTGCCACCATCACCACTGGTGTGCATGGATCTGTCGAGGTGGCCTGCCAGGGATGCGGCATTGTCCTGGCCACCACTGATCACTTTTCCCGTCGCCTTGGCGGGTACTTGGGATACGCCGCCCACGCCGAGGAGGCATCATGACCACAGAGGCACTTCAGCCCATTATCCATCCAGCGGTCGAAGAAGGCTTCGAGCTGGAGGTTACAGAGCGACAGCTACAGACAGAATCTATTGTCACCATCAAGTTCCGCGATCCGGCGGGCGCGCTACTGCCCTCCTATGTCGCGGGCAGCCACTTGGTGGTCCAGTACGGGGATTCTGCGAACCTCCGCGCAAATGCCTACTCCCTCACCGGTTCCGGCAACAATCCTTCCGAATACGCCATCTCGGTTCTCTTGGTCGAAGACGGTGGGGGCGGCTCTTTGGCCATGCACCGGCTCGCCGTCGGCGACCACGTTTGGGTTTCGCGCCCCCGCAGTAACTTCGCCCCTACGTCAAACGCCAAGCACACTTTGCTGATTGCGGCAGGAATCGGAATCACGCCGGTGCTCTCGCACGCCCTATACGCCACTGAATGGGGCATGTCAGCGTCCATGATCTACGTCTACCGACGCGGGCAAGGTGCGCACGTGGATGAAGTCAGGGAACTGCTGGGACCGGCGCTGACGGAATGCCATGACCGCAACAGTTTCCAGAAGGTTCTGGCTGAGCAGCTCACGACCCAGAGACTCGGCACTCACCTTTACGTCTGTGGGCCGGCTAACTTCATGGATTCAGTTCTCGACCAGGCCCGCGATCTGGGCTGGCCGGAGGCACTGCTGCACCTAGAGCACTTTGGCGCGGGTGAGCTGGATGCGGGGGACCCGTTCACGGCGATCCTGGCGCGCAGCGGTCTCAGATTGGAAGTTCCGGCCGGCGTTTCGTTGTTGGAGGCCCTCGAAAAAGTGGGGAAGCAGATCCCCAACATGTGCCGCAAGGGCATCTGTGGCGAGTGCACCCTGCCAGTGCTTCGAGGAACACCTCAGCATCGGGATCTCTACCTGAGCGACGAGGAAAAACAAGAGAACACACTCATGATGTGCTGCGTTTCGCGCAGCATAGATGACGAATTGGAGTTGGACCTGTGACTATCACCATCGGCAACGACCCTGAAACTGCGACCCTGCCAGATCGGATCCGCCACTTTCCGTTCCCCTACACCGGTGACAACTACCGTTACAGCGCCAATGTCGAGCCCGCCCGCAAAGTGGTGGAGACAGAAGCCGGCGCCTGGGGCGGCACCGTGGTGGATGTCGACGAGTTCTATGTTTCGGACCTGAAGCTTCGCGAGGAAGTTCTGCAAAGGGATCCCTCGCGCATCGCTACCCTCCCGAACATGCGGCCCGCAGTGTGGGACGCCATCACCTACCTGCTGCCCGAGATCGCGGAGTCCAGCCCGACCACGATGTCCTTCCAGCGAGACGGAGACAAGTGCCGCTGGCGGAACGACCTGCTCAACCTCGACATCGAGTTCACCATCGGCGACGACGCGTCACTGCCCACGGGGGACCCGTTGCACTTCCTGGGCAGCCAGGTCCAAGCCGATCTAGTCTTTCTCGATCAACGCGACAAAGCGCTGTGGCTCGACGCCGGTGTGGTCACGTTCGCCGCCGACTGGTCTGTCGGATTCGACGTCGGCATGAACTTCACCGAAATCCACAGCCCGGTCCCACGGGTGAATGAGGAAAAGATCATCTCCCGGGCCGAGCACTTCCTCATGAGCCTGCAGCCCGGGGAGGCATTCCGCCGGACGAACTGGACCATGAGCATCGACCGGCGCCTGGATACCTCCACCGAGACCTATCCCAACTGGGCCGGGGACCGCGGCACGATCGCCCTGGACCCTGCCCTCCCGGAGAGAGTCCATCTGCGGGTCGAGGTTCAGCACCTCATCCGCCTTCCCCACTCCGGGGCGGTACTGTTTCCGATCCGCACCTACCTTCTGCCACTCACCGACATTGCGAAGGTCCCGGTCTGGCGTAAGCGCATGGGCGAGGTTTTGGCCGAGCTGCCGGAGGACATGGCGGAGTACAAGGGCATCATCCGCTACCGCAAAGCCGCGTCCGACTGGCTCTTGTCCGAACAGGCTGGTTAGCGGACCCAGCCCGCGTCGCCTTCAGCCCCATTCGGCAGCACAACCAATCCGCGGTCACCTTCTCCGAGCCTCGTCACGCACAAAACCAACCGAGGAAGTTAGCCAGTGACTCTCGTCAGTGAAGCCCGAACCACCGAGGCGACCCCTTCTGCGGTTCCGCTCCCGAAGGATGGCCCGGATGCGACAGAGTTGTTCTGTTTCACCAGTGGTGAGCTGCCCCAGCCGGCCAACGGCTTGGCAAGGACCCGCAGATCATTGCGGGCCCTTGCCAAGCGACGCATCACTGATCTGCACCTCGAGGTCTGTTTTGGGCCCTGGACTGTCAGGTGGTTCGGCGACAACGCATCAGGACGGCGTTTAATGTGTGCTTGGAACCAGGCACGCCGGACGCCGCAAAGAGCGCAGCCGGCCAGCAAGACCAGCGAGGTTAGGAATCGATGACCAGTCGGCTAGTTGACAGCTTTGACGGAGTGCTCGCAGACCTCGACGGCGTCGTATATAAGGGGCCGAGCGCCATCGACGGCGCCACCGAAGCACTCGACAAGCTCGTCGGAGAGGGCACGAGCCTCGCATACGTGACAAACAACGCGTCGCGCTCATCCGAAGAGGTCGCGGCCCACCTCCGGGAATTGGGTGCGCCGGCGACCGCCGAGCAAGTATTCGGATCCGCTATGGCCGGAGCAGAGCTGCTGGCTCGCCAGGTGCCGGCGGGCGCGACTGTGCTCGTCGTCGGCAGTCAGGTGCTCGCCGACTCCGTCAGGGCGCAAGGACTCGTCGTCGTATCCGCCTCCGATGGTCAGCCAGACGCGGTCATTCAAGGGTTCTCCCCCACCCTCGGCTGGAAAGATCTGGCAGAGGCCTCCTACGCGATCCAAGCGGGTGCCCTGTGGGTAGCGACGAACTTGGACATGACTCTTCCACAGGAGCGGGGGTTCGCTCCCGGCAACGGAACACTGGTAGCCGCGATTGCCACGGCTACTGGCCAGTGGCCCGTAGCGGCAGGAAAACCAGAGCCAGCCCTTTTCGAGACGGCGGCACGCCACTCCGGTGTCACCCGCCCCCTCGTCGTCGGCGACCGATTGGACACTGACATCCTCGGCGGAAATCGCGCAGGAATGGACACCTTGCTCGTCCTCACCGGCGTGGACACGCCTCAAACGGCTCTGGCAGCACGCGTCGACGAGCGGCCCAAATACATGATTCGTTCCCTGAGCGAACTCTACGAGGAATACCCGGCGATCACGGCCGACGACGGGACTTACGCCTGTGGTGCCGCAACGGCCCGGGTGTCGGGCTCGACGGTGAGTGTCGATGGCCGTGAAGACGACCTCAACAGCTGGCGCGCCGCCTGTGCTGCCTGGTGGGCAGCACACCCCGACACGACACCGGACGCTGCGCCGGAGATCCTGTTCGCGACGACTGGATAAGAAACCGATACCCGGGCTCCGCCGGGTTCACGTTCACATGTGAGCTGTTCAGCCGCATCGGGGGCGGCTCCCGGCGACCCCCAGGGCCGATATTGGCGGGATCCCGGAGGCCTGAGTTCCTCGTCCCCTCAAGGATTCCCGGTCGTCCCCGCATCCAGGATTACGTATTGCGTTGCGGCCCTGGAAAACTCGTCACCCACACCGATCTCGCGTGGCCTACGATCTGCCGCCACCCAATAACGCATCGGTCGAAACCCTCACCACCGCAGCACAATCTGTACAAGAGACTCAAAAGTCCGGCTTCATTCCCATCTAGCCAACTGGCTGTGCAACGGTTTTGCAACGGTGACCGGGTTAACATCGTCACCACTTGTTCATCAACGCCGAAGTTTCGGCGCCCCAGTGCAAATGGTTGTCAACGCGTCCGCGTTGACAACCGAAAACGTGGCACCCAAAACCCTGGTACACGAACACACCCAAAAGGAAGACTATGCTAGATCCGAACGCTATCGTCTTATACCGCAACAGAATTCGATCTTATCGCGAGGTGCTGGATGCGGCACCGGCGGACACCGACTGGATTCTTGATTGTGGGGCACCGCAATGAGCTCGCCTGCCACCGCGGACGTCGTGATTGTCGGTGGCGGCATCATCAGCGCAAGTACCGCCTACGCTCTCGCACAACGCGGTATCACCGACGTCTCGATCTATGAACGCGACACAGTGGGTGCGGGTGGCACTGGCAAGTCGAGCAGCATCGTGCGCTGCCACTACGGTGTCAAGTCTCTCGCCGCGTTAGCCGCCAAAAGCCTTACAACGTTCGAGAACGCCGAATCCATATTCGGCATGGACATCGGGTTCCGGCAGACCGGCTACGTCGTCGGCGTCGGACCAGACAACATTGACGCCCTACGCGCGAATCTCGCCGACCAGCAGGCCGTCGGGGTGGAGACCCGCGAAATCGACCACGCGCAGGTCGCTGAAATGTGGCCGGTCGCGTATTTGGACGACTTCGCTGCGTTCGGCTACGAACCACGCGGCGGCTACGCCGACGCCTATCAAACCGCACAGGCATTCGCCGTGACGGCGCGCACCGCTGGAGTCCGACTCCACCAGTCCGCGGCGGTGAAGGCAATCCGTGTGCAAGACAACAAACTTCGCGGCGTGACACTTGCCGACGGAACCGAGGTGTCTGCGCCGACTGTTGTGATCGCCGCGAGTCTGTGGTCGTCGCCGTTACTGGCCGCGTGCGGAATCGATGTGCCGCTGAGAACGCACCGGGGTCAGGTGATCCTCGTCGAGCCTGGCGTCGACGCCGCCGACCGTGTGCGAGACGTGCCGGTGCTGTCCGATCTTGTCTCACTGCAGTACATTCGCGCCGAAATCGACGATAAGATCTTGGTAGGCAACAGCGACCTCGCTGTCCTCGAGCCAGCCGATCCCGACAACTATTTCAACGGCGCTACGCCCGAGTACCTTGATCGCGCGGTCACCAAACTGGCCCATCGCCTGCCCGGCATGCCGAATGCATCGGTCAGCTCAAGCTATGCCGGCTGCTACGACATCACGCCCGATTTCAACCCGGTTATCACCCGGGCGGCGTCGATCGAGGGGTTGATCCTCGCCGTCGGCTTCAGCGGTCATGGCTTCAAGATTGCTCCGGCGGTAGGCGAACTGGTCGCAGACCTCGTTCAGTATGAGCGCAGCACCGATCCAAACATCTGTGAGCGCGATTTCCGGCTCGAACGATTCGCCGAAGGCGATCTGCTCACCAGCGCACACCCGTACACCGGGGCTTCGCAGATGCGATAGCCGGTGGCCCCGCGGACCACAGCGGCGTCGGCGATGTTTCCATCGCCGACGCCGCTGTGCACGGTCTGACTCACGTGTTCGTGTGAGCCGTCCTGAGCGCTCTAGAGCGACAATCCGTGATTAGCGCATCTGCCCTGCGCCGATGTACGGGAACGGGCTCTTCAGCAGCTTGCCTTCGGCGAACCGGGACAGGCGGAAGTCCTCGGCCGGGATGTCGGCGTCGGAGCTCACGCCGTCGACCACGAGGTCGGCGATCAGCTTGCCGACTGCCGGAGCAATCTTGAAGCCGTGGCCCGAGAAGCCCGCAGCGACGATCAGTCCGTCGACATCGGTCTTCGAGATCGCGGGGTTGAAGTCCGGCGTCACGTCGTAGCAACCGGCGTAGGTCGACGCGATCGAGGGGTTCTCCAGGCCGGGGAAGCGGGTGCCGATCTTGTCAACCGTGAGGTCGATGAAGTCGTCATCGGCGCGGTTGAGGTAGTTGTCCGGATCGGCCGGCTCAAGCACATCGAGCGCGGAGTTACCGAACAGGATCTGGCCGTCGGAACCTTCGGGGCGAACGTACTGCAGCGACACCAGGTCGGAGAACACCGGAACCCTGCCGAGGTCCTGGCCCGGATCGATGAGCACGATCTGCTCGCGGTGCACCGTGATCGGCAGGTCGATGCCGTGCTGAGCCAGCAGCGCAACCGACCAGGGGCCGGCGGCGAGGACGACCGTGTTGGCCGAGACGACGCTGCCGTCGGTCAGGCGCACACCGGTGGCCTTCCCGTTCTCGACGATGATCTCGCTGACCGTGGTGCTCTGACGCAGGCGGACGCCCTTACGACGAGCGGCAGCGGCGAAGCCCTGCGCGGTCTGGTAGGCGTCACCGTATCCACCGCGCTCTTCCCACGCGAACGCGGCGAAGGGCTCGAGGTCTGCGACCGGCCACAGCTTTGCGACCTCGGACTTGTCGATATCCTCGGTGCGTACGCCGACGGCGCGCTGCGCAGCCATCGAATCCTTGATGGCCTGGACGTTCTGCGGGCCGACGCCAACCACGTAACCGGTCTGATGGAAGCCCACATCCTCACCGAGGATGTCGGCGGCGTTTTCGAAGAGGTCGAGGCTGCGAGTCGCCATGGCGGCCAGCGAGCTGACACCGTAGTGGCAGCGCACGACGCCGGAAGACTTCCCCGTACCGCCCGAGCCGACGGTGTCTCGTTCGAGGATGGTGACATCGGTGACGCCGCGTTGAGCCAGCGACCAGGCTGCCGAGCAGCCTTCCAGTCCGCCGCCAACGATAACAACGTCGGCGGTGGAAACAGTTTCAGACATGATGATGGCTTTCTGGTTCAGACATGATGATGGATTTCTAGCGGTGGTGCGTGACTGGCCTAGTCAAAGCCATGGCATGGACCACGGTCGCGGCGATCCCGATGTTGGTCCCCGCGCGTTCTCGTGCACCAGTTGGTGCCCGTGTGTGCAGCCTCGACTCCTGACCCGCGGTGTTCGAGGCCATTGTCGCTTCCCTTCGCGCAGTATTTGTACTGCGAGTTGACGACATCCACTGTCAGTGGATGTGGTCCACGTTACTACCGTTTCGCCAAAATAAACAGTATCCAATGGGATGAAACCGACTTGTGGAGTGGCTCCACGCCAATCGGCCCAGTCCCTCACTACCTGTCCCCCCTGGCGCCATGCAAGTTCGGTCAAGGTCTAAGGCTTGCAATCGCCGAACGCCTAGGTCCAGCGATATACAACTCACATATTTTCCTCCTATCTATCACCGCTGCTAGCGTGGCTTTTTCCATGGATCTGCGTGCATTGCCCACGGCCCGGTCGGACAACATCCAATGTCCACCGCGAGCTCGAAGTCCTCGCGCATCTCGCAGTGGGAAAGCGTAACAGCGAACTCGCTGAGCAAGCGTGGTATTACCCGTCTTGATGACGCCACGACCATGTTCCCGGCGGGAACGACAAGAACACTCATCACCGCGATCTGGCACCTACCGGCTGAACACGTTCCGCACTGACCCGGTACCCGGGTGGTTCAGGCCTGTCGTCCCCTGGCCGCACCTCCACGATCGGCCGCGCCGACCACGACTCGCCGTTACAACGCGTCTGTGGCGTACGGGCACGTGCGCGGACACCGGGTCATGATCACCGACACCGCCGAGTGGGACGACCCTCGAAGAATCAACCTCTTGTGGCACGAGCGGTCACTGCGCCGGCGCTCCCGGCTCAGCCTGCTCTCTCTTACGAAATCCACCCGCAAGGCTCCCGGGGAGCACCTGGAAGGGCCCGAGCCGACGTAAGCACCGATCGAGGGCCGGTGAACTGTCACCCGCCAACTGCCGCCTGCACACCCCCAGGACGGAACTATTACCGATATGCCGCACGGCCGTGAGGTAGGCGCGGAGAAACACCCGGGCGCGGCACGACCGTCGGGACTGTCCGATTAACGGTGTAAGCGGCGTGTTCTGTTAGGCAGTTTCGCTTCCCGGCATGCGGTCGGCGAAGGTGATCGCGAAGGCATTCAGTGCTGGTTTCCAGCGCATCGTCCACCGCTTCTGGCCGGTCCCGGTCGGGTCCAGTGACCGGGTGACCAAGTATAGGCATTTCAAGGCGGCCTGCTCAGTCGGAAAATGTCCACGGGCCCGGATCGCACGGCGATAGCGGGCATTCAAGGATTCGATGGCGTTGGTTGAACAGATCACCTTCCTTATTTCAGTGTCGTAGTCCAGGAACGGAATGAACTCACTCCACGCGTTGCGCCACAACCGAATTGCTGCCGGATAGCGCTGTCCCCATTCGGCTTCGAAGGCATCCAACGCCGCCGCGGCGGCCTCGGCGTTGACCGCGGTATAGATCGGCTTGATGGCCTTGGCGATCGCATCACGATGCTGGCGCCCGGCGTAACGGAACGTCCCGCGGATCAAGTGAATGACACACGTCTGCACGACGGTGTCGGGGAACGCCGCACCCACCGATTGCGGCAGTCCTTTGAGGCCGTCGCAGACCAGGAAGAAGATGTCGGCCACGCCGCGGTTCTTCAGTTCGGTCAGCACCGAGAGCCAGTACTTGGCCGACTCGCCGTCACCCTCACCTGCCCACATACCCAGCACGTCACGATGGCCGGCCAGATCTACCCCGATGGCCGCGTAGATCGGCCTGGGACCGACCTGGCCGTCGCGGATCTTGACGTGCAGAGCGTCGATGAACACCGCGGCATACACCCGCTCCAGTGGACGCGTATGCCAGGCTGTCATTTCCTCGACAACGCGATCGGTGATCCGACTGATGGTGTCCTTGGAGACCTCGGCGCCGTAGATGTCGCTGAAATGGGCGCTGATCTCGCCTGTGGTCAGCCCACGGGCATACAGCGACACGATCACCTCGTCGACGTCGGTGAGGCGCCGTTGGCGTTTCTTGACGATGTGCGGTTCAAAGGTGCCGGCCCGGTCGCGGGGCACGTCGATCTCGATATTGCCGCACGAGTCGGTGAGTACGGTTTTCGAGCGGGTTCCGTTGCGGGAGTTACCGCTACCGTGACCCGCGGGGTCGTGGCGGTCATACCCCAGATGCTCGGAAAGCTCCTCATCCAACGCGGTTTCGATGACCGTCTTGGTCATCGCCTTCAACAGCCCACCCGGGCCGGTCAGTGCAACACCGGCCTCCCGGGCCTGGCGCACCAGCTCCCGGGCCACCTCGAGTTCATCGACCTCACGGCCGCGCGGGATATCAATCGCCGCCGGAGCGGGATCGTCATAGTCATTCTGCGATGGCTCCACAGCCACGACAGTCTCGGTCATCAGGTGACCTTTCCGCCCCCGACACACCGGGGGCTTTAAGGCCACTTACACCGTTACTGCGACACTCCC
>NZ_KB908282.1 GCF_000382405.1 Mycobacterium sp. 141
CGACCCGGACCTGACCCGCGGTGCCGCGATATGCACCTTGTCAGCCAACAGTTTCGGCAGTCCCGTCTGAGCAGCCAACGTCATCACCGGAACCAGCCCCGCGCACGACACCAGACGCTCATCATCGAAGACTGCCGAGGACGCAGTGAACCTGTGGGACACTTTCACCGGAAGTGCCTTTCTGAACTGGTCTGATTGATGCGTAGAGAACACCAATCCTCCCAGCTCAAGAGGCACTTTCCTCATTCCGACACCCCACGACCAGCCAGTTCATCAGTGGATCGAGGTTTAGTCATGTTCCTCTACGTTACGATCCTGAACTGAAACTTCAAGATCCACAATGGATTCCGACGCTCATGCAGGTGCGTCGAGACCCGGCATCAGTGTGTGCAACAGGGGCGTATTAGGAGTCTTGGCGGAGGCCGCCACCCTCCAGAACCTTCCGTCCGCTGGAACGGAACAGGGGCGGTCACCATTGGTGACCGCCCCTGGTGCTGAGTCAGGTCCACGAGGTGCGTAAGACGGCGTTGGCGTCGTTGCTGACCCCGGTCCGTCGCCCGCACAAGTTGGGATCGGTAGCCATGCGGTGCGTGGTCCGCTTGTCCAGTAAGGAAGTGGACGACAGGAGAGGACGAAATCGTGTGGTGGATGATTCCGGTGGTGGTCATCGCGTTCGACGTAGCGCTCTTCGCGATCTTCGCTACCGCCAAACGGCGGCGTCGTGGGCGTGCGGCGGCCCGCCGCGGTGGGTTCGGGTCTGTTGCCGGTGCCGGCGGGGCAGCAGCTATCTGGGCTACTGGTGCTGACTCCGGTTGCGGCGACGGAGGCCATGGGGGCCACTCGGGTTGCGGTGGCGGACACGGCGGCTGCGGCGGCGGAAGTAGTTGCGGTGGGGGTTGCGGCGGCGGCGGTTGCTGATGATCATGCTGCGAAAGGCCGACACCCGACATGTCGCCGGACAGATGATCGCCGATCTGGAATTGCCGGAGGCGGTGTTCAAGACCTGCCCCTGGCAACCGCGTGAACTCGTCGAAACCGGTCTGCGGCAGTGGTTTCGATGCTGCGCGGTAGCGCTGCGCGACGGTCAGATCATCGGAATGCCGTCGCGTGCAGTCGATGAAGCGTGGCATGGACTGATCCTGTGCACCGTCCGCTATGCGGCATTCTGTGACGCCGCCTACGGGCAATTCCTGCACCACCATCCCGAGGGCGGTGCGCCACCCGGCGTTGCGGCGGGCGGCGAACGCATGGATGAACAGCTGCGCCGCACTGTCATCGCCTGGTCCATGGTCGCCGAGCCGGGTGAACGGTGCGTCCTGTGGGATCTGGACTCTCATCTCGGGCTCGATGAGCCATGGGGTATCGGTGCGCAGCGGGTCGCGGACATCGAAGCGGCTTTGACCCAGCCCCGTTTCCGTACATCGGGTGACACTAAGCCTGAATCCACCGATCGACCCTGTGTTGGTGGGTTGAGTCGCTGATCTTGATTCAGGTTGGTTATGGGCATGGTTGAGCTGCTGGTCTGTCCAGCTCTTCCTGTTGGGGTCCTGGTTGTCGGGTCGGGGGTTGGTGGTTCAGGCCGAGGATCGGTTGCCGATGATGTTGTGCCACATGGTTGTCCATGCTGATTGCCAGGGCCAGTGCCGGGGTAGGTGCAGGATTGGTGTGCGTTGGGGTCGGGCGAGGCGGGCGGGGATGTTGACCAGGCGTCGGCGCAGCGTGGTCCCGCGGGCGGTGCGGTGACGGGTACCGGCCAGGGTCGCGGTGGCGCGCAGCAGGTTGTGGGCGATCGCGGCGCAGACGGCCCAGGCACTGTTGGCGCCGAATCGTCCGGACGGGATGTGGGCCAGGGGTCCGTCGATGAGGTCGGCGAAGGTGGTCTCGAATGGCCTCAGACTCGGAGTTGGCTCGAACCGTTGCGCACGAGGTGTATCGCGTAAATATGACTGAGATACCCGAATTGGGCATCGATGCGACGCGTGCCGCGAGTGAGACGCAGGCCGCATTCGATTTCG
This sequence comes from Mycobacterium sp. 141, assembly GCF_000382405.1. Taxonomy (GTDB): domain Bacteria; phylum Actinomycetota; class Actinomycetes; order Mycobacteriales; family Mycobacteriaceae; genus Mycobacterium. The sequence continues at coordinate 2,016 of NZ_KB908282.1, forward strand.
CACAGAAGTACGGCGATAAAATCCTGAACGGCGGAGAGTGAGAAGTATGTCCGAATACCTTACGTTGGCGAGGCGATGGACTGAGGTGACCAAGCTGGTCGCTGCAGGGGCATGGGATGGCATCCTCTGCCCGAAGAACGATGATGCCGATGTTCTGATCGAGAAGCGTTCATGGGTTGCAGGGGGCAATGCTGGTGACAGGAGATGCGAATACTGGATACATTGCCCAAAATGTGGCGCTGAGATTTTTTTCCAGAGCAAGGACGAGTACGAACCGAAACGTAAACCGGGAACTGGCTAATGAATGACGGTTCGATCTCGACGAGTTTGTACCAGTTTCTAGCTACGAATTTCCATCAAGACTGGGATCTAGAAGCTGAAGACTGGGAAGGCATCGTCGACAACTATGTCAACGAAGACCCCGTTGCGGAGCCTCTCCGGCTGCTGGCCCAGGAGATCGACGACTTACGGGAATCCCGTGCGGAACCAGGCCTGAAACAATTCCTGGTGCGCACGGTCGGCGTCGACTACGGCCCCGATCCACTGACCTACAAGGAATGGCTGGGACAGATCGCCGACCGACTGCGCCAGCATGCCGCGGCGATCGGCACCGCCAGTGGGACCCAGCGTTAATCGTTTGGCAGGGCGGGAATCCCAGCGTCTACGACGCTCTGACCGGTTGGATCCAGAGTGACCCCCATAGCGGACCCGTGCGTCAGCTGAAGTTCGACGGTCGCCTGACTCCCGCTGTCGGCGACCAGCGGTGTCTCAGAGTGGTATCAGCGCCGCGCCATAGTGGGTGCGGTGTGACTCAATGTCAGTGCGCCTTGGTCGGTTTCAATGTCGACCTGGATGATGCCGCGCCCGGGCGAGCCGCAGGCGACGGGCAGTTTCGGATTGTCAGGGCCAACATGTGTCATCAGCCAGGCGTCCAGATCCGCTTGGTCATCGGCGACCGAAATCCTCTTCACACCGCGCGGCGTCAGGGTGTGCGCGGCGTCCATCACTCCGGGATTGCTGCTGCCAGGGTCCCTTGCCAGGAAGAACGGCAGACCAGGTGAAATGAGGGCACGGGTCATACCGATGTGATTTACGCCCAGCCCACGGCGAGTGAGGCGGCCGATCGGCAGCTTGTCGTGACGTGCCCGGGTCTCGAGTTCGCTGCTGGTGACCTCTACTGCCCAGCCGGCAAACGCTTCGTCGCCATTGGAGAGCGCGGACAACACCAGTTGCCCAAACGGGTTGTCCTTGGCGAGGTCTGCGTCGTGCACAGCGACGAACTCGAGGTAACCGCAGCCGAGCGGAACGATGTAGTTGCGTGTGCCCAAACCGTCGTGGACGCCTCCCTCCACGGCAGCCAGGCCGGCTGTCTCGGCGAGCTGACGCGCAGACCGGTCGAGATCGGTGGTAGCGATGATGATGTGGTCGAGCTGCACGAGACGGTGTGCCCTTTCTGACGACCCCGCGGAAGTCTATTGGGTGGCGGTTCCGGATCAGCTGTCGCGAGCCTGTTCCGCGTGCAGCGCCTTCACGCGTCGCTGCTCGCGCAGCACCTCCTGGTAACTCTCGCGTTCGGCGATCAGCCACTCGGGCTTCTCCTCGAGCAGCTGATCGATCTGTGCGGTGGTGAGTGCTTTCTCGACCCCGCCGCGGGTGAGACCGGCGATCGAGATGCCCAGCTTGGCGGCCACGAGGTTCTTCGGGTGCGGCCCGTTCTTACGGAGATCTTTGAGCCACTGCGGAGGCTCCGCTTGCAGCGCGGTGAGCTCAGAGCGGGTGATCGGGTTTTCCTGGAATTCCGCAGGAGTCGCGGGCAAGTACACGTCCAGCTTCTTGGCCGCCGTGGCGGGTTTCATGGACTGCGCGTTCGGCCTGCTCATGGCATCAGCGTATCGGTAGCCTGAGGCGGTGACCCTGCTGTCCCTGACCCTCGGGTACGTCCCCGGCGGGACTCCGGCAAAGTGGGCTCGGATCTGGGCGGAGCGCCATCCGGAGGTTCCGCTCCGGTTGTGCGTCGTCGCCGCGGTGGACGCGGCGGCCGCGGTGCGGGACGGCACCGTCGACATGGCGTTGCTCCGGCTGCCGGCCGACACAGCTGGGTTGGCCGTCATTCCCCTCTACGAGGAAACAACGGTGGCCGTGGTGCCGACCGATCATATTTTCAGTGCCGTCGATACGATCACCGCCGCGGACCTCGACGGCGAGCCGACGCTGCTTCCACTCGACAACGCCCTCGCCTGCGCAGACACTGTCGGTACGCCGGTCGATCACCGACCCGAAACCACCGAGGACGCAATAGAACTCGTCGCCGCGGGGATGGGCGCGCTCATCGTTCCGCAGTCGTTGGCGCGGCTGTATCACCGCAAGGATCTCACGTATCGTCCGATCACCGACGCGCCCACCTGCCCTGTGGCGCTCGCCTTCCCGGAAGGGCCGCAGCCGGCACTGGTCGAGGAGTTCGTCGGGATTGTGCGGGGCCGCAAACCCGGTTCGTCACGGGGACAGGCCCAGCAGGCACCGAAACGTACTGCACGGGAGAAGACTCTTGCAAAGCAGGCCGCGCGCGCCGCTGCGGGTAAGGTCGCGCGCCAGCCCAAGCGGGCTGAGCGCGGTCGACGCTGACGCAATATGTCCCGGAAGCTGCCAGCGGCGAAGACGATCACAATCAGGTAAGCCTTGCCTTATTGGGTAGTCGGGCGTAGTTTTACCGGATATATCTCCTCTAAATGCAACGACGGTCTTCATGGTCGTCGTCGAAAGGACGATCCGAAAATGACTGCCCGAGAATCTCTTCCGCTGGCCGGGCGATCCGATGCCGATCTGCCTGGACACTGGCTGCTCGCCCGGCTCGGCAAGCGGGTGCTCCGTCCGGGCGGTCTAGAGCTGACCAGAAGGCTGCTCGCGGCTGCTCGTGTCACCGGCGCCGATGTCGTGGAACTGGGGCCCGGGCTCGGCCGGACCGCCGCCGATATCGTGGCGCTGGCGCCGCGGTCCTACGTCGGTGTGGATGACACGGCAGCTACTGCGGAGACGGTGCGCGGCGTCGTCGCTGCGATCGGCGGAACGGTGGTGGTGGCCGATGCCGCGACCACTGGTTTGCCGGATGCCAGCGCCGACGTCGTCGTCGGGGAGGCGATGCTGACGATGCAGGGGGACAAGGCTAAGCGGGCCATCGTTGCCGAGGCGTTCCGGGTGCTGCGGCCCGGCGGACGCTACGCGATACATGAACTCGGGCTGACACCGGACACGCTGGCACAGCAGACGAAGGACGAGATCCGCCGGGAGATGGCCGCCGCCATCAAGGTCAACGCGCGTCCGCTGACCGCGGCCGAATGGGCCGAGCTGTTGACCGATGCCGGATTCGAGATCGTCACCGTCGATCACGCCCCGATGGCGCTACTGCAACCTGCGCGAATGGTGGCCGACGAAGGCGTTGCCGGCGCTCTGCGCATCGTCGGCCGACTCATCGTGCACCGCGCCGCCCGGCACCGTGTCATCGGGATGCGGAAGACCTTCCACCGGTACCGGCATTCGCTGACCGCCATTGCCGTCGTAGGTGTCGTTCCGGTGTCGTGACAGACTCGAGACGTGCCTGTTCCACCTCACGATCTTGAAGCGCCTTCGGAGCGGGCGGTCGGTTGGCAACGGCAGAAGGTTCTCGGCGTGTTGCGTGACGCGGCGGGCCCGGTCGATGCCCAACATGTTGCCGACACACTGCAGATCCACATCACCACCGCGCGGTTTCATCTGACGACGCTCGAAGGTCAAGGATTCATCCGTCGCGGGGATCGGGCGAAGCCCCGCCGAGCGGGCCGGCCCCGATTGACCTACGAGGTAGCGCCGAAGCTGGACTATGCCGACATCGTGTCGCTGTTTGCCGCACATCTGGGTGGCACCGAACGCGAACGCGAGGAGCGGGCACTGCGCATCGGCGCCGACTTGGCGCGCCGGGTTCACCTGGCCCGCAGCCGAGACGAATCGACGATCGCCGATCTGGTGACGGCCACCCTGAGCGACCTGGGTTTCCAGGTACGTTCGGTGCTGAATTCGTTCGGAGAGATGACGGTGCAGATCTGCACGTGCCCGCTGGCGGAGGTGGCTCAGAGCGCGCCCGAAGTCGTGCGCGGTATTCAGCAGGGCCTCATCCAGGAAGTCATCGACAGCAATGCCGATCGCGTCGGAAGTTACTGCGCCACAGTCACAGCCGACCCGCGTGGATCGTGCGAAGTCAGTTTGGTGCTCCGCGCGGGAAGCTGAGACCCGCGGGCCGGACGATCACCGACACGCCTACCTGCCGGTGCGCTCGCGGTGCTTGCACCCTGGCCAGCAGCAGGGGCGGCGCTTGCCTTCCTCCAACTCCTCTTGAGTGCGACGGATCCGGCGTTCCCGGGTCGTGTCCTGTCGGGCATCCTCGACCCAACAGATGAACTCGTTGCGCGCCAAGGGCGTGATGTCTTTCCACGCGGCCAGGGCCGTGGCGTTGCCCATCAATGCCGAGCGCAGGTCGGCGGGCAACTTGTGCACGACACCACCGGGGACTTGCTGGGTGCTCACGGCGCCAGGGTAACCCGGGCCGGCCACAAACGACGAGCGGCCAGCTATCACACGCCAAACTCCGAAAAGCGTGCGACAACTGGCCATTCGGCACAGCTGGCGATCTAGGTGTGCCGAGGGCTCTGGGCCTTCTTGTACATCGACTTCAGCAGCAGGTCACGGAACGTGTGGTTATCCAGCGCCTTGAGGCCCGGACCGGCAACCGCGGGAATTCCCGCGAGCTTGTTGAAGAAGCGGCCGCGGCGATACTCACGGCCCCACGCGGCCTGCATGCGCTGCGCATAGTTGGTGAAATCGTCGGGCCCACCGTTGGTCAGTGCCGCGACGGCGCATTCGCCTGCGGTCAAACCCGATTCGAGGGCCTTGGAGATACCCGCGCCGGACACCGGCTTGCCGGCACCCAGTGAATCGCCGACGAACAGCACACCGGGACGCCACGGCGGCCAGGCTGTGAAGCCCATGGGCAATCGCCACGCCCGCACACTCTTGTTCTTCTTGAGCTCCTCGATCGGCGGCAACTCCCACTCGCGTGGCAACGTGCGCAGGAAGTCGCCGAGGAACTGAGTGGCGTTGATGGACTGCCAGTTCTTGTAGCTGTTGACGTAGCCCAGGCCGATGTTGAACCTGCCGCCACCCATCGGGAACACCCAGCCGTAACCGGGCAGCTGATCGCCCTGGAACAGCAGCTTGAGATAGATGTCGAAGCTGTCGGAGTCGGGGCGGTTGGCGTGCATCTCCGAGCGGATGGCGATCGCCGAATAGCCGTTGTACTCCGAGTCGATCTTTAGGGCTCGCTTGATGGGGGAGTAGGCGCCGTCGGCGGCAATGACCGCGTCGCCGTACACCTTTTCCCCGTTCTTGAGCACCACGCCCACCACTCGGCCGTTGGCGTCGAACTCGGGTCCGGCGACCTCCGAGCCCTGGCGCACCTCGGCACCCGCCGACTCGGCATGCTTGAGCAGCAGGGTGTCCAATTCGGTACGGCTGACGGTGTGGCCGTGGTCGGGCATACCGGGACGGCGGGGGAAGGACAGCTCCCACTCGCTGGGGCTGTATACGGTGACTCTGTTGACGCGATGGAACTTGGCCACCTCGTCGGCCAATCCCATCTTCTGCAGGTAGCTGACTGCCCGCGCGGTGAGGCCGTCACCGCACGGCTTGTCCCGCGGGAAATCCGCCTTGTCCAGGACGACCACCTTGGCGCCGGTCTGTGCGGCCTGCCACGCCGCAGCCGACCCGGAGGGGCCGCCACCGGCAATGACCAGGTCGTATCGCTGCGTCATGAGCCTCGTCTCATCGGTGGGCTGTCGCAGCGATAGTACCGAAGCTCGCCGGTGTCCGGCCCGGCGGGGACAATCGCCACTCCGACCGGTTCTTTCCATGTTGCCGGACGGTCTGGGCAGGTCAGCGCTATCAGGGCGGGTACAGTGATCGCGTGCGGCGAGGCATTAGACCACATACCAGCGGAGAAGCGGGTGTCAAAGTAGACGCCCGCAGTGAGCGCTGGCGTGAGCATCGGAAGCGGGTGCGGGCCGAAATCGTCGAGGCCGCGTTCCGGGCTATCGACCGGCTGGGTCCGGAGCTGAGCCTGCGAGAGATCGCCGAGGAGGCCGGCACCGCCAAGCCCAAGATCTATCGCCATTTCGCCGACAAATCCGACTTGTTCCAAGCCATCGGCGAGCGGCTGCGTGACATGTTGTGGGCGGAGATCTTCCCTTCGATCAACCTCGCGGCCGATCCGGCCCGGGAAGTCATCCGTCGCAGTGTCGAGCAGTACGTCCGAATGGTCGACGAACACCCGAATGTGCTGCGCTTCCTGATCCAGGGCCGCTTCGCCGAGCAGAGCGAATCGGCGATGCGCGCACTCAACGAGGGCCGCGACATCACGTTGGCGATGGCCGACATGTTCTCCAACGAGCTGCGCGAGATGGAACTCGACAGCACGGCGATCGAGCTGGCCGCGTTCGCGACCTTCGGAGCGGCGGCCTCGGCGACCGACTGGTGGCTGGGCAGCAAGCAGGACAACCCGCGTCGGATGCCTGCCGACGAGTTCGTCAACCACCTGACCACCATCATGGTCGGCTCGATCAACGGCACCTGTGAGTTGCTGGGCGTCTGGATAGACCCTGATCTACCACTGCACGAGGGTGTTCAGCGTCGCGAACACGTTGGCTGACCGGTCTGTTTTACGGGCTCGTTGACAGCCGCGGCCCAGGTCCGCACACTGGCGAGTATCCGGTACCGGTGTTCCCAGGAAAGGACCTGAAGCTATGACGGCTGCCGAACAATCCGCGCACGTCCAGCAACCCGTACGGACCAGGGCCCTCATCATCGGCAGCGGGTTCTCGGGCCTGGGTATGGGCATCGAGTTGCAGCGTCGAGGGGTGGACTTCCTCATCTTGGAGAAGGCCGACGAGATCGGCGGCACTTGGCGTGACAACACCTACCCGGGCTGTGCCTGCGACATCCCGTCGCATATGTACTCGTTCTCGTTCGAACCGAAGGCCGACTGGACCCACATGTGGTCGTTCCAGCCGGAGATCCAGGACTACCTGCTGGGGGTGACGGCCAAATACGGTCTGCGCCGCTACATCCGGTTCAATACCCACGTCGACCGCGCGCACTGGGACGACAGCGAATTGCGTTGGCACGTCTTCAGCGACACGGGCCAGGAGTACATCGCCCAATTCCTCGTCTCCGGAGCAGGAGGCCTGCACATCCCGTCGATCCCGGACATCGATGGTCGCGACGAATTTGCCGGAGCCGCTTTCCATTCCGCGCAGTGGGACCACAGTGTCGACATCCACGGCAAGCGTGTGGCGGTCATCGGCACCGGCGCCAGCGCGATCCAGATCGTGCCCGAGATCGTCAAGGATGTCGCCGAATTGCAGCTGTACCAGCGCACACCGGCCTGGGTGATGCCGCGGGTGAACAACAAATTCCCGCTGTGGATGCGCCGCATGTTCAGTTACGTGCCCGGCACCCGGGCGCTGCTGCGCACCGCGATCTACTGGATCCACGAGGGTGTCGGGTTCGCCATGACCCAACAACCGCGGCTGCTCAACATCGGCGAGATGATGGGCCGCTACAACATCAACCGCAGCGTCAAAGATCCCGAACTGCGCCGTAAGCTCACGCCGAGCTACACCGCGGGCTGCAAGCGAATCCTCAACTCCGACACCTACTACGAGGCCATCGCCAACCCCAAGACGCAGGTGATCACCGAACGGATCGCCCGCATGACCCCGAGCGGCATCGTCACCGCCGACGGCGTCGAACATCGCGTGGATGTCGTGGTGTGGGCGACCGGATTCCACGTCACCGACTCCTACACCTACGTCGACATCAAGGGCTCCGGCGGCGAGGACCTGGTAGACCGCTGGAACCGGGAGGGTATCCAGGCCCTCCGCGGCATCGCCGTCGCCGGTATGCCCAATCTGTTCTTCCTGCTCGGTCCGAACACCGCACTCGGACACAACTCGGTGGTGTTCATGATCGAACAGCAGATCCGATATGTGGGTCAGGCGATCGCCGCCGTCGACCGCGAGGGTGCCGAGGCGCTCATGCCCAGCCGGGCCGCCCAGGACGCGTTCAATGCCGAGCTGCAGCACGAGCTGCGCGACACGGTGTGGAACACCGGTGGTTGCCGGAGCTGGTACCTGGACGACCATGGCGTCAACCGCACGCTGTGGAGCGGCATGACCTGGCAGTACTGGCTGGCAACCCGTCATCTGGACCCGTCGGAGTTCGATTTCCTGCGTGAGAGCCGCGACACGAAAACACAAGGTGTTGCGGTGAGCGTGGGCGACTGACCCCAGGGGTAGTGTCGGGGGCAGCGTGGAGCAAGTAAGACGAGCAGGTGAAACGAGGTTCTGGTGAGCGAAGGCATGAGGCTGATCGACCGGGTGTCAGCGATCAACTGGAACCGCCTACAGGACGACAAGGACGCCGAGGTCTGGGACCGGCTGACCGGTAATTTCTGGTTGCCGGAGAAGGTGCCGGTGTCCAACGACATCCCGTCGTGGGGCACGCTGACCGCCCACGAGAAGCAGATGACGATGCGGGTGTTCACCGGCCTGACGTTGCTGGACACCATCCAGGGCACGGTCGGCGCGGTCAGCCTGATTCCCGACGCGCTGACCCCGCACGAGGAAGCCGTCTACACCAACATCGCGTTCATGGAGTCGGTGCACGCGCGCAGCTACAGCAACATCTTCTCGACGCTGTGCTCGACCGTCGAGATCGACGATGCGTTCCGCTGGTCGGAGGAGAACCCGAACCTGCAGCGCAAGGCCGAGATCGTCATGCAGTACTACAAGGGCGACGAGCCGCTCAAGCGCAAGGTCGCTTCGACGCTGCTGGAGAGCTTCCTGTTCTACTCGGGCTTCTATCTGCCGATGTACTGGAGCAGCCGGGCCAAGCTGACCAACACCGCCGACATGATCCGGCTGATCATCCGCGACGAGGCTGTACACGGCTACTACATCGGCTACAAGTATCAGCGCGGCCTGGCCCTCGTCGATGAGGCCAAGCGCGAAGAGCTCAAGGACTACACCTACGAGCTGCTCTTCGAGCTCTACGACAACGAGGTCGAGTACACCCAGGACCTCTACGACGAGGTCGGCCTCACCGAAGACGTCAAGAAGTTCTTGCGCTACAACGCCAACAAGGCGTTGATGAACCTCGGCTATGAGGCGCTCTTCCCCAAGGACGAGACCGACGTGAACCCGGCGATCCTCTCGGCGCTGAGCCCCAACGCCGACGAGAACCACGACTTCTTCTCGGGCTCGGGTTCCTCGTATGTGATCGGCAAGGCCGTCAACACCGAAGACGAGGACTGGGACTTTTAGAGTTCGGGCTCGCGGGGCGGCAGCGCCCGTCACGGGTTGTGTTCAGCCGGATCGTTTTCCACAACGATTCCGAGTGAACAACCAATGAAAGACCCGAGAACTGTCTTTCCCCAGGTGGTGCCGGGCGCCCCCTGATACGAGACTTGCTTGGTGACTGCTCACACGCTGCTGACCTCGATCCTGAACTGGCTTCGTGCTGGCTACCCCGAAGGTGTTCCCGGCGCCGACCGGGTGCCGTTGCTGGCGCTACTGCGCGCCACCCCGTTGACCGACGAGCAGGTCAAGGAGGTGGTGCGCCACATCACCGCGGACGGTTCAACGGCATTGACCGACAGACAGATCGACCGTGACGAGATCGCGGAATTCATCGCCGATGTGTCTCATCACGACGCCGGCCCGGAGAACGTCAACCGGGTAGCGGCCAAACTTGCGGCCGCCGGGTGGCCCCTGGCCGGTGTAGATCGCCCAAAGCCCGCATCGGACGAATCGACCGATGCGGGCGGTTCGGCGTAGCCGCTATCCCCGCAGCGAGGCGGTATCGATGACGAATCGGTACCGCACATCGCTGGCCAGCACGCGCTCGTAGGCCTCGTTGATGTAGTCGGGCGCGATGACCTCGATCTCGGGGGTCACGTCATGCTCGGCGCAGAAGTCGAGCATCTCCTGTGTCTCCGGGATGCCACCGATCATCGATCCGGACAGGTTGCGCCGGTAGGCGGCGAGCGGGAAGAACGGAACCACCAGCGGCTTCTCTGGCGCGCCCAGTTCGACAAGTGTGCCGTCGGTGGCCAGCAGGCTCAGATAAGCACCCATATCGAGGTTGGCCGACACCGTGTTGAGAATCAGGTCGAAGCGACTGCGCAGCTTGCGGAAGGTGTCCGGGTCGCTGGTCGCGTAGTACTCGTCGGCACCGAGGCGCAGGCCGTCCTCCATTTTCTTCAGCGACTGTGAGAGCACGGTGACGTGCGCGCCCATCGCGTGAGCCAGCTTGACACCCATGTGGCCCAGCCCGCCGAGGCCGATCACCGCGACCTGCTTGCCGGGGCCGGCATTCCAGTGGCGCAGCGGCGAATACAGGGTGATGCCGGCGCACAGCAGGGGAGCGGCCTTGTCCAGCGGGATGCTGTCAGGGATGCGCAGCACGTAGTTCTCGTCGACGACGATCGCACCGCTGTAGCCGCCGTAGGTGGAGCTGCCGTCACGCTCGGTCGAGTTGTAGGTGCCGTGCATGCCGTATTCACCGGTGCAGTATTGCTGCAGGCCGGCCTTGCAAGCGTCGCATTCGCGGCAGGAGTCGATGAAACAGCCGACGCCCACGTGATCGCCGACCTTGTATTTGGTCACCTCCGAGCCGACCGCGGTGACGACACCGGCGATCTCGTGACCGGGAACGACAGGGTAGTTGGGCCGGCCCCATTCGGCCTTCACGGTGTGGATGTCAGAGTGACAGATGCCCGCGAAGTGGATGTCGAAAGCGACGTCGTGCGGCCCTACCTCCCGACGGGTGATGGTGGTCTTGGTCAGCGGCTCGGTTGCCGAGTTCGCGGCGTATGCGGAAACAGTGCTCATCACAGCCCTCTTCGATCGTCGTCAGTGCATGGTCCTGGGGACATCAGCCCAGTTAACTGGTGCGCCGCAGTGGGCGGCCCGACACGTGCAACTATTGCGATGTCGGCGTTAGTCCCACACTCGACTGTGACGTTTCTCCCTGGTGATCGCCTGGGAGTGCGAGCTCAGAGGCCGGGGGCGCGAATCGATCCGTTGAACGACACTCGTTCGTAGCTTGCCAGCCCGGCCACCGTGTAGGGGTCCTTGTCGATGAGCTGCTGCGCTTCTTCGACGCTGATGTCACCGGTGATGAGCACTCCGCCGGTAGCGGGTTCCTGGCGGCCGGCCAGCAGGATACGGCCGGCGGCGACCTCGTCGTTGAGCCATGCGACGTGCGCCGGGCGGGTCTGGTCGACGACATCGGTCGGCTTGAGGTAGGTCAGCGTGAGGATGTGGAACACGCCGCCAGACTAGTGGACGGCGGTCAGTTTATCGGCGCGTTGACCCAACGCAGGTCATCGAGGATGCCGCGGGCCGCGACGATGTTCTGACCGGTCTGCCAGACCTCGTTATTGACCACGAACACCCGGTTGTCCTTGGTTGCCGACAACGCGCGCCACGCCGCGCTGTCGAGGATCGCGGGGGCGTGATCGCGTGCTGCCGGGGAGGCGAACGACACGTACACGATGTCGGCGTCGGCGTCGGAGAAATCGCTGCTGGAGCCGGCCAGCTCCTCGAACGGCTTATCGGTGAACCGCTGTGCGGCAGGCCGGTCCAACCCGACTTGTGCCAACACGCTGGCGGGGAAGTTGTCGGCACCGTAGACGCGCACGGTGTTCTCGGTCAGCTGCACCACGGAGGCTTGAAAATGCGCGGCGTCGTTGTCGGCGCCGGTCTTGCGGGCTGCGTCGTCGAACTTGTCGACCAGATCGCCCGCCGCATCGGCGCGTCCGGTCGCCGCGCCCACCGCGCGCAGGGTGTCCTGCCAGCCGGCGCCGGGCGCGCCGGTGAACACGGTCGGTGCGATCGCTGCCAGCGCACCGAAGGCATCCGGGGTCAACGCCGTGGAACCCAGGATCAGGTCGGGGTGGGCCGCGGAGATGGCGGAGAGGTCGGGTGCGTTGCGGTCGCCGACCGCTGCGATGTCATGCACGGCCTTGCCCAGATAGGACGGCTGGCTGTCGGAGTCCACTGGCCTGGCGGCCCCGACGACGCGGGACTGCAGACCCAGGGCGCACAGCGCGTCGAGTTGATCGCCCGAGAGCACCACGATGCGCTGGGGGTCGCCGGACACCTGCGTCGAGGGGGGGATGCCGTCGCCCTCGGCGTTGTGGACGTCGCGTGGAGCGGGATCGGCGGCTGCCGGCTCTGGTGCGCACGACTCGTCGGGCCGGCGTTGGTTGCCCAACACGCCGGCGTTGGCGATCTTCGTAACACTTGTGGTGATCGACTTCTGGGCCTGCGGCGGCGCGCCGTCCGAACCGCCGCAGCCGGCGGACAGTGCCGCGATCGCGGCGATCAGCACAGCTGCGGCGCGTGGTCGGTTGATCAGCACGGGGCGACGGTAACATTCAGGCTTGTCGTACCTGGTCAGGCCGCCGCCAGAGAAGCTCCGAACTTGTTTACGACAGTTTGTAGGACCCAGAGGCGCTCGGGGGTTCGGAAGCGTTAAGATTCAGTTCGATATGCGGGTTTTCCCGACTAATCTTTGGAGGATCTCTTGGTAGCCGAAGCGCCCCCAATCGGAGAACTCGAGGCACATCGTCCTTTTCCGGAACGAATGGGCCCCAAGGGCAACCTGGTCTACAAGGTCATCACGACCACCGATCACAAGTTGATCGGCATCATGTACTGCGTCGCGTGCTTCGCCTTCTTCTTCATCGGCGGGCTGATGGCGCTGCTGATGCGTACCGAATTGGCGATGCCGGGTCTGCAGTTCCTGTCCAACGAGCAGTTCAACCAGTTGTTCACCATGCACGGCACGGTGATGCTGTTGTTCTATGCCACGCCGATCGTGTTCGGGTTCGCCAACCTGGTGCTGCCGCTGCAGATCGGTGCGCCGGACGTGGCGTTCCCGCGCTTGAACGCATTGTCGTTCTGGCTGTTCCTGTTCGGCGCGCTGATCGCCATGGGGGGCTTCATCACACCCGGCGGCGCGGCAGACTTCGGCTGGACGGCTTACTCGCCGCTGACTGACGCCATTCACTCGCCTGGCGTGGGTGGTGACCTGTGGATCATGGGTCTGGCCGTCGGTGGTCTGGGCACCATCCTCGGTGGCGTCAACATGGTCACGACGGTGGTGTGCATGCGCGCCCCGGGTATGACGATGTTCCGGATGCCGGTGTTCACCTGGAACATCCTGGTCACCTCGATCCTGGTGCTGATCGCGTTCCCGATCCTGACCGCGGCGCTGTTCGGCTTGGCGGCCGACCGTCACCTCGGTGCTCATATCTATGACCCGGCCAACGGGGGTGTCCTGTTGTGGCAGCACCTGTTCTGGTTCTTCGGCCACCCCGAGGTCTACATCATCGCGCTGCCGTTCTTCGGCATCGTGTCGGAGATCTTCCCGGTGTTCAGCCGCAAGCCCATCTTCGGTTACACCACGCTGATCTACGCCACCATCAGCATCGCGGCCCTGTCCATCGCGGTGTGGGCGCACCACATGTACGCCACCGGCGCGGTGCTGCTGCCGTTCTTCTCGTTCATGACGTTCCTGATCGCGGTCCCGACCGGGATCAAGTTCTTCAACTGGATCGGCACCATGTGGAAGGGTCAGTTGACGTTCGAGACGCCGATGCTGTTCTCGGTGGGCTTCCTGATCACGTTCCTGCTCGGTGGTCTGTCCGGTGTGCTGTTGGCCAGCCCGCCGATCGACTTCCACGTCACCGACAGCTATTTCGTTATCGCGCACTTCCACTACGTGCTGTTCGGCACCATCGTGTTCGCCACCTACGCGGGCATTTACTTCTGGTTCCCGAAGATGACCGGCCGGATGCTCGACGAGCGCTTGGGCAAGCTGCACTTCTGGCTGACCTTCATCGGCTTCCACACCACGTTCCTGGTGCAGCACTGGCTGGGTGATGAGGGCATGCCGCGGCGCTACGCCGACTACCTGGCCAGCGACGGCTTCACCACCCTCAATGTCGTTTCCACGATCGGGGCCTTCATTCTTGGGGTTTCAACGCTGCCGTTCGTGTGGAACGTGTTCAAGAGCTGGCGTTACGGCGAGCCCGTCACGGTGGACGATCCGTGGGGTTACGGCAATTCGTTGGAGTGGGCGACCTCGTGCCCGCCGCCGCGGCACAACTTCACCGAGCTGCCCCGCATCCGCTCCGAGCGTCCGGCGTTCGAGTTGCACTACCCGCACATGGTCGAGCGCATGCGCGCCGAGGCCCACGTAGGCCGTAAGCACCACCACGAACTCGAAACCGCGGACCACTCCAACTGACGATAGGGGCTATTGGTCAATACCGTTCAGTTAAGACACATGCGTGTAGTTTGTATGCCTCGCGCGGGTTGGCGGAAGCCGGAGTCGGATCGTCGGTTGTCGGATTTGGTGTCGGTGGGTGTGCTGACGCGGGTGTTTCCGCCGGCTTTGGTCGATGAGGTGATTGCGGCGTCGGGCCGAACCCAGGTGCGTCATCGTGCGTTGCCCGCGCGGGTGATGGCGTACTTCGCGATCGGGATGGGTCTGTGTTCAGACGGTTCGTACGAGGATGCGTTGTCGCAGCTCACTGATGGTCTGGCGTGGGCTTCGGGGTGGCGTGAGCATTATCGGCTGCCGGGCAAGTCGGCGATCTTTCAGGCGCGGGAACGGTTGGGGGCGCAGCCGTTGGCGGATTTGTTCGCGCGGGTGGCTCGCCCGTTGGGAGGACCGGATACACCGGGGACGTGGATGGCCGGGCGACGACTGGTCGCGATCGACGGGACGTGTCTGGATGTGGCGGATACGCTGGTCAACGAGAACTTCTTCGGTCGGCCTGGGGTGGACAAGGGCGAGAAATCAGCGTTCCCTCAGGCGCGACTGTTGGCCGTCGCCGAGTGTGGTTCACATGCGATCTTCGCCGCCGCGATCGGTGCTTACCGAGAGGCGGAGTCAGATTGTCGAGCGTCTGCTCGACAATCTGACTCCGGGGATGCTGCTGCTGGCCGACCGTGGATTCTTCCCATACGCCCTGTGGCGCAACGCTTCTTATGCTGGAGCCGACCTGCTCTGGCGAGTGAGCACCGGCCGCAATGGGCCGACGCCGACGCATGTTGAAGACCTGCCTGATGGCTCGTGGTTGGCGCATCTGCGCTCGGCCAGGGATCGGCACAGCGAGCCGATGCTGGCCAGGATCAACGGCTGGCTACGTAGCCAATTCACCAGTGAGACAATGTGGCGAATACCCAGCGATTGGCGGGTAAGCGTGCGCCCCTGCGCAGACCCGGCACCTCGTCGGACAGGTCGTCGAGGAGTTCGGCGGGCCCGATCTGTTGGCCAGCAATGCCGGCGTCGAGCACTTCGGCTCATTGGAGTCCATCACGCCGGCTGACGTCGACCACATTTTCAAGATCAACGGCGGGTCAGCTGTTCGCGGCCCAGGCCGCAGCGGCCGCAGTCTTGTCGAGGGTGTTGAACCTGGCGCCGGAGCTGGCCGGAGCACCGTCGACGGCTATGGCGGTTATCACGCCCAAACCACACTAGCCGGCTCGAACTGACCATAGGCTGGGAACAGGCCACCGTGCCCCGACGTTAGGACAACCGTGAGCACGCAAGACATCACCGCAGAGCAGTTCAACGCCACCATTGCCGACAACGAGATCGTGTTGGTGGATTTCTGGGCATCATGGTGCGGACCGTGCCGTGCGTTTGCGCCGACCTTCAAGGCCGCTTCGGAGAAGCACCCCGACGTGGTCTTCGCCAAGGTCGACACCGAGGCCGAGCAGTCATTGGCGGCCGCCGCCGAGATCCGGTCCATTCCGACGCTGATGGCCTTCAAGAAGGGCAAGCTGGTGTTCAACCAGGCCGGCGCCCTGCCCGCGGCCGCGCTCGAGGAGCTGGTCCAGAAGGTCAAGGATTTCGACGTCGACGCCGCAATCGCCGCGCAGGGTGACGGTCAGCAGGCATAACAGGCTCTGGGCCTGACGCTTTGCTTTTGCCTCACGGGCAGCGCGTTGTGCGTGACAGGTCGCAACGAGTTCGTCTTGGTCGAGCATCCGCCGGCGGGTGTGGCCCTGGTGACGCTCAATCGGCCCGAGCGGATGAACGCGATGACACCCGACACCGCACCTGGAGAGTCTGACCAGGCCGTCATCGCGGTGCTCTCCCGGCGGGGGAATCGAGTTGACCCGGCGGACACTTTGGAGTGGACTGGACGCCGCTAGCCTTGAGGGGCATATGCAGGCCGAAGGCCTCGGGCGACTTTTCGTGCGCCTGCTCACCGCGAACTTCGAGGAAGTGGTGGCTGCCTGCGAGGAGCCGACCGGCACCGACGAGCGCTAGCGCGAGGAGCCGACCGGCACCGACGAGATGTAAGACGACAGGCAGGGAGGCAGTAGCGTGATCACCGCAACGGACCTGGAGGTCCGCGCCGGCGCGCGCACACTGCTGTCCATCGAGGGTTCGGCGCTGCGGATCCAGCCCGGCGACCGGATCGGTTTGGTCGGCCGCAACGGCGCAGGCAAGACCACCACGATGCGGATTCTCGCCGGTGAGGGCGAGCCGTATGCCGGCACCGTCACCCGTACCGGCGAAATCGGTTACCTGCCACAGGATCCCCGTGAAGGCAACCTCGACGTGCTGGCCCGCGACCGCGTGCTCTCGGCGCGCGGCCTGGACACCCTGCTGGCCGATCTGGAGAAGCAACAGGCGTTGATGGCCGAGGTGGCCGACGACACCGCCCGGGACAAGGCCGTGCGGAAGTACGGTCAGCTGGAAGAGCGCTTCGCCGCGCTCGGCGGATATGCGGCCGAGAGCGAGGCGGGTCGCATCTGCGCGAGCCTGGCGTTGCCCGACCGCGTCCTGACCCAGCCACTGCGGACCCTCTCGGGTGGTCAGCGCCGCCGGGTGGAACTGGCCCGCATCCTGTTCGCGGCCAGTGAAGGCGGAGCCGCGGGCGCGAATTCGGCTACCACACTGCTGCTCGATGAGCCCACCAACCACCTCGACGCCGACTCGGTCGGCTGGCTGCGGACCTTCTTGCAGAATCATTCCGGTGGTCTGGTGGTCATCAGCCACAACGTCGAGCTGCTGGCCGATGTCGTCAACCGGGTGTGGTTTCTGGACGCGGTGCGTGGCGAGGCCGATGTCTACAACATGGGCTGGCAGAAATACCTCGACGCTCGCGCGACCGATGAGCAGCGGCGTCGTCGGGAACGTGCCAACGCCGAGAAGAAGGCGGGTGCGTTGCGCGCCCAGGCCGCCAAGATGGGCGCCAAGGCCACCAAAGCCGTTGCCGCGCAGAACATGTTGCGTCGTGCCGAGCGGATGATCGCCGAGCTGGATGCCGAACGGGTCGCCGACAAGGTGGCGCGGATCAAATTCCCGAGCCCGGCGCCGTGCGGCAAGACGCCGCTGGTGGCCAATGGCCTGACCAAGACCTACGGGTCACTGGAGATCTTCACCGGCGTCGACCTCGCCATCGACCGCGGATCGCGGGTGGTGGTGCTCGGGCTCAACGGCGCCGGCAAGACCACACTGCTGCGTCTGCTGGCGGGTGCGGAAACGGCCGATGCGGGTGTTCTGGAGCCGGGTCATGGCCTCAAACTCGGCTACTTCGCGCAGGAACACGACACCCTGGACGATCACGCCACGGTGTGGGAGAACATCCGACACGCAGCACCCGACACGGGGGAGCAGGATCTGCGAGGTCTGTTGGGCGCCTTCATGTTCACCGGGCCGCAGCTCGAACAGCCGGCGGGCACCCTGTCCGGCGGCGAGAAGACCCGCCTGGCGCTGGCTGGCCTGGTCGCTTCGACCGCCAATGTGCTGCTGCTCGACGAGCCCACCAACAACCTTGATCCGGCATCGCGCGAACAAGTGCTCGACGCGTTGCGCAGTTACCAGGGTGCGGTGGTGTTGGTGACACACGATCCGGGAGCCGCGGAGGCGCTCGACCCGCAGCGCGTGGTGCTGCTGCCCGACGGCACCGAGGATTTCTGGTCAGCGGAGTACCGCGACCTGATCGAGCTGGCCTGAGTTTTCGCGCTCGTCAAACTGGATTCGCGCCAAATCCTAAGACGTTGACCATTTTCGCCCGCCAACGTGTGAGCTGTTTCTAGTCTGGGTAACCGTCGGGACATCCACAGCGGGGAGATGTCGATGAAGGAAACGAACAAGGCCCGGGACGAATTGTTGACCGAGCTGCGCAACGCCTACGAAAGGGGAGCCAGCATCCGCTCGCTGGTTGCGACGACGGGTCGTTCGTACGGTTCGATACACAGCTTGCTGCGGGAATCGGGCACCACCATGCGCAGCCGGGGTGGGCCCAATCACCGCACCAGAGCCCGGGCCTGAGCCCACAGCCGTTGCGGCGCTGCCGGTTTCAGTGATCAGCAGGCGTCGGCTGTTGTTGTCGCACGGATGCCTCGACCAGGTCGAGGACCGCACTGAGGTTCTTCGGGTCCTCGCCGGAGGCCAGCCGCGCCACCAGGCCGTCGAGCACCAGATCGAGGTAGATGTGCAGGACCGCACTCGGAACATCGTCACGTAATCGTCCGGCCTCCTTCTGCCGCCGCAACCGTTCGGTCGTGGCAGCAGACAGCTCAGCCGATCGTTCTGCCCAGCCCTGGTGAAAAGCCGGGTCGTTACGCAGTTTTCGGGCGATCTCCAGCCGCGTGGCCAGCCAGTCGAACTGCTCGGGCGCGGCCAGCATGTTGCGCATCACCTGGATCAAGCCCTCGCGCGCGGCCACGTCCGCCATCCGCTCGGCGTCCTCGCGGGCCAGTTCGAAGAACAACGTGTCCTTGTCCTTGAAGTGGTGAAAGATTGCGCCGCGCGACAGCCCGATGGTTTGTTCGAGCCGCCGCACGGTCGCACTCTCGTACCCGTACTGAGCGAAGCAGCGCCGGGCGCCGTCGAGAATCTGGCGTCGTCGGGCTGCCAGATGGTCGTCGGTCACCCGGGGCACTGGTTCACTCCTCGCGCTAGCACCTGTCGGGCCGCCGTAGCTGGTTCTGTTGTTCCGATCAGGGCTACTTCGACTTCAGCATGTTGCGCAGGACGTACTGCAGGATGCCGCCGTTGCGGTAGTAGTCCGCCTCACCGGGGGTGTCGATGCGGACTACTGCGTCGAATTCGACCTTGGAGTTGTCTTCTTTGGTGGCTGTGACGTGCACGGTTTTGGGGGTTTTGCCCTGGTTGAGTGCTTCGATGCCGGTGATGTCGTAGGTTTCGGTGCCGTCGAGTTTGAGGCTGGCGGCGGATTCGCCGGTGGGGAATTGCAGCGGGATGACGCCCATGCCGATCAGGTTGGAGCGGTGGATGCGCTCGAAGGATTCGGTGATGACGGCCTTTACGCCGAGCAGCACAGTGCCTTTGGCTGCCCAGTCGCGCGAGGAGCCGGAGCCGTA
>NZ_KB908283.1 GCF_000382405.1 Mycobacterium sp. 141
TGGGCGGTGGAGCTCAATGACGAGAACCCGGACCCGCGCGTCGCCTGCGTCGTGTTGGCGGATGTTTCCGGGTCGATGATGGGGCAACCGATCGCGGCGCTTGAGCGCGGGTACGCGGCGTTTACCCAGTACCTGAATACCGAGACGCTGGCGAGTAAGCGGGTGGAGGTGGCGGTGGTGACGTTCGGGTCGGTGGCGACGGTGTTGGTGCCTATGCAGGAGGCGCGCATGCTGCAGCCGGCCCGGTTCACCGCGTCCGGCCGGACGAACATGGCCGCGGGTATACATCTGGCCTTGGACATACTGGAAGACCGCAAGGATGCGTATAAGGCTGCGGGCCTGCAGTATTACCGGCCGTGGATACTGCTGCTGACTGACGGTGAACCGAACCAGGAGGGTTTTGGTGAGGCGGTCGCGCGGCTGAACGGTGTCGAAATGGCCCGTGGGGTGACGGTCTTCGCGGTCGGCGCCGGTCCGCAGGTGAATTATCAGATGCTGGCCCGTCTGTCCGTGCAGCGCAGCCCCGCTCCACTCGACGGTCTCAAGTACGAGGAGCTGTTCGAGTGGCTGTCGGCGTCGCTGAGCAACGTCTCGAATTCGACGGAGTTCGGCCGCAACGACGAGTCCATCGGGTCGATGGGGTCGCAGATTCCGCTTCCGCCCCTGAACGGTTGGACCACCGTGTGACGGCGACATCTCCGGTTCGCGGTGAGCCGGGCAGTTGGGAGTGGGCGGCCTGCGGCGCATCGGTGACCGGTTCGCAGCACATCGCCAAGGGACTCGGATGCGATGACGCGTTCGGGTACGGCATCGCAGGCGATTTCGCGGTCGCTGTCATCGCCGACGGCGCGGGGTCGGTGAGCGGGACGTCGGCGTGGGGTTCGTTCGTCGCGTGTCAGAGCGTGCTCGACAATGCGATGAGCCGCGAGACTGTCCGGCGGTTCATGAAGGCCGACACCGCGAAGGCCGAGGGGCTGATGCGGTGGCTGTTCGACGACGCCCTCGATCGGTTGACCCACCAGGCGGAGCTCATGCGACTGCCGCTGCCGCTGCTCTCGACGACGTTGTCGGTCGCCGTCGCCACCCCCGAGCGTACGGTGTTCGGACAGATCGGTGACGGCATCATCGCGGTCGATCAACGCGGCAGTGTCGAGACCGTTCTCATCGAGGACAAGGGGGAGTATCCGAACGCCACATGGTTCGTCCAGACCAACGGCGCCTTCGAGGAGTCCTACCGGTCGTGCACGCTGCCGGCGATCGACGCGTTCGCGCTCAGTACCGACGGCATGAGCTACAAGATCACCAACGTCACCACGGGGGAGGCCTACGCGCCCTTCTTCACTGGGTCTTGGGATCACGTGCGGACCGGCGCCGACGAGGCCAGCTTCGCCGCCCTGCTCCGCGGTATCGAGGACGATCAGACCGGCGACGACAAGACGATGGTCCTGCTGGTACGTCGCTGGGAGCCCGACGGATTCCACCCGACGCCGCGCCCCACGCGCAGGCTGGTCGTGCAGTCGCGGGTGCCACCGCGGCCTCCGGACGCCGGCCGCGAAGCCGCCGTACCGCCCGCCGCGTCCGCCAAGCTGATGGAGGGTGGCGCTCCCGCGCCGGCTCCGGTGACCGGCGCTCGGCCGGTCGCGCCACCACCGGTTCCGGCCGGTGCCGACTCCGTCACCGAGGACCTGCGCGTCGATGCGGAGGCCAGGCGCCCGCGGCTCCGGCTCGGTCGTCGGGTTCCCAAGTAGCCGTGGGGTTTCGGTGCTGACCGTTGACGGCGGCATGCCGATCACCCTGGGGGCGATGATCGCGAAGGCCGGGGAGGGCACCGTCTACGAGGTCATGGACCACCCCGGCCAGGTCGCGAAAATCTTCCATCCGACGCTGAAGGGGCTGGCGGAGAAGCTCGACAAGGTCTCGGCGATGGTCCGATCCACCCCGCCGGGAGCCGTGCAGTCCGACGGCTTCGTGGTGCTGTCGTGGCCATTGCGGACGGTGTACGACGACGGCAGGCCGGTGGGCTACGTCATGGCCCGGATCGACACGGCGGCGTCAGTCGAGATACACGCCCTGTCCAATCCGACGACGCGCGCGAATCCGCTACCGGGACAGCCGGTGTGGACGGCGCACGCGTCGTGGGGACACCTGGTCAGCGTCGCCGCCAATCTCTGTCTGGCCGTCGCCGCCGTGCACCGGGCGAACGCCGTCATCGGCGATTTCCAGGAACGCAACATCCTGGTCCACGACAGCACCCGGGTGAGTCTGGTCGACTGCGACTCGATGCAGTTCATCGACGGGCGCCGGCGTCGATTCCTGTGCGGCGTCGGCCGCCCCGAGTTTACGGCGCCGGAACTCGCCGGGACTGATCTGCAGATCACCCCGAGACGGCCGGCGTCGGATCTGTTCGCGCTCGCAGTGCACGTTCACCTGTTGCTGATGGGCGGCAATCATCCGTTCCAGCGTGGCACGTGGACCGGCGGCGGTGAGCAACCAGATGCGCTGACGCTGTCCCGATCCGGCGATTGGGCCGGCGGACCGTCCTCGGGCTTGGTGCGTCATCCGCTGGCGCCGTCGGTCGACTTCCTTCCCGACGAGATCTGCCGGCTGTTCGCGAGGGCGTTTACCGTCGGAGCGCGCGATCCCGCGCGGCGCCCCGGTGCCGCGGAGTGGCGCGACGCCCTGCTGCGCTTGACCACGACGCTGTGCTGCCGTGGCACACACTCGATTCCGACGTCGGCGCACGCGTGCCCCTGGTGCGCGATCGACGACGAGCGCGCTGCGCGGCGCCGGCAGCGGGATGCGACCGCGACCGCGGCTGCGCTCACGGGCCCCGCTCGGGAACAGGTGATCCACCCGGTGGTCGTACCGAGTCCGACGCCGTCTGGGCCCCGCAAACCCAGCGGCGCTCAAGTGCGCTTCATGCGGTACTCCGCCGCCGCCGCTCTTCTCGTCCTCGCCGTCGGCTCGGTGCTGCTGTGGATCATCGGACCGTCGGCACGCGGCGTCGAGATCGCCGCGCCCATCCACACCGCCACGTTGCCGAACACCGCGACGATCGGGGTCGTTCCGCCGGCCCCTGCCGAATCGTTCACGTTGACCTACACCGTGTCGGGAACGAAGGCGCCCGACGACCTGATCTCCGTGACGTACACCGACGCCGCGGGAAACCAGCGCACCCAGCAGAACGTCTATCTTCCGTGGAGCCTGACGGTCACCCCCGTAACGCGATCAGCCGTCGGATCGGTGCAGGCGTCCAGTCTGCTGCGCACCAGCAGCTTGAGATGTTCGATCACCACGAGCGAGGGGGTCCTTGTTGCCGTCAACACAAACGACTCGTTCACGACAGTCTGCTAACCGCAGCGTTTGCTGTCCGCTGAACGTACTATTGTCGCGGGTTTGCGGCATGGGCACGATGGAGGTGCTCCACCGTTGCCCGGCGCGGGTGGCCGTCGGATCGGGAAAGCCGTTGAGAGGCAGGGACTGATGTCCGACACGGGGGGACCTCGCCGCAGGGAGCCGGAGGTGCGTCCCAGTAAGTTCGGCGCCGGGTATACAACGGGCGGGCCGCAGGTGCCGCAGCCGGCGCCCGTCGCCGCGCCCCCACCGGCGGTGCTTCCGGCGCCGGTGGTGAGCGAGTTGCCGGATGGTGCGGCCGACCAGCAAGGCACGGGCGCGCGCGCCGCGGTCCAGGTCATCGACGAGCCCGCCGCCGGGAGGCCGGCGGACGCCGGCGGTCCCGCCGTGGAGCGCAACGTGCTGGCCACGGCGTCACTGGTCCTGGTGGTCCTGCTGGGCGCGTTCCTGTCGCCGGTCACGATCGTGATGGCGCACGTCGCGCGGGCCCAGATCAAGCGGACCGGTGAACAGGGTGCGGGAACGGCGCTCGCCGCACTCGTCGTCAGTTATGTCTTCCTGTTCATCGGTGTCGCGGCGGTCGCCCTGAGTGTGGTGCTGTGATGACGGATTCACTGCCGCCTAGCAAGTTCGGTGCCGGGTACACCTACGGCGGCGACGCCGGGAACTCGCAGCCGGCACCCCCGCCGCCGACGTCCGCCTACCCGCAGTCGGCACCTCCGTCGTACTCGCAGCCTCCGACACATCCGCAACCGCCGGCGTACGCGTCCACACCGCCCCCACCGCCGCGTGCTCCGGTGTCCTCGTACGGTGCGGCGGGCGCACCGCAGTACGGGGCGGCGGCGGCCGCCTATCCGGGGTCGGCGAGCGGTGTCACCGCGATCATCGCGGCCGTGCTCGCACTGCTCCTCGGCGCCTTCCGCGCCTACGCGTCGATCGATCTCGTCAAGGGACTCGTCTACCTGGCGAAGCTCTCCGGGTCGGTCGGGATGTACATGGACAAGTCCGTCTACGTCTGGACGATCGCCTACGCCGTAGTGTCGCTACTGGGGACGGCTTTGCTCCTGATCGGTGCGATCGTGTTGCTGTCACGAGGCCGCGCCGGCCGCACGATGATCGTGCTCGGCACCCTGCTGATTCTCGCTGAAGCGGTGTTCAGCTGGGTCGCGGCGACGATCTTCCTGCAGGCGGCCGGGATGCTGGGCGGCGTCTGGAATCTGGGCGCGGTAACCGCTCTGGCGGTCGTCGTCTCGGTGGCGGTGCCTCTGTTGACGCTGATATTGGCGTGGCTGCCGAGCACTAGGAACTGGTGCCGCTGACACGACGCCGTGTTCCTCGACGCCGTCAAACGACCGCGCGGACCCTCCTCATCAGTGGATGGTCGAACTAACCAGACTGGTCGAAAAGCGCACGCAGCCAGTCGGCCCGGGCCGGGCCCCACGGATCAGTGTGCAGGGGCAACGATCTTCGGCGCCTTCGCGGCCGTCTCGAGGGACCGGCGCGCCGTCGGGAACCACAGCACGGCCACCGCCACGACGAGGGACAGCAGCGCCAGCGTCACGTTGAACGTCGCCGTGATGTGCTGCGCGCTCTGCGAGATGTCGACCGCGATCCGCACGATCATCAGCAGGAAGAGCGCCCCGGACACCACAGCGATGCGAATCCCGTTGGCGGACCCGGACGCCAGCAGCGTCCGTAACCACAGCGCCGTCGTTCCCGCGGCGAGGTTCGCGGTCACCATCGTCGCGGTCACGCTTATCGACAGACTCTGTCCGCTGGTCAGCGCCAGGCCCAGGTAGGCGAAGCGCACCGCGATCATGCCGCCGCACCAGACCGCGATCAAAAGCAAGCAGTGGCGCAGTGCCGTGCGCAGGACGACGCCCTCGACTCCTCTGCGTGCGATCGCGTTTCGCATCGTGATCGGACCGAAGATCGCCGCTGCCGCACACCAGAGGAGATATCCCTGGAAGCCGATCCCGGATGCGGTGTTGTTCACCGCGCCCTGGACCGGAACGATGTTCAGGCCGCGGTCCGACACCCACACCGCGAAGGCGGTCAGGATGGTGGCGACGCCGAGTCCGACCACGGCCAGCCGGGAGGGATGATCGTTCCTGATCGCCCAACGGGCGGCGATTACAACGACCGCCAGGCTCAGCGTCCCGTACACCAGAGCTGCGGTCAGGTAGCCGGCGTGCTGTGCACCGTCGGCGTCGACCGCGTCGGCGGACCCGACCGCGCGGACGCGCCAGTACATGTTGAACACGAACGACTGAACACCGAACGCGACCGCGACGACACCGAGGATGCGGGCGGCTCCAAACCAGCTACGGAACGGCTTGTCGTCGACGGAACGCGAGGCGAGTACGGGTTGCGCCAGACACAGCGCTCCCGCTACGCCGATCCACGCGCCGGGGCCGACACCCGGCGGAACCTGCCCGCCGGACCCGAGGAGCACCGTGATGAGCACATCCCACAGCACCATCACCGCGACGAACAACAGGTAGGGAACGTTGAGCCACAACCGGATCCGGTCCGGCGTCCCGTCGCGCGACATCAGGCCCACGACGATCGCCGCCCAGGACACAACCGTCACGGCGAGCAGTGCGATGAATACTCCGGCGCCGGATCCGGCGACGCCGAACCCGAACGACAGGTTCCACGGCAGGAACAGGGCGATCAGGAGGGCGACGCCACCGACAGCGTCGCGACCGACGTCCCAGGTGCGAGACGGGTGTGCGGCGGCGGTGGTCTGCGAGTCGTTCATGTGTGCGCTCTTCCCCTACACCGTCGGGTTCTTGGGACGCAGGTAGCCGAGAATCTTTAGGCCGGTGCCGGTTTCGCCGGTGTTGTGGGCGCGAACCGCCGCCGGGTTGGCCGGCCACCCCTGGGCGTCGTAGCGGTCCTGTCCCTTGCCGAGGGTGTAGTTCTGTTCCAGTACCGAATAATTGCCGTCTGCGCCGACGTCGGTCACCACGGCCACGTGACCAAAGTTGCCGGGACCCCCGCTGTAGACGATGACGTCGCCCGGCTGCATCTGCCCCTGCCCTACGGGGATTCGGTCGTAGTAGTTCGCAACCGTGTTACCGGGTTGTCCGTACCTGTTGAACAGGTCGCTGGCGGCATCGGAGCCTGCCCTGGCACCGCCCGACCCGCCGGCGTGGTCGGCGGTGTACTGCTGGAAGACGTCGAAACACTGGGCGCCGTAGGCATTGTCGAAGTTGATCACCGACCCTCCGCGCTGGGCGACGAAGTTCGCGGCGGCCTGCGCCTGTGCCGTGCCGCCGGCGCTCGCGCCGCTGACCGCGGCGGGGGTGGCGGCTCCAGTCGAGCCGGGCGCCCCCGCAACAGCGGTGGATCCGCTGGATGCGACGGCGCCACCCGAGACCGAGCTGACCTGCCGCTGCTCGCTGCTGTTGTTCAGCGCGGACTGGCCGAGCCCGTCGACCCGCTGCTGGGCGTCGATGAGGGCCTGGCGGTGCTTTGGCCACCAGTCGTTGACGAAGGTCTTCGCGTCCGGTCCGTCCCAGATCGACGTCAGCCCGGTGACGACACCGTTGATCTCCTTGATCAGTGCGTCGATCTTGCCGGCCTGCGTCTTGAGCTGCCGACCGGCCGCCTCGATCTGATCGACGTCCATCCCCATACGCGCCATGGCGCACGTCCCCTTCCAGCGACCGCCACCGGGATCGGCGGCGGTCGGATCGGTTGAATGCGCTAGTGGCCGGAGACGTTGCGTTGATCGCTTGCGTTGTTGAGCGCCGACTGCCCGAGTCCCTCGATCTCGTGCTGCGCGGCCACGAGGGCCTGGCGGTGCTTTGGCCACCAGTCGTTGACGAAGGTCTTCGCGTCCGGCCCGTCCCAGATCGACGTCAGCCCGGTGACGACACCGTTGATCTCCTTGATCAGCGCGTCGATCTTGCCGGCCTGCGTCTTGAGCTGCCGACCGGCCGCCTCGACCTGATCGACATCCATCCCCATGCGTGCCATTTGCCAGTACCTTCCCCTCGGTGGTCGTTGTGACCAGTTCGTCGATAACACCCGCAGCGCATCGCCCCGGCGTCTCCGTGGAGGGACGACGCCGAGCACATGGTGAGTAGACCCGTCGTCTCGAGCGTCCGCCCCCTGCCCCGGAGTGGGAACAGCGCGCTGACGGTGAGTATGCCGCCCCATTAGAACATTTGCTATCCGACGTTGGGACGACATCGCGGGGTTGGGACTTGCCGAGACGCCGAACAGACAGCATTGTGACGTTCGTGCGAAACGACGGCCCCCTGCTACTGAACACCGGTACCCCGGTGCAGTTGGGTTCGGTGCTTGCCAAGGCGGGCGAGGGAACGATCCACGACGTGGTCGGTCACCCCGAATGGGTCGCGAAGATCTTCCACCCGACGCTCAGCGATCTCGACACCAAGCTCGCCAAAGTCGCCGCGATGGTGCAGGGCCTGCCTTCGGGCACGATCCAACCCGATGGTTTCGTCGTGCTGACTTGGCCGCTGCACGTCGTGTCGGACGCGATCGGTCCGGTGGGTTACGTGATGGCGAGAGTCGACACCGCGACGTCGGTGGAGATCCATACAATGAGCAACCCGTCCAATCGGCTGAATCCACTGCCGTCCGCCCCGCAGTGGACGAAGCAGGCGACGTGGAGTCACCTCGTCAACGTGGCCGCCAACCTGTGCCTTGCGGTCGAGTCGGTGCACCGCGTCGCCGCGGTGATCGGCGACTTCCAGGAGCGGAACATCCTGGTGGCCAACACAACTCAGGTGACTCTCGTCGACTGCGACTCGATGCAGTTCACCGGTCCCGACGGCGCCCGGTTCCTGTGCGCGGTCGGTCGGCCCGAGTTCATCGCACCCGAGTTGGCGGGTGCGGACCTGCGCGCCGACGCGCGTGAGCAGTCCTCGGATCTGTTCGCCCTCGCCGTCCACATACACCTGCTGCTGATGGCAGGCAACCACCCGTTCCTGCGCGGCACGTGGACCGGTGAGGGTGATCAGCCCGACGCGCTCACCCTGGCACGCACCGGGCACTGGGCGGGTGGTCCGTCCTCGCTGCTGCGGCCTCATCCGCTGGCCCCGCCGGTGACATTCCTGCCGTTGGAGCTGCGGCAACTGTTCGTGCGCGCCTTCACCGAAGGCGTGCACGATCCGTCGGTGCGGCCCACGGGTACCGAGTGGCGACAAGCGCTTTCGCGCGTGCAGGTCGTGACCTGCCAGGCCGACGCCTCCCATCAGTTCCCGGTGGGCGGCGACGGCTGTCCGTGGTGTGTGATCGACCGCGAGCGTCGACTCCGACGGCAGTCCTCGGCGCGCAGCGGGACCGTACCGCTGCCGCAACAGCCCGACCCGAAGCCTGCGCCCACCCACGCCAAGGGTGCGTGGGCGCAGCTGTCCCCTGCTGCGCGAACCTATCTGGCCGTACTGGCGGTCGTCGTCGTGTTGATCGCGGTGGCCGCAATCGGGTTCGTGATCTGGACGCTGACGCTGCCGTCGTCGGTTCCGCAGCACCCCGGTGTGAAACTGACCGGGTTGATCACCGGATGGTGAGAGGACGACTCGCGTGCCGGCCGGCAGTCGGTTCCGGACACGCAGCACCTCCACCACGGTCGCGGGTCTGGCAGAGGCTGGTTGTCTGGGGAACTCCAGCATGAGTGGCTACTAACTGTCGCCTGCCCATCCCACGCGTGGACAAGGGCTGTGCGTGTCATACGAACGGTGCAGATATTGACACATGGCTTCACAGCAACTGGCCAGCCAGCTACTCTCCTCATTCGATTGCTAAGCCTGAATCCACCGATGAATTGGCTGGTCGTCGAGTGTCGTAACGAGGAAAGTGCCCTCTGAGCTGGAACGATTGATGTTCTCTACGCATTAATCGGGTCCAGGCAGAAAGGCACTTCCGGTGAAAGTGTCCCATAGGTTCGTCGCGTCGTCGGCGGTCTTCGATGATGCCCATCTCGTGTCGTGCGCTGGGTTGGTTCCGGTGATGACACTGGCCACCCAGACCGGGCTGCCGAAACTGTTGGCCGACAAGATTTCCATCCCGGAACCCAAGATCAGATCGGGCTCGGCGAATCCGTCACCGAAGCTGAGCACCCTGATCGCCGGCATGTGTGCCGGCGCTGAAAGCATCGACGACCTCGACCTGGTGCGTTCTGGCGGGATGAAGACGCTTTTCGGTGGCGTGTATGCACCCTCGACCATCGGAACATTGTTGCGGGAGTTCACTTTCGGACATGCCCGCCAACTGGAGTCGGTCCTGCGTCATCATCTGGGGGCGTTGTGTGAGCGGGTGGACCTGCTGCCCGGATCCGACCAGGGCGCGTTCATCGATATCGACTCGCTGCTGCGCCCGGTCTATGGTCACGCCAAGCAAGGCGCCTCCTACGGGCACACCAAGATCGCCGGCAAGCAGGTCCTGCGCAAGGAACTGTCCCCGTTGGTGACCACGATCAGCACCCCTGGTGCGGCGCCGGTGATCGCCGGGATGCGACTACGCGCGGGCAAGACCGGGTCCGGGAAAGGCGCGGGCCGGATGGTCGCCCAAGCCACCGCCACCGCGCGTGCTGCCGGCGTGCGCGGGCAGCTCCTGGTGCGCGGTGACTCGGCCTACGGCACCCGCGCCGTCGTCGGCGCCTGCCGAAGCCACGGCGCCCGCTTCTCGGTGGTGATGTCCCGCAACACCGCGATTGATCGGGCCATCACCTCCATCGACGAATCCGCCTGGACCCCAGTGAAATACCCCGGTGCAGTACGTGATCCCGACACCGGGGACTGGATCTCTGATGCCGAAGTCGCCGAGATCGGCTACACCGCCTTCGCTGCCACCAAAGACCGATTCACCGCCCGGCTGATCGTGCGGCGGGTCAAAGACGCGAGATTCCGCGACGCCCTGCTCCCGGTGTGGCGGTATCACCCATTCTTCACCAACACCGATCTGCCGACCGCCGAGGCTGACATCACTCACCGCCAACACGCGATCATCGAAACCGTCTTCGCCGACCTGATCGACGGGCCACTGGCCCACATGCCGTCCGGGTGCTTCGGGGCGAACTCAGCGTGGGTGTTGTGCGCAGCGATCGCGCACGCTCCTGCTGCGCGCCGCCGGTGTCCTGGCCGGAGGTGCAAACGCCGTGGCCCACGGCGCCACGCTGCGCCGAAAGATCGTCACCATCCCGGCCCGGCTGGCCCGGCCTCAACGCCGACCGATCCTGCACCTACCCAGTCACTGGCCTTGGACAGATCACTGGCTCACGTTGTGGCGCAACACCGTCGGGTACGACCCACCAGCCACCGCAACCGTCTAACCACCCACGCCGAACAGGCACTACCGCAGACCACAGGAAAAGCTGGGCAGACCAGCGGATTCACGCTGCCCACACACCACATTGCAGCGAAATTCAGTCCCAACGCACCTCAACAGGGTCGGTCCACGGATTGAGGCTTAGCGATCACCTCGGCCGCCGGCATCAGCGATGCCGGCACGTTGGTCACGTAGCCCTTGAGTCCGACCAGGGATTGGGCGCGGGCCAGGCTGGCCTCGTCGAGAGCGCGGTCGTCTCCTCGGGTCTTGACGAATCGTGCTGTCTTGGCTTTCTTTTCGCCAGCGATGATCGCGCGCGCCCGGGCTTCTTGGGCGGCCAGGGTTTTCTGGTCGCGCCGTGCCCGTTTGGCCGAGTACGACCAGATCACCCGCCACGCCCCGGTGCCGCCCTCGGGGTTCCAGACCGGTTCGGCACGCAACTTGGTGTTGTTGACGTGTGTGTTGCCGTGTCGCGGGGTGACGGTGTCGATGATCTGACCGTCGGTGAAAACATCGCCGTTCCAATGGAAA
>NZ_KB908284.1 GCF_000382405.1 Mycobacterium sp. 141
TCTCAATCGCTTCGTGTGATGAAATGCAAACCTTCGCGCGGTTGCCGCAGATCGCCATCTGCTGCGCACCGTTCAAACCAGCCTGCCTGGACCTCTGGGCGCACTCGGCTACGGCTCGCTACGCTCCTGCTGCGCGGATTCCAGCAGTTCCCTGGCGTGGGCGCGGCCGCTGTCGGACTCGCCGAGTCCCGCCAGCATCCGGGCCAGTTCGGCGACGCGGTCGTCGTCATCGATGCGCCGCACACCACTGGGCTTGCCGCGGCCGTCACCGGCGTCGAGCACAAGGTGAGCGTCGGCATATGCCGCAACCTGCGGCAGGTGGGTGACGACGATGACCTGATGGGTCCGGGCCAGCCGGGCCAACCGGCGACCGATCTGCACTGCAGCACGTCCGCCCACCCCGGCGTCGACCTCGTCGAACACCATCGTGGTGCCCTCGGCTGAGGCGGACAGCACCACCTCGAGGGCGAGCATGACGCGCGACAGCTCACCGCCGGAGGCACTCTTGGTCAGCGGGAGAACATCGGCGCCGCGGTGTGCGGTGAAGCCGAACTCGACGGTGTCGACCCCGTCGTGACCGGCGTGCACGACCGTCCCGTCGGGCAGTGTCACCGGCGCGGAGTCGTCGGCTCGCGCGGCCATCGGTACCACGGTGATGCTGAAAATCGCATTGGCCATGGCCAGTCCGCCGAGCTCCGCGGTGACCGCCTTGGCCAACCCTTTCGCCGCCTTGGTCCTGACCTTGGTCAACTCGCCGGCCGCCGCCGCCAGCCGGCCTTCCAATTCCCCGACGCGGCGGTCCAGACCAGCCAGCGTCTCCTCCGAGACATCCAATTGCGCCAACCGGTCGACGGCTTCACGGGCCCAGGCCAGCACACCGTCGATATCGGCCGCGTACTTGCGGGTGAGCGTGCGCAACTCGGCCTGCCGCGCCAGCTTGTGTTCCAAAGTACTTGCGTCGCTGGGTAATTCGGACAGATAGTGACCAAGCTCCGCAGTCACGTCGCTGATCACCGCGACGGCTTCGGCCAGCCGGACGCCCAATGCCTGCAGCGATGCGTCGTCGGTGGACTCCAAAGCCGATTTCGCCTGCCCCACACCGTCAGCCGCCGAAACCGAATCCGGCGCCAGATCGTCAAGCGCACCGGACAGCGCCACCCGCGCCGCCTGCGCGGCCTCCCGCAGCGCATCGAGTTCCGAAAGTCGGCGGATGTCGGCGACGATGGCTTCGTCCTCACCGGGCTGTGGGGCCACGGCGTCGATCTCGTTGATCCCGAAGGTCAGCCGGTCTGCCTCCTGGGCCAGTTCCCGTGCCCGTGCCCGGCGATCAGCGAGATCCTTACGTGCCAGCTGCCACTCGTCGCGGATCCGGCGATACCGCGTCAGCAGCTTATCCACGTCGGCATACCGGTCCAGGGCGACGCGCTGCTCGTCCGGACGCATCAAACGCAACTGGTCGTTCTGGCCATGCAGTGTGAGAACCTCGGCGGTGAAACTGCTCAGCGACTTCGCCGGCACGCTGCGGCCGCCGAGGTAGGCCCGTGACGGCCCCGCCCGGCTGACCGAGCGCGCGGCGATCACAGTGCCGTCGTCGTCGCGATCGGCGCCCGAAGTCTCCAGCAGCTCGTCGACCCGCAGCGCCACTTCAGCGCCGAGTTCGGTGGTGCTGAACCGCCCTTCGACGACGGCCCGATCTGAACCCGACCGCACCCGGGTGGCGTCCGCACGGGCGCCACCGAGCAGATGCAGGCCTGTGACCACCATGGTCTTGCCGGCGCCGGTCTCACCGGTCAATACGGTCAGTCCACGGTCGAACTCCGCGGTGGCCGCGCTGATCGCACCGAGTGACTCGATTCGGATCTCTGCGAGCACGTGCCTACTTCCCCCGCCAACCCGTAACCGGCAGCCGGAACTTGCGCACGAGCCGGTCGGTGAACGGGGCACTGTCTAGCCGCACCCACTTCAGCGGTGTCCTGCAGCGGGTCACTTCCAACCGCCCGCCCGCAGGCAGCACCATCTCCCGGCGGCCGTCGCAGAACACCAGGGCGTCGTGACCACCCGCTTCAACTTCGATGGCGATCGAAGCATCCGGGCTCGTGACCATCGGCCGGTCGAACAACGCGTGGGCATTGTTGGGTACCACCAGGATCGCCTCCAGGTCCGGCCACAGCACCGGACCGCCCGCAGAGAATGCGTAGGCCGTGGACCCGGTGGGCGTGGATACGAGCACCCCGTCGCAGCCGAACGCCGACACCGGCCGACCGTCCACCTCTAGAACCACTCCGAGCACACCGAGCCGTGGACCTTTTTCCAGGCTGGCCTCGTTGAGTGCCCAACCCCGGTTGATGACTTTGTCACCGACGCGCACCGTCACGTCGAGGGTCATCCTGTTCTCGATCCGGTAATCCCGGCTGATGACGCGGTCGAGCACGTGGTCGATGGCCTCGGCCTCGGCCTCGGCAAGGAATCCGATGCGGCCGAGGTTCACTCCCAGCACCGGGATCTCCGCAATGCGCGCCAGTTCGGCGGCACGCAGGAAGGTTCCGTCGCCGCCCAGGACCAGCACCAGTTCGCAGCTCTCGGCGGCACATTCGTCGGCGTCGACCACCTGAATATCGACGCCGAGCGCACGCATGTCGTCGGGCGCCAGGTGCAGGGGTCCGCGGTCAACCGCCTCGGCCGACAGCACGCGCAAACCGATACCGTTGTCTCCCAGCACTTTTTCGACCCGGCGGCCCACCTCGGTGGCCTCGTCCCGACCGGTGTGTACCACCAGCAGTATCGTGCGCTCACAGGTCATTGCGGGCCCTCCTCGACCGCCCGGCGTACCGCCTGCTCGAGCGATTCACCGTGCAGCGACTCGTTCGTATCAGCACGCAGCCGCAGAAAGTATTCGACATTGCCCGATGGTCCGGGCAGCGGGCTCGCCGTCACGCCGACAGCATGCCAGTGCAGTTCCGCCGCCCTTCGGGCGACCGTACACACCGCCTCGACCCGTAATTGTGGGTCGGACACCACCCCGCCGGCCCCGACCCGGTCCTTACCGACTTCGAACTGGGGCTTGACCATCGGAACGATATCGGCACCCGGACCGGCACATGCGGTGAGCGCGGGCAGGACCGTCGCCAGGGATATGAACGACAAGTCGGCAACGACGAGATCCACCGGGCCGTCGATGGCGTCGGCCGTCAGCTCACGGACATTCGTGCGCTCGATCACCCGGACCCGATCATCGGAGCGCAGGGACCAGGCCAACTGGCCGTACCCGACGTCCACCGCGACGACCTCGACGGCACCTCGGTCCAACAAAACCTCGGTGAATCCCCCGGTCGATGCGCCGGCATCCAGGCACCGCCGCCCGGAAACATCCAGCCCGAATGTGTCGAGGGCACCGATCAGCTTGTGGGCCCCGCGAGACACCCAGCTGCGTTCCTCACTTTGGGCGACGACGATATTGGCGTCCAGCATGATGGCCGTGGCCGGCTTCACTGCGGGCATGCCGTCGATACGTACCCGGCCGGCGGCGATCAACTCCGCGGCCTGCTGGCGGGACCGGGCCAACCCACGTCTCACCAACTCGGCGTCAACACGAGCCCGACGAGCCACCACCGCTCACCTACCGGATCCGGCACCGCCGACGGCCACACCTCTGTCGACCGACTCGAGCGCGTCCACCAACAGCTCATGGGCTTCTTCCAGCCGGGCCGCAACGGCCTCTATATCCTCGATACCCACCTCGGCGCCGTACGCCTCGGCCGTATCCGGCAGGTCTGCCAGCACGGCGGCGACCTGCGTGCGGAGCTGATCTGGATCGGTAGTCATAGCGCTTGTCACGCTAGTCGATGGATGCCGACAGCAACGACCAGCGCTGCAGTACCTGCCGTGCGGTGTCGGTTTGCTGCGCAACATCGTCGCGTCAGGCCAGTTCTGTGATCCGGTCCTCGGCATCGGTGACACCCTCCACATCGGCCGCCGCCGCAGTGAGGAACCACTGCAGCGCTTCCTCCGAACGCCCGAGCGCCAGCAGCGTGTCGGCATACGCGTAGAACAGCCGCGCTGCGGTCTGCCCGGTTCTAGTCGGATCCAGTGGAGGTGTCGAGAGAATCGCGAGGGCCTGTTCGAACTGGCCCAGATCGGAGCGGGCTCCCGCGGTCACGATGCGCAGTTCGTCGGCGTCGTCTCCGGTGAGCGCGGCGGCCTCAGCACTGCGAGCCAGCTCAATGGCGCGTTCCGGACGCCCGACACCACGCTCGCAATCGGCGATCATCGGCAACAGCGCCGATTTGCTGCCCATCCGGCGGGCGGCGCGCAACTCGGCCAGCGCCTGGGCCCAGTCGCCGTTGTGATAGGCCGCGATCCCCACGGCCTCCCGCACTGCGGCAAGGCGTCCCGCGCGGCTGCGGGCCGCGCGGGCGTGTGCGAGCGCAGCCTCCGGGTCTTCATCCAGGAGATTGCCGGCCGCCACGAGGTGGCGCGCCACGTAATCGGCGGTGGCTTTGTCGAGGGTCACCAGTTCACGACGGATCTCCGGCGCCAGCTGTCTGGCCTCGATATCTGAGGAGAGCGACGGGGCGTCTGATCCGCGTTCTTCTGAGGTCTGCGGCTGTGCCGCGCGCGCCCTGTTCGGACCGGACGAGCGTGGAGCGCTCTGCCGGCGCTGGCCTTGACCGCCTGATACACGCCGCGGTCGCCGCTCGCCGCCGCCTTGTTTGTCCCCGACCACGTGTGCCTTTCTGCGCTACCCTCCCGCAAAGGATACTGGCAGGCGCCAAGCCGACATAATCGTCGAATTCGAAAATGGCTTTTGTTGGTTTGTTGTGAATATGAGAATCGCCCCCCACTTTCGTGGGGGGCGATTCTTTAATGTGTGTTCGGCGGTGTCCTACTTTTCCACCCGTGTGGGTAGTATCATCGGCGCTGGCAGGCTTAGCTTCCGGGTTCGGGATGGGACCGGGCGTTTCCCTGCCGCTATGGACCGCCGTAACTTTATTCACCCGTTTCTGGGTGTGAATCTTTGGGTGTGTTTTGGTGGTGGGGTGTGGTGTGCACCCGTGGCGACCCGGGGGTCGTGGGGGTGTGTGGTGTGGTTGCGAAGCAAGGTTGTGCGTGTCTTACGAAACCCGAACACGTTGGTGTTTGTGGGTTGTTGTAAGTTTTCGGCCGGTTAGTGCCAGTTCCCTGCGCCCATTGCTGGGTGTCTAGGTCTGGTCTATCGATCCCGTGGTCTGCGGGGGGCCTTATCCCACTGAAATGGGTGAGAAGCCTGGTCTTGGAGGGGGTTTCCCGCTTAGATGCTTTCAGCGGTTATCCTGTCCGAACGTAGCTATCCAGCAGTGCCCCTGGTGGGACAACTGGTAGACCAGAGGTTCGTCCGTCCCGGTCCTCTCGTACTAGGGACAGATTTCCTCAAGCTTCTGACGCGCGCGGCGGATAGAGACCGAACTGTCTCACGACGTTCTAAACCCAGCTCGCGTGCCGCTTTAATGGGCGAACAGCCCAACCCTTGGGACCTGCTCCAGCCCCAGGATGCGACGAGCCGACATCGAGGTGCCAAACCATCCCGTCGATATGGACTCTTGGGGAAGATCAGCCTGTTATCCCCGGGGTACCTTTTATCCGTTGAGCGACACCCCTTCCACTCAGAGGTGCCGGATCACTAGTCCCGACTTTCGTCCCTGCTCGACATGTCCGTCTCGCAGTCAAGCTCCCTTGTGCACTTACACTCAACACCTGATTGCCGTCCAGGTTGAGGGAACCTTTGGGCGCCTCCGTTACATTTTAGGAGGCAACCGCCCCAGTTAAACTACCCACCAGGCACTGTCCCTGAACCGGATATACGGTCCGAGGTTAGAGGCCCAATACGATCAGAGTGGTATTTCAACAACGACTCCACCCACACTGGCGTGTGAATATCACAGTCTCCCACCTATCCTACACAAACCGTATCGAGCACCAATACCAAGTTGTAGTGAAGGTCCCGGGGTCTTTTCGTCCTGCCGCGCGTAACGAGCATCTTTACTCGTAGTGCAATTTCGCCGAGTCTATGGTTGAGACAGTTGAGAAGTCGTTACGCCATTCGTGCAGGTCGGAACTTACCCGACAAGGAATTTCGCTACCTTAGGATGGTTATAGTTACCACCGCCGTTTACTGGGGCTTAAATTCTCCGCTTCACCCCGAAGGGTTAACGGGTCCTCTTAACCTTCCAGCACCGGGCAGGCGTCAGTCCGTATACATCGTCTTGCGACTTCGCACGGACCTGTGTTTTTAGTAAACAGTCGCTTCTCACTGGTTTGTGCCACCCCCTCCCGCTACCCCGGGCAAACCGGCTCACGATATGGGGGTCCCCCTTCTCCCGAAGTTACGGGGGCATTTTGCCGAGTTCCTTAACCATAGTTCACTCGTACGCCTTAGTATTCTCTACCTGACCACCTGTGTTGGTTTGGGGTACGGGCCGTGTATGTCCTCGCTAGAGGCTTTTCTTGGCAGCATAGGATCACCGAATTCGCCTCACTCGGCTATGCATCACCTCTCAGGATATGCGAAACGCGGATTTACCTACGTTCCTCCCTACAGGCTTACCCCGGTATTACCACTGACCGGTACGGCTACCTTCCTGCGTCACCCCATCGCTTGACTACTACCAACCAGGGTCCCACGCAGCCAGCGATCCCCGCACCCCGAAGGGATTAGTGGACCACCATTTGGGTGGTTAGCACGATTGATTCATCAGGGACGCACACACACGGGTACGGGAATATCAACCCGTTGTCCATCGACTACGCCTGTCGGCCTCGCCTTAGGTCCCGACTCACCCTGGGCGGACTGGCCTGGCCCAGGAACCCTTGGTCTTTCGGCGGGCAAGGTTCTCACTTGCCTATTCGCTACTCATGCCTGCATTCTCACTCCCACACCCTCCACCACTCGATCACTCGGCGGCTTCACCGGATGCAGGACGCTCCCCTACCCAACGTACAAATACGTTGCCGCGGCTTCGGCGGTGTGCTTGAGCCCCGCTACATTATCGGCGCACAATCACTTGACCAGTGAGCTATTACGCACTCTTTCAAGGGTGGCTGCTTCTAAGCCAACCTCCTGGTTGTCTTCGCGACTGCACATCCTTTTCCACTTAGCACACGCTTAGGGGCCTTAGCCGGCGATCTGGGCTGTTTCCCTCTCGACGCACGGAGCTTATCCCCCGCCGTCTCACTGCCACACTCTTAGACTTGTCGGCATTCGGAGTTTGGCTGACGTCAGTAACCTAGTAGGGCCCATCGGCCATCCAGTAGCTCTACCTCCAACAAGAAACATGTGACGCTGCACCTAAATGCATTTCGGGGAGAACCAGCTATCACGGAGTTTGATTGGCCTTTCACCCCTACCCACAACTCATCCCCTCAGTCTTCAACCTAAGTGGGTTCGGGCCTCCACACGGTCTTACCCGCGCTTCACCCTGGCCATGGGTAGATCACTCCGCTTCGGGTCCAGAACACACCACTACACCAACCCCTACGGATTGGATACGCCCTATTCAGACTCGCTTTCGCTGCGGCTACCCCACCCGGGTTAACCTCGCGACATGTCCCTGACTCGCAGGCTCATTCTTCAAAAGGCACGCCATCACCCCACACAAAGTGAGGGCTCTGACGGATTGTAAGCGCACGGTTTCAGGTACTCTTTCACTCCCCTCCCGGGGTACTTTTCACCATTCCCTCACGGTACTCATCCGCTATCGGTCACTGGGAAGTATTCAGGCTTACCGGGTGGTCCCGGCAGATTCACAGCAGATTCCACGAGCCCGCTGCTACTCGGGAACACCATCAAGACAGACGTCGGGTTTTCACGTACCGGGCTCTCACCGTCTACGGCAGGCCATCCCAAGCCACTTCCGCTAACCACAACATTTTCTCACTGCCCCCCAGTCGGATAGAACTGAGAAGATAGGTCCCACAACCCCGCACACACAACCCCTACCCGGTATCACATGCATACGGTTTAGCCATCCTCCGCTTTCGCTCGCCACTACTCACGGAATCACAATTGTTTTCTCTTCCTACGGGTACTGAGATGTTTCACTTCCCCGCGTTCCCCCCCGACACCTATGTATTCAGTGCCGGGTGACACGACATCACTCGTGCCGGGTTTCCCCATTCGGACATCCTCGGATCCACGCTCGGTTGACAGCTCCCCGAGGCATATCGCAGCCTCCCACGTCCTTCATCGGCTCCCAGTGCCAAGGCATCCACCATGCGCCCTTAAACACTTACAACACAAAAACCAAAAATGAGTTTCAAAAGAAATTGCACATCAACACACAAACACACAAGACCCACACCACCCCTACAGGCAGTGACAGCCTCACATATCCGCGTGCTAGATGCTCGCAACCACTATCCACAAATCAAACACCACACCCCACCACCAAAGCAGGGCAACAACACGACCTCCCACCCCACACAGGGGCCAGGGAAACACGGGCCTGTTGTCTCAAAGCCCAATAGCGTGTCTGGCAGCTTCCTCACCGACGAATCCCACGCCGGCTCAACGTTTGTTGTTGCACCAAACCCCGGTCACTACAACCCGACAGGTTCCTCACGGCTCACACCCTCCCCAACGGAGAGCGTCTCTCGTGGTGCTCCTTAGAAAGGAGGTGATCCAGCCGCACCTTCCGGTACGGCTACCTTGTTACGACTTCGTCCCAATCGCCGATCCCACCTTCGACGGCTCCCTCCACAAGGGTTAGGCCACCGGCTTCGGGTGTTACCGACTTTCATGACGTGACGGGCGGTGTGTACAAGGCCCGGGAACGTATTCACCGCAGCGTTGCTGATCTGCGATTACTAGCGACTCCGACTTCACGGGGTCGAGTTGCAGACCCCGATCCGAACTGAGACCGGCTTTGAAAGGATTCGCTCCACCTCACGGCATCGCAGCCCTTTGTACCGGCCATTGTAGCATGTGTGAAGCCCTGGACATAAGGGGCATGATGACTTGACGTCATCCCCACCTTCCTCCGAGTTGACCCCGGCAGTCTCCTACGAGTCCCCGGCATCACCCGCTGGCAACATAGGACAAGGGTTGCGCTCGTTGCGGGACTTAACCCAACATCTCACGACACGAGCTGACGACAGCCATGCACCACCTGCACACAGGCCACAAGGGAAACCACATCTCTGCAGTCGTCCTGTGCATGTCAAACCCAGGTAAGGTTCTTCGCGTTGCATCGAATTAATCCACATGCTCCGCCGCTTGTGCGGGCCCCCGTCAATTCCTTTGAGTTTTAGCCTTGCGGCCGTACTCCCCAGGCGGGGTACTTAATGCGTTAGCTACGGCACGGATCCCAAGGAAGGAAACCCACACCTAGTACCCACCGTTTACGGCGTGGACTACCAGGGTATCTAATCCTGTTCGCTCCCCACGCTTTCGCTCCTCAGCGTCAGTTACTGCCCAGAGACCCGCCTTCGCCACCGGTGTTCCTCCTGATATCTGCGCATTCCACCGCTACACCAGGAATTCCAGTCTCCCCTGCAGTACTCCAGTCTGCCCGTATCGCCCGCACGCCCACAGTTAAGCTGTGAGTTTTCACGAACAACGCGACAAACCACCTACGAGCTCTTTACGCCCAGTAATTCCGGACAACGCTCGCACCCTACGTATTACCGCGGCTGCTGGCACGTAGTTGGCCGGTGCTTCTTCTGCACATACCGTCACTTACGCTTCGTCTGTGCTGAAAGAGGTTTACAACCCGAAGGCCGTCATCCCC
The DNA here is from genome assembly GCF_000382405.1 of Mycobacterium sp. 141. Taxonomy (GTDB): domain Bacteria; phylum Actinomycetota; class Actinomycetes; order Mycobacteriales; family Mycobacteriaceae; genus Mycobacterium. Next base: position 9,762 of record NZ_KB908284.1, read on the forward strand.
CACGCGGCGTCGCTGCATCAGGCTTGCGCCCATTGTGCAATATTCCCCACTGCTGCCTCCCGTAGGAGTCTGGGCCGTATCTCAGTCCCAGTGTGGCCGGTCACCCTCTCAGGCCGGCTACCCGTCGTCGCCTTGGTAGGCCATCACCCCACCAACAAGCTGATAGGCCGCGGGCCCATCCCACACCGCAAAAGCTTTCCACCCCAGACCATGCAGTCCGGAGTCCTATTCGGTATTAGACCCAGTTTCCCAGGCTTATCCCAAAGTGCAGGGCAGATCACCCACGTGTTACTCACCCGTTCGCCACTCGAGCACCCCGAAGGGCCTTTCCGTTCGACTTGCATGTGTTAAGCACGCCGCCAGCGTTCGTCCTGAGCCAGGATCAAACTCTCCAAACAAAACCCAAAAAAGGCCATTCAGAAAAATCCGATCACAAACAACAGACACCAAAA
>NZ_KB908285.1 GCF_000382405.1 Mycobacterium sp. 141
CCGAGGCCGTGTTCCAGTCGCTGTGGGACCACACCGATATCGAGGCCGAGGAACTCTGGACGCGCCACGCCAACCTCGAATGACCCAACCCTGACCAACCCACACACACCTCAGTTCCCCACAGACAGCAGAAAGCTGAACCCAATGACCGAAACCTTCCGGCCCGCAGAACTCTTCGAGGGGAAACTCGACGAAGCCCTGCTGGCTCCGCCTTTGGCCGAGGTGATTGGTGACGAGATCCCGACACGAATCGCCATTCCCTTCAAGAGCGACGACGCTCGCATTCTCTCCGGCGTCTGGGAGGCCAACCCTGGTCTCTCACGCTGGGAGTTCTTGGACCGGGGCGAATCGATCCACGTCCTCGAAGGCCGCATGGTCGTTACCGAGGATGGCGGCGAGCCCGTTACCGTGGAAGCTGGATCTGCTGCCTTCTTCCCCATCGGGTGGAAGGGAACCTGGGAGATCCAGGAGCGGATCCGCAAGTTCTTCGTGATCTTCGCGGCCTAACCCAGAGCACTGTCAGGCCCAGGGGGACAACCCCGGGGCCTGTCGGTGCGCGATTGGGATCGCCACGGGTATCCATGCCTGGATACAGAAAATAGAAAACAGAAAGGTAGATTCAATGACCGAAACGTTCCGGCCCGTCGACCGCTTCGAGGAGAAGCTCGAAGAGACCCTGCTCGGCCAGCCCTCCGCTGAGGTGCTGGGCGACCCGATCGGAGTCCGTTCTTCTGTCCCGTTCATCGACGAGGATCACGGCATCCGTTCCGGCGTCTGGGAGGCCCAGCCGGGTCTGTCCCGCTGGGAGTTTGTCGAGCGGGGTGAAATCATCCACGTCCTCGAAGGGCGCATGATCGTCACTCAGGATGGCGGCGAGCCCGTCACCCTCGAGGCTGGGTCTGCTGCCTTCTTCCCCATCGGGTGGAAGGGAACCTGGGAGATCCAGGAGCGGATCCGCAAGTTCTTCGTGGTCTACGCGGCCTAAGTCAGTTGCTTGTCAGGCCGGAGGGCACGCCCCCGGCCTGACAAGCTCGACTGGGACCGCCGCGGGGGGACCGGCGCCTCCACGTTCCCCATGAGGGGCAGACGACGCGACCGAACCTCGCTACTGGCGCAAAGATGCCATCACTCGTTATCGCACGGCCTCCCTTGACGTTAGACAGATTTTGCCCGCCGCTGGCGTGATGATCGTGGGGCGTGACGCGCTCCTGTAAACCCTCTCCTACGATCTGAGACGAACATGAAAATCGGAATCCTCACCAGCGGTGGCGACTGCCCCGGATTGAACGCGGTCATCCGCGCCGCCGTGATTAAAGGCATTGCCGTCTACGGTCTCGAGTTCGTTGGATTTCTTGACGGCTGGCGCGGCGTGGTCGAGGGCGACATCATCGATATCCCGCGCACGATGGTCCGCGGTATCGCCAAACAAGGCGGCACCATTCTTGGCACCTCGCGCACCAACCCGTTCGAAAACGGCGGCGGCCCTGAGGTCATCAAAGCGCATATGGACCGGCTGGGCATCGACGCGATCATCGCCATCGGCGGTGAGGGAACCTTGACTGCCGCCAAGCGCTTGACCGACGCGGGCCTGAAGATCGTCGGTGTCCCGAAGACCGTGGACAACGACCTTGATGCCACCGATTACACCTTCGGTTTCGACACCGCAGTGCAGATCGCCACGGAAGCAATCGACCGGCTGCGCACCACCGGCGAATCGCACCACCGATGCATCATCGCCGAGGTGATGGGCCGTCACGCAGGCTGGATCGCGCTGCACGCCGGCATGGCGGCCGGCGCCCACGCCATCCTCATACCAGAACAGAAGATCAGCATCGATCAAATCACCCAGTGGGTGAAGGGAGCCCACTCCCGCGGGCGGGCACCGCTGGTAGTGGTGGCCGAGGGGTTTGTTCCGGAGCACATGGAATCCCCGCACTCCGAGCGTGGGCTGGACGCCTTCGGCCGTCCCCGGCTCGGTGGGATCGCAGACCAGCTGGCCCCGGAGATCGAAAGCCGCACCGGCATCGAAACCCGCGCCACCATCCTGGGCCACATTCAGCGCGGCGGCGTGCCCACCGCCTTCGACCGGGTTCTGGCCACCCGGCTGGGTATGGCGGCCATCGACTCTGTGGTCGACGGCGTCTGGGGCACCATGGTCGCGCTGAAAGGCACGGAGATCGAGCAGGTGAGCTTCGAAGAAGCTCTTGGCAACCTCAAGGCCGTTTCACAAAAGCGCTACGACGAAGCCGCATTCCTGTTCGGCTGAGCTGATCCGAGCCCGTTGGGGACCGCCTCTGCGCCTTCCGCGTTCAGGGGGTCTGACGGTTGGTGCTGTAAATCAGTGACAGCCCCAGGTGCGGAACGTCGAGAGTTACTCGATGCTGGTCCGGCGATCCGGATTTGATTCGCTCACCCACCAGGTACATCCCGGAGTTGCCGAGGATGACGCGATTGCTGGCGTTGACGAGGGCGGCATCGCCCGGGATCAGAAGCAGATTCGGCATGATGATCGGTTCCAGGTCCGTGAGCCGGATGTCGCACCCTGCCACGCCCGTAAAGTGTCCATGGACCGAGAACGGCGCCATGAACGTAACGATGTACTCCTCGAAGCCCGAGTAGTCGATGTACGGGCCCCAGACAGTCTGCTCCCCTGTGGCAGCGGCGGTCGAGAAGAACGGCAGCTTTTCGTAGTCGTAGTACCGGGCGCTGCCTGGAGTCATGTCAAAATCCAGTCTTGCAAGGGCACCGGATGCCTTGCGGAACCACCATTCGAAAGCGTGGCCGCCCTCCTCGACGGAGGCCGCGGCGAAGAAGGTTCCGGCGCCGACAGCGAAGGTGTTCTTCGTCAGGAACTTCTGTGAGAGTTCGTCCAATCCGGTCAGCGCCGCCCGGCTGACCTTGGACTTGCCCGCGAGATTTCGGTCAAGCAACGCGGCAACGTCTGTGGCCAAGTTCTTGATCTCGGTGGAAACACCGCTGATCCACGAAGTGAGGGCATCGGCAGCATGCGCGACTTCGGTGGTGGAGTTCATTGGCCCTCCTGGATTGTTGGCCTAGTGGACGATGCCGATGCCTGAGGGGACGAGCTCGTCGTCGAACGCGCCGTGGCCTCAGAGGAGGAACCGATATCGGGTGAGGCTGGGGGGGTTCTCGATCTCGACTGGGCATAGCCGAGGACGAGTTTCGTATCAATCAGGTGGAAGATGTTTCGCCTGATGTGTTCCAGGGCCAGTTTCTGGGCCCTCTCGGGCTGGTCCTGAGCCACCGCCCGGACCAGTTCCAAATGCTCGGCGGTTGCCCGTTCAGGGTCATATCCCTCCGTCACGGTGAAGGGGGCCCACAGCTGTCGAACTGTTTCTTCCTGAAGGCGGATTTCGGCATTGGCAAGCCTCGGTGATTGCGCGGACACCGCCAACTCGATGTGGAAGCGGCTGTCAGCAGATGCGCGGGTTTCAGGGGTTTCGGCCAGAACCAAGGCCCGGGCAAGTTCCTGAAGACGGTCGAAGTCGTGTGCTTCCGCGCGCTCACATGCCAGGCGGATGGTCGCGGCGGCTATGGCGGAATGCTCGTCTCCGATGTCGCGGATTTCCGAAATAGACGTCGAAAGAAACCAATCCTGCATGATGTCGGTCTGAGGCTCGGGCTGATTGACGACAAAGGTTCCCCCGCTCCGGCCTCTGCGAGTCTCGACGACTCCTCGCTCCCGGAGTTCCGACAAGGCTTCGCGAAGGGTCGCGCCGCCGACCCCGAACATCTCCGAGAGTGCGGCCTCTGGGGGCAAGCGTTCACCTACTTTGAGCAGCCCGAGGGCAATCGCCTTGGAGATTCTGTCGACAATCGCGTCGGCCCGCTCGATTTCCGGCAGGGACCGATAAATCTGCGATTGGAAGGGGGTCGGCGTGGCCAAAAGTCTGCGCTCCGGAACATTGACTACGGGGTGAGTCGATCCTAGCCAACCTGGCCGCTGGACATGGGCTGGATATATCCGCGATTTCCGGTGTTGGCGCTGGTAGCACCCTTGACGGCGACGACGTGGTCGATGCCGGTTTAACGTGCTCAGCCACAGCCGGTAGCTGCACCCAGCTCCGGCCGGTCCATCCGAGTGGGGGCTTCCGACCAATCCTAAAGTGTAGTGAGAACCGTCAGAAAACAGTGTTACCCCCACCCGCTTGCTTCGGAATCATGGAGGACGACCAGAAAGCATCTGTTCGGCCGCTACGGGCCTGATCGCAGAATGAAAGGGGCACTATGAGTCAGACGGCAAGCACGGCCGTCGGGAGCGGATCTGCCTCGGAAGTAAACCGGGACAGTATCGCGAACAATCTGTCCCTTGTCGTGGACGAGATCACGAATACCACGGCCAAAGTCAATGCAGAGCAGCT
>NZ_KB908286.1 GCF_000382405.1 Mycobacterium sp. 141
TGATTGATGCGTAGAGAACACCAATCCTCCCAGCTCAAGAGGCACTTTCCTCATTCCGACACCCCACGACCAGCCAGTTCATCAGTGGATCGAGGCTTAGTGCTGTTCGGTGGTCAACAGCTGGGCATGGGAGAGCCGCTGTTTTGCGGCCTCGACGCCCTGACCGTCGCGCACCACTGTGACCACTGATCTCCGGAGTCACTCGCCGCAGATGTTCGTGGGGCGCGAGTGCTTCTGCGTGAGCTGGACAAAAGAGCTTGAATCGGCGTCGCGACGGGCCGCCGCAAACTGGAGTGCTGCGGAACGCGCCTTCGCCGATTCACACCAACATCGGGCACGTACTTGTCAGGCGGTGCGGATGGTGTTGCCGCCGGCGCGCTTTGCGCGGAACATCGCCTGATCGGCATTCCTGATCGCCTCGTCGAGCAACCGCGACATGTCGGTGCCCGAGCTGGTGAGATGAGCCCACTCGCGGGTGTGTACGCCCAGACTGGCGGTGACCGCTGGAACGTCACCAGCGTCGCTGAGCGCACGTCTGATCGCCTCTGCGATGTGGTTGTCTTGGTTGGCCGCGGTGAGGTCGACGACGACGAATTCCTCGCCACCTGCGCGGGCCACCAGTGCGTCACTGCTGACAGCAGTTCTGATCCGTTGAGCAGTGCGGACGAGGACGTTGTCTCCTTCGGCATGGCCGAACTTGTCGTTGATGCTTTTGAACTGATCGAGGTCGGCGACGATGACCGTCACGAGGTGCCCGGGTGTTTCGTTGCGGGTCAGTAGTCCTCGAAAGTGCAGATACAGCCCACGACGGTTCAATAGACCGGTCATGGGATCGGTGGTCGACTTGTTGGCGTCGTTGCGGAGCAATTGGATGCCGACCATCAGCACCACTGTCACTGCGGCGATGGGAATCGCTGCGGCGAAGATGATGCCCGCAGAGGTCCGGTCGGCGATTCTGCCCTCTCCGATGTTGAGAACGATGAAGATGAGGAGGGCGGTCAGCACAACCGCGTTGTGTGCGGCAAGTGCTTTGGGTCCGTCGAGGAACATCAGGTACACCGACACCAAAGCGAAACAGTGGTAGGCGAACAGTCCGAGGATCCAATTCGAACTCATCAGCGCGACCGCTGCGATCCCGAGATCGGCCGACGCGATGAAGGCGCGTGATTGCCAATGAGTCGGCCACGGACGGGCCCACCACATCACCGACCAGAACAGACCGCCCCCAGCGAACAGGAACACGATGGTCATCGAGGCCGGTGAGGCGGCGGCCACGGGCAGCAGCAGGATCATGGCAAAAATCGAGACGCATCCGACGATGCCGCTGATGGTCAATTGTAGCGCTCTGGCCAGGCCACGGTCGGCAAAGTATCGGACGTATCCGGCGTAGTCCACCGGTTCACGCCACCATTCGTTGACAATCTGCATGCCCGAACGGCTCCCACGCGTCTGTGCTCGGACTCGCACCCGACATCCCTTCCCCGTGGCACCCATCGCGTAGCTATCTTGTCGACCTCGGGCGCCATGACAACACGCGTCGGTCGCCCCCTTGTCGAAGGCACCACTTCGCCGTTTCCAGCAAAGCTATCTTATGTGTCAGTTAGTTGGCTCGCCGACCTTGTGTCGGTTGTTCTGAGACGCACGGGCGCGGCCGTGCCGATCAACGCAGGTGATCGCGCCAACATCGGAACCGCCCCGGCCTCCGCTGCGTCCGATCAGATATAGACCCCGACGATCTCGACGCCCCGCCTGCCCTGCCGCCGGCCGTTGAGGCGTATCTGGCTCGGGAGCGCGGCTGGTGGCGGATGCTGCGCGCGACCGGCGCCACCTCCGCGGTCGTCTCCGCCCCGTCCTGCCGCACATGGGCACCGATCACACCGTCCCGATGGTCCTCAAACAGGTTGACATTCTCAGTGTGCGGCGACGACGTCGTCGCCGCAGCTATGATCGACCGCCTGGTACACGACGCCGAAGTCACCGCCCTCAAAGGAGGCTGCTACCGCATCAAAGACCGAGACCTCGGCCGAGTCCCCACCGTCACGGCCGACGACCAATGAACCCCAAGCTGGTCAATTTTGGCTTGCCGACAGCTGATCAGTTTTCGGTTGCCGTTGACAATCTCCGCGTACCACTTACTTTCGCGATCGATTGTGGCACAACACTTTAACAAAAATTAACCGACTCAGCAGGTGCGTGTGCTGACCTCGGAAAGTTAGGGGCTCCGTACCGGGCCGGCGTCGACCAGTTCCGGTCGCATGGAGCGCAGCACCGGCAGTAGGAACGTGCGGGCGTAGTTCTCGGGCCTTCACTTCACGGAGTCGATTCCATTCGTAGACAGAAGGGCGAAGGCTGCCTAACCTTCCAAACCCTGACCGCGATGTCTGAACCACCGGGGGTGTGAAGCTCAGCGGCAGGAGGCGGCCGACCGACTAATCGGCGGCTCGATGCGACGGTCCTACAACTCGGCGATCGACATCGCCCGGGATACCCCGCAGGATCCGGACTTCTTCTAGCTGCCTCCGGAGGGAGTGTCGCTGTGCGGCACCCCGACCTGGAAACGGATGTCGCACTGCGAGCGGGTCGAGCTCTCCTACCAGGAGGCAGCCAAGCTGCTCAGCCACTGCGACTGTGGCCGATCCGAGCGGACAACGCGCACGACAACGTCGCCAGATGAGAAAGGCCGGCGTGCCATGCCCCAGCTAGGGGAGGAGCGTGGCACGCCGACCTAGGTCAGAGTAAACGTGAAATCAGTTCATGTTCCAGGGGTCGCCGTAAGTGGTGACGCTGTCACCGGTGGAGGCGATCAGGCGGGCGAACGGACGCAGCAGCACACCACCGGCCG
>NZ_KB908287.1 GCF_000382405.1 Mycobacterium sp. 141
CAGTTGTTGTGCTTTTTGTAGGACTGCGGCGACTTCGGGGTGCATGCCGTCGGTCACGAGGACTCCTTTCCGTCTTCTTTGCGACGTCGTTGCGGGTTTTGGCGTCCGATGACTGGTTCGGTGTAGGCGCGGTCTTCTGTGTAGAGGTCTTCGTCGGGGGACAGGTTGGGGTCGCGGCGTTTCTCCTTGCCTTGTTGGCTGCCGCCATGGCCCATGCCACCCATGCCACCGCCGCCCATACCACCACCAGCGGCACCCACGGGCGGAGTGCCAACAGGCACCGGACCACGGGCGGATGCTGCTGCGGCGTCGACGCCACTCGGAGCTGTTCCCAGCGGTGCCGACGGCACGCCGCCTCCGCCTCCACCAGCACCGCCATCGCCGAGACCGGCCGGTTTCAGTTCGGGCTCTTTAACTTTCGGCAACGAGGGTTTAGCGTCTCCCAGCCCACCCGGCATCCCACCAGCAGGAGATCCGCCAGCGCCCGCAGGTGAACCACCGCCGGCGGGCGACCCGCCTGCACCCGATGGCGAGCCGGCCCCGGACGGACCAGCCGACTGCGGCTGCTGCGCTGCCATGGTTGACGCAGTATCTCGGGCAGAGCTGGATTCATTGGACGGACTCGAATTCCTGCCACCCGCGCCGCCGGTCTTATGGTCCGCGCTGCCCCCGGGCTTCTCGGTCTGCCCGCCCGGTTTGCCGCGAGGAACATCATCCGGTTTTACCGGAGGTGTTGAGTAGCCGCCTTGTGGGGGTCCTTCTGGTCGAATCGGGGAGATGTCGAGCCCGTTGGCGTACCGAGTTAGTGTTTGGGTGGATTGCTCCTGTTTCATCTGGTAGAGCCGACTCCAGGAGTCACCGTCTTGTTCGTTCTCGACGGATGCGATGTCCATCTCGGTCGGGTGGTTGGGCTGTTCCGAGTAATGCGTGTCGACAAGCTTCTGTATCTGATCGTTTACTTTGCCGCATGCCGGCGCCAGCGTATCGAGCAGCCACGACTGATGTTTGCGAAAAGCTATCTCGGCTGCCTCGGCCGAAGCGCCTTCCCAGTGGGTGTTGTCCAGGTTGTACAACTGGGCGCGCTCGCCGATTGCGGTCTGCAGCTTCTGAATCTGTTCTTTCAAGTCGAGCAGGCTTCGGCCACCGTCGGAGGTGTTGATGGCCTTGGCGGCGGGTTCCCAGTCGGGATCGTCATCGGGGGCCGGTGCCGGCAGGCCGTCGCCGGCATAGGTCACCGCAACCGAGTCGGCATCGAATTGGGGCCGCGGCTGGATCGATTCGACACCCGTCGGAACGCCACCGTCGAGCGATCGAGCCTTGGTCTCGTCAACGATCCGATAGACATCAGCTGTGGCATGAAGACACGTGGCAAGTCGCTTCGCCTCGGCGTTTCCGGCGGCAACCGCAGTTCTCAGGTTCTCCAGCGAAGCGGCAATGATGGCTAGGGCTTTCCGCGCCAGCTGGAGTTCGCACGGTGTGTCCCCAAGGCTGGGCATCTCCGGCACGGTCGGGAGGTCCGCCTCCAGCGCGGTGGCTTTCGCGTCCAGGGTCTCTGGCGTCACTTTGACGAATGACTGTTCGCTTGTCATGGCATTCCCCTCTGACTGTTGCAATACCAGCTGATAACGGTGTATCGCCCCGGTGGGAGTCTCGGATCAGGTGGTGTTATTCGTGTTGGGTGAGGGTGGCGACGGTTTGGTCGAGTCGTTCGCGGTCGGCGGTGATGGCGGCTGAGGCTTGGGTGGTGGCTTTGTGGAGTGCTTCGTTGAGGCGTTGTTCGA
>NZ_KB908288.1 GCF_000382405.1 Mycobacterium sp. 141
CCTCGATCCACTGATGAACTGGCTGGTCGTGGGGTGTCGGAATGAGGAAAGTGCCTCTTGAGCTGGGAGGATTGGTGTTCTCTACGCATCAATCAGACCAGTTCAGAAAGGCACTTCCGGTGAAAGTGTCCCACAGGTTCACTGCGTCCTCGGCAGTCTTCGATGATGAGCGTCTGGTGTCGTGCGCGGGGCTGGTTCCGGTGATGACGTTGGCTGCTCAGACGGGACTGCCGAAACTGTTGGCTGACAAGGTGCATATCGCGGCACCGCGGGTCAGGTCCGGGTCGGCCAATCCGTCACCGAAGCTGACCACGGTGATCGCCGGGATGTGCGCCGGCGCCGACAGCATCGATGACCTCGACATCGTGCGCTCTGGTGGAATGAAAACGCTCTTCGGCGGCGTGTACGCACCGTCGACAGTGGGAACCTTGTTGCGGGAGTTCACCTTCGGACATGCTCGGCAACTGGAATCCGTCTTGCGAGAGCATCTGGCCGGGCTGTGCCAGCGGGTCGACCTCTTGCCCGGTGCCGATCGGCGGGCGTTCGTCGATATCGACTCGCTGCTGCGCCCGGTCTACGGTCACACCAAACAAGGTGCCTCCTACGGGCACACCAAGATCGCCGGGAAACAGATTCTGCGCAAAGGTCTCTCGCCGTTGGTCACCACGATCAGCACCGCCGCCGGTGCGCCAGTGATCGCCGGGGTACGGTTGCGGGCCGGTAAAACCAACTCCGGCAAGGGTGCGGCTCGGATGATCGCCCAAGCGGTAGCCGCTGCCCGTGCTGCCGGGGCCACCGGGACGATCCTGGTGCGCGGCGACTCGGCCTATGGCAACAGCACCGTGGTGGCTGCCTGCCGTCGCGCCGGGGCACAGTTCTCGGTGGTGCTGACCAAATCGGCCACCGTCGTCGCGGCCATCGACACGATCAGCGACGACGCCTGGAGCCCGGTCAACTACCCCGGCGCGGTCCGCGACCCCGACACCGGGGCCTGGATCTCCGATGCCGAAGTCGCCGAAACCTCCTACACCGCTTTCAGTTGCACCGACAGCCCGGTCACCGCGCGGTTGATCGTGCGCCGCGTCAAAGATGCCCGCTACCCCGACGCGCTGTTCCCGGTGTGGCGGTATCACCCGTTCTTCACCAACACCGACGAACCGGTCGAGGTTGCCGACATCACCCACCGCCGCCACGCCATCATCGAGACCGTGTTCGCCGACCTCATCGACGGACCGCTGGCGCACATGCCCTCGGGACGCTTCGGCGCGAACTCGGCGTGGATCCTGTGCGCCGCGATCGGCCACAACCTGCTGCGCGCCGCCGGCGTCCTAGCCGGAGGTGCTCACGCAGTGGCCCGCGGGGCCACCCTGCGCCGACGCATCATCACCATCGCGGCCCGCCTGGCCCGACCCCAACGCAGGCCCATCTTGCACCTACCAACGCACTGGCCGTGGGCACAGCAGTGGCTCACATTGTGGCGCAACACCATCGGCTACAGCCC
>NZ_KB908289.1 GCF_000382405.1 Mycobacterium sp. 141
GATCGCCGGACCCAAACGCCCCCAAGACCGCATCGAACTCTCCGACGCCAAAAACGCCTTCCGCAAAGACATCCACAACTACGTCGAAGAACACCTCCCCGTCGAACACACCCATCTCGACGAGGCCGTCGAAGAGTCCTTCCCCGCCTCAGATCCGGCCGCCCTGTCCTTCGCCGACGACGGTGCGGTGGACGTTCGCCCGTCGGCAGCCAACGGCTCCACCGGCCGCCCCTCCAAACCCATCACTGTCACCTCTACCGAGCGGGGCGAATTCGTGCTCGACCACGGCGCCGTCGCCGTCGCGGGCATCACCTCCTGCACCAACACCTCCAACCCGTCGGTCATGCTCGGCGCGGCGCTGCTCGCCAAAAAAGCCGTCGAAAAAGGCCTGAGCACCAAACCCTGGGTCAAAACCAACATGGCTCCCGGCTCACAGGTCGTCACTGACTACTACAACAAAGCCGGCCTATGGCCCTACCTGGAAAAACTGGGCTACTACCTGGGCGGCTACGGCTGCACCACATGCATCGGCAACACCGGACCGCTGCCCGAGGAAGTCTCGGCAGCCATCAACGACAACGACCTGTCGGTGACCGCCGTGCTGTCGGGGAACCGCAACTTCGAGGGCCGCATCTCTCCCGACGTCAAGATGAACTATCTGGCCTCCCCGCCGCTGGTGATCGCCTACGGCATCGCGGGCACCATGGACTTCGACTTCACCACCGACCCGCTCGGCCAGGATCAGGACGGCAACGACGTCTTCCTCAAAGACATTTGGCCCACCGCAACCGAGATCGAGGAGACCATCACCTCCTCGATCAACCGGGACATGTTCACCGACGCCTACGCCGACGTCTTCACCGGCGACGACCGCTGGCGTTCGCTGCCCACCCCCGACGGCAACACCTTCGAGTGGGACGCCAAGTCGACCTATGTGCGCAAGCCTCCGTACTTCGACGGCATGCCCGCCGAACCGACCCCGGTCACGGACATCACCGGCGCCAGAGT
>NZ_KB908290.1 GCF_000382405.1 Mycobacterium sp. 141
GATCGCCGGACCCAAACGCCCCCAAGACCGCATCGAACTCTCCGACGCCAAAAACGCCTTCCGCAAAGACATCCACAACTACGTCGAAGAACACCACCCCGCTCCGGAGACCAAGCTCGACGAGGCTGTCGAGGAGTCCTTCCCGGCCAGCGACCCGGTCTCGTTGTCCTTCGCCGACGACGGCGCCCTCGACGTCCAATCCGCCGCCAATGGCTCGGAGGGCCGACCCAGCAAGCCGGTTAAGGTCCGCTCCGAGGAGCGGGGCGAATTCGTGCTCGACCACGGCGCAGTGGCGATCGCCGCGATCACGTCGTGCACCAACACCTCCAACCCGTCGGTCATGCTCGGCGCGGCGCTGCTCGCCAAAAAAGCCGTCGAAAAAGGCCTGGCCACCAAGCCGTGGGTCAAGACCTCGATGGCGCCGGGTTCGCAGGTCGTCAGCGACTACTACGACAAGGCTCGGTTGTGGCCGTACCTGGAGAAGCTGGGCTTCTATCTGGTGGGCTACGGCTGCACCACATGCATCGGCAACAGCGGCCCGCTGCCCGACGAGATCTCCCAGGCCATCAACGACAACGACCTGACCGTCACCGCCGTGCTGTCGGGCAACCGCAACTTCGAAGGCCGCATCTCTCCCGACGTCAAGATGAACTACCTGGCCTCCCCGCCGCTGGTGATCGCCTACGCGCTGGCCGGCACCATGGACTTCGACTTCGCCACCGACCCGCTCGGCATCGACAGTGAAGGTCGAGACGTCTATTTGAAAGACATCTGGCCCTCCCCCAAAGACATCTCCGACACCATTGCCTCGGCGATCAACGAGGAGATGTTCACCAAGAACTACGCCGACGTGTTCAAGGGCGACGAACGCTGGCAGAACCTGCCGACACCGGCCGGTAAGACGTTCGACTGGGACGCCAAGTCGACCTATGTGCGCAAGCCTCCGTACTTCGACGGCATGCCCGCCGAACCGACCCCGGTCACGGACATCACCGGCGCCAGAGT